>CBIHNU010000013.1:0-111272 GCA_966211585.1 uncultured Noviherbaspirillum sp. | reverse complement strand
ACATAGCCTTCCCATTCCGGCTCGAACGGCGTCACGTTGACGATGATGCCGCAGCGCGCGTAGGTCGACTTGCCGAGGCAAATGGTGAGCACGCTGCGCGGGATGCGGAAGTATTCGACGGTGCGCGCCAGCGCGAACGAATTCGGCGGGATGATGCAGACGTCGCCCTTGAAATCGACGAACGATTTTTCATCGAAATTCTTCGGATCGACAATGGTGCTGTTGATGTTGGTGAAGATCTTGAATTCGTCGGCGCAGCGGATGTCGTAGCCGTACGACGAGGTGCCGTAGCTGACGATCTTGTGGCCGTCGACGTTGCGTACCTGACCGGCTTCGAACGGCTCGATCATGCGCTGTTCCTGCGCCATGCGGCGAATCCATTTATCGGATTTGATGCTCATGTGTTTTCGCGGTGAGTTGGTGTGGAATCGCGCCTGTTGCGGGGAAGCACCCCGACATGCGCAATTCCCCGCGATTCTACGCGAAAACATCCGGCCGGCGACCGGTTTGTGACCGCCTGGAATGCTTCAATCCATGCCACGGATAACATGCGCCGTCTATTCCGAATCCGTATACAAAAGGACAATATCGGATTCAGTCCCGCGACCGAGGTGTATTGGGATGCGTACGCGCAGCTGGCATTCACTTGGCCCGTCGCTATCGCATGTAAGCCTTACCTGCGCCGTATAAAAATTGCGCCGGACCGCCGACGCTGCCGCTCACGCCGCCATCGCCCGGCCGCCACTGGCGGCTGGCATCGTATTTGCTCCATTTTCCGCTTCTTGAATCCGCCATTCATTCTTGCGGGAGTCGGCCGTGGCCGAACGACGCCAACGAAACGGAAGCGATTGCCCGGACGGCCCGCGCCTTTCCCGGCGCAGCTTCATGCAATCGGCCATTGCCGCTGCGTCCGCGATTGCCGCACCCTTTGCCGATGCGCAAGCGCCCGCCAGGAGCACACCGATGCCAACGTCACCCGCGATGCCGCCGTTCGTCCCGCCCCAGCCAGTCAATCTGCACATCAACGGCAAGCAATACCAACTGTCTCTGGAACCGCGCACCACCCTGCTCGACACCTTGCGCGAAGTGATCGGGCTCAGCGGCACCAAGAAAGGCTGCGACCGCGGGCAATGCGGCGCCTGCACGGTGCTGGTCGACGGCCGCCACATCAATGCCTGCCTGACGCTGGCGATCATGCAGGAGGGCAAGGAGATCACGACCGTCGAGGGACTGGCGCACGGCGACGAGCTGCATCCACTGCAGGCGGCATTCATTGAGCATGACGCGTTTCAGTGCGGCTACTGCACGCCGGGCCAGCTCTGTTCGGCGGCGGCGCTGCTGGACGAGGCGCGCGCCGGCAGCGTAAGCGCGGCCACGCCCGACGTGCGCGCTGCGCATGTCGCGCTGAGCGACGACGAAATCCGTGAGCGCATGAGCGGCAACCTGTGCCGCTGCGGCGCCTATCCCAACATCGTTGCGGCGATTCGCGCCGTGGCCAGCACCTGAACCGGCGAAGCCCTCATGCACTCCCTATACTACGAACGTGCCGCCAATGTCGACGATGCGCTGCGCCTGGCCCAGCAGCCGGGCGTGAAATTCATCGGCGGCGGCACCAATCTGCTGGATCTGATCAAGGGCGGCGTCGAACAACCGCTGCGGCTGGTGGATCTCAACCGTCTCGCGCTGGCGGAGATCGCCGAACTGCCGGACGGCGGCGTGCGTATCGGCGCGCTGGCGCGCAACAGCGATACGGCCAATCATCCGCTGATCCGGCAGCGCTATCCGCTGCTGGCGCAGGCGCTGCTGGCCGGCGCATCGCCGCAATTGCGCAACATGGCAACCGTGGGCGGCAACCTGATGCAGCGCACCCGCTGCTACTACTTCTACGATACCGGCTTCGAGATGTGCAACAAGCGCGCGCCGGGCTCCGGCTGCGCCGCGAAGGACGGCTTCAATCGTATCCATGCGATCCTCGGCGCGAGCGAGCAATGCATCGCCGTCAATCCATCCGACATGAGCGTCGCGCTGGCGGCGCTGGATGCGGTGGTGCGGGTGCGCGGACCGCAGGGCGAGCGCCGCATCGCGTTCACCGATTTCCACCGGCTGCCGGGCAACACACCGCAGCAGGACACCAATCTCGGCGCCGGCGAACTGATCACCGCGGTCGACCTGCCGCCATCGCCGTTCGCCGAGCATGCGCATTACCTGAAGGTGCGCGACCGTGCCAGCTACGCCTTCGCGCTGGTATCGGTGGCCGCCGCGCTCGACCTGCGCGGCGGCGCCGTGCGCAATGCGCGCGTCGTGCTGGGCGGTGTCGCGCACAAGCCGTGGCGCAGCATCGATGCGGAAAACGCGCTGATCGGCAAGCCGCTGAACGCAGCCTCGCTGCAGGACGCCGCCGCCGTCGCGCTGCACGGCGCTCAACCGTATCGCCACAATGCCTTCAAGGTGGAACTGGCGCGGCGCGCGCTGATACGCGCACTGCAGACGGCGGGAGGCATCGCATGAGCATCATCGGACAGCCACTGGACCGCACCGACGGCAGGCTGAAGGTCACCGGTAGCGCGCGCTACGCGGCCGAACACGCGCTGCCGCGCATGGCACATGCGGTGCTGGTGCTGAGCACAATCGCGCACGGCCGCATCGAGGCGATCGACACCTCGATTGCCGCCGACATGCCCGGCGTACTGCTGGTGATGACGCACCGGAATGCGCTCAAGCTGCCGGCCGGCGGCAAGGCGGGCGCCGGTTCACCACCCGCCGGGCGCGTGCTGAACCTGCTGCAGGACGACCGCGTGCATTACAACAAGCAGCCGATCGCGCTGGTGGTCGGCGACACGCTGGAACACGCGCAGGATGCGGCGGACCGACTGCGCGTGCGTTACCACAGGCAGGCGGCGCAGCTCGATTTCAACCAGGCAAAACTCGCCGCGCACAAACCGGAGAAGGTGAAGGACAGCGAGCCCGACAGCGTGCGCGGCGATCTGCAGGCAGGCCTGCGCGCGGGCCATACCGCAATCGACGAAATCTATACCACGCCGATGGAGCACCACAACCCGATGGAGCCGCACGCGACCGTCGCGGCGTGGGACGGCGATCACCTGACGCTGTACGACAGCACCCAGTATGTGTCCGGGGTGCGCAAGACGGTCGCCAAAACCTTCGGCATCGCGCCTGAACAGGTACACGTGCTCTGCCCGTTTGTGGGCGGCGGTTTCGGCTGCAAAGGATCGACCTGGTCGCATGTGGTGCTGGCCGCGATGGCGGCGCGCCAGTGCGGGCGACCCGTCAAGCTGGTGCTGGAACGGCCGCAGATGTTCGGCCCGGTCGGCGGCCGGCCGCGCACCGAGCAGCATCTGCTGGCGGCTGCCGAGGCCGACGGCCGGCTGAGCGCGCTGCGGCACGATGTCGTCGCCAGCACTTCGTTCATCGAAGACTGGGTCGAATCGTCGGCGCTGCTGACGCGCATGCTGTACACCTGCCCCAACCAGCAGACCAGCCACCGGCTGGCATCGCTGAACACCGGCACGCCGACCTTCATGCGCGCGCCGGGCGAAGCGACCGGCAGCTTCGCACTGGAAGCGGCGCTCGATGAACTGGCCTATGCATTGAAGATCGACCCGATCGCGCTGCGGCTGCGCAACGATGCGCAAACCGATCCGGAAAAACACCGTCCATGGTCCGGCAAATCGCTGCGCGAATGCTACCGGACCGGCGCCGAGCGCTTCGGCTGGGAGCACCGCACGCCACAACCGGGCTCGATGCGCGCCGACGGCAAACTGGTCGGCATGGGCATGGCGAGCGCGACCTATCCGGCGATCCGTCAGCGCGCGTCGGCAATCGCACGCATCCTGCCGGACGGCACGGCGCTGGTACGTTCCGGATCGCAAGATCTCGGCACCGGCACCTATACCGTGATGACGCAGGTGGCCGCAGACGCGCTCGGCATCGCGCCGGATAAGGTGCGCTTCGAGCTAGGCGACACCGATTTCCCGGAAGCGCCGGTATCGGGCGGCTCCCAATCGGTTGCCAGCGTCGCGCCGGCGGTGCAGGCCGCCGGCGAGGCGGCGCGCCTGAAGCTGATCGGCATCGCGCTGGCCGACAGCGGCTCGCCGCTGTTCGGCGCGCCGCTCGAGGATGTCACGGTCGAGGACGGCTGGCTGGCGCGCCGCTCCGACCCGGCGCGGCGCGAACCGATCGCGGCGGTGATCGCGCGGCACGGCGGCCAGCCGGTGGAAGCGACGATGCATGCCGAGCCGGGCGACGAGCGGCAGAAGTATTCATTGCATTCGTTCGGCGCGGTGTTCGCCGAAGTGCGCGTCGATCCCGATCTCGGTGAAGTGCGGGTGCATCGCGTGGTCGGCAGCTATGGCGTCGGCCGCTTGCTGAACCGGAAGACCGGCCGCAGCCAGCTGATGGGCGGCATCGTCTGGGGTATCGGGCTGGCGCTGATGGAACAGACCGAGTACGACCTGCGCAACGGCCGTCCGGTCAATGCCAATCTGGCCGAATACCATGTGCCGGTGAATGCCGATGTGGGCGAGATCGAGGTCATCGTGCTCGACGAAGAGGACCCGCACATCAATTCGCTCGGCGCGAGAGGCATCGGCGAGATCGGCATCGTCGGCGTCGGCGCGGCGATCGCGAACGCGGTCTGGCACGCGACCGGCAAGCGCGTGCGCGACCTGCCGATCACGCTCGACAAGCTGCTTTGAACGGCGGCTGGCGCCACTAAAAATCTGCGCCGAGCGCATGCGCCGCTCCGCCGCTTCGCGCGCCCTGCTTTGCCATTCGGCATTTTGTGAATAAAATGACAACTCCATAAATCGCGGAGCGCGCGCCTGTATGCCTATGTCGAAGCGGGCAATGGCAAACGAAGCGCTACCGCAAACCAGGAGAGGTCAATGAAATCCACGCCATTCCCACGGCTGCGCCGGCTGCTCGCGCTGCTTTTGCTGAGCGGTGCGCTGCCCGCGCTGTCCCCGCCCAGCTTTGCCGAAACCGCTCCCGCGATCGCCGCCGATGCACATGCCGCCGCGCCCGAAGTGCTGCTTGCGTCGGCCTACGACGAGGCAAGCGATCCCGCCGGCTACTGGGTCAGCGAAAAACTGGACGGCGTGCGCGCGTTATGGGACGGCAAGGCGTTGCACTTCCGCAGCGGCCGGATCATTCATGCCCCCGCCTGGTTCACTGCCGGCCTGCCTGCGCATCCGCTCGATGGCGAGTTGTGGATCGCAAGGCAACGCTTCGACCAGGTTTCGGCGGCGGTGCGCCGCGCGGTGCCGCTGGACGCGGAGTGGCGCAGCATCAGCTATCAGGTTTTCGAATGGCCGGGCGGCGCCGGCACGTTCACCGAACGCAGTGCGGCGCTGAAGGCGAGCGTTACCCGCACCGGCACCGCATGGCTCAGGTTCCGGCCCCAGTTCCGCGTCGCCAATAGACAAGAACTGAAAGCGCGACTGGATGAAGTGATACGCGGCGGCGGCGAAGGCCTGGTGCTGCATCGTGCCGATGCCGTCTGGCAAACCGGTCGCGGCGATGCATTGCTGAAGCTGAAACCGCAACCGGATGCCGAGGCAAGGGTGGTCGCGTACGTTCCGGGCAAGGGGAAATATGCGGGCATGTGTGGTGCGCTGCTGATGGAAACGCCCGACGGAAAACGCTTCCGCCTCGGCAGCGGACTGTCGGACGCCGAGCGGCGCTCGCCGCCGCCGATCGGCAGTATCGTCACCTATCGCTATCGCGGATACACGAAGACCGGGCTGCCGCGCTTTGCGAGTTTCATGCGGATACGGTTGGAGGAGTGAGCATCAGGGCCGTGCGTTCAAGATGCTGCGGCGCCGTCTCGAACGCACTACCCCCTCCCTAGCCCTCCCCCTGCAAGAGGGAGGGAATCTTGCTCGCCACTTTGGGAAAGCTGCGGAGCATGCGGAAGTAAGAAAGTCATCACCGCTGTCCGACTTGAAAACCGGCGATCGCCGGTTTCGTTAAAACGTCTTATAGCTTGTTCGGATCGAAATTCGTTTCGCGATAAATCGACTGGATCAGTTCCTTGCCAACCACCGGTTCGAATTTCTTGTGCAGTCCGACCAGTGCCTTCTTCAGGCCATTCTTTTCCTGCGGCGTCAGTGTGATGACCTGCATCTTGCCGTTGGCCTTGATCGCGGCCAGTGCGTCGTCGTTTTCCTTCTGCGCCATGCCGTTGAAGTAAGCGGTGGTATCGCGCACCACGCCGTCGAGCGTCTTGCGGATATCCGGCGGCAGACCGTCCCAGAACTTCTTGTTCGCAACCAGCGTGTAGTTATGGAAGCTGTGGTCGGTCATGGTCATGTACTTCTGCACTTCGAAAAACTTCTGCGTCGTGATGTTCGAGGTCGGGTTTTCCTGGCCGTCGACAGTGCCTGTCTGCAGCGCGGTATACAGTTCCGAGAACGCGATCACCTGCGGATTCGCACCCAGCGCGCGCATCTGCGCATCGATCACCTTGGACGGCGTGATGCGCATCTTCAGGCCCTTGAAATCGGCCGGTGTGCGCAGCGGCTTGTTGGCGGTGATTTCCTTGAATGCGTTGTCCCAGAATGCGAGTCCGGCAATGCCCTTGGCATCCAGCTTCTTCAGCATGCCCTTGCCGATCGGCCCTTGCGTGACCTTGTGCGCCTCTTCCATGTTGTCGAACATGTACGGCAGGTCGAACACCTGGAATTCATTCATGCCCATCGAGGTCAGCTTGGACGACAGCGGCGCCAGCATCTGCACCGAGCCGAGCTGCAGTGCTTCCATTTCTTCCTTGTCCTTGTACAGCGAGCTGTTCGCGTACACCTCGACCTTGACGCGGCCATGGGTGCGCTCTTCGGCCAGCTTCTTGAAATATTCGGCGGATTTGCCCTTCGGCGTGTCGGGTGCGACGACGTGGCTGAACTTGATGATGATCGGCTCCTGCGCCCATACCGATACGGCGCAGGCGAGTGCCGCCAGCCCGACAACGAGTTTTCCGAATTTCATTGCATGTCTCCTGTTATTGAACGAACTGGCCTCGTGTGACTTCGCTGTTTGCGGGGAGGCCGGCCCGCAGAACGTCAATGGAATAATGCTCAGGGCCGCGCCAGCGCGCGTTCCCGTGTCTCTTCAAAGTCCGCCGGCGGCGTATGCTTGCGGTCCCATTTGCCGGCCTTGCCGACCTGCCCCGTCACCTCGTGCCCGATCAGTTGCGGCAGCCGTGCGGCGCAGGCAAGCAGCGCGTCGAGATCAACCCCGCTGTCGCAGCCGATCGCATCCAGCATGTGTACCATGTCCTCGGTGCAGACGTTGCCGGTGGCGCCAGGCGCATACGGACAACCGCCCAGGCCGCCGAGCGACGCATCGTAGCGGTCGATCCCGACATTCAGCCCGGCCAGCACGTTCGCCAGCCCCATGCCGCGCGTGTCATGAAAATGCAGCGTCAGCTGCGCGCCTTTCCAGCGTTCGGTCAGGCCGAGACACAGGCTTTCGACCTGCGCCGGATTCGCCATGCCGGTGGTGTCGCACAGCGTGATGCCGGTCGCGCCGCGTGCCAGGAACCAGTCGCCGAGTTCGAGCACGGCATCGGCGGCGACATTCCCTTCCATCGGACAGCCGAACGCGGTCGAGATCGATACATTGAGCGCTGCACGGCCGCGCGCGACGTCGATGATCTCCGCCAGCACGCGACGCGATTGCGCACGCGTCATGCGCAGGTTCGCGAGGTTGTGCGTTTCGCTCGCCGACATCACCAAGTTCAGTTCATCGGCCGCGCATTCCAGCGCGCGCTCGGCGCCGCGCATGTTGGGCACCAGCGCGACATAGGTCACGCCAGCAACGCGGTCGATCTGCTTCATCACCGCCTCCGCGTCGCGCAGCGCGGGAATCGCCTTCGCCGACGTAAACGAGGTCACCTCGATCTTTTTCAGGCCGGTGCGGCTCAGGTCATTGACCATGCGGATCTTTTCTTCGGTCGGCACAAATACCGGCTCGATCTGCAGGCCGTCGCGCAGCATGACATCGTGTACCGCGATTTTTCGGCCGGCGAAACGGCCGGGCTGATATTGCGAGTCGGGCATCAGATCACTCCGTTCTGTCTTAACTGTTCGATGCGCGCAGCATCGACACCGAGGTCGGCCAGCACCTGTTCCGTATGCTGGCCGAGCTCCGGGCCGCCGCCATCGAAACCGCCCGGCGTCGCGGACAGCTTGGGCACCACGCCGGGAACCTTCAGCATCGAACCATCGTTCAACGTAATGCTGCGCAGCATGTCGCGCGCCGCGTAATGTTCATCCTCGACGATGTCCTTCACCGTATAGGCCTTGCCGGCCGGAACGCCGGCCGTCGCCAGTTGCCGCAGACAGTCATGCAATGTGCGCTGCGAGGTCCATTCGGAAATTGCCGCATCAATCTTTTCCATCTGTTGCACCCTTCCCGGATTGCGCGCGAGCGCCGGGTCTTCGCCGAGATCGTCGCGGCCGATCAGATGCATCAGGCGGCGGTAGATGCTGTCGCCGTTGCCGGCGATCAGCACATAGCGGCCGTCGGATGACGGATACGCATTGGTCGGCGCAATGCCCTGCAACGCGCTGCCGGCCGGTTCGCGCACCACGCCGTGGCGGTCGAACTCGGGCACCGCGCCCTCCATCATGTTGAATACCGATTCGTACAGCGCGACGTCGATCATCTGCCCGCTGCCGCCATTGGCCGCGCGGTGATACAGCGCGAGCAGAATGCCGATCACGCCGTGCAATGCCGACAGCGAATCGCCGATACTGATACCGGGCCGCACCGGCGCCTGCCCCGGCATGCCGGTGATGTGGCGCAGGCCGCCCATTGCTTCGGCCACCACGCCGAAGCCCGGCAGGTCGCGCATCGGCCCGGTCTGGCCGTAGCCGGAAATGCGCAGCATGATCAGCTTCGGATTCAGCGCCGACAGCGTCGCGTAGTCGAGGCCCCATTGCTCCAGTGTGCCGGGCCGGAAATTCTCGATCACCACGTCCGCTTCACACGCGAGGCGGCGCACCAGATCCTGCCCTTCGGCGTGGCGCAGGTCGATCGCGACCGATTTCTTGTTGCGCGCCTGCACATGCCACCACACCGATGTGGTGCCCTCCGCGGTGCGCCATGAGCGTAGCGGATCGCCGGTCTTCGGCGGCTCGATCTTGATCACGTCGGCGCCGAAGTCACCCAGCGTCTTCGCCGCGAACGGGCCGGCGATCAGGCTGCCCATTTCAATCACCCGCACACCGGACAACGCGGACAACGAGGGTTTTGAATCGGCGTGCATCATTTCTTCCATTGAAAATCCGGCAGCGCCGGCGACATGGCGAAAATGATAGGCCGAGGAGGCGGAGAGGGACACCAGTATTTGGCGAGCGTGCCATCGCGGAATACGATGGCAGATTTCAATCCGCCATCGCGCGGATGCGAATCTTCAACTTGAGAGCGGGAACGGGTCGAATCGATTGCAGGCCAGGAAGCCGCAACGCCTGCATTTTCGGCGGCCGCGCGAATCGCCGTGGATGCCGGCCGCGCCTTACATCACATGCCGCGCGGCGCCGCCTGCCAGCCCGCCAGGCACATGAAACGCCGACGCCTGGTTCACATACTGCTCCTCGACGCAGGCGGTATAGGCTTCCTTCAACAGGCTCGGATCCCGCAGCAGCTTGTCCTTCCATTCGCCGAGCCGTACCTGGTTCTGGATCAGGCTGCGCAGGATCGCCGAATGCTCGGTCAGTCCGACCGCATTGCAGCCGATCAGTACATCGCGGCTGAACTCCAGCCGCAGGAAACGGAAGCTGCTTTCGTCGGCGAATTCCACCCACTGCCCGCCGCGCACGCCTTGCCATTGTCCGAACGACGACGAGATCAGGCCCATCGTATCGAGCACGTCGATCTGCCGCGTGCCGCGCTGGAACGCATGCTTGCCGGTCATATTGAGCGCCGCGCAGTAAGCCTGGTCGGCGGCGTTCGGCTGCACGCCGGAGATCAGGCTGCGGCCCGTCACGCTGTCGAAAGTCTCTGCGCAATCGCCGGCCGCATACACGCCCGGCACGCTGGTCTGCATCGCCGCGTCGACCACCACGCCCTGCAGGCAGCGGATGCCGCTACCCTTCAGGAAATCGATGTTGGGCACGGTTCCGGCCGAGTACACGATCAGGTCCGCCGGCAACTGCTCGCCGCTCGACAGCCGTGCGATGCGCGGCGCACCGATGTCGCTCATCAGGCTGCCGATCGCCGTCACGCGCGTCGAAGTGTGTACCTTGATGCCCTTGCGCTCGCACCAGCGCCGGATCATCCTGCCGGCGCCTTCGCTCAGCATGTTGGGCAGCATGCGGTCGCGTCTTTCGATCACGGTCAGGTCGACGCCGCGCGCGGCCAACGCCTCCATCACGATGCAGCCGATGAAACCGGCGCCGATCAGGATCACGCGCGCGCCGGGCCGCGCCAGCTGCATGATGCGGCGCGCATCGCCGATGGTCCAGCAGGCATGCACGCCGGGAAAATCGATGCCGGGAATCGGCGGCATACGCGGCGCGGCGCCGGTCGCGATCAGCAGCTTGTCGAAGGCGATCACGCCGCCGTCGTCCATCTTGACGGTGCGGGTACGGCTGCTGACATGCACCGCGCGCCCGGTCTGCTGCGCGATGCGCAGCCGGTTGAAATGGTTGCCGTCGCGCCGCAGCCAGGTGCCGGCCTCGGCGATCTCGCCGCTCAGCAGATGCGGAATCGCCATCCGCGAGTACGGCGGCGCATATTCGTCGCCGATCAGCAGGATCTCGTCGTCAGGCGCGTTCTTGCGGATGGTTTCGGCGGCGGTCACGCCGGCCGGGCCGTTGCCGAGAATGACGTGCTTCATGCGGCGCCTCCGTACATGGTGCAGGCGCGGCGCCCGTGCTGATCACTGCGTCGTGATGTTTGCATTGCTGCTCCTTGATGGACCAGGTTTACAAAATCACTATATCGACGGGGAGTTATTGTCGATTGAACAATGTCAACGATTGGAAGGGGAATATCTGAGGCGGTTGTAGAGACAAATCAAACCTGCTCACAGTAATGGCCGCTCACGCTGCCGGGAGGAAATGCCGGACGGAATCAGTCAAGCCCGCATTGCGCACCGGTTGGCGGCAGCTCGGCGGCGCGTTTTGCATGCGCGACCGCGGCTTCCGCAGGCAGTTGCACGCCGTTCTTCACCGCCGTCATCTCGGCCAGAATCGAGATCGCGATTTCGGACGGCGTCTTGCTGCCGATATAGATGCCGATCGGGCCGTGCAGCCGCGCGAGTTCGGCGTCGGTCACGTCGAACAGCTTGAGCCGTTCGCGCCGCTTGTCGTTATTGACGCGCGAACCGATCGCACCGACATAGAACGCGTCCGACTTCAGCGCTTCCATCAGCGCCAGGTCGTCGAGCTTCGGGTCGTGCGTCAGCGCCACCACCGCGCTGCGGCTGTCGAGCCGCATCTCGATCACCAGGTCATCCGGCATCGCATGGTTCAGCGCCACGCCGGGCAGGTCCCAGCCGTCGCGGTATTCTTCGCGCGGATCGCATACCGTCACGTGGTAATCCATACCGACGGCGATCTGCGCGAGAAAGCGCGACAGCTGTCCGGCGCCGATGATCAGCAGCCGCCAGCGCGGACCGTGGATCGTGGTCAGCGTCGAGGCCGACACCTGCAGACGCATGCCGGCGCCGGCCGGCCCCAGCGTGACATTGCCGGAAGACAGGTCGAGCCGGCGCGCCACCAGCTCATGCTGCGCGAGACGCTGCAGCAATTCGCCGATGCGGCTGTTGTCCGACAGCGGTTCGATTGCGAGCTGTATCGTGCCGCCGCAAGGCAGGCCGAAGCGATGCGCCTGGTCGGCGGTGATGCCGTAGGTGACGATCTCGGGCAGCGTGCGCGTGATGCCTTCATTGCGCACGCGCTCGATCAGGTCGTCTTCGACACAGCCGCCCGAGACCGAACCGACTACGCGGCCGTCGTCGCGGATCGCCAGCGTCGCGCCTTCGGGACGCGGGCTGGAGCCCCAGGTCTTGATGACGGTAACCAGCTCGCAGCGGCGGCCGTCGCGCAGCCAGGCGTCGCAGGTTTTGAGGACTTCGAGATCGATGCTGTCCATGGCGGAAACCAATGAAAGAAAATCAAGTTCAGGCGGCGCGCCGCGACTTGCACGGCGCGCCATTCATCACTATGCCACGTTATGCGCGAGCGATGTTTTCCGGCGATAGCGGCAGTTTGCGCACCCGCTTGCCGGTCGCGGCGAACAGCGCATTCGCCACCGCCGGGCCGATCAGCGCGGTAGCCGGTTCGCCGATGCCGCCCGGCTTTTCGGTGCTCTTGACCAGGATGACATCGACATGCGGTGTTTCGTTCATCCGCAGCACCTGGTAATTGTTGAAGTTGGTCTGCTGCACCCGGCCGTCCACCAGCGTCACCTCGCCGCTCAATGCCGCCGACAGCCCATACACGATGCTCGACTGGATCTGCGCCTCGACCGTGTCCGGATTCACCATATGCCCGAGGTCGGCCGCCACCACCACGCGATGCACGCGGATCTGGTTGTCCTTTACCGAGATCTCGGCCACCTGCGCCATGTAGGTGTCATAGCCTTCCATCAACGCGATGCCAAGCGAACGCCCGGCGGCCTGCCTGCCCCAGCCGGCCTTCTCGGCCGCCAGTTTCAGCACGTTCGCAAAACGCGGCTTGTGTGTCAGCAGGTCGACGCGGAACGCATACGGATCCCTGCCGGCCGCGACCGCCAGTTCGTCGACGAAGCTTTCATTGGAGAATGCATTCAGCGCATGGCTGACCGAGCGCCAGTAGCCGACGCGCAGGCCGGCGTCGTGGATCACCATGTCCTGCGTCATGTTGGGAATCTCGTACGGCACCACCGACGCTTCAGCCATGAACGGATCGACGGTGTCCTTCGGCAGGCCGAACGCGCGCTGCGTGATCGACTGCGACGTGAGCTGAAAGGTCAACGCCACCGGCATGCCGTTCGCATTCAGGCCGGCCTCCATCCGATGCAAGGCCATCGGCCGGTAGAAGTCGTGCGTGGTGTCGTCCTCGCGCGACCACAGCAGCTTGACCGGCTTGCCGACCGCTTTCGAGATCTGCGCCGCCTGCACGATGAAATCGAGTTCCAGCCGGCGCCCGAAGCCGCCGCCGAGGAAAGTCGTCTTCAGCGTGATGTCTTCCGGCTTGATGCCGAGCGCGGCGGCGACCGCGCCTTGCGCGCCCTGCTGGAATTGCGTCGGTCCGATCAGCAGGCATTTGCCGTCGTGGAAATCGGCGGTGAAGTTCATCGGTTCCATCGTCGCATGCGCCAGCAGCGGCAGCTCGTATTCGGCCTGCACCAGCTTGGCCGCGCCCTTCATCGCCTCGGCCGCATCGCCGGTCTTCTTGATGTTCAGGATCTTCTGGTCGGACGCGGCCTTGCGGATGCCGTCCATCATCGACGCATTGCTCAATTTGGCGACCGGGCCTTCGTCCCATTCCACGGCCAGCGTGTCGCGTGCCTTCTTCGCGCGCCAGTAGCTGTTCGCCACCACCGCGACGCCGTCGTCGATCTGCACCACCTCGATCACGCCGGGCATGGTACGCGCCTTGCTCGCATCGAAGCTCTTGACCTTGCCGCCGATGACCGGACACTGTTCCAGCGACGCGTACACCATGCCGGGCAGCTTCACGTCGATGCCGTATTCGGCGGTGCCATTGACCTTGTGCGGCGTATCGAGGCGTTTGGTGGCCTTGCCGACCACCTTGAAATGTTTCGGGTCCTTCAGCGCCACTTCCTTCGGCACCGGCAGTTTCGATGCCGCTTCGGCGAGCTGGCCGTAGCTGGCTTTCCTGCCGCCGGGACCGTACACCATGCCGTTCTTCGCATGGCATTGCGCCGTATCGACGTGCCATTTGTCGGCGGCGGCCGCCACCAGCATGGTGCGCACCTGGGCGCCGCCGATGCGCAGCTTTTCCCATGCGTCGCGCACCGAGGTCGAACCGCCGGTGATCTGCGCACCGAGCAGCGAATTGACATACACCGCGTTCGGCGGTGCAATCTCGACCCGGATCTTTTTCAGGTCGATGTCCAGCTCCTCGGCGATCAGCATCGGCATCGAGGTATACACACCCTGTCCCATCTCGGAACGGGCGGAAATCAGCGTGACGATATTGTTGTCGGCAATATGCACCCAGGCATTCGGCGTGTAGACGGTGCCGGCGGCCTGCGCCTCGGTCATCGCGTGCGGCAGGTACATCCCGAGCATCAGTCCGCCTCCGGCATATGCGGAGGTCTTGAGAAAATCGCGGCGTGAAAGTGTCATGGCGTTTTCTCCTCAGGCTTTCTTGCGCATTTCGGCGGCCGCATCCTTGATCGCGGCGCGCATGCGGTTGTAGGTGCCGCAGCGGCAGATGTTGCCGCTCATCGCATTGTCGATGTCGGCGTCGCTCGGGTTCGTGTTATGCGCCAGCAGCGCGGCGGCGCTCATCAGTTGCCCCGACTGGCAGTAACCGCACTGCGGCACGTCATGCGCGATCCAGGCCTTCTGCAGCGGGTGCGAATTGTTCTTCGACAGCGATTCGATGGTCGCGACCTTCTTGCCGGCCACCGCCGACACCGGCGTCTGGCACGAGCGCACCGGCGTACCGTCGAGATGCACGGTGCAAGCGCCGCACAATGCCGCGCCGCAGCCGAACTTGGTGCCGGTCAGGCCGATCTCGTCGCGAATCACCCACAGCAGCGGCGTATCGGGCTCGGCAGTCACCGAGACCGGTTTGCCGTTCAGGTTGAAACTGGTTGTCATTGTTGCTCCTCGCTTGTCATGTTGGAACAGTTTGAAACAGCCTGGTACAGATCCCTGGCGGATAACCGGAATGGCGCAAGAGACATGCCACACGTCACGATTTGCGCGATTGGCGATGCTGCGCCGCACACTCCACCGGGATGCCGGCGCCGGCTGCGGCCAGCGCCAACAGGTGATACATTCTTGAAGCCGGTCAACCGGCATACATAAAAACCAATTCGCATCCCACCAGCGGCAGGACGAGACATGAACCGTATTCCAGATCCCGTATCGGGCAGCACGGACGCCATGTGGCCGACCGTCTTTCCCGCCACAGCGCATAGCCAGAAACCGTCGAACTCGGGCATCCTGCGGGTCGAAGACCAGTTACTGATGATCGAAAAGTCGCGCCGGCGCTCGGCGCAGTACGGCTTGCATCAGACCGACCTGCCGGACTTCAGTCATGCCGGGCGCAGCGACCTGAACCTGCTGCTGGAGCAGAACCGCAGGCTGTGCGACTTCGCGCTGCCGGTGATGGATACGCTGTACGAACAGATCGAGAATACGCACAGCATCGTGCTTCTCACCGACACCAACGGCGTGGTGCTGCATGCGCGCGGCGACGACGATTTTCTGGAAAAGGCGGAAAAGGTCGCCATCCAGCCCGGCGCCGACTGGTCGGAACGCAGCAAGGGCACCAATGCGGTCGGCACCACGCTTGCGGAACAGATGCCGACGCTGGTGCATGGCAGCGAGCATTATCTCGACGCCAACCACTTCCTCACCTGTTCGGCCGCGCCGATCTTCGACCACCAGGGAAGCATGCTCGGCGTACTCGACGTCACCGGCGACCATCGCAGCTATCACCGGCACACGATGGCGCTGGTGCGCATGTCGGCGCAGATGATCGAAAACCAGCTGTTTTCCGCCGCTTTCCGCCATGCGATCACCGTGCATTTCCATGCCCGTGCCGAGCTGATCGGCACGCTGATGGAAGGCATTGCATCATTCACACCCGGCGGCCGCTTCCTGTCGGCCAACCGTGCCGCGTTGTTCAAGCTCGGCCTGCCGCTGGCGGCGCTGCAGTCGCATACCTTCAGTTCGCTGTTCGGCCTGCCGGTATCGGCGTTGTTCGATCATCAGCGCAGCGGCGCCGCCGGCCATCTCGATCTCTGCATGCATACCGGCGTGCGGGTGTTCGCCCGGATCGAGCTGCGGCTGGACAGCCGGCTGTTCGAGAGCACGCCCGGCATCGCCGCGCCTGCCGCAAACCGCACGCTTCCGGCGCCTGCGCAAAAGTCGGCCGCGAGCCGGCATGCGCCACGTCTGTCCGACCTGGATACCGGAGACGCCCGGATCGCGGCCGCGATCGGCAAGGTGCGCAAGGTATCCGGGCGCGACATCCCGATCCTGATCAGCGGCGAAACCGGTACCGGCAAGGACTGGTTCGCCCAGGCGATCCATCGCGAGGCGCCGCATGCGGACGGCCCGTTTGTCGCCGTCAATTGCGCGTCGATACCGGAGACGCTGATCGAATCGGAACTGTTCGGCTACGAGGATGGCGCCTTCACCGGCGCGCGCAAAAGCGGCAGTGTCGGCAAGATCGTGCAAGCCAGCGGCGGCACGCTGTTCCTCGACGAGATCGGTGACATGCCGCTGCCGCTGCAGGCGCGCCTGCTGCGCGTGCTGCAGGACCGTGTCGTCACGCCGCTCGGCAGCACGCGTTCGCTACCGGTACAACTGTCGCTGGTGTGCGCGACCAACCGCAACCTGCGCGACCTAATCGCGCAAGGCAGTTTCCGCGAAGACCTGTATTACCGGCTCAACGGGTTGACCATCAAGCTGCCGCCGCTGCGCGAACGCAGCGACCTGGACGCGCTGGTGAAGAAAATGCTCGCTATCGAAAGCGATGGCACGCCATGCAGGCTGTCGGCGGAAGCGATGCAGATGATCCGGCAAGCGGCATGGCCCGGCAACCTGCGACAGCTTGCCAACCTGCTGCGCACCGCGATCGCGATGAGCGACGACGAACGAGAAATTCGGCCGGAGCATCTGCCCGACGATTTTCTGGAGGATGTCCCCGCCGGCGATGTCGCAATGACAATCGCCGCACCGGAAAAGGCTGCGGCCGCCGCTCCGTCGCTCGGCAGGCTGGAAGTGTCGCAGATTCGCAGGACGCTGGTGGCGAATCGCGGCAACGTGTCGGCCACGGCGCGGCAACTCGGAATTTCGCGCAACACGATCTACCGCCGCCTGAACATGCAATAACGGACTGCACGGCAGCCTGTCGCTGCCGGCCGCTGCGAGCGCTGTTGCGTGAATGGCCTCGCATTGCCGGAATCCGCGTTTCCCCGTTGGCGGATGCCCGCCTGCCCGCTAGAATAATCAGAAAAGAATCGCCAGGAAAATGCCTAATTCCGGGCGGCGCATGGGCATGGCGGCATCATGCGCAACGAACCAGGGAGACACGGGATGTTGAACAAGGGACGCTGCAAGCCGGAAGGCTTTGCAGGCCTGCGCGCACGGACTCCGTCCGGCGGCATCCCTGCACTCGCTGACCGCGGCGGCACGCGCGCCTTTTTCGGACCGTCACTGCATCGCCTTGGCGTCGGCGTTTCCGTCGCCGGCGCCATTCTTTTCCTGTCTTACCTGCTCTCGATGCGCTGGGGTCTGGACGCGCTGGAGGCGGAAGCCGAGCGACGCGCAACGTCGGTGACAGCGGCGCTGTTCGCCCCGATACAGCGATACAGTTACCTCCCCGCCGTCGTGGCCAGCCACTCGCTGACGCTGTCGGCGCTGCGTGAGCCGGACAATCTGCGGCGCACCCATGCCGCCAGCGTCTTCCTTTCCGAGTTGAACCGCGCCGCAGGCACCGAAGTCGTGTATCTGATCGACAGGAAAGGCAACACGATCGCCTCAAGCAACTGGCAAGAGCAGAACTCGTTTGTCGGCCACAATTTCTCGTTTCGCCCCTATTTCCAGGACGCGATGCGCGGCAAGGACGGACACTTCTACGCGCTGGGCGTCGTCAGCCGGTCACCGGGCTACTACATTTCTCATCCGGTCATGGCCGGCCAGGGAATTCTCGGCGTGGTGGCGATCAAGATCAGTCTCACCGATCTCGATCGCGAATGGCGGGTGGTCGGCCATGACTACGAGGTGACGGTCGCTGACGAGTTGGGAATCAATTTCCTCAGTTCCCGCGCCGACTGGAAATACCGTCCTCTCAAGCCGCTTGGCGCGGAGCAGATGAGGCGGTTGAAAAATACCCGACAGTACGATGCCATTCTGCGGCAGCCGCTGCATCTCGAAGAACAATCCATTCCCGGCAGCCGCGTCCGCATCATCAAGGTGAACAGCGACGATGACGCAGACAGCCTCGGCGACAACGCCGGCTACGTGCTGCGGCAAAAGAAACTGCCGGAGTCACCATGGACGGTGTCGATCTTCATGCGCGTCGCCCCGCTGCATTACCGCGCGATCCGCCATACGGCGATCGTGGCAACGCTTCTGGCGTTCCTGACCATCGCCGGCCTATACTGGCGCGAGCAGCGCAGGCGCATCGCCGACCGCGAGCAGTCGCGCAGGGAGATCGAAGCGGCGCACACCGAACTGGCGGAACGGCACCGCGAGCTGGAAACGCTGAGCGAAGACCTGTACCGCAACGCGATTACCGACCCTTCACTGCCCTGCTATAACCGGCGCTTCTTCCTGGAACATGTCGGAAAACTGGCCGTCGGCATGAGCCGGCACCAGACGCCTCTGTCGATCGTCATTCTCGACGTCGATCATTTCAAAAACGTCAACGACAGCTACGGCCATCCGACCGGAGACATGGTCCTGCAGCGCATCGTGGAAATCTGCGGCGGAGAAATGCGGGGCGAGGATATCTTCGCGCGTTTCGGCGGCGAGGAGTTCATCTTGGCGCTGGTACACACGACGGCGGAACAGGCGACAGTGGCAGCCGAACGGCTGCGCATGGCGGTGTCGGACGATATCTTCCATCACGAAGACAGGGAATTCACGGTCACGATCAGTTGCGGCCTTGCGCAATACGATGTCCGCGAACCGGGTATCGAAAGCGCCATCCGACGCGCCGACAAGGCCCTGTATGCGGCCAAGCGGACCGGCCGCAACCGGGTTGTCGCGGCGCCTCCGGATATCGGATGAACATGCCGGACAAGGAATCAGCTCGCTTTGTCCATTGCGAATCGAACGGCCGCAGACGAATTCACGAACCGCGTGCCGGCTTACCGTCAGCTTGAAGACTCTTCAATATCCCGCCCAGCGCGTGGAGCGCGCCGTCCGGCGTCTCGTCGAACTGCGCCCGGACGATCGCACCGTCCACGGCCAGCGCGATGGCCTGCGCCTGCTTTTCGCGGCGCCGCGAACCCGGCAGCAGGCCGGCAATGGCGGCCGTCATGTCCTGCTTGTGGCGCCGCGTAATTTCCAGTACCTGCGGCAGCACGCTGCCGACCTCGCCCACGCCGTTCAGGAAAGCACATCCGCGAAAACCCTCGTCGCCGAACCATTCGGACAGGGTCGGTATCAGAGCGTTCACGCCGGCGCCGCGATTCGCGCTGCCGTGACGCTGCAAGGCATCGGCAAACCAGGCCATCCAGCGCTGATGCCGATAATCGAGATAGGCGCAAACCAGGTCGTTTTTACTCGGGAAGTGCCGGTAAAAAGTGACCTTGGTCACGCCGGCTTCCGCGATGACCCGATCGATGCCGGTTGCCCGGATGCCTTCCGCATAAAAGAGCCTGTGCGCGGTGAGAAGAATCCGTTCCCGTGCCGGCGCCTGCTTCAGTAGTCGAGTGTCTGCTTTCATTTTTCCATTGTAGACAGCTTTGTCTACCACTGCTACAGTTTCGCCATGTAGACAAATCTGTCTACATGATCCCGCCCACAACTTCAAGAACAGGATACGCAATGGAAAACAAGCCGCCGCTGCCACCGTTTACTGCCGAAACTGCCGCGCAGAAAGTGCGTCTCGCCGAAGACGCATGGAACACCCGCGACCCCGAACGCGTCGCGCTGGTCTATACCGAAGATACGCGCTGGCGCAACCGCGCCGACTTTCCGGTCGGCCGTGAACAGGTGCGCCAGTTCCTGCAGCGCAAATGGGCAAAGGAGCTGGACTATCGCCTGATCAAGGAATTGTGGGCATTCACCGGGAACCGCATCGCGGTGCGCTTCGCCTACGAGTGGCACGACGATTCCGGCAACTGGTTTCGCAGCTACGGTAATGAAAACTGGGAGTTCAATGAGCACGGACTGATGATGCGCCGCCATGCGAGCATCAATGACCTGCCGATCAAGGAATCAGAGCGGAAATTCTTCTGGCCGCTCGGTCGCCGGCCGGACGATCATCCGGGATTGAGCGAGCTGGATTTGTGAGGCACGCGATTTAAAGCGGTTTTCGAATCCCCGCAGGGGGCGCTCCGCGCACCAACACCGTCGCCGGTACGCTGGTGCGCAGAGTCCTCCTGCCTTCTTGCCTTCCATCGGAGAGCAAGCCGTGCCAAGGATGCGGCGCAGCTCCGGGGTTGCTACTTTCCGAGCCACTTCGCGTAAATTTCCTGGTACTCGCCGGTCTTCTGCTGCAGATGCAGCCAGGTGTCGACGAATGCCTTGAAAGTGACATCGCCGCGCGGCAGCATATAGGCCTTTTCGGCATATTGCAGCGGCTGGTCCGGGTTCACCGGGCAGAGTTCGGGATGCTGCTTCGACTGCCAGCGCGTTTCGCTGGCGTCCGTGATCATCACATCCGCATCGCCATGCGCGATCTGGTCGAAAATCGTGACGTTGTCCTTATAGACAGTCAGCTTTGCATGCTTGAAATGGGCGCGTGCGAAGCGTTCGTTCGTGCCGCCCGGATTGACGATGGCGCGCGTGCCGGGCTGGTCGATGGCATCCAGCGTCTGGAAGCGCGCAACGTCCGCACAACGCACGATGGGCGCCTTGCCATCGACCATATGCGAGTTGGAGAAGAACGCTTTTTTCTGCCGCTCCAGCGTCACCGATACGCCGCCCATCGCGATATCGCACTTCTCCGTGAAATCGCTCATCAGCGTCGGCCAGGAGGATTTGACGAAATGCGCTTCCACCCCCAGAGCCTTGGCCAGCGACTTCGCCATGTCGATGTCCATGCCTTCGAAACTGCCGTCCGGGTTCTGATAGGTGAACGGCTTGTAGTCGCCGGTGGTGCATATCCGCAGGCTGCCGGCCTTCTGGATATCATCGAGGCGCGACGTGTCCGCATGGGCGGCTACGGAAAGAAAAAGAGCGAGTATCGGCAGCAGTATCGGCAGCAATCGTTTCATAGCATCTCCGGGTTTATGTGATGTTGTGGTCGCAGAAAATTTCCGCCGATCATTGTAGATGAATCGCCCGATCTCGGCAGTCAGCCATGGTCCTGCGCCGCTCAGCGCTGCATCGATTCCCACACCTTCTGCAGTCGCTTCACCGACACCGGCATCGGCGTGCGCAACTCCTGCGCGAACAGCGAGACCCGCAACTCTTCCAGCAACCAGCGGAACTCGGTCATCTTCGGATCGCCGCGCCGGTCTTTCTGTGCGCGCTGCCAAGGCATCGCCACCTGCTGCCATTCCACCATCAGCCGCGCATCGCGTACCGGATCGGCGCGCAGCTTTTCCAGCCGCACGTTGATCGCTTTCAGATAGCGCGGAAAGTGCGACAGTTGCGTGTAATCGTTGTCGGCGATGAAGCGCTTGCCGACCAGTGCCTGCAATTGCGCCTGCATGTCGGCCATGCTTTGCGGATGCGCTTTCGCGCCTTGCAGCTTTTTCGGCAGCGTGTAGTACTCGGCGAGGATCTGCGAAGCGAGACGCGCAATCTCGTTCACCAGCAAGCCAAGCCGCGACTTGCCTTCGTCCTTGCGCTTGTTGAATTCGTCCGCGTTCTTCGGCAACGGCTCCTGCAAGCAGGCACGCTCCAGCCCGGCCCAGATGATCTGGTCGCGCAGTTCTTCCTGCGAACCGAGCGACATGAACTGCATGCCCATCTGCTGCAAGCCTGGAATGTTCTTTTCCAGGTATTTGAGTTGTTCCTTCAGTTGCAACGCGAACAGCCGGCGCAGACCGATCCGATGCACGCGTGCTGCTTCGGCCGGATCGTCGAACACTTCGACATCGCAATGCGTAACCTTGTCGACCAGCGCCGGAAAGCCGATCAGCGTCTGTTTCCCTTGCGGGATTTCGAGCAGCTCGGGCAGTTCACCGAACGACCACGCAGTGAGGTTTTGCAGCTCGCTGACGCCGGCGGATCGCGCGCCACCCGTTGCAGGCGTCACGTTTCGGCTCGAGCCTGAATGCGCTGGCTCGGACGAGTTGCCGGCGACAGGCGCTACCGGCGCCGCTTCCGCCAGCTTTTGAAAACTCTCTCTGGCCTGCCCGCCGAACTCGGCCTGCAGGCCGGCAAGGTTGCGTCCCATCTCCAGTTGCCGACCATGCTCGTCGACAATCTTGAAGTTCATGAAGTGATGCGCGGGCAGCGTCTCCAGCTTGAAGTCGGTGGTCTTCGGCATGATGCCGGTCTGCTCGCGCACATCGACAATCACCGCGTCGATCAGGCTGCCCTTGCCGAACGCGGCACGCTCGCAGAAACCGGCCGCATAGTCGGGTAGCGGCACGCAATGGCGGCGCAGCTTTTGCGGCAGCGACTTCAGCAGCAGGTGCACCTTTTCCTTCAGCATGCCGGGCACCAGCCATTCGCAGCGCTCGGCCGATACCTGGTTCAGCGCATACAGCGGCACCGTCAGCGTCACGCCGTCGCGCGGGCTGCCCGGTTCGAAGTGATAGCTCAGCGTCATCGCGACGCCGGCCACATTCATCGCTTTCGGGAACAGGTCGGTGGTAACGCCGGCTGCCTCATGCCGCATCAGGTCTTCGCGATTCAGATACAGCAGCTTCGGATTGTTCGCGGTCGCGTCCTTGTGCCACTTCTCGAACGCGATGCCGTTGTGGATGTGCTGCGGCAGCAGCTTGTCGTAGAACGCAGCGATCAGTTCCTCGTCGACCAGCACGTCGAGCCGGCGCGACTTGTGCTCCAGGTTTTCGATTTCGCGCACCAGCTTCTGGTTGTGCGCGAAGAACGGCGCGCGGGTATCGAATTCACCGCCGACCAATGCGTCGCGAATGAAGATCTCGCGCGCTTCGGCCGGATTGATCTTGCCGAAATCAATGCGCCTCTGGCTGTACACCACCAGCCCGTACAGGGTCGCGCGCTCCGATGCAGTGACCTGCGCCGAGCGCTTTTCCCAACGCGGCTCGCCATAAGACTTCTTCAGCAGATGGCCGCCGACGCGCTCCAGCCATTCCGGCTGGATCTGCGCGACGCAGCGCGCATACAGCCGCGTGGTATCGACCAGTTCCGCCGCCATGACCCAGCGTCCGGCCTTTTTCGCCAGGCTCGATCCGGGCCAGATGAAAAACTTGATGCCGCGCGCGCCAAGGTATTGCGGTTCGTCTTCCGACTTGAAGCCGACATTGCCGAGCAGGCCGGTCAGCAGCGCGGTATGCAGTTGCTCATAAGTGGCCGGCGCCTCGTTCAGGCGCCAGCCCTGCTCACGCACCAGCGTCAACAATTGCGAATGCACTTCGCGCCATTCGCGCAGCCGCAGTTGCGACAGGAAATTGGCGCGGCAATGGTCCATCAGCTGCCGGTTCGATTTCTTGTGCTCGATCGCTTCCTCGAACCATTTCCAGATTTTCAGATAGCTGAGGAATTCGGATTTGTCGTCGGCGAATTTCTTGTGCGCGTTGTCGGCCGCATCCTGTGCTTCCAGCGGCCGATCGCGCGGGTCCTGCACTGATAGCGCGGACGCGATGATCAGCACTTCGGTCAGCGCCGCATTGTCGCGCGCGGCCAGGATCATGCGGCCGACGCGCGGATCGAGCGGCAGCTTCGCGAGCTGTCTGCCGAGCGGCGTCACGCGGTTGTCGTCATCGACGGCACCCAGTTCCTGCAGCAGCTGGTAGCCATCGGCGATCGCGCGCCCCGGCGGCGGCTCGATGAACGGGAAGGTTTCGACATCGGTCAGCCGCAGCGATTTCATCCGCAGGATGACCGCCGCCAGCGACGAACGCAGGATTTCCGGATCGGTGAATTTCGGCCGCTTCAGATAATCCTGTTCGTCGTACAGCCGGATGCAGACGCCCGCCGCGACCCGGCCGCAGCGGCCGGCGCGCTGATTGGCGGCCGACTGCGCGACCGGCTCGATCTGCAACTGCTCGACCTTGTTGCGATAGCTGTAGCGCTTGACGCGCGCCAGCCCGGCGTCGACCACGTAACGGATGCCGGGCACCGTCAGCGAGGTTTCGGCGACGTTGGTTGCCAGCACAATACGGCGCGCATTGGACGGCTTGAACACCCGCTCCTGCTCCTGTGCCGACAGCCGCGCGAACAACGGCAGAATCTCGACGTGCGGCGGATGATGCTTGCGCAGCGCCTCGGCCGCATCGCGGATCTCGCGCTCGCCGGGCAGGAACACCAGTACGTCGCCGGAACCGATGCGGGCCAGCTCGTCGACCGCATCGATCACCGCGTCCATCAGGTCACGCTGCTCCTTGCGTGAGGCGGCGGCGGAAGGCTTGACGTCGGTCTTCACATCCTGCTCGACTGGCCGATAGCGCACTTCAACCGGATACAACCGGCCCGACACCTCGATCACCGGCGCCGGCATTTCCGGCGTGCCGAAATGGCGTGCGAAGCGGTCCGCATCGATGGTCGCCGACGTGATGATGAGTTTGAGATCGGGCCGCTTCGGCAGCAGCTGCTTCAGGTAGCCGAGCAGGAAATCGATGTTCAGGCTACGCTCGTGCGCCTCGTCGATGATGATGGTGTCGTACTGCTTCAGCAGCGAATCGGTCTGCGTCTCCGCCAGCAGGATGCCGTCGGTCATCAGCTTCACCGATGCGCCCTTCGACAACGTGTCGGTGAAACGCACCTTGAAGCCGACATGCTCGCCCAGCGGCGAATTGAGTTCCTGCGCAATGCGCTTTGCAGTGGACGATGCAGCGATGCGGCGCGGCTGCGTGTGGCCGATCAGGCCGGTTTGCCCGCGTCCGAGCTCCAGACAGATCTTCGGCAACTGGGTGGTTTTCCCCGAGCCGGTTTCACCGCAGACGATGATTACCTGGTGCGCGCGCAGCGCATCGGCGATTTCCCGGCGTCGACCGGAGACCGGCAACTCTTCGGGAAACGAGATCGGCGGCAGCGGGTTGCGCACGGCCGGTGCGGCGGGCTGGGCTTGCGGCGTGCGCGGTTTGGGCGACGTTTTTTGAGTGTGTTCAGGTGCAGACATGTCGGGGCGAATTATAATGCGCATCATGGAAAACCCTATTCAATTCGTTCAGTGGCTGCGCTCGGTTGCGCCGTATATCCACGCGTTCCGCGGCAAGACTTTCGTAGTTGCCTTCCCCGGCGAATTGGTTCGCGCGGGCGCGCTGCCGGTGCTGGCGCAGGATCTGTCGCTGCTGCATGCGCTCGGCATCAAGGTGGTGATCGTGCACGGCTCGCGTCCGCAGGTCGAAGAGCAGCTCGCATTGCGCAACCTGAGCGCGCGCTACCACAACGGCCTGCGCATCACCGACGCTGCCGCGATGGAATGCGCGAAGGAAGCGGCCGGCGAACTGCGGCTTGACATCGAAGCCGCGTTCAGCCAGGGCTTGCCGAACACGCCGATGGCGCATGCGGCGATCCGCATCATTTCCGGCAATTTCGTCACCGCGCGCCCGATCGGCGTGATCGATGGCGTCGACCTGGAATTTACCGGCATCGCGCGCAAGATTGCTTACGAAACCATCAATCCCATCCTCGCTACCGGCGGCTTGGTGCTGCTGTCGCCGCTCGGCTTCTCGCCGACCGGCGAAGCGTTCAACCTGACGATGGAAGACGTGGCGGTGGCGGCGGCGGCCGCGCTGCGCGCCGACAAGCTGATCTTCATCACGGAAACACCGCTGATGAGCGATCCGGACGGCCGCGAACTGCGCGAGCTGACGTCGGCGAAAGCCGATGCACTGTTGAAATCCGGCCACCTGCCGGCCGATACCGCGTACTACCTGCAGAATTGCGTACGCGCGTCGCGCAGCGGCGTGCCGCGCGTGCATATCGTGCCGTTCGAGCTGGACGGCTCGGCACTGCTGGAAATCTTCACGCACGACGGCGTCGGCACCATGGTCAGCACCGAAAACCTGGAGACGCTGCGCGAAGCGACCATCGAAGACGTCGGTGGCATCCTGAAACTGATCGAACCGCTGGAAGCGGACGGCACGCTGGTCAAGCGCGGCCGCGAACTGATCGAGCGCGAGATCGACTATTTCTCGGTGATCGAACACGACGGCGTGATTTTCGGCTGCGCGGCGCTGTATCCGTTCCCCGTGGAAAAAATGGCCGAAATGGCTTGCCTGACCGTCAATCCGGACGTGCAAAGCCAGGGCGACGGCGAACGCATCCTGAAGCACATGGAAAACCGCGCGCGCGCCGCCGGCTTCAGCAAGCTGTTCGTGCTGACCACGCGCACTGCGCACTGGTTCCTCAAGCGCGGCTTCGTGCACGCAACCGTCGACGACCTGCCGAAAGATCGTCGGCACATGTATAACTGGCAACGAAAATCGCTTGTGCTCATCAAGCAACTTTAACCCGTCCCGCTTTGGCGCAGCGGGAACATCCGCTTCCCGCCGCGTATCCAATATGCGGCAATATTTTGAATCGACAAGGAGTAGAACATGGCCCGCACGGTCCACTGCATCAAACTGAACAAGGACGCTGAAGGACTGGACTTCCCGCCGTACCCGGGCGAGCTCGGCAAGCGGATTTACGAAAATGTGTCGAAGGAAGCCTGGGCCGGATGGCTGAAGCATCAGACCATGCTGGTCAATGAAAACCGGCTGAACCTGGCGGATGCGCGCGCCCGCAAATACCTGGCGCAGCAGATGGAAAATCATTTCTTTGGTTCCGGTGCGGACGCCGCCGCCGGTTACGTGCCGCCAACCGAATAATTACTCGCGACAACGAACAAAAGCCCGCTCCGGCAATGCCGCAGCGGGCTTTTCAACTTGGACTTTCACCTATGAAGTAACGCCCCATGCCCGGCAACACCGCATACCTTGCGTCATTCGTTTACCACTCATGTATTACAGACAGGATACGACATCAGAACAGTACAGGAACTCCTCGGGCATTCCGATGTGACCACGACAATGATCTATACCCACGTTTTAAAAGTGGGCAGTGGCGGGGTGAAGAGTCCGCTTGATGCGTTGGGACAGTGAGGAGCGTGCGCGCCCCTCACCCACCTCTCACTCAGGAAAAATACATTGATCTCGTGCCCGCACCGCGGGACAAATACCGCACCTTCTCAACACGAAAAAAAGCTCGCCGACACCAATACCGGCAGGCTTTTTCCCTGGCGCGCGACGTATCAGAACGTCAGCGTCTTCACGCCATCTTCGGTACCCAGCAGCGCAACGTTCGCACCGCGCTGCGCGAACAACCCGACCGTCACCACGCCGACAATATTGTTGATCTGCGCTTCCAGCGCGATCGGGTCGGCGATCTTCAAACCGACCATATCGATGATCATGCAGCCATTGTCGGTCAGCAGCGGCTGACCGTCCTTCAGCCGCAAGCGTGGCTCACCGCCCAGTGCCGCCAGCTTGCGCGCTACCACCGCGCGCGCCATCGGTATCACCTCCACCGGCAGCGGAAACGCGCCGAGCATGCCGACCAGCTTGGAGCCGTCGGCGATGCAGACGAATTTGTGCGCAACCGAGGCGACGATTTTCTCGCGCGTCAGCGCAGCGCCGCCGCCCTTGATCATCGCGCCTTGCGATGTGATTTCGTCGGCGCCATCGATATATACCGACATCGACTCGACCTCGTTCAGGTCCAGCACTGCAATGCCGTGCGATCTCAGCCGCGCCGCAGTCGCTTCCGACGATGCAACCGCGCCCTTGATGCGACCCTTGATGCGGCCGAGTTCGTCGATGAAATAGTTGGCGGTAGAGCCGGTGCCGACGCCGATGATTTCGCCTTCCGGCACGTAGTCGATCGCGGCGCGGGCCACCGCCTGTTTCAGTTCGTCTTGAGTCATGATGAATGAAAAAAAAGAATTGGCTTATTTTAAGCGACGCTCGGCAAGCCATCGCGTTTTTCTCTGAAAGCTTGAAAACCGGGCCGCAATCGGATGGTAGACTTATCGAGAAGAGTTATTTGGCGCATATTGAACCTAACGATATAAAAATGACAACGATACTTGTAGTGGATGACAGCCGGGTATCACGCCTGCTCTCCCGGCAGTTCATCCTGCAGAAGCACCCTGACTGGACCGTGGCCGAAGCGGCCAGCGGCGAAGAAGCGCTGGACAAGCTGCAGTCCATTGCACCCGACCTGATCATGCTCGACCTGAACATGCCCGGCATGGGCGGTTTCGCCGCCGTCGAAAAAATCCGCCAGCGATATCCGGCCGTCCGCATCACGTTGCTGACGGCAAACGTGCAGGATGCGACGCGCGATCGGGCGGTCGCGCTGGGAATCAGTTTCGCGGAAAAACCGATTACCGAAGCCCGCATCGACCAGATCATCGCCGTTCTCGAAAGCCCCTGATGTTCCAGCTCACGGATATCCAGCATGATGCCCTGGTTGAAATCTTCAACCTCGGCGTCGGCCGGGCCGCGGCCGCCATGAGCCGCATCGTCAATGAAGAAGTGACGATGTCGGTGCCGATGATCGCTTTCCAGAGCCGCGCCGAAGTCGCGAAGGCGCTGGGCAGTACCGAAGGACGCCGCATCTGTGCGATCGCGCAGCATTTCGAAGGCGCGTTCAACACGGAAGCCTTCCTGATGTTCCCGGAAGAGAAAAGCCTGGAAATCGTGCGCCTGATGGTCGGCCAGAGTCTGACGATGGAAGAGCTGAGCGAGATGGAACAGGAGGCGATGAGCGAGATCGGCAACATCATCCTGAATTCCTGCATGGGCTCGTTCGCCAATGCGTCCGGCAAGGAGCTGAACGGCTCGCTGCCGGTCTACCATGTCGGCACCGGCGACGACATCCTCGGCGTATCGGGCAAGGAATGGGACGGCGTGGTGCTGACACTGAAAATCGATTTCAACATCGAAAAGCACTACATCCACGGTTATGTCGCGTTCCTGCTCGACATGCCTGCCCTGCAGGATCTGCAGCAGTACATCGACGATTACCTCCGAAAGCTGACGGGTTAGGCATGTCCATCAAAAGCAGGCCGGAACACCGGTCGGATACGCAACCCGAGCTGTTGAACAGCGTGCTGAAGGCAGTGCGCGCGGGCGTGATCGTATTCGATGCGCAGCAGCGTATCGTGCTGTGGAATCATTGGGTCGAGCAGCATTCGCGCTTTCCGACCGCGGAAGTGCTGGGCAAGACCTTTGCCGAGGTGTTCCCGGACATGGTCGACGGCCGCACGCATGCCGCAATCCGCGAAGCGCTGCACAACAATTTCGCATCGCTGATTTCGCAGACACTGAACAAGGCGCCGTTTCCGCTTCACGCAACGACGGCGGATGCTGCCGGCGGTATGCGCATGCAGCAGGCGGTGCATGTGGTGCCGCTCGAAGTCGCCGGCGTGCCGCGCCACTGCCTGGTGCAGATCACCGACGTCAGCATGGCGGTGTCGCGCGAGCGCAAGCTGCGCGAACTGGCGGTCGAACTGGAATCGCAGACCCTGGTCGACGGATTGACCGGCATCGCCAACCGGCGCCGTTTCGATCTTCACCTGGAAGACGAATTCCGGCGTGCCAAGCGCGCGGCGTCGCCGCTGTCGCTGGTGATGATCGACGTCGATTTTTTCAAGGACTACAACGACAACTACGGTCACCAGCGCGGCGACGAATGCCTGGCGCGGATCGCCGCTGCGCTGAGCGACACGCTGCATCGTCCGCGCGACCTGGTCGCGCGTTATGGCGGCGAGGAATTCACCGTAATATTGCCGGACACCGACCCTGAGGGCGCATTGCAGGTGGCCGAAGCGATGCGAGCGGCGGTCGAGGCGCTGGCGCTGGAACATGCCCGATCCGGTGTCGCCCGATGCGTCACGATCAGTCTCGGCGTCAGCACGCTGACGCCCGGCCATCCGAGCAAGATGAGCACCCTGCTCCACGCGGCCGACCGGGCGCTTTATCAGGCCAAGCGCTCGGGGCGCAATTGCGTCGTGGTGCAGGCCGAGGAAAAATCGCCCGTTTAGGTACGCAACCCGCTGGCGGCCACGGCCAGCGCGGTAATCCTGCCCCAATCCCCCGCCTTCATCGCATCCTTCGGCGTCAGCCATGAACCGCCGACGCAGGCGACGTTTTTACAGGCGAGAAACTGCGCCGCGGTCTGCTGCGAAATGCCGCCGGTTGGACAGAAAGTCACATCCGGCAAGGGACCGGCGATGGCGTTCAGCATGCCGATACCGCCGGCCGGCACCGCCGGAAACAGCTTCAGGTGACGGAACCCGGCTTCGCGCGCAGCCATCACTTCGGACGGCGACATCACACCGGGCAGCAGCGGCAGGCCGCTGGATTTCGCGGCATCGATCAGGCTCGGCGTGAGTCCCGGCGAAACGCCGAATACCGCGCCGGCGTCGCGCGCAGCGGCGAATTCGTCGCGCTGCGTCAGCGTGCCGACACCGACGATCGCCTGCGGCACCTGTTCCGCAATCGCGCGAATCGCGGGCAGGCCGTGCGCGGTACGCAGCGTCACTTCCAGCACCCGGATGCCGCCGGCAACCAGCGCGTTGGCGAGCGGCACCGCGTGCGCGATATCGTCGATCGCAATCACCGGGATGACCGGCGAGGCAAACATGATTTCCAGCATTGACATGGTCATGGGCGGCTTTCGGTTGGTCTGCAATTAGCGTGAAATTAGCGTGAAATCAGATGGTCTTCATCCGACGAAGAATTACCCTCGGGTACCGCGAGCGGATTGTCGTTTTCTTCCGGCAGATGCAGCGGCGGCGGCAGGCCGAAGGTGGCGGCGCCCTGCTCGGCTTCGCTGACCGAATGACGGAACATCGCGAACAGCTCGCGCCCCATGCCGACCTGGTTCGCCGACAGATCGGCTGCCGGCGTGGCATCGCGCGCAGCCCATTCGGCTTCCGGCACCAGCGCCTGCAGGATGCCATTCTCGGCGTCGAGCCGGATCAGGTCGCCGCTGCGCACGCGGCCGAGCGGACCACCGGCCAGCACTTCCGGCGATACGTGGATCGCGGCCGGCACCTTGCCGGATGCACCGGACATGCGGCCGTCGGTGACCAGCGCGACATGGCGACCGGCATCCTGCAGATTGGCCAGCGCCGGCGTCAGTGCATGCAGTTCCGGCATGCCGTTGGCGCGCGGTCCCTGGTAGCGCACCACGGCGACGAAGTCGCGGTCCAGTGTGCCGGCCTTGTACGCCTGCATGAATGCTTCCTGCGAATCGAACACGATGGCGGGCGCCTCGACCAGCCGATGCTGCGGTTTCACCGCAGAAGTCTTGACCACCGCACGGCCGAGATTGCCCTTCAACAGGCGCAGTCCGCCGTCCAGGGAAAATGGTTCGGCGGCGCCGCGCAGCACGGCTGGATCGCCACTGGCCTGCGGCGTCGGACGCCACATCACCGACTGCCCTTCGAGGAAGGGTTCGCTGCAATGCGCACGCAGGCCGTGACCGAGAATCGTGCTCACGTCGTCATGCAGCAGGCCGGCATCGAGCAGCTCGCGGATCACGAAGCCGGGGCCGCCAGCCGCCTGAAAATAATTGATGTCGGCCTCGCCGTTCGGATAGATGCGCGTCAGCAGTGGCGTCACCGCCGACAGCGCATCGAAATCGTCCCAGTCGATCACGATGCCGGCCGCCTTGGCGATCGCGACCAGATGCAGCGTGTGATTGGTCGAGCCACCGGTCGCCAGCAATGCGACGATCGCATTGACGATCGTCTTCTCGTCGACCACATGGCCCACCGGCGTGTAATGCCCGCGCTCGGCACTGATCTCGACTGCGCGGCGCGCGCCGGCGGCAGTCAGCGCATCGCGCAACGGCGTGTTCGGCGTGATGAATGCGGCGCCCGGCAGATGCAGGCCCATCACTTCCATCAGCATCTGGTTGCTGTTGGCGGTGCCGTAGAAGGTGCAGGTACCGGGTGCATGGTAGGACTGCGATTCCGACTCCAGCAGTTCCTCGCGCCCGATCTTGCCCTGCGCGTACAGCTGGCGGATCCTGGCCTTTTCCGAATTCGCGATGCCTGTCGTCATCGGACCGGCGGGGATGAACACGGCGGGCAGATGGCCGAAATGCAGCGCGCCGATCAGCAGGCCCGGCACGATCTTGTCGCACACGCCGAGATAGACCGCCGCATCGAACATGTTGTGCGACAGCGCGATTGCGGTCGCCATGGCGATCGTGTCGCGCGAAAACAGCGACAGCTCCATGCCTGGCTGGCCTTGCGTCACGCCATCGCACATCGCCGGCACGCCGCCGGCGAACTGGGCCACGCCGCCGGCGGCGCGCACCGCTTCCTTGATGATGTGCGGAAAGCGTTCGAACGGCTGATGTGCGGACAGCATGTCGTTGTAGGAAGACACGATCGCCACTGACGGATCGCGCTGCTGCTTCAGCACCAGCTTGTCGTGCGCCGGGAAGGACGCGAATCCATGTGCCAGGTTGGTACAGGACAAAGCGGAGCGATGTACGCCCCGGCTGCGCGCCGCATCCAGGCGGGCGAGATAAGCGAGACGGGTCGGGCGGCTGCGACCGACAATGCGATCGGTGACCGAGGCAAGGACTGAATGAAGGGCCATGAGAAGCTCCTGAAATATTTTATGAAATTTTACTACTATTTTTCATTTTCCGCCTGCCGCATCCCGCACCGAACCGATTACGGCACAAGAAGATGTCCTGCGCCTTTGTTTGCATAGCACAACTGCACTATGCTGCCGGATGACAAATATCAAGGGCGATGCAAGGCCGCTCAAACAATATGTAGTGAAATTACCATAAATTGATGTATAGTTGATCGATCGAGGCATTTTCACAATACGACCATCATGCAACGACCCGTTCTCAGCACCCGCCCCGCTTTCCACGCCCTCGCCTCGCATTATGTCGAAGCGGGCAAGTGGCAAATGCGCACGCTGTTCGCGCACGACCCCGACCGCTTCGACCGCCTGTCGCTCGAAGCCGCCGGCCTGTTGCTCGACTATTCGAAAAACCGTGTCGACGCGACGACCATGCGGCTGCTGGCCGATCTGGCGCGCGACTGCGGTGTCGAGCAAAAGCGCGACGCAATGTTTGCCGGCGAAAAGATCAACACCACCGAACAGCGCGCGGTGCTGCATACCGCGCTGCGCGCGCCGCGCGGCGAAACGCTGATGGTGGATGGACAGAATGTCATGCAAGAGGTTCATGCGGTGCTCGATCGGATCCATGCGTTCAGCGAGCGCGTGCGCTCCGGGCAATGGTGCGGCCGCAGCGGCAAGCCGATCACCGATATCGTCAACATCGGCATCGGCGGCTCCGACCTCGGCCCGGAAATGGCCTGCCTCGCGTTGCGGCCTTTCGTGCATCCGCGGCTGACCATGCATTTCGTGTCGAATGTCGACGCGCACGACCTCGACGCGGTGCTGGCCAGGGTCAAGCCGGACACCACGCTGTTCATTATTGCATCGAAAACATTTACCACCCGCGAGACCATGATGAACGCGCAGTCGGCGCGCGCATGGTTTCTCGGTCATGGTGACGAAGCGGACCTGACGAAACATTTCGTCGCGGTATCGACCAATACCGAGGCGGTGCGCGCGTTCGGCATCGATCCGGACAACATGTTCCCGTTCTGGGACTGGGTCGGCGGCCGCTATTCGATCTGGTCGGCGATCGGCCTGCCGATCGCGCTGGCGATCGGATTCGACCGTTTCAGCGAATTCCTGGCCGGCGCACATGCGATGGACCAGCATTTCCGCACCGCGCCGCTGGAGCGCAACATGCCGGCGATCCTCGGTATGCTCGGCCTCTGGTATCGCAATTTCTTCGGCACCACTTCACTATCGATCGCACCGTACCATCAGGATCTGAGCCGCTTCCCTGCCTATCTGCAACAACTGGAAATGGAAAGCAACGGCAAGCGCGTGACCGCTGGTGGCGCGGAAGTCGACGTCGCAACCTGCCCCGTTGTCTGGGGCGACGTTGGCACCAACGGCCAGCACGCATATTTCCAGTTGCTGCATCTGGGCACCGACATGACGCCGGTCGATTTCATTGCGGCACTGGCGCCGAGCCACGGCATTGCCGGGCATCACACCGTGTTGCTGGCAAACTGTTTCGCGCAATCGGAAGCCTTCATGCGCGGCAAGAGCGCCGATGAAGTGCGTGCCGAAATGCAGGCGCAACATATCGCCGAAAACACGATCGAAGCCTTGTTGCCGCACCGCTCTTTCCCAGGCAATCACCCGAGCAACACGATCCTGATGGATGCGTTGACGCCTGCCACGCTGGGCGCTCTGGTTGCACTGTACGAGCACAAGGTATTCGTGCAAGGCGTGGTGTGGGACATCAACAGCTTCGATCAGTGGGGCGTGGAGCTCGGCAAGGTGCTGGCGAAAAACATCGAGCACGAACTGACCGGGAAACCGCATCCCGAAGCGCACGACGGCTCAACCAACGCGCTGATCGAACGGGCACGGGCGGCCGCTCGCTGAGACAAACGCGGCTGCTGGCGCGTCAGGCGTTGCGGCGGCATCCTTTTTACATTAATCCATTACAAACCATGGCTCTTACCGATTTCGACCTGGTGTTATTCGGCGGCAGCGGCGACCTGTCGATGCGCAAGCTGCTGCCCGCACTGTACAACCGCGACCGCTCGCACGACCTGCCTTCGTCGGCGCGCATCATCTGCGTCGGCCGGCACGACTGGAGCCGCGACAAGTTCCTGAAAGAAGTCGAGCAGAATGCGAAGCCGCATGTGGCGGAATTCGATAATGCGGTGTGGAACACGTTTTGCGCGCGCCTTCAATACGTCGCGCTGGACGCGAACGACCCCGCGACCTACCAGGCGCTGGTCGAGGCAATGCGCCCGGAAATGCCGGACCACAAGATCACCCGCGTGTTCTACCTGGCGACGCCGCCCAGCCTGTTCGCGAAGATCTGCCACAACCTGGCGACCTGCGGACTCGCAACGCCGACCTCGCGCGTGGTGCTCGAAAAGCCGCTCGGCCGCGACCTGGCGAGCGCGCGGCAGATCAATGCGGAAGTCGGCCGCGTGTTTTCCGAATCGCAGATTTTCCGCATCGACCATTACCTCGGCAAGGAAACGGTGCAGAACCTGCTGGCGCTGCGCTTCGGCAACGTGCTGTTCGAACCGCTGTGGCGGCGCGAATGGATTTCCGACGTGCAGATCACGATCGCGGAAGAGCTCGGCGTCGGCAACCGGATGGACTATTACGAAACCGCCGGCGCGCTGCGCGACATGCTGCAGAACCATCTGCTGCAACTACTCTGCATCGTCGCGATGGAACCTCCCACCTCCGCCACACCGAATGCGGTGCGCGACGAAAAACTGAAGGTGCTGCGCTCGCTCAAGCGCTTCACGCCGCACACGCTGGCGCAAAACGTGATCCGCGGCCAGTATCGCTCCGGCCACGTCGACGGCGCCGCAGTGCCCGGCTACCGCAAGGAGCCGCAAGCGAATCCGGCCTCCCGCACCGAAACCTTCGTCGCGGTCAAGGCCGAGATCGAGACCTGGCGCTGGGCCGGCGTGCCGTTCTACCTGCGCACCGGCAAGCGCATGGCGGACCAGTTGGCCGAAATCGTGGTGCGCTTCAAGGCGATCCCGCATTCGATTTTCGCGCAGCCGAACAGCAGTTTCCAGCCGAACTGCCTGGTGATCCGGCTGCAGCCGGACGAAGGCTTGCAGTTGAACCTGATGGCCAAGACGCCGGGCGACGGCATGCGGCTGCGTCCGGTCGAACTGGAACTGGATTTCCGCGAAACCTTCAAGATGCCGCGCATGGATGCGTATGAGCGGCTGCTGCTCGACGTGCTGCGCGGCCAGCTCACGCTGTTCATGCGCAGCGACGAACTGGAAGCCGCATGGGAATGGGTCGAGCCGATTCTCGATTATTGGGAACAGGAAGGCGACGAACCGATTCCGTACACCGCCGGAAGCTGGGGCCCGGCCGCGGCCAGCGCGCTGATCGGGCGCGACGGCCTGCAGTGGCGGGAAGAGGCATTGCCGGAACTATAATGAGCGCCGTCGCCACTCCGCCCACGCGCTAAGCCAGCCATGCTGCTCGATTCGATCCGTACGCAACTCGACGCCCTGTCCAAATCGGAAAAGAAGGTGGCGCTCGCGGTGCTGAAAAACCCGGACCTCGCGGTATCCGGCAACATCACCGCACTGGCCAAGAATGCGCAGGTGTCCGAACCGACCGTGGTGCGTTTCTGCCGCGCGCTCGGCTATGATGGCTGGCACGAGTTCAAGCTGAAGCTGGCGCAGACGCTGGCGCTGGCGCTGCCGCAACTGGACGAAGCGCCGTTGCAGGACGACCTGGCCGCCGACCTGGTCAACAAGATCTGCAGCCGCTCGATCAACGCCTTGCTGGACCTGCGCAACAACCTGTCGCCGGCCGCGATCGATCGCGCGCTCGAGATACTGGCGCGCGCCAGCAAGATCGAGTTCTGGGGCCAGGGCACTTCCGGCATCGTCGCCGCCGATGCACAGCACAAGTTCTTCCGCTCCGGCATACCGACCGTCGCGTACGCCGATCCGCACATCCACACGATTTCCGCCGCGTTGCTGCAGAAAGGCGATGCGGTCGTCGCGATTTCGCAGCGCGGCAACAGCACCGCGCTGCTGCATAGCGTGCAACTGGCACGCAAGGTCGGCGCCGACGTGATCGCATTGAGCCCGAGCGGCACGCCGCTGGCGGACGCGGCGACTGCGCTGGTGCCGATCGACCTGAGTTTCAACATCGACCCGTACACGCCGATCTCCGCGCGCCTCGCACACCTGGTGGTGATCGACATCCTTGCGGTCGGCCTCGCACTGAAGCGCGGCCCGGAATTCCGCAAGAAAATGCAGAATGCACAAAAAGCATTGCAAAAACTCGACATGCAATTCGATTTCTTCCTCAGGCATCCGCCGAAGGCCTGAAACATTTCCGGTTTCCGTTTGGGCAAGCTGATCCACATCCAATCGAACGCGGAAAGCGCCGGCACTCCGCGCAACTTGGTTATCATTGACGTTTCGCCTCTTTGACCTCCGCTTTTACCTCCGATTTATGAACCAGCTCGAACAACTGAAGCAATACACCACCATCGTCGCCGATACCGGCGATTTCCAGTCGATCAAGGCGTTCGCGCCGCGCGATGCCACCACCAATCCGTCGCTGATCCTGAAAGCAGTGCAAAAGGACGAGTACCGGCCGCTGCTGGAAAAGGCGGTGCGCGATCATATGCGCCAGTCGACCTCCGACATCACCGACCGCCTGCTGGTCGCCTTCGGCCGCGAAATCCTGGACATCATTCCCGGCCGCGTATCGACCGAGACCGATGCCAGGTTATCGTTCGACACGCAAGCGACGATCGCCAAGGGACGCGCGCTGATCGCGCTGTACGAAGAAGCAGGCGTTCCGCGCGAACGCATCCTGATCAAGATCGCGTCGACCTGGGAAGGCATTCGCGCCGCCGAAGTGCTGGAAAAGGAAGGCATACGCTGCAACATGACGCTGCTGTTCGCGCTGCCGCAGGCGATCGCCTGCGCGGATGCGCGAGTGCAGCTGATCTCGCCCTTCGTCGGCCGCATCTACGACTGGTACAAGAAGTCGACCGGCCAGGAATACAGCGGCGCGGACGATCCCGGCGTGCAGTCGGTCAAGCGCATCTACAACTATTACCGCAAGTTTGGCTACAGCACGGAAGTAATGGGCGCGAGCTTCCGCAACACCTCGCAGATCATCGAACTGGCCGGCTGCGACCTGCTGACGATCAGCCCGGAACTGCTGGCGAAGCTGGCGGACGGCGACGCGCCGATCACGCGCAAGCTGGACCTGGAAGAAGCGCGTGCATCCGACCTGAAAAAAATCGAGCTGGACGAAAAAGCGTTCCGCTATCAGTTGAACGACGACGCGATGGGTACGGAAAAGCTGGCCGAAGGCATCCGCCAGTTCTGCGCGGATGCGGTGAAGCTGGAAAAGATGATCGACGCATTGCGCTGAAAACGCGACAGGGCGGAAGCGCCTGCGCTTCCGCCCTGCCATTGCCCGCGCATGCCGCGGGCAGCGCTACCGCTTACAGCTTGTCCGGATCGAATCCGGTCTCCTTGTAGATCGACTCCAGCAGCGACTTTCCGACCCGGTCTGCCATCGCCTTGTGCACCGGTATCAGCGCCTTTTTCCACGCCTTCTTCTCCTCGGCGGTCAAGGTGATGATCTGCGTCTTGCCCGACTTGCGGATCGCTTCCAGCCCTTCCGCGTTTTCCTTTTCGGCGGCCTCGTTGAAGTACTTGCTGGTATCGCGCAACGCGCCTTCGAGCGTGCTGCGGATATCCGGCGGCAGTCCGGCCCAGAACTTCGGATTGGTGATCACCACATAGCCGTGGTAGCCGTGATCGGACAGCGTCAGGTATTTCTGCACTTCATACAGCTTGGACGGATAGATCACATTGGTCGGATTCTCCTGGCCATCGACCACACCGGTCTGCAGCGCGCCGTACAGTTCGGCGAACGACATCACCTGCGGCAGTGCGCCGAGCGCGCGCATCTGCGCATCGATCACGCGTGACGACTGGATGCGAATTTTCATTCCCTTGAAATCTTCCGGCTTGCGCAACGGCTTGTTGCTGGTCATTTCCTTGAAACCGTTGTCCCAGAACGCAAGCCCGAGCACGCCCTTGCTGGTCAGCTTGTCCAGCAGTTGCCGGCCGACCGCTCCCTGAGTCACCTTGTGTTCTTCGGCCAGACTGTCAAACAGGTAAGGCAGGTCGAGCACTTCGTACTCGCGCACTCCAAGCGGGCCGAACTTGCCGGGCGTCGGTGCCAGCATCTGCACCGCACCAAGTTGCAGCGCTTCCAGTTCTTCCTTGTCCTTGTACAGCGTCGAGTTGTGATAAACCTCGACCTTCACCGCACCGTGCGTGCGCTCTTCGGCCAGCTTCTTGAAATATTCGGCGGCCTTTCCTTTCAGCGTATGCTCGGCGACCACATGGCTGAACTTGATGACGATCGGGTCCTGCGCCAGCGCGGCCGATGCAGCCGCAAGCGAAGTCACGCCGATCAGTGCGGCGGCGAGTAGTTTTTTCATGGAGTTCTCCTTCCAAAATCGGCCGCCGAATAGTAATGAGGCGTGTCGGGCGCGGCCGCTTACCCACACGCTATGAGTCGGTCAGGTGCAAGGTCATGCGCAATCCGCTCCGATCAGGATTGCGCGAAAATCATTGACGTTGGTCAGCGTCGGGCCGGTCACAACCGCATCACCGAGCGCCTGGAAAAAGCCGTGGCCGTCGTTGTTCGCCAGGCTGTGGGCCGGCCGCAGGTCGAGGTGAATGGCTCGCGCCAGCGTGTCGGGGCCGATACAGGCACCGGCGATCTCTTCCTGGCCGTCGACGCCGTCGGTATCACCCGCGAGTGCGTGAATGCCCGGCCGGCCGTTCAGCGCCAGCGCGAGCGAAAGAAGAAATTCGACGTTACGGCCGCCGCGGCCGTTACCACGTACCGTCACCGTGGTTTCGCCGCCGGACAGCAGGATGCATGGCGGCTGGAACGGCTGTCCATGCAAGGCGACACTGTGCGCAATGCCGGCCATGACCTTGCCGACTTCGCGGGCTTCGCCTTCGATGCTGTCGCCGAGAATGTATGTCGGGATGCCGGCATCGCGCGCGACGCGGGCGGCCGCTTCGAGCGCCGTTTGGGGCCGTACGATCATGCGCGTCTGTGCGCCGGCCAGCCGCGGATCGCCCGGCTTCACGGTTTCGCCTGCACCGCTCTCAAGCAACGCGGCAACCTCCGGCGGCACATCGATCCGGTAGCGCGCCAGCACTGCCAGCGCGTCGGCACAGGTGGTCGGGTCGGGTACCGTGGGGCCGGACGCGATATCGATGGGATCATCGCCCGGCACGTCCGACATCAGCAGGGTCAGCACTTGCGCCGGATGGCAGGCAGCCGCCAACCGGCCGCCCTTGATGCCGGACAGATGACGCCGCACGCAATTGATTTCCGAAATGCCGGCGCCGCTTGCCAGCAGTGCGGCATTCACCGCCTGCTTGTGCGCGAGCGTGATGCCGGGCGCGGGCAGCGGCAGCAAAGCCGAACCGCCGCCGGAAATCAGGCACAGCACCAGATCGTCGGCGCGCAGATTGCCGACCATCGCGAGCATGCGTCGCGCCGCCTGCTCGCCCGCCTCGTCCGGCTGCGGATGCGCGGCTTCGACGATCTCGATGCGCTCGCAAGGTACGCGATAACCATAGCGGGTGACTACCAGTCCGCGCAGCTCGCCCTCCCAGTGCTGTTCGACCACGCGCGCCATCTCCGCCGACGCCTTGCCGGCGCCGATCACGATCACGCGCCTTGCCGGCCGCGCCGGCAGATGCGGCGGCAGACAGCGCGCCGGCTGCGCGGATGCGATTGCCGCGTCGAACATCGCGCGCAGCAGCGCGCGGGCGGATGCGGGCGTGATCGCTGTCATCGCTCGGATTCTCGGCGATTTATGCGGCGCCCAGATGGCGGCGCACCGCCGCTGTGACCTGCGCGGTCGTGGCCTTGCCGCCGAGGTCGGGCGTGTGAATCTTTTCCGCGGTCACCGCCTCGACCGCCTTCATCAGCCGCGCCGCCGCATCGGCCTCGCCCAGGTGTTCCAGCATCATCGCAGCGGTCCAGAAGGTGGCGATCGGATTGGCGATGCCCTTGCCGGTAATGTCGAACGCGGAACCGTGGATCGGCTCGAACATCGACGGGAAAGTGCGCTCCGGATTCAAGTTCGCGGTCGGGCCGATGCCGAGGCTGCCCGACAGCGCGGCGGCCAGGTCCGACAGAATGTCTGCGTGCAGATTGGTCGCGACCACCACGTCCAGCGTCTGCGGCTTCAGTACCATGCGCGTGGTCACCGCATCGACCAGTTCGCGATCGGTTGTCACGTCCGGGAAATCCGCCGCAACTTCGGCGAAGATTTCATCCCACATCACCATGCCGAAGCGCTGCGCGTTCGACTTGGTGACCAGCGTCAGGTGCTTGCGCGGCCGCTTGCGCGCCAGTTCGAACGCGAAGCGATGAATCCGCTCGACACCGGCGCGGGTGAATACCGCCGTCTCGGTGCCGACTTCAATCGGCAGGCCGCGATGTGCGCGGCCGCCGTGGCCCGCATATTCGCCTTCCGAATTCTCGCGCACGATCACCCAGTCGATGCCCTCACCGCCTTTCAGCGGACTGTTCACGCCGGGCAGCACGCGCGCCGGGCGCACGTTCGCATACTGGTCGAAACCCTGCGCAATCGGCAGGCGCAGGCCCCACAACGACACATGGTCCGCCACCTGCTGACTGCCCACCGCGCCGAAGAAAATCGCGTCGAAGGTTTTCAGCTTTTCCAGGCCGCCTTCGGGGATATAGTGGCCGTGCTTCAGGTAGTACTCCGAGCTCCACGGAAAGTGTTCGACGTCCAGTGCAAAGCCGCCATCGCGCCTTGCCAGCACGTTCAGCACTTCCAGCCCCGCCGCAATCACTTCCGGCCCGATTCCGTCCGCCGGAATCGCTGCAATCTTGTATGTCCGCATGACATTTCCTTTTTTCAGTTGTCCAGTTGGGTGAATTTCCGGTGACAGGCACGCCATGCCGCTGGCGGCTGTCCGGTTGATGGACAGACTTTACGGGATTTGACAGTTGATCGAATGCGTGTAAATTCAACCTACTTTATCGCTGGAGTTAAAAATGATCGAGTCGCTGGAACTGCGATTTTTCCAACTGATCGTCAAGCAGGGCAGCCTGTCGGCGGCCGCGCGCGAACTCGGCGTGACGCCGGCATCGGTCAGCAAGCGGCTGTCGAAGCTGGAAGACCGGCTCGGCGTGCCGTTGCTGAACCGCACCACGCGGCGGCTCAGCCTGACCGATGAAGGAGAAACCTTCCATGCGAACGCGGCGCGCATCATCACCGAGCTGGAAGACATGGAACGGCTAGTGTCGCGCAATCGCGCCGCGCCGAAGGGATTGCTGCGGGTCAATGCGCCGCTGGGTTTCGGCCGCACCTACCTGACGCCGATCGTGTCGCGCTTCGTCAAGCGTTATCCGGAAGTCGAGGTGCAGCTGCAGCTCACCGATCATCCGTTGAGCCTGGTCGATGAAGCGTTCGAGGTCGGCATACGCTTCGGCGAGATTCCCGATACCCGACTGGTCGCGAAGCGGATTGCGGCCAACCGGCGGCTGGTGTGCGCGGCGCCGTCCTACCTGAAAAAGCATGGCACGCCGAAAGTGCCGCACGACCTCGCACGGCACAACTGCATCGTGCTGCGGCAGAACGACAATGCGTACGGCACCTGGCGTTTCGCGCGGGGAAAGAACATCGAAACCATCAAGGTCAGGGGCACGCTCAGCAGCAACGACGGCGAGGTCGCGCTGAACTGGGTGCTCGACGGCCACGGCATCATGCTGCGCGCCGAGTGGGATATCGCGAAGTATTTGCGCTCGGGCCGCCTGCAGGTCCTGCTGCAGGAGTACGCAACGCCGTCAGCCGATATTTTCGCGGTCTATCCGGAGCGGCATGGCGCTTCGCCGCGTGTGCGCGCGTTCACCGAATTTCTCGCGGAAAGTTTCAACGAGCCGTCCGGCGGCAACCGGAAGAAAGCAACGGTCTGGTAGAAAAACGGCGGGGAAATCTGGAAGCGGCCGGCCTCTGCGTATGCTTATGCGTTGCGTTTATGCGCCGTTCTGCAGACGGCGCGCAAGTTCGTCCGCCATCGCACTCGCGCCGCTGCCGGACTCGCGCAAGCCGCGCTCGACGCCCTCACGATTCACCTGCGGCTGGTTCTGGCTCACCTTCCATTTTCCCAGCAGCCTGGTGATCGGTATCTCGATACCGACCAGCGCAGGCAACAGTTTCGCAATGTATTCGTCGGGCGCATCGCTCACCTTCCAAGGATGTGCGCGCCCGTTCTCGAAGTGGCCGGTCAAGCGTTCCAGGTGTGCGCGCAACCACACTGCATCGTCGATCACACGCAGCGGACCGTAGGCGTGCACGACCATGTAGTTATAGGTCGGCACCACGCGCCCTGTCTCCTGCTTGGTCGCATACCAGGACGGCGTGATGTAGGTTTGCGGCCCCTGGAAAACGACCAGCGTATCCACCTCTGTCGATGCTTCGCGCCATACCGGGTTGGCGCGCGGCACATGGGCGCGCAATACGCCGAAAGGCGCCGGACCAGCGTCGAATTCGAATGGAATATGATTCGCGTTGAGCCCGCCGCTCTCCAATGTCACCAGCGTACCGAGCGGATGCTGGCGCATCAACCGGTGCAGCAGTTCGGCTCGCGTCTCTTCGAAGTGGGTGGGAATATACATGATGCTCCTGGTCCGGGTCAGATGGATTCGACAACGACGTCGGCCTTGATCGAATTTGCAATGTAGCACGCCTCGTGCGAGCGATGATGCAGCTCGGTCAGCTCTTCGGGCGTCGGCCGGCGTTCGCCTGAAAACGTGATCGCCGGGCGCAGCGTGATGCGTGTGATCGCGATCTTCCCTTCGCCGTTTTTCTCCATCACGCCGGCCGCATGATCGACATAATCGTCGACCACGAAGCCGCGCCTCGCGGCAAACGACAGGAAGAACAGCATGTGACAGCTCGACGTGGCGGCAATCAGCGCCTCTTCCGGATCGACGTTTGCCGCCACCGACATCGGCTCCGGCACGCTCAGCGGCGACGACGACGCAGCCACTTGCGCGCCGCCGTCAAAGCGCCAGGTATGCGCGCGGCTGTAACGGTTGTCGGAGAAATTCTGATCCCCTTTTTTCCAGGAGACGGTCGCTTCGTAGGTATGCATTGCTGTCCTCGTCAGATAGGCGGGTATTGGGCAAAGATTAGCCCATGCTTTGGCTTTTCTGAAGTACCAATAAATGCTATTTTTAAAATACCAATATAAATCCGGACCAACCCATGCACCTGGCACAATCCCTGACGACCCTGCGGCTGGACCCGGCCTCGCGCACACCGATGTTTCGCCAACTGTATGACGCCATCAAGCAGGCGATACTCGACGGCAGGATGGGCCCTGGCACGCAATTGCCGCCGACCCGGGAACTGTCGCGGCTGTTCGGCATCTCGCGCCAGACCGTGCTGAACGCCTATGCACAACTGATGGCGGAAGGCTTCCTATCCGGCACCGTGGGAAAAGGCACCTTTGTCAGCGCGAGCTTGCCGCTCTCGTCGCCGGCAAGGAGATCCGTGCCGGAAAATGCCGCACCCGTCCCGTTGCGTCCCCTGTCGAAACGCGGCCAGGGCTTCATTGGTGAAGCCGCGCGGCTGAACATCCACCAGGGCATGCCGCGCGCGTTCCGCATCGGCATGCCCGGCCTCGATGTGTTCCCGTTTGAAGTGTGGGCACGCCTGGAAGCGCGTCGCTGGCGCCGCCCCGGCCATCACCTCGGCTACGACGATCCGGCCGGCTGCCCTCCGTTGCGGGAGGCGCTGGCCGCTTACCTGCGTGCCTCGCGCGGTGTGCATTGCGCGCCCGAGCAGGTCATCGTCACTTCCGGCTCGCAACAGGCGCTGTTCCTGATTGCATCGATGCTGCTGGCGCCGAATGACGCTGCGTGGGTCGAGGAGCCGGGATATCGCGGCATTACCGCGTCATTACGCGCGGTCGATGCGCGCGCCTGTCCGGTGCCGCTGGACAATGAAGGCCTGTCAGTCGCGTTTGGCATCGAGCGCTACCCGGATGCAAAGCTGGTCTATGCGACGCCGTCGCATCAGTTGCCGCTGGGCGTGACGATGAGCCTGCAACGCCGGCTGGCGCTGCTCGGCTGGGCGGCGCGCAACAAGGTGTGGGTGGTGGAAGACGACTACGACAGCGAATACCGCTACACCGGGCCGCCACTGGCATCGCTGCAAAGCCTGGACACGGCCGGCTGCGTGCTGTACGTCGGCACCTTGTCCAAGCTTCTGTTTCCCGGGCTGCGGCTCGGTTACCTGGTGGTGCCGCCGGCGCTGGTCGATGCGTTCACGCAGGGCAAGGCAATCATCGATCGCCATACCGCGACCGTGCCGCAACTGGTGCTGGCCGATTTCATTACGCAGGGACACTTCAGCCGCCACATCAAACGAACCCGCACCGTGTATGCGGAACGGCGCGCGGCCTTGCTGGACGCGCTGGATGCGCATCTGGCCGACGAATTGCGGATCGGAGCGACCGATGCCGGCATCCAGTTCACCGCCACCTTCAAACGCCGGCGCAACGACCAGGCAGTGGTGCAGGCAGCGCTGGAAAAAGGCATCGAGTTGCGCGCGTTATCGGGCTTCTACAATGCCGGTCCCGCGGAGGCGCAAGCGAAAGCATCGGGGCTGCTGTTCGGTTTCGCCGCGGTGCCGCCCGAGGAGATCAGGCGCGGCGTGCTTGCGCTACGGCCGCTGCTGAAAGGCTGACGCCTTCACTCAAACGACGGCCGCGAGCAGGTACATGCCGGTCGCCGCAATGCCGGCACCGGCCAGCCGCGTGGCACCACCTGCAGCCAACCGGCTGGCCAGCGATGCCGCGGCAAAGCCGGTGAGATGCAGCAAGCCGGTCGCCATCGCGAAGCCGAAGATGTAAGACGCCGCCGACATCTGTTGCGGCAGCTCGGTTCCATGCGCATACCCATGCAACAACGCAAACACGGATACCAGCGCACTGCTCGCCGCCAGCGGCATGCGCACTGAAAACGCCGTCAGCAGGCCGAGGATCGCCACCGATGCGGCGATCCCAGTTTCGATACCCGGTAGCCGCAGGCCGCCCAGGCCGGCCAATGCGCCCAATATCATCGTCGCCATGAACAGCAGCGGCAACAGCCATGTGGCCCGTCCGCGGTGCTGCGCGCTCCACAAGCCGATCGCGGCAAATGCCAGCATATGATCCAGCCCGGAAAAGGGATGCGCGAATCCGGTCGTCACGCTCAGTGCGACATGATGAATGCCGGGATGCGCGAACGCCGGCGTAGCAGCCGAAAAAACTGTCAAGCCAGCGATTGCGAGAACGCCCTGCCTGCTCGAAATTCCTGTCATCTTCTTCTCCGTAAATTGGTCGAAATGCCCACACATGATGCACAGCCATGCGCCGTTATCGCCTGCCATGCATGACGACGATCATTATGATGCGCGATTGCACCTTCTCCGCGCAGCAAGCGGCAAATCGTTATCGAAGCAAAAGCCGCGCCCGCTACAGCTTTTCGGTTTCGCCCGATCTTGGCTGCCACTTCATCAGCCGCTTCTCGATCACGCCGACCAGCATGTCGAGCACCAGCGCGAACGCGGTCAGCACCAGGATGCCGGCAAAGACAGTGTTGACGTCAAATGTGCCCTCGGCCTGCAGAATCAGATAACCGACACCGCGCGCCGAACCGAGATATTCGCCGACGATCGCACCGACGAACGCCAGCCCGACCGAAGTATGCAGGCTGGAAAATACCCATGACGTGGCGGACGGCAGATAGACCTGGCGCAGTAGCTGCTGCCGGTTCGCGCCGAGCATGCGCGCATTCGCCAGCACCACCGGGCTGACTTCCTTCACGCCCTGGTAGACATTGAAGAACACGATGAAAAACACCAGCGTCACTGCCAGCGCGACCTTGGACCAGATGCCGAGTCCGAACCACATGCCGAAGATCGGCGCGAGGATCACGCGCGGCATCGAGTTGGCCGCCTTGATATAGGGATCGAGAATCGCCGACGACAGCGGCGACAATGCCAGCCACAGGCCGAAGCCGAGTCCGAGCAGCGTGCCGATGCCGAATGCAAGCAGGGTTTCGGTCAGGGTCACCAGCAGGTGTGAATAGATCTCGGCGGGAAAGTGCAGCGTAAACCAGGTTGCATCGCCGATGCCGACGTCCAGCGTGCCGCCGCCGACGGTAAACCATTGCCAGATGCGTTGCAGCACTTTCACCGGCTCGCCGAAGAAGAATGCCGCCCGCGGTTCGCGCGATGCAAGATGCCAGATCCCGAACAGCACTACCAGCAGCAATGCCTGCCAGACGCGCAGGTTGCGCTGATTCGGCTTGATTGCGTTCCACATCTCAGGCTCTCCGTTTCTGTTGCTGATAGCCCTTCAGCACTTCTTCGCGCAATACATTCCAGATCTGCGCATGCAACTCGACGAAACGCGGATGCGTGCGGATTTCGGCGACGTCGCGCGGACGCGGCAGATCGATCGTGAATTCGCCGATCGGATGGGTGGACGGCCCGGCCGACAGCACCACCACGCGGTCCGACATTGCGATCGCTTCATCGAGGTCATGCGTGATGAACAGCACCGCCTTCTTCTTCGCGCTCCACAATTCCAGCACCTCGTTTTCCATCAACTGGCGGGTTTGAACATCGAGCGCGGAAAACGGTTCGTCCATCAGGATGATGTCCGGATCAAGAATCAGGGTCTGCGCCAGTGCGACCCGCTTGCGCATGCCACCGGACAGCTGGTGCGGATAGCGGTCGCCGAAGCCCTGCAGGCCGACGCGCGCCAGCCATTCCTCGCCGAGCTTGTGCGCCTGCGCTTCGTCGATGCCGCGAAACTGCAGGCCGGCGATCACGTTCTGCAACGCGCTGCGCCAGGGCATCAGCGCTTCCGCCTGGAACATGTAGCCGGCGCGGCGGTTGATGCCGTCCAGCGCTTCGCCGAACACCTTGACGCTGCCCGAAGACGGTGCCAGCAAGCCGGCGCCGACATTCAGCAAGGTTGACTTGCCGCAGCCGGTCGGGCCGACCACCGACACGAATTCGCCGGGAGCGATGTGCAACGTGGAGTCGGCGACCGCCGTGTAACGCTGCGAGCGGTCGTCGGCGGAAATGAAGGTGCAGGTGATATTGTCGAGCGAGAGCGCTGGAATCATCGTCGAGCCGAGCCCGCGGGCGCGGGCTTCCTCCGAAACATGCGAAACGGGTGACAGGAGCGGGTTGCCGGTGTGTGCCGGCAACCCGATTATTTGAATTTCGCGTTGGCCTTCTTCGCGAATTCGTTGGTATAGGTCTTTGAAAGGTCGATTTGCTTGCCGGCCAGTGCGGGCTCGAACGCCTTCAGCGTGCGCAGTGCGGTCTTCGGGCCGGCTTCGGGCATGATGCCGTCCGGCGACAGCGCCTCGCGTACCTTCAGGAAAGCCTCGATGTACAGCGCCCGATCGCCCAACAGATAGTTTTCCGGCACCACCTTGATGATGTCCGACGGGCCGGCGGTCTGCAGCCACTTCAGCGCATGCACCATCGCATTGGTCAGCGCCTGCGCGGTGTGCGGATATTTTTGCAGGAAGGCCTCGTTGGTGTACAGCGTCGCGGCCGGCATCGGTCCGCCGAACACGTCCTGCGTGTCCTTCAGCGTGCGTGTATCCGCCACCACCTTGATCTCATGTTTCTGTTCCAGCATCGTGATCACCGGGTCGAGATTCGCGATCGCATCGATCTGGCCGGAGCGCAGTGCCGACAGCGCGCCGGAAGAAGCGCCGACGCCGATGAACGACACGTCGGTCGGCTTCAGGCCGGCCTTCGCCAGCACGAAGTTCGCCATCATGTTGGTCGACGAACCCGGCGCGGTCACGCCGATCTTTTTGCCCTTCAGGTCGGCAATCGATTTGTAGTTCGGCATGGTCTTGGTCGACACGCCGAGCACGATCTGCGGCGCCCGTCCCTGCAGCACGAAAGCCTTGATCGGCAGCCCTTTGGCCTGCATGTTGATCGTGTGTTCGTAGGCGCCGGACACCACATCGGCGCTACCGCCGACCAGTGCCTGCAGCGCTTTCGAACCGCCGGCGAAATCGCTGATCTCGACCTGCAGTCCTTCGTCCTTGAAATAGCCGAGCTGTTCGGCGATCGTCAGCGGCAGGTAATAAAACAGATTCTTGCCGCCGACCGCGATCGATACCTTCTGCTTTTCGACGCTCTGCGCAAAAACCTGCCCGAGCGTGAAGTAACCAAGCAGGAACAGTCCCAGCGCGATGGCGAACTGCTTCCAGAAATTCTTGTTCATGCTGTCTCCTCAAATGACGTGATCGCGTCGCAGCTGCGCGATGCGCTCGTCATCATAACCCAGCCCGCGCAACACTTCAGAGGTGTGCTCGCCGAGTGCCGGACCGAGCCATTTCGTCTCGCCCGGTGTCTCGGAAAGCTTGGGTGTGATCGCCGGCAGCTTGATCGGCGTACCGTCCGCAAAGCGATGCTGCTCGAACATGCTGCGCGCGAGGAATTGCGGATCGCTCATCATGTCGCGCACCGAATAGATCTTGCCGACCGGGACGTCGGCCGCCTTCAGCGTCGCCAGCGCGGACTCGATGTCCTGCGTGGCGCACCAGGCCTGGATCGCATCGTCGATTTCTCCGGTGCGCGGCACGCGGCCGTCATTACGCGCGAGCTGCGGATCGTTCGCCATGTCGTCGCGCCCGATCGCCAGCATCAGGCGCTTGAAGATCGCATCGCCGTTGCCGGCGATGACGATGTTCTCGCCGCCCCGCGTGGTGTAGGTATTCGACGGCACGATGCCCGGCAGCGCGCCGCCGGTGCGTTCGCGCACCACACCCGCGTGGTCGTACTCCGGCACCAGAGATTCCATCACGTTGAATACCGATTCGTACAGCGCGACGTCGACCATCTGCCCCTGCCCGGCCACGCACTGCTCACCGTGCTTGCCGTTCCAGCGCCCACCGCTGACATCGCGATGGCGTAGCGCCATCATCGCGCCGATCACGCCATGCAATGCCGCCAGCGAGTCGCCGATCGAAATCCCGATGCGCACCGGCGGCCGGTCGGGATGGCCGGACACGTAGCGCATGCCGCCCATCGATTCGCCGATCGCGCCGAAACCCGGCAAATCCTTCATCGGCCCGGTCTGGCCGTATCCGGACAGGCGCACCATGATGGTCGCCGGATTGATCTTTTTCAGGTCCTCGTAACCGATGCCCCATTTCTCCAGCACGCCGGGACGATAGTTCTCGATGATGATGTCGGCATCCAGCGCCAGCCGGCGCGCGATCTCCTGGCCGGCCGCGTCCTTCATGTTGAGCGTGACGCTCTTCTTGTTGCGCGACTGCACCGACCACCACAGCGAGGTGCCGTCCTTCAGCACCCGCCATTGCCGGATCGGGTCGCCGCCGTCAGGCGCTTCGATCTTGATGACTTCTGCGCCGAACTCGGCCAGCATGCGCGAGCAGAACGGCCCCGCGATCAGCGTGCCGAGCTCCAGTACCTTGATGCCGGCCAGCGGGCCGGTCGATTGTTTTTCTGCCATATCCACCCTGATTACGAAGAAGACAGTTCCTGCAGCTCCCACTCGATATTGCGCCGCGCCTGCATTTCGTAGCGGGCGGCCAGCGCCGGCGTGAAAAACAAGGTCGGCCTTTCGAGGAAGTGTTTCAATATCCGGGTTCGTCCCTCGCGATAAGCCGGCCCCGGCACCCAGCCGTATTCGGCACGGATCGCGTTGCTGTACTGGCGGTAGGTTTCCTCGTGTGCGCCGAGAATCGCAAGGTCGAGATCGAGAAACAGCGGCAGATCGACGAGCTCATGCGCGCTCACTTCATGCCGCCGGGTGGCGAGTATGCATTGCGCGACTGCGTCGATGATGTGCGGATCGATGCCCATGCCCAGCATCGCATGGCGCGCCCACGCCGCGCTGCGCTGTTCGTTGTCATGTGCTCGGGTATCGTAAATCGCGTCGTGAAACCAGATGGCGAACTCGACGACGTCCGGCCGGTGAATGTTCGCACGCTCCGCATCCGCATGGCGCAGCAACGTCATCACATGGGACAGGTTGTGATACACGCGCTGCGGTTCCGAATAATGGCGCACCAACGCATCCCAAATCGCATCCGCTGCCGAACGGTCCGGCGACGACGGCGTTACCAACCCCTGCCACCGGGCACGCAGCCAGCTCTGGTTTTCTGCCGAGTGAACGAACATCGTCGAGCTCCTGTCCGGCACCGGGCAACGTGAGGCTTCTACGTCGACCGGCGATCCAGCATTGCGCGGGCAATCGTTCCCGCATCCACGTACTCCAGCTCGCCGCCGACCGGCACGCCGCGCGCCAGGCGACTGACCTTCAGGCCGCGCGCCTTCAGCGTCTCGCTGATGTAGTGCGCGGTCGCTTCGCCTTCGTTGGTGAAATTGGTGGCGAGCACCACTTCCTGCACCTCGCCGTCGGTGGCGCGTGCAATCAGCTTTTCGAGGTGGATGTCCTTCGGGCCGATACCGTCCAGCGGCGACAGGTGACCCATCAGCACGAAATACAAGCCCTTGTACGTAAGTGTCTGCTCGATCATCAATTGATCGGCCGGTGATTCGACCACGCACAGCAGCGTTGCGTCGCGCTCGCTGTCGAGACAGGTTTCGCACACGTCGTGTTCGGTGAAGGTATTGCACCTGGCGCAGTGGTGCACGCGCTCGACTGCCTGCGACAGCGCGCGTCCGAGCATCGCCGCGCCGTCGCGGTCGTGCTGCATCAGGTGGTAGGCCATGCGTTGCGCCGACTTCGGTCCGACGCCGGGCAGGCGGCGCAAGGCTTCGGTCAGGAATTCGAGGCTGGAAGGAGATTTCACGTCGGCACTACGCAGGTTTCAGTGCGCCATCAGATACCGGCTCATAGTGGAGCACGGTCGGGAACGGATCGTAAAAATGATGCAGCAGCTTGCGCCACTGCTGGTACTGCGGCGACTGGCGAAAACCGATCGTATGGTCGTCCAGCGTTTGCCACCGCACCAGCAGCACATAGCGATTGGCATGCTCGACGCAGCGCTGCAGCTCATGAGACAGGTAGCCCTTCATCGAAGCGATGATGGACTGCGCCTGCCCGAAAGCGGCTTCGAACGCCGTCTCCTGGCCGGGAATCACGTCGAGCTGAGCGACTTCGAGAATCATGCTGTTTAAAACGGCATCTTGAAGCCCGGCGGCAGCGGCAGGCCGGCGGTCATGCCCGACATTTTTTCCTGCGAAGTCGCTTCCGCCTTGCGCACCGCATCGTTGAATGCGGCAGCAACCAGGTCTTCCAGCATGTCCTTGTCGTCGCCCAGCAGCGACGGATCGATGGTCACGCGCTTGACATCGTTCTTGCAGGTCATCACGACCTTTACCATGCCCGCGCCGGACTCGCCTTCCACTTCGATCGACGCAAGCTGTTCCTGCATCTTCTTCATGTTGTCCTGCATCGCCTGGGCCTGCTTCATCAGCCCTGCCAGTTGGCCTTTCATCATGGTCGTACTCCTTGAAGTTAAACGGGTTTGATCGATCCGGGCACGATGGTCGCGCCGAATTCGCGCATCAGTGTCTGCACGAAAGGATCGCTATGCAAGTTCTGCTCTGCCTGGCGCTGACGCGCCTCGCGTTCCGCGACCGCCGCCGCATTGGCGGTCTGCTCGACCGCACCGATCTCGGTCTGCACACGGATCGTTTTGCCGAAATGCTCGGACAATGCATTCGCCAGCTTGTCGACGGCGCCGGCAGAACGCAGCGTGTCGACCGGAATCCGCAAATGGAATTGCGCACCGTCGCCCAGCAATTCGCATTGCAGCAACTCACTCTGCTGCGCCAGTTGATGCACGACGCCGCGCAATGGCAACGACGCGGCCAGCGCCGGCCAGTTGCCGTCCCAGTTCAGCGACGGAACCGGGGTCGGATCGGGCGGGCGCATCCTGGCAACGGGCGCGATTGGCGCGGATTGCGCTTCCGGTTCGCGCGTGACGGCTTCCGCCGGCATCAATGGCTGTTCAGTTTTTTTTTGAGCCTCTGTGGCCATCACCGGCTGCAATTCTTCTTCCCAAGGTGGTGGCGGCGCTTCGTTGATCGTCCGGACCGGCGCAGCCGGTGCAACAGCAATCGGTTGCAGCTTGCCGCCGTTGCGCGCGGCTTCCAGTGCGGCACGCGCGGGGCTCATAGCAGCAGCCGGGCGGCCGACCGGCGCACTCGCCACGGCTTGCGGCGCAGCAGCGCTCAAACGCGCGACCGGTGCCGCTGCTGCGGCAGGTGCCGTTACGGCCGGCCTCTGCGGCAGCGGCTTTGCTTCCGCAGCGCCGATGCCGGGCCGGAACGCGAGCATGCGCAACAAGGTCATCGAAAAGCCGGCGTACTCGTCCGGCGCAAGACTCAGTTCATTGCGGCCGTGCACGGCAATCTGGTAAAACAGCTGCACTTCCTCGGCATCGAACGCGGCTGCCAGCCGCATGATGTCTTCCCGCTCCGGCAGATCGTCCGGCAGCGCAGCCGGCACCGTTTGCGCCAACGCGATCCGATGCAGCAAGGTTCCCAGATCCTGCAACGCGGCGTTGTACGACAGGCTGCGCGTCGCCATTTCATCGGCCACGGCCAGCAGGCCGGCGCCGTCTTTCGATGCCAGCGCATCAAGCACCCGAATCAGGTACGACTGGTCGAGCGCGCCCAGCATGCCCTGCACCGCTTCCAGCGTCACCTTCCCGGCTGCGTAGGCAATCGCCTGATCGGTCAGCGACAGCGCATCGCGCATCGAGCCGTGCGCACCCTGCGCAAGCAGGCGCAGAGCGGGCGCATCGAAGGCAATGTCTTCCTGGCCGAGAATGTTTTCCAAGTGGCCGATGATATGTCCGGGCGGCATCTGCTTCAGGTTGAATTGCAGGCAACGCGACAGCACGGTTACCGGAATCTTTTGCGGGTCGGTGGTTGCGAGAATGAATTTCACATGCTCCGGCGGCTCTTCCAGCGTCTTCAGCATCGAATTGAACGCATGGTTGGTCAGCATGTGCACTTCGTCGATCATGTAGACCTTGAAACGGGCGTTGGACGGCGCATACACCGCCTGTTCCAGCAGCTGCGCCATCTCGTCGACGCCGCGGTTCGACGCCGCGTCCATTTCTATGTAGTCAACAAACCGGCCGGCATCGATCGCGATACACGCTTCGCAGATACCGCACGGCTGCGCGGTAATGCCTGTTTCGCAATTCAGGGATTTGGCAAGAATGCGCGACAGCGTGGTTTTGCCGACGCCGCGCGTGCCGGTAAACAGATACGCATGATGCAGACGCTGCTGCTCCAGCGCATGCGTCAGCGCCCGCACGACATGTTCTTGTCCGACGAGCGTGTCGAAGCTCTTCGGGCGATACTTTCGGGCGAGAACTTGATAAGACATGGGCAGGCAGACGATTAGAAGTAGGCCTCATTTTACCTGAGCCGACGCAAGTTATAGACTTGGGTTGATGTAATCATCATTGAGAAAAGAGAAAAGGATATCCGCCATGCAATGGCCCACACATGAAGTCACCAACCAGGTCCCCGAACTTCAGGATTACAACCTTTTCACCACCGACGTGGCGCTCAGCGATGGCGTGCGGCACGGCGGCGCGGAATGGCATGAAGACCAGCTCAGGCACTACGGCGCCGAACTGGGCAGCAAGGAAGTATTGCATTTGGGCGAGCTGGCGAACCACCACCTGCCCGAGTTGAGCACACACGACCGCTTTGGCCGCCGCATCGATGTGGTCGATTTTCATCCAAGCTGGCACCAGCTTCTCGCGCTGTTGCGCCGCGAAGCCCTGCATGCGCTGCCATGGATGCAACCGAAGCCGGGCGCGCATATCGCGCGTGCCGCCGGCTATTTCATGCATTCGCAGGTGGAAGCCGGATCGCTGTGTCCGACCACGATGACGTTCGCTTCGATTCCAGTGCTGCGCAACGAGCCGGCGCTGTTTGCGACGCTGCAGCCGAAACTGTTTTCCTGCGAACACGATCCGCGCGACTTGCCGCTCGAACAGAAGCGCTCGATGCTGATCGGCATGGGCATGACCGAAAAGCAAGGCGGTTCCGACGTCCGCACCAATGCCACCACTGCGCGGCCGCTGAACGGCGAAGGACGCGGCGCGGCCTACCTGCTGACCGGTCACAAATGGTTTTTTTCCGCGCCGATGTGCGATGCGCACCTGGTGCTGGCGCGTACCGACGCCGGCCTGTCCTGCTTTTTCGTGCCGCGCTGGCGGCCCGACGGCAGCAAGAATGCGGTGCTGGTGCAGCGACTGAAGGACAAGCTCGGCAACCGCTCCAATTCCAGCAGCGAAGTGGAATTCCAGGATGCGTACGGCGTGATGGTCGGCGACGAAGGCCGCGGCATCCCGACCATCATCGAAATGGCGAATTACACCCGGCTCGATTGCGTGATCGGCAGCGCCGGCCTGATGCGCCAAGCCTTTGTGCAAGCCGCGCACCACGCCCGGCATCGCACGGCCTTCGGCAAGCTGCTGGCCGAACAGCCGCTGATGCGCAATGTGCTGTCGGACCTGGCACTGGAAAGCGAAGCGGCAACGCTGCTGATGCTGCGCCTGGCGCGCGCATTCGAAACACCGGACGATCCGCTGGAACGCGCTTGGCGCCGCATTGTCACCCCGGCTGCCAAGTTCTGGATCTGCAAGCGCGCGCTCGAATTCACCGGCGAATGCATGGAAGTCTGGGGCGGCAACGGCTATGTCGAAACCGGCCCGATGGCACGCCTGTACCGCGAAGCGCCGGTGAATTCGATCTGGGAAGGTTCCGGCAATGTGATGTGCCTGGATGTACTGCGCGCAGTCGAAAGGGAAACCGAAGGATTCCTGCTGCTGCTCGATGAACTGGATCGGTCGGCGCATGCGCATGCCGGCCTGCAGGCGCTGGCCGGCGGATTGCGCAAGGATTTGCATACGCCGCCCGAGCAAAGGGAAATGCAGGCGCGCCGCTTCGTGCAGCGGCTCGTGCTGGCAACCCAGGCAAGCCTGATGCTGCGCCACGCACCGGCGCCGATTGCCGATGCATTCATTGCCAGCCGAATCGATGCCGAATGCGGCCGGGTCTACGGCACGCTCGCCGCACCCGCATTGCAACGGCAGATACTGGACCGGGCCTGGCCAGAATAGAAGGGGAATTTGAAACAGAGGTGAAACAGAAAGAAGGGGCGAGCCTTGTCTACGGCACTTGCGGGAAATAGCTGTGGCTGCTTCGTTCCCGACCTGACCAGGTTGGCCATGCCGCAATGCGTAGGGGCCCGCCGACCTTCATTTTATCAGCAAAGAACGGCGCACGTCTGCTGTATTTGATGTTGCACCGGCAGCATGCCGATACGAAAACAGTCACAGCCCGAGTTCCTGCCAGATACGATCGACCTTCGCCTTTACTTCATCGGTCATTTCAATCGTGCGTCCCCACTCGCGGCTGGTTTCGCCCGGCCACTTGTTGGTCGCATCGATACCCATCTTGCCGCCCAATCCACTGACCGGCGACGCGAAGTCAAGGTAATCGATCGGCGTGTTGTCGACCAGGGTGGTGTCACGCACCGGGTCGACTCGTGTCGTGATCGCCCAGATCACCTCTTTCCAGTCCCGGATGTTCACATCCTCGTCCACCACCACAATAAACTTGGTATACATGAACTGGCGCAGGAAGCTCCAGACGCCGAACATCACGCGCTTCGCATGCCCCGGATAGGATTTTTTCATCTGTACCACCGCCATCCGGTAGCTGCAGCCTTCGGGCGGCAGGTAGAAATCCGTGATTTCGGTGAATTGCTTCTGCAGTAACGGAATGAATACCTCGTTCAGCGCGACACCAAGAATCGCAGGCTCATCGGGCGGCTTGCCTGTATACGTGGAGTGATAGATCGGGTCGCGCCGCATCGTGATCCGGTCGATCGTGAATACCGGGAACCAGTCCTGCTCATTGTAGTAGCCGGTATGATCGCCGTACGGACCTTCCAGCGCATGCTCATAACCAGTGGCATGCGACTCGTCCGGGTAGATGTGCCCTTCCAGCACGATCTCGGCCGAGGCCGGCACCCGCAGCTCGCTGCCGATCGCCTTGACCAGCTCGGTACGGCTGCCGCGCAGCAGGCCGGCGAACTGGTATTCGGACAGGCTGTCCGGCACCGGTGTTACCGCGCCCAGAATGGTGGCCGGATCGGCTCCCAGTGCAACCGCGACCGGATATGGCTTGCCGCGATTGACGATGGCGTGCTCGCGAAAATCGAGCGCTCCGCCACGGTGCGCGAGCCAGCGCATGATGACCTTGTTGCGGCCGAGCACCTGCTGCCGATAGATCCCCAGATTTTGCCGCTTCTTGTGCGGTCCCTTGGTAATTACCAGGCCCCAGGTAATCAATGGCGCGACGTCGCCCGGCCAGCAGTGTTGAATGGGGAGTTTCCCAAGATCGACGTCATGGCCTTCCCACACCACATCCTGGCACGCCGCGCTACGCTGCTCCCTGGGCGCCATGTCCCATAGCGATTTCAATAGCGAGCCGAGACCCAATACGTCTTTCAGGGCTTTCGGTGGTTCCGGTTCTTTCAGCGCCGCGAGCACATGACCGATCCGGCGCAGTTCGCCGATATCCTCGGCGCCCATGCCGAGCGCAACGCGCCGCGTGGTGCCAAAAAGATTCGCGAGCACCGGGATCGTTTTGCCATCGGGCTTGTCAAAAAGCAGCGCCGGCCCTCCGGCGCGCAATGTGCGGTCGCAGATCTCGGTCATCTCCAGATACGGGGAAACCGGTGTCGAGATCCGTTTTAATTCGCCCAATTGTTGCAATTGGGAAATAAAATCTCGCAAGTCTGAATATTTCATGATTTTTCACAATGTTTGAGATTCACTCTTATCTTTTAATTGCGAATCCAAGTAGTTGATTTTATTAATGTTTTGTTGCAGTGCAGCGAAATAATAAGATTTAGAAGTAATTAAGAATCACATCTTTAGTATTGACTTGATATAAACAGCCCCCTAAAATTCGCGCAACTTGATGAGGACGCGAGCTTGGCATCGCCGGCAACGCTGATCAAAAAACTCATCATTCACGGGATCGGGGTCCCACATGACATTTTAAGGAGTGTTTTCAAAAGGCGTCCGCCTTCTCCCCCGAAAAAAGTCGTTTGCCACTGATTCGGCGCTCCACATCGCCGGCGGTCCAAAGCAAACGATTCCGCCGTCTGCCTGTCACTGCTCGTGACGACAGATGATGTTTCTGATTCACGGTATGTACAAGTGCCTATCGCCGCAGAGCTATGGGTCCTTCGCTTACCGCGATGATTCAGGAGGTTCAATGTTAAATCGTGCAACCCGGGCAACGCTCGAATTCACCCGGAAAAAAGCAAGCCAGTCGGCAACGTGGGCGGTCTTCGTCCGCGACACCGCCAGCGGCTTTCTCACCACCGCCCATCATGCCCTCATGGTCCTGGGGGTCATTGCAATCAGTACACTTGGCATTCTGTTTGTGAAACCGGATCTGGCCGACCAATTGAAGGCCCTGTCTCCCTTTGCCACTGCAGATGCAGACGAAACGGTCATCGCCCCCTATGAGGTCGGGACACTGATGCAGTCGGTGTCTTCCAAAATTCAGGCGAGTGCGACTGCCCCGCAGCAAACAGGACCGCTCAAGGAGGCCGACATCAAGATGATGGGCACTTCGCGGCAGCAGCAATGGGTTACCAACTGGCTGTCCCGGCGCTACCGGGTCGCGTCCGATGCCACCAACATGCTGGTGTCCGCCGCCTACATGACTGCCAAGGAAATCAAGCTCGATCCTTTGCTGATCCTGTCCGTGATGGCGATCGAATCGGGCTTCAACCCGTTTGCCGAAAGCCCCGTCGGTGCGCAAGGCTTGATGCAGGTCATGTCAAAAGTGCACCATGACAAGTTTCAAGACCTTGGCGGTGTCAAGGCAGCATTGAATCCGGTCGCGAACATCAAGGTTGGATCCCTTATCCTGAAAGACTATGTGACACGCGGCGGCTCGGTCGAAGCGGGCCTGAAGCTGTATGTCGGTGCAGGCGCATTTGACTCCGATTTCGGTTACGGCGCCAAAGTCCTGGCGGAGTACCATCGCCTGAAGGAAGTTGCGATGGGCAAGAAAGTGCCGATCTACACAACTTCTGCAAGTGCAGCGCCGGCGAAACGTGCAGCGGACACCAAGTCGGACACGGGCGGCGAGTCTGCCGCCGCCGAACAAGCACCAGACCTGAAAACGGCAAAATCGGATCAACTGGCAGCGCTATAAGTCGAATTCGCCAATCGCAAAGCCCGATTCGCCGACAACCCCGCCCTGCATCAAACAGGACGGGGTTTTTTATTGCCGTGCGCGATGGGAAGCGAAAAAAATCTGTAGCCGGCTCACGGCCTGCTGCAGATTTTCCATCGAGGTTGCATAAGACAGGCGGATGTATTGGCGCGCGGTATGCGGCCCGAAATCGAGACCCGGCACCAGCACCACGCCGGCCTGATTCAGCATCGCTATCGTCAGCCGATCCGCATTGTCGGACAGCGATGAGCAATCCGCGTACACATAGAACGCGCCGTCCGGCGTAACCGGCACGCCGAATCCCAGCTCGCGCAAGGCGGGTACGATGTAGTCGCGGCGCCGCTTGAACTCGGCCTTGCGCTGTTCGTAGATCGCGATCGACTCCGGGACAAAACAGGCAACACCGGCATGCTGCGCGATGCTGGAGGCGCAGATGAAAAGATTCTGCGCCAGCTTTTCTATCGGTTGCACCATTGCTTCCGGCACCACCAGCCAGCCGAGCCGCCAGCCGGTCATGTTGAAGTACTTGGAAAAGCTGTTGATGACAATCACGTCCTCGCCCAGCGACAGCGCGGAGAACGGCGTCTCGTCGTAAGTCAGCCCCTGATAAATCTCGTCGACGATCGTGAAGCCGTTCCGCTCCCGGACGCTCGCAACAATCTTCGCCAGTTCGTCGCGCCTAATCGAGGTGCCGGTCGGATTCGATGGCGATGCCAGCAGTACGCCGCGTGTGGCAGGTGTCCAGTGCTCGCGCACCATGGCGTCCGACAACTGGAATCGGTGTTCCGGCCCGCTGGAAATCATGGTTGCCCGCCCCTCGAATGCCGCGACGAAATGGCGGTTGCACGGATACGATGGATCCGGCATCAGGACTTCCGCATCCTTCTCTACCAGCGCCGCACACGCGAGCAACAGGGCAGCCGATGCGCCGGCCGTCACAACGATGCGTGACGGCGCGATGTTCAAACCATAGACATGCTGATAATGCGCAGCGATCGCCTCGCGCAGCGCCGGGATGCCGGTTGCGGCCGTGTACTGCATCCTGCCATCGGCCATCGCCCGTGCAGCGGCTTCCAGCACCGGTGGCGGCGCCGTAAAATCCGGTTCGCCGATCCCCATATGAATGATGTGACGGCCTTGCTTTTCCAGTTCTGTTGCCATTTTCGCGAGTTCCATTACATGGAACGGCGCGATATTGGCAAGACGGGAAGCGAGGTTTGGATTGATGCTGGGGAAATTCATCACGGAAGCTTTTACGAGTGCTGCCCGGAGCGGGCAGCGATAGCGATCTTCGCCACCTGATCGGGCACGCTCAACGCTTGGTGTTGCCTACTTCGGCGTCGCGCACCTTGGCGGCGAACTTGTCGAGCACGCCGTTCACATATTTATGGCCATCGATGCCGCCGAACGATTTGGTCAACTCGACCGCTTCATTGATGACAACCTTGTATGGAATCTCGATATGCATGCTGAGCTCATAGGCGCCGATCAGCAGCGCCGCATGTTCCACTGGTGATAACTGATCGATTGGCCGGTCCACCAACGGCGCCAGACCTTCACGTAATGCCGCCACCTGCCTGATCGTGCCATGCAGCAGCGCATCGAAATGCTCGCTGTCTGCCTTGTCGAAACCATGGGCCTGCCGGATATGCGCATCGATTGCGCCGGCATCTTCATTGTTCAGCAACCATTGATACAGTCCCTGAAGCGCAAACTCGCGTGCGCGATGACGCGGTGTACGGCTCTTGCTCGGGTTCGCATGCGCAGTTTTCTGGGTCATGTCTTACTCTTCCTCGATCACGTCGGCCAGTTCGTTAAGCGCCAGCGAAAGATTCGCCATTTCGATCGCGACCCGTGCGGCATCCGCCCCCTTTTCCTCCATCCGTGCTTCCGCCTGCTCGTCGGTATCGGTGGTGAGCACCGCATTGGCGATCGGAATCCCGAAATCGAGGCCGACGCGGGTGATGCCCGCTCCCGATTCATTCGACACCAGCTCGAAATGATAAGTCTCGCCACGGATCACTGCGCCGATTGCGATCAGCGCATCAAACTGCTGGGTTTCCGCCATTTTCTGCAATGCAAGCGGAATCTCCAGTGCGCCCGGCACGGTTACATGCAGCACGTCTTCATCGGCAACGCCGAGGTGCTTGAGCTCCGCCAGACAAGCGGACAGCAAGCCGTGACATACGTCTTCATTGAAACGGGCCTGCACAATACCGACGCGCAAACCTGCTCCGCCCAAGTTGGTTTCGTATGTTCCTACGGTCATGATGATTCCTTAATGCGCAACTGCGCCTGTTGATGCCTGGCCACCGCTCGATGATGGCATATCTTGCTGCAAGCAAAATTTGCGGCGGCGATGTTATTGGAGAATACAACAACTATCCGCTCATGCGGATGCGGTTTTCAGGCCTCTGGATTGGCCTGGTAGCCGACCACTTCAAGATTGAAGCCTGTCATGGACGGCATTTTTCTCGGGCTGGCAAGCAGCTTCATCTTGCCGACCCCGAGATCCTTCAGGATCTGGGCGCCGATACCGTAGGTGCGCAAGTCCATGCGCGAACCGCGCGGCTGCGGTTTCTGCTCAGGAGTATTCAGCGCAGCGAACTGCGCGAACATCTGTTCCGCCGATTCTTCGCAATTCAGCAAGACCATCGCGCCGCGCTCGGCGGCGCTGATCGCGGCCATCGCCGAAGTCATGGTCCAGGAGTGCGTCGTTGCCTGGGTTTCCAGCAGGTCGAGAAGTGATACCGGTTGATGGACCCGTACCAGCGTTTCCAGTTCCGGGTTCAGCTCGCCATGCACCAATGCCAGATGTGCGCCGCCGCTCGGCTTGTCGCGATAGGCAATGGCCCTGAAGCTGCCATGCGCGGTATGCATGATGCGCTCACCGATACGCTCGACGATGCTCTCGTTCTGGCTGCGATAATGAATCAGATCGGCGATCGTGCCGATCTTGAGGCCGTGTTCTTTCGCGAACTCGATCAGATCCGGCAGACGTGCCATCGTGCCGTCGTCCTTCATGATTTCACAAATCACCGCGGCCGGGGTCAGGCCCGCCAGCTCGGCGAAATCACAACCCGCTTCGGTATGGCCGGCGCGCATCAGCACACCGCCCTTTTGCGCTTTCAAGGGAAAAATATGGCCAGGCTGCACGATATCGGATGGCTTCGCGTTGCGGGCCACCGCGACTTGCACGGTCTTCGCACGATCGGCGGCGGAAATACCGGTTGTCACGCCTTCCGCGGCCTCGATCGATACGGTGAAGTTGGTGCCGTAGGAGGTTCCGTTACGGCTCGTCATCATCGGCAGGTGCAACTGGTTGCAGCGCTCTTCGGTCAACGTCAGACAGATCAGGCCGCGGCCGTATTTCGCCATGAAATTGATCGCCTCGGCCGTCACGAATTCCGCTGCGAGCACCAGGTCGCCTTCGTTCTCGCGATCTTCCTCATCCACCAGGATGACCATGCGGCCGGCGCGCAGTTCTGCGGTGATTTCTTGTGTTGTCGAGATGGCCATGATTTGAATCCTAAGATAGGCCGCTATTTTAAAGGATTTAACCGCCGCTCAGCGTTCGAGGCGCAAATCGCCGCCGGCTGACGGCATTTCGGTGCTGCCTTCGCGAATCATGCGGGCGCGCTGCGGACGCGAGCACGACTCCTGGCCGGCGTTGCCGGGAATTCGTAAAAAGAGGGAGCGACTACCGTACCAGCGATTGCTCTGCCGGTGGCGCGGTATCCGTGCCCGCGCTGTCATCCGGATACACGCCATACACGTGGACCGGTTCTTCCCTGCCCTTCACCCTTTGCAAGCCCTGATCGATGAACTGGATTTCGATTTGCTTTTGGCGGCAGCCCTCATAGGTTGCCGAATTCACCAGGATCGGGTTGCCGTCGAATTCCTTGGTCAACCCTTCGAGGCGGGCGGCGACATTGACGGCATCGCCGATCACCGTATACATGAAGCGTTCCAGCGATCCGATTTGCCCTGCCACCACCTTGCCGGTACTGATGCCGATGCCGGTGATGATCGGCGGGTCGCCCAGCTCGGCACGCCGCCGATTCAGTACGTCGAGACGGACTTTCATTGCCTGCGCGGCCCGTATCGCGGAGAACTCGCATTCGGCGCGCGCTTCCGGCGCGCCGAAAATCACGACGATCGCATCGCCGATGAAATTGTTGACGTAACCGCCCCACGGCTGCACCGCCTCGGTCATTTCCTTCAGATATTCGTTCAGCAGCATCACGACGTCATGCGGGCTCATTTTTTCCGACATCGTGCTGAAACCGCGGATATCGGAAAACAGCACCGAAACCCGCAAGTTTTCGCCGCCCAGTTTCAATTCGCCGGTCAGCAGTTTTTCTCTTACCTGCGGCGAAACCATGCGTCCGAAAATGTCGCGTTCCCGCTGTCTTGCCTTGATGCCGTCGATCATGGAATTGAAGGTATGCGTAAAGCGTCCCAGCTCGTCCTCCGTCGAGACAGCGACATGTGCCTGCTCCAGATCGCCTCTTTCGATGGCGCCGGCGGAATCGGTGAGCGCCTTCAACGGACGAGTGAACGTGCGCGCGAACAGGAAGGCGAGGCCGACAAAGATCAGCCCGATCAGCGCGACGCTGGTGACGGCATTGCGGAACAACTGCTGCAGCGGCCTGGCATAGGCATCCTCGGTTTCGGCAACCGCTACTTGCCAGTTCTTTCGCAGCGTGGGTGCGAAGCCGACGATTTCCGGCACCTTGCTGATCGGGGACAGGTAGCGTGCGTGGTCCGGCTGCCTGGCATTGATCATCTTGCCTGCAAGATCCTGCAGATTGAAACTGTGAATCACATCGACATCAACGCCAAAGCGCTTCTCGTCGATCAATTTTTTCTGCAGCTCGGCCGGCAACGGTGCAAGGCTGTGATAGAGAACTTTTCGCTCGGGGTGATAAATGATGATGCCGTCCTTATCGACCAGAAAGGTCATCAGCCGGGCTTCGCGGTTGCGCGCCTCCTCCATGATGATCCGGATCGCATCACCTTTCAGCTTCAGCACCGCCACACCGGATACACGGCCGGTCGCAGTGCGTACCGGCGCCGAAAAATACATTCCGGGATTGTGGCTGGCCGTGCCGACTTCGAGATCCGAGATGAAATCCCGTCCCCTGCTCGCCTCCTTGAAATAATCCCGAAAATTCAGCTTGCGGCCGACATACTGCGCTTTGCTCGATGCGATCACCTTGCCGCCGCCATCGAGCACCATGAACAGCTCGATGTCTTCATTGGCTGTCATCAGGCGCGCCATCTTGTCTTCCACCCGCTCGCGGCTGCTCTTGTCGGGTGCGGCGGCGAGACGGACCACTTCCTCGCTCCAGCTGAAGTAGGAGATGGTGTGCCCGGTGTCCTTGATCAATTGATCGATTCGCGCGCCTGTACTGGATGCCAATTGCTCCAGTTCCTCGGATTCGCGTTCCGCAGTGACTTCTATGCTTTGCTGCAGATTGTGGTACGACACGATCAGCATCGGCAGCAAGGATGCGAGCGCCAGCGCGACGGCGAGCTTGATCGCAATCGGCCAGCTTCTTGGGTGCAGCGGCAACTTGCGTGTGCTAGCAGAGTTCATTTTGTAATGTCCCTCCCGGGTTGGCGATTGCTCCTCTATCGCAACACGTACGCCGATATGCGCGGCTCCCGGCAAATATGATCGAGCACGCGCAAGCAATATGCGTCTTCACGGATAGAAGTTGGCCGACGAGCGCGCCGCGGATTCATAGACCGTCGGCAGCTTGATATTCCATTTCTTGATCCCCGACGCGCGCATGGCGACCACGAACTGCCTGGTGGACTGCACCGGAATATCGCTCGTCTTTTTTCCCTTGTACAAAATGTCGTTTGCCATCGACAGCGCGACTTCGCCCTGTTCGTAAGGCGAGGTACCGATCGCCAGCGAGCCGCCGTCCTCGACAAAAAAGGCATTCGTCCCGATGAGCGGCACGCGTGAATTCTGATCGGTCCACTGGAGAATTTCCTGCACCGGCATCAGGCCCTTGACGCCCTTTTCCCTGAGGATTTTCCGGTAATTCGCGGTAATGATGAAATCCACATTATTGTTATTGCAAAACTCGATGGCGGAACGCCAATCGTCGAAGGTCTTTGCAAACCGCGAATCGAGCACCTGGATCGGCCCCCAGTCGAATTTTCTGAATTCCTGTTCATCGTTATGCACAGACTCGGACGCATCGCCAAGAAACATGATGCGCACAGGACGCGTGCGGTTTTGCGAAGAGGCGATCAGCAGCAGCGTTTCCTTCACCGCCTTAAAAGGTTTGCGCTCCAGGATGCCTGTCACATTGTTCGCCTTGTCGTAACCGTAGTCGGCCAGGGAGCCATTCATGCCGGAGAAGATGATCTTGATGTCCGGGCGATTGATGAACGATTCCATTGCATATTTCTGCGCATCGTCATCGACTGCAATGACGACGTTTGGCTGCCAGTTCTCGATCAGCTTTTTGACCGTTTTCCCGACGTTGACCTTGTAGTCGTGCCAAGGATGGCTCTTGGTATCCATGTAAAACCAGCGCACCGAATAGTCATTTCGGTCCTTGAGCACGCGATTGATGCCGACATCGACATCCCGAGTCCACGCATAGTCGCGGTCGTAACTCTGTAGGATCAACAGCCGCGGCTTGGTGGTATTGAACACCACCACGGTCGCCGCCAACGCAACCAGAAAAACGACGATCATCGCCAACCGGAGTTTTTTCATAGCAGCCCCAGCGACTTCCAGTAAGGCATCGATGCGTAAATCGCCGCGAGCTTCATGAGATTGGAAAAGGCATTGAATTTCAGGAACAGGTTTTCATCGTAGACCCGGCCCTTGGTCAATTGCCGGAACTGCAGGTAGTACGAGCACTGATACGGAAAAAACCACATTTCCCCGATGATCAGGATGATGAAACCGACTACCCATGGATTGACGCCGTAGTGCACCGCAACCGGCATCAGGATGGTCGCCATGATGACGATGGTGGCGGTGATCGGCACGGCGAGGCGAACGATGAAGATCACACCGCTCAGCAACAGCACGAACAGGCTGAAATTGGTGTGCATGTATTCGCCCAGCCAAGGTAGGTGCGAAGCAATCAGTTGCCCGATGCCGAGGTAATTGATGGCGCTGGTGATGCCAACGATGCCGCCGAGGTAGATCAGGAACGGCCAATCGATCTTTTCCCTGAATTCGTTCTTGTTCAACGCGCCGAACAGCAACATGCCGAACAGGATCGCCATGCCCAGCCAGGGGGACGACACCTTGTGCAGCGAGGTAGTGACGACGCCGAGCATGAACAGGACCACGCCGCATATCGCGGCCCATTCCCGATGCTTCAACTTGCCGAGTAACGACAGCTGGATCTGCAACTGCTCTTTCGACAGCTTCGACGGCTCGCGGCCGCCGGGTAGCGCCATGGCCATCACGATGTACAGAACCAGCAGCACCAGAGCCGTGGCGGCGGAAGCGGCCAGCCAGTTCAGCCACTGGAACTGATCCTGTATCTGGTCAGGCAGCAAACCGAAAATCACGAAATTGACCGACTTGCTGCTGAGGAAGGCGCCCGACAACAGGCTGACACCGGCAAATGCGGACACCGCAAGCTGGTTGGCGGCAGGCCCCCTGGATTTATGATGCAGTATCTCCAGCATGTCGGACAGGAACGGCGTCACCAGTGCGACCCGGCCATTGATCGACGGGATCAACGGGGTCAGCAGGAAACCGAGTCCGACCAGCGCGCTGTTCTGCCAGAACGCGGTGTTCGGCAGCCGCATCAGCAACACCAGCAGCAGCCGGTAACTGAGGCCGGACGAGACGATGACGGCCGCAAGCCCGAGTACGCTCATCGCCAGCATGAAACCGTCTGACGCGAGGCCTGACAGGATGACTGGCGTCGGCACCAGTCCCATTGCCAGCGTCGCCAGCAACGCAAAAATTCCGGGAATGTATTCATCGACCAGCGTGAAAACCCACATTACGATGGTCGACGAAAAGATCGCGAGAAAATAGCGCGCATCGTTTTCCAGCCCCCAGCCGTGGCCGAAATAAAGAATCAGCGCCGGCGCGATGAAGGTGAGCAGCCAGCCGACCAGCGTTGCAATCCGTTCCGGCTCCTTGCCGGCATTCGGCAAGGGCAGAACCTCTTTCGCGGGACGTTCCGGCGGATGCAGATGGTCGCCTGTAAAGGTCTGCATCAGGGAAAAGTAGAACTTTGCACGCAGGCCGGGGCGGGTTTCAAACAGCGATGCGAGGTGTTTTCGTGAAATGACCAGAACCCGAACCGGAGAGAGCGCGATGGCATCCGCAAGGTAATGATCGAAATCGGTGGCCGCCTCCTGCCCTAGCCGGCGACTGTCAAGAGCGATCTCCTGCTGCTTCTGCGAAACCAGCTTGACCTTGCCTTCCAGCAGATAGAGAAATTCGTCAGCCTGCTGACCGGCGCGGTACAGATATTCGCCTGTCTGAAATACTCTTTCGGATGTGTACGGGAGCAGACGGGCCAACCCCAGATAGGACGCTTTCTCGAAAATCGGATCGGCCAGCAACTCGCGAACGCTTTTTGTTTCGTCCGTCCCGACCATGGCAAGCATTGATGCCGACATGTACTCCCCCTCCCTCTTGTGCACTTCTCGTTATTGTTATTTGTATTTGCTATTGCGATTGCTCAGCGTGCCTTGTCGGCCCAGTGGTTCGCGGTTTCCGGAGACGGCTTTTGCCCCAGCAAGCCGCGCGTATAAACATCCGCAAGGCGCCGCATCGCCGGTTTGTAGCCGGCGTTTGCCGATTGCGTCAGCCACGAAAGGGCTTGGGCATTATCTTGCGGCACGCCCTTGCCTTGCTCGTATAGACGGGCCAGATTGAATCCGGCGAGACCGAATCCTTGCGCCGCTGCCTTGCGATACCACGAAGCCGCCGCCGCGTAATCCTCTTGCACCCCGCGTCCCTGCGCGTACATGTAGCCGAGATTGTTTTGCGCCAGCGGCAGATTCTGCGCTGCCGCCTTGACGTAGAGTTCGACCGCCTTCGCATCGTCTTTGGCGACGCCTTTGCCTCGCGCATGCAGAAAGCCGAGATTGGCCTGTCCCAATGCCAGCCCTTGATCGGCGGCTTTCCGATACCACTCTGCTGCCTGTACCGGATCGGCGGCAACGCCATGCCCCATCTCGTACATCGCACCGATATTGTTCTGCGCCTGGGCAAAATTCTGGTCGGCCGCCTTGCGATACCAGGCCATCGCCTGCGCGTAATCGCGCGGCACGCCGAATCCATGGGCATGGAGATAACCGACCGATGTTTGCGCCGGGGCGAAATTCTGGTCGGCCGCCTTGCGATACCAGGCCATCGCCCGCGCGTAATTCACCGGCACGCCCTGGCCTTTTTCATACATGATGCCGAGGTTGTTTTCGGCCTCCACGTTGCCTTGCGAAGCGGCATCCGAAAACTCTTTCAGGGCCACGGCATAGTCGCCGTGTTCGTATGCCGCGCGCGCCGATTGATAGTCGGCGTGCGCCGGCAAGACGATGCCCAGCAGTCCCGCCACCACCGCACATTCCCTGAAAAATCGGTTCACCATATGTTTCCCCTTGCCCATATAACGAAGAAGTAGCGAGGTCAAATTGACTGGCAGCACCATTCAGCACCCGCTGTAATCTGCTTTTACGAAGACCTGTAAGTTATCGTAATTTCCGTCGCGCAACGTTGTATTTTTGTCGTACGGAAAACACTTTCTTGAACGCAAAAATGCCTACAGGGAAGATATCATATGGTATCGTTTCGCGGATGACATCTGTTTTGCACACAGATGTCCGGAGACAATAAATATCGACTTTTATAAGAGGGGACCATCATGCAAATCGCGACACGTATCAAAAATCTGACACTGAAATCGCCCCAAGCCGAGCGTGGTCAAGGCATGACCGAATACATCATCATCGTCGCGTTGATCGCCGTCGCGGCAATCGGCGTGTACAGCATGTTCGGCCAGACCATTCGCGGCCAGGTAGCCGGCCTCGCCGGTGAAGTCGCCGGTACCGGTGCCGCAGCCGGCAAGGCAACCGCCGCCAGCGCCGCCTCTGCCGCCGCATCCAAGGCAGCCTCGGGCAAGGGTATGGCCAACTACGACGCTGGCAACGCTGCCAGCAAATAAGAACCGCGTTTCTTCCGGTATGGCAGGGATGATCCCTGCCATACGCGGAAAAACCGGCTTCGATTTCGCCGAAATGTACGTCCGTACTACATTATTCAAACAGGCGGATGACCTTGACTGCCATCTCCCGATGTAAAAGCCAGCAAGGTCAGGCGCTGGTTTTTTCCCTCATCACGGTATCCATCATCATTCTGGTGATGGTGACGATGTACACCATGGGCCAGCAGTCGATCAACAAGATGCGGCTGCAGAATACCGCTGACGCTGCCGCCTATAGCGCGGTGCTCGCGGAAGCGCGGGACTACAACTTCGCCGCGTATACCAATCGCGCGATCATCGCCAACCAGGTAGCGGTGGCGCAGGTGGTCGGACTGACGTCCTGGTCGCGCAACTATTCCGCCACCTACCGCGGCCCGCTTTCCTGGGTGCCGAAGGTGCTGACATCGCTCGGCGGACCACTTGCGAAAATATTTTGGGACGTGCCGTGGAACGCATCGAAAAGCGTATCCAATGTATTCAAATCGGCGTTCGACACCATCGGACCGGTCACGACAAAGCTGCTGGATGGGCTGATCGACGTCCTCAGCGTTGCGCAAACCATTTACCACTACGGCACCGCGTTGACCGTCGCGCAGACCATCGGCCTGTCCCCGGCCAAGGTGCTCGACAAGCTGGCCGGCGTCGATGAGTCTTCGCTCGGCGTGGTGAAGGACCTGCTGACCTTCAACGATGCCTACAACGTCATCAAGCTCAACGACACGAACGCCGACCTGAGCACGCCGGGCACAGCGGCGGCCATCGTTCATCTGGCGCAATGGTTCCTGTTCACCAATAAGAAGAACCCGAATGCGACCAATCTGGACGGTGCCAACGGGGACCGCATGGCCCAGGTCACGATCGATTCGCTCGACGAGTTCTCGCGCGACCGCAGCACCAAGAACGGCGGACCGGCGAAGAACTTCCCGGAAATGATGTACCTGACCCCGTTCGTGGTCGACCCTACCCGCTTCATTCCCTATCAGAACGGCGCCTTCCTGATGTATCTGTGGCATCGTGGCGGAACCGAACTGAAGAACATCAACGGCTCCAAAAAGACCTGGAGTGCGATGGACGCGACCGGCTTTTCCGGCTATGCGATTTTCTGGATCAGCATTCTCGGCATTCCGATCCCGATTCCGATCCCGGTGCCGCTGATCCCGATGGGCTGGGGCGCCGCACAGGCCGGCCCGAGCAGCAATCTGAACCCGGACAACAATTTCGGCACCGAAGCCGACGATGCGTATGGCGGCGTGTACGAGCGCGCCGATACCGCTTTGGCGGCGCTGCGGCAAAAGGCCGCCGGCGCAGGCGCGACGCTCGATTCCCGTGCCGGCCTGCGCAGCTACTTCGACGTTAAGAAAACCGACAAGGACAACCTGCTCGGTCCGCCACTGATACTTGAAATAGAAAAGGCGGATAACAAGATCCCGAGCAGCAACAGCATGTCGGGCGGCCAGTTCGCGCTGACCAACGGCACGCAGAGCGGCTTCATGCGCAGCCTGACCAAGGCGCAGATCTATTTTTCGCGTCCGCCGAAACTGTGGGCGCGCGGCGATGGCAAGACCGAACTCGGCAGCCTGTACAGCCCGTATTGGCAAGCCCGGCTGGCGCCGAACAATTTCCTCGAACAGTACGCTTCCCTGACCTATCACCTATGGTAACCATACCTTCCAGAGCGCGCGGACAAGCCATGGTCGAACTGGTGATCGTGGCTGCGCTCGTGCTGGTACCGCTGTTTCTCGCGATTCCGTTGCTCGGAAAGTACCTGGATGTGCGCGCCAGCGCGGTACAGACCGCGCGTTATGCGGCGTGGGAACGCACGGTCTGGTACGGCGGCGACGCCGCTTCCAGCCTCGGCTGGTTCGGCGTGAGCCGCAGATGGCAGGCCAACGAGAAAACCGACGACCAGATTCGCCGCGAGATTGGTGTACGCCAGCTTTCCGAGACCGGGGCGAACACGCAGTTTTCGAGCACGGACCGCAGTGCGAACAGTTTCAGCGGCGGATCGAAAGCGCTCTGGCAAGACCGCAGCGGCAAGCAACTGCTGGCCAATTACAGCGACGTCCAGAACACGGTGGCCAATAACCAGGCTCCCGGCACCTTGAACCTGATACTCGATCCGATCGCGAATTTCGCTTCGACACTCGGCCCGTTCACGCTGGAGATGAACGGCGAGTATGCGGCGACCGTCACCATCAAGGTGAAGGACATCGACTACGACCATTTCCTGCTGAAGAACTCGACCTCCGGCTTCAGCGAAACCAATGTGCTGCTCGCCAACGGATGGAGTGCGGACGGCCCCGACGACGCCAGCAAGACCAGCGTCAAGCAGCAAACCAAAGGCCTGGTGCCCTTCTCCATCTTTGCCGCGACAATCGGCGGCGTACCGGTCATGGAATACCTGCAGGCCGCCGTGTCGGTATTCCTGCCGGAAGTATCGAAGCTCGAACTCGGCAAGATCGAACCGGAAAATGTTCCGGCCGATCGCCTCAAATAAGCAGCGCGATGAACAACCATTCGGCAAACTTCAGAAACCGCACGCGCTGGGCCGCAATGGCCTGCTGCGGCCTGCTGTCGACCGGATTGATGGCGAAAGAACTCGACTGCCCCGCATTTCCTGAACCGAAAACCACGTCCTTGCAATGGGTAGCGCCGTACATGGTCTACAACGGCATACCGATGAGCATCAAGCGCTTCGACAGCGACCAGAAGCCGGAGCAGATTCTCGCGTTTTACCGGCAGGCGTGGAAAGGCGGCCCCCTCGGTTCAGCACCTCTCGAATATACGGTCGATCCGTGGCAAACCATCGCCTCGGCGCGCGGCAAATGCTTTTTCACCGTGCAGGTCCAGGCAGCCGGCAGAAGCGGTTCCACCGGTTTGCTGAGCGCGACGCAGGCGCCGGACCAGCCGCGCGTGATCGATTCCGATAAGGCGCTGCCGATGATGTCGGGCAGCACCGTCATTAACGACATTGAACACCGCGACGATGGAAAAAACGCGCGCACGCTGCTGCTGACCAATACCTTTTCAGCCGAATCGAATGCCGATTTTTATCGCCAGACGCTGGCCGACCAGGGATGGCGGGCGATCAGCAGCTATCAGATAACGACCAAGTCCGGCCCCGGCATCACGCTGATCATGAAGCGCGGGCTGGCCGAAGCGAGCCTGGTCATCACACGCAACGGCAGCCACACCGCCGTGCTCGCCAATCTGGTGGACAAGCCATGAGCAGACGCCTCTTCTCGCGACCGCTACGCGCGCGCCGCATGCGCGGCCAGTCGCTGATCGAGTATCTGGTGGTGCTGATGGTTGGCGTGATCGTGCTGGTGACCGGAGACAATCCGCCGATACAACGGCTGGCCACGGCGATCCGCGACTACTACACCGATTATTCATATGCGATATCGATTTCGTCGATGCCCAACTGCTATACGTCCGCAAGCGCCGGCGCGGGCGGCGTATCGGCCACGGTCACGGTCGACAAATGCCTCGATCTGAAAGATCCCGAATGGCCGGTCGACGTGTCGTTCGATTGAAACAGGAAACACCGAAGCGCTTCTTCGGCGCGGTAAAGAAGCGGAAATTCAATATTACTTTTTGCAGGGTTGACTAACTTGAAAATCCAACGCCCAAACATAAAGATCAACAAAACATGGTTGATGCTTATCGTAGCCATCGTGCTGAGTTTGCTGACCACATGGCTGACCCTGCAATATCTCAAGTTCAAGGAACAGAGTATTGAAGCCGAACTCACCGCCCGATCGCAACAGGACAAGGGAAGCACGGTCGCCGTGGTGGTGCCGATTCGCTCGCTGCCGCCCGGCGCCGTGCTCAGCGAAAGCGTGGTCGCATCGCGCAACGTACCGGCCGATTTCATTTATGACGACACAATCACGGTCGATGAGTTCGATGCGCTGAAAGGCCAGGCGCTGATTCGTCCGGTGCAAAAAGGCAAGCCTCTGCGCAAGGAAGACGTGCGTGAACTGTTCGCCGATTTCTCCGGCACGCTGAAACCGGGCAAGCGCGCGATGACGGTCAATGTCGACGAAATCAACTCGGTCTCGCATATGGTCGAACCGGGCAACCTGGTCGACCTGATGCTGGTGTTGCCGGGCAGCGGAGATGGATCAAACGGCCAGACGGTGGTGCCCTTCCTGGACCAGGTCAAGGTGCTCGCGACAGGCCAGAAAATCACGCACGACGATCCTGCCAACTCGGTCGCACCGGAAAAGCGGCGAATCAGCTACAGCAACTTCACGCTGGAGGTGACGCCGACCGAGGCGGCGCGACTGGCGCTGGCAACCGAACTCGGCAAGATCCGCGCGGTGCTGCGCAACGAAAACGACAAGCAGGAAGTCGACTTCGAGTCCGTGAACGCCGAAAACATGCTGGAAGACATACGCGAACGGACCAAGCGTGCGGCACTGGCCCGTCCGCACAGGTCGTCTTCGTCCGGCTATATCGAATACATCATCGGCGGCAAGGGGAACAGCGACGCGGTGACGCCGGCCGTCAATGTGCCGCTGCCGGCCGGCCTGACGCTGACGCCATCGGGCATCATGCCGCCGCCCGCCGCCGCATCCGGCGATGCCGCGACCGCGCCTGCGACGGCAGCGTTGCCGAGCAATTTCAACGACCTGCTTAAACTCGCCAACAAGTCCGCGACTGCCAAGTCCTCTAAGTGAGATAGAGAAAAATAATGCTTACACGCCTCCTCGCAATCTGCCTCTGGTGTTCCCTCATGTTTTCCGGCGCGCTACACGCGCAGGAAACGACGGCCGGAACGAAGAACAACGAGATCCTGATGTTCGTCGGCGAAGTGAAGTCGCTGCCGATCCATAAAGTTCAACGCATCGCGGTCGGCAACGGCAAGCTGTTCAGCACCTCGGTTGTCGATGACAAGGAGCTGCTGCTGATCGCCGAAGCGGTCGGCGATTCCTCGCTGGTGATCTGGTCCGGCAACAACCAGAAGACCATCTACACGGTGCGCATCAGCCCGCGTGATGCCGGCGATGCCTACCGCAATCTGAGCATGGTGCTGAAGGACATTCCCACCATCGAGATCACGCCAGTGGGGTCGAATGTGATCATCAGCGGCACCGCCAGCAAGGAAAACCTGGCGCGCATCGCGGCTGCCGCCAAGATCTATCCGCAGGTGGCCAACCTGGCGCGGGAAGAAGAAGTGTCGATGAAAAAGATGGTCTACATGAAAGTGCAGATCATCGAGATGAAGAAATCGATCCTGGAAAACATCGGACTGCAATGGCCGGGCTCGGTGGCCGGTCCAATGGTCGGCTTCGCCGGCAACCTCGGTTCGGACAAACCGCAGACCCAGGGCGCACTGAAAGGCATACTGCCGGTGCCTAACCACGGCCTGCTCACCTACCTCGGCATTTCGTCGCTGATCAATACCACGCTGAATATCGCCAAGAACAACGGTGACGCGTACATGCTAGCGGAACCGGAACTGAGCGCGCGCAGCGGCGGTGAAGCAAAATTCCTGGCCGGTGGCCAGATTCCGCTGCCGGCAATGTCATCGCTCGGCGGCGGCTCGGTGGAATTCAAGGACTACGGCGTACGGCTGTCGATCAAGCCGGTGGCCGACGACCAGGGCAACATCATGGCGTCGATCAAGACCGAGGTCAGCAGCATCGATTCGTCGGTCGCGGTACAGGGCATTCCGGGTTTCCTGACCCGGCAGTCGGAGACCGAAGTCAACGTCAAGAACGGTCAAACCATCGTGATGTCCGGCCTGGTCAACACCCAGATGTCGAATGACGCAAGCAAGGTTCCGGGGCTGAGCAACATCCCGGTGCTGGGTCACCTGTTCCGCTCGGATAACTTCAACTCCGGCCGCACGGATCTGGTCATCCTCGTGACACCGACCATCACCGATCCGTCTTCCACGATCAACCGCGAGCGCCTCGAAAAAGGCATGGATATCCGCGAGCGCTTCGAACGCAAACTGAGCAACAAAGACATCATCGACTAGAGGTCCAGCATGCTGAATATCGCCGTCATTACGCCCAAGGGCCAGCGCACCGAGGAAGAGTGCACCATCGACAGTTGCACCATCGGCAAAAGCGATGAGAACCGTATCATGCTGCAAGGCTGGTCGGTCGGGCGCAAGCACGCGACGATCCACCGCCGCCAGGACGGCGTGTATGTGGAAGACCATGGCTCGTCCGCCGGAACCAGGGTCAACAATCAGAAGATCGGCGGCAGCTATGGCCCGCTAAAAAAAGGCGACGAGATCGGCATCTGCGATTATGTGCTGGCCGTGCTCGACCTGGAGCCGGAGTTGCCTGAATCCCCTGCTCCGCAGGCTGCAGCCGCACCTGCGGCTGTTTCCGCCGCTGAACCGCAGACGAAAGCCAGTGCCGCCGAAAGAACGGAAACGATCGCCGCGCTGAAACATCTGCATGCGCAGCTGATCAAGCAGATGGACCTGCGACGCGTCGACGTGAACCGGCAGAGCGAAGACGAGCTGCGCGAGAACACGCGCGTGATGCTGGAAGAAATCGTCGCGTCGGACAAGGTCATTCCGCCACATATCGATCGCGCGATGCTGGTCAAGCGCGTGCTGGACGAAGTGGTCGGTCTCGGCCCGCTGGAGGATCTGATCGCCGACGAGTCGGTATCGGAAATCATGGTCAACAGCCACGAGGAAATCTTCATCGAGCGCGGCGGCCAGTTGCAGAAATCGGATATCACGTTTACCAGCAATCAGGCGGTGGTGAGCGCGATCGAGCGCATCGTCACGCCGATCGGCCGCCGCATCGACGAAAGCTCGCCGATGGTCGACGCGCGGCTGAAGGACGGCTCGCGGGTGAATGCGGTGATCCCGCCGCTGGCGCTGAAAGGCGCGAACATCACGATCCGTAAATTTTCGAAGAAGAAACTGGTCGGCGAAGACCTGATCCGCTTCGGTTCGATGACGCCGGTGATGCTGGAATTCCTGAAGACCGTGGTCGAGCAGAAAGCCAACATCATCATCTCCGGCGGCACCGGTTCCGGCAAGACCACGCTGCTGAACGTGATGTCGAGCTACATCCCGCAGGACGAACGCATCGTGACCGTGGAAGACGCGGCGGAACTGCAGCTTGGGCAACCGAACCTGGTCGGCCTCGAATCGCGCCCCGCCAATGCCGAAGGCAAGGGCCTGGTCAGCATTCGCGACCTGGTGAAGAACTGTCTGCGCATGCGGCCGGACCGCATCGTCGTCGGCGAGTGCCGCGGCGGCGAAGCGCTCGACATGCTGACCGCGATGAATACCGGCCACGACGGCTCGCTGACCACTGCGCACGCGAACACGCCGCGCGATTGCCTGGCGCGTATCGAGGTGATGGTGATGATGGCGGGAATGGATCTGCCGATTCGCGCGATCCGCGAACAGATCGCATCGGCGGTCAAATTCATCGTGCAGCAAAACCGCTTCTCCTGCGGCACGCGCAAGATCACGCACGTCACTGAAGTCACCGGCATGGAAGGCGACGTGATCCAGTTGCAGGACATCTTCCTGTACAAGCGCGAAGGTTTCGGACCGGACGGCAAGGTGCGCGGCAAGCATATCGCGACCGGCCAGATTCCCGAGTTCTATGAAGAACTGGCGAGCCGCGGCCTGGAAATCGATTTCAACATGTTTGCGTCGCAGGATAAACGACTGTGAATACACTGGGACTGATACTGGCGGTGGCGCTGCTCACTGCCTTCGTGGCGATCTGGCTCGCGTTGCAGGCCGTGCGCACGATCTTGAAGCGCCAGCAGTCGGAACTCGAGACATCGAGCAAGACGACGCTGGCGGACATGTTCATCTTCATCGATCCGACCAAGCTGTTCTATTACAACGTCGGTGCGCTGATCGTGCTGCCGACGCTGGTCTGGCTGTTCACGAACAATCCGGTATTCGTCACCTTCGCCGCGATCGCCACATTGATCCTGCCCAAGTATTACATCAAGAGCCTGAGCGCGAAGCGACTCAAGCGCTTCGAGGAGCAGTTGCCCGACGCGCTGCTGATGGTGTCGGGTGCGATGCGTGCCGGCGCCAGCCTGAATGTTGCGCTGGAATCGATGATCAAGGAACAGAAGCCGCCGCTCTCCCAGGAGTTCGAGCTGATGCTGCGCGAACAACGGCTCGGCATGGATTTCGACACGGCCCTGGTCAACATGGAAAAGCGCAATCCGATCCAGGATTTTTCGCTGGTGGTATCAGGCCTGCGCATCTCGCGCGAGGTGGGCGGCAACCTGGCTGAAATCCTGGAGTCGCTGGCGCACACGCTGCGCGAGAAAGCGACGATGGAAGGCAAGATCCGCAGCCTGACCGCACAGGGCAAGATGCAGGGGCTGATCATGTCCTGCCTGCCGCTGCTGATGATGGCCGCGCTGAACTGGATCGAGCCGAAGGCGATGGGCACGATGTTCACCACGCTGTTCGGCTGGGCCACACTGACAGTGATCCTGGTGATGATCACCATCGGCTACCTGTTCATTCGAAAAATTACCACGATCGACGTCTGACATGATGCTTCCGACCTCCCTGATTGCGCTCGTCATCGGTGTCTCCACCGGCATCTCGGTACTGCTCGTCAGCTACAGCCTGTCGAAGCTGAAGTCGCAGGTACCGAAGGAAGAGCGCGAATACATGGACCCGCTGCCGCCGGTGCTGCGGATGTCATGGCCGATCATCACCTTCATCGAATACCACTTCTGTTCGCGCATTCCGCCGTCATGGCTGGAAAAGACCCACAAGCGGCTGCAGGAAACCGGCGTCGGCTACATCCTGACCGCCGAGCAGTATTATGCAGTGCGGATTTTTTCGACCATCGTCGCCTTCGGCCTGACGCTATTTTCGCTGCATGCGCTCGACAAGTCGTCGCCCGGAATACTGGTCGTCCTCACGCTGCTCGGCAACGTGTATCCGCAACTGTGGCTGCGCGACGTGCGCGCGCGGCGCGAGAAGGAAATTCTGAAGGCGCTGCCAGTGTATCTCGACTTCATCACGCTCGCGGTGGAAGCCGGCCTGAACCTGACCGGTGCAATCAAGCAGGCGATGGACAAAGGGCCGGCAGGCGCACTGCGCAACGAATTCCAGATGATCACGCGCGACCTGCGCGCCGGCGTGCCGCGCGCGGACGCGCTGCGCCGGATGGAAAACCGGCTGAACATGAAGGCCATCACCAGCTTCGTCGGCACCGTGATCCAGGCCGAGAAGATGGGCGCCAGCGTCGGTGCCGCATTGCGCGTGCAATCGCAGCAGCGCCGCATCGAGCGCTTCCAGCGTGCCGAAAAGCTGGCGATGGAAGCGCCGGTCAAGCTGATCCTGCCGCTGATCGCCTTCATCTTTCCGGTCACCTTCATCGTGCTGGCCTTTCCCATCGTCGTCAAATTCATGCAGGAAGGGATGCTGTGAAACTGGGCGCGATCTATCGTCGGGATGAATGCCTGGTGCCGCGCGTCTGGCATGCGGTCAGCCTGTGGGAAACCACGCGCGGACTGCTCGGCCGCCCTGCGCTGCAAATCGGCGAAGGCATGCTGATCCACGACTGCCGGCTGGTACATACGGTCGGCATGCGTTACGCAATCGATCTCGCGTTCCTGGACCATGCGGGGAAGGTACGCAAGCTGGTAACCAGGCTGAGTCCGCTGCGTATGGCGGGCAGCTTTCCCGCCTGCGCAACGCTGGAACTGGCGCCCGGCACGCTGGCCCGTATCGGCTTGCAGGAAGGCGAACACGTGGCATGGCGGGAGGCCGCTGCATGAAACAATGGATATCCATCCTGCTGGCAATGCTGCTGCTGAACGCCTGCTCGATGATGCCGGCCGAACAGGGCAACCTGTACGAGCTGCGGCGCGAAGCACAGATCGCCTATGAAAACAGCGAAGACGCCCGTGCGGAAAAACTGCTGCTCGGCCTGGCACGGGCAGTGCCGAATGATGCCGAGACCTGGTTCTATCTCGGCAACCTGTATGCGCGCAGCAACCGCCCGGATGACGCGATCCATGCGTATCAGAAATCGCTGATGCTCAACGGTCGCGATCCGCGCGCCTGGCATAACATGGGCGTGGTGCGCCTGCGCGAGGCATGGGCCGCATTCATCCAGACCTATGACATGACGGAACCCGGCGACCCGCTGCACGGCAAGGCGGAAGCGGTCATCGATGCGATGGAAAAAATTCCGCTGGAAGGCCTGCGCCGACCCGCAGGCAAGGGGCCGAGCGCGCCCGACGGCGGAAAAAAATGAGGCATCCCGGCATCGGAACCAGGCGTCAGACCGGCCAGGCAATCGCCGAATACATCTACGTCTTTCCTATCCTGCTGATGCTGATCCTGGGCGCGATCCAGTTCGGCTTCATCTATCAGACCAAGGCGACGCTGAACTACGCGACCTTTGTCGCGACCCGCGAGGGCGCGCTGCACAATGGCGCGATGTCAGCCATCATCGACGGGCTGAGCTCGGGCATGATGCCGCTGTTCGCGCACAGCAGCAGCACCGGCGGCAGCCGCAACCTTGCGTTGCTGAAGAATGCCTGGAAGCTCGCCAACGAGCAGGTCACCGATCCGAAACTGACGCTCATCACCATCGTCAATCCGAAGCCCGGCGTGCTGAGCGCCTACCAGGGTCTGTCCGAATCGGGCGACGAAATCCCGAACGACAACCTGATGTACCGCGACACCAGCATTCTCGGCGGCGTGATGAACCTGCAGGACGCGAACCTGCTCAAGGTGCGCGTCACCTATTGCTACCGGATGGCGGTGCCGATCCTGAACAAGCTGATCTACAACCTGGCGATCGATCCGCCGTCCGCCCCGACGGTGGGCAAGACCGCCGCCGACATGCTCGATTCCAGCGGCGGCGGCTCGACCACCCGGCCTTGCACCGGCATCGACGACGAATACCGGATTCCGATTACTTCCGAGGCGGTGGTACGCATGCAGACACCCTTCAAGAACCCCGGCAAATGGGTGGGGCCGTGACATCGATGAGCCTGTACGACACACCGCCGGTTCGCCCCGGCATGTTTTCGCTGCGCGGCCGTCTCGGCCGCGCCCGTTATCTCGTCTATACGCTGGGTTCGCTGGTGGCGACCTTCCTGTGCATGCTTCCCGCCGGCTACCTGCTGCTGTGGTCCGGCAATGCCGGACGCATCCTTTATACGGTTGTCAGCGTGGTGCTGTTCTATGGCTTCCTGCCCTTTCTGTTCACGGTGCTGACGATCCGGCGTGCGCATGATTTCGGCTTTGGCGGCTGGCTTGCGTTGCTGCTGCTGGTCCCGGTCGCGAACCTGGCGTTCTGGTTCATTCCCGGCAAACGCGGCGACAACCGATATGGCGCGCAGCCGGAGCCGCCTTCGGCCATCGTCACGCTCGCCGCGGTGCTGCTTCCCGTGCTGCTGATCGGCGCGTTTCTCGCCAGCGAAGATCCGCCGCGCATGATGCAAAAAACGGCACCGGCCGCCCTCCAACCTCCCACTTCATTGAGACCCTATACCCCATGAAACCGACCGTAGATCAAACCACTGTCCGGGAGTTCGAGTCGCGCTTCCCGCAGATCGCACAGGAACTCGGGCGCGCCAATGTGGAAATGCTGCTCGACGGCGCGTCGGTGCAGGAAGTCGCCGCCGGCCGCACGCTGATCCGTGACCGGATGCCGGTGGATTTCATTTACTTCGTACTCGACGGCACGCTGGACGTGTATATCGAGGACGCCGGGAAATCCCACCGGATCGCGATGATCAAGCCGGGCGAATGGATGGGTGAGATCTCGGTCCTGAGCGGCGAATTGCTCGCCAGCGCGACCATCGTCACCCACACCGGCTGCAAGCTGGTGAAAGTGCATCACATTACCTTCGGCAACCTGATCACCGAAAACCAGACGGTGGCGAAGGTGCTGCTGGAGCATTTCATCGCCCTGATGGCCCAGCGCTTCCGCGCTCCGATCCAACAACAATAACCACCTGGGAGCAGCCGATCCATGAACCTCAACTTCTTTCTGAAAAACCTGCCTGCGTTCGAGGAATTCCAGTCGCCGCATATCGACGTGTTCGCCAGCCATCTGCAGGTGGAGCAGCATGCGGACGGTCACGTCTTCATCACCCAGGGGACACAGGGCAGCGCGCTGTACCTGCTGCTTCAGGGCTCGGTGCGCATCACCCGTCATGACGGCGATGCCGACAGCGAATACGAGGTGCGCGAGCTGAGCGACGGCGAGATATTCGGCATCCTGTCGCTGGTCGACGATCTGCCGGCATCGGCGACCTGCATCGCAAAGGGACCGGTGCAGGCGGCATCGCTGTCGCGCGACGCGTTCCAGGCATTGTTCAAGGAGGCGTCGCCGATCGGGCATCACCTGCAATATATGGTTGCGGTCCAGATGGCGCGGGATATCCAGGAAGAGAACAGGCGTTTCCGCGCCGCGCTCGGCAAGGCCTGACACCTATCGATTGCACTGTGCCGACATCCGATTACAAGAATTTGATGGCCAGGTTTTGCCGCAGGCCCGCCCTGCCGCTTGCGCTGGTCCTGCTGCAAGCCTGGGCGTCGGCCGCCGAAGCGCCGGTCACGCCGGGCAGTGTGCAGGACACGCTGGGCGGCGAAAAGATGCGGCCGCCGGTCACACCGCCGCAGGTCGTGCTGCCGGTACAACCCTCGCCGTCGCAGCACGATCCGCGGGCGCGGCGCTTCCGCGTCAATGCATTCGCAATGAGCGGCAATACCGTCTACCGGACCCGGCTGCTGAAAACGCTGCTGGAACGCTTCGTCGATCTGGAACTGAATCTGTACGACCTGAACAAGGCGGCCGACACCATCACCACGTTCTACCACGATCATGGCTATACGCTGGCACGCGCAGTGATTCCGGCGCAAAAGGTGAAGAACGGCGTAGTCACGATCCGCATCATCGAAGGCCGTTTCGGCCGTGTCAGGTTTTCCGGCAACAAGCGCTATGCGGCGGATTTTCTGGCCGCACGTACCGCTCTGCTGAAGCCGGGCGCGCTGGTCACGTCGGACCGCCTGGAAAACAACCTGCTGCTGCTGAACGACCTGCCCGGGCTGCGCGCGCAGGTGGTGCTGGAACCGGGTACCGAATTCGGCGCGACCGACGCCGAAGTGCAGGTCAAGGAAAAACTGGTCGACGTCAATCTCGGCGTGAACAATTACGGCCGCAGCGAGACCGGCCGGAATCGGGTGGAAGCGACGCTCAACATCAACGCACCGCTTGGCCTTGGCGACCAGCTTGCGATCAGCGGTTCCAGCACCCAGCACAAGCTGGTCCGCTACTGGAAGTTCGGCTATTCGGTGCCGCTGAATACGCTGGGCACGCGGCTCGCGATCGGCAGCTCGAAGGCAGCTTACGATGTCAGCGGCGCGCTCGCGGCACTGGGCATCTCCGGCGAAGTGCGGACCGACGAAGCAGCCGTCAGCCATCCGTTCGTGCGCAGCCGCGAGGACAACCAGACTTTCAGCGTGGGCATCAAGCGCAATCGCCTGAAACAGAATGCGCTCGGTGCGCCGCTGTCGGATCAGCAGTTGACGGTGATGACGGCCGCCTATCAGATCAACCGGATTCATCCGGACAGTTCGGTGACCAATGCCAACTTCGGGCTGGAGACGAACTTCCGGACCAGCCATGACATCACGCAGCAAGATGCGGTATTCGCGCGGATGGAGCTGGACGTCAACCACACCGCGCCGTTTTACCAGCGCTGGGATCTTTACCTGCGCGGCGATATCGTGCGCAGCCGGGACATGCTGCCGGACACGGAAAAATTCTCGCTCGGCGGGCCGGGCAGCGTGCGCGCATTCCGGCCTTCCGAAGTGCGCGGCGACAGCGGCTACCTGGTCACGGCGGAATTGCGCCGGCCATTCACGATCGCAGGCCGGCTTGGCGCGTTTCGGGTGACCGCCGACGCGGGCGAAGTGATCTACAAGGCACCCGGCTTTACCGACAGCCGGGACCGGTTGCGCAGCATCGGCGTCGGGGCAAGTTTTTTCCCGGCGAAGGGAATCACCGCATCGATCGATATCGCGCGCCCCATGGGGACGACGCATACGGCATCAGACGACAAGAATCACAGAATCTGGGTGAACGTCAGTGCAAGCTTTTAAGCCACTCAAACGATCGGTCCTGCTCGGCCTGGCGCTGCTATACCAGGCGCCAGGCCATGCGCAGGTGCCGAACGGCGGCACGGTGGTCGGCGGCGCGGCGACCATCGGGCAAACCGATGCCAGCCATCAGGTGATTACCCAGACCACGTCCAAGGCCATCATCGACTGGCAGGATTTTTCGATCGGCGCCGGCAGCGGCGTGCGCTTCAACCAACCGAATGCATCGTCGATCATGCTGAACCGCGTAATCGGCGGCAATCCGTCGACGATACTTGGCAGCATGTCGGCCAATGGCCAGGTATTCCTGGTCAATCCATTCGGCGTGTATTTCGGTGCCGGCGCCAGCGTCGATGTCGCAGGCCTGGTCGCGACCACGATGAACATCCGCAACGACGACTTCATGTCGGGCAATTACCTGTTCACCCGCGACCTCTTTTCCAGCGCGCGGCGCGACGTGATCAACGCCGGCGTGCTGAAGGCGCGTGAAGGCGGCTATGTGGTGCTGGCGGGCGATTATGCGGGCAACAGCGGCGTGGTGCAGGCAAGGCTGGGCACCGCCGCCCTCGCCTCCGGCAGCAAGATGACGCTGGATATCAACGGCGACAGCCTGATCAACTTCACGGTCAACGAGAAGACCGTCGCCGAACTGTCGGGCGTGGAAAACAGCGGACAGCTGCTGGCCGACGGCGGGCGCGCGATCATGACGGCATCGGTGGCGAACCAGCTGGCGACCGCGGCGGTGAACAACACCGGCCTGGTGCAGGCGCGTGCGGCGGAAGAGCATGACGGCGAGATCTACCTGTCGGCCGACGGCGGCAATACGCAAGTCAGCGGCACGCTCGATGCCAGCGGCTATGCAGCAGGCCAGAAAGGCGGCAACATCGATGTACTGGGCGACAAGGTCGCACTGCACGACAACGCGAAGCTCGACGTCTCCGGAGACATTGGCGGCGGCACGGTGCACGTCGGCGGCAACTTCCAGGGCAACGGGCCGCTGAAGAACGCGCAAACCACCTCTGTCGGCAAGGACGTGCAGATCAAGGCCGATGCGCTGGGCACCGGCAATGGTGGCGATGTGGTGGTCTGGTCGGATCAGCAGACGGATTACAACGGCAGTATTTCGGCGCAAGGCGGCGCACTGGGCGGCGACGGCGGCAACGTCGAAGTATCCGGCAAATTGCTGAACTATGGTGGCAAGGTAACGACGCTGGCCGCACAGGGCAAGACAGGCAATCTGCTGCTCGATCCGATCGACATCAACGTCCTTAACCCGGGCATGATCGTGACGCCGACGCCGAGCGGTGTTTCGCAAATGACGGTCGGTGATCTGGAAACGGCGTTGAATGCCAACAATGTCACGTTGCAGACTTCAGCGGGCAGCGGCGCAACCAACGGCGGCACCATCACGATCGACGATGGCTCGGGTGGCGGAGTTCAGTGGAGTGCGGCAACTACGCTGAAGCTGCAGGCCGACAATCGCATCCTGATCAAATCGAACGTCCAGGGCTCCAATGCCAACAGCGCCATCTGGCTGAGCGCCAATAACGGCGCAGTTCAATCCGGCGGCACCAACATCGCGGCGAACTCCCTGCTCGTGACCGGCGGCGGAAACTGGAACCTGGCCGGCGTCGACGGCTCGAATATCATCCGCAGCACCAACAACGTCAATACCTTCGCCGCCAGCATCACCGGCGGTTTGCTGCAGTTCAGCAACAACCAGAATCTCACTGTCGGCACCGCCAGCGGCACCAGCGGCATCGCCAATACGAATGGAACAACTCAGTTCTTTCTCGACGGCAGCAATCAAGCCCTGACCCTCGCGCAGAACGTCAAGTCGAGCAGTGTTTATTTCCGTGCGACGGGCGGCGTCAACCAGACCGGCGGGACGATCACTGCGAACGCGCTAACGCTTGTCGGCGGATCGGCCACGCTGAATCGGGCAGGCAACGACGTCAACACACTGTCCGCGAGCATCAATGGTGATTTGTCGTACGTCGATGCAAACACATTGACTGTCGGCAGCGCTTCGGGCATCAGCGGCATCACCACCGGCAATCACACAGTCACGCTGACGACCGGCGACGCCACCGGCTACGATGCGACCAAGCTGCCCGACGGCACCAACCCCGCCAGCCTCACGCTGAACCAGAGCATCAACGCCGGCAGTGCAATGATCAAGCTTACCGCCGGTTCCGGCGGCGTCTATCAGAGCCGGGAAGTCGATCCGGTCACCAGCCAGCCGAAGCCGGAAGGCTCGCTGACCGCGGGCAGTCTGGTGCTGCGCGGCAACAGCTCCAGCAAGGTCACGCCCTTCATCCTCAACAATGCGAACAACCGCGTCAGCACGCTGGCCGCCAGTGTCAACGGTTCGGTCAGTTACACCGGCGGCCCGCTGACAGTGGGTACCGTCGATGGCATCAGCGGTATCACGACGACCTCCAACACGATCGTCGTTCCTGCTGGCACCGACAGCAGCGGCCGGGCGACGCCAGTCGTCTACAACGACAACAACGTATCGCTGTCGATCGGCGGCGACCTGCATATCAACGAAAACATCAATGCCGCGACCACCACCGGTTCCGGCTCGGTCAGCATAGGCATGGGCGGCGACTTCACGACGTCGATGCCTGACAACAAGATCATCAACGCGAATACGCTGGGCGTTTTCGGGGACGACCTGCAAGGGACGTTCATGCTCCGGACCAATGTCTCCTCGCTGGCTGCCGCCGGCGGCAAGGTGATGTGGATCGACAATTCCAGCTATACCGGCGATCTGACCGCGCTCGGCATCGGCGCACCGGCCGCCAACGCGAGCGCGACCAGCGGCAGCAGCACCGTCAGCGTCGACAGTGCCAGCAAGCCGGTGGGCGATTTCTATCTCGCCACCGGCGGCGGACTGAACATCATCAAGCTGATCAGCAAGGGCAAGAACCTGGCGCTGATCGCCGACTCGCTGAACATCCTGCTTGACGCAGCCACGGCGGACGGCGCGCGCATCATGCTGCAGCCCTTCCATACCGATAACAGCATCGGCATCAACAACAGCAGCGACTTGAATTTCAACGCGGATACCAACTACTCGGCGGACCTGCTGAACAAGTTCACCAACCCGACCGCGACCTTCTTCATCGGCACGCCGCAAAACGACATCCTGAACGATTCCACCGTCCACTTGAGCGCAAAGAACACGATCACCGGAGACATTCACATCGGTTACGACGGCGCGTTCAACCTCGGCTATCGCAGCCTGTCGGCGCAGACGACCGGCAGTATCCTCGCGTACAACGTCGGCCCGTTGTACAACCTGCGGCTGGCGGCGCCGAACCTCACGATCAATGGATTCCAGACCTTCGGCGACCAGATCCATTTGTTCACCAACAACCTGAACCTGGCCGGCACCGCCGACAAATACATCAATCCCAACAAGCCGACGATCACGCTGCGTCCGCTGAACGACGAAACGGTGTGGATCGGCTACGCGCCCAGTTCCAAGTCGCGGCCCGACGAAACCCAGATCCTGTCGACGATGATACAAAAGCTGCCGGACTGGAGCACGGTGGTCATCAGCGGCAGCACCGATTACCCGTTCCCGTCCGGCGGCCCCGGCTACGGCGATATCCATATCCCGTGGAACGACGGCTTCGGCGACCGTCTCGGCCATCGCACGCTAGTGTTGTCCACCGGGCATAACGTCTACAACTACTCGGGCTCGCCCAGATACACCCAGAAATCGGATGGCGGGACCAGTGGCGGCTTATGGCAGGGTTGCCAGGACCTCACCAGTTGCCAGGGCACCAACCCCAATCCGTTTTCGGACAGTACGGCCGGCGGCGGCGGCGGGTCCGGCGACAATTCGAACTCCGGCGATACCGGCAATTCCGGCAACTCCGGCGCAGGCGACTGCCCGGGATGCCCTCCTGCTCCACCAAACAAGGATCCGTTCCCGCCTGATGTGACGCCGTCCGGCGGCGGCACCGCGACGGGAACCGGAGGCGATGGCGGCAATGGCGCCGGCACTGGCGACAACGGCGGTGGCGACGGCGGCGCAGGTACCGGAGATGGCGGCGCAAGTGACGGTGGTGCCGGCGATGGCGGCGCAGGTGCGGGCGCAGACAGCGCGGGCGGCGGCGATGGCGGTGCTGGCGACGGTAGTGGTGGTACGGGCGCGGGCGACAGCGGTGCTGGCAATGGTGCAGGCGGTGCCGGAGACGGTGGCGCAGGTAACGGTGCCGGTGGTACCGGTGGCGGCGATGGTGGCGCAGGTGCCGGAAACGGCGGGGCCGGCAATGGCGCGAATGGCGCCGGCGGCGGCGACGGCGGTGCGGGTACCGGCAGCGGCGGTACGGGAGCAGGTGACGGTGGCGCGGGCAATGGTAACGGTGGAGCCGGAGACGGTGGCGCAGGTAACGGCGCGGATGGCGCCGGTGGTGGCGACGGTGGCGCGGGTGCCGGAGACGGTGGTGCCGGCAATGGCGCAAATGGCGCCGGCGGCGGTGACGGCGGTGCGGGGACCGGCAGCGGTGGTGCGGGCGCGGGTGACGGCGGCGCGGGCGATGGCGCCGATGGGGCCGGCAATGGTGACACGGGTAACGGTGCCGATGGTGCCGGCGGTGGCGATAGTGGCGCAGGCACCGGAGACGGTGGCGCCGGGAATGGCGGTGCAGGCAACGGCGCAAATGGCACGGGCAATGGCGACAGTGGCGTGGGAAATGGCGCGGATGGTGCCGGCGGTGGCGACGGCGGCGCAGGTACCGACGGTGGCGGCGCCGGGGATGGCGGTGCAGGCAACGGCGCAAATGGCGCGGGCGATGGCAATAACAATGCAGGAAACGGTGCGGATGGAACCGGCAACGGAGACGGCGGCGCCGGCAACGGTGATGCGACTGATGGCGGCGGCGCTGGCGGTGCGGGCACCGACAGCGGCGGCGACGGCAACGGCAATGCCGGTACGGATATTGGCGGCGCCGGGAACGACGCCGCTGGCGACGGCAGCGGTGATAACGGCAACGGCGACGGCGACCGCGGCGCCGGCACGGCCAGCGGCGGAACCGGGGACGGCGGCGTATCGGCTGGCAACGATGGTGCCGGAAACGATGGCAACGGAAACGGCGGCGGTGCAAAGGGTGATGGCGGGGCCGACAACGGCAACGGTTCGAACGGCGGCGGCGCCTCCACGGACGGTGCATCGACCGATGACGGCAAAGGCTCCGGCGATCGGCAATCCGATGCGTCGAGCCCGCCGGCGTTCGATATCAGCTGCGATGCCGTCAGCTCCGCCCGAAGCGAAGACAAGGGCGACGGCGATCAGGCCGACAGCAAGCGCCTGGTGGACGTCAAACGCGATGGCGTGAAATTGAGCGATCCTTGCGACAAGCAGCCTGAACAAGGCAACGCAAAGTAAAAGCGGACAGCCACGCGAGGCTGCGTGGCGATTTCAGGAGAAAGTCGATGGTCTCCGAAACCGGCTGCGGACGCGGCCGGTTCGTTGTTACAGCGATTCCTGCCGGGTCAAAGCCGGCAAGTGACGGTAGTTCCTATCCGGCGGCAGCCGAAAGCATGCGCTCGACATAACGCGCAATCAGATCGATCTCCAGATTCACGCTGACGCCCTGCTTCAGATGCTTCAGCGTCGTCATCTGAACCGTATGCGGAATCAGGTTGATCGAAAATTCGCAGCTATCCGCAGTGTCGGCCACCCGGTTGACGGTCAGCGAAACACCGTTGACCACGATCGATCCCTTGTAGGCAAGATACTTCGCGAGTTCCTTCGGCGCATCGATCACCAACTCCATCGATTCGCCGACCGGTTCGAATTTGCGCACGATGCCAAGGCCGTCGACATGCCCGGAAACCAGGTGGCCGCCGAGCCGGTCCGCCAGCGTCAACGCCTTCTCCAGGTTCACTTCGCCGACAGCGTCCAGCCCCGCGGTACGGTTCAGGCTCTCGCGCGATACGTCGACTGTGAAACCGGTGCCGGTCTTGCTGACCACCGTCATGCAGGCGCCGTTGAGCGCGATCGAGTCGCCGAGTGCGACGTCGTCCATCGGCAGGCCACCGGCGTCGACGGCGAGCCGGACGCCGGCATCCGGCTGCGAACCCAGCGGGGAAATGGAAGTGATTTTGCCGACCGCGGCGACGATTCCTGTGAACATGCGAATGATCCGATCAGATGAAACGGGCAAGGATACGCAAATCGGGGCCGATTTGCTTGATCTCGTGGAATGCCAGCGATTGCTTTTCTTCCAGACTGGCTAGCGCCGGCAGCTCGAACAGGTCCTGCGCGTCGCCCAGCAGACTCGGCGCCAGATACAGCAGCAGTTCGTCGACGCAGCCTTCGCGGATCAGCGAACCGTTGAGCTTGCGCCCGGCCTCGATATGCAGCTCGTTGATCTGGCGTTTGCCGAGTTCCTGCATCAGCGCCGGCAAGTCGACCTTGCCGCTTGCGTTCGGCAACAGGATGATCTCGGCGCCCCGCTCGCGCAGTTGCGCTTCCTTGTCCGGATCGGACCGCGCAGCCACCACCCAAGTGCCACCGCCTTCCAGGATGCGCGCCTGCGGGCGAATCTGCAGCCGGCTGTCGACAACAATGCGCCGCGGCTGGCGCGGGGTGTCGACTGCGCGCACGTTCAGTTGCGGATCGTCCTGGTTGACGGTGCCGATGCCGGTCAACACTGCACAGGCGCGCGCGCGCCAGCGATGGCCGTCGTCGCGTGCAGCGCCAGAGGTGATCCATTGGCTTGTTCCGTTGTGCAGGGCGGTTTTGCCGTCGAGGCTGGCCGCCGCCTTCATCCGCACCCAGGGTTTGCCGCGCTGCATGCGCGAGAAAAATCCGATATTCATTTCGCGCGCTTCGTCGGCCAGAATGCCGCTGACGACCTCGATGCCGGCTGCGCGCAACTTGGCCGCGCCCTGCCCGCCCACCAGCGGATTCGGGTCTTCCATCGCCATCACTACCTTTGCCACGCCGGCCCGCACCAACGCATCGGCGCAGGGTGGCGTGCGGCCGAAGTGGCTGCACGGCTCCAGCGTCACGAACACGCTTGCTCCTCGGATGTCGAATCCTTTCGCCTGCGCATCGTTCCATGCTTCGATTTCCGCATGGTTGCCGCCAAGCTGCTGCGTACAGCCACGCCCGAGCACGATTCCATCCTTGACGATGACGCAACCGACACGGGGATTGGGTGCGGTGGAATAGGGAGCGCGCGCCGCTTCCGCCAGCGCCGCGCGCATCCATGCTTGATATTCGTCAATAGACCGAGGCGTATTCATGCGGCGATTTTAACGCGCCGCCCGATTTTACGGGCCATCGACTGCCAATTCGATCAGCTTGCGGCTGTTGACCGGCAATCCATTACGGCTGGCCGGTATGAAACGTAGGGCATCGAAACTGCGCAGGACGGCTGGCGAAACTTGAACAGGCTTGATCGGCAATACTTTGCGCACGCTGCCGTGCCTGTCTATCCACAGTTCAAGCAGCAGCCGGGGAGGAATCAGAGGCAGCAGCTCGGGAGGCAGCCGGATATCCGATATTGGCTGCGCGGACCGGTCCAGCATGTCCCGCGTGTAATACGGTTCATCTGCCGGCAACGTCCCGTCGCCGTCGGCGGTTGTGCCGGCCAATTTATCGCCTGCCGTCGGCGCTTGCGAAGAGGCGACAACCGCACCGGTATTCGACGAAAAAGAGGTGTTCGCAAGATTCAGCAAGTGCTGCGAATCGGATGGACTGACACCGGCAGTCATGGGCAGGCTGACTTGTAGCGCAGCGCGTCGGCTGCCGGCAGCGTCCGCATCGATACCTTCCACCGAAGCGCCGCGGTAATGGGCATAAACAAGCGCATGCAACAGGCACGACACTCCCAGCGCAAGTTGCAGACGCCGGTTTTGCCGGCCGCTCGTGCAGACAACACGATTTCCGGCTGGCTCGGACCAATGCATTTCAGTGCCCCCAGCATTGCGCCGCGCCGGCATCGCCGGAGACGACTTTATTGCCTGTATTGTCGAGCCCGAGCGAACCGCACTCGTCGCCGTCCATCAACCCGTTGGATACGGGTATCGCCAACACCAGGAAACAATCCGCTTGCTGACTGGTGCTGACGCTGGTGCTGTCGTCAGTGCAGGAAACGCCGAACGTGAGGTTGTACACAGCAGTGCCCTCGCGCGGCGATGTCGTCACCGGAAGCGATGCTGCGCTATAGCTGTTGTTTTCCGAGTAATAGCGCTCCATGAATTGCGCCATTTCGCTCAATGCCGCTTTGGCATCGGCGCGACGGCCGCGCTTCACATACTGCTGATAGCCGGGATAGGCGATCGCGGCCAGCAGACTGACGACGACAACGACGACCATCAGTTCGATCAGCGTGAATCCGGCTGCATGGGCTACTGCGGTCCTGCTCATGTGTTTCATTTCAATCCCCTTTCGACATGCATGGCGCTCACTGGTTACGCAATACTTCCCGCCAGTTGATCCGTCCGACCCGCGCGCCGTTGTGCTCGGAGGTGCGTGCATGGCAATAGCCGTCCGCGCCATGAATCGCGCCCGTTGCACTGCAGTCGACCCGAATGTAGCGGCTGACGCCGTTGGCGTTCCGCTGGTCGCTGCCGTAGCCGGGCGCGCCATCGACGCGAATGCCGTTCGGGCTCCTGGCAACGACATGCCCGTCACCCGGCGGAGAAGCGAGATCCGCAACGGTGGCAATGCGCAGCACCTGGCCAGCATCATTGACCACGACCTTGATCTTGTCGCTGTCGTTGATCAGGCCATCGCCATTCGTATCGAACGCCAGGTCGAGCGACGAGCCGTTCAATGCATCGACAGCCATGGGAAATCCCGCGGTTTTCATTGTGCAGCCGTCGTTCGCATTTGCCGTGAGAAAGACGGTGTTGAATGCAGCTACGCCGCCGCTGCGAATCGACACGTTGTCGATGATTTTTTCGCCGGCAACGGGAAGGTCCAGATACCAGCCGTCGTAATCGCTCCAGTCGGAAATTGTTTTATCGCTGGTAATCCGGTACTTGCCGTCCACGGTCGTGAAATCCACCTGCTGGTGCAGCAGGCGCATGCGGCCGGACAGGCCTGCCGTAGCGCCGGCACGGTCCCAGATGCCGTAGATGCTTTCCTGGTAGGCGTGGGTCTGCGCATCCTGCGATTCAATCGATCTGCCGGTTCCGAATACGACCATGTAGCCGCCCAGCGGATGCTTGCGTACTGAAATCCCGCCGCTGACCGGCTGCGCCGCGCCGGTACCGGCGAGTGCGATATAGAAAGGCTCGCCGTAGGCGACGCTCCAGTGGCCGTCCCTGTTGGCATCGATGAATTTCCAGACATGGCCTTTGTAATCGGCGGCGTAAATGAGGTCCGTCTTGCCATCGCCATCGCTGTCGATCGGGAACGGCAGTCCCAGTCCGTTATCCGGTCCCGCGCCCGGGCCGCCGCCTGCCGCCTGGGCATCCCTGGTGCTGATCTTCAGGTAGTCGGTCGACGCCACCCACGCGCCGCCGTCTCCGCTCGGTCCCGTCACGTCCAGCATGAACAGAACCGCGTCGCCGCTTCCCGGATGATCGTCCGCTGCATCGCTGTTGTAGCCATTGCCGAACAACACGACCCAGCGCCCGTCCTGCAACTGCACTACCTGCCGCGCGCCGCCCTCCTGATTTTTCTGCGGCCGTGAAATGATGTTGCCGAAGTCGCTGTCGCTCTTGTCGGAAAATTCCCATCGGAACACCTTTGGCGCGTTCGCTTCCGCTCCGATGTAATCGTCCAGCGCCGCGCCGGCAGCGTCGGTGCCGGTATTGGTGACGTCGAGCGCGACCACGCCGTGCCCGCCGCGCCCCAGTGGCGCAAACAGATAGCTTCGCCACAACGGCGTGTCGGCAGTGCCGACGTCCACATCGCCGGCAAACGGCATGCCGTCGAACAGGGCCGCCATCGTAAAACCCGGCGATGTTGTCCGTGCCGCCTTGTCCATCAGGTAGTCGGGTAGAAAGGAGAGCAGCGGCGTGCCGCTTGCCGCGTCGAATCCATGCAGCATGCCGTCATTCGATGCGATATATACCGCGCCGCGTCGCCTGAAATTCGCCGCCCGATAAGCCGCATATCCGGGATGCAGCGAATCGATGAATCCGGCATCCGGCGCGCCGACATACCAGGGCATGGAATTGATCAGCGGGCCGAGCGGTTGCCTGGGAAGTCGGCGCCTGAAATTGTCGCTGTCGGGTGCTTCATGCGACTGATCGCCGCGCAGGTAATCCACCCGGTCGCTTCCGATCTCGTCGCTGCCGCCGGCTTTCATCGATGTCTTTTGCGCAGCGCTCAGATCGTCCCATCGGAAGGCGATTCCCGCGCCGGCCTTGCTGGTCATGACAACACGATCCGATGCGTCGACTTCGCCAAGTTTGCTGCTGGCTTCGAACAGCAGCGCTCCCGGACGGCCGTCGGGCAGCAGCACGTACGCATGCATTTGGCCGGCCATATCCTTTTGCAGGTAGCGCGTTTCGAATTCCATCGAACTCAGGCTCAAACTCGACGCATTGAAGGCAGGTGCAATGGCGCCGAAATCCAGTATCTGCTTGAATACCTCTTCCAGCGAGGTTTCCAGTTTGCGCGGATCGGTGGCGTAAAAATAGCCGTAGGGAATGCCGCTCGGCACATCGTCGCCAGTGATCGTTTTCCTGTCCCATTTCGCTTCCGTGTCGGGCCAGGGAACATCGTCGATCCTTTTGAAATTCCCGTATTTCGTCGCGTACCAGAGCGGATCGTGCAACCGGCCGGTGGAGGACACGCCGGTCGCCGCAATATCGTATTCGGCGGTCGTGGCCGCGTCGCCGAAATCGCATCTGTCGCATCCGCCGGAACTGTTGATCGTCGACTGCGTCGCCCCGCTGGCGGAACTGACGCTGATGTTGGTCGAGTCAATGTACGAAAGCGCCTGATAGATGTGCGGACCATAATTCGTGGTCGCATATCCCGAATAAAAATGCGAACCGTCTTTCGACGTCGTTCCGGTAATGAAATAGCCGAACAGCGAAGGCGCGCTGCTGTATCCGCCGATCACGCGCGTGGTCACATAAATTCTGATGCCGACAATTCTGTAGGAAATCAGGCCGCGTACGTCCAGATCGAAATCGGTGCCGTCATTGGACTGGTCCATCTGCACCAGGAAGCTGCCGGTGCCCGCACCGACATCCTGCGCAATCGGAATGAACGCGTTGATGCGGCCGCTGACGCCGCTTCCCTGATAGCCAGCCGGGACAATCGATATCCTTGCCTGCGGATAGCCGGGCACCGGCACTTCGATGATGGCATCGCCCGCCGCCAACGCGACGCCATACGTGTTTACCTTGAATGCATCGGGTTTCGGGTTGGCGGTAATGTCGGTGCGGATCGGGTGCACATGCGCATGGTAGGCAGCGCCGGCGATCAGATACGATCCCTTTCGCTGCGGCGAATCGGGGCAGATGCCAAGCGCAGTCGACAGGTCGTCGATGGCTTTTCCGGTGCACAGATCATTGACATCGGGGCCACTGATTGCGCTGCCGCTGCGGCCGACGAAAAACCGGTTTCCCGTAATGTTTTCACGATCGCCGATCGTTTTCGTCAAACCGGCGATGGTCGAGCCGCCCGGATTCAGGTCGGCGATCGACATGCTGTCATTGTCCCAGGACGGTACGCTGGTGTTGAAATTGATGACATTGAGGCGACGGCACGACGCATTGTCGATCCAGCTGCCGTCCGGCTTCTTGAAGGGATCGTCCCAGGTGCCGGCCTTGGTCAACGGCAGCGTTGCGTCGGCGGTGTCGCCCGCATAATCGAACACTGGATTCGCCCCGCTCGCGGCGCCGGCGAGATAGCGCAGCGACTCGATATAAATTTCGCCGAAGGGATTGCCGGCATCGCGATACGCATTGCCGCTGTAACCGGCGGGCGCCTTTTCTTCGATCATCCGCAAGGTATCGAGGTTGCTAATGATGCCCGCTGCGCCGGTGAACTGGCCGGTGTTCAAATCGATTTCGTCGGTGATCGCGCTCATCTTCTTGCGCAGCACGCCGCCCTGCTTGTTGTGGGTAAAACTGCCGGTCATCAGGCCAAACAGGGAACTCCGGTTTTCGCCGTATTGCTGCAGAAGGCCGATCGGCTTGACGTTCCCGTTCGGATAGGTGCGGCATTTTTCCCTGCCGGTCAGTCCTTTCGGGCAGGCTTCGACCCGAACCACATATTCCCCTTTGCGGCCAGACCCGGAATAACCAATGCCCAGCCCCTTGGTCGCATTGACCGGATTCTCCGGCTCCGCATCCAGGCCGGACAACGCAGGATCGTTGCTATTGCCGTAATTCGAATATTCCTCATGCCACTGGCATTGAGCGACCTCGTTACCATTCCATAACGCGTAATTTCCGTCAGCGATACGCAGCAGCGGTGGATTGGTGTTCGCGGCGGAGAGCGTATCGGCGCCCTGCCCGTTCCAGGTCGTCAGATTGCATAGCGATATTTGCTGCAGGTTCGCAAACGGCGTCAGCCGCCCGATGTCGTCGTTCCGGTAATACTTGGCCCATGCATGGGAATCGGTCGGGATATAGGCGCGCTCCAGCACTGTCACGCTGTCATTGTCGAGCGAGCGCATGCCGCCGAACAGTATCTTGCGCACGATATCGATGCGCGACATTGTCGCCCAGTTCAGGAAATTACCGCTCCATGCATTCACGCAGTATTTGTCGGCAGATGCCGCTGCGATCGTGACGGTCGTCGTGACTGCGCCCGAGACGGTGGTCGTGGTACCAGGAATGCTGTCCGCGGCACCCTTGGTCACAGTCGTCGTCGTGGTATTGCTGGCGGAATCGGTCACGACGGTGGTTACCAGCGGCCGCGCGAAAAAACGATTGTTGGCCGTCGAGTAGTCGTAGCACTTGTCGCTGTCGAAGTAACCGAAATAATCGAAAGCATGCTTGTAGGTCTTTTCGATTCCGTCGTTATTCTGCGGATCGATGTCGGTGAAGTCGTTGTAGGCTTTGTAATATAGCTGGTCGTCACGCGCCATGTTGATCATGTTCAGCGGCGGATCGCTGGTTTGCGCCAGATGCGGTGGCACCAGTACAGGTTCACCCGCCGTCACCACAGCGGCCATGCAAGCCGCCGCTATCAAGATCAGTAAATGGCCCGGTTTTCTGATGAATGATGTGCTCATTGGACGTCGACCCGATTCGAAAAAAATGGGAACTACAACGGTGGGGACGGTCGATAGATCGATTGCAGCGTCACGACGGTATCGCTGGAGCCGCCGTATCCGCGCGCGGTGATGCGGAAGTAAAAGGCGGAGGTTCCGATCTCGGCGCCATCCTGCATCAGGAATTTTTCGATCAGATATTGCGGCTGTCTTGCGACTGCCGGAAACGTGCGGACGCCTTGGCCGGCGGGCTTCGTGTACGTTCCATACGTGACGGCATTGCGCCATAACGCGGAGCCCGGCTCCCATATCTTGGTCGGCAGCGCTTGCGTGACCGCGCCATCGCACAATCCCGACGGGCAGGTTGATCGGAATGCGTAACCGTTCTCCCACGGTGCGTAGTCTTCGGTCGCACGACAGCCGGCTGATCCGGGACGGCAGATGCTGCCGTCCGCGCGCAGGGTTCGCAAATCCAGCTCCGCGTCGCGCAGCGCCGCCTCTGCCGCCTGCGTGGCAAGCATGCGGTCGGACTGGTTGCGCGCCATCCGTTCACCCAGAGTCGCCCCCTGGATCGCGGTCAATGCCAGCATCGTGAGAATCGTCAGAAATACCAGGACCATGAACAGCACCAGCCCCTGCTGGTGTTTCACTGAGACAGGCTTGCCGAGACAACGGGAAAGAGCATGCCGTTTCATTTCAGCGAAGCCCTTTCCGACACCCGGTTGCGCAGGTTGTAATTGGCGATGAAACGCCGATAGATCCAGCGCTCTCCCGCGGCGGACGTCTTGCTGGCGCCCGCGCAGTCGACATAGCTTTGCTCGCCAATCGCGACGCTGCGACTGAGCGTGCGCATCAGCAGGCAAACGCGCGCACTGACGACGGCGCCCCATTCGGCAGCGCCGAGGTCTTTTGCGCTTTTATAGACGTCGTTGGACTGGTCCGCATTGGAGTCCAGTCCGTACAGCACCTGGAATTCCTCCACACCCTGGAACAACGGTTGCGGATGACGCGGGTTACCGTTGCCTTCACAGGAAAGCTGGCCGACGGTGATCGACGCTCCATCGACAATCGAGGTCCGGGTGCTTCGGAAAAAGCGATTCTGTATGACCCGGTTCGGATTGGCTGCCGCATCATACGGATTCTGTCCCAGGCAATCGGCGCCGACGCCGGTATCCGAGTTGTATGCGTCGCCGATATAACGCACCGTCAATCCATCCGACGTCGCGGTCGGCGTCGCGACGCAGGCATAGGAATTATCAAAACCGCCGGTGCAGCCCTCGATCATCGGTTTGTTGCCCGAATAGGCACCGAACTGGGCATTCGCGTCTTTTTCGATTTCGACGTCGTATTGCACGACCGGCAGCCAGCCGGCCATGCGTATGTTGTGGCCGATTGTTTCCAGCGCCAGGCGTCCCTGTTCCTGCAGCTGCGCGACTTCGTCGGTCGCACGATAGACCTGGCGGCTGCCCAGATATACACGGGTAATCACGATGACCAGCGCCAGGCTGATCGTGATTGATACCATCAACTCGACCAGGCTCAGGCCGCGTTGCGACGACGGCAAATCCGGATAGCGTCTGTTGGCTGTAGTTCGCATGGGCGGTGACGAATCAGGGCATGAAAGGCGTGCGCAAGCAGCGGATACCCGGCGTTACCGTTTGCGGACAACAGTGACGCTGGCCGCTGACGTTATCGGAAGCGGAGCAGACCGGCGCGGTGTCGGTGAAATCCTTGTCACGCCACATCAGCGTCGCCACATATCCGCTGCCGATGCTACCGGCCAGATTCACCGCACCGCCAGGCAACTGCTCGGCCGCGGCGGCCGCCCACTCGGCGAGGTCCAGATCGGCAATCTGCTTTCGAGTCGGAATGGCAGCGGCATCGACGAGCGGCGCTGCGGGCGGTGTGGCAGCCGCATCCGCATAGGCGCTGGTGAATTGATAGGCAGTCGCATCCTTCGCGCCTTCCAGATTCGATCTGACGCGCTCGGCGATGTCGGTTGCCAGCGCTGCAGTATTGGCACGCAGCCAGGCGCTCTTCTGGTAGCGCAACGCAGCCGTCTGGAGTCCGGCCAGCCCCAGCATGCCGAACGCAAAGATCACAATCGCGACCATGACTTCGATCATGCCGACGCCGTGCTGTCGTGCACGTCGGATACCGACCCTTGCCTGCTCTCGCCGACGGGTTTTCAGCATGGCGGCGGATTGGTGCAATAGATGTCCTGCACGCGGATCCTGCCGCCCCTCGCCAAACATAGATGGCGCTGTGCATTCGGTCCGCCATCGACAGCAGCCACCCGCAGATCGCCGCCGGTAAAGCTGCCGCGTGGTTGCCCGCCGCTGTTGTAGGACAGGTAGCGTATATGCCCGCCACTGCAGTTGTTGCGGATCGTGTATCCGCCATCAAGCCGCTCGCGGTAGCGCAATATTTTTTCGCCGGGGTCGACTTGATTGAGCGTGGCTCCGTCATCCACGTAAATGATCCAGCCCTGTTCCCAGGCGTCGCCCGCGCTTGCGCATTTGCGCAGCGTCGCCGTCGACGCTGCATCGCGGGCGCAAATGTTGATGCGCTTGTTGCGCGTGATCGCTTCATTGCGCGCATAAGTGAATGCGCCGAGCAATTCGTTCGACAGCGTCGTCAGTTTGCTGCTCACGATGAACTGACGGAATGAAGGCATCGCGAGTACGGTAAGAATTCCCGCAACGGCAATCACCACCATCAGTTCGATCAACGTGAATCCGGGTGTCCGCGGCTCCACTAGAAAGAACCGCATTCCGGGCAGATGCGGCCGGCTTTGAATGTGATCGTGTGCGGGTGTGATGCGCATCGGCAGAATGTTTTCTTTTTTATAACTTTTTGTCTAAAAAATTAGCGCGAGTGAGACGACGCATCACCAGCGCTCGTTGCTTCATGTTTCTTGATATCTGATGCTGTTGGGCGACGCGCATCGCAGCACTACCGCGGACACGCTGTTGCGGCCCGGCGGTCTGCCATCACACGTCATGCCGGCAAATGAACCGGCAGGTCGAAATTATTTAGGTTTGCGCTCTCGCCCGACTTCCGCAATCGCATCCTGGAATTCGGTGAGGTCCTCGAAGCTCTTGTAGACGGACGCGAAGCGAATGTAGGCAATCTTGTCGAGCAGCTTCAGCTCGCGCATCACCAGCTCTCCCACATGGCCGGAAAGCACTTCGCGCGCGCCGCTGGAGAGCAGCTTTTCTTCAATGCGGTGAATGGCAGCGTCGACCGCTTCGGCGGATACCGGGCGTTTGCGCAGCGCGAGCATCAGGCTGGCGCGCAGTTTGGCCGGATCGAACTCGGTACGGCTGCCGTTTTTCTTGACGATGACGGGCATCGCGAGTTCGATGCGCTCGTAGGTGGTGAAGCGTTTGTCGCAATGCGCGCAACGGCGGCGGCGGCGAATGGTGTCCCCTTCTTCCGACACGCGGGTGTCGATGACCTGGGTGTCTTCATGATGGCAGAAGGGACATTTCATCGTGTGTATGGCAACAGCGAAAGCCGTGTTGCTTGAAAGTTAAGGGATTCTGGCGTCGAATTGCAAGATCGACAATCCCATATCCATGGGGGTACATCTGTCCCATGTTGAACGGCAGCGCATTTCCCGGTTATCAGAAAATACGCTGCCGTACTGCCATCAGTTTGCGTAGACCGGGAACGCGTCAGTCAGTTTCTTGACTTCCGCCTTTACGCGCTCGATCGTCGCCGCATCGTGCGGATTGTCGAGCACGTCGGCGATCAGGTTGCCGACCTTGGTCGCTTCCGCTTCCTTGAAGCCGCGCGTCGTCATCGCCGGGCTGCCGAGACGGATGCCGGAAGTGACGAACGGCTTTTCCGGATCGTTCGGAATCGCGTTCTTGTTGCAGGTCATGTGCGCCGAACCGAGGATCGCTTCCGCTTCCTTGCCTGTAATTTTCTTCGCGCGCAAGTCGACCAGCATCACATGCGACTCGGTGCGCCCCGATACGATACGCAAGTAGCGTGCGATCAGCGCCTTGGCCAGCGCATCGGCATTCTTCACGACCTGCTGCTGATACGTCTTGAATTCCGGCGACAGCGCTTCCTTGAACGCGACCGCCTTGCCGGCGATCACATGCATCAGCGGGCCGCCCTGGATACCGGGGAAGATCGCGGAATTGATCGCTTTCTCGTGCTCGGCCTTCATCAGAATCACGCCGCCGCGCGGGCCGCGCAGCGACTTGTGCGTGGTCGACGTGACGAAGTCGGCATGCGGCACCGGGTTCGGATAGACGCCAGCGGCGATCAGGCCCGCATAGTGCGCCATGTCGACCATGAAGTACGCGCCGACATCCTTGGCAACCTTCGCAAAACGCTCGAAATCGATGCGCAGCGCATAGGCGGAGGCGCCGGCGATGATCAGCTTCGGCTTCTTCTCGTGCGCCAGCTTTTCCATCGCGTCGTAGTCGATTTCTTCCTTGTCGTTCAAGCCATACGACACGACATTGAACCACTTGCCCGACATGTTCAGCGCCATGCCGTGCGTCAGGTGTCCGCCTTCGGCCAGCGACATGCCCATGATGGTGTCGCCCGGCTTCAGCATGGCGAAGAACACGCCCTGATTGGCCTGCGAGCCGGAGTTCGGCTGCACGTTGGCGGCTTCGGCGCCGAACAGTTCCTTCAGCCGATTGATTGCCAGCGTCTCGGCGATATCGACGAATTCACAGCCGCCGTAGTAGCGTTTGCCCGGATAGCCTTCCGCATACTTGTTGGTCAGTTGCGAGCCCTGCGCCTCCATCACGGCCGGCGAGGTGTAGTTCTCGGACGCGATCAGCTCGATATGATCCTGCTGACGCCGGTTTTCCTGCTGGATGGCGGACCAAAGTTCAGGATCGACTTTGGCGATGGTCTGGTCTTTTGCGAACATGAAAAACTCCAATCGATTGTGTGTGCAAACAGCGTTGCCTGAATCGAATGAGGGCCATTGGAAATGGAAAAGGCAGCCTCAGTCGTGCGTTCCATTTGTGGCTGCCCAGGCGAACGGCTAAAGAGATCTCACGTTCCCCGGTGGATGCCCACCTTGTCGCCCCGACTGCTGTCGGGGCTTTTCGCCAGTCACGTGAGACGAAATGGTACGAAATTGTAAGATAGGCGCCTGATTTCGGCAAGAAGCAGCCGGCTTCAGGGAAATTTCGCAGTCCGGCACCAGCATCGGCCGCGGCATGAATCTCCCTTTCAGTTACAATTTTGGACTATTCACTGACGCATAAAGGAATTCCCTCATGATCGTCCTGATCACAGGCGCAAGCTCCGGTTTCGGCGCTGAAATGGCGCGCAAATTCGTGCAAGCGGGCCACAAGGTCATCGCTACCGCACGCCGCAAGGATAGGCTTGATGCGCTCGCCGCCGAACTGGGCAGCATGCTGTTGCCGGCAGCAATGGATGTCAGCGACAAGGCATCGATCCAGCATGCGCTTGCGCAGTTGCCAGCCGGATGGCGGGAAATCGATGTGCTGATCAACAATGCCGGCCTTGCATTGGGCATCGAACCCGCGCAGCGCGCGTCGCTGGAGCAATGGGAAACCATGATCGATACCAACTGCAAGGGTCTGGTAACCGTGACTCATGCGCTGCTGCCCGCGATGGTCGCACGCGGCAGCGGCACCGTGATCAACATCGGCTCCACCGCCGGCGCCTATCCATATCCGGGCGGGAACGTGTACGGCGCGACCAAGGCCTTCGTCGATCAGTTCACGTTGAATTTGCGTGCTGACCTGGTCGGCACCGGCGTGCGCGCAACGAATATCGCGCCCGGCCTCTGCGGCGGCACCGAGTTTTCGAATGTACGACTGAAGGACGATGCGGCGGCAGCCAAAGTGTATGAAGGCACTGTTCCGCTTACCGCATCCGATATCGCCGAAGCCGCATTCTGGATCGCGACGCTTCCGCCGCACGTAAATATCAATTACATCGAATTGATGCCGACCTGCCAGGGTTTCGGATCGTTCACGATCAAGCGGGACGTTCATTGATGGATGTCTTTGCAGCGGCTCGCACTCTCAGGCTCACATGACAGAAATGGATTCCGGTTTCTTCTGGCCCGTGCGCGTCTATTACGAAGACACCGATACCGGCGGCGTGGTGTTCTACGCGAACTATCTGAAGTTCTTCGAGCGTGCCCGCACCGAGTGGCTGCGCGCGGCCGGCATCAGCCAGCACGCATTGGCGGAATCGCACCGCGTCATGTTTGTCGTCAAAAGCACCGCAGTCGATTATCATGCCCCGGCGAAACTGGATGATGAACTGAAACTATCCGTTGTTGTCGAAAGGCTAGGCCGCGCGTCGGTTCACTTCGTTCAGGAGGCCTGGCGCGGGCAGCACGCGCAGCGGCAGTTGCTCGCTGGTGGCCGGATCAAGGTCGGCTGCGTCGATGTCGACACGTTCCGCCCCTGCCCGATACCGGACCGGGTCCTGGAGAGCATAAGAAGTACAGCATGAGTTTTCCTTGTTGCGGAATCAGACTGGCGCAGATCGCCGGGCCGATGCATAACAAACCAATTTGCCATTCGTTGAAAAATCCCAGATGACCGTTACCCAAGACCTTTCCTTCATTACCCTCGTGGCACACGCTTCCCTGCTGGTGAAGCTTGTAATGGCCTTGCTCCTGCTGGTCTCGGCGATGAGCTGGACCTATATCTTCCATAAAATGTTCGCGATCAGGAGCGCACAGACGCAGACCGAGGATTTCGAGCGCGCGTTCTGGTCGGGCGGCAATCTGAACACCCTGTACGAAGAGGCAACATCGAAACGCCGCTTGAGCGCCGGCCACAGCGGCGCGCTGGAACGCATTTTCGAATCCGGCATGGGCGAATTCCACAAGGCCAAGGCGACTTTCGGCGCCAAGGGAATGATGGATTCCAGCGGCATGATCGACGGCGCGCGCCGGGCGATGCGCGCAGCCTACCAACGCGAGATGGATGCCCTGGAATCGCACCTTGCCTTCCTTGCTTCAGTCGGTTCGGTATCGCCGTACGTCGGTCTGTTCGGTACTGTCTGGGGTATCATGAATGCCTTTCGCGGTCTCGCCAATGTGCAGCAGGCGACGCTGGCATCGGTGGCGCCAGGCATCGCCGAAGCGCTGATCGCGACGGCAATCGGCTTGTTCGCGGCGATTCCCGCGGTGGTTGCCTACAATCGCTACTCGCATGATGTTGATCGTCTTGCAATCCGTTTCGAGAGTTTCATCGAGGAATTCTCGAATATCTTGCAGCGGCAGGTACGCTGATGTCGAATCTCAGTTCGATGCGCGGCGGTCGCGCCCGCAAATTCAAATCCGAAATCAACGTCGTGCCGTATATCGACGTGATGCTGGTGCTGCTCGTGATCTTCATGGTGGCGACACCGGTCGCAAATCCGGGAATGATCAATGTGCCGACCGCAGCCAAATCCGAATTGCCGCCGACCGAGTACATCCGGATTTCGCTGAAGCCGGACACTACCGCCACCATCGGCATCAATGGCCACAAGAGCGACAACGATAGTGAAGTGGCGGGCAGCCGCAGCTCCCTGGTGCAAAAGCTGCGCGTGCTGCATGAAACCCATCCCGACCTGCCGCTGATGATTTCGGCCGACAAGGACATCAAGTACAACGAGGTGATCACGGTGATCTCGGAAGCAAAAAAGATCGGCATCGCCCGCGTGGGGTTGGCGACCAAGCAATGATCGAGCATGACTGAATCAACTCCCTATACCGTTCCCAAAGAGCCGGGCCGCTGGCGCGCAATCATGCTCGCCGTACTGGTTCATGCGGCGCTGTTCATCTTCCTGTGGGTCGGCGTACGCTGGCAATCCGAGACGCCCGCCACCATCGAAGCGGAAGTGTGGAGCCCGGAACCGCGCGAAGCCGCGCCGGCACCGCCCCCCGTCAAACAGCCTGAGCCGGTGAAAGAACCGGAGCCCAGACCGGCAATCAAAGAAACACCCAAGCCGGCAGTGGAAGAACCCCCGGTCAAAAAACCGGATATCGCGCTTGAACAGGAAAAAAAGCGCAAGGCCGAGCTTGAGAAAAAGCGCCTGGAGCAGGAACAACAGGCAAAGCTGAAGCAAAAAGCCGAGGAAGAGCGGCAGGCGAAGCTGAAGCAGGAGCAGGAACGGCTGGCGAAGCAGAAGGCGGAAGAACAGCGTATCGCCAAGGACAAGGCAGCGAAGCAGAAGGCCCTTGAGGAAGCGAAGCGCAAGCAAGAGGAAGAGCAGCAGCAATTGATCGCTGCAATGCACGCGCAGAACATGAAGCGGATCGAGGAAAGCCTTGGCGGCGGAAACGGCAGCGCTGCCAAAGCGCAAGGCGGACCGGCCAATATGCAGTACGCTGCGCGGGTACAGGCGAAGATCAAATCGAACATCATCTTCAATGCGCCGGATTCGCTCAGCACCAATCCTGCGGTAGAGTTTGAAGTCAACCTCTTGCCCGATGGCTCGATTGCCGGAATGCGCAAACTGAAATCATCGGGCTTGCCCGGATGGGACGAAGCAGTTGCCCGTGCGATCGAAAAATCGCAACCTTTCCCGAAAGACCAGTCCGGCAAGGTGCCATCCAGTTTTGTTGGAAATCACAGACCGAAGGACAAATAAACAGCCATGACAAAACCTATCCTTGTGCGCGCCCTCTTTCTGCTCGGCCTCGTGGTGACTGGCCTCAGCCACGCTCAATTGCGGATCGAAACTTCTGGCGTCGGCGCTAACCAGATTCCGATCGCGATCGCGGCGTTCGCGAATGAAGGCGTGGCGCCGCAATCCGTCACCGCAATCGTCAAGGCGGATCTCGCGCGCAGCGGTTATTTCCGCATCATCGATACCGGCAACGTGATGTCCGAAACCTCGCAGGTGAATTTCGATGAATGGAAAGCGCAAGGCGCTGACGCGCTGGTTGCGGGCAGCGTGCAACGACTGGCGGATGGCCGCTTCGACGTGCGCTATCGGCTGATGGATACACTGAAACAGGCGAACCTGTCCGGCTTCGGCCAGCTCGCCGCATCGGACCGCCTGCGCGTTGCCGCGCACATGATCGCCGACGATATTTACGAAAAGCTGCTGGGCGTGCGCGGCGCATTCGCGACCCGCATCGCCTATGTCACCAAGAGCGGGAATCAATACCGGCTCGAAGTGGCCGACTCCGACGGCGAGGACACACAAGTCGCATTGCGCTCCAACGAACCCATCATTTCTCCAGCCTGGTCGCCGGATGGTACCCGGGTCGCATATGTATCGTTCGAAAAGAAGAAACCCATCGTTTACGTGCAGAACCTGGTCAACCGCCAGCGTACCGTGATCGCCAATTACAAGGGTAGCAATTCCGCACCGTCGTGGTCGCCTGATGGGTCCAGACTTGCCCTGGCGCTGTCACGCGACGGGCTGACGCAGATCTACGTCGCGAACGCCGACGGTTCGGGCCTGCGCCGTCTCACAAACTCCAACGGCATCGATACCGAACCGGAATTTTCACCTGACGGACAGAGCATCTACTTCACCAGCGATCGCAGCGGCGGACCGCAGATCTATCGCATGAGCGCCAGCGGCGGCGATCCGCAACGCGTGACCTTCCACGGCAACTACAACATCAGCCCGCGTATTTCTCCGGATGGCAAGACCTTGGCCTATATCTCCAGACGTGACGGCAAGTTCCAGCTGTACACCCTCGATCTCGCGAGCGACCAGGAACAGCGGCTGTCCGACACGACCAGGGACGAATCGCCGAGCTTCTCGCCGAATGGCCGATACCTCATGTACGCAACCCAATCCGGACAGCGCGGCTCGCTGGCGGTGGTATCGGTGGACGGCCGGGTGAAATACAGCCTGACGACCGGGGCAGGCGATATTCGGGAGCCCACTTGGGGTCCTTTTATGAAATAATATGTTCCCGCAGAAACATTTAGCGCCCATAAACATCACTGACAACCTGGAGAACTTAATGCGTACTTTCTCGTCCCTCGCCTTGATCCTTTCGAGTGCCCTCGTCCTGACCGCCTGCGGCTCCGCCGTCAAGCTGGATGACAAGGCCAAAATCGAGGACCGCACTGCGACGCCGACCAATAGCGCCGATGCGCGCACAGTGGCGCCGGTAACTGCCGGATCGACCGACCCGCTGAACGATCCGCAAGGCATACTTGCCAAGCGCAGCGTCTACTTCGACTACGACAGCTATATCGTGAAAGACGACTTCAAGCCGGTGGTGGAAGCGCACGGAAAATACCTCGCCTCGCACAAGGATCGCAAGGTCGTCATCCAGGGCAATACCGACGAGCGCGGTGGCAGCGAGTACAATCTCGCACTGGGCCAGAAGCGTGCAGAAGCCGTTCGCAAATCGCTGTCCCTGCTCGGCGTTCCGGACTCGCAGATGGAAGCGGTTTCTTTCGGCAAGGAAAAGCCGAAGGCGACTGGTCATGACGAAGCTGCGTGGGCTGAAAACCGCCGCGCCGACATCGCTTATCAATAAGCATGAACAAGTTCATCAAATCTTCGATCGCTGCGGCCTTCATGGCCGCATTTTCGCTGGCTCCGCTTGCCGCGCATGCCGCGCTGTTCGAGGATGACGAGGCGCGCAGAGCGATTCTCGACATCCGCGCACGGCTCGATAACATGCAGAGCGAAATCAACGCCAAGGCGGACAAGACCAACAGTCTGGACCTGAACAGCGAGAACGAGCAGTTGCGGCAGGAGATCGCCAAACTGCGCGGTCAGATCGAAGTGCTGACGAACGAACTGGCCAATACGCAAAAGCGGCAAAAGGATTTCTACGTCGATCTGGATGGCCGCCTGCGCAAGCTGGAGCCGAAAACAGTGACGATCGACGGCAAGGAAGTCAGCGTCGAGCAATCCGAACAGCGTGCGTATGATGCGGCGCTCGCCTATTTCAAGGCGGGCGATTACAAGAATGCCGGCGCATCGTTTTACGATTTCACGCGCCGCTATCCGCAATCGGGACTTGCGCCGTCGGCGCAGTACTGGCTGGGGAATACCTATTACGCACAACGCGATTATCGCAACGCGATCGCCGCCCAGCAGCTCGTCGTGAAAAATTATCCGGACAATCCAAAGGCAGCGGATGCATTGCTGAACATCGCGAGCTGCTACACGGAATTGAAAGACAAGGCATCGGCGAAGAAAACGCTGGAAACGCTGATCGCCCAATATCCGAATTCGCCCACGGCGCAAACCGCGCAGGAACGCCTGGCGGCGTTAAAGTAATCGAAGGATATGCTGGCTGCGCAATCGCATATTTAAATGTTGTTGCGTTTGACAGAAGGCATGAACACCATCTATAATTTTGGTCTTTCGGGTCGTTAGCTCAGCTGGTAGAGCAGCGGACTTTTAATCCGTTGGTCGCAGGTTCGAATCCCGCACGGCCTACCAGAAAAACAAAAGGCTTGCAGTGTCCAGACATTGCAAGCCTTTTTCATTTCCGCATTGACTGCATCGCGCGGCACCGCGCCGTTCTCCGTGATGCCGGAACATGCGTCCCCCATCAATACGAACTCGCCTGTGTCTTATAGGACGGGCAGCCGTGCTCTCCCCAACTGCCCCCGCACAGCCGCCACTTGCATTTCTCGCGCAAGAAAAAATTTTCCGCATGCTCGCAGCTGGCGAGCATGGCTCGCGTTCTGGTCGATTTGTCGATGACGGTCGGTACGTCATGACGCCGGGCCGATCGATGCGCGGACGAATCTGCTTGCTGTTTTACCGATCGACCTTTGTCAGTCTTTTTTTTTAATTCTTCGGCCGCCTGCTGCCTGATCCGCTCGATCTCGCGATCCTTTGCAATCCGGCGGGACGTGGAACGGTGTTTTTGCGAAACCTTCGCGGCCACGGTCTTTTTGCCGTCGGCCGCAGGCGTATTGCGTGTCGTGCGTTCATCCGGCGCGGCCCGGCTTTTTTTTAGCGCTTGCTGCATATCCGACGAAGGCTTGTTTTGCTGCGCGACGCGACTGCTCGACGAAAGCTCGGCGTACGGTCTTTCTTCCGGATCGATACCGGAGGACGGCACCCGGGCAACCTGCTCGTCCGGAATTGGCGACAGACCGTCATACGGCAGTTCCCGCGGGTCGATGCCTTTTACAACGCTGCTATGCACGGGTGCGCGGGAATTTCGCAGCGCATGCGGGAGTTCGTTCTCAAGGGCGTCTCCCGATGACTGGCTGCCCCACCACGCACCCGTCATGCCGACTGCGGCGCCGATAGCGAAAACCACCACCACGTAAACGATGCTCGGGCGAGAGCGCGACGGCGGTACGTTGAACCGCTCATAGAACGCGTATTGCCGCTGCAATTCCTCTTCCGACGAATTGGCGACCCCGCTTCGGTGATCACCGAGGTACGGTTCGCTATGGGCATGCTGGGATGCATGCAAAAACTCGCCCGCGGCCCTCTGTTCGGGTATCGGTGATGCCCTCGGGCCGGATGCCTGCGCTTTAATGGATACAGTCGATGCGGAACCTGTCAAACGACTTCCCTTTACAAATTTTGAAGATCGAAAAACGGGATCAGGCGCGACAAACCCCAGGTCGGCGGGACGTGCAAAATGGCTTCGATGCGAAGCACGTGATAACCCTGTGCTCTCCATCCGCTTCCAGGGACTGCCGCGCTGCAGCAGCTTGTCACAGGAGATGCAACTCCTGATAGAGTCGGGATTGTCCATCCCGCAATATCGGCACTGCATTTCGGTATGGCCTTGTCATTCATTACACCTGCCAAATGAATGACGCTTACGGCAACACGAAGTTCAATAGGATTGCACAGGGTAACGACGCAATTGCAACCGCAGGAAACAAAACCATTGCGGTTTTGATCGGCATCATGGGCCAAGCGCCGGATTGCCAGCAGGAACAGCAGGACAGTATTGTGAGTCCCGGCAACGCCGCCGGGCAGTTCGGCCTGCGGGATTGGGAGTAGCGAGCGCCTTGCCAAGAGCCTGTTTGAAAGCCAGCTGCAAGACTGTTTTTGAGCTTGCGATGCACCGCTCCCTATGGCCCGCTCGCTACGATTTTCAGGCAGGCTCTACAGATTCAATTCGTAGACGATTTTCCAGTGGCCGCCCTCTTTCGCCCAATACTGGCGCTTGCGTATCGAGCTCTTGTGCCTGCCGGCGACCGCGTCTTGCGTGAAGGTGCTGACGATCATGTCGTCGCGACCCGGGTAGAAAAAATTGGAGACGTCGCGCAAGGTGATCGACAGATTTTTCACGCCGCGCATGAACTGCTCATGCTTGGTGAACCAGGTGGTCAGGTCTTCTCCACGCTCGGATTTGAACTGACTCGAATAATTGGCCATTACGCGCAACGGGTTCAGGCTTTCGACGTCGCGCCGCCAGTTGTCCACCAATCGTGCGGCGATATTCCGGTCCTTGTTCCATTCGGCCTTGTCGATGAACTCCACGCTTTCGCTGATGACGACGGGTGTCTTGCCGATCTCGACCGAATTGACGAGCTTGTACAGATCGGGGTTGGTCAACACCACGCAACCATCGGAAGCCAGCGGAGGCCGGCTGTAGCTGTCAGACGGCGTACCGTGCAGCCAGATGCCCGAACCACTGCGGCCGTTGATCCTGTCCCATTCGTTCGGATAATTGATCGGCAACGCGCCGGAGCCATAGAAATCCGGAAGCCGCGCACCCGACAGGTGACTGGTGATGTAGTAAATCCCGATCGGCGTCTTCTGGTCGCCGGCCCTCAGCTTGTTGACGCCGAGCTTGCCCTGGCTGATGTAATAGTCGGCGACGAACTTCGGCTGACCGCCCTGATTCTCGTACACATACAAACGGGAGCGCTTGGCGTCGACGACCAGCGCATGCTTCTGATCGTCGCGCAATTGCAGGATGGAGCGCGGCAGTAGCTTCGGGTCCGGCCGGTGGCGCAGTGACTGCAACCGGACCATCGCCTCTTCACGCAAATTCTTGAGCTTCTCTGGAGGGCCGTTCACGTCACCGAAGGTGGTAACCACGCGGGTCTGCATCGATAGCAGATCGCCGCGCACCAGATGGCCGAGCCGGAAGTTGGGATAGGCGGCAACCAGCTTGTCGGCCTTGGCAAGCGCGTCGCGCAGGTGATCTGCACCGAGTTCCTTGTAAATCTCCATCAAGAGGGTTTCGGGATTCGGCTTGTCCGCACCATGGATCGCCCTCCCGGGAGCGCTCTTCGCAAGCGCGCTCCCCGGAGCAACAGACATGCCGGCGGCCAGCAGCCAGCACACTCCGAAAAACAAAGCGCGCCTGGCGTTCAGCCCGGCGCGACAGTTCCTGAATTGGAAATACAACATCAGCTACCCGTGCTCTCCTGCCTGATTTGCCATTTCCCGCCCCGTTTTTCGAGCACCAGTGTCTTGCGTGTATTTGCCTTCAAGCGGTCGGACAAATAGATCTGGCGGAATTTTACCGTTGCGGTGTTGCCGTTCAATGTGACCTGCGGCGACTCGACCTGGACAGTGATACGCCCCTTGCCCACGATACGCGAGCGACGCTCGTCTTCCCAGGCCTTACGGGCCTTGCCGCCCGGGGTACGGAAATCGCTGCCGTAATAATTGAGGTAGTCCTTCACATCCTGCGCGCTCCAGGCCTTGGCCCAGCCATGCACAGCCGCCAATACGTCGTCGCGTTCGTTATCTGCCTTCGGCGCCGGTTTCGGTTCATGCCCGGCCGGCTCCTTCGGCTTGCTTGCTGCCACAACGGGCGCAGGGGCCGGTTTCGGTGTTGGCGCTGCGGCTGCCGGCTTTTGTGCGGGCGGGGGGCGGCGGGGGGGGGGGGGGGGCCGGGGGGGGGGGGGGAAAGAAGGGTAGCCGGCGGGGTGGGGTGGGGGGCAAAA
>CBIHNU010000012.1:0-115623 GCA_966211585.1 uncultured Noviherbaspirillum sp. | reverse complement strand
GAGTATTGGCCTCCGAAGCCAAGGGTCGTGGGTTCGATCCCCGCCAGCCGCACCAGTAAACACAAGGATTTATGCGATAGTGGTTACTAACTTTCACATAAAACTTCTTTCCCGTGTAAGCGCCCGTGTAAGCAAATTTCCAAAAAATAATTTGGGAGAGGCCTTGCTTGCCCGGATCAGTGCATTGCATTGGGAAAAGTATCAAGAGGCTTATGCCCTTTTTAACCACCCCCCGGCTCCGGCAAACATAGCCCTCAGAATTCCAAAATATACCCACAAGGCATCATTCCGCGCCATCCTGTGCCACCCTGCACGCAAGGACATTAGGAGTCTCTCAGGGGCGCTTAGAGGCTCTGAGGGGGCTTGGCAGAGTAGCGTTTCACTGTTGAATCAGACAATCCAAAGTGCCTTGCCGTGGCGCTTATGCTTGCGCCGTTCTCTTTACGCCATGCGTTCACGACCGTGGAATCTGCTTTAGCAAGTCTGCCAAGGCTTGATTTGCCTTTGTGCGTTTTCCCTGTTGCTAGTAGGGCTGCCTTGGCTGCTTCTCTACCGTGGGAACAGCGCTCCCGTATCCTGCCCTTTTCCATCTCTGCTACCTGCGCAAGCACGGCAACGATTAACTCCCCAACACCTTTGCCAATTACGCCTAATCCTCTGACGTTCACTTGAACACCCTTCGAGAGCAAGGTTCGTATAGTTGTTTGCACGTCAATTGCATCCCGCCCAAGACGGTCAACGGCATAAACAAAAACTGTATCGCCTTCACGGACAAAAGACAGCAGGGAAGCGAAACCCGGACGATGAGCTGCAACTACAGCGCCGCTAACTCCTTCGTCTGTAAATTCCCTGTCGAATTTGAAGCCCTGTTGCATGCTTTGGCGCTGCGCTTCGACGGATTGCGATAGCGAGGAAATGCGGGTGTACAGAATGTTTGCCATGATGCTCTATCGGGTCAAAAGTTAGTATGCGAATTATGAGCTATATCATAAATGTTTACAAGTATCTTTTGATCTATCCGGAAGGGTAGCGTTGCGGGTGGTCCAGAAGGTACAACTTTTGGTTGAGCGTCGAAGCCTAGTAACGGATGAGACTGCTTTCTTCGAGAAAAAGGGGGTATTGCTTTTCAGCTTCGGGCAGGCGCGATCCCCGAATTACTCGAAGGAGGGCAAAAATGACCCTCCGGAAAATCGAGGCAACTACCAAAATACGGATTACTGATTGATGGACTGCCAATCAACAACGACGCCATTTTTCAGATAAATATAAAGAGTACCTCTATAGTAAATATATTGTTTCCCACCACTTCCCCAATCATTGAAGGTTTCAGGAAATCCTATTGTCCAATAGAGTGCATCCTCGGACATGCCTCGAATAATTTTGTCTCCCTTAATCGCGTCTCTTTCGCGCCTTGAAAACTTGGAAGGTATTTTTTCCTCTAAGTCAATCCCCATTCTATCTAGTTTTGTTGCTTTGTACTCACGCGAAAGATTGTAACTACGCAAATCACCCCACAATAAAGCCTCCGAGGCATCTGGCAATTTTACTTTCAAGACAATTGCGCCCTCGTCCTCAAGGTAGCGTGTATCAACAATCTTAAGGGGACTTAGATTTTTCGGATTTTCAATAAGAGACTTTTCTCTTACAATCGGGTTTGATAAATCACTTTCAGAGATATTGGCTTTGATTAGTTTCGCGAAGCCTGTGGAGTATAAGTTTTTCCCGAGCAATTCCGCCAGATTTCGTTCTATTTCATTTTTAAAGGTGTTTTCAGCCTGTTCAAATTGAAATGCATCGCGAATCAAACTAGAGTAGCGTCCTTCGGTGGAAATCAAATTTCGATCTTCAAGTTCCACCACAATTTTTAATTCAGGGTTTAGTGGATCGCCCTGCGTTACACTCTTTCCAAAAGCGTCATTTTTATTACTATGACTAGGTACAGAATTTTTCAAATTAACAGAGATAACTTTCCCCTTTGCTCCTCTGATTTCAGCAGGAACAAATAAATCCCTTCCCGGCTTAAGAGAGTATTCCCCATCGAGCCCTAGTTCAACAACTTTCCATTCCCACAGAATCTGCTTTTCAGGCGAAATAGTTACGACGCGCCCATGTATAACCACTTGTTGATTTAGTAAATCCTTTTTAATCTCACTTAACCTTTTTTCTCCTGCATTTGCAGCGGTTTGCATCCCCATCAAAAAAACAAGAGGAAGAATAAAGAATGACAGTATTCGTTCCAAAGACTTAATGGTAGACCTTGTAGTAATCGTCTTCACAGAATTCACATAAAATTTATTTGCCACTAAGGATTTACGAACTTTCATTTTCTTTTCCCTTCATCTTGTTTTTAAGATTCACGCACGATTTCTGTTGTAATAAAGAACGCATTTCTATCTCTAAAAGAGAGATCCATATTTGTTTTTGACAAGAGCATAGGAAAAAAGCCTAATAAAATCAATAAATTATGTGGTTTTTTTCTCTCTTTTTAAGCGGCTTTTGCCAAATAAACATTGCAGTACAACATTTTACGGCTAGAAATTGATCTTTTAGGTGAATTAACAAGCAAGACACGGCTATATTTGCTTAACCAATATGGATTCAGCGAAGGATTAACGTAGTGTCTTCAATACCATCTGAATAGGAAAGCTGGAAGGAAACGGGCAAGCCTGCCTTTGAAAGCCGCGCATAGGCGAGATATGAGGGCAGGGCAGACAGAGGGCAGAACACTAACCCAGCCTTCAAGTAGGCAAGCGCCTCTTCCGCCGTGGGGGGCTTCTCAAAAACCACTATGTAGCGCTTTGGGGTTAAAACTTGCTGGATGATCTTTTTCGACGCCTTGGAGTGATTGAAGCCGAATTTCAAATAATCAATCGTCAAGAGATTGCCTCCTCTGCGGTCCTTCTTCTCTGATAGGCGATTGTTTGAAACTCTCTTGGAAGTTATGTTGTTTAAAGGTGCAGCTTTATGTTCAATGAACAAGTCTGCTTTGACGTGATAGAAGTCAGGAATTGCACGCATCGGAAGGCCTTCTTTATCGTAGAAGGTGTGGGGCAAGAATTCGTTACAGGGAATGCAGCCGAATTTTTCATAAAAATAAGAGGCAGCGGCTTCTGACTTAGAATCGTGAATCTTGCCGCTGGAGCCTAGTAGAGGGTTGTTGATAGACAATTTAATTTTCCTTTTTATGTCTCTGAGAGAGCTATGCTCAAAACCGTGAGATGTCACACTTCGTATTTAATAAAGATTCCGCGCAACAGTGCATTAAGCGCATCAACATAAATATTGAATGAAAACAATGATATAGAGTAATCGTTAGTTGCATTAAGCGTGCATTAATCATGCATTAGTTGTGCATTAAGGAATCAGAAATGGCAATTCACGGCTTGTTGAATGTTCTTTTCTTCCGCATCGGTCAATGACCTCGATCTTAAGCAGCGTTCCTGCCACACGTAGATTTGCCCTTTCTCGCAACCAGTGACTTTGCGGCGCTTCTGTTCGTAGTTGAGAGAGGACATCTCAAATTTAATGAGGTCTGGTTTTATGTTTTTGCAGCCATTTTCGTCAAGATATTTAAGAAGCGTTTCGTTATGGAATATGGGGGAGCCTTCTACAAAATCGGACAAAAGGCCTTTAAGCACAGAGACACTGAGGCCCACCATCTGCTTATGAGCCTGCGTCTGAATTGTTGAGCCGGGAACAAAGTCGCTCAAGTCAACCGTTTTAAGCCAGTGATAAATAATAGTTGGTGTAGAAGGCTCATCAAGCCAGTCATTAAATTTAACGAAAAACGCGGCGCTTTCTTCTTTGCTCTCCTTGTGGAGGACCGGCTCAGCAACGTAAAGACGCCTATCGCCTTCTTCAATGGAAAGCGGACGAGGACTATTAGAGCAAATTAGGATGCGGGCATATACCTCTCTAACCACTCGCTTTTGAATTCCCTTTAGCTCCACAGACATTGATTTACGTGTAATCACTTGCTTCAACTTTTGATACGTATCGCGGTTTGATACAGCGTCATCGAACGAAACAAGCAAATGGTCTGAAAGCACTTCCGAGAACTTCTCGAAAGCAGGCGCATATTGGCTAAGTTCTACTGTGTGGCGGAATCCCAGCGCAGCGGACACAAGGCGGAACATAAGCGATTTTCCAGAGCCTTGGTCGCCTGTAAGCACCACAGACCACATGGGGCGGCGTTCAGGATTTTGGATGATATCCGCAAGCCATTCGATAACAAATTTCCTATCCTGCGAATTGCTGAAAATTCGATCTAGGTATTCTTGGAGAATCGTAGGCATTTCAAATATGTCTGACACGGCAGGCCGGAATGAAGAGAAGGTATTTGCAATTAGTACACCGCCTAAGTCAAAGAACTTCTCGTCGGTCGGACGCATCGCAGAATCAACAATGCGCGGAAGGTAGGGCATCAATCTATCAACAAGAGTATTAAGAAATTCGCTGTATTTTTCTGGCGCAATATGAACCCCTTTAGCCTTCGCCCATTGAGGGTATCTATATTTAAATTCGTCAATAATGGCGTTGTGATTTGTATTTGCGTGAAGTGCTTTAAGCGGATAGGAAGATATCTCAACACACCAGGATTCAGATTTTAAATAATCTGCATATGATCTAATTATCTCCCTGCCACTCAATGGTGGAGGGGTAGAAACTAAAGATAAGTTTTGTGTCATTTTAGATGAAATCCTTTAACGCTCTCATAATCGCAAGCAATATCTCTATTAATATTGTTTAGGATGCTTGCAACGGTTTTGTGATCGTTTTGGGAAAGAATGCAGAGATTGAGAGCTAGGCGGGCAAGATGGTGCTCATCCGTGTCATTAATCTGCATTGATGACACGGCGCTGCTGGAAAAGAACAAACGTATCCGATGCCTTCAGCACTCCATCGAAAGCCAATTGAAGGAGCGCTTGATGCAGACGGCTAGCGACTTCTTTGTGATGACGAATTTTGAACAGTGCCGCCTTGACCGAAACAGAGGTCCAAGGCTTGCCAGTAGCAGAGCGGATACCTAAGGAATTAAGCCGGGCGGCAATGTCGCGGTCGGACAGTCCTTGATTTAGGCCGTAGATGAGTGCATCCAAAACAGATTTGTAGAAAGCCAAGCTGTGCTGATACCTTGGGTGATGAATTTTTGTGTTTTTCATAACGAAATGTTTCCCTCCAGATGAATCTGGAATAATTTTTAAAAAGTTGGGGGGGTGTTGACAGGAGCCTGTCGGGTGCTGTATTCTTGACTTGCTATGTATACAGCAGGGTTGTTTATTAGCGTTAAATCATTACGCTAATAGAAATATTATACCACATAAATTGCATTTTGTCAATAGTGGATTGTGCGCAATCTATCTTGTGTCTACTTTGGGTAATACATCAAATCGGATGGTTATAACCTATGACAGCGGAGGGGCTTCGGCCTCTCCGTCTACCTAACAAAAAACCGGCTCAAGGCCGGTTTTGTCTTTCAGTTGAATTCAATGTCAAGCGTGACCAGCAACTCCAACGAGTCCACCAATTTTGCTCATCGCGCCAGACTCGTCACCTCGGAATGACGAGAGGGCATCCAGACGATTCATAGCACGGCGTAGCGGCCGCCCGCTAACTTGCGGAGCCTTTTCATTCTCTAGCAATAGCGCAACTTTAATATCCTTCTTTGCTAAGCGCGACTCCATCCAAAGCATAACGGCCTCATCAACTTTGCTGTCGCTAGTTGCGAAGTACAACGCCACAGGAGTTCCATTCTTCGGGCGAATGACCGCATCAACAATGAAGTCTGGTAGCGCGTCTGAAACCATCGCATGGAATTCAAGATTGGCCTTACCAGAGAAGTGATCTATCAACGCGGCTTGCGCATCTTCACTCCAAGCATTCTTAACCGTTTCATGATTCAGTAATTCAAGGTCGCGCACTCGCAAAAGCAGTGCAATAAAACGCATCGCTTCTGCTGGCACATCTGGCTCGCTCACATAATCAGAATGTAGTTCGAGGGCGTCATCATCGAAATGGCTGTTGTATTCAGAAAGCAGCCGAGCAAATGCCTCTGCTCGCGTTCCAGATTCTAGATTCACGCCAGATGCCTCAAGCATTGGAACAATCATTCCAGAATCTTCAAGACGGTACAAACTGCCATCACTGGGATGGCGAGTTATATAGAACCCGATTGCATCACCATCATTAGCACTAAATCCGGTGCGAACAGCAAATCCGGCAGGCACTTTTCGCACCTCCAGTTCGCCGCAAAACGCTTCGCACAATTGATCTTTGTTCATGATTTTCTTAGCAGTGGCAACATAGCGTCGAATGCGTCACGCAACCGAAAATGTTTAATCGCTGGCTCCAAGGCATCAGCTTCGCTAACGCCAAAAACCGTACTGCGATGGTGACTCTTACCATCTGGCATACGCTTCATATCAGGGTAACGTATGCGCCCGACATTTCCAGGTTTTGCTGAAAGACAGCACCCGTGCACGTGCCAACCAGGGTGCGTCCCATGATATTCCAATGCGGCAATAACATGCGTATCTGCGCCTACAAGATACCCCAAAACTGCCAAATAATTCTCTTTGGCCGGGTGATATGCGACAAGCAATCTGCATTCTGCTTTGCCAGCTTCCAACTCAATAATTACCCAATGCCAACCGCCACCGACTCGCAATCCTTTAGCCTTTGACAACGGGAAACCGTTGCCGGTTTTTGGCATCTTTTTGTCGCTCCACCTGCCTATTTTGGTAATTAACTTCTTTGACGCAAGGAATTCTCGCAACTTCATGGCGCTGATGACTTTTAGTCAAAAATCCATTCTGCCACAATTGCCGGAATGCAAAAAGCTTATAGGGTGCGCAAAATATAATATCGCTTTTATTAGAGCCGTCTTCAAAAGCTATTTGCTCTTCTTTGACTTGGGAATCTGACTAGATTGCACGAGGGCTAACACCTCGTCGCCTGAATAACGATATTGCCTCCCTACCTTGCTTGTTGGAAGGATCACTCCCTTCTGCTTTCTTGCCCAATCCGTGAGAGTGGTGGGCTTGACACCTAAGATTTCGGCTACTTGATCGGTGGTTAGGAGCTTTCCCTCTATGGATTGCGTAGGGGGGTGGTCTGGCGCTTCTTCTTTCTCATTTTCCGCTGGTAGTATCGCTTGTGCGGAATCTAGCCAAGGAACTTGCTTCCCTGTGAGGCCGCATAAATCGTGGGCTTCGACTGTGAGTGCGCTCAACAGGTCGGCGCGCTGGGTCTTTGTGAGTGGGGCCTCATGTTTAGTGCGTAGAAGCGCGACGGTTAAAAGAACTCTAGCGGCGGCAGTCTCAATTGCCGGTGTTTCTGGCTTTCCCTGCAACCTCACGGATATAGCGGTGAGCTGCCCGTAGAGTTCAGCCTCCGTACCGCCGAAGCGAGAAAATTGCCGCATAAAGGACTGAGCGCGAGGTAGGAAGGCAATCGCAAAATCACGTAGCGCTTCTATTTGAATTTGCTTCATGCTGGCGCATTCTCTTTAAACGTGATTGCTGCTTCAACAAGCATCCATGCCTCAATTTTCTCATGGTGCATACGAAGCAAATCAATTTCCCGGCGTCTGTAAGACTTCTCAGCTAAAGCGCTGGGCTTATGCCCTTGTATCTGCGCCACCACCCCGGTAGGTATATCAAGCCATTCGCTAAGGGTTCCGAATGAGCGGCGCAAGCCATGTAGGGAGATGCTCGGCAGGCCTGCCTTGCTCAGTGCGGCATTATGCGCCTTGGTGGGGCTAACAAGATGACCACCCTTCGCAGTGGAACTACTGAACACGAAATCGTTATCTTTTAGCTTTGGCAGTGCCTCTAAAAGCGTCGCAAGGTAGGGGGTTAGTGGGATGGTTCGTTCCCCTTCCACCTTGTCGCGTATAGTCATCTTCTTCCACTGAAAATCAATATCCTCCCACTTCAAGGAATCTAGTTCCCGACGGCGTGCGCCAGTGAGCAATAAGCCCTGAAGATATGCGCTGATAATAGGATTGTCGATACTGCTTACATGGGAAAACCACGGCTTTAACTGCTCCTTTTGGAGGCAGTCGCCTAGCTTGGTCTTGTTTCTCGGGCGAACGTCTAAAACAGTGCTTGTAGTGCAGCAATCAACATGCACTGCCGGCCGATACTGGGGCTGTTCTGTGCACCAGTTAATAAAAGCCTTAAATTTCCGGAAGGAATTAAGGGTTGCGGTGTTGCGTTCCTTCGCTTCCTTCTGCATCCAAGCTGCAACGGCTTCGCTAGTTAGGTCGGCTAGCGGTTTGCAAAGAAGGGAAGCAAGTGGACCGGGCTTGGTGGTCTTATTGCCGATCTTTGTGGGGCTTCCGCCCTCCTGAGATAGGTTCAGATGGTCTTGGTAATGTACAGGGCTCCAATGAGGTTTTCTTGCCGCAAGGTAGGCGGTCCATGCCTGCCGCGCTGGAATCTTAAGCGATGCTTCTGAGGCTGCTTCTGCTTTGGCTGCCTCCTTTTCCTGTGCTGATACCTTGCGGGGGTCTATGCCTTGGTCAATCAGCCTTTGGAGCTTGGCGGCCTCCGCTCTCGCATCTGGAATAGTCCAAGCGGTCGGCTTGCCAATCGTTATGCGGAGGGGCGTTCCGTGCAGGCGAGACTGAAAGACGAAGGCCTTATTTCCGGTAGGGGTTGCCCGGAGTGCCAACCAAGGGCAATTGCTATCCCAAAGAAAGGATTGCTCTTTGCCATCGTCGCACTTGTACTCTTCGACTCGTTTGACCGTGAGGGGCTTTCTTGCCATGTAAGCGCCTGTGTAAGCAGATTTTATGTATATCAACCTACATGGAACTATATCATCGGCAATAACTTACGTTATAACTCTTTGATTTAATGTGATTTACGTATATCAACAGATGTTTTAAAACATTAAGGTATTGGCCTCCGAAGCCAAGGGTCGTGGGTTCGATCCCCGCCAGCCGCACCAATTAAATCAGGCACTTATCGTTAGCTTTGTTATTTTGAAAGTTAGCCAGAGCGTTTGAGCCTTCCTTGCGTACCCACGCTGTACTCAGTTAATAAGTCAAGATCGACCCGGTCCAGATTCCAGTCCGGAATGTTGCGCGCACAATCGCGCCGCGCTTCTCGCCATCTGCCACTTTTCATCCATCGGAAAAGATATCGAACACGACTCCCCGGAGCCACTGGTTTCCGGGTTCCCTGTGGTACTTGGCGTGCCAGAAAACGTTGATCCCGATTTCGGGTAGCGGGACCGGATGAGGCACATACTTCAGACGGAACGGCTTTACGCATTCCGTTGCATATCGTTCGGGTACGGTTGCAATCATGTCGCTCGTTGCCAGGATGTGTCCCACCGCAACGAAGTGCGGCACCGTCAGCTTGATGTTGCGATGAATGCCTTTTTTCTGGAGCGACTCATCCACCTTGGCGTGGCCGGTCCCGGCCGCCACCACGACAACATGCTCTGCTTCGGAAAATTCCTTCAGCGTTAGCTTGCGCTTGTCCAGCGCATGCCCCTCCCTGAACATGCAGACATAGCGCTGGCGGAACAGCCGGCGCTGAAAGAACCCGGATTTCAGTTGGGGGAGCAGGCCCATTGCCAAGTCCACGTGGCCCGCTTCCATTTCATCGCGCAGGTTCACTGCCGTATTGCGTACGGTACTGACCGACACCTCCGGCGCAATCCGCGCAAGCCTGTCCATCAGTCTCGGCAGGAAATAGATTTCGCCGATATCGGTGATCCCCAGCGTGAATTTGCGGTTGCTGGTGGCCGGGTCGAAGGTGGTTCTCTGGTTCAGCGAATTATGGATCGTGCCGAGCGCATAGGCGATCGGTTCGGCGAGCTGAGCCGCGTAGGGCGTGGGTTCCATGCCTTTCGAAGTGCGCAGAAAGAGCTCATCGCCGAGCAGGCGGCGCAGGCGGTTGAGCGCGTTGCTGACCGCCGGCTGGCTCAATTCCAGTTTCTCGGCAACGATGGAAACCCGCCTTTCCATCAGCAGCTTGTGAAACACCAGCAGCAGATTGAGATCGATGTCCTTCAGGTCCATGGCGCACCAATATTCATTTCAGTGATTATCTGAATTCACAAAATTCTATTTTTAAATATTACTTTGATTCCTATACTTTCGCCATCGCTCACTGAATCACGACGCAAGGCGAATCATGGAACTGGTTGTACATCCGCTGGCACGCAGGATCCCAATCGAACCGGGCGCGAACCTGCTGGATACGCTGCGTGAACACAATATCCCTATCTCGTATAGCTGCACCGCCGGACGTTGCGGCACCTGCCGCTGCAAAGTGGTGGAAGGCAATGTGCTGGAGTCGGGACAGGAATCGAAGATCACGAATCCGAACGAAGGCCGCTATGTCCTCGCCTGCACCAGCGTGTTGATGGAAAGCTGCGCCATCGAAGTGCCGGAGCCCGACGAGGTGATCACGCACCTGGCGCGCATCATCAAGGCGGAAGTGGTCGCGATCGAAGACGCCGCCCACGACATCAAGCGCCTGATCCTGCGTCCCGCCAAGCCGCTCGCTTTCACTCCCGGCCAGTACGCCACGCTGCAGTTCACGCCGGAGCATGTTCGCCCCTACTCGATGGCCGGCCTGCCCGGCGACAGGGATCTCGAATTCCATATCCGCATCGTGCCCGGCGGACGCGTGACCGGTTACGTGGCGCGGGAACTGAAGGTGGGGCATTCGGTGCGCGTGAGCGGCCCGCTTGGCACCGCCTACCTGCGCAAGAAACATACAGGACCGATCCTGTGCGTTGCTGGCGGAACAGGTCTCGCACCGGTGCTTTCCATCGTGCGCGGCGCTTTGACGGAAGGCATGGCCAATCCGATTCATGTCTATTTCGGCGTACGTTCGCCAGCCGATATCTACGGCGCGCAATGGCTCGCGGATCTGGCGGCAGCGCACGCCAACCTGAAGGTGCATATCGTCGTCGCGATGGGCAATCGCGATCCTCAATTGCGCAGTGGCCTGGTGACCGATGTCGTCGTTCAGGACTGGAGTCATCTCGCCGGCTGGCGCGCCTATCTGTGCGGAGCACCGCCGATGGTCGAGGCCGCCGCCATGCTGGTCAGGCAGCGGGGCATATTGCCCGACCATGTCTACGCGGACGCGTTCTATCCGAGCGCCATCTGATTCAAGGAGAAAACCATGCATGCAGCAACGATCACCGGCACGCTTGAAGAGCGCACCCGCTTTTACCAGCGGATCGACCGCTTCAACATGACGCCCTTGTGGGAAGTTCTGAGCGCGCTGGTCCCGCAGGCGCCGCAGCCGACGGTGGCGCCGGCACACTGGCGCTATGCGGATATCCGCGAGCATGTGATGGAAGCCGGGCGCGTCATCACGGCGGCCGAAGCCGAACGGCGCGTCCTCATCCTGGAAAATCCTGCGCTGCGCGGCAAGTCGTCCATCACGCAAACCCTGTATGCGGGCCTGCAATTGATCCTGCCTGGCGAAGTGGCGCCGGCACATCGCCACGCGCAATCAGCGCTGCGTCTCGTGCTGGACGGCGAGGGCGCGTATACCGCAGTCGATGGCGAGCGCACGACGATGCGGCGCGGCGATTTCATCATCACGCCGTCCTGGACCTGGCACGACCACGGCAACCTCGGCGACCAGCCCGTGGTATGGCTGGACGGCCTGGATATACCCACAGTGCGTTTCTTCGATGCCGGTTTCGCCGAGCACGGCAAGGCGGAATCGCAAACGACCTCGCGTCCTGAAGGGGATGCGCTGGCGCGCTACGGCAACAACATGGTGCCGGTGGATTTTCATCAGGCTGCGTGGGAGCCGACCAGGGTGTTCGTGTATCCGTTCGTGAAGACCGGAGAATCGCTGTTCGGCATCGCCGCCGGCGCGGCTGACGCCCACTTCGGCTACAAGCTGCGTTACGTGAACCCGGCCACCGGCGCATCGCCGATGCCGACCATCGGTGCCTTCGCGCAGTTGCTGAAGCAGGGTTTCGAAACACGGCCTTACCGCTGCACCGACGGTACCGTATATGTCTGCCTCGAAGGCGAGGGCACCGCGCTGGTCGGCGATCAGGCCTACGACTTCGTCGAGAACGATGTGTTCGTCGTGCCGCCATGGCAGGGCCTGCAATTGCGCGCGGCGCACGACACCATCCTGTTCAGCTTTTCCGATCGTCCGGCCCAGCAGTCGCTGGGGCTGTGGCGCGAGCAAAAAATCTAATCGAGTGGAGAACCAAGCATGAAATACGCAGTCGCCCCGGCGCCCATCCATACCCTTGCCATCGCGGGCAAGGAAGAGCAGTTCCCTGTCAACCGCATCTTCTGCGTCGGCCGCAACTATGCCGCGCATGCCCGCGAAATGGGCAAGGACCCGGAACGCGAAGCACCGTTCTTCTTCATGAAGCCGGCTTGCGCCACCGTTCAGGCCGACGAGGTGCCGGTCACGATTCCCTATCCGTCGAAGACGAACAACTTCCATCATGAGATCGAACTGGTGGTCGCCATCGCCGAGGGCGGCGCCAACATCCCGGTGGAAAGAGCGTTGGAGCACGTCTACGGTTACGCGGTCGGCCTCGACATGACGCGCCGCGACATCCAACTGGAAGCGCGTGACAAGGGGCGTCCGTGGGAGTTCGGCAAGTCGTTCGCGAAGTCGGCGCCGATCGGCCCGATTCATGCGGTGGCGGCCGTCGGCCATCTGCAGTCCGCGGCCATCACGCTCACCGTCAACGGCGAAAGCCGCCAGTCTTCCGACATCGCCAAGCTGATCTGGTCGGTCGCGGAAGCGATCGCTTACCTGTCCGAGTACGAAACGCTGGAGGCAGGCGACATCATCATGACCGGCACGCCGGAAGGCGTGAATGCGGTCAAGCCGGGCGACGAAATGCGCGGCGCGATTGCCGGCCTGGGTGAAATCGTCGTGCGCGTCGTGCGCGCCGCGGGCTGAGCACGGACAACATCCACGAGGAGACAGCAATGGGTGACATTCCCAAGGTATTTCCGATCCGGCCGGTATGGGAATCCTCCGGCTCCAGCCGGATTCCTTTCTCGGTCTATACCGACGACGCGTTGTACAAGCGCGAACTGGAAAGGTTTTTCTACAACGGCCACTGGTGCTACGTCGGCCTCGAAGCCGAGATCCCGAACCATGGCGATTTCAAGCGTACCGCGATCGGCGAACGCTCCGTCATCATGATGCGCGACCAGGATGGCGCCATCAACGTGGTGGAAAACGTCTGCGCGCATCGCGGCATGCAGTTCTGCAGGGAGCGCCACGGCAACAAGAAGGAATTGGTGTGTCCGTACCATCAATGGAACTACAACCTCAAGGGCGACCTGCAGGGCGTGCCTTTCCGTCGCGGCGTCAAGCAGGACGGCAAGGTCAACGGCGGCATGCCGAAGGAATTCAGGATCGAGGAACACGGGCTGACCAAACTGAAGGTGGCGACCAGGGGCGGCGTCGTGTTCGCATCCTTCGATCACAACGTCGAATCGCTTGAAGACTATCTCGGCCCGGAGATGCTGGGCTACTTCGACCGGCTGTTCAATGGCCGCAAGCTGAGCATTCTCGGCTACAACCGTCAGCGCATTCCCGGCAACTGGAAGCTGATGCAGGAAAACATCAAGGACCCTTACCACCCGGGACTGTTGCATACCTGGTTCGTCACCTATGGCTTGTGGCGCGCCGATAACAAATCCGAACTGAAGATGGACCGCCAGTTCCGTCACGCCGCGATGATCTCCACGCGCGGCACCAGCGGTGCCAGGACGGAAGTGACTGCCGGCGTGACCAGCTTCAAGGAAGGCATGGAAATCAACGACAAGCGCCTGCTCGATATCGTGCCGGAACCGTGGTGGGATGGCCCGACCGCCGTGATGATGACGGTCTTCCCCAGCGTGATCTTCCAGCAGCAGGTCAACAGCGTATCGACGCGCCACATCCAGCCCAATGGCAACGGCTCCTTCGACTTCGTGTGGACGCATTTCGGCTTCGAGGACGATACGCCGGAAATGACGCAGCGCCGCCTGATTCAGGCCAACCTGTTCGGCCCTGCCGGTTTCGTGTCCGCCGACGACGGCGAAGTCATCGAGTTCTCGCAGAGCGGCTTCGAGCAAAAGCCCTTCCACCGGGCGGTGGCGGAACTGGGCGGCTACGACTGCGAGAACACCGACCACATGGTGACCGAGACGCTGATTCGCGGCATGTACGACTACTGGCGCAAGGTGATGGAGATTTGAACATGAACGACTTGCAGACCTGTTTCGAACTCTCCCGCCTGTATGCCGAGTACGCCGCCGCGGTCGACTCGGGGCAGTGGGAGAAGTGGGTGGAACTCTTTACCGACGACTGCGAATACAAGGTGCAGCCGCGGGAAAACCACGAACGCGGCTTTCCGCTGGCGACGCTGGCCCTGTTGAGCAAGGGCATGCTGAAGGACCGCGTCTATGGAATCAAGGAAACCCTGTTCCACGATCCCTACTACCAGCGGCATGTGGTCAGCGTGCCGCTGATCCTCGGCCAGGAAGGCAACGTGATCCTGGCGGAAGCCGGCTATGCGGTGTTCCGCACCAAGCTCAGCCAGGATTCCACGGTGTTCAACGTCGGGCGCTACGTGGATCGTGTGCGCCGTACCGAAGGCGGACTGAAGTTCGAGTCGCGCTTGTGCATCTATGACACCGAGATGATCCCTAATTCCATCATTTACCCGATCTGAGGACGCCATGGCGCATAACTGGATTGATGCGGCCGCTGTCGACGCGGTGCCGCAAGAAGACGTGATCGCCGTGGCGGTCGCCGGCAAGGACGTGGCGCTGTACGGCGTGGACGGCCAAGTCTACGCGACCGCCAACATCTGCACGCACGGCCAGGCACGCCTGTGCGACGGCTTCCTGGAAGGCGCCGAAATCGAATGCCCGCTGCATCAGGGCAAGTTCGACGTGCGGACCGGCAAGGCGATGTGCGCACCGCTGACCGAAGACATTCGTACCTATCCGGTGAAGATAGAGAACGGCCGCGTCTTTGTGAGTCTGGACTGAGCAAGCAGCAAAACCATTATTGAGGAGACAACGATGAAATTTCGCAATGCATTGCCCGCCATCGTGGCAGGCGCCCTGATCGCCGTCGCACCGTATGGCATGGCCCAGATCAAGATCGGCTTTTCCGCACCACTATCCGGCAGCCAGGCGATGGTGGGCCAGGACCAGGTGGACGGCTTCATGCTCGCCATCGAACAGCTGGGCACCAGGCTCGGCGGGCAGGCAGTCACCATCTTCAAGGAAGACGATCAGCTCAAGCCGGAAATCGGCAACCAGATCGTGCGCAAGTTCATCGGCAAGGACAAGGTGGATGTCATCGTCGGCCTCGGCTTTTCGAACGTGCTGATGGCGGGGCTCAAACCCATCGTCGAATCCGGCACGGTGGCCATTGCCACCAACGCGGGGCCGTCGCCGATCGCAGGCGCCAATTGCGCGCCCAATATGTTCTCGGTCGCCTGGCAGAACGACGGCTCGGCGGAAGCGACCGGCAAGTATGTGCAGGACAAGGGATACAAGCGCGTGTACTTGATGGCGCCGAATTACCAGGCAGGCAAAGACATGCTGGCCGGCTTCAAGCGCTACTACAAGGGCGAGGTGGCCGATGAAGTCTATACGCAGGTCGGCCAGGCCGATTACTCCGCCGAGATCGCACAATTGCAGGCGGCCAGGCCGGACGCCATCTTTGCCTTCTACCCGGGCGGCATGGGCGTGAATTTCGTCAAGCAGCTCAGTCAGGCCGGCCTGTTGGGCAAGGTGCCGATGTTCTCGGTCTTCACGGTGGATGGCACAACGATGCCCTCGTTGCGCGACGCGGCAGTCGGCGCGATTTCCGGAGCGATGTGGGATGCGGCACTGAACAATCCGGAGAACACGAAATTCGTGCAGGCCTTCGAGGCGAAATACAAACGCACGCCGAGCGAATATGCCGCCACGGGTTTCGATGCCGCGCAGTTGCTGGATGCGGCCGTGCGCAAACTGGGCGGGAAGATTGCGGACAAGAAGGCTTTCGCCGCCGCGGTAAAGGCGGCAGGCCAGGAGTTCCACTCGGTGCGGGGGCCGTTTCGCTTCAATAACAACAACCTGCCGGTGCAGAACTACTACGTCTTCCAGATGGTGAAGGAGGGTGGGCAGGTCGTTGCGAAACAGCTCGCCATCGCCTTGCCCGAGCACATGGACGCCTACCACGCCAAGTGCGCGGCGAAATAGGCAGGAGCCTGTCATGAGTTTCGGCCTGATCCTTCCACAGTTGCTGAACGGGCTGCAGTACGGGATTCTCCTGTTCCTGCTGGCGGCCGGCCTGACGCTGGTGTTCGGCATCATGAGTTTCGTGAACCTGGCGCACGGTTCGCTGTACATGCTCGGCGCCTACTTCGCTGCGACGGCATTCAACCTGACCGGCTCCTTTGCCGTCGCGGTGCTGGCCGCAGTCGGCGGCTGTGTCGTGCTGGGTATCGTGCTGGAACAGATTGCCGTCTCGCGCCTGTACCGGCGCGACCATCTCGACCATGTGCTGGCGACCTTCGGCATGGTGCTGTTCTTCAATGAAATGGCGAGGATCGTCTGGGGGCCGCAGCCGTATTTCCTGCCGGTTCCTGCTTTCCTCGACGGAACGGTCGACATGCTCGGCATCACCTATCCGGCCTACCGCTTCGCCATCATCGGCGTCGGCCTCACGGTCGCGGCGGGCGCCCATTACCTGATGCACGGCACGCGCCTGGGCATGCTGATCCGCGCCGGCGCGGTCAATCCCGCGATGGTCGGCGCGCTGGGGGTGAACATCCGGCTGCTCAACGCGCTGCTGTTCGCGCTGGGAGCGGCGCTGGCCGGCCTGGCCGGCGCGATCGCAGGGCCGATCCTGTCGGTCCAGGTCGGCATGGGCGAGCCGGTGCTGATCACCACGCTGGTCGTGATCGTGATCGGCGGCATCGGCTCGGTCAGCGGCGCGTTTTATGCGGCGCTGATCGTCGGCGTCGCCGATACGCTGGGGCGCGCCTTCCTGCCGACCCTGCTGCGCGAACTGATGAGCCGCGATCTCGCCAACGCCGCAGGGCCGGCGCTGGCCTCGATGCTGGTCTATGTGCTGATGGCAGTCGTCCTCGCCGTTCGTCCGGAAGGCCTGTTCGCTGTCGGGAGAAAATGATGCAAACCCAATCCCCCCTGTTCCGGATATCGTTCGCGGTGCCGCTGCTGCTGTTCGGCGCCCTCGTCCTGCTGCCCTTCGTCGCCCATGCGCTGGAACAGCCTTTCTACGTCGCATTCGCGGCACGCATGATCATCTATGCCATCGCCGCCACTGCGCTGAACCTTGCATTGGGCTACGGCGGCCTGGTCAGCTTCGGCCATGCCTTGTTCCTTGGGCTGGGCGCATACAGTGTCGCGATCCCGGCGTTCTACGGCATCGACAATGGCTGGGTTCATCTTGCCGTCTGCATCGTCGCGTGCGGCCTGGTCGGGTTCATCACCGGCGCGATCAGCCTGCGCACCACGGGTATCGCCTTCATCATGATCACGCTGGCATTCGCGCAGATGGGCTACTTCGTGTTCGTCAGCCTGAAGAATTACGGCGGCGACGACGGCACCACGATCTCGTCCACGTCGAGGTTCTTCGGCTTCGACCTGGGGCAGCCGGATACCGTCTATGCATTCTCGCTGGCCGTGCTCGCGCTCGCGAGCTGGTGGATGGCGCGGTTGCGCATCTCCCCGTTCGGCATGGTGTTGCGCGGCGCAAAACAGAATGCGCGGCGCATCAGTGCGGCCGGCCTGCCGGCGCGGCAGTACCTGCTGTCCGCCTACGTGCTGTCCGCGATCCTGTGCGGCATCGCAGGCATGCTGCTGGCCAACCTGAACGCCTTCGCCTCGCCGAGCACGCTGTCGTGGTCGGTATCGGGCGACCTGATCGTGATGGTGGTCCTGGGTGGCATCGGTTCCGTCCAGGGCGCATTTCTCGGCGCCTTTGCCTTCCTCGGACTGGAGGAAGCGCTCAAGCTGCTCACCGAGCACTGGATGGTGCTGTTCGGCCCGGTCATTGTGCTGGTCGCCCTGCTCGGCAAGGCCGGTATCGCCGGTCTGCTGGAAGGAATCGATTCGCGCCTGGCGCGGAAGCGCGGCCGGCCGCAAGACCAGGCCTGGATGGTGCAGGGCGAGGCAGGAGGGCAGCCATGAACGAGAGCCTGCTGCGTACCGAAGCGCTGGTCAAGCGCTATGGCGGCTTGCTGGTCACCGACCATGTGTCGCTGGACATTCGTGCCGGCGAACTGCACGCCATCATCGGCCCCAACGGCGCCGGCAAGACCACGCTGATCAACCAGCTTTCCGGCGAACTGGTTTCCAACGAGGGCAAGGTGGTGTTTGCCGGCAAGGACGTTACCTTGCTGCCGATCCATCGCCGCGCGCGGATGGGCTTGCTGCGCTCGTATCAGATCACGTCGATCTTCGAAGATTTCACGGTGCACGAGAACGTCGTGCTGTCGGCACTGGGCGCGAAGGAGCATGCGTTCCGCTTCTGGCAGCCCATGCTCGGCCGCCGTGCGTCGGCCAGGGCCGCCGAAGAGGCGTTGCAGGCGGCAGGATTGGCCGATCTCGCCGACGTTCCTGCCGCCGATCTCGCGTATGGACAGCGGCGGCAACTGGAGCTGGCAATGGCGCTGGCCGCGCAGCCGAAGTTCCTGCTGCTGGACGAGCCGATGGCCGGCATGAGCGTGCAGGAATCGGGCGCCGTGGTGAGCCTCTTGAAGAACCTGAAAGGCCGCTATTCGATCCTGCTGATCGAGCACGACATGGAAGCGGTGTTCGCGCTGGCCGACCGCATCACCGTGCTGGTCTACGGCAAGGCGATGTTTACCGGCACGCCCGACGAGATCCGCGCCAACCCGGAAGTGAAGGCCATCTACCTCGGTGAAGAAAGCGTTTAGGAACCCATGACTACCTTGCTCGAAGTACAGAACGTGCAGGCTGCTTACGGCCATGCACAGGCGCTGTTCGATGTTTCCTTCGACGTGAAGGCCGGCGAAGTCGTCACGCTGCTCGGCCGCAACGGCATGGGGCGCTCCACCACCATCAAATGCCTGTTCGGCCTGTTGCCGGTCAAGGCCGGTTCGATCCGGTTCGCCGGCAAGGAACTCAATGCATTGGCATCGCACCAGATCGCGCGGCTGGGCCTTGGTCTGGTGCCGGAAGGGCGGCAGGTGTTTCCCAACCTGAGCGTCGAGGAAAACCTTGTGGCGACCGCGCGGGCCGGTCGGGACAAGGGTTCGCCACGCCAGGAATGGACGCTGGAGCGGGTATACGATTTTTTCCCGCGGCTGAAGGAGCGGAGCACCAACCTCGGGTCGCAGCTGTCCGGCGGCGAGCAGCAGATGCTCGCGATCGGTCGCGCGCTGATGACCAATCCGCAACTGCTGGTGCTCGACGAAGCCACCGAAGGCCTGGCGCCGCTGATTCGCAGCGAGATCTGGAATGTGCTGGGCAAGCTCAAGCGCGAAGGGCTGTCGCAGATCGTGATCGACAAGAACGTCGGCGCGCTGCTGGGTTTCGCCGATCGGCACTTCGTGATGGAAAAGGGAACCGTGGTCTGGAGCGGCAGCTCGGACGCGCTGCGCAACGAACAGCACATCGTTCATCAATATCTGGGCGTCTAGAAGGTGTTATGAATTGGCAGTTCGTTGAATAAAACCGCCGAAATGTCCGCCATCCTTCGTTACCAATACGCGCAAGGCACCCGGCCTTGCGCCGTTTTGCGCGTCGTCTGACGCGCATTGCATCAATTTTATTTCTCAACGAACTTCTAACTCAGGACACCAGCATGGAACACGCCAACGCCGAAGGGCGCATATTGCACAACTACTTTCGCAGCTCGTCCTCGTACCGTGTGCGCATCGCGCTCAACCTGAAAGGGCTGTCGTATCAATACGTGCCGGTGCACCTGAACCGCGACGGCGGAGAGCAGTTCCACTCCGGGTTCAAGGCGCTCAATCCGCAAGCTCTGGTGCCCGTTCTGGACGAAGACGGGGTCCATGTCAGTCAGTCGCTCGCGATACTCGAATATCTCGAGGAAAAGTATCCGCCCGCGCCACTGCTGCCTGTCGCAATCGAGGATCGCGCCCATGTGCGCCAGCTGGCGCTGGCGATCGCCTGCGAGATCCACCCGCTCAACAACCTGCGCGTGTTGAAGTTCCTCACCGGCAGCCTGGGCTTGAACGAGGACGCGAAGAGGAACTGGATCCGCCATTGGACCGGGCTGGGCCTGTCCGCACTGGAGCAGGAATTGTCGCGCTCGGAAAAGCACGGGCGCTTCTGCTTCGGCGACACGCCGACGATGGCCGACTGCTGCCTGGTGCCGCAATTGTTCAACGCGCAGCGTTTCGATATCGACCTGGCGCCTTATCCGACCCTGCTGAAGATCGACGAGGAGTGCCGCAGGCTGCCGGCATTCGAGCTGGCCCATCCGGGCCGGCAACCGGACAGCGAATGCAGGTAGGTCTTCCACACGACAGATACCAGGATGTCTTCAGCCGTGCCTCCTGGTTAAAAACCTTCCTCTACAAGCTCACTGCGTCCGCTGTAGCAACCAATATCTTTTTCATCTTGGAAAGGCCCTTCGCTGTCGGACAAGTGCAATTTGCGACGGGTGATATAAGCCAGAAACAGCGCGATACTGATGGAATAAAAAGGAAAAATTTCCCACCAAAGAAATACGACATCCGTCAGACCCAAAGTCATAATGCCCAGGCAAAGCGCCATACCCATGGCAGCAACACTTCGGATCTCCCTGTCGCTGTTGCGCAAATCACCTGCGAAATAGGTGATCGGCACAAAATAGACCGCCAAGATGGCGATCAGGCCAAAAAGGCCGAGTTTTGCCATCATGAACAAAATGTCGTTATGTGAATGCGGGAGGGCTGCTGCAGAGGGAGAAATAATCTTGCGCTTGGCCAAGTCTTGAAGCGCTAATGGATATTTCTGGACTCCTACGCCAAAAACCGGATTTTCCTTGAAGAGTATCCAGGACCCTCGCCAGAGTTGAAAGCGAATCCCCAGCGAAGTATCTACATTCTTTCCGTCTACATATTCCTGGATATCGTTTTGCGCGGCCGCAATTCGTTGTTGCACAATGCTGCCGGGCTGGAAGTAGCTTCCCAGAGCGGTAATCAGCAAGGCGGAAGCTACTGCAGAGATTAAAATCTTGTCTATTCGCCGCAGATCTTTTGCCGCGACAAAGGCAATGACGCCGAAAACCAAAATTGTCAGCCACGGCCCTCGTGATTGCGAAATATAGACTGCATACATTACGGCACATGCGGCGATCAATTTCAGCAGTGCCGCCAGCTTTTCGTGACGTCTGTTCCATGCAATCGAGAATGCTGAAAAAACGCCAAGCAACAGGGCCATTTCGGCGAAAATGATAATGGGAATGAAGTCGGTGCCGTATCGATTCTTGCCTCCGTCCGTCAGCACATACATTTTGATGGTCGAAAGGAGTGCGCCGGCAACAAAGGCCCATTGAACATGTCTCAAGTATTTGAGCGGCGCCAGCGATACTGCCCAGAAAATCAACGCATACAAGGCAAGACGGGACGGGGAATCCGTGCTTCTCGCGGCAAAATGACCGGCCGAAATCTGATGTGCAAGGACTGCGATGAGAGGAGCCGCCATTGCCAGGTTCAGCGGCCAGTAATGCTTTGTCGTCTGCCAAAACGTTTTTCCCGACACAGTCCAGCGAAACGCAATCGCCAGAAAGCCGAACAATACCAGGGCACCGTAGATAACACCGGCGGCACGATCAAGAATCAAGGCGAGCACATAAAACGACGCCAGCGCTGCGGCAACAAGCCGCTTCATCCAATACAAATTGCTCTCCAAATAGGGGCTACTTTTAATAGGGGCTACTTTTCAACTCCGGGGAAGCGCCTGGTGCCGAGAAACTCCTGCTTCCATTGCGTTGCCCTGTATCGCTTGATGCATTTTTAAAAATCGAGATTACGCAACCGCATTATTGAAATTTGAGGTTTTGCACAAGTCGGACACCAAGGTATTTAATGTGCCAGCACACGCCTTCCAAAATTCGATTTTGCTTGACCAGGAACTTGGAAAACAACTTCAAGTCGCGGGCAGACTTCGGCCCATCCAAAGTCATATCAGACCACGACGACAAGGCTTGGTAATTTAAAAAGATGGTCTTTACTTCATGCAGGCACCAGCTATGCCATGGTTTTACGGGGCCGGTAAAGTGCATGAATACGAAAGGCTTCGCCACGTTGAGGGAGGATTCACCCCTGCTGAGAAAATCCACCAGATGGTAGCGATAGTTCCACTTGTCGTCGATGTACTTGGTGCGTCCGTCAAGCGCAATATTCAGCGCGTCTTGATCGGCGAAGACAAGATCCCGACCGGTGAGAATGCTCAACGCCGTATTTTGCGTATCGTTGGCTGCCCACTTATCGACATTGATATACATCACCCCGGCATTGAAGTAGTGCTGATGCTGTATTCCTAACGCCGCAACCTGCGTTCTGACCGTCGTTTCCGCCTCGTCGTGAACAACCGCGGCGATACAGTCGTCGATATCGGTTGCCAGCAATTCGGCAATGCTTCCGAAGCAGAGAATATCCGCATCCAGGTACAGCAATTTTTTTGTTACTCCCTGGAGCTTATTGGGAATCAACAGTCGAATAAACGTACCCAGCGAATGTTTTCCAAAACACGGAAATTTGGTGAATTCGGCCAATAGTTCGGTGCTGAGAACATGAATATGGACCGGCGCGCCGCTTGCTTTTTCCATTTGCGCAATTCGCCGTCGATTGTCCTCGGAAACGGTAAATGCGAACACATGAAAAACGAAAAAGAGATCTGGATTGTTCTTGACAATCGATGCAATGGTAACGCCCATGCCGCGAAAGTAGTTCGCATCGACGCCGAACGCAACGTGAATGGCTTCCGGACCGGCATTCGGGATGTCTGGATTGTTAAATGAAGTCGTGTCCAACATCACATCCTTTTAATTTATATTCCGCCATCCCGGCAATATTCTTGCGAAGCGCAAACATCACGAATCATCTCGGGTTTTGATAGGTGTACGAAGCCAGACAATGGTATTTATTCGCCCGCAGTCAGGGATGCGTGCGAAGTAATGTCTCCTGACCTGCCGATAGGGACAGGTACTGATTCCCGGTGGCGGGATTTTTCATTTCTTGCTTCCGCGTACCACGCAAGAATGATTTTTGCGACTGCGTCTGGCGAGATATTCCTCAAGCAGTCACATGTGATCGTTTGCTTTTCCCCGCACCCCTCGCAACTTTCCGGGACACATAAAAATTGTGCGTGCATTCCGATTGGCGCCCATCTCCCGGGATGCATTGGACGAGTCGGCGGGAACAGACCAAGAGTGTGTTGCCCCAAGGCGGCTGCCATATGAAGCGGGCCTGTCCCGCTTGCAATCAACCCGTCCGCCCCGTTTATGAAGGAGGTCAGTTGACCAAGCGTGAACTGGCCGCAGACGTCGCTGACGTTTGGCAATTGCAACAAGTCAGGGGCATTCAGCTTGAGCCAATGACCTTCGTCGGCGCTTCCGGTTAGCCATAACCGGATTTGTTCATTCCCGGTTAATAGTCTGGCGAGCTCGGTGTAATGCTCTATCGGCCACTCACGGCCATGACCGTTCGACTTGGTATGGATAATGAGATTGAATGCTTGCCGTTGAAACGGCACAGTAACAGGCGTATCGCGAGGGGTCTTGAAACGGTACAGATTTTTAATTTCATCGAGCTCGGGAATTTTGTCCAATCCAAAAGGTTTCAAAAACTCGAAATTGAATTGAGCTTCGTGTAACAAGGAAGTGCTCTTCGAGAATCTTACCCGGCGATTGCAAAATATAAGTTGATACAGCTTCTGACGCGCATTGCCGATCCGATTGGGAATGCGGGCTTTGAATGCCGCGATTGCCAATTCCTGATCCGGTTGCGCGAATATGATTGTGTCGACATTTGCAGCCGCAAAATAAGAACGAGGGTCAAGCGAGAAATTTTCGACTTCAACAACCTCGTCCACTGTAGAACACTGTCTTACAAAATCGGCTGCATAGGCGCGACACAGAAAGCTGATTCTGATTTGCGGGAATTGCTGTTTGAGCCACGTGGTGATAGGAAGCGTTAGTGCAACATCGCCAATGTTGTCAGTACGGCATATCAAGACGTGCGAGCTTCTTATTGCCATTGTCTAAATCTTCGCGTGAACAAGGCCGAAATTATAATGTAGCCCACGCTGCTATACATCTCGTCAATTTCGCGGAGAGTGCTCGGGCCATGGTCAATGGCTCATGCACGCCCGTTTTTTTCGGCTTGCTCTGTTGTTTCACGGAGCCGGTACGGAAACCCGGATCGTTTCTATGCATCCGACCCGCTCCGCGAGCGCTTTTTCCTTGCGCGACACGCGACCGGTCACCATGTACAGCGTGCGGCGGTCGCTGCCGCCCAGCGCGCAGGCAATCGCCTGGTTTCGCACCGTCATGCGCTCGGTGATTTCGCCGCCCTCGAGTACCCGCAGGAATTCCGAGGTCGGCGGCGAAGCGACCCAGATCGCACCTTCCGCATCGATGCAGATGCCATCCGGAGACACATCGGGCAAGGCGGCCCATACCCGCCGGTTGTCCAGCGAACCGTCGGCGGCAATGTCGAACGCCGTCAGCCGCCGGCCGAAGGTTTCCGCGACGATCAGGGTTGTCTGGTCCGGGGTAAGGACGCAGCCGTTCGGGAAGAAAAGGTCGCGCGCGACCACGCGTGCGTCGCCATCCGGCGTCACCAGGACCAATTCGGCCGGCTGCACCGGCGCCTTGGCAAACATGTCGAAGCCGAAATTGCCGACATAGGCGCGACCAAGCCGGTCGACCACCATGTCGTTGCAGTGAAACGAGGCGAGCGCACCAAGTTCCGCCAGTGTCGTCAGTTGCGTGCCATCCTGCCGCAGCAGACGGCGGTCGGTCATCGACACGATCAGCAAGCGCCCATCGGGTAGCCAACCGAGGCCGGATGGCTGCCCGGGTACCTGCGTCACCACGGTCAGCTTGCCATCCTGGTCGAGGCGATGCACTTGCTGCGTATAAAAATCCGAGAACCACAATGCGCCATCATGCCAGCGCGGCGCTTCTGGAAAGGCGAGGCCGTCGATCAAGGGCGTCTGTGCGTTTGTGTTCATTCACGGCTCCTGTCTGTCTTGTATCTCGGTCGTCCGTTCAGGGGCGGCCGGTGTCCGCTATCGCGCAACTGCATTACAGCCGCCGTTTTGATGAACGATCGGTCCGACCGGAGCAATTTGTCCAAGTATAGCGATGCGGCTTGAATTCGCGTTGCGGCAGCTTGGCGCGAAAGCCCGCCACTTTACCCATTTCATGGGATGTGGCAGGGCTGGATTAGTGCTAATTTCCGCGACTTTCGTATCTAAAAACAGCGTCGGTCACTATCGGTTTGCAGAAAAGTTGCTTTAATGAACCAGATGACTCTAGCAAGCAAATTATTTTATGCAATGGTAGTAATCGCGCGACATATTGATGAATGTCATGCCGTTATAATCCGGATTTTGGTAAGCACAGGCAAAAACAGCAAGAAACAATGAGTGCTCAGGCAGTAAGTTTTTCGATCGTATCTGATGCTGCATGGGCTCCGGGAGTGGAAACGCGGGAAGCATGGCTGGCATGGGCGAATCACGCCTTTTGCATTGACGGCAGCGGCGAACCGCCGGTTCGGGCAATGCCTGCGATGCAGCGTCGACGCGCCGGCATGCTCGGGAAAATGGCGCTTCAAGTTGCCTATGAATGTCTCGGCGAACAAATGCATGTGCCCACCGTGTTCTGTTCGCGCCACGGTGAGGTATCGAGATCGGTTGAGCTGCTCGGCGAACTCGCGAAAGGCGAGCCGCTATCGCCGATGTCGTTCGGCCTGTCGGTGCATAACGCGGCCGGAGGCCTGTTCTCGATTGCCCGCGGCGATCAGTCAAATAATATGGCGCTGAGCGCGCGCCGGAGCACCGTGGAACATGGCGTCATTGAAGCCTGCGGCCTGCTGGCCGACGGCGAGCAGGCGGTTCTTCTGGTGGTCTACGATCGTCCGTTGCCGCCGTTGTATGCGCACTATCAGGATTGCGACGAGCAGGCGTATGCCTGGGCCTGGCTGATCGAGCCGCCCCGGCAAGACGTTGTCTCGCTCGCCTGGTCCACCTCTGACGAATGCGCGGGTCCGGATGCCGGCCAAGCTTCGCCCGGGCTCGAGATACTGCGCTTCCACTTGCGTGGCGACCAGTATCTGCGGCGGCGTTGCGGCAAGCGGGTATGGCAATGGTCGCGTCATGCATAGCCGTATCGATCGCTGCTGGCGGATTTTCGGCACCGGCCTGGGGTTCTTTATCTTCGGCATCGGCGGGTTGCTGCTGCGGGTATTGGTTTTTCCCGTCCTCAATCTGCTGGTTCGCGAGCGCCGGTTGCGCATCGCGGTCGCGCGCGATGTGATTCGCCTGACATTCCGCGGTTTCGTCGGGCTGATGCGAGTGCTGGGCGTGCTGCGTTACGACTTTGTCGGTCTCGAGCGGCTGGACAGAAACGGTTTGCTCATTCTGGCCAACCATCCGACGCTGATCGATACCGTGTTTCTGATGGCCTTTGTGAAGCGCGCGGATTGCATCGTGAAAAGCGGATTGTGGAACAACCCGTTCACGCATGGACCGGTGCGGGCGGCGGGATACATCAACAATGAAAACGGGCCGGAACTGATCGATCAGTGCATTGACTCTCTGCGTGAGGGAAACAATCTGATCATTTTCCCGGAAGGCACCAGGACCGCGGTAGACGGCGCAATGCATTTCAAGCGCGGCGCTGCGAATATCGCGGTGCGCGGCATGCGGCATGTGACGCCCGTGGTCATTCGCTGCATTCCGCCGACGCTGGGCAAGGGCGAGAAATGGTGGATGGTGCCGCCTTGCCGCGCCTGCTTCCGAATCGAGGTGAGGGAAGACATCGACATTGAACGGTTCGTCGCGACTGCGGACAGCGAGGGGCTCGCGGCGCGCAGGCTGACGGATTATCTACAGGATTATTTTGCCGGGGAAAGCAAACATCATGCAGCCGCTTGAGGGGGAAGTGAAACGGATCATCATCGAGGTCCTGCAACTGGAGGACATCGGTCCCGACGATATCGACGACGACGCGCCGTTGTTCATCGAGGGGCTCGGGCTGGATTCGATCGATGCGCTCGAACTCGGCGTTGCCCTGCAGAAGCGCTACGGCATCTCGCTATCGGCCGATTCGCAGGAGACGCGCCGGCACTTCGCGTCGGTGCGCACGCTGGCGGCGCTGATTGCCGGCTACAGAACAAAATAAAGGGGGGAATCAAAATGGTTGCGGTAAGCGCGATGAGCAAGGATGAGATTTACACGTGGCTTGTCGACGTGTTGCACGAGATGTTCGAGATCGACAAGTCGAAGATCGCGGCCCAGGCGAATCTCTACACCGATCTCGATATCGACAGCATCGATGCGGTCGACCTCGCGGTGCGGCTCAAGCAGGTGACCGGCAAGCGGCTGCAGCCCGAGGTGTTCAAGACCGTTCGGACCGTGCAGGACGTGGTAAATGCACTGGCCGATCTGCTGGCGGAGTAGCAACATCAAGCGCTTCTTTCTGACAGCGTTGCCGATCCTCGTCACACTGCTGTATCCGCTGGCGGTCTGGCTCGGCGACGGCCGGGTCGAACCACGCCTGTTCGCCGGTCTCGTTGTACTGGCGGCACTGGCGCGGCTGCTGACCCTGAAGATCGGCCGAGCCGGCTTCTGGTGGATGGGTGGTGCGCTGCTGCTGGCCGCGGGAGCAGCATGGGGCAATGCATGGCTGCCGCTGAAGCTGTATCCGGTTCTGGTCAATGGCGTGATGCTCGGCGTGTTCGGCTTCAGCCTGCTGTCGCCGCCGTCGCTGGTCGAGCGGCTGGCGCGTCTGAAAGAGCCCGTGTTGCCGGACGCTGCCGTTCGTTACACCCTGCATGTCACGCAGATATGGTGCGTGTTCTTCGCACTCAACGGATCGATCGCGCTGGCGACCGCGCTCTGGGCGTCACCGAAAACCTGGTCGCTCTACAACGGCGTGATCGCCTATCTGCTGATGGGCCTGCTGTTTGGCGGCGAATACCTGGTGCGTTTGCGTTTCCGGCGGCGGCATCATGTTTGATGCATACGATTTCCTGAGTCTGCTTCGCGTGCCGCGCCCGGACGACATGACGGTCGGCTGGCGCGCCGGCGCCGCCGTCCGGCAGGACGACTTCATGGCCCGTGTGTGCGGTTGGCGGGCCACGCTGCAGCAAACGCCCGGCCGCGACTTCGCTCTTTGCTTCGCCGACAGCATCGAGTTCGCCGCCGCATTGTTCGGTGCATGGCATGCCGGGAAAATCGCTTACCTGCCATCGGATGCGCTGCCTGCGACCTGTGCCGCGCTGCGCCGCACAGTACATGGTTTCGTGGGCGAGTTCCCCAGCGACTGTTCGCCGATCGCATGGCAACCCGCCGTATCGGCGTCGCCTGCAAACGAATTCGACGCACTGGATCCCGATTTTGCCGGTCTGGTGGTGTACACCTCGGGCAGCACCGGTACTCCCCAGGCAATCCCGAAGAAACTGTCCCAGATCGCCACTGAAGTCGCCACGCTGGAAGCGCTGTTCGGTGGCATTGCCGGCACGACCGATGTGATTGCGACCGTATCGCACCAGCATATCTACGGTTTACTATTCAAGGTGCTGTGGCCGCTGGCGACAGCGCGGCCGATTCACGCCCGCAGTCTTGTGTTTCCGGAAGAACTGGCACAGGCATGCGCGGCGCAGGACTGCGTGCTGGTGTCGAGTCCGGCGCATCTGAAACGCCTGCCGGAAAGTCCGGCCTGGACTGCGGCGGCGCATCGGATCCGCGCCGTGTTCTCTTCCGGCGGCCCGCTGCCGCTCGATGTCGTGCGTGCGACCGAAGCAACGCTGGCGCGTGTTCCGATCGAGGCCTATGGCAGTTCGGAAACCGGCGGCATTGCGTGGCGCCAGCGTTTTTCGGGTAGAGACGAGAGCTGGACAGCGCTGCCGGGCGTCGACTGGCATATCGATCCGGACGGCGAAGTCCTTGCACTTCGTTCCCCGCATCTGCCCGATGCGAACTGGTTTCGCACGGCGGACCGTGCGCAGGCGGCCGGCGCCGAGCGCTTCCTGCTGGGCGGGCGCGTCGATCGCATCGTGAAGCTCGAAGAAAAGCGGATATCACTCGATCTGATCGAAGCACGGCTTGCGCAATCCGCGCTGGTGGCCGAATCCCGCATCCTGCTGGTCGACGGCAGACGCGACCGGCTTGCCGCATTCGTGGTGCCGTCCGCCGAGGGTTGGCAGATGCTCGACGCGAGCGGCAAGCATCTGCTCAACAGCGTGTTGCGCGAACATCTTGCGCAAGCAGTGGAGCGGGTCGCGCTGCCGCGCAGTTGGCGATATCTCGACGCTCTCCCGGTCAATGCCCAGGGCAAGACCACCCATGCCGAACTGCACGCCCTACTCGACGAACCCGCCTCCGTGGCAAACATCCTGCCGCACCGGCGTCTGCTGGAACGCGATGCGCAACGCGTGCTGTTCGAGCTGGTCGCGCCGGCCGACCTGTTGTATTTCGACGGGCACTTTGCCGGCGCACCGGTCCTGCCGGGCGTGGTACAGGTCGATTGGGCGATCGCACTGGGCCGCGAGGTTTTCGATCTGCCACCGGTATTCCGCGCCATTCATGCGCTCAAGTTCCAGCAGGTGATCCGACCAGATATCGCATTTTCGGCCGAGCTGCTCTACGATTCGCCGAAATCGAGCCTGGTGTTCCGCTACTATTCGGCCGCCGGCCAGCATGCCAGCGGGCGCCTGGTATTCGGAGCCGCCGATGATTAAGCCCTGCGTGCTGATTCCGGTCTACAACCACGAACACGCAATCGGCGCGGTCGTCAAGACCGTGCTGGCGACCGGCCTGCCATGCATCCTGGTCGATGACGGCAGTACGACCGCCTGTGCTCAAGTGCTCGACCGGTTGGCCGCCGAGGCGCCGCAACAAATTTTCCTGCTGCGGCACGATGCCAATCGCGGCAAGGGCGGCGCGGTGGTCACCGGCATTCGGTACGCGGCGAGCGCCGGGTACAGCCATGTGCTGCAGATCGACGCGGACGGCCAGCACTGTGTCACTGACATCCCGCGCTTCATCGAGCATGCCGCGGCGCAGCCTTCGGCGCTGATTGTCGGCTTTCCGCAATACGACGAGTCGGTGCCGGCAGCGCGGCTGTATGGCCGCTACCTGACCCATGTCTGGGTCTGGATCAATACCTTGTCGCTGCAGATCCGCGATTCGATGTGCGGCTTCCGGGTGTATCCGGTTGCGCCGGTGCTGGCACTGACGCAGCGGCGCAGGCTGGGCGAGCGGATGGATTTCGATACCGAGGTGCTGGTTCGCCTGGTGTGGGAAGGCCTCGCAGTGGTCAATGTCGGAACCCGGGTCGGCTATCCAAGCGATGGCGTTTCGCATTTCCGCATGTGGCGCGACAATTTCCTGATTTCACGGATGCATGCGACCTTGTTCTTCGGCATGTTGCTGCGCCTGCCGATGCTGCTGACGCGGCGGAGCCGGTCATGACAATGCCATCCCAGGACATGCGCGCCAGCCATTGGGCGCAAATCAACGAAGCCGGCTTTGTCGCCGGTATGCGCTTTCTGTTCTGGGTCTGTCGCGTGTTCGGGCGCTGGCCGTTCCGCCTAGTGCTGTATCCGGTGCTCGGCTGGTACCTGCTGACGCAGCCGGTTGCGCGCAACGCGTCCGCCGACTATCTGCGGCGCGTCGCGTCACTCAACCCATCCTTGTGCAAACCGGGAATGCGGGCAGTGTTGCGGCATTTCGCGGCGTTCGCCGAATGCATCCTCGACAAGATGCTGTTGTGGGGCGGATTGAGCGGCGCCGGCGATACCGCATTTTTCGGCGAGGAGCAGCTGGAGCTGGATATCGCGCGGCAGCGCGGCGGCCTGCTGATCTGCGCGCATTTCGGCAACCTCGAACTGTGCCGCGTACTGGCGAAGCAGCGCGCGGGATTGAAGATGACCGTCCTCGTGCATACCCGACACGCGCGGAAATTCAACCAAATACTGGCGCAGCTCGATCCGGACAGCCAGTTAAACCTGATGCAGGTCACCGAGATGTCGCCTGTCACTGCGATGCTGCTGAATGAAAGAGTCGCGCGCGGCGAGTTCGTCGTGATCGCCGGCGACCGCATACCGGTGTCATCCGGAGCGCGCGTCTGCTCCGCGCTTTTTCTGGGCGCGAAAGCGCCATTTCCGATCGGGCCCTACGTGCTGGCGAGCCTGCTGCAATGTCCGGTCTACCTGCTGTTCTCGATGCGCACCGGCCGCGGCTCGGAAATTCATTTCGAACGCTTCCGCGACGCGATACACCTGCCGCGCAAGGAGCGCGATGCGGTGTTTTCCGAACTGGTGCAGGCCTATGCGGACCGGCTGCAGCATTTCTGCCTGCGTGCGCCGTTCCAGTGGTTCAACTTCTACGATTTCTGGCATTCACCCGACATGGATATCACCGATGCATCCCGCTGATCTCAAGACAACATCGCGCGCCGTCCGCTTCAATCAGGAGCGCTTGCGGATCGAAGACATCGTCGATATCGCGCATGGTTCCGCCACGGCCGTGCTGTCGGACGAACTGGCGTTTCGCGCCGCGATCGCGCGCGGCGCCGATTTTCTCGACCGGCTGCTGCGCGAAGACGGCACCATCTACGGCGTGACCACCGGCTACGGCGATTCATGCACGGTGACCGTGCCGCCGGAACTGGTCGCCGAATTGCCGCATCATCTGTACACCTATCACGGTTGCGGGCTCGGCGAGTATTTCAACCCGGCACAAACGCGAGCCCTGATGGCAACCCGGCTGGCGTCGCTGTGCAAGGGTTATTCCGGCGTCAGCGTCGACTTGCTGGAACAGATCGTGCGGCTGCTCGATTGCGGGCTGTTGCCGCTGATTCCCTGCGAGGGATCGGTCGGTGCCAGCGGCGACCTGACGCCGCTGTCCTATCTTGCCGCCGTGCTGTGCGGCGAGCGCGAAGTATCGCGCGACGGCGTGCAAGTGCCCGCGGCGCAGGCGCTGGCCGAAGCCGGCATCACGCCGCTGCGGCTGCGGCCGAAGGAAGGGCTGGCGATCATGAACGGCACCGCGGTGATGACCGCGCTCGCGTGCCTCGCCTTTGCGCGTGCCGAATACCTGACGCAGGTCGTTACGCGCATTACCGCGCTTGCATCGTTCGCGCTCGACGGCAACGCGCATCATTTCGACGCCACGCTGTTTTCGGTCAAGCCGCATCCCGGCCAGCAGGATGTCGCCGCGTGGCTGCGCCGCGACCTGCCTTGCGACCAGCCGCCGCGTAACGGAAAACGGCTGCAGGATCGCTATTCGATCCGCTGCGCACCGCACGTGATCGGCGTGCTGGCCGATGCGCTGCCATGGCTGCGGCAATCGATCGAGAACGAGCTCAACAGCGCGAACGACAATCCGATCATCGATCCGGAAGGCGAACGCATACTGCACGGCGGGCACTTCTACGGCGGCCATATCGCGTTTGCAATGGACAGCATGAAAAACGCGGTTGCCAATCTGGCCGACCTGCTCGACCGCCAGATGGCGCTGCTGGTGGACAGCCGCTACAACAACGGTTTGCCGGCCAACCTGTCCGGCATGCAGGGGCCGCGCGCCGCGATCAATCACGGACTCAAGGCCCTGCAGATCAGCGCGTCTGCCTGGACCGCCGAAGCGCTGAAACTGACCATGCCGGCCTCGGTGTTTTCCCGTTCGACCGAATGCCACAACCAGGACAAGGTCAGCATGGGCACCATCGCGGCGCGTGATTGCCTGCGTGTGCTGGAACTGACCGAACAGGTCGCCGCCGCGTTGCTGATCACGGTGCGGCAGGGCGCCGCGCTGCGCTGCCGCGTGGATCCGTCGACGGCGCCGGAAGCGCCGCTGCAGGCAATGCTCGACGCGCTGGCAGCGGATATACGCCTGATCGAGGAAGATCGCCGGCTGGAGCCCGACCTGCGCGTGATGCTGGAGCGCGTGCGTACCCGTGCGTGGAAACTGTATGACTGAGAACGCAGCCAACTGGTCGGCCGAGGTGGAACTGCAGGTGCAGTTCTTCGATCTCGATCCGATGGAAATCGTATGGCATGGCAACTACGTCAAGTACCTGGAGATCGCGCGCTGCGCGCTGCTGGATCGCATCGATTACAACTACGAACAGATGAAAGCGTCCGGCTATGCATGGCCGGTGATCGATCTGCACTTGCGCTATGTCGCGCCGGCCCGGTTCGGGCAGAAAATTGCGCTGCGCGCCGTCATCGTCGAATGGGAAAACCGGCTCAAGATCGATTACCTTATCACTGACGTCGCGAGCGGCCGTCGGCTGACGCGCGCCACCAGCACGCAGGTGGCGGTGGACATCGCGACCGGTGAAATGTGTTTCGTGTCGCCGCCGGTGCTGTTTGAAAAACTGGGAGTCAAACCATCATGAAGCGTTACCTGGTCGCCTGCAGCCTGATGCTCGCATCGGCATCACTATTCGCCGCGGTACCGACGGCGGCGATACAGGCGCTGCTCGCCCGGCCCGCGGTGCTGTGCGGCCGCTTCGACCAGAGCAAGCAACTGGTCGGCATGAAAAAGCCGCTGTTGTCGCATGGCCGCTTCTGCGTTGCCGCCGGCAAGGGCGTTTTGTGGCGTACGCTGCAGCCGTTTCCCAACACATTACGCCTGACGCGCGATGAAATCGTGCATCTGCAAGGCGAACGCGTGACGATGCGCGTCGATGCGAAACAGGAACCGGTGGTGCGCCTGATCAATGGCGTGCTGTTCTCGCTGCTGGCCGGCGACCTGGCGCAGCTTGAAACGCTGTTCGAAGGCGACGGCAGCGTTCAGGGCAAACACTGGAGCGTGGCGCTGAAGGCGCGCGAGCCGGGCCTGGCGAAGGTGATCGCCGGCGTCGCGCTGGAAGGCGGCGCGTATGTGAACAGCATCATTCTGAATGAAGCAAACGGCGACCGCACCAGCATCGCCTTTTCCGCGATGCAGACCGGCGATTCCGCCATCACTGCCGACGAGGCGGCGCTGTTTTGAAGCGGCATCAGGCATTCGCGCTGGCATGGACGCTGGTCGTCGGCCTGCTGCTGGCCCACGATGCCTGGCTCTGGCTGGGCAAGCGCATTGCGCCGAATACCGACATCCTCGCGTTGCTGCCGGTGCAGCAGCGCGATCCGGTATTGCAGCAGGCGTTCGCGCATATGGTCGACTCGGCACAGCAGAAGGTCATCGTGCTGGTCGGCGCGCGCGGCTGGGACCAGGCGCGCCGTGCGGCGGATGCCTATCGTACGGTTCTGGCGAGCCGCGAAGATCTGCTGCAAGTCGCCGACGGCCTGACCGAGCGCACGCAACGCGACTGGCTGGCGCTGTTCGAACAGCATCGGAGCGCGCTGATGACCTTCCAGGATGAGGCGGCGTTGCGCGAGCAGCCGCGCCGATACTGGGTCGACGCCGCGTTGAGCAAGCTGTACAGCCCGTTCGGCGGGCCCGGTATCGGCGCCTGGCAGGATGATCCGTTCGGCCTGTTCGGCGGCTGGGTACAGGCGCGCGCGCAGGAGACGCCGGTACGCCCGCGCGACGGCCGGCTGTTTGTCGGCAACGGCGAACGGCAGTACGTGGTGATGCCGATCACGCTGCGGGTGCCGGCATTTTCGATGGATGTGCAACAGAGCGTGACGCCGTTGCTGACCCGGGCGCGCCAGGCAGCACGCGCGGCGGTGCCGGACGCGGACGTGGTGGCCGCCGGCGTCGTTCTGCATGCCGCCGCGGCCGGCGCCCAGGCCAGTCGTGAAGTATCGACCATCGGCATCGGCTCGATGGTCGGCATCGTTCTGCTGATGTGGTTCGCGTTTCGCTCGTTCAAGCCGATCCTGCTGATCCTGTTGTCGATCGCCGTCGGCTGCCTCGGCGCACTGTCGGTCTGCCGGCTGCTGTTCGGCCAGGTGCATCTTCTGACACTGGTGTTCGGCGCCACGCTGATCGGCGTAGCGCAGGATTACGGCATCTATTTCTTGTGCAACCGGATCGGCGCCCCGTTGACCCTTGCTTCGCCGCAGTTGCTGCGGCGCCTGTTGCCTGGCTTGCTGTTGACGCTGGTGACGACGATGATCGGCTACCTCGGCCTGGCGCTGACGCCGTTTCCCGGTCTGCGCCAGATGGCGGTGTTTTCGGTAGTGGGGCTGATCTTTGCCTGGTTGACGGTGGTGTTCTGGTACCCCGCGCTGGTCGGGCCGGACACCTTGAAGAACGTCCGGGCCGTGCGCTCGTTTCGTCTTGGAATGGCGCGCTGGCCGCTGTTCGGACGCAACCGGCACACGGCGCTTGCCATGCTTGCGTTCGCCGTTCTCGCCGCTTGCGGCTGGTCGCGGCTCGGCGTGAACGACGACATCCGCCTGCTGCAGAATCCGCCGCGGGATCTGGTCGCCGACCAGGTCCGGTTGGGCAAGCTGCTGGATGCGCCGACGCCGGTGCAGTTCTATCTGGTGCGCGGCGCAAGCGCCGAGCTGGTGTTGCAACGGGAAGAGATGCTGAAGCGCCACCTCGACCCGTTGATCGAAAAACATGTCATCGGCGGCTATCAGGCTGTCTCGAACTGGGTGCCGCCCGCGAGTGTGCAAACGGCACGCGAGCGGCTGATCGATGAAAAACTGTTCGCCAACGGCGCGGCGCTGACTGTGGTTGCTTTGCGCATCGGCGAGAGCACGGAATGGACCGGCGCGATGCGCGACCGCTCATCGCGGCCGGCGGCGCCGCTCACCGTCGACGATTTCATGCGGGCACCGGCAAGCGAGCCGTGGCGCCACCTGTGGCTGGGTCGTGTCAATGGCGGCTATGCCAGCATCGTTGCGTTGCGTGGCATCAGCACGGCGGACCTGCCCGCGCTGGCGCAGGTCGCCGCCGGCCTGGACGGCGTGCAGTGGGTCGACAAGGTCGCGGAAGTGTCGTCGGTCCTGGGCCGCTACCGGGAATACATGGGGTGGGTGGTGCTGCTTTCGTATGCGACCGTGTACTGCCTGCTGTTTGTGCGCTACCGCGCGTCCGCATGGCGGGTGCTGGCGCCGACCGCCATTGCCAGCGGCGCGACACTGGCGCTGCTCGGCCTGATCGGGCATCCGTTGCAATTGTTCCATGTGCTGGCGCTGATGTTGCTGCTCGGTGTAGGCGTCGATTACGGGATTTTTTTCCAGGAGCAGCCCGACCGGCGCGAGCCGGCTGCATGGCTCGCGGTCAGCCTGTCGGCAGTGAGCACGCTGCTATCGTTCGGCCTGCTCGCGCTGAGCCGGACAGCGGCCCTACAGGCGTTCGGCCTGACCATGCTGATCGGCACCGCGCTGGTCTGGCTGATCGTGCCGTGTTTCGCTCGCGAGCGAGCGACGCCGGCGAACGTACAAGAGGGGCAGCCATGCGCATGACAACGACGCTGCGCGCGGCGCTGCCCTGCCTGGCCGTCCTGTTGGCACTCGCCGGCTGCGGATCGGCACCGCTGGCACCGCCGGCTCCGGCGCGCCTGAACCTGAAGCTCGCGCCTTCGTCTCTGGGCGCATCGATCAGTCTGCAGCAGCACATCAGCGTGGAACGCGATGGCCGCACCGACGAACTGGACGCTGCGCTGGAAGTCGATCCGGAACAACTGAACCTGGTCGGCCTCGCGCTGGGACAACGCGTGCTGACGCTGCATTACGACGGCAACACGCTCGCCTCCTGGCGCCATCCAATGTTGCCGGCACAGGTGCGCGGCGAAGACGTGCTGGAAGACATACAGCTGACCTATTGGCCAGCCGCCGCGATCGCGCAGGCGCTGCCGCCCGGCTGGCGCATCGAAGACGTTGGTTTGCGCCGCACCTTGTGGTCGAACGACGCGCCGGTGACCGTGATCGATTACAGCGGCCGGCCGCGCTGGGGCGGAAAGGTCGAGCTGTCCAACCTGCGTTACCACTATCGGCTGACGATCCAGTCGGTTTCGGCGAGTCAGTGACATGATTTATCTCAATCACCTCGGCATCATCTGTGCGCTCGGCGCGGGCCGCGAAGAGATCGCGCGGCGCCTGTTCGACGAAGCGCACAGCGGCGTCGCGCCGACCGAATTGTATTCGCCGGGGCGGCTGCTGCCGCTCGGCCGTGTGCACGCGCCGTTGCCCGCGATCAGCGATCTGCCATTGATTGAGCGCAGCCGCAACAATCAGCTCGCGCTCGCTGCGCTGGCGCAGATCCGCACCGATGTCGATGCGGCGATCGCGCGGTTCGGGCCCGACCGGATCGGCGTCGTGATCGGCACCAGCACTTCCGGCATCGCGGAGAGCGAGGCGGCGCTGAAGGCCTATGCGGCGGACGGCTGCCTGCCAGAACACTTTCATTACGGCCAGCAGGAACTCGGGTCGCCGGCATCGATGCTGGCGGCACTGCTCGGCGTCGACGGTCCGGCCTATGTGCATTCGACCGCCTGCGCATCGAGCGGCAAGGCAATGGCCAGTGCTGCGCGCCTGATCCGGATGGGCGTATGCGACGCGGTGATCACCGGCGGTGTCGATTCGCTGTGCGCGTTCACGGTGGCTGGCTTCGGCGCGCTGGAATCGGTCAGCGAGGCGCGTTGCAATCCGCTCAGCGCGAACCGCAACGGCATCAATATCGGCGAGGGTGCGGCGTTGTTCGTGATGAGCCGGGAGCCCGCCGCCGTGGCGCTGCTCGGCTGGGGCGAGTCGTCGGACGCGCATCACGTCTCGGCGCCCGATCCCGCAGGCAAGGGCGCGACGATCGCGATCGAGCGTGCGCTGGCGCGCGCCGGCGTCGCGCCGGCGCAGATCGATTATGTGAACCTGCACGGCACTGCGACCGTGCAGAACGATGCGATGGAATCGCGCGTGGCGCATGCGCTGTTCGGCGACACGGTTCCGGTCAGCTCGACCAAGCCGTTCACCGGCCATGCGCTGGGCGCGGCCGGCGCAATCGAGGCCGGCTTGTGCTGGCTGGCGATGCAGGACGACAACCCGCGCGGCAGGCTGCCGCCGCATCTGTGGGACGGCGTGCGCGATCCGGATCTGCCGCCGCTGCAGACGGTGGATGTCGGCGCGAACCTGGGCCGGCCGTTGCGCCGGGCGTTGAGCAATTCATTCGCGTTCGGCGGCGCGAACGTTGCGCTGCTGCTGGGGAGAGACTGACATGGAAATACCCGATATCCGCTCGCTGGTGCCGCATACCGGGGCCATGCTGCTGCTGGACCGCGTGCTTGCGATAGATGCAGACAACCTGTGTGCCGAAGTCGTGATCCGTGCCGACAGCCTGTTCTGCGCCGGCGGTGGCGTCGGTTCCTGGATCGGGATCGAATACATGGCGCAGACGATCGCTGCACATGCCGGTTATCTGGCGCGGCTGCGCGGCGAGCCGGTCACGATCGGCTTTTTGCTCGGTTCGCGCCGCTATGATTGCGCGCGCTCCGTATTTGCCGTCGGCAGCGTGCTGCGCGTCTTTGTCCGGTGCCTGCTGCTTGCCGACAACGGTCTCGGCTCGTACGAGTGCAGCATCGAAGACGACCACGGGACCGCGGCGACCGCCACCGTCTCGGTATTTCAGCCTGCGAACGCAGAACAGTTCCTTGAAAGGGGTAGTGTGTGACGAAGAGCGTGTTGGTAACCGGGTCCAGCCGCGGAATCGGAAAGGCGATTGCGCTGCGGCTGGCGCGCGACGGGTATGACGTCGTGCTGCATTGCCTCAGTCGACGCGACGAAGCGGATGCGGTGGCGCAAACCATCATGGCTTCCGGGCGCAATGCGCGTGTGCTGCAGTTCGACATCGGCCGGCGCGAAATCGCGGCCGAGGTGCTGCTCGCGGACATCGAGCAGCACGGCTGCTATTACGGCGTGGTATGCAATGCCGGCGTCGCGCGCGACAACGCGTTTCCCGCAATGCCGGGCGAAGACTGGGACATCGTGCTCAAGACCAATCTCGACGGCTTCTACAACGTGCTCAATCCACTCGTCATGCCGATGGTACGGCGCCGCAGTCCGGGCCGCATCGTCACGCTGGCTTCGGTATCCGGCCTGATCGGCAATCGCGGCCAGGTCAACTACAGCGCCGCCAAGGCCGGCATCATCGGCGCCACCAAGGCGCTCGCGGTCGAGCTCGCTTCGCGCGGCATCACCGTCAACTGCGTCGCGCCCGGCCTGATCGATACCGACATGATCGACGGCCTGCCGCTGGAGGAAGCGATGAAGCTGATTCCGGCACGCCGCGTCGGCAAACCGGAAGAAGTCGCGGCCGCCGTCGGTTTCCTGATGGCCGACGATGCTGCCTACATCACGCGCCAGGTCATCTCGGTCAACGGAGGTCTCGCATGAACTGCCGCGTCGTCGTCACCGGCATGGCCGGCATCAGTCCGATCGGTAACGACTGGGCCGCCATCCGTACGCACCTGGGCAGCTGTCGCAATGCGGTGCAGCGGATGCACCATTGGTCCGAGTACGAAGGCTTGAATACACAGCTCGCCGCACCGGCCGCCGCATTCGAATTGCCCGATCACTACAACCGCAAGGCCACGCGCAGCATGGGGCGTGTCGCCTTGATGGCGACGCTGGCCAGCGAACGCGCATTGGGCGACGCCGGGCTGCTCGACGATCCGCTGGTGAAAAGCGGCTGGCTGGGGATCGCCTACGGTTCGTCGTCGGGCACCACGAAATCGATAGGCGATTTCGGCAGGATGATCGAGGAAAAGACCACGCGCGGCATCAACGCCACCACCTACATCAAAATGATGGCGCATACCGCGCCGGTTAACATCGGCGTGTTTCTCGGCGTGACCGGGCGCGTGATCACCACGTCGAGCGCCTGCACCTCGGGCAGCCAGGGCATCGGCTATGCGTACGAAGCGATCCGCAGCGGACGGCAGCGCGCGATGATCGCCGGCGGCGCGGAAGAGCTGTGCGCGACCCAGGCGGCGGTGTTCGATACGCTGTTCGCCACCAGCGTGCGCAACGATGCCAGCGACACCACGCCGCGCCCGTTCGACGCCGACCGCGACGGCCTGGTGATCGGCGAGGGCGCCGGCACCCTGATTCTTGAAGAGCTGGACCACGCGCTTGCGCGCGGCGCGACCATCCATGCCGAAATCGTCGGCTTCGGCACCAACAGCGACGGCTGCCATGTGACCCAGCCGAATCCCGACACGATGAAGATTGCGATGGAACTGGCGCTGGCGGATGCGGGGTTGCCGGCGGCGGCAATCGGCTATGTCAACGCGCACGGCACCGGCACCCAGCACGGCGATGTTGCGGAATCGCTTGCGACCGCGGCGGTGTTCGGCAACGGCGTGCCGATCAGTTCGCTGAAAAGCTACATGGGCCATACGCTCGGCGCATGCGGCGCGATTGAAGCGTGGATCAGCATCGAAATGATGCGCGAAGGCTGGTTCGCGCCGACCATCAATCTGGCGCGTATCGATCCGGCGTGTGCGGAGCTGGATTACATCAGGGAAGGAGGGAGAAAGCTGGATTGCGAATATGTCATGTCAAACAATTTTGCGTTTGGCGGCATCAACACATCACTCATCTTTAAAAGGTACGAATAAAAATGAAAAACAGGAATATTTCCATGATCGCGGCATCGTGCGCGATCCTGCTCGCAGGCTGCGCCACTACTGTCCGGAAGCCCACGCAAATGAGCAACCCGCCGCCGGACATGGCGTTTTCGAAATTCTCGTCCTTTGAGCTGAAGCCGATCAATACCGCGGAATCCTGCGACAAGCAACAAGGGGGCGAGCAGGCATTGAACGCAATCCAGGAAAAACTGAACGTCAAGCTTGGCAGTCTGGTTTCGGGCTGGAATACGGCCGGCACCGGCCATGTCGGTCACAAGCTGGCGATCGAGCCGGTCTGCGTCGATGTGAAGCTGGTGACCGGCGCCGCGCGTTTCTGGGGCGGCGCGCTCGCCGGCAGTTCGGCGGTCGTGATGAGAGTCCGTTATATGGATCTGACCACCGGCAAGAAGGTCGCCGAACCGGTTTTCTACCAGCGCGCGAGCGCGATGGGCGCCGCGTGGTCGTTTGGTGCGACCGATCGCAGCATGCCTGATCGGATGGTCGAACTGATTACCGACTACACGGAAAAAAATTACCAGGTCGCGGTCGGCGGCGCGACCGGACTGCAACCGGAATAATCGATTTATAGAAAAGGGAAAAAATGAAAAAGCAAATCACAATGGCAATTCTCGGCGTCGCGCTTGCGGCAAGCCTGCCGGCACACGCACGCAATGTAAAATACACGTTGCCGATCGACGCCGGACTGGAGTCCAGCGATGCGAAAGGCAAGCTGGACGGTTCGGTGAAATTCTTCTTCGGCTCGCAGAAATCGCCGCAAGTCATGCAGAAACTGACTACCATGGAAGCCACGCAGAAAGCGAATATCGTGGACCGCATCGATATTCCCGCCTGCAACGCGGCATTTGCGTCGGCCTTGCAGGACCTGCAAAAGAACGCGAAGGCGGCCGGTGCGAATGCCGTGGTGAATATCGTCAGCTACTACAAGAACGGTTCGCCACTGTCCAGCGCGACCGAGTTCGAATGCCATGCCGGCAGCTATTCCGCCGGACTGAGCCTGAAGGGTGACATTGTCAAAACCGCTGACAAGTAAATCGCTTATACCGTCCATCGAGCTGTGGCTGGTGGACGGCCGCAGCCTGCAGGCCGACGATCTCGGTTACCTGCAGGCGCAACTGAGCGTGGACGAAGCGCGCCATTTCGCGCGTTTTGTCCGCGCGGAACGGCAGCGCCAATACCTGCTCGGCCGCATGTTGCTGCGCCTTGCCGTCGGCCGTTTGCTGGGCGTGCCGCCGACTGCGGTCAGCGCGCTCGACCGCATCGGCTTCTCGCCGTCGCTGGTGTTGCCCGCCGGCTGTAAGCCCCCGGGATTCAGTCTGTCGCACAGTGGCCGCTGGGTTGCCTGCGCAGTCGGCCCGTCCGCGGTGCTGGGGCTCGATATTGAAATCGTCGATGCCGGGCGCGATCTTGCCGGCCTCGCGGAAACCGCATTCCATCCGGCCGAGGCGGCCTGGCTGCGCAGACGGCCCGACGAGGATCGTGTCGCGGCCTTCTACCGACTCTGGACGCTGAAAGAAGCGTTGTACAAGCTGATGTCGAATCTCGGCAAGGTGCCGGAAACAACACCGCTGGTCGATGACCTCGGCGCGCCTGCGACGCAGGGTAACGGCTGGTATTCGCGGGGAATGACGCATGCGGACATCGCGGTCGCGCTGTGCAGCACGCAGCCGCTGCCGGAGATCACGCTGGTCGACGCGTCGCAGCTGATGCGCGCCGCCTGACGCAACGATCTCGCGTATTCACTGTTCGCCGCACTGGCGGCGATGCTGCCGCATCCCTTCCTATGCCCAATACCGATGCACGCGAATTTTTTCCCATTGAGATGTGTCCCATGCGATTGCTGCTGCAATGTTGCACATCCGGAGTATTGCCATGAATGAAAACCCGCTGATTCAGTGGACCGAGACGGGCGAGCCGCGCAGCGCGCGCTGGCGCTCGGAAGCGGGCCTGCCGCCGCCTAAGCGGGTGATCGTCGCCGACGACCGGATGACCGCCGATGCCGCCTATCGGCTCGCCTGCGAAGGCACGGCGATGTTGTGGCGCGGCGATTTCCAGAATGCGCGCCAGCTGCTGCAGGCATTGGCGCGCCGCATCGATCGCAAACCGAAGAAAGCAGCGCGACAGGCGAAGCCGCCGGTGTCGCCGACCGAGGCTTTCCATCTGCATCGGCAGGCGCAGTCGCAACGCGCGCGCACGCTGGCGATGCTGCTGTTACCGTTCGACAGCGGTCATGTGATTCCGCTGCGTCGTGCGCCCGACGTGCGGCAGGCATGCACTGAAGCGTATGGTGCGGCGAACGAAGCATACGTCGCATCGCTGCGCGAACTGCTGGGCCTGATCGGCGCGCACGAGTGGCGCAAGAAGGGTGTCGAGATCGCGGCGCTTGGCGCGCGCATTCATCCGCATTACGGCGTGTTCTCGCCGGTGCGCGGCGAATACTTGGAACTGGTGGCCAATGCGCCGTTGCCGTCGCGTGCGCTGGCGTTCGATATCGGCACCGGTACCGGCGTGCTGGCCGCGCTGCTGGCGCGGCGCGGCGTTGCGCGCGTAGTCGCGACCGATCAGGACCCGCGCGCGTTGGCATGCGCACGCGACAACATCGCGCAACTGGGGCTGGGCGGGCAGGTGGAGTTGTTGCAAGCTGATTTGTTTCCGCCGGGGCGGGCGCCGCTGGTGGTATGCAATCCGCCCTGGGTGCCGGCACGGCCGAGTTCGCCCGTCGAGCATGCGGTCTACGATCCGGACAGCCGCATGCTGCGCGGCTTTCTCGGCGGCTTGGCCGCGCATCTGGAACCGGGCGGCGAAGGCTGGTTGATCCTGTCCGATTTCGCCGAGCATCTGGGGCTGCGTACCCGCGCCGAACTGCTGGCGGCGATCGATGCCGGCGGCTTGAAGGTGCTGGGCCGGATCGACATCCGGCCGCATCATCCGAAATCCGCGGACGCAAGCGATCCGCTGCATGCGGCACGCGCGGCGGAGCTGACCTCGTTGTGGCGTCTGACGGCGAGTTGACCGTCCGGCGTACATGACGGAACGGCTGACTTGCGTTAAAGTTGAATTGCTGCAACTGGCGGCGCCTGGCTCACTTGCGCTCGCGGCAACCTAATCCTGGCCGGCAATCGCGCGGCTGAAAGGCGGGAACCATGATGTCGGGCGAACGTTCACCGGAACAGCGCGTGCCTTTGCCGGCTGCGGAAGCGGAGACGCGTTTCTGGACCCATCGCGGAAAATTCCCTCCTGGAATGGAACAGGCGTTCCAGAGCGAAATGGAACGCATGCGCGCAATCCGCATGCGAAAAACCGGGCTGATCGCATTGCTGCTGTATGGGGCGTTCGCAGTCAGCGACCGCGTAATGGTGCCAGACGTCTACCTGCAGGCATGGGCCATCCGCTTCCTGCTGGTAATGCCGCTGATGCTGCTGTTTACGCTCAGCTTCGACAAGGTGCGGCAGCCGGCGGTGCGCGAACTGCTGCTGTCGTCGGCGGTGGTGATCGTCGGCGCCAGCCTGCTGTGGATCGCCGCGCTGAGCCACCATCCGAACGCGTTGCAATACCACACCGGCATCACGCTGGTGGTCCTGTTCGGCAATATCGTTCTGGGCTTGCGGCTGCGCGACGCGATCATCACGTCAATGGTGATGGCGCTGCTTTACGCGCTGTCGCTGATGCCGCTGCAGGCATTGTCGCCCGAAGTGCGTTTCAACGACTGGCTGTTCTATTTGTCGTCGGTGGTGATCAGCCTGATCGCGAATTTCCGCATGGACCAGGACCAGCGCCGCGCTTACCTGGCGCGCGTCCGCGAACATGAACGGAACATGGAGCTGAGCGATGCGGTCGAGCTGCTGGCGCGGCTGTCGGCGGAGGATGCGCTGACGCAGATTGCGAACCGGCGTGAATTCGAGCGTCGGCTGAACCTCGAATGGAACCGCGCAAGACGCGACACGCGGCCGCTGGCGCTGATCCTGATCGACGTCGACTGCTTCAAGAATTACAACGATTATTACGGTCATCCGGCCGGCGACGCCTGCCTGCGCCGCATCGCCACCGTACTGTGCACGATTCCCAAGCGCGCGCCCGATCTGGTCGCGCGTTTCGGCGGCGAAGAGTTTGTCGTGCTGTTGCCGGGCACCAGCGTTGCCGATGCGGCGCGGATGGCGCAACGCATGCAGCGCGCGGTCGTCGATTTGCTGATACCGCATGCGGCATCGTCGGCGGCGCCGGGCGTGACCGCCAGTTTCGGCGTCGCCGGGCTGGTGCCGACACCGGACAATCAGCCGCTCGACCTGGTCGCCGCCGCCGATGCGGCGCTCTATCGGGCCAAGGAAGGCGGGCGCAACCGCGTCGCGGTGCAAGAGCCGCCGGCGTCCTCCTCTTCCTGAACGCTGCCTGAACGCTGCGCCGAATCCGGAGAACAAAAGTTCTACTGCCGCGCAGCCTCGCCGGTCGCATCGCGCTTCGATAACGCCATCGTCGTCCGTACCGCATCGGCCTGCTCGATATTGGCGATCATCACATCGCTCAATTGCCAGGTCGCCGGAACCCCACCTTTGGCCGTCAGACGCGCATCGCCATCCAGGCTGACGTTCTTTCCGTTCACGGTCTTGCCTTTCGCATGCCAGCGCACCACCACCTGCGGCTCGTCCGCGTTTGTCGGCGCACTTTGCCGATGCAGCGTGGTTCCATCCACGATCAGCCGCGCCTTGTCCCTGCCGTCTTCGCTGCGCAGCGACTTCAGCGTGCGCACCACGGCATCGGTCATTGCGCCATCGTCACGGGCGCGGACATGCGGGATCGACCCGAGGTCGCTGCCGGCACGGGTGATGACATGGCGCACCGACAGGAATCGCGCTGCCTGCTCCCGGCCGTGCGCGACCAGGCTTTCCTTCAGTGCCGGATCGCGGTCGAACTTGGAAAACACGCCCAGCCTTCTGCCCAGCGCCGACTCCACGGCACGGCCATCCATCACGATGCGATGAGCCTGCACCTGCTTGTAACTGGGATCTGCGGCTTTCCCGCCGTCGCCGACGATCTTGTTGATCGATTCCAGGAACGAGATTTCCTGATTCAGCGACAGGTTGCCCGAAAGAGCGTCACGGGTATGCCAGATCTCGTTGCCGGACAGCGCATCGGCCGCCGCTGTCGGCAACTTCTGCGAGTGCGACTTCAGCGTGAATTCATCCGGATTGATCTGCACCACCCAGAACTCATCCGGTTTTTTCGAGTCGTCGATCAGCCCGGAAATGAAATTCTTGATCGGCGGATTTTGCGAGAACAGGCCATCCCAGTAGCGGCGCGGCGGACATGATCTGCCATCCGGGCTCTCCTGTTCAATCGCAACCGCTTGAAACAGCCACGGAAGCGCTGCCGAAGCGAGCACCGACTTGACCGAAATGCCGCCGTTCCCGCGCGCCCGTTCCGAGCTGAACGCGAAGAATTCGCCGTTGCCGATATCGACGGCCCCGAGCAGCAGCTGCGGTATTTCATTGGTGATCTTCAGCACCGCGTTCGAGAGGTCCAGCAGCGCGCCGGGTTCGAACGCCCATGTCCGCTCGCTCCAACGGTTCAATGCGCGCCGCAGCGGCGCGTCGGCCCGAACGTTTGCCGCATCCATCATCTTGTGGATCTTCGCCGGCGCCGCCAGACCGTTGCCGATGTTGTTCTGCAAATGGCTCTTGATCCGGTCGAAGTGCTCGCGGCACGCCTCGTTCCCCGCCAGCAAGCCGGCCTGGAAATCGGCGCTCAACCATTGCTTGATTTCGAACGGAATGCTGCAAAAATCGCCGAGCGCCTGCACGAGATCGAAGTCGACATGCGGGCGAACGAGTTCGCTCAATTGAAAGAAATCGCCACGCATCCAGAGATTGCCGTCGCCCATCATCCTGGCCGCTACCGGCCACCAGCGCGTGGCGATTTCCTCCTCTTCACGCAACGGCCAGTCATAGGGGCTGAACTTGATGTCGCAGGAAATCGCGCCCATCGTGCCGACCAGCGATTCGTTCCATAATCGTTCGCCCGGCAACAGCGCGCAATTCGATTGCCAGAAGGTTTCCAGTTTCCGGGCGGCGGTTTCCGCGCCATCGACGAGCCAGCCGTACCAGGCGAGCAAGGCACAGATCGCTCCGCCGGACGTGCCGCTGATACCGACCAGGCGCAAGTCCTGATTCTTTTCATCGAGCGCGGGTAATAGCTGCTGCAGCACGCCTGCCGAATACGCGGCATGGCTGCCGCCGCCCTGGCAGGCGATCGCGATATTCCTGATGGCCATGTTCAGTCCTCCTGGTATGCAAAGGGGTTCGTCGGTTGCCTCGATTACAGTCTAGGAATGGCGGAGCGCCGGCCTTGGAGATAGCGCAAGCATGGTTGCATCCGGGGTGCGGGCGGGAAAATGCATGTTTGCATTGGATGGCACAATATTCGCGATGCAGACGTCTGATGCCCGCAAATTCCCCATGAAAGATTCGCAATATCCTGCCCCGGTTGATGAACCGGTCTTGCCTGTTTTTACCTATGGCTCGCTGATGTTCGCGCAAGTCTGGCAGCAGGTGGTGCGCGGCCGCTATCGGAGCGAACCGGCGCTCGCCGCGGAGTATGTGCGGCTGGCGATTGCCGGCGTCGATTATCCGGCGATGGTGGCCCGGTCCGGCGCCAGCGTGCCGGGCGTGTTGTACTTCGACGTCGACGCGCGCGATATCGCCGCGCTCGATGCCTTCGAAGGCGCAGACTACCGTCGCGTGCCGCTGCAGGTGGCGACCGCCGCCGGCGCGACATTGACCGCGCACGCCTATCTGTATCTGCCGCTGCAGAACTTGTCGGAATCGCCATGGCTGCCGCAGGCGTTCGACGTTGCCCGTTTTATCGGTGCGTACTGCGGCGATTCGGAAGAATGAGCGCGGGCGAGCCGGTATAATTCCCCATCCTCACATTTCGCCGCGTGGCCTGCCGGCCACCTGCTTTCATTTCATGCTCGCTTCACAAAAACAACAGATTATCGACCTGTTCCAGGCCGCGCTTGCGCCGCTGGTCGCCGGAACCGATGTGCAACCGACCGTGGTGCTGGAACGCCCGCGCGATCCGTCGCATGGCGACATCGCCTGCAATATCGCGATGCAGCTGGCCAAGCCGCTGAAGAAGAATCCGCGCGAACTGGCGCAGGCAATCGTCGCGTCGGTGCTCGCGAACAAGGGCTCGCTGATCGACAGCGCCGATATCGCCGGCCCCGGCTTCATCAATCTGCGTATTGCCGCTGCCGCGAAGCAGGCGGTGGTGCCGGCGATCCTGAGCCAGGGTGAAGGCTACGGCCGCAGCGCCGCCGGCACCGGCAGGAAGGTACTGGTTGAATTCGTGTCGGCCAATCCGACCGGCCCGCTGCATGTCGGCCACGGCCGCCAGGGCGCGCTCGGTGACGCGCTGTCGTCGTTGCTCGAAGCGCAGGGCTATGACGTAACGCGCGAGTTCTATTACAACGATGCGGGTGCCCAGATCGGCAACCTCGCGTTTTCGGTGCAGGCCCGTGCGCGCGGCCTGAAGCCGGGCGACGCCCACTGGCCGGAATCGGCCTACAACGGCGACTACATCGCCGACATCGCGGCCGATTTCCTGTTGAAGAAGACGGTCGCCGCCAGTGATGGCGCGCCGGTCACCGCCAGCGGCGACGCCAATGATCTCGAATCGATCCGCATGTTCGCGGTCGCCTACCTGCGTCGCGAGCAAGACCTTGATCTGCAGGCGTTCGGCGTCAGGTTCGACAACTACTATCTCGAATCGTCGCTGTACCACGACGGCAAGGTGGAAGCTGCAGTCGATGCGCTGATCAAGGCCGGCAAGACCTACGAGCTGGACGGCGCGCTGTGGTTGCGCACCACCGACTACGGCGACGACAAGGACCGCGTGATGAAGAAGTCCGACGGCAGCTACACGTACTTCGTGCCGGACGTCGCGTATCACATCACCAAGTGGCAGCGCGGCTACGGCAAGGTGATCAACGTGCAGGGCAGCGACCATCACGGCACGATCGCGCGCGTGCGTGCCGGCCTGCAGGCGGTCAACATCGGCATTCCTCAAGGCTACCCGGATTACGTGCTGCACAAGATGGTGACCGTGATGAAGAACGGCGCGGAAGTGAAAATTTCCAAGCGCGCCGGTTCATACGTGACGGTGCGCGACCTGATCGAATGGTCGGCCGGCGATGCGGTCGATGCGAACGGCGAGCGCGACCTGATGCGTGGCCGCGACGCGGTGCGCTTCTTCCTGATTTCACGCAAGGCCGATACCGAATTCACCTTCGATGTCGATCTCGCATTGTCGCAGTCCGATGAAAACCCGGTGTACTACGTGCAATACGCGCATGCGCGCATCTGCTCGGTGCTCGCGCAATGGGGCGGCGACGAGGCAACACTGAACGCGGTCACCGACCTGTCGCCGCTGACTTCGCCGCGCGAAGCTGCATTGCTGGCGAAGCTCGCCGAGTATCCGGAAATGCTGCAGAAAGCGCTCGACGAACTCGGCCCGCATCAGGTAGCGTTCTACCTGCGCGATCTGGCCGGCGAGCTGCACAGTTATTACAACGCCGAACGGGTGCTGGTCGACGATGTGTCCACCAGGATGGCGCGGCTGGCGTTAATGGTGGCAACCCGCCAGGTATTGCGCAACGGATTGGCGCTGATCGGCGTATCGGCGCCGGCAAGAATGTAACGGCATGTATCGAGGAAGTATGCAAAAGTTGAACAGGCAGCACGGCGGCACCATACTGGGTATCATCATCGGACTGGTCATCGGTCTCGGCATCGCACTGGCGGTCGCGGTGGTCATCACTAAAACGCCAATGCCTTTTACCAACAAACTGGCCCGGCCGGAAAAGGCGGCCGAACCGACCGCCGGTCAGCGCGTCGATCCGAACCAACCCTTGTACGGCAACAAATCGGCGGCGCGCGATGCGGCAAAAGATCTGGCCCGGCCGCCTGTGCCGAGCGCACCGGCGAACACGGCCGGACCGTCGACCGGCAACAAGGCGCCGGTGGTTGAACTATCGTCGAACGCCGGCAAGCCGAAGCAGGCGGACGCCGCAGACAACGCGGAAGACAAGTGGAGCTACCTGCTGCAGGCCGGTGCCTTCCGTTCTCAGACCGATGCGGAAAGCCTGCGCGCGAAACTGGCGTTGATCGGCGTCGAAGCAAAAGTGTCCGAGCGGCAGTCGGAAAACGGCGTGCTGTACCGGGTGCGCGTCGGTCCGTTCAGCCAGCTCGATGCAATGAACCGGATACGCACCAAGATGTCGGACAACGGCGTGGACGCGGCGGTGGTGCGCATCGCCAGGCAGTGACCGGCATCGCAGCCGGTCAGTTCAGTTTGGTTACGCTTGATAATCGAAAACAGAAAAGGAACATTATGCGTTTTCTTCAACATGTAGTTGCAGCCCTGAGTCTCAGCCTGGTTGCGGCGGTGGCCAGCGCCTCGCCTGCCAATCCGCAAAACGGCGTCGATTACCGCACGCTGGAAAAAGCGCAGCCGACCGAGTCCGGCAACAAGGTCGAGGTCACGGAATTTTTCTGGTATTCCTGCCCGCACTGCAACGCGCTCGAACCGTCGCTGGAAGACTGGGTGAAGAAGCAGGGCGACAAGATCGACTTCAAGCGCGTGCCGGTAGTGTTCCGCGATTCGATGGTGCCGCAGCAAAAGCTGTATTACTCGCTGGAAGCGCTGGGCAAGATTGATGAACTGCACAAGAAGGTATTCGACGCGATTCACCAGCAGCATCAGTCGCTCGACACCGACGCAACGATCCTCGCCTGGGTGACCAAACAGGGCATCGACAAGCAGAAATTCCTCGACGTCTACAACTCGTTCTCGGTGCAGGCCAAGGTGCGCCGCGCAGCGCAGTTGCAGCAAGCCTACCAGGTGGACGGCGTGCCGTTGATCGCGGTCGAAGGGCGTTATCTGACTTCGCCGTCGATCGTCGGCGCCAGCCTCGGCAACCAGCCGGAACCGGTGCTGCACGCGGCGACGCTGCAGGTGATGGACTGGCTGGTAGCCAAGGTCGCGAAGGAACAGAAGACCTCGGAAGCGAAGCCGGCCGAAACCAAAACCGCGCCAGCCAAGACATCGGCCGGGCACAAGCAACACAAGTAACATCGGCAGCAGGCCAATATCGGCACGAAGTCCGTCGCTCGAAAGAGGACGGACTTTTTCATTTGGGGAAGCCATGAAACGTGTATTCATCACCGGCGCATCGAGCGGTATCGGCGCCGCGCTGGCGCAGCGCTACGCGGCGCAGGGCGCGATGCTGGGGCTGGTTGCGCGGCGCCGGCCAGCGCTGGAACAACTGGTCGCGCAACTGCCGCACCCGGAGCGGCACCGTCTCTATCCGCTCGACGTGACCGAGCATGCCGCGCTGGCTGCGGCGGCCGCCGATTTCATCGATGCCGCCGGCGGCATCGACGTGGTGATCGCGAACGCCGGCATTTCGCATGGCACGCTGACCGAATATGCGGAAGACCTGGCAGTGTTCGAGCGCATCATCGCCACCAACCTGACCGCGACGGTGGCGACCTTCGCGCCATTCATCGAGACAATGAAACGGCAGGCGCAGGCAGGCAATCGCGATTGCCGGCTGGTCGGTATCGGCAGCGTGGCCGGCATTCGCGGCCTGCCGGGCGCCGGCGCGTACAGCGCGTCGAAGGCGGGCGTGATCAGCTATTGCGAATCGCTGCGCGTCGAAATGCGCGGCAGCGGCATTAGCGTGGTGACGATCGCACCCGGTTATATCGATACGCCGATGACGCGCGGGAATCCCTATCCGATGCCGTTCCTGATGCCGGTGGAAAAATTCGCCACACGGACGGTAGCTGCGATCGATGCCGGCGTCGGCTATCGCGTGATTCCGTGGCAGATGGGCGTGGTTGCCAAACTGCTGCGGCTGCTGCCGAACCGCATCTATGATGCGTTGAGCGGGAAGGCGCGGCGCAAGCCGCGATACGCGCAGCCGTGATGAAACTGATCGATGCCATCGGCGGCGAACACCAAGCGGTGGCGCTCGACACGGCACCGCGTATCGTGTCGCTGGTGCCGTCAATCACCGAACTGTTGTGCGATCTGGGATTGGCGCATTGGCTGGTCGGGCGTACCGGCTTCTGCATTCATCCGGCCGATACGGTGTGCGCGATACCGAAGGTCGGCGGCACCAAGGACGTGAACCTCGACAAGATCCGCAAGCTGGCGCCGACACATCTGATCGTCAACATCGACGAAAATGAAAAACCGACTGTCGATGCGCTCGCGCAGTTTATTCCGCATGTGATCGTCACGCATCCGCTGGCGCCGCGCGACAACCTCGCACTGTACCGGCTGATGGGCGGCATTTTCCATGCGAAAGAGCAAGCCGAAGCGCTGTGCGCGGCATTCGAACGGGAATACGCGCTGCTTGCCGCAAGCACCAAGGGATCGTCGCAAACGCTGTTGTACTGCATCTGGAAAGATCCGTGGATGACAGTGTCGTCCGATACCTATATCGCGCGGATGATGGCCGAAATCGGCTGGCGCTGCTGGAGCGCGCCGCAGCCGTCGGCGCGCTATCCGGTGTTCGCGTGGTCGGACGAACTGGTGCGCTCGATCGACGGCGTGCTACTGTCGAGCGAGCCGTACCGCTTTACCGGAACGCATGTCGATGCGCTGGAAAAGCAGATCGGCAAGCCGGTGCAATTGCTCGACGGGGAAATGATGTCGTGGTACGGCAGCCGGGCGATCGCCGGGCTGCGTTATCTACGTACGCTTAGAGTCTATTTCAGTAGGGCGGGTCAGTTGTGACGGCGGTGATTTTCGTGCAGAACAAGGCGTGGTGACGAGTCATAGCGAGCTATGGCGAGGAACCGCAACGCAGTGCTGCGCGGAAAGCGCCCCGTCGCGACGACTCGCCCTACTGAAATAGACTCTTACTTCGCCCGGTTGAGCCGCAATAGCATGCGGATGAATTCGCGCGCGATCGACTGGTGATGCTGATCCAGTCGTTGCAGGTCGGCGATCAGCTTGACGTCGGCCGATTCGAAGCGCGCCGGCATGCCGGGTGTGCCGACCAATGCATGCGTTTCGGTTCCGCCGAAGCGCAGCCATTCGGCGGGTACGCCGAGCCATTGCGCGAGTGCGCGTAATTTTTCCTGGGTGGGAATGGCTTCGCCGACCAGCCACTTTCGCGCGGCATGGACGGTGATCGGGCGGCCCTCGAAACGGATATTGAATTCCCTCGCCAACTGGGTCGGACTATCCGGGGAATAGTCGGCGTTGCGCAATGCTTGCTGCAGACGCTCGCTAAACCCTTCTCGTTCAATAGATGGATTCATTACCGCGCACTATTCCATGTCATGTCGTGACAGTCAGTCTCTGGCTGGCATGAACTTTTTGTGACCAAATGTGTTAAGTCAAGGTAACACACTCTTGATAAAATTACCTGTCTTTTTGTCAACTTTTAACTATGGCCGGAACGACGAAAATCAACCAGGCGCAAAGATAAAAATATGCGGGCGGGATGCAAAGGCGGGAATCGGGCGCGGGAAAGCGGGGCGTACAGCACTTCCCGGGATGAGGAAGGCAGCGGAACGAGGTGCGCGACGCTCAGGAAATCGTGGAAAAACGGATGACGCCATCGGCGTCGGTTTGCCGCCGCAACACGCCGTCGAACCACAGCTTGTGCAGATGCGCGAGCGCTTCGCCCAACGCAAACGTCAATTGATGTGCATCCAGCGCGCGGCGGAACATCAGCGGCACGATATCGGCCGCCGAGCGCGGCGTGACGCACGCCTCGACCACTTCGGCCAGCCGTTCACGGTGATGGTCGTTCAGTTGCGCAATGCGAATATGCAAGCCACGGAATGGCTTGCCGTGCGACGGCAATACCAGCGTATCGTCGGGCAGGCCGGCGTACTTCGCGAGTGAATCAAGATACTGCTGCACCGGATTGGCTTCCGGTTCGATCGCGAACACCGACACGTTGGTCGAGATGCGCGGCAATACCATGTCGCCGGAAACCAGCAGGTTCAGATCGGCGCAATACAGCGACGCATGTTCCGGCGCATGACCGAAGCCGGTGATCACGCGCCACGCGTGCGCGCCGATGCGGAAGCTCTGTCCGTCCTGCATGCGGCGGTATTCGGAAGGCACCGCCGGCACCAGCGTCGGATAGTAGTTTTTGCGGCCTTGCAGCTCTTCCAGCATCGCCGGATCGGTCAGGCCATGACGCTGGAAATGCGGCAGCATCGCGGTGCCGTCGACGCCCGGCAGCGACGCCGACATCATGCGTGCGAAACCATATTCGCCGGTGGTCATCCACAGCGGCGCGTTCCAGCGCGAGCACAGCCAGTCCGCCAGTCCGACGTGATCGGGATGGTAATGGGTGGCGATTACGCGCACGATCGGCCGGCCATCCAGCACCGACGCGAACACGGTTTCCCATGCGGCGCGCGTGGCGTCGTTGGCGATGCCGCAATCGACCACCGTCCAGCCGGGGCGCGGACCGCTGCCGTCGTCGAATTCGTCCTGCAGCAGCCACAGGTTGATATGGTTCAGCGCGAACGGCAGGCCCATGCGCAGCCAGTAAACACCGGGGGCGACCTGATGCACGGCACCGGACGCAGGCAGCGTATCGCCGAAGGCATAGCTGAGTTGGGATTCGAGAAGATTCATTGGCGCAAGAAAGTTAAATATTGGCGGGCTTGCAGAGTTCACATTTGCACGACTAGAATCTGCTTTACGTTAACGTAAACTGCAATTACATTACGACGATTCTAAACATAAACTTCGTTTGCTGCTGACATCGCCCATGCCGACCTACACCATCACCGAACTGGCGCGCGAATTCGACATCACGCCGCGCGCGATCCGTTTTTACGAAGATCAGGGCCTGCTCAGTCCGAAGCGCGAAGGCGCCGGCGGCCGTACCCGCGTCTATAGCGCGCGCGAACGTACGCGGCTGAAGCTGACGCTGCGCGGCAAGCGGCTCGGCCTCAGCTTGTCGGAGATCAAGGCGCTGGTCGACATGTATGAATCGCCGAAGGATTCGAGCGCGCAACTGAAGCGGTTCCTCGCGGTGCTGGCGCAGCATCGCGAAACGCTGGAACGGCAGCGCGAAGACCTGGAAGTGACGCTCGATGAAATCGCCGCGCATGAAGAAGAATGCCGGCGCCTGCTCGCCGGCGACAAGCCGGCCAAGGCTGCCGGCGACAGGAAATCCGCGCCGCGCCGGCTGAAGGACGCGGCGTGAACGATGCCCGGATACCGTATTTTCACCATGCCTGATTGACGTTTACGTAAACGTCAATTGAAGGTATGATTTTCTCCATTTCCAACCTTGCGAGGACGATATGCTCCACCTGCCCGGCTTGACTTTTGACCATGGCGAAGACATCGACGCGCTGCGCGCGACGGTGCAGCAATTCGCGCAAGCCGAGATCGCGCCGCGCGCGGCCGAGATCGATCGCAGCGACCGGTTTCCGATGGACCTGTGGAAAAAAATGGGCGACCTCGGCTTGCTCGGCATCACTGTTGACGACGAGTACGGCGGCAGCGCGATGGGTTATCTGGCGCATATCGTTGCAATGGAAGAAATCTCGCGTGCATCGGCCTCGGTCGGCCTGTCGTACGGCGCGCATTCGAATCTGTGCGTGAACCAGATCAAGCGCAACGGCACGTCCGAGCAAAAGGCGAAATACCTGCCGAAGCTGGTGTCCGGCGACTATGTCGGCGCGCTCGCGATGTCCGAGCCGAACGCCGGTTCCGACGTCGTCAGCATGAAATTGCGCGCTGACTGGAAGGGCGACCGCTGGGTGCTGAACGGCAGCAAGATGTGGATCACCAACGGCCCCGACGCCGACGTGCTGGTGGTGTACGCGAAGAACGACCTCGAAGCCGGCCCGCGTGGCATGACCGCGTTCCTGGTCGAAAAGAATTTCAAGGGGTTCTCGGTTGCGCAAAAGCTCGACAAGCTCGGCATGCGCGGCTCGCATACCGGCGAGCTGGTGTTCCAGGATTGCGAAGTGCCGGCGGAAAACGTGCTCGGCGGCTTGGGTAAAGGCGTGAATGTGCTGATGTCCGGCCTCGACTTCGAGCGCACCGTGCTGTCCGGCGGTCCGCTCGGCATCATGCAGGCCTGCATGGATGTGGTGGTGCCGTATGTGCACGAGCGCAAGCAGTTCGGCCAGCCGATCGGTGAGTTCCAATTGATGCAGGGCAAGCTGGCCGACATGTATTCGACGATGATGGCGTGCAAGGCCTATGTGTATGCGGTGGGCCAGGCCTGCGACCGCGCGAAGACGCCGGAAGCGGTGCGCGCATTGCGCAAGGATGCGGCCGGCGCGATCCTGTATTCGGCCGAAAAGGCGACCTGGATGGCGGGCGAGGCGATCCAGGCGCTCGGCGGCAACGGCTATATCAATGACTATCCGACCGGCCGGCTGTGGCGCGACGCGAAGCTGTACGAGATCGGCGCCGGGACCAGCGAGATCCGGCGCATGCTGATCGGACGTGAACTGTTTGCGGAAACGAACTGAACGACGGCAGGAAAGCTCCGCGCCTTGTCGTCCCGAATGGTCGCAGTACTTGATCGCGGCCAACAACTTTTTTTGCATCCGGCTTCCAATCAGGGAAGCGCATCCTTACCGCATTTCTGAAACGGCAACCGGCTATTCGGCATGAACTCCCTGCATATCGCTACTCCGTTGCACACGCACGCCAGCCTGTCGCAGGCGCTGGGCCGGAAGGTCTTGCTGAAGCTCGAAAACCTGCAGCCGTCCGGCTCGTTCAAGCTGCGTGGCATCGGCTTGATGTGCCAGCGTGCGGCGGCGTGCGGCGCCAACCATCTGATCTGTCCGTCCGGCGGCAATGCCGGCTTCGCCGCCGCGTTTGCCGGTGCGGCGCTCGGCTTGCGCACCACGATCCTGGTGCCGCAGACCACGCCGGAGTCGGTGCGCGAAGCCATCCGCGCCAGCGGTGCGCACCTGATCGTGCATGGCGGCGTGTGGGACGAAACCAATGAGGAAGCGCTGCGTTTGTGCCGCGTGGCGGGCACGCTGTATGTGCCGCCGTTCGACCATCCGGACATCTGGGACGGCAATGCGAGCTTGATCGACGAAGCGGTCGCGCAGGCACGGCAGATGGATGCCGGATTCGATGCAGTGATCTGTTCGGTCGGCGGCGGCGGTTTGCTGTGCGGGGTGCTGGAAGGCCTGCACCGCAATGGTCTGCCGGACGTGCCGGTGATCGCGGTGGAAACCGAAGGCGCCGCATCGTTGCAAGCATCGATCGCGGCCGGCCGTCTGGTCACGCTGCCGAAGATCACGTCGATCGCGAGCACGCTCGGCGCCAAGCGCGTGGCGCAGGTGGCGTTCGACTGGACCAGTCGCCATGACGTGCGCAGCATCATCGTCAGCGACGCGCAGGCGGTCGACGCCTGCCTGCAGTTTGCCGACGATCTGCGCATGCTGGTCGAACCGGCTTGCGGCGCGGCACTGGCGGTCGCCTATCAGGATTTGCCGGTGCTGGCATCGGTGCGGCGCCCGCTGATCGTGGTGTGCGGCGGAATCGGCGTAGATTTGGCTAAACTACAGCTCTGGAAAAACCAATTCCGACTCTGACCATGCCGACCGTCTTTCCCAAGCTTCTTTCCTCGCAGATAGCGTTCGACATCGCGCGCACGATGCTGGACGGCTTCGACAAGCATTACCGGCTGTTCCGCGAAGCGAGCCAGAACGCGAAGCGCTATTTCGAGCAGGGTGACTGGAAGACCGCGCAGATCAAGGCGCGCGAGCGGATCTCGTACTACGACCAGCGGGTGCGTGAATGCGTGCAGATGCTGGAAGACGAATACGACCAGGACGAGCTGGACGATGAGGTCTGGCGCGAGGTGAAGCTGCACTACATCGGCTTGCTGGTGAATCACAAACAGCCGGAACTGGCGGAAACCTTTTTCAACTCGGTGTGCTGCAACATCCTGCAGCGCACCTATTTCCACAACGACTTCATTTTCGTGCGGCCGGCGGTCTCGACCGAATACATCGATACCGACGAACTGCTGCCGACCTATCGCGTCTACTACCCGGCCAAGGACGGACTGCGCTTCACGCTGAAGCGTATCGTCACCAATTTCCAGCTGCAGTCGCCGTTCGCCGATCTCGACCGCGACATCGGCTTCGTCGAGGCACGCATGCGCGCGATGTTCGGCACCGAGTTGCTGGAACCGAACCACCAGATCCAGGTGCTGGCCAGCCTGTTCTACCGCAACAAGGGCGCATACATTGTCGGCAAGGGCATCAACGGCAACCGCGTGTATCCGTTCGTGGTGCCGATCCTGTACAACCGCAGACATGAGCTGGTGCTTGATACCGTGCTGTTCGATCCGACGCTGATCACGGTGCTGTTCTCGTTCACGCGCGCCTACTTCATGGTCGACATGGAAGTGCCTTCCGCCTACGTGCATTTCCTGCGCTCGCTGCTGCCGAACAAGCCGCGCAGCGAGATTTACACGATTCTCGGTTTGCAAAAACTCGGCAAGGCGCTGTTCTATCGCGACTTCCTGCATCATCTGCGCCATTCGTCCGATTGTTTCGAGGCGGCGCCCGGCATCCGCGGACTGGTGATGGTGGTGTTCGCGCTGCCGTCGTTTCCGTATGTGTTCAAGGTGATCAAGGATTACTTCCCGCCGCCGAAGGAAACCACGCGTGCGCAGGTGAAAGAGAAATACCTGCTGGTGAAAAACCACGACCGCGTCGGCCGCATGGCGGACACGCTCGAATATTCGAACGTCGCGTTTCCGCGTGGGCGCTTTTCCGATGAACTGCTGGCCGAGCTGAAGCAGGTCGCGCCATCGATCGTCGAGGAAGACGGCGACGAGATCGTGATCAAGCATGTGTATATCGAACGGCGCATGGTGCCGCTCAATATCTGGCTGAATGAAGCGGAGAAGCGCGGCGACCATGCGGCGGTCGAGCATGGCGTGGTCGAATACGGCAATGCGATCCGCGAACTGGTCGGCGTCAACATCTTCCCCGGCGACATGCTGTACAAGAATTTCGGCGTGACGCGTCACGGCCGCGTTGTGTTCTACGACTACGACGAGATCGAATACATCACCGACTGCCACTTCCGCGCGATACCCGCGCCGCGCAACGAAGAAGATGAAATGGCGAGCGAGCCATGGTATCCGGTCGGGAAGAACGACGTGTTCCCGGAACAGTTCGGTACCTTCCTGCTCGGCCATCCGGAAGTGCGCAAATATTTCATGAAACACCATGCGGAACTGCTGACGCCGGAATATTGGCAAAACGCAAAGCAGCGCCTGATGGACGGCTACGTGGACGACGTTTTCCCGTATCCGCAGGAATTGCGCTTCAGTTACAAACCCCAGGCGCCGGTGGTACAGGCGGCCTGATTTTCAGTCATTTTTTTGGAGAACCATCATGAACGATCCTGTTGTCATAGTCGGCGCCGCACGTACCCCGATGGGCGCTTTTCAGGGCGACTTCGCGTCGCTGTCGGCCAACGATCTCGGTGCGGTCGCGATCCGCGCCGCCATCGAGCGCGCCAACCTCGAACCGCAGCATGTAAACGAAGTCCTGTTCGGCAATTGCCTGATGGCCGGCCAGGGCCAGGCGCCGGCGCGCCAGGCGGCGATCAAGGCCGGGTTGCCGGTTTCGGCCGGCGCGGTCACGCTGTCGAAGATGTGCGGCTCGGCGATGAAGGCCGCGATGATCGGCTTCGATTCGATCGTCGCCGGCAGCAACGAGGTAGTGGTTGCGGGCGGCATGGAATCGATGACCAATGCGCCCTACCTGATCCCGAAGGCACGCGGCGGCTACCGCATCGGCCACGCGATGATGTACGACCACATGATGCTCGACGGCCTCGAAGACGCTTACGACAAGGGCCGCGCGATGGGCACTTTCGCCGAAGAGTGCGTGGCGAAATACCAGTTTTCGCGCGAAGAGCAGGATGCTTTCGCGGTCGCATCGGTGAAGCGCGCGCAAGCCGCGACCAGCGACGGCTCGTTCAAGTGGGAAATCGTGCCGGTGACGGTCGCGGCGAAAGGCGGCGATGTCGTGATCGACAAGGATGAAGGCCCATTGAAGGCCAAGCCGGAAAAGATTCCGACGCTGAAGCCGGCGTTCAAGAAGGACGGCACGATCACCGCCGCGTCGTCGTCATCGATCAACGACGGCGCCGCCGCGCTGGTGCTGATGCGCGAATCGACCGCGAAGAAACTCGGATGCACGCCGATTGCGCGCATCCTTGGCCACGCGACCCATTCGCAGGAACCGAACTGGTTCACCACTGCGCCGGTCGGCGCGATCGACAAGCTGTACAAGAAGCTGAACCTGACCACCAAGGATGTCGACCTGTTCGAGATCAACGAAGCGTTCGCGGCGGTGCCGATGGCGGCGATGAAGGAGCACGGCATTCCGCACGAGAAGGTCAACATTCATGGCGGCGCGTGCGCGCTCGGCCATCCGATCGGGGCGTCCGGTGCGCGGATTATCGTAACGCTGATCGGCGCGCTGAAGAAGACCGGCGGCAAGCTGGGCGTGGCGTCGCTATGCATCGGCGGCGGCGAAGGCACGGCGATGGCGATCGAGCTGGTTTGAGTTTCAATCCCCTTCGGTAAGACTCCTTCCCCCTTGCAGGGGGAAGGTCGGGATGGGGGTAGTGCGGTTCGAGAAGCGATAGCGGCATCTGAAATGTACTACCCCCTCCCTAACCCTCCCCCTGCAAGGGAGGGGGAACCCGGCAGCAAGATTTTCCAAGGAGTCCTCTTATGCCCACCGCACTCATCATCGGCGCCTCGCGCGGCATCGGCCACGAATTCGTGCGCCAGTTGCTGGCCGATAACTGGAACGTGATCGCCACCGCGCGCGACGATGCTGCAATCGCCGCACTGAATAGCGCCGGCGCGAAAACATTCAAGATCGACGTCGCGAAACCCGAATCGCTGGCCAGTCTCGGCTGGCAGCTCGACGGCGAAAAGCTGGACCTCGCAATCTACGTCGCCGGCGTGTTCGGCACCAAGGAAGGCACGACGGTGCCGCCGACCGTGCAGGATTTCGACCAGGTGATGCACACCAATGTGCTCGGCGCGATGCAGGCGATTCCGCTGGTGGCGCCGATGGTTGAGGCCGCGGGCGGAAAATTCGCCTTCCTCAGCAGCGTGATGGGCAGCATCGCCGAGACCGGATCGAGCTACGGCTGGCTGTACCGCGCATCGAAAGCGGCGCTGAACATGGCGGTGAAATGCGCATCGCTCGATTATCCGAAGGCGACGTTCGCCGCTGTGCATCCGGGCTGGGTACAGACCGACATGGGCGGACCCGGCGCATCGATTACGGCCGATCAAAGCGTGCGCGGACTGTTGCGCACCATCGGCGCGCTGCAAGCGAAAGACAGCGGCAGTTATCACGATTACACCGGCAAGCAATTGCCCTGGTAAGCACAAGAACACACAAGAAGTCCCAACTAGCGAGATGACATGGTCCTGTCCGAACAACATGAAATGATCCGCGACGCGCTGCGCGCATTTGCGCAGGAGCGCCTGGCGCCGAACGCGGCACGCTGGGACAAGGAACATCATTTCCCGAAAGACGAATTAAAGGGTCTCGCGCAGCTCGGCGCATTCGGCGTCGCGGTGCCGGAAGAACTCGGCGGCGCCGGGCTCGATTACGTATCGCTGGCGCTGGTGCTGGAAGAAATCGCGGCCGGCGACGGCGGCACCTCGACCGTCATCTCGGTCAACAATTGCCCGGTGTGCAGTATCGCGATGATGGTCGCGAACGACGAGCAGAAGGAACGCTTCCTGAAGCCGCTGGCGCGCGGTGACATGCTCGGCGCGTTCTGCCTGACCGAGCCGCACGTGGGCAGCGACGCGGCGGCGCTGCGCACCACAGCCACGCGCGACGGCGAGCATTACGTGCTGAACGGCGTCAAGCAGTTCATCACCAGCGGCAAGCACGCGGATGTCGCGATCGTGCTGGCGGTGACCGACAAGGCAGCCGGCAAGAAAGGCATCAGCGCGTTCTGGGTGCCGACCACGACGCCCGGCTACATCGTCGCGCGCCTGGAAGACAAGCTCGGCCAGCATTCGTCCGACACCGCGCAGATCCTGTTCGAGAATTGCCGGATTCCGGTGCAGAACCTGATCGGCGAAGAAGGCCAGGGCTACAAGATTGCGCTGTCCGGTCTCGAAGGCGGGCGCATTGGCATCGCGTCGCAATCGGTCGGCATGGCGCGTGCGGCGTTCGACGCGGCGCTGGCGTATGCGAAGGAGCGCACCAGCTTCGGCAAACCGCTGTTCGAGCATCAGGCGGTGCAGTTCAGGCTGTCCGACATGGCAACGCAGATCGAGGCGGCGCGCCAGCTGATCCTGCATGCGGCGAGCATGAAAGACGCCGGCAAGCCCTGCCTGAAGGAGGCGGCGATGGCGAAGCTGTTCGCCAGCGAGATGGCGGAGCGGATCTGTTCCGATGCATTGCAGATTCATGGCGGCTACGGCTACGTCAGCGACTTTCCGGTCGAGCGGATCTACCGCGACGTGCGCGTCTGCCAGATTTACGAAGGCACCAGCGATATCCAGAAAATCCTGATCGGGCGCGCGCTGGCCTGATCGCCATCATTGGAGATGAACATGAGCGGCAGCATCGACTTTTATTTTGATTTCTCGTCGCCTTACGGCTATTTCGCATCGACGCAAATCGAGGCGCTCGCGCAACGCCACGAGCGCACGGTGAACTGGCATCCGATGCTGCTCGGCGTCGCGTTCAAGACCACAGGCGGCGCGCCGCTGCCGATGGTGCCGTTGAAGGGGGAGTATTCGTATCGCGATTTCGAGCGTAGCGCGCGTTTTCACGGCATCCCTTACCGGCGTCCCGCGCCGTTCCCGCTGTCGACCCAGCTTGCCGCCCGCGCGATGCTGTGGGTGCGCCAGACGCACGGCGACGCGAAGGCGGTCGAATTCACGCATGCGGTGTATCGCGCGTATTTTGTCGACGGTGCCGACATCAGCCAGCCCGATGCGATGATCGCAGTGGCCGCCGGCCTTGGTATTGACGGTGCGGCCCTGGTCGACGGCGCCGGCAGCGGAGCGATCAAGGAGCGCCTGAAAGCCGAGGTCGATGCTGCAATCGCACGCGGCGTGTTCGGCTCGCCGTTCGTGATCGCCGACGACGAACCGTTCTGGGGTTTTGACCGCTTCGACCAGCTCGAAGCATTCCTGAAAAACGGCTCGATCTGAGGGAGCGCTCATGGCGATGAAAAAAGGGTACAAGGCGCTGGTGGACGAGGCGATGGCGCAGGTGAAAACCTACACGGTGCAGGAGGCGCAAGCCAAGTTCGGCGATCCAAACGTGCAGTTCGTCGACGTGCGGGACGTGCGCGAGCTGGAGCGCGAAGGCGTGATCCCCGGCGCGTTCGCCACGCCGCGCGGCATGATCGAATTCTGGGTCGACCCGGACTCGCCGTATTTCAAGCCGCTGTTCGGCGAGAACAAGGAATTCATCTTCTTTTGCGCGGCCGGCTGGCGCAGCGCGCTGACGACGAAAACCGTGCAGGACATGGGCCTGGACAACGTCGCGCATATCGAAGGCGGCTTCGGCGCGTGGAAAGCGGCCGGCGCGCCGGTTGCCGAGAAAGCGAAGAAGGGCTGACGCGCGGTGACGAAGAAAACTTCGGTCGTTGCCTGCCCGTGCGGCGGCATGGCGTACGAACAATGCTGCGGCCGATTTCATCATGGCGCGCTGCCGGAAACGGCGGAACAGCTGATGCGTTCACGTTACAGCGCCTACGCACTGGGCCTGATGGATTACGTGCATCAAAGCTGGCATGCGAGCGCGCGACCGGCGCTGGCGGACCTGACGCATGATACGGCGACGAAATGGCTGGGGCTCGACATCAAGCGGCATCAACCCGAAGGCGATGCGGCGACGGTGGAATTTGTTGCTCGCTACAAGACCGGCGGGCGTGCGCAGCGCCTGCATGAAGCAAGCCGCTTCGTGCGCGAAGACGGCCGCTGGTTTTACGTCGATGGCGATATCCGGTAGGGTGGGCACGTTTTTGTGCCCACGCGTGACCTGCGATAAACGGCATGCGGTTTTCAAGGTAATGCGTGACCGTCGATTGAGTACGTACATAGTTTGAGGTAACGCGTGGGAACAACATGCCCATCCCACGCGCCACAACGGCGAAACAGAAACAAGACAGGGAATCGAATGCCACAAATCGAAAGCAAACTGAACCCGCGCAGCGAAGACTTCAAGGCGAATACCGATGCAATGCAGCGCCTGGTTGACGACCTGAAAACGAAGGTGGAAAAGATCGCGCTTGGTGGCGGCGAAGACGCGCGCAAGAAGCACGTTGCGCGCGGCAAGCTGCTGCCGCGCGACCGGGTGCAAATGCTGCTCGATCCCGGCACGCCCTTCCTTGAATTCTCGCAACTGGCGGCCTACGAGATGTATCACAATGCCGCGCCATCAGCCGGCATCATCACCGGCATCGGTCGTGTCGCCGGCCAGGAATGCGTGATCGTGTGCAACGATGCGACAGTGAAGGGCGGTACTTATTATCCGGTCACGGTGAAGAAGCATTTGCGCGCGCAGGAAATCGCCGAACAGAACAATCTGCCGTGCATCTACCTGGTCGATTCCGGCGGCGCGAACCTGCCGAACCAGGACGAAGTTTTTCCCGACCGCGACCATTTCGGCCGCATCTTCTACAACCAGGCGAACCTGTCGGCCAAGGGCATTCCGCAGATCGCGGTGGTGATGGGCTCGTGCACCGCCGGCGGCGCGTATGTGCCGGCGATGAGCGATGAATCGATCATCGTCAAGGAACAGGGCACAATCTTCCTCGGCGGCCCGCCGTTGGTGAAGGCGGCGACCGGCGAAGTGGTCAGCGCGGAAGACCTCGGTGGCGGCGATGTGCATACGCGCTTGTCCGGCGTGGTCGATCATCTGGCGCAGAACGACCTGCATGCGCTGTCGATCGCACGCAACATCGTTTCCAACCTGAACCGGCAAAAGCCGCAGCAACTGGTGCTGCGCGAACCGATCGAACCGAAGTACGACGCGCGCGAACTGTACGGCGTGATCCCGACCGATACGCGCAAGCCGTTCGACGTGCGCGAAGTGATCGCGCGCATCGTCGACGGCAGTGAATTCGACGAATTCAAGGCGCGTTACGGCACGACGCTGGTGTGCGGCTTCGCGCATATTTTCGGCATGCCGGTCGGCATCATCGCCAACAACGGCATCCTGTTTTCCGAATCGGCCTTGAAGGGAACCCACTTCATCGAGCTGTGCTGCCAGCGCAGGATTCCGCTGGTGTTCCTGCAAAACATCACCGGTTTCATGGTCGGCCGCAAGTACGAGAACGAAGGCATCGCGCGCAACGGCGCGAAGATGGTGACGGCGGTATCGACCGCGGCGGTGCCGAAATTCACCGTGATCATCGGCGGCAGTTTCGGCGCCGGCAACTACGGCATGTGCGGCCGCGGCTTCTCGCCGCGCATGCTGTGGATGTGGCCGAACGCGCGCATCTCGGTAATGGGCGGCGATCAGGCCGCGAGCGTGCTGGCGACCGTCAAGCGCGACGGCATCGAAGGCAAGGGCGGCAGCTGGTCGCAACAGGAAGAAGAGGCGTTCAAGCAGCCGATCCGCGAGCAGTACGAGCACCAGGGGCATCCGTATTACGCGAGTGCGCGCTTGTGGGATGACGGCGTGATCGATCCGGCCGATACGCGCATGGTGCTGGCACTGGGATTGAGCGCATCGCTGAACGCGCCGATTCCGGAAACGAAATTCGGTGTGTTCCGCATGTAATGCGGCAGAAAGGATAAGCATGCATTTCCAGACGCTTGAAGTGACGCTGCACGGCGGTGTGGCCACAGTGCAATTGAACCGGCCTGACATGCGCAATGCCTTCAATGAACTCATGATCGGCGAAATCCTTGGTGCATTCCGTGCGCTCGGCGCCGATGCGGATATCCGCGCCATCGTGCTCGCCGCCAACGGTTCGGCATTCTGTGCCGGTGCGGACCTGAACTGGATGAAGAAAATGGCGACGTACACGCGCGCGGAAAACCTGGCCGACGCCACGGAACTGGCCGATATGCTGCGCACGATTTACGCGTGCCCGAAGCCGGTGGTGGCAAAAATACAAGGCGATTGCTATGCGGGCGGCATGGGCCTGGTGGCCGCATGCGACATCGCGGTGGCGGTCGACAGCGCAAATTTTTGCCTGAGCGAGGCAAAACTCGGCCTCATTCCTGCGACAATCTCGCCTTACGTGATCCGGGCGATGGGTGAAAATGCGGCGCGCCGGTATTTTCTGACAGCGGAACGTTTTTCCGCGCAGCAGGCCCGGCATATCGGTTTCGTGCATGAGGCCGTCGCTGCGGACGCGCTCGACGCTACCGTCGGCGATATCGTCAAGGCGCTGGTGTCGAACAGCCCGAATGCGGTAAAGGAAGCGAAGCGTCTGGTGCAGGACATGGCCGGCGTGCCGCTGACCGATGCGCTGATCGCGGATACGGCGGAGCGGATCGCGGATATTCGCAGTTCGGATGAAGGGAAAGAGGGCGTGCGCGCGTTTCTGGAGAAGCGGAAGCCGGGGTGGTTGGGTTGATGTACTAACGCTGAACAAATCGTCGAGTGACAACGATACAGTCCCCTCCCCCTTGCAGGGGGAGGGCTAGGGTGGGGGTAGTGAGGTTGAGCGACCGACGACGCATCAAGCCGGAACGAACCAGCAACGCACGATCTCTGCGAAGCGATATGCCGCTGGCCGAGAAAAAACTGTGGCAAGCGTTGCGTGGAAAGCAGTTAGGTGATTACCGCTTTCGCCGCCAACATCCGATCGGCCCCTACATCGCGGACTTCGCATGTATTGATGAGTTACTCGTGATTGAACTCGATGGTGGACAGCATCAGGACCAGGTAGCTTATGACGCACGAAGAACCGCTTACGTGGAATCACTGGGGTGGCAGGTTCTCCGATTCTGGAACAATGATGTGCTGAATAATCTGGACGGGGTTTTGGCGAAGGTAATCGAGGTTTTGACCTCAGCACCCCCATCCCAACCTTCCCCCTGATAAGGGGAAGGAGCCGGCTAGTGGTTTTACATAGGTTTTGGAGCAGTTTTGAAGTCATCTCAACAATCCGACTGGATCGCCCGCAGCCTGAAAAGCGTCTGGCACCCGTGCACGCAAATGCAGCACCACGAAAGCGTGCCGCTGGTGCCGGTCAGTCACGGTCGCGGCGCATGGCTGTATGACGCCGACGGCAAGCGCTATCTCGACGCGATCAGTTCCTGGTGGGTCAACCTGTTCGGCCATGCGAACCCGCGCATCAACGCCGCACTGAAAGACCAGCTCGACAAGCTGGAACACGCGATGCTGGCCGGCTTCACGCACGAGCCGGTGATCGAACTGTCCGAGCAACTGGCGCAGCGCAGCGGCAACGTGCTCGGCCACTGCTTCTACGCATCCGACGGCGCATCCGCGGTCGAGATCGCGCTGAAGATGAGTTTTCATTTCTGGCGCAACAGCGGCCAGTCCGACAAGCGCGAATTCGTCTGCCTGAAGGGCAGCTATCACGGCGAAACCGTCGGCGCATTGTCGGTGACCGACGTGCCGCTGTTCCGCGACGCGTACGGCCCGTTGCTGCGACAGGCGCATGTGGTCGCGACGCCCGATGCGCGCAACGCGACCGAAGGCGAAACCGCTGCCGATGTCGCCATGCGCGCGGCCAAGGAACTGGAAAAACTTTTACAGCAACGCGCCGGCAACATCGCCGCCGTCATCGTCGAACCGCTGGTGCAGTGCGCGGCCGGGATGGCGATGTATGACCCGGCGTATCTGACCGAAGTACGCGCGCTGTGCGACCGTTATCAGGTCCACCTGATCGCCGATGAAATCGCAGTCGGCTGCGGCCGTACTGACACTTTCTTCGCCTGCGAGCAGGCAAACATCTGGCCCGACTTCGTCTGCCTGTCGAAAGGCATCAGCGGCGGCTACCTGCCGCTGTCGCTGGTAATGACGCGCGACACGATCTACCAGGCGTTCTACGATGCCGACGTCACGCGCGGCTTCCTGCATTCGCATTCGTACACCGGCAATCCGCTCGCCTGCCGCGCCGCGCTCGCGACGCTCGCGATCTTCGATGAAGACGATGTACTGAACCGCAACCGCGAACGCGCGCAGCGCCTGACCGACGCGCTGGCGCCGCTTGCCACGCACCCGCGCGTACGCAACTTCCGCCGGCGCGGCATGATCTGGGCGTTCGACGCAATCGTCGACGACCCGGCCGCCGCCGCCACTTTTTCGCGCCGCTTCTTCACGCAGGCGCTCGAACATGAACTGCTGCTGCGGCCGATCGGCCGCACCGTCTACCTGATGCCGCCGTACATCCTCGATGACGAGGAAATCGGCCTGCTGGCCGCGCGCACGCAATCGGTATTCGAGGCCGTGATCGCAGCATGACAATGGACAACACACGATGAAACTGATCAACGAACTCGAACGCGAACTGGCACAACTCGACCAGCACAGCCTGCGCCGCCGCCGGCGCGTGACCGAGACGCCGTGCGCGCCGCGCGTCACGGTCGACGGGCGTGACATGCTGGCATTCTGCAGCAACGACTATCTCGGCCTGGCCGCGCATCCCCGCCTGGCCGAAGCCCTGTGTGAAGGCATCAAACGCTACGGCGCCGGCAGCGGCGCATCGCATCTGGTCAGCGGCCATTCGCGCGCGCACGCACTGCTGGAAGAGCGGCTCGCCGAGTTCATCGCACCGTACCTGGAATCGGCACGCGCGCTGTACTTCTGTACCGGCTACATGGCCAATCTTGCGGTACTGTCCGGACTGGGCGGGCGCGACACCGACATCTTTTCGGAGTCGCTGAACCATGCATCGCTGATCGACGGCGCGCGGCTGTCGCGTGCCAACGTGCAGGTGTATCCGCATGGCGATATCGAGGCGCTGGCGCGGATGTTGAAGGCCAGCACCGCGAAAACAAAAATGGTGGCGACCGACAGCGTGTTCAGCATGGATGGCGACCTCGCGCCGTTGCCGCAACTGCTCGCGCTATGCGAACAGCACGGCGCCTGGCTGCTGGTCGACGATGCGCACGGCTTCGGCGTGCTGGGCGAACACGGGCGCGGCACGCTCGAACATTTCAAGCTGCGCTCGCCGAACCTGATCTACATGGGCACGCTTGGCAAAGCCGCCGGCGTCGGCGGCGCCTTCGTCGCTGCGCACGAGACGGTGATCGAATGGATGGTGCAGCGCGCGCGCCCCTATATCTACACCACTGCCGCCGCGCCGGCGCTGGCGCACGCGCTGCTGACCAGCATCGACCTGATCGCCGGCCATGAAGGTGCGATCCGGCGCGCGAACCTGCAGTCGCTGATCGCGCAACTGAAAGGCAGCCTGACGCTGCGGCGCTGGCAATTGTTCGCCTCGCCTACCGCGATTCAGCCGGTGATCATCGGCCCCAACGACGAAGCGCTGCGCGTGGCCGCCGCGCTGTACGAGCAGGGCGTGTGGGTGCCGGCGATCCGGCCGCCGACGGTGCCGGCGAATACCGCGCGCCTGCGCATCACGCTGTCCGCCGCGCACAGCGCGCATGACGTCGCGCAACTGACCGGCGCGTTCAACGCGCTCGAAGAAGAGGTGCCGGCATGACTGCAAACGCCGCCTGGTTCGTCACCGGCACCGATACCGAAATCGGCAAGACGCTGGTATCCGGCGCGCTGCTGTACGCGTTGACGCAGCAGGGCGTGCGCGCGGCCGGTATGAAGCCGATCGCCGCCGGCGCAGAATTGCGCGACGGCGCCTGGCATAACGAGGATGCCGATCAGCTTGCCGCCGTCACCAATGTCGCGTTGCCTGTCGCGCTGACCACGCCTTACCTGCTGCGCGAAGCCACGGCGCCGCATATCGCCGCTGCGCAGGACGGCATCGTCATCGACCTCGCGCATATCCGCGCCTGCTATGACCAGATTGCGGCGCAGGCCGATGCGGTGGTGGTCGAAGGCGTCGGCGGTTTCCGCGTGCCGCTCACCGATCGGGAAGACACCGCCGATCTCGCGCAACAACTCGCGCTGCCGGTGATCCTGGTGGTCGGCCTGCGGCTCGGTTGCCTGAACCATGCGCTGCTGACCGCCGACGCGATCGCCGCGCGCGGCCTGCAGCTCGCAGGATGGGTCGCCAACGTGGTCGACCTCGAAATGCGTTACGGCATGGATAATATCGATGCCTTGTCCGCGCGCCTGTCCGCGCCGCTGCTCGGCTGCGTGCCGCGCCTGCCGGCGGCCCTGCCGTCCGCCGCCGCCAGCCATCTCGATTTTTCAAGCCTGCCGAACTGGCCGACAGCCAGGCCGGCAAGCCCTGTTTCAACCTGATGCAAAGGAAGTAACGATGTCGTCGCAACCGATCAGCTTTCTCGAAATTCCCACTCCCGCCGCGAAGCGGGCCGCCGCCGCGCAGGCGTGGCCGGTCGACAAGGTGCTGGAACTGTTCAACCTGCCGTTCAACGATTTGCTGTTCCGCGCGCAGCAGGTGCATCGCGAACACTTCGATCCGCAGGAAGTCGAACTCGCGACACTGCTGTCGATCAAGACCGGCGGCTGCCCGGAAGACTGCGGCTACTGTCCGCAGGCTGCGCGCTATGATACCGGCGTGCAGGCGCAAAAGCTGCTGGAGCTGGAACAGGTGCTCGAAGCCGCGCGTGCGGCAAAAGCTCATGGCGCGACCCGTTTCTGCATGGGCGCCGCATGGCGCGGCCCGAAAGACCGCGATCTTGAGCACGTCGAAGCGATGGTGCGCGGCGTGAAGGAACTCGGCCTCGAAGCCTGCGCGACGCTCGGCATGCTGGAAGACGGCCAGGCCGAGCGCCTCGCCGCCGCCGGTCTCGACTACTACAACCACAACCTCGACACCGCGCCCGAGTTCTACAACGACATCATCACCACGCGCAATTACGAGAATCGTCTCGACACGCTGGACAAGGTGCGCAGCGCCGGCATCAAGGTGTGTTGCGGCGGCATCGTCGGCATGGGTGAATCGCGCAAACAGCGCGCAGGGTTGATCGCACAGGTTGCGAACCTTGATCCATATCCGGAATCGGTGCCGATCAATCACCTGGTGCAGGTCGCAGGCACGCCGTTGCATGGCCTCGATCCGCTCGACCCGCTGGAATTCGTGCGCACGATCGCGGTCGCACGGATCACGATGCCGAAGGCGCGTGTACGGCTGTCGGCCGGCCGGCGTGAGATGGGCGAAGCGGTGCAGGCGATGTGCTTCCAGGCCGGCGCGAATTCGATTTTTTACGGCGATAAATTGCTCACCACCGGCAACCCGGATGCGGATGCGGATATGGCCTTGCTGGAGAAGCTCGGCATGCGCGTCAAGCACACGCAGGTGGATGCGAAGCTGGCCGTGAACGACTGAATAACAAAGAACAGATTCCCTCCCCCTTGCAGGGGGAGGGCTAGGGTGGGGGTAGTGCGTTTCAGATGCCGCTATCGCTTCTTGGACCGCACCACCCCCATCCCAACCGTCCCACGTTTGACCTTGCAAGGTCAAACGATTCGGGCGGCGCAAAGCAGTGCTTTGCGAAACCCCGGCCTCATCCCCCTGCAAGGGGGAGGGAGCTTTTACAGAGGGCGCATCAAGAGTATTACCTACGCAACCCACAAGGAGCCAGCGTGTTCACCAAAATCCTGATAGCCAACCGCGGCGAGATCGCTTGCCGCGTTGCCGCCACCGCACATCGACTCGGCGTCAAAAGCGTCGCGGTGTATTCGGAAGCGGATGCTAACGCCAAACATGTGGCGGTATGCGATGAAGCAGTACTGATCGGCCCGGCGCCGGCGAAAGAAAGCTACCTGCGCGCCGACAAGGTGATCGAAGCCGCGCGCGCGACCGGCGCGCAGGCGATCCATCCCGGCTATGGCTTCCTGTCCGAGAATGAAGCGTTCGCCGAAGCCTGCGCGCAGGCCGGCCTGGTGTTCATCGGCCCGCCCGCGTCCGCGATCCGCGCGATGGGTTCCAAGTCCGCCGCGAAGTCCTTGATGGAAAAGGCTGGCGTGCCGCTGGTGCCCGGTTATCACGGCGACAACCAGGATGCGGATTTCCTGCGCGAACAGGCCGACAGGATCGGCTATCCGGTGCTGCTGAAAGCCAGTGCCGGCGGCGGCGGCAAGGGCATGCGTATCGTCGAGAAAAGCGCCGACTTCAAGGCCGCGCTGGAATCCTGCAAGCGCGAAGCGATCAACAGTTTCGGCGACGACAAGGTGCTGGTCGAAAAATACCTGACGCGGCCGCGTCATATCGAGATCCAGGTGTTTGCCGATACGCATGGCAATTGTGTGTACCTGTTCGAGCGCGATTGCTCGGTGCAGCGGCGGCATCAGAAAGTGCTGGAAGAAGCGCCCGCGCCCGGCATGACCGAAGAGCGGCGCCGTGCGATGGGTGACGCGGCGGTCGCGGCGGCGAAAGCGGTCGGCTATGTCGGCGCCGGCACGGTCGAGTTCATCGCCAATCAGGACGGCTCGTTCTACTTCATGGAGATGAACACGCGGCTGCAGGTCGAGCATCCGGTGACCGAAATGATCACCGGGCTGGATCTGGTGGAATGGCAGTTGCGCGTCGCGTCGGGTGAAGCATTGCCGAAGAAGCAGGATGAACTGGCGATACGCGGGCATGCGCTGGAAGCGCGGATTTATGCGGAGAATCCGGAGAAGGGGTTTTTGCCTTCGATCGGAACCTTGAAATATTTGCGGACGCCGCCCGCGATTGTGTTCACTGCTCCTTCCCCCTTGCAGGGGGAAGGTGGAGATGGGGGTAGTGACGCCGGACAAGCGCTATTGCCAGCTCAAACACTCTACCCCCACCCTAACCCTCCCCCTGCAAGGGGGAGGGGACCGTTCTCTGCAGTAGTTCGGATTGATTCCGGCGTGCGTGAGGGCGACGCAATCTCGCCGTTCTACGATCCCATGCTCGCCAAGCTGATCGTCTGGGGTCGCGACCGCGATGAAGCGCTAGCGCACATGGCACAGGCCCTGTCCGAATACCAGGTGGTCGGCCTCGCGACCAACATCGCGTTTCTGAAACGCCTCGTTGAAAGCCAGCCGTTCTCGCAAGCCGATCTCGATACCGGCCTGATCGAACGCCACCAGGAAGCGCTGTTTCCGCCGGCGCAAGCTGCATCTCTGCAAACCCTTGCGCTGGCCGCTGCATCACTGCTGACGTCGGAGCGCAACGCAGGCGCCGCCGCCAACGATCCGTGGTCCGACACCAACGGCTGGCGCATGAACGGCGCGCTGCGGCGGCAACTGGATTTTGCCGATGAATCGCACGCGTACCCGGTGGCTATCGGCTACCGGCAGAACGGCTGGACGCTGAGTTGCGATGGCACGCCGGCGGCAATGACGTTGGTCGAGCGTAATGGCGCACACATCGTGCTCAAGCTCGACGGCGCGACGGTGCGCGGCACCGTGGTGCGCGACGGCGACGTGTTCCACGTATTTACTGCCGGCATGCATATTGTGCTTGACTACAACGATCCGCTTGCGCATGCGGGCGCAGCCGAAGCCGAAGGCGGCCGGCTGACCGCGCCAATGCCGGGCAAGATCGTCGCGGTGCTGGTCGACAAAGGCAAGACCGTCGAAAAAGGCGCACCATTGCTGATCATGGAAGCGATGAAGATGGAACACACGATCGCTGCGCCGGCGAACGGCACGGTGGAAGAATTGCTGTATGCGGTCGGCGATCAGGTTGCGGAAGGCGCGCAGTTGCTGGCGTTCAAGGTAGCCTGAGGCAGCGATGAAGAAATGACGGATTCCCTCCCCCTCGTAGGGGGAGGGTTAGGGAGGGGGTGTGAAGGTCGATCGACCAATTGCGCCGAATCGACCTCTCTACCCCCATCCTAACCTTCCCCCTAATAGGGGGAAGGGACATTGCGGTGGTGAATTCAATGAAAGAGAAACTCACATGACCCTCCCTAACAAAGTCAAAATCGTCGAAGTCGGCCCGCGCGACGGCTTGCAGAACGAAAAGGAAACCATCCCGGCTGACGTCAAGATCGAACTGGTGAACCGGCTGACCGATGCCGGCTTCCCCAACATCGAAGCGGCGTCGTTCGTGTCGCCGAAATGGGTGCCGCAGATGGCGACCTCGGCCGAAGTGATGGAAAAAATCCGGCGCAAGCCGGGCGTGATCTACTCGGTGCTGACGCCGAACATGAAAGGCTTCGAAGCCGCGCTCGCCGCGAAAGCCGATGAAGTCGTGATTTTCGGCGCCGCATCCGAAGCGTTCTCGCAAAAGAACATCAATTGCTCGATTGCCGAATCGATCGAACGTTTCCGTGACGTCGCGCAAGCGGCGAAGCAGCACAACATCCGGCTGCGCGGCAGCATCAGCTGTTCGTTCGGCTGCCCGTACCAGGGCGAGGTGCCGGCCGACAGTGTGGCCGACGTGGTGCGCCGCATGCGCGAGCTTGGCTGCGACGAGATCGACATCGCCGATACCATCGGCGTCGGCACGCCGAAGAAGGTACAGGCGGTGCTGCAACGCGCGATCAGCGAGTTCCCTATCGAACGGCTGTCCGGTCATTTCCACGACACTTACGGCCAGGCGCTGGCGAACATCTATGCCAGCCTCGAAGTCGGGATATCGATCTTCCATTCATCGGTCGCCGGCCTCGGCGGCTGTCCGTATGCAAAAGGTGCGACCGGCAACGTCGCGACCGAAGACGTGCTGTACCTGATGAACGGCCTCGGCATTGACACCGGCATCGACCTCGACGCGGTGGTCGACGCCGGCCAGTTCATCTCGCAGCATCTCGGCCGTAAGCCGGTCAGCCGCGTCAGCAATGCAATTGCCGCGAAGCGCCAGGGATGAACATGGAGATTCGCGAAATACAGGCCGATGAATTCGAACTGGCATGGCCGATTTTCCATGCGGTCGTCGCCGGCGGGGATACCTACGTGTACGACCCGGATACCACGTTCGACGAGGCAAAGACGATGTGGACCACACCGCCGGCACGCGTGTTTGTCGCGCTCGAAGACCGGCGCGTGCTCGGTTGCTACGTGCTGAAGCCGAACCAGCCGGCGCTGGGCGACCATGTCGCCAATGCCGGCTACATGGTGGCGCCGGATGCGCGCGGCAAGGGCGTCGCCAGCGCGCTGTGCCGGCATTCAATGGATACCGCGCGTGCCGCCGGTTTCGCCGCGATGCAGTTCAACTACGTCGTCGCATCCAACACCACGGCGGTCGCGCTGTGGCAAAAGCATGGTTTCGACATCGTCGGCCGCGTGCCGAACACCTATCGGCACAAGACGCTGGGGCTGACCGATGTGTATGTGATGCATCGCTACCTATAACGCTCGCAAATGAAGCCGCAAAAACTGTCGACACTGTTGCACCAGATCCGTGCCTGCCAGATATGCGCCGCGCATCTGCCGCACGGTCCGCGACCGGTGGTGCAGGCCGGCGCGAAGGCGCGGCTACTGATCGTCGGCCAGGCGCCCGGCCGCATCGTGCACGAGACCGGCGTTCCATGGAACGATCCATCCGGCGACCGATTGCGCGAATGGCTGGGCGTGTCGCGCGAAGTGTTCTACAACGAGCAGCAGGTCGCGCTCGTGCCGACCGGTTTCTGTTATCCCGGCAAGGGCAAGAGCGGCGATCTGCCGCCGCGCCCGGAATGCGCGCCGCTATGGCATGCGCCGCTGCTGGCCGCACTCCCGAACGTGGGGCTGACGCTGCTGATCGGCAGCCATGCGCAACAGTTTTATTTACGCGAAAATGGCAAGGCGACGCTGACCGCCACCGTGGCCGCGTATCAGGAATATCTGCCGCGCTATCTGCCGCTGCCGCACCCGAGTCCGCGCAACCGCGCCTGGTTCAAGGCCAACCCCTGGTTCGCGCGCGACGTGCTGCCGGCATTGCAGCAGCACGTTGCCTCGCTGCTGGCCGCCTGACCGGCTCTCTGAAGAAAGGATTTTGACATGCTCGACAACGCTCCCGCCGCGCTGCCCGATACCGCGCAACGCGTGGCCGGCCTGCTCGCCGCACTCGGCCACGACAAGCCGGTCGTGCTGCTGCCGGCCACCGGAAAAACCTCGGCCGAAGCCGCCGCCGGCCTCGGTTGCAGCGTGGCCGAGATCGCGAAATCGATCGTGTTCCGTCGCGTGTCCGACGACGCGGCGGTGATGGTGGTCGCGAGCGGCGCCAATCGGGTCGATGAACAGAAAGTCGCCGCACTCGTCGGCGCGCTTGGCAAGGCCGACGCGAAATTCGTCAGGGAACGGATCGGCTATGCGATCGGCGGCGTGTGCCCGATCGGCCATCTGCAGAAAACCGTGATGCTGATCGATCAGGACCTGCTGCAGTTCGATAGCGTCTGGGCCGCTGCCGGCCATCCGCACGCGGTGTTCAACCTGACGCCACGGCAGTTGCTGGCAATGACCGGCGCACCGGCCGTCGATGTCGCATTGAGAGCCGACCTCACATGAATAGCACCGGAGCGGACGACGACAGCAGTGCGGTCCCGTCGCCCTGCATCAATGTGTGCCGCATGAATCCGCGAACCGGTTTATGCGAGGGCTGCTTTCGCACCATCGACGAGATCACGCAGTGGAGCAGCGCGACGAATGAATTCAAGCGCGCGGTGTGGCGTGAAATCCGGCGGCGCGAGGACGATGTGTTTTCCGCCTGATCAGGCAAAGCTGCCGATTTTCCTTTCCACTGCAGCGCGCACCGAACCGGTGGTGACGAACGATTGCGCCACCGCGATATCGTGATGGAACCAGCGATCACCATCGAGGCAGGCCGGAATCTGGCGGCGGATCTCGTCATACGCGGCTTGCGTGCCCTGCCCCAGCACGAAGCCCGGCAACAAGTCCGCTGTCATCGTCAAGCCTTGCGCGGCAAACAGCATTTCGACCCCGATGATGTATTGCGTGTTCGCAATCACGGTCGCCGCCTTGCGCGCACACCAGGTCGAATTCGACACATGGTCTTCGCTGTTGCCTTTCGCTGGAATGCTGTCGACGCTGCCCGGCATGCACAAGGTCCGGTTTTCCATCACCAGCGAACTCATCGAGCATTGCACCACCGGATAACCGGTATTGACGCCGCGGATGCCCGACATCAGGTTGCGCGGCAAGCCCCAGGACAAGGTCGGATCGATCAGCCGCGCAATCCGCCGTTCGCAAATGCTGCCCAGGTCGGTGACCGCCATCGCCAGCAAGTCCATCGCCTGCGCCAGGTATTGGCCATGGAAATTGCCGCCGGAAATGATCTCGAACCCGCCGCCGTCCTTGCCGAAGATCAGCGGATTGTCGGTGGCCGAATTGATTTCGTTCTTGACGATGGTATCGATATAGTCGAGCGCATCGAACACCGGGCCATACACTTGCGGTGCGCAGCGCAGCGAATACACATCCTGGATTCGCGCGGTGTACGGAATGTCGGTGCGGCGCGACTCTTCCGGGAACTGCACTGCGCGTGCTGCATGCGTGGTGCGTGTCGAACCCTGCAACAGGTTGCGCATGATTGCGGCAGTCTTGATCTGGCCCGCATGCGGCCTTGCCTGATGGATGCGCGGATCGAACGCGGCCATTTCGGCGCGCATCGCTTCGAGCGTCAGCCCGAGCGATACGCAGGCATCGGCCAGCAGGTTGCGCGCATCGTGCGCAGCCAGCACCGCGACCGCGAGCGACGCGGTGCAGCCGTTGATCAGCGCCGACGCATCTTTCGCTTTCAGCTCGAACTGCACCGGACCGATGCCGGCGGCGGTGATTGCCTGCGGCGCGGACATGCGCTGGCCTTGATACATCACTTCGGCTTCGTCGAAGCCGGCGATCGCGGCGGCCAGGTAGGCCAGCGGCGCGAGGTCGCCGGACGCGCCGACCGAACCTTTCTGCGGCATGAGCGGATGGATGCCGGCATTGAGGAACGCGAGCAGCCGGTCGACCACGTCGACGCGCGGCGCCGAGTAATTCGACGCGAAGGCATTGGCGCGCAGCAGCATCGTCGCGCGGCTGACTTCTTCGGAAAACGGTTCGCCGATGCCGGCCGCGTGCGCCTTGATCAGCTGGGTCTGGAACAGGCCGATATGTTCGACCTTGACGCGGGTATCCTTCAGCAAGCCGACGCCGGTGTTGAAGCTGTACATCATCGGCGCTGCATCGTGCATCCAGGTCGCTTCGATGTAGTCGCGGCTTTCGTTCAGGGCCGCGCGCGACGACGGCGCGAGGCGGACCTGGTGCGATGGATCGCGTGCGATCGCGATCACCTGTGCGGTCGTGAGGGTGAAGCCGTCGATCAATACTTCAGTCATGTTGTTTCCTTCCTGTGCGCAAGGTTCATCGGGTGCCGGTCCATGGCGTTCATCGCCGTCTTTCCGCTCTAATGTTTGGTCGTGAAGTGCTCGACGAAATCGCTGAATGCAAGGGCGGCCAGTTCGGCGTCGGCGGCGCTCATCGTTTCATCCGGATGATGGCTGATGCCGCCGTTGCCGCAGCGGACGAACAGCATCGCCACATCGCTCAGTGCGGCCATTGCCATCGCATCATGGCCGGCGCCGGAGGGCAGGAAGCGCGTTTTTACGCCGCAGCGAGCGACCGACGCAGCCAGCTGCTGCTGCAGCCAGGATGCGCAAGGCACGCTCGACGCCTCATGCGTTTTGCGTGATGTCGCCCTGACGTTGCGGCGCCGCGCAATGCGTTCGATCGCGGCCAGCGTTTCCGTTACCGCCTGTTTGCGCACCGCGTCTTCGCAGGCGCGAATATCGATGGAAAAAACGGCTTTGCCGGGTACCACGTTGGCAGCGCCGTCCGGTACCGCAAACTGGCCGACGGTGCCGACCAGGCCCGGTATGCGCTGGCAACGCTGCTCGATCCACAGCGCCATTTCGGCGGCCGCCATCGCGGCATCGCGACGTAGCGTCATGGGTACGGTGCCGGCATGACCGGCCAGCCCTTCGATTTCCACGATGAAGCGGGTGGCGCCGGAAATCGCAGTCACCACACCCAGCGCCAAATGTTCATCGAGCAGCACCGGCCCCTGTTCGATATGCACCTCGACGAAGGCGAGAACCGCTTCACGCGAATAGGCAGCCCCGGCCAGCCCGGCCGCATCGAAGCCGGCGCCGGCCATCGCTTCGCGCATGGTCTGGCCGGCTTCATCGCGGTTGTCCAGCACTGCCATGTCGAAGGTGCCGGCGGCGGCACGGCTGCCGAGCAAGGTGGCCTTGAAGCGCACGCCTTCTTCTTCGGCAAAGCCGATCACCTCGATCGCGAACGGAAAACGCTTTCCCTGTTCGTGCCAGCGCCTGATGCAGGCGACAGGCAAAAGAATGCCGAGCGTTCCGTCGTATTTGCCGGCATTGCGCACGGTATCGAAATGCGAACCGGTCAGCAGTGCAGGCGCGCCAGGCTGTTCCGCCTCATAGCGGCCGATCACATTGCCCGCCATGTCGCGGCGTACGATCATCCCGGCCTGGCGCATCCATTCCGCCAGTCGGGCCGCCGCCGCATGATGTTCCGGGGTCAGGTAGGTGCGCGTCAGCATGCCGGCGGTTTCACTGTGACACGCCAGTTCGTCGGCCCACGCCATGATGGCGGTGCCGAGCGGGCAATCCCTGTTCTGGTCATGCTCCATCGTCGTTGCCTCCCGGTTGCTTGGTTGAAGTGTAGCACTTTATCTTATTTGTATACAAAAAATGTATCCAATAATGGGGGCGGCGAGTCGCATGCTCTCGTTCATGGCGTCCGAAGCGTCTTTCAAATAGGGTGGCTGACGGCATGCTTCCGTTTCCCGCGCAGCCCTCTGCCTGTGGGCGTTGTGCTTTATGAAAGGTACAATTCGTCATTCCCATTCACGAAAACACCGACATGACCGCTGCGGCAAACGACGCTACCGCAAAGAGTTCCGACGCCATCGCGAAAGATATTGCGCTCGCGATCGCCGAAAGGCGCGTGCCGCCAGGTACCAAGCTGCGCGAAGAAGCCTTGTCCAGGCTGTACGGAGTAAGCCGGACCAAGATCCGCGCGGCCCTGCTGATGCTGTCGAAAGAAAAGCTGATCAACATGGTTCCCGACAAGGGTGCCTTCGTCAGCGAGCCGACCGAAGCCGAGGCGCGGGAAATCTTTTCCGTGCGCCGCATCCTGGAAGCCGCGTTGGTGCGTGAATTCATGGCCAGGGCAAAGCCGGCCGACTTTCGCAAGCTGGAAGCGCATCTCGCGTCCGAGCGCGCCGCGCTGACTTCCGGCGATCCGCAGAGCCGCTCCAGGCTGCTGGGCGATTTTCATATCGCGCTAGCCGGCATCACCGGCAACCGGGTGCTTGCCGAGATCCTGGCGGAACTGATCGCCCGCAGCTCGCTGATCACGATGCTGTACCAGTCCGATCGCGATGCGATTTGTTCCGCGGATGAGCATCGCGATTTCATCCGGGTCGCGAAAAAAGGCGATACGGAGCAAGCCGTCAAATTGATGCTGGAACATCTGCATCATGTCGAAGCCGCGCTATGCTTCGACAAGCAGGCAAACGCGGAAAAGCCGGATTTGCTCAAGGCCTTGCTGGCGTGAGCGCAGCGTCGGGTTTGCCCATTAGAGCGGCGGATTTTTATCTCGCCACATATTTTCCCAGAGGGTTTGACCTATCCTGAAGACAGCAATCCTTGCCGGGCACCGAGCGCTTGCGATGCACAAACAAGTGCAAGATGAGCCGCTTTGGTGCGCGAATCCGTGCAAATGCACCGTCGCGGTGCAAGGCAACCGCAATTTGTCTCGCACTCCAACCCGGGTACACGGGCATGCGACGTGCTTTGCGGGAAGCCGGCTCACGGCCAGATACAGCTTTCCATTCCTGCCTCTCGGGGGAGTTGGCATGAAGCTGCGTTCGATTCCGGCTTGCTGCCCCGTCCGAAGGCTTTCTGCCTGTAGCCGTCGACGCGCCTCGATCACCATCACGCATTGAAGATGATTTATATCGCCGACTTCCACAGCATCCGCGCAATATTCAGCGGCTTGAGCCGAGCTGCAGCGACGCGCATCGTCCACGCCGGCGCCGCTGCTGGCTGCATTCTCCTTGCCGGGCCTTGCACGGCGCAGCAGGTGGTTGATCTCCTCTATAACGAGCGGCCTCCCTATATCATCGCCCAGCCCGACGGCAGTGCGGCGGGATTGACTGCAACACCGGCCGGCAATGCATTCAAGGACGCCGGTATTCCGGTGGAGTGGAAAAGGGTGCCGACCAATCGCCAACTGACGATCATCGGCCAGGGCAGCGGTAACGACTGCGCGATCGGCTGGTTCAAGAATGCGGAACGCGAGCAGTTCGCCAAATTCACCAAGTCGATTTATCGCGACAAACCGACGGTTCTGCTGGCCAATCGCTGGTTTGCCCCACCATCGGACGCGACCTTGCGCGAGCTGCTGGCCCGGCCGGATACCCGGGTTCTCGTCAAGGATCGTTTTTCCTACGGCCCGTATATCGACGGCCTGCTCGCCGAAATGAAGCCGCTGCTCATCCGCACCACCAACGAGAACATGCAAATGGTCGCAATGATCAAGGCCAATCGTGCCGATTTCATGTTCGTTGCCGAGGAAGAGGCGGATTACCTGGTCGAGCAGGCCGGCTTCAATCCCGATGATTTCCGGCTGCTGCGCCCGGCGGATATGCCGGAAGGCGAAAAGAGATATCTGATTTGCAGCAAGCATGTCGACGACAGCATCATTGCCCGACTCAATGCAGCGATAACAGCGAAATAACCACGCTCCTGTTCGACCGCCTTGTCCGTCACTGCGGTAATTCGAGCGGCGATTCCGGCGACGCGCAAAAAAGGCGAGCGATCATTCGATCCTGGCCAGCGCGGGCACCCCTCCTTCTTTCCCGTCTTTTTTCAGACGCCAGACTTGCCGCCGCGGCATCTCGTCCTATCGCAGCGCACCATGCCCATGTTGCAGTGCAAGCTTGTTTCCTGTCGGATTTCGAGTATTCTACAAATCAGCGCACGGAATACAATTTTTGCATACAAAATTTGAATCCAATAATGATGCAGAAAAACGACGGTGCGTGTGGTTTTGGTGCAAACACGCTGTAAGTTGTGTCGTATACAAATTTTGTATGCAGGTATGGAATGTGCTTAGCAGTAACCCCGGTGTCGCTGTTGCCCGACCCCGTTTTCTATTCATACTTACCTGAGGAGTTGCCATGAAACGTCGTTCCATCCTGACTGCTGTGATTTTCAGCACCGCCGCATTGATCGCCCCGCTCAGCAAGGCGGATGCGCTCGACAATATCCTCAAGAACAAGGTATTGCGGGTCGCCGTGCCACAGGATTTTCCACCCTTCGGCTCGGTCGGCGCTGATCTGAAACCGGTCGGCTACGACATCGATATGGCACGGGCGATCGCCAAGGACATGGGTGTGACTCTCGAACTGGTCCCGGTATCGAGCGCAAACCGCATTCCCTACCTGACCACGCGCAAGGTCGATCTCGTCATTTCCAGCCTCGGCAAAAACGCGGAGCGCGAGAGGGTGCTGGATTTCAGCGAGGCTTACGCACCCTTCTTCAGCGCGGTGTTCGGCATGAGTGACCAGAATGTCGGCGCCGCGGCGGATCTGGCCGGGAAGACGGTAGGCGTCACGCGTGGCGCAATCGAAGACCTGGAGTTGAGCAAGATCGCTCCCGCGACGGCAACCATCAAGCGTTTCGAAGACAACAACGCGACGATTTCCGCCTATCTGTCGGGCCAGGTCGGGCTCATCGCCACCGGCAATATCGTCGCCGGCGCGATCTCCGAAAAGGAATCGAAGAAGAAGCTCGACTTCAAGTTCATGATCAAGAATTCGCCTTGCTATGTCGGCGTCAACAAGAACGAACCCAAGCTGATGGAGCGGGTCAATGCGGCGATCGAGAAATCGAAGAAAGACGGCACGCTGAATGGCATCGCCGCGAAGTGGATGAAACTGAACCGCCCGGTGGCTTCCTTCCTGTAACCGCCGGCAGCGGCGTCCGCATCTGCACATCTGTCCATCACGGATTACGCAGCGGACGCCGCCATGCACCGCCCATCTTGACGGATTGAACATGGCGTATACCTTCGATTTCAGCAGCATCTGGGAATACCGCGAATACCTGATCCATGGCGCTCTCGGTACCCTGCGCCTGACCGCGGTGGGCACGGCGCTCGGCCTTGCGGTCGGCATACTCGGCGCCGTATCGCGTGCGTGGAAATTGCCGGGGCTGGCGCAGTTGTATGCCACGTATGTGGAACTGATCCGCAACACGCCGTTTCTGGTGCAATTGTTCTTTGTCTTCTTCGGCCTGCCCAGCCTGGGTATTCAACTCGACGAATGGCAGGCCGCCACCATCGCGATGGTCGTCAACCTCGGCGCATACAGCACCGAAATCATCCGCGCCGGCATTGACGCGGTGCCGAAAGGGCATATCGAAGCCGCAATGGCGCTGGCGATGTCGCGCTTCCAGATCTTCCGCTACGTGGTGTTGCGTCCGGCGCTGCTGAAAATCTGGCCGGCGCTGTCGAGCCAGATCGTGATCGTGATGCTCGGTTCGGCGGTCTGTTCGCAAATCTCCGCGGAAGAACTCACCTTCGGCGCCAACTTCATCCAGTCGCGCACGTTCCGCGCTTTTGAAGTCTATTTCGTCGCGACCGCCATGTATTTTCTGCTCGCCATGCTCTTGCGGAAGGCGCTGATGCTGTTCGGCCGCTATGTGCTTGCACGGAGGCCGGCATGAGCGATTTCACTCTCTGGGATATCGTCCGCAACCTGCTGCTGGCGGCACGCTGGACCGCGCTGCTGTCGCTGGTTGCCTTCGTCTGCGGCGGTCTGGTCGGCCTGGCCGTCCTGTTCATGCGCACCTCCAAAAGCCCCGTGTTGCGCGCCGTCACCAAGGCGTATATCGAAGTGTTCCAGGGCACGCCGTTGCTGATGCAATTGTTCCTGCTGTTTTTCGGCGTCTCGCTGGTCGGCATCGAAACGCCGCCGTGGCTCGCGGCAGGCATTGCGCTGACCCTGTTCACCAGCGCCTATCTCGCCGAAATCTGGCGCGGCTGCGTTGACGCGATTCCGCGCGGGCAATGGGAAGCGTCATCCAGCCTGGCGATGACATATTTCGAACAGATGCGCCACGTGATCCTGCCGCAGGCGCTACGCATCGCGATTCCGCCGACGGTCGGCTTCTCGGTGCAGGTCGTCAAATCGACTGCGGTCACCTCGATCATCGGTTTCGTCGAACTGACCAAGGCCGGCTCCATCATCACCAATGCCACCTTCGCGCCATTCACGGTGTACGGGCTGGTCGCGCTTATGTATTTTTGCCTGTGCTTTCCGCTGTCGGTATATGCACGCAGGCTGGAAAGGAGCATGAATGTCACTCGTAAAAATTAACGGCCTGCACAAGCGCTTCGGCGACCTGCATGTATTGAAGGGCATCGACCTCACCGTCAAGGAAGGCCAGGTGATGGCCATCATCGGCCGCAGCGGCTCCGGCAAAAGCACGCTGCTGCGCACGATCAACGGGCTGGAAACCTTCGACGAAGGAACGCTCGACGTCGACGGCGAGCGCATCACGGTCGGGCAAACCAACCTGCGCGAGCTGCGCCTGAAAGTCGGCATGGTGTTCCAGCAGTTCAATCTCTATCCGCATCTCACCGCCGGGCAGAACGTGATGCTGTCGCCCACCGTGGTCAGGAAGGTTGGCAAGAAAGAAGCGGAACATGTCGCACGCGAAGTGCTGGCCAAGGTCGGCCTCGCGGAAAAATTCGACGCCTATCCGGAGCAGCTCTCCGGCGGCCAGCAGCAGCGAGTGGCGATCGCGCGCGCGCTCGCGATGTCGCCCAAGGTCCTGCTGTGCGACGAGATCACCTCGGCACTCGATCCCGAACTGGTGAGCGAGGTGCTGGCGGTGGTGCGCAAGCTCGCGGAAGATGGCATGACGCTGATCATGGTGACCCACGAAATGCGCTTCGCGCGCGAAGTGGGCGACCAGCTGGTCTTCATGCATCAGGGGAAAATTCACGAGCAGGGCGATCCGAAAGTCCTGTTTGCCGCGCCTTCCACGCCCGAGCTGGCGAGTTTCGTCAGCTCGATTTCCTGATGACGAATTGAAGCGAACGCCATGCCGCGCCTGACCGTTGCCGCTCCCGCCAAGTCTTCGCAGGAAATCGCCGCCGAGATCGCCACCGCGATCATCGAACGCCGCCTTCCGCCGGGAACCAAGCTGAAGGAAGAAGCGCTGGCACGGCTTTACTCGGTCAGCCGCACCAAGATCCGCGCCGCGCTGCTGGACCTGTCGAAGGACGAGCTGATTGAAATCGTTCCTGAAAAAGGCGCGTGCGTATGCATGTTGAGCCGGCGCGAAGCGCAAGATATTTTTTCGGTCAGACGCATCCTCGAAGCCGCGCTCGTGCGCGAGTTCGTGGCCGGCGCGAGCGCCGACGACTACCGCCGGATCGATCAGCATCTGGCCGAGGAACGCAGAGCGCTTGCATTGAACGACACGCAACTGCGCTCCCGCCTGCTGGGCGAATTCCATATCCTGCTGGCAGACGTGGCCGGCAACCAGGTATTGCAAGGCATACTCAAAAAACTCACCGCGCGCACCTCGCTGGCTGCGATGCGCCATCAGTCCAGCCATGACGCTGCCTGCTCGTCCGACGAACACGCGCTGTTCATCGCCGCCGCAAAATCCGGCGATGCCGAGCGCGCGGTCGCGCTGATGCTGCACCATCTCGATCATGTGCAGGAAGCGCTGCACTTCGACGGCGAACACGATGGCGAAGACGGCGCGGAGAAAAAGGATCTGGTCCGCGCGCTGCTGGTTTAAGCGCACTGGCGCTGGATCGCGCGACTTCCGCTATTCTGCTTCCTGTATTCCTGTCAAAAGGAGGGAGCAATGACCCGGTTCGACTGGTATTTCGATTTCATCTCCCCGTTTTCCTACCTGCAAAGCGAGCTGCTGCCTGGCTTGCCGATGGACGTCGACATCCATTTTCGGCCCCTGCTGTTCGCCGGCCTGCTCCGGCAATCTAATAACAAGGGCCCGGCCGAGATCGCGTCAAAGCGCGCCTGGACCTTCGCGCACCTCGCATGGCTGGCGCTCTGGCTACCTGCCAACCGAAATTGACCATTGGCAAGCCTTGCTGCAGGAACTCGGCGCCGGCGCGGCGATGCTGGAGACGCCCGAGGTAAAACGGCAATTGTGCGACAACGGCGAGCGGGCACTTGCCGCCGGCGTGTTTGGCGTGCCGAGCGTGGTAGTGGATAATCGCTGCTTCCGGGGGCTCGACGCGACCGACATGCTGCTCGCGTACCTGCGCGGCGATCCCTTCTTTCAATCCGCACAACTGGCGCAGGCGCAGAACCTGCCGCAGGGTGTGCATCGCAAATAGGCTGGCATGAAACTCGAATTCTACAAACCGGAAAAGACCGTCAACGGACCTGCCTACGGCAACTGGTTCAAACTGCTCGCCACCGTGATTTCCGCCGCGCTTGCTGCCTATGCAGTCAGCATCGTCGAACGCTTTCCGCTGATGCAATACAGCTTCGGCGTCAAGGCGGTGCTGTTCTGCTCCGCAGTGATGCTGGCGGTCAGCTATTACTGGTTCCTGCGTTCCACCGTCACCATCGACGACAAGGGCATCACGCAGACCTGGATGGTCAACCGCCAGGTCGAATGGCGCGACGTGCGCAGCGCGAAGATGATCGGCATTCCCTTCCTCGGCTGGCTGTTCCCGCCGCGTCTGGTGGTACGTACCGGGAATTCGTTCACCACCTTCAATGGCGGATCGCGCGCGGTGTTGGTCGAGTTTGCAAAAATCTCGCTCGCGTACCAGATGAAAAAATGACGCTGCCAGCATCGATGCGCGTGTTCGAACGCGGCTGGCTGTCGTCGAACAACATCCTGTTTGTCGGGCGGGACGAAACCGCATTGGTTGATAGCGGCTACCTCAGCCATGCATCGCAGACCGTCGCACTGACCGCGCACGCATTGCAGGGTCGCACGCTCGATCGCCTGATCAACACCCATCTGCATTCCGATCATTGCGGCGGCAACGCCGCGTTGCGCCGCGCCTTCGGCTGCCGTATCGCGATTCCCGCGCCGGAAGCCGACAAGGTGCGCGCATGGGATGAAGATGCACTGACCTATGCCGAGACCGGCCAGCGATGCGAACGTTTCACGTTCGACGATACGATCGCGCCAGGCAACACGCTGACGCTGGGCGACATGGCATGGCAGGCACTCGCCGCGCCCGGCCACGATCCGCATTCGCTGATCCTGTACTGCGCCGACGAACGCATCCTGATTTCCGCCGACGCGCTATGGGAAAACGGCTTCGGCGTGGTGTTCCCGGAGCTGGAAGGCGAATCTGGTTTCGCCGAAGCGCGTGCCACGCTGGAACTGATCGCATCGCTCGACGTGCGGCTGGTCATTCCAGGGCATGGCGCGCCGTTCACCGATGTCGGCAAGGCGCTGGCAACCGCGTTTTCCCGCATCGATTATTTCATTGCCGACCCCGCACGCAATGCGCAGAATGCGATCAAGGTGCTGCTGAAATTCCTGCTGCTCGACCGGCAGCAGATTCCGTTGGCCGAAGTGCCGCAACTGCTGGGCGGGATGCGCCTATTCGGCGAAGCGAATCGGCGTTACCTGAATATGCCCGAGCCGGAACTTGTGGAATGGGCGGTTGCGCAGTTGGTGCGAGCAGGCGCGGCGGATGTGGACATCAATTTTTTACGCAACAAAGGTTAGGCTTGTTGCATATCCAGAAAGAATGATGGATGCGAAAATTGATATGACCATTTCCATGATGACTCTAACAAAAGAGGTGTGCCCGATTTCAGACACACCTCTTGCAGAGATCAATCGGTTACAAATAAAGAGCAATGATTTCCTTCGTCCAAACTGCTTCCTTATCCGTGCGACTTCCGATCTGTGCCTTCTGCTTCTGCAGATAGTCACGTGATTCAGGGCTAGCCATATCGCCGATTGCCTTCAAGGCCATGGCACGATCCTGCCAGATGAGCTCTGGGTTTTCATAGAGTCTGATCAGAAAGTCTACTTGGTTGGTCGCCTTGAGAATGCCGAGTGAGGAGATGGCCGCCAGACGCACATACTCGTTGGCATGAGAGCTGAGCTTCACCAACTCGGGCACCGCGCTCGGATTGTTGCCGAAGCCGAGCTGATAGACATCAAGATAGGCATCAGCCGCCTTGCCGCCATCTTGATTGATCTTGTTGATCAGGGCATTGACCTGATCATTGCTGATCATCTGTTGAAACAGTTGCTGATTGAGTTTGGCGGCGAATTCTTTCGTGAGTACGTTGAGAGGATCATTGTAGGTCGGATCGATTATTTCATCGAAACTCCAGACGGGAACCTTGCCCCGCTTAACATAAGATGTGATGCGTTGCGGACCGTGAGCGGTCATCACATCGGCACGTAAAGAGGTAAAGGTCACGAACGGTGAAAATCCGCTGGCGCGATGGTTTTCGATGTGGACGCGTTTGATCAGCACGTTAGTGCCGCTTTTTCCTTCATCGACCAGCGTCACAGGGAGGCCGCGTGCCGTCAACTCTTTCACAGTCTGTTGGGCAATCCACGGCACGGCATCAAATGGCTTGTCCTTGTAGATCATTTTCATCGGGATTAATCCCGATAGGATTTTTGTTTTGTCCTCGGCTGTCTGATCGTCCTTGAACGATAAACTAACCGGTGTGATTACACCTGTTTTTTTATAGACTACAGTTGATGGAGCCGGATCCTTGATCGGCACCTGCATATTGATAGCGCAGCCTGACAGAAAGGCCAGCAATATCACAATTCCCGTAGCGTTTTTCAGTTGATTGGTGAAACACTTCATTTCATTCCCCCCGTTTTAAAAGCACAACAAAAATTTCTTTGCCAATTGGCGCTCCACCATCGGGCGTGCTGCTCGCAGTGACGTCGCTAACGCGCCAGCGCCGGCTAATGGCGTCGCGCTGATGCCGACAGCCTTCGGCGTATTGACTGGCTTGTCAGGTCTTTGATGATGGACTCCCCATCCTGGTGGATTGCACGCCGGATCAGGCTTGTGCGGCGGTCTATTGCGCACCACCGTAAATCTGCACCAGCCTCTGACGCACCCGCTCCTGCACCGCCAAATCGCTCAAACCCAGGCGATCGCTGGTCTGGATCAAGTTCTCCTTGCACCAGTCCGGCCAGCCGAAGGCGTCGTCATCCAGCGCGAACCAGTGCGCCGGCTTGCGCCGCTCGGCGTCGTCCCAGATCTGCATGCCGCGCGACAGTGTGTCGAATGTCGATTTCACGATTTTCGGATGCAGAAAGGTCGAGCCGATCACGCGTTCCCTGAGCGGGGCAGACAGTTCGAATTGCGCCTCCCTGAATCCCAGCTCCCGCACCCAGGTCGTCGACAGCACGATCTTCAGGTCGGGGTAGGGCGCAAGCAAGTCCTCAAGAATCGGCATCCATTCGAAAAAGCTGCGGCCAGGCGTCTTGATGTACATGCCCTTGACGCGATTGCGAAGCACATTGCCGTCGTGCAGCACAGCGTCATAGTCGAGGTAACAGAGATTCATGTTGAAGGCGCGGGCAAAGGGAGCAGTATCCTTTAATTGGCGTGAATCGAGAACAAGGCGGGAGAAGATAATGCCCGGCGGCACCTGTTTCTCCATGTTTTGATCCCTGGCCGTTTTAGCGATTGACACCATACCGACTGGTCGGTATGGTGTCAATCAATCGGTATGCAAAGAAAAATCATGGCGACTCAGGCGCAGCATGAATCGAAGACCAGGCTGCTCGATGCGGCACTGCACGTGATCCGCACGAAAGGCTACGCAGCGACAACGGTGGATGACATCTGCCACGAAGCGGGCGTGAGCAAGGGCAGCTTCTTCCACCACTTCAGGAGCAAGGACGAGCTTGCCATTGCCGCGGCCGGGCATTTTTCCGCGATGGCGGAAGGCTTGTTCGCAACAGCGCCGTATCACGAAGCGCGAGACCCGCTGGAGCGCCTGCTCGGCTACGTCGATTTCCGCGCGTCGATCCTGGATGGCGAATTGTCCGAATACACCTGCCTGCTCGGCACGCTGGTACAGGAAACCTATGCCACGCATCCGGACATTCGCGCCGCCTGCGAGCATGGCATGTCAGTGCATATTGCGGCACTGCTGCCGGATATCGAAGCCGCGAAGCAGCGCCATGCGCCGGACGCCGAGTGGAGTGCCGAGAGCGTCGGCTACTTCATGCAGTCGGTCCTGCAGGGCGCTTTCATTTTTGCGAAGGCAAAGCAAAGTTCCGAAATCGCTCGCGCAAGTCTCGCCCATTTGCGGCGCTACCTGGTGAGCCTGTTCGCGTAGCCGCGCGTGAAAAATCGAAAGGAGAAATCATGACGTCATTGCCAAAAATCACTCCCTGCCTGTGGTTCAACTTCAATGCCGAAGAGGCGGTGAATCACTATATGAGTATTTTCAAGCGGTCAAAAATCCTGACGGTCTCGCGCTATGGCGATGCGATGCCCGAGCTCAAAGGCAAGGTGCTGGTCATGCGCTTTGAAATCGAAGGCCAGCAGTTCCAGGCGCTCAACGCCGGTCCGCAGTTTCCGTTTACCGAGGCGATTTCGCTGAGCGTGGATTGCGCGGATCAGGCGGAAGTCGACGATCTTTGGGCGCGCCTTTCGGAAGGCGGCAGCACCGGCCAATGCGGCTGGCTGAAAGATAAATTCGGCTTGTCCTGGCAAATCGTGCCGCGCACGCTGGTGAACCTGCTCAACGATCCGGACGCGGAGAAGGCGGCGCGCGTCATGCGTGCGATGATGGGCATGAGCAAAATCAACATTGCCGCCTTGCGGCAAGCCTACGATCAGCAACCGGCCTGACGGATCCGAACTGCAAAGGAACATCATGACAACTGCAAAAACCACGACCTCCACCGAAGGACGCGATCTGATCCTCACGCGCGTGATCGACGCAGCGCCGGAAAAAGTGTTCCAGGCCTGGACCGATCCCGCCTTGCTCAAGCAATGGTTCGCGCCGCTGCCGTGGACCACGCCGGTGGTCGAAACAGACGTGCGGCCCGGCGGTTCCTGTCTGATGGTGATGCGCGGCCCGGACGGCAACGAGTTCCCCAATCGGGGCGTCTATCTGGATGTGGTGAAGAACCGGCGCCTGGTTTTCACCGATGCCTTCACCAGCGCATGGCAACCGTCAGACAAGCCGTTCATGGCCGTGGAACTGAATTTCGAAGACCTGGACGGCAAGACAAAATACACCGCGCGCGTGCATCACTGGACGGACGCCGACCGCGAAGCGCACGAAAAGATGGGCTTCCATGAAGGCTGGAGCCTTTGCACCGAACAGCTCGCGGCGCTGGTTGAAAAAGCGTGAGGCGTTGCTGCTGGCCTGCGTGCCGGCAGTCGTCATTCGCGCTTGATCCGCTTTACCCGTTTGACGAAGCGCGGCTGGAATAGGATACTCGCGCGAGTCGATGCAGAATTTTTCCTCGTATTCTGCCGAATCTTCCGTCGCGTGATCCCATGTTTCAGCCAGCCCCGTTTCCGATTCGCAAGGAGTGCCCGCCGGGCGCCTGCATCTGCGAGCGCGACGATCTGCTGGCCGACCCGCACGGCGATATCCGCGTCCTGAGATTGACCAGGGAAGAAGAACAGAAGCTGATCGCGCGCATTGAAAGCATTTCCAGTCATGCCGAATTGAAACACGTCGCGGAACGGATGCAGGCGCAACTGGGGATCGTTCTTCAGATCACGCCGAGCATGCGCGAAGTGCGCACCATGCGCGGCATCAGTATCCAGCTGGTTGCGCGTCCGGGCCTGTGCAAGAAGACCCGGCAATCGATACCGGCGGCGATTCGCAGATGCCTCGAAAAGCATCCGGAAATCGCCTATGCGATCCTCGATGCCCACGGTCTGCTAGGTGGCGGATAGATCCGCTTCCATTACGCCATGCCGGGCCGGCAGGCAGGCGCGCCCTGAGTCCTCCCGGCCGGACTTTTCCTGGCAACGAGGCGCCGATTTCCGTCGAATTACCCTGTGCGATCGTTAATCTTCATTCTTGTCATCGTCAATGAATGTACCTGGTGCTGGAGCCGGGCAGTAGCGGACCAGGCCGGTGAGCAGGCTCACGACGCCTGCGCCTGCGACGATCAATCCTGGCGGAGTGGCATGACTATCATCAACGCGCCGGCAATGGTTTGGTCCTCGGGCTATCATCAGGCGCCCGGTTTTTCTGGCGATACCCAAAACGATTTTCCCTACACACAGGAACACCGATGATCTTTGAACTGCGAACCTACCACTGTGCGCCGGGGCGGCTGCCCGCATTGCACCAGCGTTTTGAAACCATCACGCTTGGATTATGGGAAAAATACGGCATTCGGCAGGTGGGATTCTGGACCACGCTGGTCGGGCCGAGCAACCAGGCGCTGACTTACATGCTGCAGTGGGACAGCCTGGCCGACCGCGAAACCCGCTGGGGCGCGTTTGCCAGCGATCCCGAATGGCTGGCGAAACGCGCCGAAACCGAAGCACAGGCAATTATCGTGGAGCGTATCGAAAACCAGATTCTGACACCAACTGCCTATTCCGCGATGCGCTGAGCGCGTTGCCGAAAGCGGGCTTCACCTTGCGGCGCAAGCCCGCTTTTCCAAACCTCAATGGCCGGCCGAGCGCTTGCGCATGCGCATGTTCAGCATCTCGACTACCACTGAGAACGCCATTGCGCTATAGATGTACCCCTTCGGCACGTGATGGCCGAAACCATCGGCGATCAGCGCCACCGCCACCACCACCAGGAACGACAGCGCCAGCATCTTGATGGTCGGATGCTCGGACACGAAGCGGCCGATCGCACGCGCGAAGAACAGCATCAGGCCGACCGACACGATGACCGCCGTGATCATCACTGCCACCTGTTCGACCATGCCGATCGCGGTGATGATCGAATCGAGCGAAAACACCAGGTCGATCGCGATGATCTGCACGATCGCGGCCGCAAATGTCATGCCGACGGTTTTCGTGGTGCCGTGTTCCGCGCCTTCGAGGGTCTGGTGGATTTCGCCGACGGTTTTCCACAGCAGAAACAGGCCGCCGAGTATCAGCACCAGGTCGCGCCCCGATATCTCTTGCGACAGCACCGTGAACAGCGGCGCGGTGAGACCGACGATCCAGGACAGCAACAGCAGCAGGGCGATGCGCATGAACATCGCCAGGAACAGGCCGAGCCGGCGTGCCGTTTCGCGCTGGTGCGGCGGCAGCTTGTCGACCAGAATGGAAATGAAAATGATGTTGTCGATGCCGAGCACCAGTTCCAGCGCGGTCAGCGTGAGCAGGGCAATCCAGGCCTGCGGATCGGCGAGCAGTTCGAGCATGAAAGAATTCCTTGTTGCTGGTAAAAAGAAGAGGGCGTCGCTCGGACGCCCTCGTTATGCTTTACGTGTTGCCAGCTCAGTCTTTGCTGCTGGCGAAGCCGAGCAGGTGCAGCAGGCTGGTGAACAGGTTGAAGATCGCCACAAACAGGCTCAGCGTCGCCATCACGTAGTTCGTTTCACCGCCGCGCACGATGTTGTTGGTCTCGAACAGGATCATGCCGGACATCAGCAGCACGAACACCGCCGATACGGTCAGCGACAGCGCCGGGATCTGGAAGAAGATCGCGGCCAGGCCGGCGAGGAACGCGACCAGGATGCCGACCGTCAGGAAACCGCCCATGAACGACAGATCGCGCTTGGTCACCAGCGCATAGCCGGACAGGCCGAGGAAGATCGCGGCGGTGCCGCCGAGCGCGGTCATCACGACCTGCCCGCCGTTCGGCATGTTCAGGTAATGACTGATGACGGGGCCGAGCGTGTAGCCCATGAAGCCGGTCAGCGCGAACACGAAGGCGATGCCGAGTCCGCGGTCGCGGTTCTTGTTGACCAGGTACAGCAGGCCGAAATAGCCGACCATGGTCAGGATCAGGCCGGGGTGCGGCAGATGCAGCGCGGCGGCCATGCCGGCCATGATCGCGGAAAAGCCGAGCGTGAGCGACAACAGCAGGTAGGTGTTGCGCAGCACGCGTTGCGCATTGCTGTCGATGACAGTGGTGGCCGAGCGCGCGCGTAGCGACCCATTGCGCATCGAAGTGTAGCGATCGTTCATGATCTTCCTTTCAGTGACAATACAGACAGCCGGTACTGGCGACATCGCCGGTATGCGGATGAACACCATGGTAGTGCCGTGCACGTACTTTAAAAAGCGAAGATAATTGGAAAATCGCTTCGTAAAAACGGAACCATGAAAACCACCGGAATCAACTTTCGCCATCTATATTACTTCTGGGTCGTGGCCAAGGAGGGTAGCGTCACGCGCGCGGCCGAGCGCCTCGATGTCGCGATCCAGACCATCAGCGCACAGCTTGCACTGCTGGAACAGTCGGTCGGCAAGGCGCTGCTGGCGCCGCAGGGACGGCGCCTGGCGCTGACCGAAGCCGGCCGCGTGGCGCTGGCTTATGCGGACCAGATCTTTCTGCTGGGCGAGCAACTGCAGGAAGTGCTCGCCGAAAACGACGTCAATCAGACGATGCGGCTGACGGTCGGCATTTCCGATTCGCTGCCGAAGCTGATCGCGTCGCACCTGCTGGAAGCCGCATTGCAATTGCCGCAGCGGGTCAAGCTGGTGTGCTACGAAGACGACTTCGAATCGCTGCTCGGCAACCTGTCGGTGCACAAGCTCGACGTGGTGCTGACCGACCGCCCGGTACCGTCCGGCACCACTTTGCGCGTGTTCAGCCATCTGCTCGGCGAAAGCGAGATTTCGCTGTTCGGCGTGCCGGAACTGGCGAAGCGTTACCGGGCGAAATTCCCGGCCAGTTTGAACGGCGCACCGCTGCTGCTGCCGACGCGCGGCAACGCAATCCGCGGCCGGCTCGACCACTGGTTCGAAATGCACGACGTGCGACCGGACGTGATCGGCGAATTCGACGACAACGCGCTGCTGAACACTTTCGGCCGCAACGGTACCGGCTTGTTTCCTGCGCCGTCGGCGCTGGAGAAGGATGTGAAGGAACAGTTCGGCGCGGTGCCGGTCGGCGAACTGGCCGGCGTGCGTGAACAGTTCTATGCAATTTCCAATGAACGCAAGATCCAGCATCCGGCGGTGGAGGCGATCCTGTCGGCGATCCACGGTAAGGTATTCGCACGCTGAGGCGGCGGCGGCTGGCGGAGCTATTCCGCTGCCACTGCGATCGGCTCGCCATCGCCGGGTTTTTTCTTGCGCAGCAAGAACACCAGTGGCAGCATCACGACGAAGCTCCAGGTGATCACCTGGAACACGTCGAGCATCGCCATCATCTGCGCCTGCTCTCCTATCTGTTGCGCCATCAGCGCGACCGCTTTCGGATCGGCCGGGTTCAGGTGCAGTCCGCGCAGGTAGGCTTGCACCGCCGGGTTGAAGCGGGTCAGGCCGCCGCCCAGCTCGTTCCACAGCACCTGCGCCTGGCGCGTCATCAGCGTGGTCACGATCGAGATGCCGACCGCCGAACCCATCGTGCGCACCAGGCTGTACAGGCCGGCCGCTTCGGCCATGCGCGAGCGCGCCAGCGTTGCATACGCGATGGTAGACAGCGGCACGAAGATCAGGCCCATGCCGAGGCCTTGCAGCATCGCCGGCCAGATGATCCAGAAGGTATTGATGTCGAGCGAGTAATGCGTCATTGCATGCGAACCGAGTGCGCTCAGGATCATGCCGGTGCCGACCAGCAGCCGCGCGTCGATCTTGCCGACCAGCCGGCCGACTATCATCATGCTGATCGCGGTGGCGATGCCGCGCGGCGCCATCACGATGCCGGTGGTCAGGATCGGGTAATCGAGCAGCCGCTCCAGCAGGATCGGCTGGATCACGATGGTGCCGAACATGCCGAGCCCGAGCATCGCCATCACCAGGCAGGCCATCGCGAAATTGCGATCCTTGAAGATGCGCACGTCGAACAGCGCGCGTTCCTTGCGCCGCAGGCTGTAGGCGGTGAAACCGATGATGCCGAGCACGCCAAGCACGGCCGAGATCCGGATGTCGTTCGCGGCGAACCAGTCCTGCCGGTCGCCGCGGTCGAGCGCATACTGCAGGCCGGCGATGCCGGTTGCCAGCAGCGCCAGACCGCTCCAGTCCATGCGGCGTGGTTTCTTGGCGGTATCGGGCACGAACTGCGATGCCAGGAAAAACGACAGCGCGCCGACCGGCACGTTCACATAGAAGGTCCAGCGCCAGCTTACGACCTCGGTCAACCAGCCGCCCAGCGTCGGCCCCAGCACCGGGCCGACCATCACACCCATGCCCCAGATCGCCATCGCCTTGCCGCGCTCTTCCGGCGGGTAGGCATCGCTCATGATTGCCTGCGACAGCGGCACCAGCGCCGCACCGAAGATGCCTTGCAGCATCCGGTAAAACACGATCTGCACCACGTTGCCGGCGATGCCGCACAGCGCCGATGCGCCGACGAAGCCGGCGATGCAGATCAGCAGGTAGCGCTTGCGGCCAAGGATGTCGGTGAAGTAGCCGGTCAGCGGCATGAAGATCGCGGCGGTCACCAGGTAGCTGGTCAGCACCCAGCTGATCTGGTCCGAGGTGGCGCCGAGTTCGCCCTGCATGTGCGGCAGCGCGACGTTGACGATGGTGGTATCGAGCACCTGGATCAGCGTCGACGACATCACCGCCAGCGTGATGAACAGGCGCGCGGCCTTGTCGACCGGCGGGTTGGATGCGGATGCGTCCGCCATTGCGCGGCTTACGCTGCCGGCGGTGCCGGCGCGATCGACACCAGGATGCTGCAGCAGGCGCGTTCCAGCAGCGTCGCGTCTTCCGCGTCGCTCCACCAGCGTGCCAGCCGGCTGCGTTGCCGGTGCCCGACCACGATCAGGTCGGCCCCGAGCTTGCGCGCAGCGGCATCGATTTCCTCGATCGGATTGCCGAATGCGATGTAGCCGTGCGCATCCAGTTCGTGGTCCTTCAGCCAGGCCACGCCTTCCTTCAAAATGCGCATCGCTTCCTGCTGCTCCAGATTGAACAGCGTGTCGGTCACGCCTTCCGGCACCAGGTTGCGCGGCATGTTGCGCAGGATGGCGAGCAGATGGGTTTCCGCTTTCATGCACAGCGCGATGTCGGCGCCGTCCTTCAATGCATTGCGACCTTCGACCGTACCGTCGTAGCAGAGCAGTATTTTCTGGAACATGGCAACAAATCCTTCCGGCGTATCAACGCGATCCGTTGTCGACTGAAATTTCCACCGTCGCGGTGGTGCCGATGCGCAACGGATAATTCGGATCGGGATTGGTGAAGCGCACCCGTACCGGCACACGCTGCGTCACCTTGACCCAGTTGCCGGTCGCGTTTTGCGGCGGCAGCAGCGAGAACGCGGTACCGCTGCCGCCACTAACGCTTTCGACCACGCCGTGGAACGGATGATCCGGATACATATCGACGGTGATCGTCGCCGGCAGGCCGGGCCGGATTCGTTCCAGCTCGGTTTCCTTGAAGTTGGCATCGGCCCAGTATTCCTGATTGCTGATGATGGAAAACAGCGGCACGCCCGGCTGCACTGTTTCGCCGGGACGCAACGACAGGTTGGCCACCACGCCCTGTGTCGGCGCGGTCACATGCGTATGCTGCAAATCGAGTTTCGCCTGATCGACCGCTGCCTGTGCCGCCTGTACGCTGGCATTGGCATCGCCGGTGGCGCCGAGCGCACTGCGCGCCTGTTCCAGATTGGCCTGTGCTGCGCGCAAGGCCGCGGCAGCAGTGGCCGCCTGCGTGCGTGCCGCCTCGCTGCCCTGTTCTGACAGGAATCCCTGTTTTACCAGGCGTTGCGTGCGCGCATTGTTCGATTGCGCATTCTTCAGTTCCGCCGCGCGTTGCGCCACCTGCGCCTGCGCCGCCGCGACCGCCGCGCTTTGCTGCGCCACCGATTGCCCGGCCAGATGCAACTGCGCTTGCGCCTTCTCCAGCGCAAGCTGATAGGCGCGCGGATCGATATCGAACAAAGGATCGCCGACCTTCACTGCCTGGTTGTCTTTCACATAGACGCGGATTACGGGACCGGATATCTGTGCCGCAATCTGGACCGTATTGGCGTTCAGATAGGCATTGTCGGTGCTGACATAGCGCTGGCTGTGAAGCCAGTAGCGCACACCGATGATGGCGGCTGCGATCAGAATGACGGCGATGAGCAGCCATTTCGCAAGCTTCCGAACGGAAAATTTTTGCTGACGTGCCTCTTTCTGCTCAATCGCCGCATCCATGCTCTTTCCCATCATTCCCGAATCGGCCGGGAACCGGCGCCCGGCCTCGATGTGTCGGAATGCAAAAAATATGCTCACCGGGATGAGTCGCGCTGCAGCGGCATCGGGACGCCGGACGCGGCCGGCCAGCCGGTAAAGAACGGATTGCACCGGTAAGAACGGCGCGCGGAGCTCCTTTTTATTGTTCCTTCCTATTGCCTATTGAGCAGGCGAAGCGGCAGCGTCGGTTGTCCGTCATCGTGGCATCCGTTTATTGCGTTGCCTTGGGGAATCGTTGCAATAAAATTAACTACTGTGATTGAATTGATAATTTATCTACCCGGCAATCCTTCATGACCGATTCCCTCTCCGCCTTGCTTGGCACCGGTGTTGCCGAATTCACTGCCGATAGCAGGCTGTACGCACTGGACACGCCGCTGGGGCCGGACGCCTTGCTGGTCGAATCCTGGGTCGGCCGGGAAGCACTATCGGAATTGAGCGAGCTGCACATTGATTGCCTGAGCACCGACGCGCACCTCGAGCTCAAGCGCCTGCTCGGCCAGCAAGCCGTGCTGCATACCCGGCTCGCCGACGGCACCCTCGCGCCCCGCTCCGGCTATGTCAGCGAAATCGCCCAGCTCGGCGCCGACGGCGGGCTGGCCCGTTACCGCTTGACGCTGGTGCCCTGGCTCGCCCTCGCACAGTACCAGCGCCGCTCGCGCGTCTGGCAGGAGCAGCCGGTACTGGCCATCATCGAAGACGTGCTCGCCGCCTATGCGCCGCGCAACCGCTGGCGCATCACCGCCGATGCCGACGCATTCCTCGCGCAGGTCCGCCCGCGCAGCTATTGCTGCCAGTACCGCGAAACCGACTACGTGTTCCTGACCCGCCTGCTCGCCGAAGAAGGCATCGGCTTCTATTTCGACGAAACCGACGGCGACGATGCCGGCGTGTCGCGCCAGCAACTGGTGCTGTTCGCCGACTCCACCGTCTTTGCCGACGACGCGACTGCCGCGCGCGACGGCTGCATCCGCTTCCACCGCGATGCCGGCACCGAACAGCGCGACAGCATCCAGGCGCTCGGCAGCGAACGCCGGCTGCAGCCGGCCGTCACCACCGTCAGCAGCTGGGACTACAAGGCCTCCCGCGTGCTCGCCGCCACCGCCGAAACCGCGCATGCGTTCGGCGGCCCGCATGCGCCGCGCATCGAAGCCAACGACTGGGCCGGTGTGTATGCGTTTGCCACCCAGCAGGATGCCGAACACACTGCGCGCATCCTGCGCGACGCCACCGATGCCCGCTTCAAGGACTGGTTCGGCAACGGCAGTGTGCGCAGCTTTCGCACCGGCACGATATTCCGGCTGCTCGCCTCGCCGCTCGAGCGCATCGGCTCATCCCAGGGACAGACCGCCCCTCCATCCAGCCCGGCCGATCCCGACATCCGCCGCCGCTTCTGCCTGCTTGGCGTGCTGCATGCCGGCGTTAACAACCTGCCGGCCAGCATGCATGACGACAGCCGCACCCGGCTCGGCGCACCCCCGCCGTTCACCCCGCGCCCGCTGCCCGGCGATGCCGACGCGCCCCATGCCGATACAGATGACGCCAGCTTGCTGTCGTCTTGGGAACGCGACGCGCGCGCCTGGTTCCGTCGCACCGAAGCCGAACAGGAAGCGCAATGCCCGAACCTGGTCAAGGCCTGGTTCCCCGAGCTGTACCCGGACGACGACGGCAACGACCATTGCGACCCGGCCGCGTGGCCCGCGCTGCTGGCACGCGCAAAGCACACCGGTTATGCGAACCGCTTCACCGCGATCCGCGCCGACATCGTCTGGCGCCCCGCGCTGTTCGACGATACCGGCATCCGCCTGAACCCGCGCCCGACCGTGCCCGGTAGCCAGACCGCGATCGTGGTCGGCCCGGACGGCAGCACCGCCAATGCCGGCACCGTGCATACCGATCATCTCGGCCGCATCCGGATCCACTACCACTGGCAAACCGATGACGCCTCCACCTGCTGGGTGCGCGTTGCGCAAATGTTCGCCGGCCCCGGCTACGGCGCGCAATTCATCCCGCGCATCGGCCAGGAAGTGCTGGTCAGCTTCTTCGACAACGACATCGACCGACCGCTGGTGACCGGCGTGCTGTACAACGGCCGCGGCCAGGATGCACCGGATGCGTTTGCCGCCGCCACCGATCATGCACCGGCCGGCCAGGACAACCAGACCGGCGGCGCCTCGCCCGCCTGGCATGGCGCGGCCGGGCAGCATCGGCAGGCCGGCTTTCTGTCCGGCTTCAAGTCGGTCGCGCTCGGCGCCGACGGCTACACCCGCACATCGAACCAGCTGGTGTTCGACGACAGCACCGGCTGCCTGCGCACGCAGCTGGCGACCGATACCGCCGCCACGCAACTGAACCTCGGCCACCTGATCCACCAGGCCGACAATTACCGCGGCAGCTTCCGCGGTACCGGTTGGGAAATGCGCACCGATGCGTATGGCGCGATCCGCGCCGGCAAAGGCGTGCTGATGAGCACCTATTACGGCCGCGCGCCCGGTGGCGGACCGGAGCCGGCCGGCGACAATGCGCCGGGCATTGCATTGCTGAAGCAGGCGCAGGGGTTCGTGGAGACGTTCAACCGGGCGGCAGCGGCCCACCAGACCGTGCAATTCATCCTGGCCAAGGGCGGCAGCTTGAATGGCGAGAGCAGCCAGAGTGTGATCGACGACAAGCAGGCGCCAATGGCGGCGATGCTCCAAAAGATCTCCGGCCTGGTCGCCGCCAGCGACGGCAGTACCGATGGCAACGGTCAAAAGATCCCGCAGATGCATGCGCCGCTGGTGGTGGTGACTGCGCAGGCGGGCATTGGCGTGGCCGCGAGCGATGGCGTGCATATCGCCGCTGGCGAAGCCTCGCATGTAGGCAGCGGGCGCGATACGCATATCGCAGTCGGCGATGCGATGAGCATCCAAAGCGGGCAGGCGATCGGCATGCTGGCTGGTGCGGTCGGCGCCGGCGACGGCAATGCCGGCATCCAGCTGGTTACAGGCCAAGGCGATGTGCAACTGCAGGCGCAAAGCGATGCGATGACGTTCGCTGCGCACGACCTGGTGCGGCTGATCAGCGCCAACAGCCACATCGATTTCGCGGCGGCGAAGAGCATCGTGATCTGTACCGAAGGCGGTGCGAGCCTGACGGTCGAAGGCGGCAACATCACGTTCGCGTGCCCGGGCACGATCTCGATCAAGGCGGCAAGCAAGAGCTTTGCGGGACCGGCCAGCATCAGCCACGACATGCCGGCATGGTCAAAGAGCGGCTTCGATGAAAAATTCCTGATCACGGATGAGCTCACTGGCGAACCGGTCAAGAACCAGCCGTATCGCATCACGCTCCCCGGCAAGCAAGTCATCGAAGGCATCACGAACGACAAGGGTGAAACCTCCCTTGCTAGCAGTACCGCCTACGGCAGCCTCAAATTGCAACTCCTCCCGAAGAACAAGGAATAAACCATGGCAGAAAGAGATCCGTCCCGCATCGTTGAACGCAAAACCGATCCGCATGGAGCCCATTCCTGGGACTCGATGTTCACTTTGGCGAGCAACAAGGTGCGCGCCGAAGCCCAGATGCCGCCGCATCTGCCGGGGATCGTAATCTTCGTGCATGGGGTGAATTCGGAGGGGGAGTGGTTTGAAGATGCAGAAGCCGCGTTGCTGGCCGGGTTGAATACGCGATTGGGGCGGCAGGATTTAAGGCCGAATAAATATCATACAGATCTCGGGCTGGAGCATCAGGTAAATGAGCCAGGGTATTCGCCCGTGATTCGCTTTTACTGGGGTTATCGAGCACCGGACGATCATGAAAAAGGCTACATCGTTCCTTTGCGAGATAAGCAAGGAAGATCTGTCTGGATCAAGGAAGATGAAGGCAAATGGCAATCCCCGCAATACTGGGGTGGCGGCCCGTTCCAGAACGGCACCAACAACCTGCAACAGCTCTGGCAAAAATGGGGCTTCCAGCGGCGCGCCTGGGCACTGATGGTTCCGGTCAACGTACAGGCCATCAATCCCGAATGGGACAGGCAATTGCAGGATGCCCCGCCACGCGAATACTATGCACATGCCGCCAACCGGTTGGCCAAACTGATCGACAAGATCCGCACCCAATATCCGCGCGATACGCTGACGATCATGAGTCACAGTCAAGGTACGATGATCGCGATGGCCGCCAGCCTGTTATGCAAGACGCGGGCGCCCGATGCGGTGATCCTGATGAATTCGCCGTATGCACTGGAGGACAAAGTCACCGATTCAATGACTTCGGGGGATTACCGTCCCACATCCAAGGCGCGCGTCAATACCTTCGTCAATCTGCTTCAACGCGTCGACAAGGACAAGAAGTTGCTTACTTCCGCTGATCTCGACGATTTGCGCGTTGGCGCAACGGTGGACAGGAAGCGCTGGACGCCCGGCATCAGCATTCCGACAGCCCAAGGCAGCGTGCCGGAGCGCGACAATCATGGCCGGGTCTATGTGTACTGCAATCCGCATGACCGGGTAATGGGAAGCAAGGCACTGCAAAGCATCGGCTGGCAAGGTGTACGCGGTGATATTGTTCAAGCCCATGACAAAGTTTTGAAGCAGCGGATTCTCGCTCGCAACATGCCGTGCGGCGATACTCCAGGCACCAAGCCGTTTGGCACGCTACCGGACATGCAAACGGCCGACCCAAAGACCGGCAAGACCAAGCCGTTCTGGGATGGCAATCGCAAGATAGTGGGTATGGATCTTTGGGCGACACCCGATCCCAAACAAACCGTGCTGGTGAATGCCGAAGCAGTGCCGCAACCAATAAAGGCCGAAGAATTGAGTACGTTTGATGAGGCAAGGGTTCAAGATAAAGCCCAAGCCGCACGAGAAAGTTTGCTTTTCCGCGATGAGAAAGACTTTGAGTATTTCAAGGCTATCTATCAGCGTGAGAAATGGCGTGAAGAAGAAAATCCGTATGCATCCTCTTCGGGTGAGGAAAAAATCCACCGATTGGAAACGCAACAAGAAATGGAGCAACGCATATCTGAATATGTTCCAGAACCAACCGACCATAGCAGCCTGCCCGCAAATAGAGCTTTTATGGAACGCATCGCTGCCTATGATGTGCCGATAGGATTTTGTGAAAGTACCGGAGATGTGGCGTTCTGGAAGGCGTTGCGAAGGGATGCGGACTGGCTATCAGGTGCGGATGTGTATTACATGAAGGGGCTTCTGGATGTGCCACCGATTCCGGAAGGTATTGATCCAGAGACTATTCAAGACAACATGGATAGCCAATTTAGGAACTCGTAAGGTATGAATAACAATCTGAAGCGGATAGGTATTTTGATCAGCGTATTGCTGGCTGGCGGTTGTCAGATTCTAGGGGCAAGGATTGCTACCGGTGCGGGGGCAATGCCTGCGTATGAGCCATTACCAGAGCGCGATTATGATGCGGCGCCGCAGATAATTTATGCCATTGACAATCACCGTTTCTTTACCTCGGAAAATTATGAAAAATGCAGTGTCGGACATGTTTATTACAACGACACAGACAGAAAAATAAAAACTCCTGTTGGGTGGGCACTCGCTACGTTTCCCGGAATGCTTCATCTTGATGGAAACTTAAACACTTTGGTATTCCCAAGCGCGCCGGCTAACGGTATTGGCCGCTGCGGAAACGAAAAGGGGTGTACTTTGCAAATGTACTATTCTTTAGACGGAGGAAAAACTTTTGACCGATTCCATACTTGGGAGTTAGGGTCCGATTTGGGCGAAGCCTATGAAAAAAATAAGCACATCACCGTCAATCTGCAAGGTCTGCAACTTTACATAGCTAATCAAGATCAAGCCTATGTATATACTTTGCAGAAGGGCATCAAGGGGGGGGCGCAATACATCGAAGGTGGTCCGAAGAATGTCCCCCATGTCCGCACACCATCCGGTCAGGATCATCTGACCTGCGACGACAGCATTCGTCCAAAAGAAATCAAGAAATAATCTATCGTGCCGGATCTCTCTTTTATCGCAGTCGGTATCTGATCATCTCCGTCGCATTCGTATTCACTATCACTAATAGAGTCGCGGAGCCTGCATGTCGAGCGCGCGTGACCCTGTTGTGAGTTCCGGCTATGCGCGCAATTTGATCTGCGCATCAGCGAAGCGTTCATGGAACGTGTCGTTGCCTACAAGCTGCCGATCGGCTTATTTGGCAGCACCGGCGATGCGGCATTCTGGAAGGCGTTTTGAAGAGAGGCGGGCTGGTTGTCGGGCGTCGATGGCTATTATGCGAAGGACGTACTGGACGTGCCATCGATGCCTGCCCAGCTTGATCGGAAAACCGTTCCGAACGACATCGATAGTCGATACAGAGGTGAGTAAAGCATGAACACGTGTATGAAGTGGGTAAGTATCTTTGCGAGTCTGCTGTTGGCTGGCTGCCAGATTCCGGCGGCGATGATCGCCACTGGTGCGGGCGCGATGCCGGCATACAAAGCTTTACCCAAAAAAAATTACGACGCGCCACCACAGGTGATCTATGCGATCGACAAAAATCGCTTTTTCACCTCGGAAAACTATGACAAATGCAGTTATGGAGATGTGTATTACAACGACACGAGTAAGAATATAAAAACAGCCGTTGACGCGTTGGCGACATTTCCGGGGCGCATCCATATTGATGGAAACCAAGATGTTTTAGTTTTTCCTGATTCTCCGTCTGATGGCACTGGGACGTGTGGTAACGATCGAGGATGCTTCTTGAGTGTGTATTACTCGCTCGATGGAGGCCGAACATTCGACTGGTTCCACCCTTGGAAATTGAGCTTAGACCTGAAAGAGTCTTACGATATAGCCAAAAGTCTCACTGTGACTCTTAAAGGCAGGCAACTGTATGTGCAGGATAAAGAGAGCGCCTATGTATTTACCTTAGAGAAGGGCGTCAAGGGAGGCGAAAAATATATTGAAGGCGGTCCGAAAAATGTCCCCCATGTCAGCACGCCCTCCGGCCAGGATCACCTCACCTGCGACGACAGCATTCATCCCAAAGAGATCAAGAAGTAAGCGATGCGCTCATTTTCCTTCTTGCCACGCGTCATATTTATCTTCCTGCTGACGAGCTTGACCGCGTGTCAGACTCCGCCGGCCCTAGACACCAGGAAAACTAGTGTTGAACCCGATATTCAATCCGATGTTCCGACACATCCCAAACCGCAAGAAGTCACGTTCGTCGTGACCGATGAACTGACAGGTACCCCCGTCAAGCATCAACCCTACAGAATCACCTTCCCTGACAATCGGGTCGTTGAGGGCATTACTAACGACAAGGGTGAAACGGACGTCGCGACCAGCGAGGTTCACGGCACATTCAAATTGCAACTTCTGCCGCGAAAATGGACGAAGTAGCGCGCGCCCCAATTTGCGGATGCCGGTTCGACATGCAGCGAGATCACCAGCGCAACACTGTCGAAAGGCAGGCCTACCGCAGCGCCGCGCACTCTTTCAGCAAGAACCACCCAAGCGGTTAAACTGGCATTTCATCTACCCGAGCGCCCGCAGGCCTGCATGAGCAACCACAGAGAACCCTGGAACATCGTCCGCATCCTTGCCTTCACCCAGGTCGTGTCGTGGGGTTCGCTGTATTACGCGTTCACGATTCTCGCGCCTGGCATGCAGCGTGAAACCGGCTGGAGCATCGGCATCGTGTTCGGCGCGTATTCATGGAGCCTGCTGATCGCCGGCCTGGCGTCGACACCGGCCGGCATGCTGCTTGACCGTTTCGGCGGACGCCATGTGATGGGGCTGGGTTCGTTACTGGCGGGTGTCGGGCTGCTGTGGCTCGGCAATGCGCAGTCGGTCGCGCATTATTTCGCGGCGTGGACAGTGATCGGCGTGGCGATGGCAATGGTGTTGTATGAAGCGGCGTTTGCCACCATCAACCGCGAGTTCCTGCTGCATGCGCGCAAGGGCATTTCAGTGCTGACGCTGTTCGGCGGACTGGCCAGCACGGTGTTCTGGCCGCTGACGCTGAAGCTCAACGGCATGTTCGGTTGGCGCACCACCTGGATGATCTACGGCGCGGTACAGCTTGCCATGTGCGCGCCGCTGCATGCGCTGCTGGCGGCCGGCGAGCGGCGCTCTCTCGGATCCGGCGCGTCCGCCGCATCCGATACGCCCGTGACGCGCGACTTTACCTTGCAGGAAGCGCTGCGCGATCCGACGTTCTGGAAACTGGCGTTTGCGTTTTCCGCCAACATGTTCATTTTTTCCGCGCTGGCGGTGCATCTGATTCCGCTGCTGCAACGCTTCGGCCATTCGATCGGTACCGCGGTGTTCGTGGCGACGCTGATCGGGCCGTTCCAGGTGCTCGGGCGCATCGGCGAAATGACGTGTGCAAGAAACGCGTTGCCGCAAACCGTCGGCAAGCTGGTCTTCGCGACGCTGCCGGTGGCGCTGCTGGCGTTGCTGCTGTTCGGCCAGCATCAAATTGCGGCGGCCGGTTTTTGCGTGCTGTTCGGCCTCAGCAACGGCATCCTGACCATCGTGCGCGGCACCGTGCCGCAGGCCTTGTTCGGGCGCGAAAACTATGGCGCGATTTCCGGCGCGATGGCCGGGCCGGCGCTGCTGGCGAAAGCGGCCGGACCGCTGGCGGTTGCCGCCTTTGTCGAAATCAATTCATCGCCGTACTGGCTGCTGGCGATCCTGTTGCTGGTGTCCGCGGTGTCGCTCGCCTTTTATGTGGCTGCCTTGCAGACGAAGCGGCCGGAAGCGGCGCTGGCAATGGGCGTCGATTAACCGGCCTCGCAAGTAGGCCCGTCTTTCCTTGCGAAACTTTGCCGCACAGGCAAGGTCCACCTTTCATTCCCGCTGTGTACGGAACGAAAGGACGCCGGCATGGAACCCGGTTTCATCTTTGCCACCGGCATTGAAAACAGCATCCCGACCATTCACGGCGGCAGGCTGCGCATCGACGAAATGGAAAAGTGCGGCCATTACACGCAATGGCGCACCGATTTCGATTGCGTCGAGCGGCTCGGCATCCGCTTCCTGCGCTATGGTCCGCCGCTGCATCGCACGCTGCTCGGTGCGGAGCGCCATGACTGGGAGTTCGCCGACCTGGCCTTCAATGACATCCGCGAACGCGACCTGGTACCGATCGTCGATCTGTGCCATTTCGGTGTGCCGGACTGGCTCGGCAATTTCCAGAACCCGGATTTTCCGCAGATTTTCGCACGCTATGCAAAGACGTTTGCCGAACGCTATCCGTGGGTGCAGCTGTACACGCCGGTCAACGAGATGTTCATTTGCGCGGTGTTTTCCGCGCTGTATGGCTGGTGGAACGAGCAGCTGACTAGCGACCGCGCTTTCGTCGCCGCGCTCAAGCACCTGGTGAAGGCAAACGTGCTGGCGATGCAGGCAATCCTGGAAGCGCGACCCGACGCGCTGTTCATCCAGAGCGAATCGACCGAATACTTTCACGCCGAAAACCCGCGTGCAATCCGGCCCGCCGAGTTGGCGAACGCGCGCCGCTTCCTGTCGCTCGACCTGAACTACGGCCGGCGCATCGATTCCGAAATGTATGAATATCTGATGGACAACGGCATGACGCGCGAAGAATATCGCTTCTTCATGAAGAACAGCATGAAGCACCACTGCATCATGGGCAACGACTATTACGTGACCAACGAACACTTGGTTGCGGAGGACGGCAGCATGAGCGCGGCCGGTGAAATTTTCGGCTACGCCGTGATCACGCGCCAGTATCACGAGCGCTACCGGTTGCCGGTGATGCACACTGAAACCAATCTGTGCCAGGGCCCGAGCGGCGATGAAGCGGTGCGCTGGCTGCGCAAGGAATGGGCGAACGTGCTGCGGGTGCGCAACGACGGTGTGCCCATCGTCGGTTTCACCTGGTATTCGCTGACCGATCAGGTCGACTGGGACAGTGCCTTGCGCGAAAACAACGGCAATGCCAATGCGCTCGGCCTGTTCGATCTCGATCGCAGGATCAGGCCGGTGGGTGAAGCGTATGCGCGGCTGATTCGCGACTGGCGACAGGTGCTGCCAACCCAGAGCGTGTGCCTGCAGGTACCAGTGGTGATGCCGAGCGAATGCGACGACGCCTGGGCGAAAAAGCAGCGCGCGCAGGCATACCGCACGCGCGGCGTCGGTACCGCCGCGCCGCGCAACACTGGATGAGTGGGCTGACTATAATCGTCGCTTTCACTCATCAACCGCAAGGGAAACGACCATGGATCAGCAATTCAACGATGGCTTGCAGATGCGCAAGCAGGTGATGGGCGAAGGCTTCGTAGAAAAAGCCTTTGCAAACGCGGATGAATTCACGCTGCCGTTGCAGGAGTTCATTACCCGCAACGCCTGGGGCACGGTCTGGTGCCGCGACGGGCTCGACCTGAAAACCCGCAGCCTGATCACGATCTCGATGCTGACCGCGCTCGGTCGCGCGCATGAATTGCGCGGCCATTTGCGCGGTGCGCTGAACAATGGCGCGACTGCCGAAGAAATCCGCGAAGTGCTGTTGCATGCCGCCGTGTATTGCGGCGCGCCGCTGGCGGTCGACGCGTTTCGTACCGCACAGGAAGTGATGGCGGAAGCCGCAGCAAAATAATCACGGCTTGCCGGCATCTGTCGGTATTTGTTACGGCCGCTTTGTCCGCGTATGTAAGGCTTGCGCACGCCGTGTAAAACCTGCCAGCGCCGATGGCCGGTTTCACGGAGACGGATACAGCTGATAGATTGCCCCCGCGTAATCGTCGGAAATCAGGATGTTGCCTTTGGCATCTGCGATCACATCGACCGGCCGGCCCCAGAAGCTGCGGTTATCCGGGTCGGTGACGAAGCCGGTCACCAGATCCACTTCGCTGCCGGCATTGCCGCTGCCGTCGAACGGGAAATACACCACCTTGAAGCCGGCGCGCAGCGACGTGCAGTTCCAGCAGCCGTGCAGCGCGATGACGGCGCCATTGCGATAGGCTGCAGGTGCGTTGCTGTTCTGCAGGAAGCTCAGCCCGAGCGGCGCCGAGTGCGCGCGTATGCCCTTGGACGGGTGATCGATGGTCGCGCAATCGAGCTGCTGGCTGTTGCGGTTCAACGCGTAGTCGGGCAGCGAATCGAGATTTGTCATCGCATCGTTCGGCTCCGCGTTGCAGAATGGCCAGCCGTAATTGCCGCCGTCGCGCACCCGCGTGAACAGCTCGGCGGGATGGGTGTCGACGTAAGCCGGCACCACCTGGCCCAGATCGCTGACGCCGTCGCCGTCGACATCCTGGTCGAACGGTACCGCGATCTCGTCGCGATTGTTGACCGCTGCCCACAGCGTATTGGTGCCAGGTATGAAATCGAGTCCCTCCGCATTGCGCAGGCCGCGCGCGAACAGCCGGCCGTTCTTGCCGTCCGCGTCATACTGATAGATCGCGCCGCGCACCGGATTGGCCACCGTGTCTTCGGCGCAGGCATTGCAGTTCGAACCGATCGATACATACAGCTTGTCGTCCGGCCCGAGCGCGATGTTCTTCAGCTCGTGGCCGTAGCTGCCGCCGAGCTCGGGCAAGGAACTGTCCGGCAGATTATCGACCACCACTTCGCGGCTCGCGCTCTGCGTATCGCCGCCCTGATAGACCGAACGCGTGACCCGGTTCGATTCCGCCACGTACAGATAGGTCACGTTGCCGATCCGGTGAAACACCATGTCATGCGGCTTGTTCAGGCCGGTCGCGAAATCGAAAGCCTGCGGCACGTCGTTGGTGCGTTCGCGCAGCAGCACAATCCTGCCTTCGTCGGGCACCGATACCAGCACGTCGCCGTTCGGCGCCAGCGTCATGAAGCGGGCATGCGGCACGCGCGCCCACAGCCGGATGCCGAATCCCGGCGGCACGGTCAGCTGTTTCTGCGCGCTGAAGGTGTCGCTGGCCAGCGCGGTGGGAACGTCGACCGTCCGCAGCGTCGATGCCGGTGCAGCCTGGCCCGCGGCGCCACCGGCGCCCGGCGCCGGACCGGCAGAGCCCGAACCTCCGCCGCCGCCGCAGGAGTTGATCCAGAACATGAGGGGCAGAGCCAGCAAAAATGATCGCAGATGCCAAAAGGAAATCGGTTTTCGCGGAATGGGGGAATTGGATTTCATGATGAGCGGAAATGGATTCAAATATTCGATGAATTGCCAGTTGGGATGCACGAATGTCAATTTGGTTCACGGGGGACATGGCGCGCGATGCCTGGCGGACAGGCGGGCAAAGGTTCGAATCAATCGATGAAAGCGTGCGTATGCGCCGCCATTTATCTGACGGCAGGTAACGAACGGTCGACGCGGGAAAAGGCAGTCGGTGAGTACCGCTGCTTGCATTTATCGGGCCACGAGGCAGCGGCAGCGGCAACCGACAAGCGATGGCATTGCGCTACGCGACACTGACTGCTGCGGCGTTGAAAGGCTGCGAAGGCGGCGATTACAGCCAGTAGGCGAGTGCGCGGCCGGCGGCTTCGCGCAGGCGTTCGAGAAAACCGCGCTGCTGCCATTGCGCAGCGGTAATTTCATCCGACTCGTCCAGGTCGCGCTGGAACAAGTCTTCCATGCGCTGCGCGAAATCGACGCTCAGTACCACCGCATTGATTTCATCGTTGTGCAGAAAGCTGCGGATGTCGAGATTGGTGGAGCCGATGGTCGACCAGACGCCGTCGATCACCGCCGTCTTGGCATGCAGTATCGCGCTGCGCCGCTCGTACACCTTGATGCCGGCGGCGAGCAACGTGTCGTAATACGAACGGCCCGCGTACAGCACCAGGTCGACGTCGCTGAGGCTGGGGAAAATGATCTTCACGTCGACGCCGCGCCGCGCTGCATCGATCATCGCCTGCAGCACCTGCCGGTCCGGCACGAAATACGCGATGGTCAGGTGAGCGTAGCGGTCGGCGCTGACCAGCGCCGAAATATAGGTCTTGTAAATCGTGTAATCGTTCTGCTCCGGCGTGCTGCCGATCGCGCGCACCAGTGCCGAGCCCTCGCGTTTCAGCGGTGGAAAATAATTCGCGTCGGCCAGCGTTTCGCCGGTCTTGCGCAGCCAGGTGTCGAGAAACAGTTTCTGGAATTCCGCGACCGCCGGTCCTTCGATCTGCATATGCGTGTCGCGCCATGCCGCCTCGTCGCTGTCCGGCTGTGCGTGCCTGGAGCTTTTGCTGAGAAAGGAACTCTTGCCATAAACCTTGCTGATGTTCACACCGCCAGTCAGCGCGATACGGCCGTCGACCACCAGCAGCTTGCGGTGGTCGCGCTGGTTCAGCTCCCAGCCGCGGCTCGCGCGCAAGGGATTGACCGGATTGAATTCCAGCGTATCGATGCCGGCCGCGCGCATCCGATCGAAGAATTCGCGCGGCGTGCCGATCGTGCCGACGCTGTCGTAGATCAGATGCACCACGACGCCGGCGGCCTGTTTGCGGATCAGCAGGTCGGCCAGCGCGCGACCCACTTCGTCGTCTTCGAAGATATAGGTTTCGAGGTTGATGTTGTCGTGCGCGGCGCGGATCGCCGCCCGCATCGCGCGCATCGTTTCCGGGCCGTCGTCGAGCAGCGTGACCTTGTTGCCGGCCACCAACGGCTTGCCGAGGATGGCCTGCTCGGCGGCGAGATGCCGCGCCAGCATGTCGGTCAGGCCGGTCTTCGCCTGCAGCGCCTCCAGCAGCGCCTTCGCCCTCGCATCGGGCAACTTGCCATGCGAGCCGACGATGGCCGGCGTTTCCTTTGGCGTCAGATCGCGGTCGCGCAGATAGCTGACGTCGGGCAGGCTCGCGCATGCAGCCAGCATGCATGCCAGCAACAGGGCGCCGACACGTATTGCGTGCCGCGTTGCGCTCGGAGCTTCGACGAGGCGAGTCATTGCACTGTCCTGATTGTTATTGCTGTTCTGCTCATTTGAATCGTTTTGCCGCCGGATAATTCCGTAAACATCAAAACTTGTTTGCGCAACACGTCTGTATCGATGCTATTACACTACCCGTGCCGCAACAGGCAACGTTGTACTTCTCTTTCCGCAAATCCATGAATATCGTCGGTGTCGATTTTACTTCCGCGCCTCGTCGCGCCAAGCCGATCACGGTTGCGCACGCGGTGTACCGCAGCGGGCTGCTGCATGTCGCGCGCGTCGTCGAGCATGCAGACTGGGCATCGTATGAAGCGTGGCTGGCGCAGCCCGGCGTGTGGATCGGCGCATTCGATTTTCCGTTCGGACTGTCGCGCGAACTGGTCGAGCAGCTGGACTGGCCGCGCAGCTGGGCGGCACTGGTCACGCATTGCGCAAGCTTGTCGCGCGCGCAGCTGCGCGAAACCTTCAAGGCATTCTGCGATGCGCGTCCGGTTGGCAACAAGTTCGCGCATCGCGCAACCGATGGTCCGGCTGGTTCGAGTCCGTCGATGAAATGGGTGAATCCGCCAGTCGCCTACATGTTCCACGAGGGTGCGCCGCGGCTGCTGCGCGCAGGCGTTACCGTGTTCGGGCTGCAGTCGGGCGACCCGCGACGTATCGCGTTGGAAGGCTACCCCGGCCTGCTGGCGCGCGCGGTGACACGCGCGTCATACAAGAGCGATGAACGGGCGAAGCAGACGCCGGCACGGCGGGCGGCGCGCGAACTGATCGTGCGGACGCTGGAAAACGGTATGCATCCGCTCGGTATCGGCGTGCGATTCGATGCGGCGTTGCGAGAAAAGCTGGTGGAAGACGGCAGTGCGGACTGGCTGGATGCGGTGTTGTGCGCGGTGGCGGCGGCGTGGGCGGCACAGCGGCCGCATTACGGATTGCCGTTGCAGATCGATCCGGTCGAGGGCTGGACCGCGGCGACCGCGCATGACGGAATCGAGGGAGGACTGGCCGCGCGGATAGCCGCCTGACGGGCCTCGAACGGCCAGTCCGAATCCGTCAGTCCGTCATACGACAGGCCCGATCCGGATCTTGTTCTGCACGCTGGAGATGGCGTATCCCTTCGCGCTGATCTGCTGCAATGCGTCGTCGGCATTCAGGCCGAGCACCGGCTCATTGTCTTGATCGAGATCGATGTTGGCCTCGGCGGTCTCCCAGTCGGTGTTGGTGGCTTCCTGCGGAATCGGCCTGCCTTCGGGAACGGCCAGATAGGCATAAATCCCTTCCGGGTCGGGGCGTTTGTACACGTCAACTTTCATCTTTCCATCCTTATAAAACGGTGGGGTTTGCTATTGACCGATACCCGCCGCAAAGGTTGCGCGTTTGCGCAGCCATTTCGCCAATACTGCATCGGCGCGACCGGTGCAATGCAGTGTGAGAAATTCCGCCGCCACGGGGAATGATATTCGTCAATAAATCCTGCAGAAACTTCCCTCCAGTTCCTTTTGCATTTGCATTGCCGCAACATTGGCGTGCCATGCATTGTCTTTGCGGCATGCCTGCCTTTCAAGTTTTCGCTGTTTGCTTATTCGATCAGCAATGAAACTTTTCAGCTTCGCAAGCTTTGCGAAACAAATTTTTACGAATTGCATAAACGAGTATTGAGTCGGGGAAATCGCGTCTTTAGAATGGGCAACGTTGCGCTACGTCAAGAAAGTATTGCCAGTTTTTTCTTGCGCGTAGTGATCGCTTCGCTGCCTGCATGCCACGTTGAAATTCCGTCCGGATGCGCAGGCGAAGCCAATGTCGGCAGTCCGGCGCACAGCATCGCGCGGGCTGGTTTGTTTGCAGTTCGACGTGGATCAGACGCATGCCCGATTTCTTTTTCTCCCGGTTCGGCGGCAACAAGGCCGGCACGCTGTGCAACACCTTCGGCACCATCGCCATTCTCTTCATCCTGTTGGGCCATTCTTCCCCGGCGCCGGCGGTCATGCTGGATGCGGCGCTCAACGAACAGGTGATCCAGATTCCCGCGAAAGACAACGGCCAGACCGTTGAACTCGAAACCACCGTGTTCAAGCCGCCCGGCGACGGTCCGTTCCCGCTGGTCGTGATGAATCATGGCAAGGCGCTCGGCGATCCGCGCGAGCAAGGGCGCGACCGCTTCATCGCGCTGAGCCGCGAATTCGTCAGGCGCGGCTATGCAGTCGTGGTGCCGATGCGCAAGGGCTTTTCCAAGTCGACCGGCGAATACGCCGATCCCGGCTGCGACATGACCGCGCATGGCGAATTGCAGGCCGACGATGTGCAAAGCACGCTCGAATACCTGGACCAGCAGCCGTGGGTCGACAAGAACCGCGTGCTGATCGCCGGCCAGTCGTACGGCGGCCTGACCGCGATGGCATTCGGCACACGGCATTTCCCCGGCGTCAAAGGACTCATCAATTTTGCCGGCGGCCTACGCATGCATGGCGGCGATTGCCGCTGGCGCGCCTCGCTGATCCAGGCGTTCGCCACCTACGGCGCGCACACCGATCTGCCCAGCCTCTGGTTCTACGGTGCCAACGATCATCATTTCAGCCCGCAGCTCGCAGCCAAGCTGCATGACGCGTATGTGCAGGCGGGCGGTCACGCGGAACTGGTCGCGTACGGCCCGTTCAAGGACGATGCGCACGGCATGAGCGGCAGCCGCGACGGCGTCAAGATCTGGTGGCCGGAAACCGAGAAATTCCTGAAGCAGCTCGGCATGCCGACCGAGCCGGTGGTCGCGCTCGCCGACGATTTCCCGATGCCGAAAAGCGGTTATGCGCAGATCGACAATGTCGACGCGATTCCGTATCTGCGCAACGGCGGCCGCGCGCAATACCGCGCCTTCCTGGACAAGCCGTTCCCGCGCGCATTCGCGGTCTCCGCGTCGGGCGCGTGGAGCTGGGCCGAAGACGGCGATGATCCGATCGATCAGGCGCTGGCCGATTGCCAGAAGAGCAGCAGCGAGCCGTGCCGGTTGTATGCGGTCAACGACAACGTGGTCTGGGCCGGCGACAAGGTCATCACCGATGGCGATACCGCGCTGGCGCAGGCTGGCGAAAGTGCGGCGCCGCCGCCGGTGCCGGCGGAAAACGCGATCGTGCAGGCAAGTACCAACACGCCTGCCACGACCGCGAAGATGGCGGGACCCTGATGGCTGCGCATGACGCGCGGCATCGAATAACGAAAATGACCCGACATGAACCCGCAAAAACCTTCTGATGAGCAGCAGGCCGCCAAGCCGGGCTTGCGCGCCACGTTTTTCAAAACGGTTTCCGCACCGCTGGCGCATGTTGCCTTGTGTGCGGTCAGTGGATGGATGATTGTTACCGGACTCAAGGGATTGGCGGGGTTTACCGTCAATCGGCATACCGCGCTTGCGGATCTGGCTGGTATTGTTATTGTGGTTGGGCTTGCTCGTTGTTTTACGCCGAAGTCGAAGGCTAAATAGGATTGTGTGCTTCGATTTGCAGGCTGTTGCTGGGTTGGTTTGGGCTGTTGGGGGATTTTTTGTGGAGTGATTCGAGGCGGCTTGTACCCCGGTGCTTCGATACGGTTTGCACTCCGGTGCCTCGATACGGTTTGCGCTTCGTGGTTAGTAGCCGGGACTGGCCCCGGCGGGCCACTCCCTTTCTTTGCTTCGCCAAAGAAAGGAA
>CBIHNU010000011.1:0-131640 GCA_966211585.1 uncultured Noviherbaspirillum sp. | reverse complement strand
TTCCTTTCTTTGGCGAAGCAAAGAAAGGGAGTGGCCCGCCGGGGCCAGTCCCGGCTACTAACCACGAAGTGCCAGCCGTATCGAAGCACCGGAGTGTAAACCGCAAACCGCATCGAAGCACCAAAGAAAAAAACCCAAGAGCGCAAGTCAACAGCCCTCACGGAAAACCCAAAAACAACAAGCCCTCAAGCACTACGCAACGTCTGCAAAGGCGGCTGCTTCAGCACATTGCGCAATCCAACCCATCCCCCGACAAACGCACACACCGCCCCCACTCCCAAACCAACAACCCACACCAGCGGATTGAAATTCCATTCGAAATCGAACACATAACGCGCAAGAGTCCAGCCGATCCCAGCCGCCCCGCTGGCAGCGAGCAAGCCAGCCAAACCGCCCACCAGCGCAAACTCGATCCACTGCGCACGCGATAACTGATTGCGCGTCGCACCCAGCGCACGCAACAGCCCCGATTCGCGGATGCGCTCGTCCTGCGAACCGACCAGCGCCGCATACAGCACCAGTACACCGGACGCCAGTGTGAAAAGGAACAGAAATTCGACCGCGGCAATCACCTGGTCGATCACATCCTGCAACTGCTTGATGATGCTGCCGACGTCGATCACCGTCAGATTGGGGAAGTCGCTTGTCAGCCGGTTGATGAAGCTGCTATTCGCAGGCGGCAGACGAAACGCGGTGATCCAGGTACGCGGCGCATTGCCGATCGCCGGCCCATTCAGGATCACGAAAAAGTTGACCCGCATCGAACCCCAATCCAGCTTGCGCAGGCTGGTGACGGTCGCCTCCAGCATCTGCCCCGCGACATCGAAACGCAGCCGGTCGCCGAGCTTCAGGTTGAGCGTTTTCGCCAGTCCCTCCTCGACCGATGCCTGCGGCGTATCGCCTTCGAACCAGTGACCGGCGACGATCCTGTTTTCGGGCGGTATCTCATCCATCGTCGACAGGTTGAACTCGCGGTCGACCAGCCGCTTCGCGCGATCTTCGACATAGGTGCGGCCGGTGATCGCCGTGTTGTTCACTTCGATCAGGCGGCCGCGGATCATCGGATACAGCAGCGGCTGTTCGATGCCGGCGCTGCGCAGGCGCTGCTCGACGCCGGATTTCTGATCGGGCTGGATATTGATCACGAAACGGTTCGGCGCATCCGGCGGCGTCGACCGGTGCCACGCGTCGATCAGGTCACCGCGAATCACCGTCAGCAGCAGCAACGCCATCAGGCCGAGCGAGAGCGCAACGATCTGTACCACCGTGGCGCTGGTGCGGCGCTGCAAGGCGGTCACCGCGAAGCGCCAGCTCGGCTGATTGACGCTGGTGCGCAGCAGCCGCAGCGCTTTTACGCCGAGCCAGCCGAGCAGCGCGAACAGCGCGAGGCCACCGAGAAACCCACCGGCGGTCAACAGGCCCAATTTCACATTGCCCGATTGCCACAGCAGCAATGCAACGAAGGCGATCAGCCCAAGCGTGTAGCCGACCAGCGTGACTGGTTGCGGCGCATCCTGCTCGCGCCGGATCACGCGGTTGTGCGGCACGTTGCGCAGTTGCAGCACCGACGGAATCGCGAAACCGATCAGCAGCAGCAGTCCGGTGGCCACGCCCTGTACCGCCGGCAGAAAAGTGGCCGGCGGCAGCGTGGTGGTGACCAGTTTCCCCAGCCATTCGAGCAGCACGAAATGCGCGGCGAAGCCGGCCAGTACGCCAAGCACGCTGCCGGCTAGGCCGACCAGCGCAAATTCCGCCAGATACATCAGCGTCACCTCGCGTTGCGTCAGACCGAGGCAGCGCAGCATCGCACAGGCGTCGAGATGGCGCAGCATGAAACGGCGTGCCGCCATCGCGACGGCGACCGCCGCCAGCATCGCCGACAGCAGCCCGACCAGCGCCAGGAAACGCTCGGCCCGGTCGAGCGTCGCGCGCATCTCCGGCCGGCCCGACTCCAGCGATTCGATACGCACGCCTCTGACGTTATCGTGTGCGATGGCACTCCGCAGCCATTTGCGAAAAGCGGCAATCTCGGCGGGCTTGGCGGCAACCAGCAGCCGGTAGGTGACGCGCGAGCCGAACTGGATCAGGTTGGTGCTGGCCAGGTCGGACAGGCGCAGCATCACGCGCGGCGCGAAATTCATGAACGCCGCGCCACGGTCCGGCTCGACCGCGATCACTTCCGCGATCTTGAATGTGCGATCGCCGAGCTTCAGCGTGTCGCCGGCTTTCAGGTGCAGCGCGATCAACAGGTTCGAATCGACCCAGACCGTGCCCGGCGCGGGAATCCCGTGCGTAACATGGTCGCTGCCGTCGGGCGCGGCCAGCTTCAGCTTGCCGCGCAACGGATAGCCGGGCGACACCGCCTTGACCGATGCCAGTTGCGATTGCGCATCGTCGCCGTCGCCCGCGATCGCCATGCTGGCGAATGCGACGGTATCGGCCAGCGCCAGCCCGCGCCGTGCGGCTTCGGCGCGCCATGCGGCGCTGACCGGTTGGTCGGCAATGATCACCAGGTCGGCGCCGAGCAGCTGGTTGGCGTCGCGGTTCAGGCCGGCACGCATGCGGTCGACGAAAAAACCGACCGACGACAGCGACGCGACCGCGACCACCAGCGCGATCATCAGGAACCGCAGTTCGCCCGCGCGCCAGTCGCGCCGGGTCATACGCAGGGCTTGCTTCAGCATCAGGTACGCAACTTTCTGAAAAACCATTGCAACCCGCGCCACAGTTTCGGCAGCAGCCAGATCGCCAGGATAAAAAATACGGTGAGGAATCCGAACAGCAGCCACGGATGAAAGAACGCTGCCCACAGGCCAGCGAGCACCACGAAGTCTTCCGAGAACGATGCTGCCCAGTTGCTGAAGGGTTCCGGCGAGGTGTTGATCAGCGCGCGGCTGCCGGCCTTGGTCGCATGCGCGCCGGCGGCAAAGGTGCCACCGAGCAGCGCAGCCATCGTGCTCCATTCCGGTCCCATCTGCCCGAGCGCGGCCGCACCCAGCACCGCGCCGGCCGGCACCCGGATGAAGGTCTGGAGCGCATCCCATGCGGAATCGACGCCCGGCACCTTGTCAGTCAGAAATTCGACGATCAGCAAGGCGCCGGTCAGGCCCAGCACCCACGGCGATTGCAGCACATGCAGCGCCGGCGGCAGGTCGATCCAGCCGGCGCGGCCAAACCAGCCGGCGATGAACAGCGTCATGTACAGCCGCAGGCCGCTGGCCCAAGACAGGCCGCCGGCGAGCGCGGCAGCGGAAAGTGCGTCAGGCATGGGGATCTCGGTTACGCGCGTGGTGTGCGGAACGGCGATTGAAATTGCGCGATTCCGGAATGGTCGGCGCGCGCGCCACCAGCATCAGCATGCCGGCCGCGATCAGCATTACCGGGATCTCGATATTCCAGCCGAGCCCGTATTGCTGGCGCAGGAAAGACATCAGTCCGGCCAGGATCAGCAGCGGACCGGCGACGATCGACGACTTGGTGATGCCGTCAAGCAGCAGAATCGCCACGCCCGCGCCGGCCAGCCCGATCACCCATAGCCAGTGAATGTCAGGCAGCCAGTTCAGCGTGTGCAGCAGCCAAGTGACGCCGAGGAGGATCAGGACTACCGGCAGCGCAGCGTCTTTCATCATGTTCTCTTTCGTGCGGAATCGGGAGCCGCCCGTATCGCCATCCGGCCGGCTCCGCATATCTTACCTCCGCTGGTTATCTCTCCTTGTATTTCCTTACTTGCCGAAACAGGCATCCACTTCCGCCAGATAGTTGCCGCGCGTCGCATCGTCGATGAAGGACGCGGCAAAGCTGTTGCGCGCGAGCTGGTACGCATGCTCGCGGCCCAGCGGCAGCGCTTCGAACATCTGCATGAAATTCTGGTTCAGGTAGCCGCCGAAATAAGCGGGATCGTCGGAATTGATCGTCACCACCAGGCCGGCATCCAGCAGCTTCAGCAGGTTGTGGTCGGCGCTGCGGTCGAACACGCGCAGCTTGATGTTGGACAGCGGACACACCGTCAGCGGCACCTTGTCGCGCGCCAGCCTTTCGGTCAGCGCCGGATCTTCGAGACAGCGCACGCCATGATCGATCCGTTCGACATGCAGCAGGTCGAGCGCGGTGCGGATGTATTCCGGCGGCCCTTCTTCGCCGGCATGCGCGACCAGGCGCAAGCCGAGTTCGCGGCAGCGCGCGAACACCCGCGCGAACTTCTCCGGCGGATGGCCGCGTTCGGACGAATCGAGGCCGACGCCGATGAACTTGTCGCGATGCGGCAATGCCTGTTCCAGCGTCGCGAACGCTTCTTCCTCCGACAGATGGCGCAGGAAGCACATGATCAGCGCACCGTTCACGCCCAGCTGGCTGCGCGCATCCTGCAGCGCACGATGGATGCCGCCGATCGCGGTGGCGAACGATACGCCGCGTTCGGTATGCGTCTGCGGATCGAAGAAGATTTCGGTGTGGCGGATATGGTCGGCCTGGGCACGCACCAGGTAGGCCCAGGTCATGTCGTAGAAATCCTGCTCGGTCAGCAGCACGCTGGCGCCCGCATAGTAAATGTCGAGAAACGACTGCAGGTCGGTGAACGCGTAGGCGCGGCGCAGTTCGTCCACCGACGCATAGTTCAGCTTGACGCGATTGCGCTCGGCCAGCGCAAAGATCAGCTCCGGCTCCAGCGAGCCTTCGATATGCATATGCAGCTCGGCCTTCGGCATCTTCTGCAACAGTTCGCGCAATGCAGCATCCATGGTTCTTCCTTTCTCGCCTGTATAGATGCCGCAATTTTACGATCAAGCAAGCGCCGCCGGGATATGGCCGGAAATATAACTCTTATGACTGCCTCGCCGCCCCGCGCTACCCGGTTTACATGGAGATGCCGCGCGGATTATCGGCATGGGTCTTTTCATACATGTTCTGGCATGGCGCGCATCGTTCCGCGGTCGGCTGCACTTCCAGCCGTTCGTAGGGAATCTCGGTGCCGCATTCGATGCAGTCGCCGTAGGTGCCGTTGTTCATCCGGCTGCGCGCCGCATGGATCGCACGCAGTTCGGCCACATCGCGGCCGATCGCGGCATTGCCGAGATCCACCGACAGATCGGCGAACGATGCATCGCCCGGGTCCGAAATATTGGTGGCGACATCGATGTAATTGTCCTTGATGTCGGCCTCGCGCAGCAGGTCTTCGCGCAACTCGCGGTCGCGCCTTGCAAGGAGATCTGCCAGATGAGCAAGTTGTTCTTCGGTCAGATTGGCCATGATAAGTAATCCAGGAGTCGGTTGGGAAAGCGCGGCGACCGGCAGCCGCACGCCGAGCGCCGTATTGCTTCAAGCCTGCTTCAAGCCGCCTGTTGCCGGGCGCGCCATAGCGTCATGAATGCGAAGCCCGCGCCGGCCATCAGCGCAAACATGATGCGCGGATGAATCGCCGCCTTGGTGTACAGGCTGGACTCGAATACGTGGCCGGCATGGCCGTGCCGCTCCTGCAAGTCGTTTCCCGGTGCATACAGGCTGTTCTGACTACGGTCACGTGCCGGCATGTCCGACTTTTGCTGCCTGAACATGAAACGCTTCATATAGCTGTCCATCACCCCGGGCGCATAATGCGCGCCTGCCGACGTGAACTTCGCCGCGCCGCCGACGAAGATGTCGCGCTTCACGTTTTCCGCCGCATGCAGGATCGCATCGGCTGCCAGTTCCGGTGCATAGATCGGTGCCGGCAGTTTCGGTTCGACCTCCAGATAATTTTTTGCATGCTCGATGAACATGGTGTCCATCGCCGCTGGCTTGATCAGCGTCACCGACACCGGCGCCTCTTCCTCTTCCAGTTCCACCCGCAGCGAATCGGTGAAACCCTTCACCGCGTGCTTCGACGCGGAATAGATGCCCTGCAGCGGCAACGCACGGTCCGATACTTCGCTGCCGAGATTGATCAATGCGCCGCCATGCACCTTCAGGTGCTCGACCGCGACCAGCGAGCCATGCACCACGCCCCAGAAATTGGTCTGGAACAGGCGTTTCTGGTCTTCCAGCGACACATCCTCGTTGCGCCCGAAGATCGAGATGCCGGCATTGTTCACCCAGGTATCGAAGCCGCCGAAACGCGTGATCGCCACCTGCGCGGCGCGCCGCACGTCTTCTTCGATGCCGACATCGGCCACCGCATAAATTGCCTCGCACCCTTTTTTCGACAGCTCGAAGGTCAACTGCTTCAGCGCATCTTCGTTGCGCGCCACCAGAACCAGTCGTGCGCCGCGCTGCGCCGCCCGACGCGCGGTCGTCAGCCCGATACCGCTGGTGGCACCGGTGATCACGATTACCTGGTCGGACAGTTTCTTCAGACGGATTTTCATCGGCACGCTCCTTTTCGGCATTACTGCCAGCGAAAACCGTGCCCGACCGAAAACCCGCCGACGATGCGATGCCCGCTGCAGGCAGTACGCAAGCCCGGTGAAATTTTTACCGTATGCGTGCGCGTTTTTGCACGACGGCCATATTCCGGACATCGCCGTTGCGGCGGATAAAAAAAAGTGGCCGCTTCCTGCCTGCCGCTGCCTGGTGATCTGTTTTTTTTGCAAATGCAACACAATTGCAATATGATGCCGACTCAGGCTGTATATCCAGTCTTCGACGAGAATCCGGAAATCCTTTTTGTGAAACCCCAGCGGATTTTTTCCCACCTTGCGTTCGCGCTCTTTCTGTTGCTGTCTCAGCAATTGGGGATCGCGCACGCAATCTCGCATTTCTCGTCGGACCGGGTTTCCCGCAGCTCACATGAAAAGCATCTGCCGGCGGAAATGCATTGCAGCCAGTGCCTGGCATTCGCCGCGATCGGCTCCGCGCTCAATAGCGCTCCGGCGACGTTCGCTGCGATGCTGCCGGTATCCTGGCTTCCGATTGCGCCGTCGGTCGCCAAACCACTTCTCTTCGCCCTCCGCGCCTACCATTCCCGCGCCCCTCCCGTAACGTCCTGATCACGCTTTCACCTCATCACCCGCGCGGCTTCCCCGTGCCGGGTTCGTTTCGTTATTCGAATCAGGAAACATCATGTTGAAGAAAACTGTCCTGGCAGCGGCGCTGACGCTCGCCTTTGGCGCCGGCGCATCTCCGGCCTATGCGGCGAGCGACCGCGAACTGGCGCAGATGCACGAAGAAATCAGGCAAATGAAGCAAGACTACGAGGCACGGATCCAGGCGCTTGAAAAGCGCTTGCAGACTGCGCAAGCGCAGCCGGCACCGGCGTCCGCGGCAGCTCCAGCTACCGCTCCCGCCGCGCCACCCATCGCGCAAAGCGCTGCACCGGCCCTGCCGACTCCAGCACCGGCTGCCGCGGCCAACGCATTCAATCCGAACATCGCCCTCATCCTCGGCGGCACCTACGCCAACCTGTCACAGGATCCGAAACAGTTCCGCATCCAGGGTTTCGTGCCCAGCGGAGACGAGATCGGGCCGGGCAAGCGCGGCCTCAATCTCGGCGAATCGGAACTGACGCTGTCGGCGAACATCGATCCGCAATTCGCCGGACAGTTGACGTTCTCTCTCGCGTCGGACAACACGGTCAGCGTCGAGGAAGCGTTTTTCCAGAAGAAAGGCCTGTCCAACGGGATCAATCTGAAGGCGGGACGTTTCCTGTCGTCGATCGGCTACCTCAACAGCCAGCACGCGCATACATGGGATTTTGTCGATGCACCGTTGGCTTACCAGGCATTTCTTGGCGGTCAGTACAAACCTGACGGCGCGCAGCTCACCTGGCTGGCCCCGACCGACCGCTTTCTCCAGTTCGGCGCCGAACTCGGCAGCGGCACCGGGTTTCCCGGCAACGACCGCAACAAGAACGGCATCGGTTCGGTCGCGCTGTTCACGCACACCGGTGATGACATCGGCGACAGCGCGAGCTGGCTTGCCGGCCTGTCGTATCTGCATAGCGGTGCGAACGACCGCAGCTACGACGATGTCGATCGTACTGGCACCGCAGTTACCGACGCCTTCACCGGCCATGGCAATACCTGGATTCTGGATGGCGTCTATAAATGGGCGCCGAACGGCAACGCGACGCGGACCAATTTCAAGCTGCAAGGCGAATATTTCCGGCGCCGGGAAACGGGAACACTGGCCTACGATACGGCGAATCAATCGCTCGGCAGTGCCTCCGGCGCCTATTCGAGCGCGCAGTCCGGCTGGTACCTGCAAGGGATTTATCAGTTCCAGCCAATGTGGCGCGTCGGCCTGCGCTACGACAAGCTGTACTCCGGCACGCCGTCGATCGGCGTCGTGGGCACAGGCGGCCTGACCAGCGCCGACTTCTCGCGCCTGAGTCCGTACAACCCGTCGCGCAGCACCCTGATGCTCGACTATTCGCCGTCCGAGTTCAGCCGCTTCCGCGTGCAGTTCGCGCGCGACCGTTCGCGCCCGAATGCCACCGACAACCAGATCTTCTTCCAGTACATCATGAGTCTCGGTGTACATGGCGCACACACATTCTAGGAGCCGCAAATGAAAAGGATTTTTCTGTTATCTCTCGGACTGCTTGCCGCGCTGACGGCCTTGCCCTCGTTCGCCGCGCTGAATGTGCTGACCTGCGAGCCGGAATGGGCGGCGCTGGCGAGCGAAATCGGCGGCGACAAGGTGAAGGTATCGAGCGCGACCACCGCGCTGCAGGACCCTCATCAGATCCAGGCGCGGCCGAGCCTGATCTCCCGCACCCGCAACGCCGATCTGCTGGTGTGCACCGGGCTGGAGCTGGAAGTCGGCTGGCTGCCGATCATGCTGCAGCAATCCGGCAATCTCAAGATCGCTCCCGGGCAGCCGGGATTTCTGGAGGCCGGCAGGTACGTGCCGCGCCTGGAAATTCCGAGCCGCGTCGATCGCAGCGAAGGCGACGTGCATGCGGCCGGCAATCCGCATATCCAGCAAGACCCGCGCAATATCGCCCGGGTCGCCGAAGTGCTGGTGCAGCGCATGAGCCAGATCGATTCCGCCAATGCCGGCTACTACCAGGCGCGCTACAAGGACTTCTCCGCGCGCTGGAACGGCGCGATGCAAAAGTGGGAGCAGCAGGCGGCACCGCTGAAAGGCATGGCCGTGGTCGAGCATCATAAAAACATGGAATACCTGATGAACTGGCTCGGCATGCATAGCGTCGGCACGCTGGAACCGAAGCCGGGCGTCGAGCCGAGCGCAGCCCACCTGTCGCAACTGGTTGCGCAGTTGCAGAACCAGCCGGCGAAGATGGTGCTGCGCGCCGCCTATCAGGACAGCCGCGCATCGGAATGGCTTGCCGAACACGCGCACATCCCTGCGGTGATGCTGCCGTTTACCGTGGGCGGCGACGACAAGGCGAAGGATCTGTTCGGCCTGTTCGACGACACCGTGCAACGCTTGCTGGACGGCGCGAAATGAATCCGGATGCAATCGACCTGACGATTGTTGCGCCGGCATTTCTGGCCGGGATACTGGTCCTGATCACCCATGTGCCGCTCGGCGCGCAGGTACTGAAGCGCGGGATTGTCTTCATCGACCTGGCGATCGCGCAGATCGCGGCACTCGGCGTCATCATCGCCGGCATGGCGGACCTGGACCAGGGCTGGGTGGTGCAACTGGCCGCCGGCAGCGCCGCGATACTCGGCGCGCTGCTGCTGACCTGGACCGAGAAGCGCTGGCCGGAAGTGCAGGAAGCGCTGATCGGCGTCACCTTCGTGCTGGCCGCGACCGGCAGCCTGCTGCTGCTCGCGCACAATCCGCACGGCGGCGAACATCTGCGGGATCTGCTTGCCGGCCAGATTCTGTGGGTGCGCTACGACCAGTTGCTGGTGCCGGCGATCGGAACCGCGCTGATCTTCCTGCTGATCTTTGGCCTGAAGGAGCGGCTTGGGCGGCTCGCGTTCTATCTGCCGTTCGCGCTCGCGGTCACCATCTCGGTACAACTGGTCGGCGTCTATCTGGTGTTTGCCAGCCTGATCATTCCCGGCCTCGCCGTCAGGAATTATGCCGATCGCAAGCGCCTGCCGCTTGCCTACATCGTCGGCATCGCCGGCTACGCCAGCGGGCTCGTCCTCTCGATGATCTTCGATCTGCCATCCGGTGCGCTGATCGTCTGGTGCCTCGCTCTGCTGGCGATCGCAACCTTCGCTGCCGGTCCGGGAAAGCCGGCAACCTAGCCACCATATGCGCCGGGACGGGTCTCGCAACGCCCTGTCCCGGCCGCCTGCTTTTCGGTCAATGCATCGCGGCGCCTTTGCATGGGTCTCGCCTCGCGATTTTTCGGTGTGATTTAAGTCTTGTTTAAGATTCCCAAAGTAAAGTTTGCTGGTCAATTGATCAAGAACACCGTTCCGGTCCGCGCGCCATAGAGGCCGGCAGACGCATTGCGCCGAATTTACTACGAGAAGTGCGTATGAACAGCATTGTGGAAAAAGGCCTCAGCAAGGTCCCTGAAGTCACGCTGATATTCTGGCTCGTCAAGATTGCCGCAACGACACTCGGCGAAACCGGCGGCGACGCGGTTTCGATGTCGATGCATCTTGGTTATCTGGTCGGCACCGCGATCTTCGCCGTCCTCTTCCTGATTGCCGTCGCCATCCAGATCTGCGCCACCCGCTTTCACCCCTGGATCTACTGGCTGACGATCGTCGCGACCACGACCGTCGGAACGACGCTGGCGGATTTCGCCGATCGTTCCCTCGGCATCGGTTACGCCGGCGGCGCCTCCCTGCTGTTCCTGCTGCTGGCAGGCTCGCTGGCCATCTGGCATCGCAGCCTGGGTACAGTAGCGGTCGACTCGGTGAACACGCCGAAAGTCGAGATGTTCTATTGGGTGACGATCATGTTTTCCCAGACGCTCGGGACTGCGCTGGGCGACTGGACCGCGGACTCGGCGGGACTGGGTTATGTCGGCGGCGCGCTGGTCTTCGGTGCGCTGCTGGCCATCCTGGCCGCGGCTTACTACTGGACCAATATCTCGCGCACCCTGCTCTTCTGGGCCGCATTCATACTGACGCGCCCACTCGGCGCCGTGGTCGGCGATTTCCTCGACAAGCCGATCGACGTCGGCGGACTGGCGTTGAGCCGCTACGTGGCTTCGGCGACGCTGATCGCGGCGATGCTGGTCTTGATCGGGCTGTTCCCGCAAAGGGCCGCGAGCAACGCAAGCCATTGAACTTGCCGATTGAACAATCGGGAGTGATGCATGGCAAGACCGGAGATGATCCTCCGCTTCACTGCACCCTGTCTCCGCCTCCGAATACGCCGTACAATCGTCACCATGTGCGGACGCTTTGCTCTCCAACACCCGGCCGCTACGCTCGCAGCGTGGTATGACGCGATTCTGATGCCCGATTTCGAATTGCATTACAACATTGCGCCGAGCAGCAACATCGTCGTGGTGCGCCAGACGAACGAAGGACGCATCGGTTCATTGATGCGCTGGGGTTTCATTCCGTCGTGGGCCAAGGATCCGTCGGCAATGCCGATGTTGAACAACGCGCGCGGCGAAACGCTTACCGAAAAACCAATGTTCCGCCAGGCATTCCGGCGCCGACGATGCCTGATCCCCGCATCCGGCTTCTATGAATGGAAAGCGGTGCCGGGCCAGAAATCCAAGCAGCCTTTTTACGTATCGCTGAAGGACGGCAACCCGATGTCGTTCGCCGGCCTGTGGGAGCGCGCACGCAGTGCGGACGGCACGCCGGTCGATACCTGCACCATCATCACCACCGAGGCGAACGCGGTGCTGGCGCCGATCCATCACCGAATGCCGCTGTTGCTGGAACGCGCCGACTGGCAAGACTGGCTCGCCACCGAACCGGTGCCGGAGCAGCAGCTGACAGAACTGATAAAACCTTTTGATCCCGATAAAATGCAGGCATGGGGTGTCGCGCATGCAGTGAACAAGACCGCGAACGACGATCCCCGGCTGTTGCTGCCGATCGCATGAACTGCGGCCGCGCGGCTGCCATCACCATCGCACCATCGGGAGGTAATACATGCATACCATCAATATCAGTTTGAACGATGAAGAGCATCGCGCGCTTTCCGACGAATACCGGAATAGGACACTGGAACAATTACGCGCCGGTACCGACGCAACATCGTTTGAGCAGTGGCTCACCGCGCGGCTCGTTACAGGCCCAGGCAGTCCGGCCACCGAGGCGCCGGTGGCCGGACTGGACGATGTGCGCGCATTCAACGCCATCGAAAAATTGATCATCAGTCTGAAGCCGCACGATTTCGGTCTCGCCTGGATGGGCAGGTACGGCAAGGAATTGCCGGATTCCGCGGCGGAACTGGCTGAAACGCTAGTGAAAGACCTGAACCTGACACGGCCGCAGATGCGGCGCATCCAGGAGCTGGTCGAATACTACGCAAAGAGCGCGAAGGACATCGCCGATGCGGCGCGCGTGGTCGTCACCAACCGGACCTATGGCGCACTGCATGAAGAATTCCGCGAGCTGACCGAGCGCACCGAAAAGGCGCTCGATCACCTGGAGCCGGGCCAAGCGCTCGGACGCGTCGAGGGCGCGGCCGCGATACTGGTCGGCCTGCGCGTGATGACGCGCCAGACCGCGAAGGAAAAGACCGACGCGTTCGGCCAGCAGTTGCACGACCGGAAGAGATGAATCGCCCGTTGAACGGGAAGGAGACATGCGATGAGCTTTGCCAGAAATCAGTTTGGCGTGCCGCAGTATCCGGAACACGATGCGCGCCGTTTATTCGTCCTGCTGTCGGCGATCGATCTGCTGGAACGGCCGACGCAGTCGGCGATCGCCGATCTCACCGGTCATGACCGGGAAAAAATCGATGCTGACACCATCCGTCTGCGCGAAGAGTTCGGCGTGGTGCTGCACAAGGTCGGCGAAATCTATCGCATCGAATCCTGGGGCGAGGTGCTGAACAAGAGCGGCGTCATCAAATATCTGAAGCCGTGATCAGGACATCAACTGCCCACGCCAAGCTGCGAGCCCGAGGTTTCCGGCACCAGCGCGCGCAGGAATACCGAACACAACGAATCGCGGTGCGGCGGCTGGATGATTGATCCATGGTCGCCGCCAATGCGTATCTTCGTCAGCGGACGACACATTTCATCCCAGCCGTAATCTTCCGGCTCGCCCGGCCATTGCGCATCGGACAGAAATAGCGTAGTCGGCACATCGAGCGGCACCGGCTTCCATTGCCGCAGCGCCTGGTAGCGCAATTCCCTCGTCAACTGGCGCTTGAACCAGAACGCCAGCCTGGTCGGATGCAGCATCAGCAGCCGCTCGGCCACGCTCAATGGCATGAAGTTGCGCCGCCGCAGCAGCGCCGCCATTGCAGCCTTCGCCATTTCGACAGGCAGGCGGCGCGGCTCACCGAGAAATGCATCGAGATGGCCGACCGAGCCCGGATGAGTCAGGTCCCAGCGCCGGGTATCGAGCAGGCCGAGGAAACCGACGCGGCGGCCAGAGGCCAGCAGCCGGTGCGCGACTTCGAACGCGACGATGCCGCCGAAGGAATAGCCGGCAAGCCGATAAATCTCGCAATCGGGTTCGGCGCAGATCGTCGCATGAACGGTTTCGACAATCGTGTCGAACGTCGCTGCCGACACCACCGTCTGGCGCCAGCCGGGATAGTCGAGTATCTTGAAACGCACGCTGTCGCCGAATGCGGCGCGAAAGCGCACCAGCGCCGGATCGTCGCTCTGGATGCCGGGCAGCAGAAACACCAGCGGCGCGGCCGGATTCGCGACAGACCGGCTGCTCTCTGCATGTGCGATATGCGCTTCGATCGCCTGCACCAGGCAGCTCGGCGTCGTATGTTCACCGAGCGCATCGAGCGGCAGCTTGAAGCCCAGCTTGTCCTCTATATAGAACCACAGCTCGATCGCTTTCAGCGAATCGCCATTGCTTTCGTCCCAAGGCAGATCCGCGTCATACGACTTCGCGCCCAGCACGCCGATCCAGGCATACTTCACCGCATCCGCAACATGATGGTCGGACGAAGCGCGCAGCGGCTGGAGCGACGCATCGCCTGCCTTATCCTTGATATCCGCCAGCGCAACCACGTTTTCGCGTTGCAGCTGTTCGCGGTCGACTTGTTCGAGCGCACGGATATCCGGTTTGAATCCCGGCAATTGCGGAATCGTGTCGACCAGCCGGATCGCGGCCGGGCGCATGTACTGCGGCACGCGCGCATTCAGCGCCTGCTTCAGTTGCTCCATCAGCACTGTCCTGTCCTCCTGATCGAGCGGCGCGACGAATGCAGCCAGCGCGCTGACTTCCTCGCCGCTGCCGCTGCGACGTGCGATCACTGCGGCATCCATCACGCCGCGACAGCTGCGCAGTGCGGCTTCGACTTCGCCGACATCGATCCGCAAACCGCGGATCTTGACCTGCCTGTCCTTGCGTCCGATCAATTCCCACAAGCCGTCTTCACGCAGCTTCACCATATCGCCGGTATTCAGGATGCGCAGCGACGGATCGTCCGCATCGCGCATGAATGGCCCGGCGGACAGCTTGCCGTCCTGCCATTGGCCGATCGCAAGGTAGCGGCTGCGCACGACCAGCTCGCCGGCCTCGCCCGCGCGTACTGTCCGGCCGTCTTCACCGACCACCATGAAATCGATGCCCGGCCGGGCGTGACCGATCGGCACACGCGGTCCGGCAGGCGTCCAGCCTTGCGGCACGAACCACTGGAACACCGCCGGCGTTTCGGTCGAGCTGAAGCTCGCGAAAAAATGGCAGTCGCGCGGCACCGTTTCGCGAAACAGCGCGAGGTCGCTGTCGAGCGTGATGTCGCCGCCGACGCGCAGCACCCGAAAATGCGAAAACGCCTGAACCGCACCCGGCAGGCGCAACAGCATGCGCAGCAGCGACGGCACCGCGTAGCCGATCGTGATGCGGCGCTCGCCCAGCGTTTGCAGCACGCTGTAAATGCCGTCCAGTTGCGGATCGGTGACATGCAGCGTCGCGCCGTTCAGCAATGCCGCGAACATTTCCCGCACGCCGGCAATCGTCGATGGAGAACTGAGCAGGATGAAGCGGTCGTCCGCATTGACGTGGCAGGAATTGGTTGCCTCCGCCACCCGTTGCAGGATCGCACGCTGGTCGTTGCAGATGCCTTTCGGCTTGCCGGTGCTGCCGGACGTGTAGAGGATCACCGCCATGTCTTCCGCCGAGCGCGGCACGGCTGGCAGTTGATCGGCTGCGGCCGCAGCCGGAATGCTGCCCAGGTCAATCGCGGCAACGCTTCCGGGCACGCGCTGCACGGCATCCGTACCGGCCAGCAGGATCACCGCGGCCAGGCCTGCTTCCTGAAAGATCGCCTCGATGCGGGCATTCGGGTATTTGAGGTCGATCGGCACATAGGGGCGACCCGCCGCGAGGCAAGCCAGTGCAGCAACCGGGAACAGTGCATTGTGTGGAAGCAGGATGCCGATCGGTCGGCCGGGCGGCGCCGCCTGGTCGATGCGACGGGCAAGCGCATAAGCCCAGCGCCGCAGCTCGTCATAGGTCAGGGTCCGGAGATTGTCGGCAACCGCGGGCTGGCCTGCATGACGCTGCGCTATTCGATCGAAGCGCTCAACGATGGGGCGATCGATTTCGAGCTCATCGAAACGGTCGAACGATACATCGATCGGACCGTCGAAGTCGAGAGAAACGGCACTACTGGCACTGGACCATGCATTCATGCTTGACCTCCTACACGTTTCTCGCCGCCGAATAACGTATTGGTGCACGCAAGAAGCATGCATAGTGCCGAACCGAGCCTGCAGGTTCGTGCATAAAATTTCAGCAGCGGCAAGACTATGAATTCAGAATATCAGCGGTCAGGCAAAATGGATTGTGTGTTCTCAAGACCGGTATTCAAGCGATGCCTGTCATGCGCAGTTTTCGCGTGTTTTTTTCGTGATTCGCGTACCTTCTCGCAAGCTTTTGCGCAGTGCACAAGTGTTTCGTTTCATCCGGGTACAGACATGCGCGATGCCGGCCCAGCCGGTTGCGATGTTGCGCAGGCATGAGTTGCAGCCGCGATGCGCGGTCAGTCAGGCTTCGCGGCGGAAAAAGCGCGGCCGATAGACTTGCAGCGGACCGATATTTCCCGTGCATCGGCATCCAAAAGCCCGATCCGTCGTTGCAGCAGCGGCCCGCCCTGCCACGCGACTAGCGGCGCAAGATCGATATCGAATTCCCGGCGCGCATCGGCCGTCCGTTCCGGCGCCGGCAGCAACGGATTGAAATCGTGCCGCGCCTGCTCCAGCGCATTGCATACCCGCTCGAAAGCCTGCTGCAGCAATGCATTCACCGTTGCGCGCGGCATCCCGGCCGCATGCCGGCGCAGCAGCAGGCGAAGCGCCGCCACATGCGCGACTACCAGATAGTTTTGCACGATGAAGGCATCGATATCCGTGGCGGCGCGCTGCTTGCCGACAGGTTCATCGAGCATGCGCACCAGTGCCGCGCTCAGGCTGGCAAGACTGTCCATGAAGCGCTTGCGGCACAGGCGATACAACAGATCGTCCGGCGCGCGCAGCTGCAGCAAGTCGCGGCTGGCGCGCATATACGCGAGGTTTGCTTCCAGCACCTTGCGGATCAGTTGCGGCAGTGCGCGATATTCCCAGTTCGGCAGCACGAAGCTGAACAGCGTTGCGATCACTGCGCCGATCGCGGTATCGATCAGTCGCTCGCTGATCGCATGGCTACCGGCGGGCAGCACCAGGTTGATCTGCAACAGGATCTGCATGCTGGCCGCGATTGCGGTGTAGCGATATTTGACATAGGTAAACGCCGGCACCGCGATGGTGGCAAGAAACAGGAAGGCCAGCAGCCCGGCCGGCGCATGCACGAAATGCACGATCAGCGAAGTGGTGACGCAGCCGATCGTGGTGCCGATCAACCTGTCGCCGAGCCGTTGCCGGGTCATGCTGAATGTCGGCTTCATGATCACGATGATGGTCAGCACGACCCAGTAACCATGCGCCGCGTATGGCAGATCGCGGGCGATCAGCACGCCGATGGATACCGCGAGCGTCAGCCGCAACGCGAAACGAAAGGTCGGCGACGACCAGCGCAGGTTGGACAACAGCAGCCGCAGATCGTATTTCTGCTGGCTCAGGAACGGCGTCATGTCGGCGCCGGGCAGCACCGGCAGCGGGCCGAGCGCGGCGCCGGTCGCGCGATGCAGCTGGCCGATCATCTCGATCACGTCGCGCAGCTTGCCGCTTGCCACGCGCAGCAGCGTGAACGCCTCGCCCGGCCCTGCCGCGGCAGCATTTTCCCGTTCCAGCCGCCGCAGTTCCCGCTCCAATGCTTCCAGTTCGGCCGCGTAACTGACGCTGGCGACCGACACGCGCTTGCGGGTGACCGCGTAGGCAACCGATTCGATATCCTGCGCAGCTTTGCCGACCATGCTGCGCAACAGCGCGAGCATCGGCGCATAGGCAGGTTTGCTGCGCAACAGCGCGTAGTCGGCGTGAGTGGACAGCACGCGTTCATACAGGTCGAGCATGAAAAAATGCACCTGCACCAGAATCGCATCGCCGTCGCTCTGCATGCCGCGCAACAGCAGGTCGCGCGATGCCTGCTGTTTGTCGGCCAGAATCACCTGCTGGCGGACCAGCAGGTTGAACTGCTGGTTCAGATCGATGCAGACGTCATAGCAGCCGGCCTTGAGTTCGACGTAACGGCCCAGCTCGTACAGCGCCTCGGCCAGCACCTGCTGCTTGGTGCGGCGGCGCATCAGCCAGGCGACACCCATCGCGTAGGCCAGATAGGCAAGGCCGCCGGCAAGAAACAAGACAGCGTGGATCAGCGCCTGACTGGGCGATATTGTGCGTTCGAGCGATATCGCCATCACGAACAGCGCGGCAAACTGCAAGGGCATGCTCTTCTTGCCATACACCACCATCATGCTGGCGAAGAAACAGACCAGCACCAGCATCGTGAACAGCAATGCCGTGACCGGCGCACACAGGCTGATCACCAGCGTGACCAGCGAACACAGCAGCGCGCTGGCCAGCATTTCATTGAACTTGTGACGCAACGGTCCCGGCAGATCCATCAGGCTGGTGCACAGTGCGCCGATACAGACCGACATCGCGGTCGGCAGGTCGGTGAACCACAGCACCAGCGAAGTCAGGCCGATGACGCCGATGGCGATTCGCAAGCCGGTGTAGAAATAGTGGCTGTAAATGAAGGTGCGCGGCGTCAGCGCGTAGTGCATGGGATTGGCAGGCAGTGAATGGCAAAGCTATTGTATATCCGCAACACATGATCCGGCAGCACGGCGCTTCGCCAATGCCGCCTGTTTTGATCCGGCGCAGAAGCGGACGCCGGAGGACTCGTATAGCCGAGCCACGGTCCGCTGTATGCATAAGCGAGAATTCGGCGCTGGATGCGGGCAACCGCACAATGATCAAACCGCAAGAACTGACACCGGCTTTCGCGCTTTCAGGTCTTCTTCAGCTCCCCCCGTCGCATAAACATGGAAGACGTCGGGATAGGAGAACTTTGTCCATGCCACGCTGATTCCCTTGATTGCGACGCCTGTGCAGAGGGCCTTCAGGCGCGGCCCGCCGCGCTCCTCGCCGGCTTCTTCGCGGCTTTCGCCGGTGCGGTTTTGGATGCGGATTTGGGCGGCACTTTTCCGACCGCTTTCACCGCCCGCCGTTTCGGCGCCGCCTTTTCTGCCGGCTTTTCCTCGGCAGCGGTCCTGCCCGCCAGTGCGGCAACCGATTTGTTCAATTCATCGATCTGCCTGCTCAGCCCCTTGATGTCGTCCTGCGTCGTCACGCCGAGATTGCGTAGCGAACGCGAGACGTACTCTTCGAATACCTTCTCCAGTTTTTCCCAGGAGTCGCTGGCCTGACGGCTGACGTTTTCCGCCAGCCGGGTCATCGTGTCCGCCACGCCGAAGCTCTGGCCTCCGCTCAACTGCTGGGTGCGCTTCTGCAGTTCCTCGCCTTGCTGCACCAGCCTGAAAAACATGTCGTTGCCTTCTTCCTGCGCCCTGGCGAATGCGCCAAGGCCGGCCTGCCAGATCTGATGCGCGGAACCGAACATTGCGTCGACCAGAGCCTCGTCGTCCGACTGTTGAGGCTCTTTCAATTTGCTGACCATGCTGCACCTCCATTCAGTATTTGATTTCGAATCTGCATTGGCGTTGCCGTCACGCCTTTCATCCAGCAACGGTCAGCTGCCGGTATCCCAGCGCGCGGTATATATCGGATTGGCGTTGACGCTCACGCAGCCCGCGTAGCGCGCCGAACAGCGCGGCCGGATATTGCAACAGGTTGGGTAACATCAGCGCGACGCGGTCGCCCTTGGACAAGCCGGCGACGTTTTGCAAATAGGCGGCAAACGAGCGCGACAATGCATCCAGATCGCGGGAGGCAATCGTCGCGCCCTGGTTGCTGAACGCGGGCAAATCGGGGAACTGATTGCACACCCGCTTCCGCATCGCATTGAGCGATTCGAATTCGTTGAGCCTTGCTTCCGATGGTATGCCAGGTAGGTAGCTTTCAAGCCATGATCTGTGCATGCTCGCCTCGCTGCGGCCGTGGACGCGATGCCGGAGTTGTCGCAATGGGCAAATCGTGCAATGGCCTCCGATGCCTCACAAAGATGCGCTGCCTGAATTCGAGCGGTTTGCGCTAGATCAGAATCCGAAGCGGGCTTGTGTCGGAAATACCATTTGATCGACCTCGCATATGCTGCGCGAGAAAGGCTTTCAGAACCTGTTCAGGGTCTCAGGCAAGGGCAAGGTCAAGGCTGGAATGCCAACCCCGCTCACCGACGAGGTGCGGGCGGGAGATAGTCGGGAAAAAATTCCCGCATCAGGAATTGTTGAAGTTCAGCCGTGTCTTGCGGCCGCGCACTCAGCGTGATCTCCTTGCCGAGGCGATGCGAGTCCCATACGAAATCCCCCTTCTTTTCCTCGCGGATCACGTCGATTATTTTCTTCACCACCGCAGTCTCGATATCGATGTCCGTTCCCTGGTCCACGGTGAACAGCCGCATCGAATTCCTGCGCGAACTCGCGCTCCAACCCCAAAAGACCACCTCCGCACTCCGGTATCCGACATCGCGAATCTCGAAAACACCGCCCTCGTCGCGACGATCCCTGCCTCGCGCATGCTTCAGGGAACTCGCAATGTTTGCCAGCGCGATGCTATTGTCGTTCTGCGCGCTCTGTTGCGCGGGCGCTGCTGCTTGCGGCTCCGCTTCATCCAGCCGTGCGTTCGCCTCGGCACGGCGCTTTCGTGCCGCTTCGAGCTGGGTGAACATGTCGTCGGATGGAGCGACGCGGGGCTGCGCGGTCTCCGGTTGCGTCTTCGGGATGATCTTCGGCACATTGTCCGGCTTGCGGTCGGCTGCCTTTTTTTCGATGTGCTTCCTGGCAGGATGCTTTGCCAGGCTCTTCCTTGTTGTCGGGATCGGGGGTTTTGAAACAGGAACTTGTATGGGTGCAGGCACGGGTGCGGGCGGTGGCGCAAGGCTCACCGTGATTCGCTCGTCAGTATCGCCCGACGCCACTTTGACATTCACCGGCGCGCGTTCGATCACTACCCACAATCCAAGTGCATGGATCAATACCGAAAGTATGACCCCGACCAGAACCGTCTTTCGTCTGTTCGACGCGGCACGATAGTCGGATCCTTGCCGGATCAACAGAATGTCATTCGAAACGTCTGCCATCAGGACGTGAGTCGCTTGTGAATTTTCATCAGCATGTAACAAAGCATTGCTATAGTCCGTGCACCTGCTGTACATGCAACCGATATGCATGACGGCAGCGAGGTGACTGGGATCGCCATCCGGCGCCCGGCTCACCGGTCTCGCGGCCGTCTCTGGCCGATTTCCCTTCGCCCCCCGGCATGCAGCCTGCATTACAGCCATTACCGGATTATCTCGGCGGCACTTCCATCACAGGAATTATCCGGGTGGCAACAAGACTCGCGAAGCCGTGCTCGGTCGGGAAAAACAACGGGAAAGATCCGGCAGACACGAGATGGCCCGCGTCGATATCGATTGACTGGCGGAGGCGGTGAGATTCGAACTCACGGAAGGCTTACACCTTCGCTGGTTTTCAAGACCAGTGCCTTAAACCACTCGGCCACACCTCCTGTTACGGAAGACTCAGCATGAATCCGGTTCAGGCCAAGGGCAACAGAACCGCAACATTTCATGCAGTGCGCATTATACCGAACTCGCTTCGCGGACGTCGGCGAATCTGAATCATCCGGCAAGAAACATCTGCTGCAGATCGTTCAGGAAACGCGCGCCAAGTTCGGTCGGCCTGATGATCTTGTGATCCCGATACAGCAGCCCCTTTGCCTCGGCCGCGTTCAGTGCCTTCTCGATCGCATTCAGCGTCAGGCCGGTACGTTCGGCAAACAGATTCACCTCGAATCCCCCGGTCAGGCGCAGCGCATTCAGCATGAATTCAAAACCGAGCTCGTCGCGGCCAACCTCGAACTCTTCATGAACAGCCTGCCCTTTTCCCGCATGCTCGATATAGCTCTTCGGCTGCTTGTAGCGCATCTGGCGCACGATCCGGTGCGGGAAGGAAATTTTCGAATGGGCACCGGCGCCGATGCCGAGATAATCGCCGAACTGCCAGTAATTCAGATTGTGCCGCGCCTGCCGCCCCGGCTGTGCATAGGCCGACACTTCGTAATGCGCATAACCGGCGGCACTGGTCAGCGCCTGGATCATGTCCTGCATTTCGGCGCTCGCATCGTCGTCCGGCACCACCGGCGGATACTTGGCGAAATAGGTATTCGGTTCCAGCGTCAGGTGGTACAGCGACAGATGCGGCGGCGCGAAACCGATCGCCGTTTCGATATCGCGTCGCGCCTCTTCCAGCGTCTGCGACGGCAGCGCGTACATCAGGTCGAGATTGAAATTGTCGAAATTGGCATGCGCGATATCGACTGCTGCGCGCGCTTCGCGATCGTCATGAATGCGGCCGAGCGCCTGCAGATGCTGCCCATTGAAACTCTGGATGCCGATCGACAGCCGGTTGACGCCGCTGGCACGGTAGGACTTGAATTTCTCCGCCTCGAAGGTACCGGGGTTCGCTTCCATCGTGATCTCGGCCGCGCCGTCGAGCGGCAGCAGCGTGCGGATATCCGACAGCAGCCGGTCCAGTCCGCGCGCCGACATCAGGCTCGGCGTACCGCCGCCGATGAAGATCGTGTAAATCTTGCGGCCCCAGATCAGCGGCAGCGCATTTTCCAGATCGGTACGCAATGCGGCCAGGTACGCGTCCTCGGGCAAGCCGCCAGTCGCTTCATGGGAATTGAAATCGCAGTACGGACACTTCTTCACGCACCACGGGAAATGCACATACAGCGACAGCGGCGGCAATGCTGTCAGGTGCAGCGCACCCGGCTTGAGGAAGGCAGCAGCGACCTGTGCGGGTGTCGCCGCGCTCGTGCTGCCAACGGGCTTGATCGGAATCATTGCAGTTTTTCCACCAGCACACGCAAGGCCTGGCCGCGATGCGACAACCGGTTTTTTTCATCGGCCGGCAACTCGGCCGCGGTCTTGCCCAGCGCCGGCAGCCAGAAATGCGGATCGTAGCCGAAACCTCCCGCACCGCGCGCTGCGGCAATGATTTCGCCATCCCAGCGGCCTTCCGCGATCACCGGCTGAGGATCGTCCGCATGCCGCACGAACACCAGTACACAATAATAATAAGCCGACTTGTCGGCCTGCGCGCCCAGCTCGGCGATCAGTTTTTGATTGTTGCGCGGATCCGATTTCGGCTCGCCCGCATAGCGCGCAGAAAACACGCCAGGCGCACCGCCAAGCGCATTCGCGCAGACACCGGAATCGTCGGCCAGCGCCGGCAACCCGGTCAGCCGCGCCGCATGGCGCGCCTTGGCCAGCGCGTTCTCGACAAAAGTCGGATGCGGCTCTTCGGCTTCCGGCACATTGAATTCACCCTGGCTCCGGACGTCAAAACCCAGCGGCGCCAGCAACTCGTGGAATTCCTTCAGTTTGCCGGCATTGTTGGAAGCGAGAACGAGAGTACGGGTCATTAAGCAATCACTATGAAAAAGCAACGGGTCCTGGACAAAATGAATCACGAAATCAGGCCGAGCGCCTTTTTCTGCTGCACGATCAGGTCGGCAATGCCCTGCTGCGCCAGATCCAGCAGCCGATTCATCGTCGCACGATCGAACGCCTCGCCTTCCGCCGTTCCCTGCACTTCGACAAAATGGCCGGCTTCGGTCATCACCACATTCATGTCGGTATCGCAGCCGGAGTCTTCAAGATAGTCGAGATCGAGCACCGGGCTGCCGCGATACACGCCGACCGAGATTGCTGCGACGAAATGCTTGACGGGAATCGCCGCGATCAGTTTTGCATCGACCAGCTTGGTGAAGGCATCGTAGGCGGCAACCATCGCACCGGTAATCGCCGCGGTACGCGTGCCGCCGTCGGCCTGAATCACGTCGCAGTCGAGATGCAGCGTGCGTTCGCCGAATGCCTGCAGATCGAACGCGGCACGCAGCGAGCGCCCGATCAGGCGCTGGATTTCCTGTGTACGGCCCGACTGCTTGCCCTTGGCTGCCTCGCGGTCCATCCGCGTATGCGTGGAGCGCGGCAGCATGCCGTATTCGGCGGTCAGCCAGCCCTGCCCCTTTCCTTTCAGAAAGCCGGGCACTTTTTCTTCGATGCTGGCGGTGCAGATCACGCGCGTATCGCCGAACTCGACCAGCACGGATCCTTCCGCATGCCTGGTGTAGTGACGGGTCAAACGGACGGCGCGCAGCGCATCGGCGGCGCGCCCGCTGGGGCGATTTTCAAACGACATGGATAAGCCTGACTGTTGGATGGACTACTTATTTGGAGGTGATGCGGGAAGTCTTTTCGATTGCGCCGCGAATTTCCTCGATCGCCTTTTCGATCTCGGAATCGTTGAACACATCGGCCTGCTCCAGGTCCGCGTGGCGCGGCGCATGGATCGTGGTGGTGACGCTGCCGATCGGCAGCGTGTGCGTGGTGATCGTGGTGGTCGACGAATCCTGCACCTGATTGGTACCCTCCCACATCATCGCCAGCGCAGTGACATTATCGCTGGCCTTGCCGGCGATGCTGACTGCGGTCGTCAGCAGTTCCGGCACTGCGCGCACCACCGTATTATCCTGCAAGCGCTGCGCCAGCACATGGTCCGGCAGTACCGACCACAAACCATCCGAGCACAGCAAGATCACGTCGCCCGCCTGCAGGCTCGCGCGACGTGACAGTTCGACGATCGGCATGCTCGGCGCGCCGAGGCAATTGAACAGCTTGTTGCGCTCGGGATGCGTGTCGCGCTCGGACGGATCGACCTTGCCCTGCGCGATCAGGGTCTCGATGCGCGAATGATCGCGGGTGCGCGCCAGAATCTGCCCCTGTCGCATCCAGTACAGCCGTGAATCGCCGCAATGCGCCCAGAACGCGCTGTTGTGCTGGATCAGGCAGGCAGCGATCGTGGTGCGTGGCGTTTCCGGCAGATTGTTGATTGCACGGTAGCGATGAATCTCACGATGCGCGGCAAAAAAACTCTCTTCGAGAAATTTTTCCGGTTTCTTTACATAAGGATTGGCATTTTGCTGAAACAGCGTGCCTATCGTCTGTAGCGCAATCGTGGCTGCCGTTTCGCCTTGAATATGCCCCCCCATGCCATCCGCCAACACCAGCAGCAGCGCATCGCGGGTAAAGCTGTAACCCATGCGATCCTGGTTATTCTTGCGGCCGCCGACATGGCTTTCTTGATAGACAGAGAATCGCATGGACTGTTCGCAATTATCGGGTGTTGTTCTGGATGGTCGTGGTGCCGCTGGGCACCGCTTTGCCGAAGCTGCCGAACAATCCGCGCAGCTTGCCCGACACCTTGTCGAGCAGGTCCGCCGGCTTTTGCTCCGGCACCGGTTCGCGCAAGGCCTTCTGCAACGCGAACACGCTCTGCGGCCGCTCCAGCGAATCGATGCGCAGGCTCCAGCGGATCACCTGGATCAGTTCGCGCGAATAGATGTTTTCCAGCTTGCGGAAATGGTCTTCCATCTTGTCGTTGGTCTTGCGCTGGTCGGCCGGTTGCGGCGGCGCACCGACCATGCAGGCGAACATCGACGCGCCAATGCTGTAGATGTCGGTCCATGGGCCGAGACTGCCGTTCTTCGCATACAGCTCCGGCGGCGCAAAGCCCGGCGTGTACATCGGATACAGCTTCGGCATGTCGGTCTTCAGGGTCTGGCGCGCGGCGCCGAAATCGAGCAGGATCGGCGTACCGTCCATGCGCAGGTAGATATTCGCGGGTTTCAGGTCCAGATGCAGCAGCTTGTTCGCATGCACTTCGCGCAAGCCGTTCATCACCTGGTTGAACATTTTCCGGATGAAGCGTTCCGACACCAGAGGCCGCTCGCCCTTGTCGCGCCGGCGCAGTATGTGATCCTGCAGCGAACGGCCGGATTCATACGCCATCACCATGTACACGGTATCGTTGGCGCGGAAGAAATTGACCACGCTGACCACGTTCGGGTGTGCGATGCGCGCCAATGCGCGGCCTTCCTCGAAAAAGCACTTGAGGCCGATGCGGAATACCGGCAGGTTGTCGGCTGAAATCGCAGGCACCAGTTCGCCGGGTTGGCGCAGCGCGAGGGAACTGGGCAGGTACTCCTTGATTGCCACCGCATTGCCATCTTCGTCATATGCCAGATAAACGATACTGAACCCGCCGGACGCAATCTTCTTTACAATGCGGTATCCAGCAATTTCAAGTCCGTCCGGCAATGGAGCGTTGTTTTGCGCGGCCATGTTGTCCCAATGAAGTGTTCCCCGGATTGTCTTGATAAATCAGTGTTTTGTAAAGCAGAAGGACCCGACCTTGACTATTTGCAGCATGACCGGCTATGCAGTCGTATCGCGCGAAACCGGCGCCGGAACACTCACCATCGAACTCAAGAGCGTGAACTCGCGCTTTCTCGACCTGCAATTCCGCATCAATGACGAACTGCGCGCGCTGGAACCCGCGCTGCGCGAAGCGATCATGGCGCGCGTCAATCGCGGCAAGGTCGAATGCCGCCTCAGCTTCGGCCGCAAATCGGCAGCGGGAAGCGCGCATAGCCTGAACCCCGTGCTGATCACCTCTTTGACGAAGATGCAACAGGAAGTCCGCCGGCATTTCGCCGATGCGCCGGTCCTGACAGTCAATGAATTGCTGCGCTGGCCCGGCCTGATCGAGGAAGCCGAAGTAACCCAGGAAGCCTTGCAGGCCGAGGTGCAGGCAGCAGCGGGGGAAGCACTCGATGCATTCCTCGAAACGCGTGCGCGAGAAGGCGCGGCATTGCAGGCGATGCTGCTGTCGCGCGTCGACGACATGGAAGCCATCGTGCAGCGGATTACGCCGCTGGTTCCACAGGCGGTTGCGCAGTTCCAGCAAAAGGCGACCGACCGCTTGACCGAAGCGCTGGGCCTGGCGCTGCAGAACAGCGCGCCTGCCTCCCCGACGACGATTTCACGCGACGACGCGCTGGAACGCATTCGGCAGGAAGTGACGCTGTACGGCATCCGCGTCGACGTGGCGGAAGAATTGTCGCGCCTGTCCGCCCATCTGACGGAAACCCGCCACATCCTGAAAAAAGGCGGCCAGGTCGGCAAGCGGCTCGACTTCATGATGCAGGAACTGAACCGTGAAGCGAATACCGTCGGATCGAAAGCCGCGCTCAAGGAATTGTCCGATGCCTCGATGGCAATGAAACTGCTGATCGAACAGATGCGCGAACAGGTGCAGAACCTCGAATGAGCAGGTATCGCCCTGCGCCGCGCAGCCGATACCTTTCGTTATCACAATACCTCCAGAGACTCTTATGAGCGACGTCAACTCTTCCCCGGGCAGCCTGTTCATGGTGGTGGCGCCGTCCGGCGCCGGCAAATCCACCCTGGTCAATGCGCTGCTCGCGCAGGAACCGACCATCAAGCTGTCGATTTCGTACACTACCCGTCCGCCGCGCCCGAAGGAGCAGCACGGGCGCGAATACTATTTCACGACTACCAAGGATTTTCTGACGCGGCGCGAATCCGGGGAATTTTTGGAATCCGCTGAAGTCCACGGTAATTACTACGGCACCTCGCGCCTGTTGATCGCCGAACAAATGAAGGCCGGCACCGATATCCTGCTCGAAATCGACTGGCAAGGTGCGCAGCAGGTAAAAAAGCAATTCCCGCATGCGGTTGGCATCTTCATTCTGCCGCCGTCGATTGCCGCGCTGGAAGACCGGCTGAAGAAACGCGGACAGGACGAACCGCATGTGATTACGCGCCGGATCCTGGCTGCGGGAGGCGAAATCGCGCACGCGCCCGAGTTCGAATATGTTATTATTAATCAAGAGTTTGCGACCGCTTTGTCCGAATTGACCGCAATCGTCAAAGCGACCCGTTGCCGCTTTGCGCAACAGGCAGCACGCAATGCATTCCTGTTCGCCCAACTGGGCATTCACGCCAATTTACGCTGATACCGCATTTTTAGGAGCAAGTATGGCCCGCATCACCATCGAAGATTGTCTCAAGCAGATTCCGAACCGTTTTCAGCTGACGCTGTCGGCCACATATCGTGCGCGCCAGTTGCTGCAAGGCCATACCCCAAAGATCGAAGCAAAGGACAAGCCGACGGTCATCGCGCTGCGCGAAATCGCTGCCGGTAAAGTGGGCATCGAAATGTTGAAAAAGGTTCCGAGCTAAGAGCCTATTCAGTAGACCGGCTTGGTCTACTGAATAGGCTCTTAATATCACCTACAGATATCCTCAAAAGTCAGGAGTTTGGACGCGTTGGCCTGCCCCGCTCGATTTTCAGGATGCCTTAACATCATGCGGCTGATATCCTTACGGTATGAACCTGACACCCGCAGATTCAACATTATCAGTCGCTCCAAATAACCAGGCGGCATCCGACCGCTCGGCCAAAAAGAAAATCGACCCCGCCCTGAAGTCCGACCAGAATGCCGCCCAACCGGCCGGTGTCGCGTCAGTCAAGCAGCTCAACACCAGACTCGCCGAGTACCTGACACCTTCCGAACTGAAGAAGGTGAAAGAGGCCTATCGCTTTTCCGACGAAATGCATCTGGGTCAGATGCGCAAGTCCGGCGAACCTTATATTTCGCATCCGATCGCAGTCGCGGAAATCTGCGCCGACTGGAAGCTCGATGCGCAAGCGATCATGGCGGCGCTGCTGCATGACGTGATGGAAGACCAGGACGTCAAGAAGGAAGAGTTGATCGAGCGTTTCGGCGCGCCGGTGGCGGCGCTGGTCGACGGCCTGTCGAAACTGGACAAGATCGAATTCCAGAGCCAGATCGAAGTACAGGCGGAAAATTTCCGCAAGATGCTGCTTGCGATGGCACGCGACGTGCGCGTCATCCTGGTCAAGCTGGCCGACCGGCTACACAACATGCGCACCCTCGGCTTCATGTCGCCGGAGAAAAAGCGGCGCATCGCGCGCGAGACCATGGAAGTGTACGTGCCGATCGCGCATCGGCTCGGACTGAACAATATCTACCGCGAACTGCAGGATCTTGCGTTTGCCCATCTATACCCGGTGCGCTACAAGACGCTATCGAAGGCGGTCAAGGCCGCGCGCGGCAACCGGCGCGAGGTGGTCAGCAAGATTCTCGATTCGGTAAAGAACACGCTTGCCACGAACGGTATCCAGGCCCAGGTTTACGGCCGCGAAAAAACACTGTTCGGCATCTACCGCAAGATGCGCAACAAGCACTTGTCGTTTTCGCAAGTGCTCGATGTTTACGGCTTCCGCATCGTCGTCGACAGCTTCGCGAATTGTTATGTTGCATTGGGTACCCTGCATGCGTTGTACAAGCCGATGCCGGGCAAGTTCAAGGATTACATCGCAATCCCCAAGCTGAACGGTTACCAATCGCTGCATACGACGCTGATCGGCCCCTACGGCACTCCCGTCGAATTCCAGATCCGGACCCAGGAAATGCATCGCGTCGCCGAATCCGGCGTTGCCGCGCACTGGCTGTACAAGGACGAGGAAGCGAGTCTGACCGACCTGCAGCAGCGCACCCATGCCTGGCTGCAATCGCTGCTCGACATCCAGAATCAGACCGGCGACTCGGCGGAATTCCTCGAACATGTGAAGGTGGACCTGTTCCCCGATTCAGTTTACGTGTTCACGCCAAAGTCGAAGATCATCGCACTGCCGCGCGGCGCAACGGTACTCGACTTCGCCTATACGATCCACACGGATATCGGCGACCAGGCGATCGCCGCACGCGTCAATCATGAACATACGGCGTTGCGTACCGAATTGCGCAACGGCGACATCGTCGAAATCGTCACTGCTCCATCCTCCCGCCCCACTCCGAACTGGCTGACCTTCGTGCGCACCGGCAAGGCACGCTCGGCGATTCGCCATCATCTGCGCACCATCAACCTGGCGGAATCGACCGAACTCGGCAAGCGCCTGCTGACGCAGGCGCTAAGTGCGCTCGGCATCGACTCAGTGGTGCCGGACACACTGGCGGAAAGACTGCTGAACGAATCCAGCGCGAAATCGCTCGATGAACTATATGCGGACATTGGCGTCGGCAAACGCATGGCCACGCTGGTGGCGCGCCATATCCGGGGTTTGATGGAAAGCGACCCAAGCCATCCTCTTCCGCCGATCGACAGCGAGAAACTGGCCGGCACGCTCGATCCGGTTGTCATCACCGGTAACGAAGGGGCTTCGGTGCAGCTCGGAGCGTGCTGCCAGCCGATTCCCGGCGACGGTATCATGGGCCAGCTGAAACGCGATCAGGGAATCGTCGTACATGCGACCGATTGCGAGATCGCCAAGCGCCAGTATGCGAAGGAACCGGAACGCTGGATCGATCTGGTATGGAGCCCTGAGCCGGCGCGCCGCTTCGACTGCCGGATCAAGGTGCTGGTCGATAACGAAAAAGGCGTGCTCGCGCGCGTCGCCGCCGAAATCGGCGAATCGGACGCCAACATCGTCCATGTCGGCATGGATGACGACAGGGACCATCTGATGAAACAGTTCCATTTCACGATCCAGGTCGACGATCGCATTCATCTCGCGCGGCTGATGCGCAACGTACGGCGCATTCCGGGCGTCGCACGCATTCTCCGCGAGCGCGGCTAACCCTGCTTAGCCCCGCTTACCCGCTTACCCATTACGCAGCCTGTTTTGAAAACGCAGGCACAGATGCTGCCGGCTCGGCGGCGTCATGCGCGATATGCATGCTCTTGTGCATGCGGCGCAAGCCCAGCCATACGCCTGCCGCGATCAGCGGGATCAGCAAGCCGGTCGACATGTCCGGATTGATCGGCCAACCGGCTACCTTGGCTGCCTTGCCGACGTAATTGAAGAGGCCGGCCAGATAATACGAAATCGCCACCACCGACAATCCCTCGACCGCCTGCTGCAGCCGCAATTGCTGCGCGGCCCGCGCATTCATCGATTGCAAAATCTGCCTGTTCTGACGCTCCTGCACGATACCGACGCGCGTGCGCAGCAGATCGTTGGTATGCGCGATCCGTCCCGCCAGCGCTTCCTGGCGACGCGCGATCGCTTCACAGGTATTCATCGCGGGCGTCAGGCGCCGGTCCATGAATTCGTCGACAGTCGGGAACCCCTCGACGCGGATTTCCCGCAGCTCCTCGATACGCGCATTGACCAGTCGGAAATAGGCTTGCGATGCGGAGAATCGATAGCTGTTGTCGAGCGACAGCTTTTCGATACGCGCTGCCAGGCTGGTAATGGTGCTCAGCAGCGCTTGCTCGCCATCGGCGCTGGTATCGGCGTCACCGGCCGACGATGCATGCGCGATCGCCTGGTCTGCATTGACCATGGCAGCCGTCAGCGTCGCCAGCTGGCCTTCGATCATGTTCAGGATCGGCGTTGCCTGCTGCGCATGCGGCAAGCCGAGCAAGGCCATCATTCGGTAGGTTTCGATTTCCAGCACACGCTGCACCAGGCGCCCCGACTGCTGCTCCTGCAATCCGACATCGCGTATCACGAAGCGGCTGAAGCCGTCTGACTGGATCAGGAAATCGGTCCAGATCTCGCCACCGCTCAGCACCCGGCTGCCTACCAGCATGTTGCCTTCAAACACACGGCGCAAGCCCTGGGCAAATGTCTCGGAGGGATCACTCGACCGGTCCAGCACCACGTGTGCGGCAACCATCAGCTTGCCTTGCAGACCTAACAGCCACTCATGGGGAATCTGAAACAGCGGCGCGCGCTGGAACGATTCCGCGATCGACGGTTCGTCATCGTGCCGTTCGGCGAAGGTATAGGTTGCGAACTCGGTATGACACTCCCATTTCAGCCGGAAGCGGCCGAAATCGTGAAAAAAATATTTTGCCTCGGGCACCGGCGCAGTGACCCCAAAGTGGGCGCACAAGGCTGCCAATGTCGCATGCTGAATGCTCGCGGTCGTGCCGTTGGTGCCGGCATCATGCGCGTATACCGCGAGATGCGTTAGGCTTTCCGGCGCGTCGAGATGCAGAAAAGGACGCGAATGCACTTCGGCCGCCAAGGGTACGCGCAACGCGTGATTCAGGCTGGAATAGACAATCGGCATAGGCTTAAAGAGTTGTTTTCAATGGAGTAAATTCGATGCTGCTGCGTCCGGTTCTTATCGATCATGCGCTGGATAGCTGACACTGATTATCGTCAGCTCATCGACGCCGGCCGGTGTATTGAGCACAACCGAATCGCCCTCACGCGCCTTGGTGAGAGCACGCGCCACCGGCGAAATCCAGCTGATCTTGCCGTTTAGCGGGTCCAGTTCGTCGATGCCGACGATGGTCACCGTGTGCTCTTCCCCGGCCCGGTTTTCATAGGTAATCGTCGCGCCGAAAAAAATCTGGTCGCTGCCATGGTGCACGCTCGGATCGACCACTTCGGCGAGATCCAGCCTCTTGGTCAGGAAGCGGATTCGCCGGTCGATCTCGCGCAGGCGGCGCTTGCCGTAGATGTAATCGCCATTTTCGGAACGATCGCCGTTGGAGGCGGCCCACGACACCACACGCACCACTTCCGGCCGCTCCACATCAATCAGGCGCAGCAATTCATCCTTCAGGCGTCGATGCCCTTCGGGTGTCATGTAATTTTTCGTGCCGGCCGGTATCGCCGGGGCGGCAACGTCCGGATCATCGTCGTCGTCCGATCCTTTGACAAATGCTTTATTCATGATCGGTATTGTAGTGGCACGGCAGGCCTTGTATCGCCTGCGACAATGCATTTTAGAGGGGATGCTCGCGTTGATGAGAGGAAAAACCGATGGCGGATCGCCCCGTAATTCACTCATGACACGATGGTGCCGGATAACCGGGTCAGGCGAAGATCAGCCCGTGCTATGTGAAATGCTGTCGCTCCATTCGAAGGCGGCCACCTGCAGCGCATAGAATTCCTCGCTCGACAGATTCAGCTTGTGCAGCAATGCGCTGACTTGCGGACCTGCTTCCTTCAGATGTTCGACCGACTCCGCCAGCTTCAGCATATCGCCATAGATGCCTTTCCGCGACAGCAAGGCGTCACGCACTTCGTCCGCGACCGAGAGTTCGGTCAGGATGCGTTCCATCGGCAAGCCGAACAATGCGTCCATCAGCGACATGATGCCGACAGTAAAGGCAATATCGGCCATGTTTCGATTGTCCGGTTGAATTTTGGCTGCCGTCAATTCCAGCAGCCTGCCACGGGTAGCGGCAAGCGCCAGCAAGGGCGACGCGGCAGCGCGCGGCTTCCCGGTCTCCGCATACAGCAGGATCTGCAGCCACCGTTGCAGTTGGCGACGTCCCAGCACCAGCAGCGCCTGCCCGATCGAATCGATGTGCTGCAACACGCCTGCAGCCGGTGTATTTACCAGACGCAGCAGGGACAGGCTCAGCGATGCATCCTGCTTGATGCTGCGCTCGATCTCAGCACCGTCTGCGTCGGCGACGATCTGCGCCATCAGCTGCATGATCGCCACTTGCGACGGCGACAGTTTTTTCCCGCTTAGTACGACTGGGTGCGCAAAATAATATCCTTGAAAATAATCGAAGCCAAGCGCGAGGCATTGTTGAAACTGCTCGACACTTTCCACCTTTTCCGCAAGCAGCTTCTTCTGCGCCGTCTTGATCCTGCCGCTCAATCCGGATAGCTTGTCGAACGCCATGTCGTTGATATCGACCTTGACCACGTCAACCAGCGGCAACAACCGCTGCATCCCGTCCGACTCGGCGATCACGTCGTCCAGTGCGAACCGGTATCCCGCCTGCATCAGTTCCGTTACCCGCGCGACGATACGGTCGGTGACCTCAACCGTTTCCAGAATTTCCAGAATGACTTTTTCCCGCGGCAAAAACTGGACGAAATCACTCATCAGCACCGACGCATCGACATTGATGTAACCGAGCGAGGTGCCGATCACGTTTTCCATGCCCAGTTCAGAGGCATGTGCAATAACCGATGCGGTTGCGGCCAGATCGTCCGTGACATTGGCCGGTCCCGAGGCGGCGCTGCGAAACAGGAGTTCGTATGCCACCAGATCCTGCTCGCGATCCAGGATCGGCTGTCGTGCCAAAAAGAAATCCCGGACGCGCTGCGCTGATGCGGGGTTATTGATATCGGGAGCGGAATCGCCCATGAAAAATGTGTCGCCGTTCTCGTTGAGATTGGTACGGCCTGGTGAATATCGTTCCAGACTAACGAATCATTCGGAACTTATTGTAAGGTCAATTACATCCGGTCTTCGGTCCTTTTCAGAGCCGAGTATTCTGGCCGCGCTATCAGCGCGGGCGCATACCACCGCTTTGGGCGGGAACGGTCGCTCCCGTTTCCAGCGTAAATTCCGCGCCTGCGTCCCGTCCCAGCGTCGAAACCAGGTACGGCATCAGCTCGCGCAGCATCGGCTCCAGCGTCCATGGCGGATTAATCACGAACATGCCACTGCTGGACAGGCCAAAACCATCGGGAGACGGCGTGCTGATCGACAGGGTCACGTTCAGCCAGCCATTGCCGGGCAGCCGTTTGAGTCGATCCGGCAATTGACGCGACTCCATGCGCTGCAGCACCGGATACCAGACCGCGTAAATGCCAGTCGCAAAACGCGTGAGCGCATCGGCCAGCGTATCTTTCACACGACGGTAATCGTCCTTGTTTTCATACGGCGGATCGATCAGCACCAGTCCGCGCCGCGATGGCGGCGGCAGCAGCGCCTTCAGCCCGGCAAAGCCGTCGCCGCGCTGGATCATCACCCGCTTGCCGCGCGCGCTCGTGCGCTGCCCCTGCGCGGCGGCGTGCGCCTCCAGCTTGCGGAAATTTTCTTCCAGTATCTTGCTGTCGCTCGGATGCAACTCAAACAGACGTATCCTGTCCTGCTCGCGCAGTGTCTTGTCGGCGCAATACGGTGAACCAGGGTAATAGCGCATCTTCCCGCTCGGGTTCATTTCCTTGATCAGCCGCACGTATTCGGCCAAGGGCGGCGGCAGGTCCTTGCGCTCCCACAGCCGGGCAATACCGGTTTCATATTCGAGATTTTTTGCCGCGTATCCGGTATCGAGCGCGTACACGCCGGCACCGGCGTGGGTGTCGATATACATGTACGGCGTGTCTTTCTGGCCCAGGTAACGCAGCAACTGGATGGTCACAACATGCTTGAGCACGTCAGCGTGATTGCCAGCATGAAAGGCGTGGCGGTAGCTCAGCATAGGGAGGGTCTTGTCGTAATGGAGAAGATAAAATTAGCGGAGATGGCTCCCGAACGAGGAGACTCATCTGTAACTGATTCGCCATTCTAACAATTCCTTGCGACACAAGGACGCAAAACGACCGCCGCACGCAAAATGCAAAAGCATCGGTGCCCCTGTTTTTACAGCACAGAAGAAAAAAGCCGCACCCGGAAGGATGCGGCTTTTTTGCGTGGAACGACGACGCTTAAGCGACTTTCTTGCTGTCGAAGAATTGCTCGTCTTCGGTCGAACCGTGCAGCGCGGTGGTCGAAGACTTGCCTTGCTGGATCGCCTGGGTCACCGCATCGAAGTAGCCGGTGCCGACTTCGCGCTGGTGCTTGACCGCGGTGAAGCCCTTCTCCGCTGCCGCGAATTCGGCTTCCTGCAGCTCGACGAAAGCGGACATCTGGTTGCGTGCATAGCCGTGCGCCAGGTTGAACATCGAGTAGTTCAGCGCATGGAAACCGGCCAGCGTGATGAACTGGAACTTGTAGCCCATCGCACCGAGTTCCTTCTGGAATTTGGCGATGGTCGCATCGTCCAGGTTCTTCTTCCAATTGAACGACGGCGAGCAGTTATAGGACAGCATCTTGCCCGGATACTTGGCATGGATCGCTTCCGCGAATTTCTTTGCGAATGCGAGATCCGGCTTGCCGGTTTCGCACCATACCAGGTCCGCGTACTCGGCATAGGCCAGGCCGCGCGAGATCGCCTGCTCGATGCCAGGCTTGGTTTTAAAGAAACCTTCAACAGTACGCTCACCGGTGCAGAACGGCTTGTCGTTGTCATCCACATCGGAAGTCAGCAGGTCGGCCGCTTCCGCGTCGGTACGTGCGATCACCAGCGTGGTCGTGCCGGAGACGTCGGCTGCCAGACGCGCAGCGTTCAGCTTTTCAACCGCTTCGCGAGTCGGAACCAGTACCTTGCCGCCCATGTGGCCACACTTCTTGACGGAAGCGAGCTGGTCTTCAAAGTGCACACCGGCAGCGCCTGCGTCGATCATCGATTTCATCAGTTCGTAGGCATTCAGAACGCCGCCGAAACCGGCTTCCGCATCTGCCACGATCGGCGCGAAGAAGTCAATGTCGTTCTTGCCTTCGGACCATTGGATCTGGTCGGCACGCTGAAACGTGTTGTTGATGCGTTTGACCACCATCGGCACCGAGTTGGCCGGATACAGCGATTGATCCGGATACATTTCGCCGGCCAGGTTCGCATCGCCGGCAACCTGCCAGCCGGACAGGTAGATCGCTTTCAGGCCGGCCTTGACCTGCTGCATTGCCTGGTTTCCGGTAAGTGCGCCAAGGGCGTTGACGAAAGGCTCGTTGTTAACCAGGTTCCACAGTTTTTCCGCGCCGCGCTTGGCCAGCGTATGCTCGATCTGTACCGAGCCACGCAGACGCACCACATCTTCCGCAGTGTAGTTGCGCTTGATGCCCTTCCAGCGCGGGTTTTCAGCCCAGTCTTTAGCCAATGCCTGAATTTGCTGTTCGCGAGATGCCATGGTCATTCTCCTGTGGTAAAGCAAGTGAAAAGAAAAAAGAAACCCGATGGCTAAAGCATAGGCGCTTTTTTGCGGAGCAACAATGTCTTATATAAGACACATAAGTAAATTTAATTTCTTATTTTTCAAATACTTATATTTGTATTTTTGCGATGTGAAACGAAATTCCTTAAAATGAAAAGCCTTCATGATGCTTTGCGTCGTGCTTTTTCACAATACAAAATGCGCGTTTCGAGTTGTGAAATACCGGCGCCGGCAGCCGGTATTTCGTCCGATGGATAGATGGATATATTGAAACCATCTGTCCGTCCTACGCTCCATTGGCTAACCGTCGTGAAAACTCCACCATGAAAACAGGCATCCCCCAAGCACTATTGGCTGCGGCATTGTTTGGCGCGAGTACGCCGTTTGCCAAGTTGCTGACGGGCGCAACCGAACCGCTATTGCTTGCGGGCCTGCTTTATTTCGGCAGCGGCATCGGCCTGTCGGTCCTGCTTGCTGCCCGCGCGCTCGGCCGTGCGCCGCTGGCCTCTCGTCCGACCTTTACCTCTGCCGATCTGCCTTGGCTGGCTGGTGCGACGCTCGCCGGAGGCGTCATCGGACCCGTGCTGTTGATGACCGGGCTGCTTTATCTTCCGGCGTCCTCGGCATCGCTGCTGCTGAACATGGAAGGCGTGTTGACGGCAGCGCTCGCATGGTTCGTGTTTCGCGAGCAGTTCGACAGGCGGATTTTTGCCGGCATGATATTGATTATCGCAGCCGGGTTGATGCTGTCATGGCAAAAGGAGAGCGCATCATCGCCGCTCGCATCTTGGGGAGCGCTGTCCGTGGTTGCGGCCTGTCTGTGCTGGGCGATCGACAACAACCTGACGCGCCGGATCTCGTCGAACGACGCGGTGACGATCGCGGCGATCAAAGGCCTGGCGGCAGGCGCCGTCAATCTGGCCGTCGCGCTATGGTGGCTGGAGTTGCCGCTGCCCGCATGGCGGGCTGTCGCGGCAGCAGGCGCAATCGGTTTTCTCGGTTACGGGCTCAGCCTGGTGTTGTTCGTGCTCGCATTGCGCCACCTCGGCACCGCAAGGACCGGTGCGTATTTTTCAACCGCCCCGTTCGTCGGCGCGGCAATCTCCTTGTTGCTGCTGGGGGAGCATCCGGCACCGGCGTTCTGGCTGGCGGCCGTGCTGATGGCGATCGGCATCTGGCTGCATCTGACGGAAAGACATGATCATCAACATGTGCACCTGCCGATTGCCCACTCGCATGCGCATCATCATGACGCACATCACCAGCACGCTCACGATTTCGCATGGGATGGCCGCGAACCGCACGCGCATCTACACCGGCATGAAGCGCTAACCCATGCGCATCCGCATTTTCCGGATATTCATCACCGCCACCGGCACAAGCGCGATTAGACGCGTTACAGCAGTTTGTCGGCAGCCACCAGCACACCGTCTTCATCCGCGTAGATCCAGTTGCCCGGCCTGACCGTCACACCGGCGATCGACACTGGCAGATCGCGTTCGCCGATGCCCTTCCTGACGCTGCGCTGAGGATGCGTTGCCAGCGCGCGCACGCCGATGTCGCAGGCCGCCAGCTCTTCCGAATCGCGCACGCAACCGTTGACGACGATGCCGGCCCAGCCGTTTTTCTGCGCCAGCACGCCGAGATTGCCACCCACCAGTGCACAACGCAGACTGCCGCCGCCATCAACCACCAGCACATGGCCGTTGCCCGGCGTTTCCAGCGTGGCACGCACCAGCGCGTTGTCCTCGAACACCTTGAGCGTGGTGGCCGGGCCGGCAAATTTCACCTGCCTGCCGAATTTCCGGAATACCGGCGGCAATACGGCCAGCGTGCCGGCTGACAGCTTGTCTTCATTGGCGTCGCAAATGTCGCATGTCGCAAAAGTCATCGATTTCTCCGCAGGCAAAAAATCAGATTGTAAGCGAGCTTTGGCAACGATCTCAGGCAACGGCCCGCGCAACGCTCTCCTTGCGCGCCGTATTGGTGCCGACGCCGACCGCGGTGACGATGGCCAGGGTCTGGAACAGTCCGATGCCGACGAATATCCAGGCCGGGTGGCTGGCATCCATCAATGCGCCGAACAGCAGCGGCGCGATCGCCAGGCCGGTATCGAGGCCGGAATAGACGACGCCATACACGCGCCCGGTCGCATTTTTCGGCGCTGCCGCACGTATCAGCAGATCGCGCGACGGGCCGGCGATACCGGCACCGAATCCGATTGCGCCCATCAGAGCGATCGCCAGCAGCGACGGCACGAGAGCGCCGGCCACTACCAGCGACACCAGTCCCGAGCCGGCGAAGGCCAGCGCAATCGTACGTTCATGGCGCACCGTTTTCGCCGCAAGAAAGCCGCCGGCCACCATGCCCGCGGCCGACGCCAGCATGTATGCGGTATAGCCGGCCGTCGACGCAGCCAGTGACATGCCGTACAACGCGCGCAGTCCGGATGCCGAAAAGCTCTGGATGCCGCCGAGCGCCAGCGCGGTGATCAGGAAGAATGCGAAACACATCCACACCGCCGGCAAGCGCATGAAATCGAGCGCGTGTCCGTCGGCCGCGTTGTTGGCAGGCGATGCCACCGCCGCTCTGATGTCTTCGGTCCGCAACAGGTCGCGATGCACGAACAGCAGCAGCAACACGACGAACGGCAGAAACGCCGCCGACAGCAACGCGATACGCCAGCCGGCCAGCCCGGCAATGGTCGCAAGGAAAACCGGCGCCGCCGCCCAGCCGAGATTGCCCGAAATGCCATGCACCGAAAAAGCATGTCCAAGACGTTGCGCGGATACCCGCTTGTTCAGCAAGGTGTAGTCAGCCGGATGGAATACGCTGTTGCCGAGCCCGGCTAGCATCGAACCGGCCAGCAGCATTGGATAATTCTGCGCCTGCGACAGCAACGCGGCCGCGAGGCCCAGCAGGCCGATCCCCGAGAACAGCACCGTGCGTGCGCCGACGCGGTCGACCACGAAGCCGGCCAGCGCCTGGCCGACGCCGGACACGATGAAGAATACCGTCATCAGGAAACCCAGTTCCGCATACGACAGGTCGAATGCCGTCCTCAGCCAGGGAAACAGCGGCGCAAGAATCAGATGGAAAAAATGCGATATGCCGTGCGCGAGGCCGACCAGGCCGATTACCTGTGCGTCCTGGCGGAAAGAAGGAGAAGCAGCAACACTCATGGCGTTCTTTCGGAAGAGAAGATGCGATGAGTGTAAGCAAAAAGTCGCCGTCTGTTTTAAGATAAAATGACAATGTTTGTCGAATTTCCGACAACAAGAATCTCGGCACATGAAGCGCCATGGCATTGCCTCCCGTTACCCATACCCGTCCGCACCTGCCCGGCACCGCACCGACGCCGGCACGGCCGGTGCGCGTCGTCGCACGCGACCTCGCTGCTTCCGAACTGCTTGCCGCACATAGCCATCGCTGGGGACAGGTGACCTATGCGCTGGACGGCGTGATGCGCGTGACAGTCGCCAACAGCACCTGGATCGTGCCGCCGCAGCGCGCGATATGGATTCCGCCGAACGCCGTGCATGAAGTCGCAACGCTCGAAAAAGCCCGTCTGCGGGCGCTGTATGTGCATGCGGATGTCGCACCGTTTCGCGGCGAGCGCTGCGAGGTGCTGGATGTGTCGGTGCTGCTGCGCGAACTGGTGCTTGCCCTATCGCAGGCCAGTGCCGGCGATGCGCGCGAATCGATGCTGGGCGCCCTGATTCTCGATGAGGTGGCGCGCTCGCCGACCCTGCCGATCTGCGTGGCGCTGCCGGAAGACAAACGGCTCAAAAGTCTGTGCGCGAACCTGGTTGCCGATCCCGCATCGCCGTTGACGCTGGACGACTGGGCAACGCGTGTCGGCGCCTCGGGGCGCACGCTGGCACGACTGTTCGAACGCGAACTCGGCATGGGTTTCACACAGTGGCGGCAACAGGTGCGGCTCGCGCATGCCGCATCGCTGATCGCGCGCGGCGTGCCGCTGTCGCGCGTGGCGGCGGAACTCGGCTATGCGAGCCAGTCCGCGTTTTCCGCGATGTTCCGGAAAACCTTCGGCCAGTCGCCGTCTTCGTTCTTCGCGCGACGCGACCACTGACGCGCCGCACGAAGAAAAGGCTCAGGCCGGCGTCCCCTTTTCGAACACCAGCGCGCCATTCGCCACCGTGACCGAAATCACGTCCTTCGGGCCGAACTTGCCTTCCAGGATCAGCTTCGACAGCGGATTCTCGATCTCCTGCTGGATCGCGCGCTTCAACGGACGCGCACCATACACCGGGTCGAAGCCGGCTTCCGCGATCTTTTGCAGCGCCGCGTCCGATACCTGCAGCCGCATGTCCATCTTCGCCACCCGCTGCTCCAGCACCTGCAGCTGGATGCGCGCGATCGCGCCGATGTTCTTTTCGTCGAGCGCATGGAACACCACGATCTCGTCGATGCGGTTGACGAACTCCGGCCGGAAATGAGTCTTGACTTCCGCCATCACCGACATTTTCACCAGCGCCGGATCGCTATCCTCCATCGACTGGATCTTGTGCGAGCCGAGGTTCGAGGTCATCACGATCACGGTATTCTTGAAGTCCACCGTGCGGCCCTGGCCATCGGTCATGCGGCCGTCGTCCAGCACCTGCAACAGCACGTTGAACACGTCGTGATGGGCCTTTTCGATTTCGTCGAGCAGGATCACGCTGTACGGCTTGCGCCGCACCGCTTCGGTCAGGTAACCACCTTCTTCATAGCCGACGTAGCCCGGCGGCGCGCCGATCAGCCGCGCGACCGAATGCTTTTCCATGAATTCGCTCATGTCGATACGGATCAGCGACTCCTCGGTGTCGAACAGGAACGACGCCAACGCCTTGCACAGCTCGGTCTTGCCGACGCCGGTCGGCCCAAGGAACATGAATGAGCCGTACGGTCGGTTCGGGTCCGACAGGCCGGCACGCGAACGGCGAATCGCATCCGACACCGCAACGATCGCCTCGTGCTGACCGACCACCCGCTTGTGCAATTCCTCTTCCATGTGAATCAGCTTGTCGCGCTCGCCCTGCATCATCTTGGAAACCGGAATGCCGGTTGCCCGCGACACCACTTCGGCGATCTCTTCCGCGCCGACCTGCGTGCGCACCAGCTTGCGGCCGTCCTCGACGATTTCTTCGTTGGTATCGGCCTGCTTCAGTTGCGCTTCCAGTTGCGGCAGCTTGCCGTACTGCAGTTCGGACATCTTCTGCCAATCGCCCTTGCGCCGCGCCTCGTCCATCTGCAGCCGCACCTTTTCGATCTCTTCCTTGATCTGCTGGCTGCCCTGCACCGCCGCCTTTTCCGCCTTCCAGATTTCTTCCAGGTCGGCGTATTCGCGTTCCAGCTTGAATATTTCCTCTTCAATCAACCCGAGCCTGCGTTGCGACGCTTCATCCTTTTCCTTCTTCACCGCTTCGCGCTCGATCTTCAACTGGATCAGACGACGGTCGAGCCGGTCCATTACTTCCGGCTTGGAATCGATCTCGATCTTGATCTTCGACGCCGCTTCGTCGATCAGGTCGATCGCCTTGTCCGGCAGGAAGCGGTCAGTGATGTAGCGATGCGACAGTTCCGCCGCTGCGACGATTGCCGGGTCGGTAATGTCGACGCCGTGGTGCACCTCGTATTTTTCCTGCAGGCCGCGCAGGATCGCGATGGTCGCTTCCACGCTCGGTTCGTCAACCATGATCTTCTGGAAGCGGCGTTCCAGCGCAGCGTCTTTTTCGATGTACTTGCGATACTCGTCCAGCGTGGTCGCGCCGACGCAATGCAGCTCGCCGCGCGCCAGTGCGGGTTTCAGCATATTGCCGGCGTCGATCGCGCCTTCGGCCTTGCCGGCGCCGACCATGGTGTGCAGCTCGTCAATGAAGACGATGGTCTGGCCTTCGTCCTGCGCCAGTTCCTTCAGCACCGCTTTCAGCCGTTCCTCGAATTCGCCGCGGTATTTCGCGCCTGCCAGCAAGGCCGCCATGTCGAGCGACAACACGCGTTTCGATTTCAGGCTGTCCGGCACTTCGCCGTTGACGATGCGTTGCGCGAGGCCTTCGACGATCGCGGTCTTGCCGACGCCCGGCTCGCCGATCAATACGGGGTTATTCTTGGTGCGGCGTTGCAAAACCTGGATCGCGCGGCGGATTTCATCGTCGCGGCCGATCACCGGGTCGAGCTTGCCGGCACGCGCCCGTTCGGTCAGGTCGAGCGTGTATTTCTTCAACGCTTCGCGCTGTCCTTCGGCTTCCTGCGAATTCACGTTGCCGCCGCCGCGCACTGCGGTGATCGCCGCTTCCAGCGCCTTGCGGCTCAGGCCGTTGTCGCGCGCGAGCCGGCCCGTTTCCGACTTGTCGTCGGTCAGCGCCAGCAGCACCATTTCGCTGGCGATGAACTGGTCGCCGCGCTTCTGCGCTTCCTTGTCGGCAAGGTTCAGCAGCGCGACCGAGTCGCGCCCGATCTGCACCTCGCCGCCGGTGCCCGACACCTTGGGCAGCCGCTCCAGCGCGCCCTTCAGCGCCGTCTGCAGGCCGCCGACATTCGCGCCTGCACGTTGCAGCAACGAGCGTGCGCCACCGTCATCCTGGTTCAGCAATGCCAGCAGGATGTGCGCCGGCTCGATGTATTGGTTGTCGTTGCCGACCGCCAGACTCTGGGCATCGGACAAGGCTTCTTGCAGTTTTGTTGTCAGTTTGTCGAGACGCATGGATCCAATCTCCGGAAAATTCAGGTTGATAACAACATTGGGATGGACGATTGCATTTCAAGAAAAGGTCTTGATCCACTCCATCCCGGCACCGAGTCGCAAAGGATTCAGATCAAAAATCGCCATTTACCGCGAGAAAGAGGTGGCGCGGCATCCCGTCATTCAATCCAGTATAGAGAGCGGATGTGCGCATTCCAATGCGCGGCTGGGGCCGCAGGCATGGAAGAAGGAGGCCGGCATCAGCCGGCGATAGTGCGATAGGTGGCGAAGCCGGCGATGCAGAATGCGATCGAGCCGATCAAATGCACGCCGATATGCGCGAGTGCCCAAGCGAATTGGCCGCGTTGCAGCAGCACCATCGATTCGGCCGAAAAGCTGGAAAAGGTAGTCAGGCCGCCAAGAAACCCGGTGATCACGAACAGGCGCCATTCCGGCGACAGGCCGGAATGACTACCGAAAAAGGCAACCGCAATGCCGATCAGATAACCCCCGGCCAGGTTGGCGGCAACTGTTCCAAAAGGGAAATGACTTTGCAGCGTGTTGAGCCACAGCCCGAATCCCCAACGTAACCAGGCGCCCAGCGCGGCGCCGAAGCCGATCGCCAGCCAGCTCAAGACGAGCCCCCGGTATTGTCTGAGGCAATGCCCCACTTTGCGAGTGCCCGATCGTCGGTGCTGCGCGCATCGACCCAGCGCCCGCCTTGCGGCGTCTGTTCCTTCTTCCAGAACGGTGCCTGCGTCTTCAGGTAATCCATGATGAATTCGCAGGCGGAAAACGCCTCGCCGCGATGCGCCGATGTGACCGCGACCAGCACGATCTGGTCGAGCGGCTTGAGCGGTCCGACACGGTGGATCACCAGTGCGTCGAAAATATTCCAGCGCGCTTTCGCCTGCGCGACGATGTCTTGCAGCGCCGTCTCGGTCATGCCCGGATAGTGCTCGAGCTCCATTTCGCTGACACCGACGCCGTCGTTCATGTCACGCACCGTGCCGATGAAGGACACTACCGCACCCACGCGCGCATCGCCGGCGCGCAGTTGCGCGACCTCGGCACCGAGGTCGAAATCCTGGGTTTGCACGCGTATCGTCATTTGTGTCAGCCGCCTGTGACCGGCGGGAAGAAAGCGACTTCGCCGCCTTCGCCGATACGGGTCGCCGCTTCGGTCATCTGCTGGTTGTATGCCATGCGCAGCGCACGCCCGTCGGCCAGCGCTTCACTCCAGACGCCACCGCGCTCGCGCAGCCAGGCGCGCACGTCGCCGACGGTCTGCACATGCTCGGGCAGCGACAGCGTTTCCTGGCTGGTGCCGAGCGCCTCGCGGATGCTGGCGAAAAAGCGGAGCTGGATATGCATCGTCAAATCAATTCGCTGAATGGCAGAAAGCGTACTGTATCACCGGGTGCGATCGGATTTCCCGGCGGGTTGTCGATCAGCCCGTCGCCCCAGACTGTCGATGTCAGCACCGCCGAACCCTGGTTCGGGAACAGGTCGAGGCCGCCGTTGCGGTTGATTTTCGCACGCAGGAATTCATTGCGCCGGTCCGCTTTCGGCCACGCGAAATCGGCGCGCATCGCGAACGCCTTCGGTGCCACGTCGTCCACGCCCTGCAACCGCAGGATGAACGGCCGCACGAACAGTAGAAAGGTAACAAAACTGGACACCGGATTGCCCGGCAGGCCGATGAAGAACGCACTGTCCTTGCCGGCGCGATCGATCTCGCCGAAGGCCAGCGGCTTGCCGGGCTTGATTGCGATCTGCCACAGATTGAGCCGGCCTTCCGCCTCGACTGCCGGCTTGACGTGGTCTTCTTCGCCAACCGACACGCCGCCCGAGGTAATGATCAGATCGTGCCCGGCCGCCGCCTGGCACAGCGTATCGCGCGTGGCCGGCAGCGAATCGGGCACGATGCCGTAATCGGTGATCTCGCAGCCGAGGTTTTCCAGCAGGCCGCGCAGGATGAAGCGGTTCGAGTTGTAGATCGCGCCCGGCTTCAACGGCTCGCCCGGCATCGCCAGTTCGTCGCCGGTAAAGAACACCGCGACGCGCGGCTTGCGCAGCACCGGCAGTGCCGCCAGGCCGACCGATGCGGCGAGCCCGAGTTCCTGCGCGCGCAAGCGCGTGCCGGCGGAAAGAATGGTGCTGCCGGCCTTGATGTCTTCGCCGGTACGGCGTATCCACTCGCCCGCCTGCGGCACATGCCGGATCGTGACGACGTCGCCGTCCGACGTTTTTTCCGCTTCGCATTGCTCCTGCATCACGACCGCGTCGGCACCGGGCGGAATCATCGCGCCAGTGAAAATCCGCGCGGCACTGCCCGGCTGCAGCGGCTGGCCGACCTGGCCGGCGGGAATGCGTTGCGACACACGCAGCTTCGCTGCGCCGCTTGTGCAATCGGCGGCACGCACTGCGTAGCCATCCATCTGCGTGTTGTCCATCGGTGGGACATTCAACTGCGAACTCTGCGCGGCAGCGAGCACGCGGCCATTCGCGGCCAGCGTCGGCAATGTTTCGGTTTCCATGATCGGCCGGACCGCCGACAGCAGGAAATCGAGTGCCTCGGCAGCGCTCAACATGGGTTTCTTCTCGATCATGTTTGGCGGCGTCCCGAAAGAATCACAAGCCGGTGTGCGCGGCGATGAAGGCTTTCACCTTGTCGACATCGGCCGTCATCACCTTGAAGCGTTGCGGCAGTGCCTCGATATTCTCGAACCCGGCCGGACGCTCGGCGTCGCGGCCCAGCGCTTCGCGGATCGTCTCGTTGAACTTGGCCGGCAGCGCGGTTTCCAGCACGATCATCGTCGCACCCGGCGACAAGTGTTCGCGCGCCACCTTCACGCCGTCGGCGGTGTGGGTGTCGATCGTCACGCCGTGCTTTGCATGCACGTCACGGATCGTCGCGACGCGATCCGCGTGCACCGACTTGCCGGAGATAAAGCCATACTGCGCTACCTTCGCGAATTCGTCGCCATCGCTGCCCGGCTTGCCGGACAGGTCGAAGCCGCCGTGCGTATCGACCTTGCGGAACAGCGCGCGCACGCGTTCGGCGTCGCGACCCAACAGGTCGTACACAAAGCGCTCGAAGTTCGACGCCTTGCTGATGTCCATGCTGGGGCTGGTGGTGTGCCAGGTCTCGGACGACTTGCGCACGCGGTAGACGCCGGTGCGGAAGAATTCGTCAAGCACGTCGTTTTCGTTGGTGGCGGCGACCAGCTTGTCGATCGGCAGCCCCATCATGCGCGCGATATGGCCGGCGCAGATGTTGCCGAAGTTGCCGGACGGGACGGTGAACGAGACTTTCTGGTCGTTACTGGTGGTCGCACTCAGGTAACCGCGGAAGTAGTAGACGACCTGCGCCACCACGCGCGCCCAGTTGATCGAATTGACGGTGCCGATCTTCTGGCGCGCCTTGAATTCGAGGTCGTTCGATACTGCCTTCACCATATCCTGGCAATCGTCGAACACGCCTTCGACGGCGATATTGAAAATGTTCGGGTCCTGCAGGCTGAACATCTGTGCGGTCTGGAACGCACTCATCTTCTTGTGCGGCGACAGCATGAAGACACGAATGCCTTTCTTGCCACGCATCGCGTATTCAGCCGCGCTGCCGGTGTCGCCGGAAGTCGCGCCGAAGATATTCAATTCGGCGTGCTGCTTCGCCAGCGCATATTCGAACAGGTTGCCGAGCAACTGCATTGCCATGTCCTTGAACGCCAGCGTCGGGCCGTTCGACAGCGCCTGCAATACCAGTTTCGTGCCGTTCTTTTCTTCCAGCACATGCAGCGGCGTGATTTGCGCGGCGTCGTCGCCGGCGCGCGCATTGCGATAGACGTCGGCGGTATAGGTCTTGTGCGTCAGCGCCTTCAGATCCGCATCCGGAATGTCGGTCGCGAATTTTTTCAACACTTCATACGCGAGGTCGGCGTACGACAGTTTGCGCCAGGCATCGAGTTCGGCGCCGCTGACTTTCGGATATTCGACCGGCAGATACAGGCCGCCGTCGGGTGCGAGGCCGCCCAGCAAAATCTGCGAAAAAGACTGTGCCGGAGACTGGCCGCGGGTGGAGACGTATTGCATAAATTGGAATGGTTTGGATGGCAACGGATTGGCCGACATTATAACCGCCGCGCACTGCCCAAGGCGGCCACCTGCATCAGGCTGCGTGGTGCAGCGCCGGCGCCGAAACCTTGAGGTTGTCCAGCATGTCGGTGACCAGTTCGTCGATACCGATATGCGCCTGCCATCCCCAGTCCGCGCGGGCATGGGTATCGTCCAGGCTTTGCGGCCAGCTGTCGGCGATCGCCTGCCGCTGGTCCGGCTGGTAGTCGATCTCGAAGCGCGGCAAATGCCGGCGGATTGACTGTGCCAGTTGGTGCGGGTTGAAACTGATGCCGGCGACGTTGTATGCAGAACGGATACGCACCTGTTGCGGTGGCGCTTCCATCAATTCGATGGTGGCGCGGATCGCGTCCGGCATGTAGATCATCGGCAGCGTGGTGTCCGGCCCCAGATAGCAGAGGTAGCGTTCGTTGCGACAGGCGGCATGGAAGATCGCGATCGCATAGTCGGTGGTGCCGCCGCCTGGCGGTGATTTGTAGCTGATGATGCCGGGATAGCGGATGCTGCGCACGTCGACGCCGAATTTCGCGAAATAGTATTCGCACAGACGCTCGCCGGCCTGCTTGCTGATACCGTAAATCGTGGTCGGGTCCATTACCGCAAGTTGCGGCGTATCGACCGCCGGCGTGTGCGGGCCGAATGCAGCGATCGACGACGGCCAGAATACCTTCAACGGCTTGCCGGCCCGACCGCGTTCGCGCGCGAGTTCAAGCACGTTCAGCAGGCCGTTCATGTTCAATGTCCACGCCTTCAACGGTGCCTGCTCGCCGGTCACCGACAACAATGCCGCCAGTTGATAAAGCTGCGTCACATCGTGGCGGTCGACCAGCTCGGCAAGCCGCTTTTCGTCGAGCACGTCGAGCGTTTCGTAGTTGCGTGCACCGAACAGGCTGCGCGGACCGATATCGGCCGCGATCACGTTGTCCGCGCCGTGTTTTTCGCCGAGCGCCTGGACCAGCTCGCTACCGATCTGCCCGTTTGCACCGATTACCAGAATCCGTTCCATCGTCCCGCTCCTTCAGTTTTTCAGCAGACCAAGTTCCCGGCCCGCCTGTTCGAACGCGGCCAGCGCCTGGTTCAGTTGTTCCCGGCTGTGCGCCGCCGACAACTGCACCCGCACCCGCGCCAGCCCCATCGGCACCACCGGATAAAAGAAGCCGGTTACCAGCACGCCGAGTTCATACAGCCGCTGCGCGAATTTCTGTGCAAGCGGCGCGTCGAACAGCATCACCGGCACCACCGGGTGCGTGCCAGGCTTGATCGTGAAACCGAGTTCGCTGATCGCATTGCGAAAGTGCGCGGTGTTCGCATGCAGCCGATCGCGCAACTCGGTCGACGACGACAGCCGCTGCAGCACTGCCAGCGATGCGCCGGCGATCGCGGGCGCCAGAGAATTCGAAAACAGATAGGGGCGCGATTTCTGGCGCAAGGTCTCGACTACTTCGCGCCGCGCCGCGGTGAAGCCGCCCATCGCGCCGCCGAGCGCCTTGCCCAGCGTGCCGGTGATGATGTCGACGCGCCCCATCACGCGATGATGCTCATGCGTACCGCGTCCGGTCGCGCCCATGAAGCCGGTTGCATGGCATTCGTCGATCATCACCAGTGCGCTGTAGCGGTCGGCCAGGTCGCAGATGCGATCGAGCTGCGCGATCGTACCGTCCATCGAAAACACGCCGTCAGTGACGATGATCTTGTGGCGCTTGCCGGCCGCCGCCTGCAACTGTGTTTCGAGATCGGCCATGTCGTTGTGCTGATAGCGGTAACGCACCGCCTTGCACAGCCGGATGCCGTCAATGATCGATGCGTGGTTCAGCGCATCCGAAATGATCGCGTCGTTTTCGTCGAACAGCGGCTCGAACACGCCACCGTTCGCGTCGAAGGCCGCCGCGTACAGGATCGTGTCTTCCATGCCGAGGAATTCGGACAGCGCGCGCTCCAGCTGCTTGTGCACCGTCTGCGTGCCGCAGATGAAACGCACCGACGACAGGCCGTAGCCGTATTTCTCGGTCGCATCCACTGCCGCGCGCACGGTCGCCTCGTCGCCGGACAGGCCGAGATAATTGTTCGCGCACAAATTGATCAGGCGCCTGCCGTCGTCGCAAACCACCTCCGCGCCCTGGCGCGACGCAATCACGCGTTCCGGCTTGTACAACCCCTGTTCGCGCAGCGAAGCAAGCTTGTCACCGAGCCCGGAAAGAAAATCCTGTCTTGCATTCGCAGCTGTCATTGCTTGTCTCCATGTCGCCCGGATGGGAATCGGGCATTGCCAATCATTGCCAATTATTCGCACCGATCTTGCACGCGCTCTGCTACGATGCAATTTCAGTAAATTTTACGAAATCCACTATTTAGAACTTAAGTTCAATATATCGAATATTAACGGCCATGATTGAACATTGCAAGCACCTATCGTTATGAAAAAACCCAGTCCCGCAAGTTCCCCGCCCGAAGTCGGTGCAACCCTGCAGAAACTGCGGCTCAAGCGCGGCCTGACGCTGGAAGACCTGTCGCGTGCGGCCGGCGTGTCGAAATCGATGCTGTCGCAGATCGAACGCGAAAAAGCCAATCCGACCATCGCCGTCGCCTGGCGGTTGGCGAATGCGCTTGGCATTGGCATCGGGGAATTGTTGTCAAGCACCGCCGAGCAAGTGGAAGCGATTCACATTCTGGAACCGCACGAGACGCCTACGCTGCCGGGCAACCATGCCGGTTACATGCTGCGCATCCTTGGTCCGATGGATCTGGCGGGGCAATACGAGTGGTACGAACTGACGCTGGCGCCGGAAGGCGCGCTGGTATCGAATCCGCACGATCCCGGTACGGCCGAGTATCTGACGCTGCTGCATGGCGTCGTGGAGGTCGAAGTGGATGGCGCAAAGAAAAAACTGAAGGCGGGCGGCACCGCACGCTATGCGGCCGACAAGAGCCACGCGATCCGCAATGCGGGGAAGGCCGAAGCAAAAGCCTTGCTGGTCGTGATCCACCGCTAATCGCGAACAGGCTGCCGAAAAAAAAATGGCCCGGATGCACAATGCATCCGGGCCGTTTTCAACAGGAAAAAGAATCAGCTCAACTGTTCGAGGCGGATCTTGGTGACCTGGCCGACCACCGTCGGCAGCGCCTCGATCTTCACAATTGCCGCTTCGACATTTTTCTCTTGCGTCTGATGCGTCAGCATGATGATGTCGGCTTGCGTCTCGCCTTCCGCCGGTTCTTTTTGCAGCATGGCGTCGATCGAAATCGTCGAGTCGGCAAGAATGCGGGTCACATCGGCCAGCACGCCCGGCCGGTCGGCCACCTGCATGCGCAGGTAATAGCTGGTCGTTACTTCCGACATCGGCAGGATCGGCGTATCGGTCATCGCGTCCGGCTGGAATGCGAGGTGCGGCACCCGGTGCTCCGGATCGGCGGTCGCCAGCCGGGTGATATCGACCAGATCCGCGATCACGGCGGACGCCGTCGGTTCGGCACCGGCGCCCTTACCGTAATACAGCGTGGCGCCGACCGCATCGCCCTGCACCAGCACCGCGTTCATCGCACCTTCGACGTTGGCGATCAGGCGCTTGGCCGGAATCAGCGTCGGATGCACGCGCAGTTCGATGCCCTGCTCGGTGCGCCGGGCGATGCCGAGCAACTTGATCCGGTAGCCGAGCTGCTCCGCGTATTGAATATCGGTCGCCTGCAGCCTGGTGATGCCCTCCACATGCGCCTTGTCGAACTGGACCGGAATACCAAACGCGATCGAGGCCATCAGCGTTGCCTTGTGCGCCGCGTCCACGCCTTCGATATCGAAGGTCGGATCCGCTTCCGCATAGCCGAGCCGCTGCGCTTCCTTCAGCACGACGCCGAAATCGAGCCCCTTGTCGCGCATTTCGGACAGGATGAAATTGGTGGTGCCATTGATGATGCCGGCGATCCATTCGATCCGGTTTGCGGTCAGACCTTCGCGCAGTGCCTTGATGATCGGAATGCCGCCGGCAACCGCGGCCTCGAACGCGACCATCACGCCCTTTTCCTGTGCCGCCTTGAAGATCTCGGTACCGTGCGTCGCCAGCAGTGCCTTGTTGGCGGTGACCACGTGCTTGCCGTTCGCGATCGCCTTCAGCACCAGTTCCTTCGCGATACCGTATCCGCCGATCAGCTCGACGACGATGTCGATATCCGGATTACTCACCACCAGGTTGGCGTCACTGACCACTTCGCATTCGCCATTGGTCAGCTCCCTTGCGCGCTCGGTGTTCAGGTCGGCCACCATCGTAATCTGGATCGCACGGCCGGCGCGCCGCGTAATCTCTTCCTGGTTACGCTTCAGGACGTTGAACGTGCCGGAACCGACGGTACCGATGCCTAACAGGCCTACTTTGACGGGTTTCATGACGTGTGGTGCTTTCTCGAATTGCAATACATGAAGACTCCCTCCCGAAGGAAGGAGAAGAGTTGCGGAACCAGTGAATTATGCCGTGCCGGCGCGCCTGCGATAGCCGTCAAGGAAGCGCGCAATGCGTCCCATAGCCTCGGTCAGGTCATCCGTGTTCGGCAGGAAAACGACACGGAAATGATCCGGCGCAATCCAGTTGAAGCCGGTGCCCTGCACGATCAATACCTTTTCCTCGGCCAGCAATTCATATGCAAACCGCTGGTCGTCCTCGATCGGATACATCTTCGGATCGAGCTTCGGGAACATGTACAGCGCCGATTTCGGCTTCACGCAACTGACGCCCGGAATGTCGGTGAGCAGCTTGTACGCGAGATCGCGCTGCTTCAGCAACCGTCCGCCGGCGCCGACCAGGTCGTCGATGCTCTGATAGCCACCGAGCGCGGTCTGGATCGCATATTGACCGGGCGCGTTTGCGCACAAACGCATCGAGGCCAGCATGTTCAGGCCCTCGATGTAATCCTTCGCATGCTTCTTCTGGCCCGACACTACCATCCAACCGGCACGATAGCCGCAGGAACGGTAGTTTTTCGACAAGCCGTTGAGCGTCAGGAACAGCACGTCGTCGGCCAGCGACGCAATCGATGTATGGGTTGCGCCATCGTACAGCGTCTTGTCGTAAATCTCGTCCGCGAACACGATCAACTGGTGCTCGCGCGCCAGTTCGACGATCTGCTCCAGCAGTTCGACCGGATACAGTGCGCCGGTCGGATTATTCGGGTTGATGACAACGATCGCCTTGGTATTCGACGTGATTTTCCTGCGGATGTCATCGATGTCCGGATACCAGTCGGCCTGCTCGTCGCAGGTGTAGTGCACCGGCTTGCCGCCGGACAGGCTCACCGCGGCGGTCCACAATGGATAATCGGGCGCCGGCACCAGTACCTCGTCGCCGCTGTTGAGCAAGGCATTCATGCCCATCACGATCAGCTCGGACGCGCCGTTGCCGATGTAGATATCGTCGATCGTCACACCGGCGATCTTCTTTTCCTGCGTATAGTGCATGATCGCCTTGCGCGGCGCGAACATGCCCTTCGAATCGGTGTAGCCGGAAGCGTTGGACATGTTGATGATCATGTCATGCACGATCTCGTCCGGCGCATCGAAACCGAACACGGCCAGGTTGCCGATGTTCAGCTTGATGATCTTGTGCCCCTCTTCCTCCATCTGCTTGGCTTTTTCCAGCACGGGGCCACGAATGTCATAGCAGACATCAGCGAGTTTCCTGGATTTCTGAATCGGTCGCACTTGCGGATTCCTTGAATTAAAGGCAATAAGCGGGATGCAATGCTGCACCGCCAAAATGCCTCATTTTGCCGAAAGCAACCTGTTTTATCAATGCGTAAGCCGGTCTTTCGGAAAGGAAAACGCTACAATGCCGCATCTTTTTCTTCTCATCGCCGGAAATTCGCGCCCACAGGCGTGTCTATAACGCCATGAAGCTCCATTCGACTCCTACCCAGCATTATCAAACCGTAACGGCTTACGACGACGCGGGCGTCGAACTCAATGCCGTGCGTTTCACCCACAGCCTGATCGTGTTGCCGGAAACGGCCCCGGTTGCGTGGCCGGTCGCGACGTTCGACAGCCTGACGGCCGAGAATTTCGCCGAGCTCGACGTGATTTCGCCGGACGTCGTGATTCTCGGCACCGGCAAGCGCCAGCGTTTCATTCATCCGCGCCTGATCGCCGCATTGACCGCCCGCCGCATCGGCGTCGAATGCATGGACAATCAGGCCGCATGCCGCACTTACAACATCCTGATGGCCGAGGGCCGCAAGGTCGCACTGGCACTCATCTTCGACCATTCATAATGACTGAACTGCATAAATCGAAACCTTTCGTCTGGGGCCTGTTCCTGGTTTTCTGCATCATCTGGTTTTACGCACTCGACGCTCGCACACTGGTGCCGACCGACGAAGGCCGCTATGCGGAAATGGCGCGTGAGATGCTCGCGACCGGCGACTGGATCACGCTGCGCCTGAACGGCATCAAGTATTTCGAAAAACCGCCGCTGCAAACCTGGATGAATGCGCTGACCTTTGCCGCGTTCGGCCTCGGTGACTGGCAGGCGCGCCTGTGGACCGGATTGTCCGGCCTGTTCGGCATCCTGATCACCGGTTATGCCGGCAGTCGCGTATTCAATCAACGCGTCGGCTTCAACGCGGCGGTGATACTGGCCTCCAGCTTCATGTGGTCTGCGCTGGGCCATGTGAACACGCTCGACATGGGCCTGGCCGGCATGATGACGCTGACCCTGTGCGCACTGCTGCTCGGCCAGCGCGACGGCGCGAGCGCGCGCGAGCAGCGCAACTGGATGCTGGCCTGCTGGGCCGGCATGGCGCTGGCAGTGCTGTCGAAAGGTCTGATCGGTATCGTATTGCCCGGTGCTGTACTAGTGCTGTACACCTTGTTCTCGCGTGACTGGGCAATCTGGAAGCGGCTGCATTTCGTCGCCGGCTTGCTGCTGTTCTTCGTGATCTCGGCGCCCTGGTTCGTCCTGATTTCGCTGAAAAATCCGGAATTCCCGCAGTTCTTTTTCATCCACGAACACTTTCAGCGATTCACCAGCAAGGTGCATCACCGCTACGGCCCGTGGTACTACTTCATTCCACTGCTGATCATCGGCATCGTGCCCTGGCTTGGCCTGCTGCCGCAAAGCCTGTGGAATGCGCGACGCGAGCCCGGGCAAGGTTTCCAGCCGCGCAAGATGCTGCTGATCTGGGCCGGATTCATTTTCGTGTTCTTCAGCATTTCCGATTCCAAGCTGCCGTCCTACATCCTGCCGATCTTCCCTGCTCTGGCATTGCTGATCGCCTGCCAGCTGGAAAGCGTGAAGCATAAAGCGCTGACCGTTTCCAGTGCCCTGCTTGCATTGGCCGGCATTGCAGGCCTGGCGTTCGCGAACCGAATTCCTGCCCTGGCACATGGCGCATACGAAGTGCCGCTGTATCAGTCCTATGTTCCCTGGGTGATCGCAGGCGCCGCGCTGGCTACCGCAGGCGGCATCTGCGCGGCGCTGCTGGCAAGACGGCAACGCGAACTGGCGATTGTGGTACTTGCGGCCAGCGGCTTTCTCAGCACGCAAATCCTGATGCTGGGACACGAACCTCTCGGCCGTTACAAAGCGGGACTCGATCACGTGCCGGCAATCGCTGCGGAACTGACGCCGCAGACGCCGATTTACTCGGTCAAAATCTACGAACAATCGCTGCCGTTTTATTTGCGCCATACGACCATCCTGGTCGAATATGCGGACGAGATGGAATTCGGCGTAAAGCAGGAGCCGCAACTATGGCTGCCTACGCTCGATGCTTTTATCGCCGTCTGGAACGATGAGCATGTGCACGGGAAAAAGGCGATTGCGATTCTGCAGCCTGGCGTGTATCCCGAGTTGCAAAAGCGCGGCCTGCCGATGCACATCATTGCGCAGGATCCGCGCCGCATCATCGTTACCAACGACATCACATGAAATCGTACACATGAACCTCACGACCTTCGGTTTCATCCTGACCGGCGTCAGCCTGAATGCGCTTGCGCAATTGCTGCTCAAGGCCGGCACCAATGCTGTCGGCGTCATTCACCTGACCGCGGAAAACTGGTTCTCGACCGGAGTCAAACTCGCGACGCAACTGCCGATCATCGGCGGCCTCACCTGCTACGTGATTTCGGTCGTAGTCTGGATCGTCGCACTGTCGCGCGTCGACGTGACGATTGCCTATCCGATGATTTCACTCGGCTACATCATCAACGCGCTGGGCGCATGGTATTTTCTCGGCGAAGCGGTATCCGCGCAGCGACTGCTGGCGATCGGCGTGATCATTGTCGGCGTCGTCTTGCTGACACGCAGCTGAAACCTCTGCGCCGCCAGCTCGTTCCATTCTGAACATATTCGTCAATATCCGTCACGACTGAACCCATGACCGAAACTTTCCTGCCCTTCTCCCGTCCCACGATCGATGAAGCAACGATTGCCGCGGTGGCCGACGTTCTGCGTTCCGGGTGGATCACCAGCGGCCCGAAAGTGCAGGCCTTCGAAGCGCAATTATCCGAATACTTCGACGGCCGCCCGGTGCGCACCTTCAACTCGGGCACCTGCACGATGGAAATCGCGCTGCGCGTCGCCGGTATCGGACCGGGTGATGAAGTGATTACCACGCCGATTTCGTGGGTCGCGACATCGAACGTCATCATTGAAGTCGGCGCGACACCGGTGTTCGCCGATATCGATCCGATCACACGCAACATCGATCTCGACAAACTGGAAGCGGCGATCACACCCCGCACCAAGGCAGTCATCCCGGTGTATCTGGCCGGTTTGCCGGTCGACATGGAGCGGCTCTATGCCATCGCAAAAAAACACGGTCTACGTGTAGTGGAAGACGCGGCGCAGGCGCTCGGCTCCTCCTGGCACGGCAAGCGCATCGGCGCATTCGGCGATTTCGTGTCGTTCAGCTTCCAGGCCAACAAGAACATCACCACGTCGGAAGGCGGTTGCCTGGTGCTGAATGACATGGAAGAAGCGAAGCTGGCCGAAAAATACCGGCTGCAGGGTGTCACGCGCAGCGGCTTCGACGGCATCGAAGTCGACGTACTGGGCGGTAAATTCAACATGACCGACATCGCCGCCACAATCGGACTGGGCCAGTTCGTCCATCTTGATGCAATTACGGCGAAACGGCGTGCGCTCGCAAAACGCTACTTCGCCGCCTTCGGTGCCGATTTCGAAAAACGTACCGGCGCGCAACTGCCGGTTGCCGACTTTGAAAATTCCAACTGGCACATGTTCCAGCTCGTGCTGCCCGAGCGCATCACGCGTACCGCCTTCATGGCGAAGATGATGGAAAAGAACATCGGCATCGGCTACCACTACGCTCCTATCCATCTGTTCAAGCTGTATCGCGAGCGCGGTTTCAAGGAAGGCATGTTCCCGGTCGCCGAGCGCGTCGGACGCCAGATCGTGACGTTGCCGATGTTTTCCGCGATGACCGAAAGCGATGTCGAACGCGCTGTCGGCGCGGTAGAATCCGTGCTTCAACAATAAGTGCCACGGCTGATGAAACCAGAACTCTCCATCGTCATTCCCGTATACAACGAAGAGGCCGGCCTGGCGAAACTGTTTGCGCGCCTGTATCCGGCGCTCGACAAGCTGGGCTTTTCCTATGAAATCGTGTTCGTCAACGACGGCAGCCGCGACCAGTCGGCCGCTATCCTGGCGGACCAGTTCCGCGAGCGTCCGGATGTCACGCGGGTTGTGCTGTTCAATGGCAACTATGGACAGCACATGGCGATTCTTGCCGGTTTCCAGGCGACACGCGGCGAGATCGTGGTGACGCTCGATGCGGACCTGCAAAATCCGCCCGAGGAAATCGGCAACCTGGTTGCAAAAATGCACGAAGGCTATGACTACGTCGGCTCGATCCGGCGCGAACGGCAAGACGTCGCATGGCGCACGCATGCGTCGAAAGCGATGAATCGGTTGCGCGAGAAAATCACCCATATCAAGATGACCGATCAGGGCAACATGCTGCGCGCCTATGGACGCAACGTGATCGACCTGATCAATCAGTGCAGCGAAGTCAACACGTTCATCCCGGCGCTCGCGTATACGTTTGCGCGCAAGCCGACCGAAATCGTGGTCGCGCACGAAGAGCGCGCGGCGGGCGAATCCAAATATTCGCTGTACAGCCTGATTCGCCTGAATTTCGACTTGGTGACCGGCTTCTCGCTGATGCCGCTGCAACTGTTCTCGATGCTCGGCATCGGCCTGTCTTTCGTGTCGGCTGCGCTGTTCGTCGTGCTGCTGGTGCGACGCTTCCTGTTCGGTTCGGAAGTCGAAGGCGTGTTCACGCTGTTTGCCATCAATTTCTTCCTGATGGGTGTCGTCCTGTTCGGCATCGGTCTGGTCGGTGAGTATGTCGGTCGGATCTACCAGCAGGTGCGGGGACGACCGCGCTATGTGGTACAGGCCGTGCTGGAACAAGACACCGAGCAAGCCGCGCCAACCGCGGTGTGGCCGGCAGCGAAAGGCTAGACGGAAGATGCACGCGGTCGTATTTGCGTATCACAACGTCGGCGTGCGCTGCCTGAAAGTATTGCTGGCACGCGGTGTCGATGTCGCTCTGGTAGTCACGCATCAGGACAATCCCGCGGAAACCATCTGGTTCGATTCGGTCGCCGCACTATGCGCGGAACAGGGCATTCCCTTCGTCACACCCGACGATCCGAAATCCCCGGAACTGCATGCACAGGTGCAGGCGGCGCAGCCGGATCTGATTTTCAGCTTCTACTATCGCCACATGCTGCCGGTCACGCTGCTGGGCCTCGCGAAATACGGTGCCTACAACATGCACGGTTCGCTGCTGCCGAAATATCGCGGCCGCGTTCCGGTCAATTGGGCGGTGCTGCACGGCGAAACCGAGACCGGCGCAACGCTGCACGAAATGGCGACCAAACCCGATGCCGGCGCAATCGTCGCGCAGTCCGCGGTACCGATTCTGCCGGACGATACCGCCTACGAAGTATTCGGCAAAGTCACCGTCGCGTCGGAGCAGACGCTGTGGAATGCCTTGCCCGCGATGCTGGCAGGCCGGACGCCGAAGCTGCCGAATGATCTGTCGCAAGGCAGCTACTTCGGCGGACGCAAGCCGGAAGACGGCCGCATCGACTGGTCGCAGCCGGCACAGACGGTCTACAACCTGCATCGCGCGGTAGCGCCGCCCTACCCTGGCGCATGGACCGTCATCAATGACCAGACTTTTGTTATTGGCAAGGCACGTTTGTGCCGGCAGGCAAAACCGGATTTGCCGCCGGGCTTGGCGGTAGTGGATAATTGCATGTTTGGCGTGTGCGGCGATGGCCGCGCCTTGGCAATTCATCAACTTCTGGCAGACGGCAAGCAGGTTTCCCCGCTGGAATTACAACAAATCCTGTCGTCCCGCTAGACAGCGGCCGCGACGGTCACTAAAGAGAATTCACATGAAAAAAGTCCTCATCCTCGGCGTCAACGGTTTCATCGGCCATCACCTGTCGAAACGCATCTTGGAAACCACCGATTGGCACGTGTATGGGATGGACATGATGACCGACCGCATCACCGACCTGCTGGAAAACGACGCGTACAAGAGCCGCATGCATTTCTTCGAGGGCGACATCACGATCAACAAGGAATGGGTCGAGTATCACGTGAAGAAGTGCGACGTGATCCTGCCGCTGGTTGCGATTGCGACGCCGTCGACCTACGTCAAGCAACCGCTGCGCGTATTCGAGCTCGACTTCGAAGCGAACCTGCCGATCGTGCGTTCGGCCGCCAAGTACGGCAAGCACTTGGTGTTCCCGTCCACCTCAGAAGTCTACGGCATGTGCCATGACGAGGAATTCGATCCTGAGAACTCCGAACTGATCTGCGGCCCGATCAACAAGCCGCGCTGGATCTACTCGTGTGCGAAGCAATTGATGGACCGCGTGATCTGGGGTTACGGTATGGAAGGCCTGAACTTCACACTGTTCCGTCCGTTCAACTGGATCGGCGCCGGGCTCGATTCGATCCACACACCGAAGGAAGGCAGCTCACGTGTGGTGACGCAGTTCTTCGGCCATATCGTGCGCGGCGAGAATATTTCGCTGGTCGACGGCGGCCAGCAAAAGCGCGCGTTCACCTACATCGATGACGGCATCGATGCGCTGATGCGCATCATCGCCAATGAAGGCGGCGTCGCCAGCGGCAAGATCTACAACATCGGCAATCCGACCAACAATTATTCGATCCGCGACCTGGCCGCCATGATGCTGAAGCTGGCAGCCGAATATCCGGAATATGCGGAGTCGGCGAAGAAGGTACAACTGATTGAAACTACGTCTGCTGCCTACTACGGCAAGGGCTATCAGGACGTGCAGAACCGTGTGCCGAAAATCACCAACACTTGCGAAGAGCTGAACTGGAAGCCGACCACATCGATGGCCGACACGCTGCGCAATATCTTCGACGCCTACCGCAGCCAGGTTGGCGAGGCTCGGGCATTGATGGATTGATGCCGGTTCTTACCCTCAAAATCGACGTAGACACCTGGCGCGGTACGCGCGAAGGTACGCTCAACCTGGTGCGCCTGCTGCAAAAGCACCGCGCCAATGCGACTTTCCTGTTTTCGCTTGGGCCGGATCATACCGGCTGGGCATTGCGTCGCGCATTCCGCCCCGGCTTTTTCCGGAAGGTGTCGCGCACTTCCGTCGTCGAGCATTACGGCCTGAAGACCTTGATGTATGGTGTGCTGCTGCCGGCGCCGGATATCGGCAGGACTTGCGCGGCGCAGATGCGCAGCGTCGAAAGCGCGGGCTTCGAGTGCGGCATCCACACTTGGGATCACGTGGTATGGCAAGACAATGTCGGCAAGCGCGATGCCGCATGGACCGAAAGACAGATGCGCCAGGCATTCGATCGCTTCGCCGAGATTTTCGGCCATGCACCGGCGACGCACGGTGCGGCCGGCTGGCAGATGAATGAACATGCCTTCGAACAGCTCGACAGCTTCGGCATGGCTTATGCGTCGGACGGCCGCGCGCTGCTGACCGAACGGGGAACACTGGCCGACCCGCATGCCGGACCGCATCGGCTGAGCACCGCCGGCAGAACATTGTCATGCATCCAGTTGCCGACCACACTGCCGACACTGGACGAGCTGCTCGGACGCACGATCGACGGTGTGACGCTCGATGAAGCCAACACTGCCGATTTCCTGCTTTCGCTGACCCAGGCGCCGCGCGACCATGTATATACCTTGCATGCGGAGCTTGAAGGCCAAAAACTCGCCCCCATCTTCGAAAGGTTGCTGACGGGATGGCAGGCGCAAGGCTACTCCCTCGGCTCCATGGCGGAACATTACAGAAAAGTGAAAGACCAGCCCTTGCCGACCTATCCAGTCAGCTGGGGCGAATTACCGGGGCGGTCAGGAGAACTGATCGTCCAGGCTGTCAGTCAGTCAAGCTGAATCGACGGGAACAGATCGCGTCTTTTTCCGCCTGGCGATGTTGTTTGTCGTTGCATGGCTCGCCAGGCATTGCCGGATGAAACAATCGATCGATTTCTTTTCCGCCAATTCAACCTGACTGACTGCCAACCCATCATCATCGCCACAAGCGATCAACAAGAAATGGAGACCCTCGTGTCCGACAGCCCATCCATCATCAACAAGACCGTGCCCGAGTTTTCCGCGCCGATGACCGGCGGCCAGACCTTCAAGCTGTCTGCCTACAAAGGGAAAAATCTGGTGCTTTACTTCTACCCGAAAGACGATACGCCGGGTTGCACGACCGAAGGCATGCAGTTCCGCGATCTGCATCCACAGTTCCTGGCAGCGAATACCGAAATTTTCGGCATCAGCCGGGACAGCCTGCGTTCTCACGACGGATTCAAGTCCAAGCTGGGCATGCCCTTCGAACTGATCTCCGATCCGGATGAAACGCTGTGCATCATGTTTAATGTCATGAAGATGAAGAATATGTATGGCAAGCAGGTACGCGGTATCGAGCGCAGCACATTTGTGATTGACGCAACCGGCAAATTGGTGAAAGAATGGCGTGGAGTGAAAGTGCCTGGGCACGTGGATGAAGTACTCGAATTCGTGAAGGCTCTTGCGTAACCGCTGAACCCATTGAATCCAAAAGAATTTTCTCGCAGAAAGCCGTTTGTGGAAGAGGCAGCCAGCCTCCCCTCAAACGGCTTTTTTACTTTGCAAATCGCCACCCGTCGCTGTCTTTCACCCTTCGCAACAACAGTTTGGCCGCATCATATGCAGCTCATAGAGTAGTCAATTTCACATTTTTTGATTGAGGTCCTGATGCCACTGCCCAAAATACCGACCAAGCCAGCAGCATTGCTTTCCCCGCAAGACTATCCCAAGGCAGAAAAAGGCACATCGGCAAAACCCGTGATGACACTGGTCGAGACGGCACCGCAAACGACCGCCCCTGCGCCGAAGGCGCGCGCCAGAACCGCTGAAAAAACCCCTGCGGTCAAACCGCGCGCGGCCAAGCCCGTCGCTGCGGAAACCCAGATCAAGTCGAGTGCCAGCCGGGTTGCGGACAAACTCGGCGTCACCAAGATGTTCGTCCTCGACACCAATGTCCTGATGCACGATCCGACCTCGCTGTTCCGTTTCGAGGAACACGACGTGTATCTTCCGATGGTGACCCTGGAAGAACTGGACAACCACAAGAAAGGCATGTCGGAAGTCGCGCGCAACGCACGCCAGGTGTCGCGTTCGCTCGACGCGCTGGTCGGCGGCATTGAAGAGAATGCAATCGAGGAAGGCATCCCGTTGTCCAAGCTCGGCAACAAGGATGCGAAGGGCCGGCTGTTTTTCCAGACCACGCTGCAGAACATTTCGCTGCCCGAGGGCCTGCCGGTCGGCAAGGCGGACAACCAGATCCTGGGCGTGGTGCGCGCGCTCGAAACACAGTATCCGGACCGTCCGATCGTGCTGGTGTCCAAGGACATCAACATGCGCATCAAGGCGCGCGCGATGGGCTTGCCGGCCGAAGAATACTTCAATGATCACGTGCTGGAAGACACCGACCTGCTCTACTCCGGCATCCAGCAATTGTCCGATGATTTCTGGAACAAGCATGCAAAGGGCATGGAGTCGTGGCAGGAAAACAAGCACGGCACCGGCTATACCTTCTACAGGGTGACCGGCCCGGCGGTCGCGTCTTTTCTGGTGAACCAGTTCGTCTTCATGGAGCCGAACAACGGCGAAGCGCCGTTCTACGGCCAGGTCAGGCAGATCAATGGCAAGACCGCGGTACTGCAAACGCTGCGCGACTACACGCACGGAAAGAACAGCGTCTGGGGCGTGACCGCACGCAACCGGGAACAGAACTTCGCGCTCAACCTGCTGATGAACCCGGAGTGCGATTTCGTCACGCTGCTCGGCCAGGCAGGCACCGGCAAGACGCTGCTGGCACTGGCCGCCGGCCTCGCACAGGTACTGGAAACCAAGCTCTACAACGAAATCATCGTGACCCGCGTGACGGTGCCGGTCGGTGAAGACATCGGATTCCTCCCGGGCACCGAGGAAGAAAAGATGTCGCCCTGGATGGGCGCGTTCGACGACAACCTCGAAGTGCTGAACAAGTCGGACTCCGATGCCGGCGAATGGGGCCGCGCCGCAACGCAGGACCTGATCCGCTCGCGCATCAAGATCAAGTCGCTCAACTTCATGCGCGGCCGAACCTTTGTCAACAAGTTCCTGATCATCGACGAAGCGCAGAACCTGACGCCGAAGCAAATCAAGACGCTGGTCACGCGCGCCGGCCCCGGGACCAAGATCATCTGTCTCGGCAACATCGCGCAGATCGACACGCCGTATCTGACCGAAGGCTCCAGCGGCCTGACCTATGTGGTCGACCGCTTCAAGGGCTGGACACACAGCGGCCATGTGACGCTGGCACGGGGCGAGCGTTCCCGCCTGGCCGATCATGCGAGTGAAGTACTGTAATCAAAATCGGCCGGAAATCACTGCCGGAAACGGAAGCGCCTCGGGAAACCGAGGCGTTTTGCATGGCGGGCGCGGTTACCGTGTCACAGGACCTGCGTGCCGATCCACCAGGCTATCGCCGCGACGAATGCCGACGCAGGGATGGTAAATATCCAGGCCCAGACGATATTGCCGGCAACGCCCCAACGAACCGCTGACATGGTCCGTGCCGAGCCGACCCCGACGATGGCGCCGGTAATGGTATGCGTCGTCGATACCGGGATGCCGAGCGCAGACGCCATGAAAAGCGTGATCGCGCCGCCGGTCTCGGCGCAGAATCCGCCGACGGGCTTCAGCTTCGTGATTTTCTGCCCCATCGTTTTCACGATACGCCAGCCGCCGAACAGCGTGCCGAGGCCGATCGCGGTATAGCAGCTGAGAATGACCCACCAAGGCAGCGGATCATCGGGCCCGGTATAGCCGGCAGCGATCAGCAGCATCCAGATGATGCCCATCGTTTTCTGCGCATCGTTGCCGCCATGGCCGAGGCTGTACATCGATGCCGACAGCAGCTGCAGCCGGCGAAACCATTTATCGACCCGGCGCGGCGTCGAGCGCACGAACAGCCACGACACGACGATCATCATGATGGAGCCGAACACGAAACCGAGCAGCGGCGACAGCACGATGAACGCAATCGTCTTCACCAGGCCGGACGCAACCAGCACCCCAGTGCCCGACTTCGCGACGGCAGCGCCGATCAGCCCGCCGATCAGTGCATGCGACGATGACGACGGAATGCCGTAGATCCAGGTCAGCACATTCCAGAAAATGGCGCCAACCAGTGCGCCGAACACCACGTAATGATCGACCACCATCGGGTCCACGGTGCCTTTGCCGACCGTTGCCGCAACCTTCAGGTGGAAGAAGAAAATTGCGATGATATTGAACACGGCAGCCATTGCAACCGCGGCCTGCGGTTTGAGCACACCGGTGGAAACCACCGTGGCGATCGCGTTTGCCGCGTCGTGAAAACCGTTCATGAAATCGAACAGCAGCGCCAGCGCGATCAGAAAGGCCAGCGTATAGATGCTTATTGCGAGGGTATGCATTGGTTTTTTGTTTTATCTGGATCGGAATGCCGTAATAACGCGCTACGCGTTTTCAACAATGATGCCCTCGATGATATTGGCAACATCCTCGCAACGATCGGTGACGGTTTCCAGGATCTCGTAAATTGCCTTCAGCTTGATGAGCGTACGTACGTCCGGCTCGTCGCGGAACAGCTTGGACATCGCGGCGCGCATCACATGATCGGCATCGGATTCGAAACGGTCGATCTCTTCGCAGAGCGCGAGGATTTCCCTCGAATTGTCCATGTTGTGCAGCAGGCCGACCGCCGCCTTGACCTTCTCTATGCAGGCCAGGCACAGCTCGGCCAGGCGCTTGGCTTCCGGCGTGGTTGCCTTCAGGTCGTACAGGGAAATCGTCTGTGCCCCATCCTCCAGAAGATCGAGGATATCGTCCATGCGGGTAATCAGCTGGTGGATATCATCGCGATCGAGCGGTGTGATGAAGGTCTTGTGCAGCAGTTCGAGCGTCGCATGAGTAATCTTGTCCGCCTGCTTCTCGACGCCTTCGATCGCATGCACGCGGTTTTCAAGATCGTCGAAGTTGGTCATCAGTGCAACCATCTCCTTGGCGCCCTTGACGCAGAACTCGGCGTGCTGGTTGAAAAGATCGAAGAATTTTCCTTCGTTGGGCATCAGTCGTCCAAACATAGTGCTCTCGCTAGTAAAGTTGAAACATTGACTCGTCCGGGCAGCGCCAACGGCCGGGTGATCGTACCACTGCCTTGTCACTCGCCGCCGAAAATCGCCTGGCCACCGGTGTAGTTGTCGAACTTCGTGTACTGGCCAAGGAAGGTCAGCCGCACCGTGCCGATCGGCCCGTTACGCTGCTTGCCGATGATGATCTCGGCCGTGCCCTTGTCCTGCGAATCCGGGTTGTACACCTCATCGCGATAGATGAACAGGATCACGTCCGCATCCTGCTCGATTGCGCCGGATTCGCGCAGGTCGGACATGACTGGACGCTTGTTGGGCCGCTGTTCCAGCGAACGGTTGAGCTGCGACAGCGCGATCACCGGGCAATTCAGCTCTTTCGCCAGGCCTTTCAGGTTTCGCGAAATTTCGGAGATCTCGGTTGCCCGGTTTTCCCCGGAAGAATTGGCCGACATCAGTTGCAGGTAGTCGATGATGATCAGGCCCAGCTTGCCGCATTGACGCGATAGCCGGCGCGAACGCGCGCGCAGTTCGATCGAACTGAGCGCCGGTGTCTCGTCGATGTAGAGCTGCGCTTCATTCATCTTCTGGATCGCATGCGTCAGGCGCGGCCAGTCTTCGTCGGCCAGTTTGCCGACCCGGAGACGACTCTGGTCCAGCCGTCCGACCGAACCCAGCATACGCATCGCGAGCTGGGCGCCGCCCATTTCCATCGAAAACACCGCGACCGGCAAGCCGCTTTCTATCGCCACGTTTTCCCCGATATTCAGGGAAAAAGCGGTCTTGCCCATCGACGGACGGCCGGCGACGATGACCAAGTCGCCCGGCTGCAAACCCGAGGTCATGCGGTCAAGGTCGACGAAGCCGGTCGGCACGCCGGTGATGTCGTTCTGGTTGTCGCGGTTGTACAGTTCGTCGATCCGCTCAACCACTTGCGTGAGCAAGGGCTGAATGGCCTGGAAACCCTGCGCGCCGCGCGAGCCCTCTTCCGCGATCGCAAAGATCTTGGACTCGGCCTCGTCGAGCATCTGCTTGACTTCCTTGCCCTGCGGATTGAGCGCCTGCCCGGCGATTTCATCGGATACGGTAATCAGTTTGCGCAGCACGCCGCGATCGCGCACGATCTCTGCGTAGCGGCGAATGTTGGCGGCGGACGGCGTGTTCTGCGCCAGCGCATTCAGATAGCTCAGGCCGCCGACCTCCTCGGCCTTGCCAGTGCTCCCCAAGGACTCGAACACAGTGATGACGTCTGCCGGCTTGGTATTGTTGATCAGCCTGACGATGTGCTGAAAAATGATGCGATGGTCATAGCGATAAAAATCGTCCTCATGGACGAAATCGGCGATGCGGTCCCATGCCGCATTATCCAGAAGCAGGCCTCCCAGAACGGATTGCTCGGCTTCAATGGAATGGGGCGGGACGCGAAGGGAATCCAGTTGCGGATCGGTGCGGGTGTTCATGGCGCGAATTATAACCGCTCGCCCTTCGCCTCTGCAGCAGCCTTTGCGGAATATTCGCCCCGTCTCCTCCAGCCCTTTCTTTGCATTGCCCCAAGAGCCTGTGCAGGCAATAACTGTCTTGACATTAACTGCCTAGGCAGCTATATTGCATGCTTCATTCATGCATCAATCGGCTTGCCATCATGTTCCGCCCGTACACCTGCAAGAACTACACCTCCGAAGAAAGCATCGGCTATCTTCTGAAGCGGCTAGGCAATCTGTTGACCACGACGTTCGACCGGGAGTTGGCTCGCTATGGCATGACCCACGCGCAATTCGGCATTTTCTTGAAGCTGCTTCATGGCCACGCCCGTACCGCCGCCGACCTGGCGCGCGAACTGATGACCGATACCGGCGCAATGACGCGCATGCTGGACCGGCTGGAAGAAAAAGGCTTTGTGCAACGCACCCGCAGCAGCGAAGACCGGCGCGTGATCGAAGTCGCGCTGACGCCGAACGGCAAGCAAATGGCCGATGAGATGACCCAGGTTGCCGTTGATGGGCTGAATCATTTCCTGCGCGGCTTCAACGAAGCCGAAGTCGCCCAGTTCAAGGATTTACTGCGCCGCATGATTGCCAATGCCTGAAACCAGTTCCGCAGTCCCCTGCAACCCCCTTACCAAGAAAAAAAGCATGAAGCCACTTTCCGGTTTTATTCACATTCCCTCGCAAATTTCACAACGCGTCGGCACTCTGGCAGTTGTACTGCTGCTGGCGTCGTGCGCAAGCGTTCAGAACATTGCGCCGAACGGCAAGTCGATCGAGAAGGTCGCGTTGACTGTGCCCGATGGCATGATGCAAACCGCTGATGCCTGGCCGAAAGACGATTGGTGGCTCGCATACGGCGATGCCCAATTAAACCGGCTGATGCAGCAGGCGCTCGCCAACAGCCCGTCGCTTGCCACGGCGCAGGCACGTCTCGCACACGCACAGGCAACTGCCGGGTTGAGCCGCGCAGCCGGTCGACCACAGGTCAATGCGGGCGTCGACGCGAGCTACGGCCGTCAATCGGGAAACTACCTGTTTCCCAAACCGCCGTTGGGTGACGGCGGCGAATATATCAGCCAGGGACAGGCCTCGGTCAACTTCGGCTACGACCTCGATCTGTGGGGCAGGAACGCCGCACTGATCCACGCCGCCGAAGCCCAGGAAAAGGCTGCGAGATTCGACCTCGATGCAGCCCGCCTGGCGCTGACCACCTCGATAGCCCGCACGTATGCGCAACTTGCGGCCCAATACGATACCCAGGAAGTGTTGCTGGCGACACAGCAGCAACGCGCGGCAATCCACAAGCTGGTCGTGCAACGCGTATCCAGCGGCCTCGATACGCAGGTGGAAGTCAAGCAGGCGGAAACCAACGAAGCGGCATTGCGCATCGAACTGGAGCAGCTCGCCACCGCCATCAAGGTAACCCGTCTGCAGCTGGCAGCGCTGACCGGCGACATGCCGGCTGCCGCCGACGCTATCGCGCGTCCGCACCTTTCCGCCGTGCCGTTCACGCTGCCGGCCAGCCTGCCGCTCGATCTGCTGGGACGGCGGCCGGAGCTTGCGGCACAGCGCGCGCGCATCGAAGCCGCTTTCGGCGAAGCCGAATCGGCCAAGGCCCAGTTCTATCCGAATATCAATCTCAGTGCATTGATCGGTTTTCAGTCGATCGGGCTCGGCCGCTTGCTGAGCAGCGACAGCCTGACGAACAGCGTCGGCCCGGCGATCCGCCTGCCGATTTTCGACGGCGGACGTCTGCGCGCGAATTACGCGGCCAAAACCGCCGATATCGATGCCGCCATCGCGCAATACAACCAGTCAGTGCTGAGCGCTGCACAGGACGTCGCCGAGCAGTTGACGCGCGTGGCCGATCTGGCGCGTGAAGAAGAAGCTACGAAGACGGCACTGGATGCAGCGGAAGAAGCCTACCGGCTGGCGATGCTGCGTTATCGCGGCGGGCTGTCGCCCTACCTCACGGTGCTGACCGTGGAAACGCAGTTGCTGGCACAGCGGCGGGCGATGGCGGCACTCCAATCCCGGCGCGAAGAGCTGCACATTGCACTGATCCGAGCACTCGGCGGTGGCTTCAATGACGACAAGCCAGTTGCTCCGATCGCCGCGCAACGCTAAATAGATACCGACAGAACTTCATACGAATGCAGGAGAAAACATGAACGCACCGACCAATGCTCCGGACTCCGCCAGTAACGGCGCATCGCCCAAACGCAAGAAAATCCTTTTCACCATCGGCTCGATATTCGCGATTGCCGCGATCGGCTACGGCGCCTATTGGGCTCTCGTTTCACGCTACATCGAAGAAACCGACAACGCCTACGTGCAGGGCAATGTGGTGCAAGTCACGCCGCAAGTCGCCGGAACCGTGACCCGCATTTATGCCGACGACACCAACACGGTCAAGGCCGGCCAGAAGCTGGTCAGCCTGGATACCGCAGACGCCGATGTCGCACTCCAGCAGGCGGAGGCGCAACTGGCACAAACAGTCCGCGAGGTGCGCACGCTGTATTCGGCGCAGGCGCAATCCAGTGCCACGCTTGCCATGCGCGAAGCGGAACTGGCGCGCGCGAAGGACGACCTGGCCCGGCGCAAGGCGCTGGCCGGTTCGGGCGCGGTGTCCGGCGAAGAAATCAGGCATGCGGAAAGCGCTGTCACCGCTGCGCAGGCAACGCTTGAAGCAGCGAAAGAACAACTTGCCTCGGGCCGTGCGCTGACGCAGGGAACCAGCGTCGCCAATCATCCGAATGTGCAGCGTGCCGCAGCACGGGTCGAGGAGGCCTTGCTCGCGCAATCGCGTTCGACGATCTATGCACCGGTCAGCGGAGAAGTCGCGAAGCGCAATGTCCAGGTAGGCCAGCGCATCAATCCCGGCGCTCCGTTGATGGCGATCGTGCCGCTCGATCAGTTGTGGGTCGACGCCAATTTCAAGGAATCGCAGTTGCGCGATATGCGTGTCGGTCAGCCGGTGACGCTCACCGCGGATCTGTACGGCAGCAAGGTGACCTACGACGGCAAGGTTGTCGGCCTTTCCGCCGGCACCGGCTCTGCGTTTGCGCTGCTGCCGGCGCAAAATGCGACCGGCAACTGGATCAAGGTAGTGCAGCGCGTGCCGGTACGCATTTCGCTGGACCCGAAACAGCTGGCCGAGCATCCGCTGCGCATCGGCTTGTCGATGCGTGCCGAAGTCGATCTGCATGACCAGAACGGCGCACCGGTCGGTGCCGGCGTGCACAGCGCCATCGCGTCGTTGGCATCATTTGATGCACGTGCGGAAACCATCGACGCGAAAGCCAAGGCGCGTATCGATTCGATCATCGCCGCAAACCTCAAATAACAGGGGAACAGCATGTCGACCGCAGTTGCCAGCGCTCGCGGAGTACCGGCGAGCGCATCACCCTCGCTGGGTCCATTGAAAGGCCCGACGCTGATTCTGATGACGATCGCGGCTGCGCTGTCGACGTTCATGGAAATCCTCGACATCACAATCGCCAATGTGTCGATTCCGACCATCGCGGGCGCGCTCGGCGTGTCGACCAGCCAGGGCACATGGATCATCAGCGCTTATTCGGTTGCCGCCGCGATCGCGGTGCCGCTGACCGGTTGGATGGCACGCCGCTTCGGCGAAATAAGACTGTTCGTGGCGTCGGTGCTCGCGTTCACGCTGATGTCGTCACTGGCGGCGTTTTCCGTCAATCTGCCGATGCTGGTATTTTTCCGCCTGTTGCAGGGCCTGGTATCGGGGCCGATGGTGCCGCTGTCACAGACTCTGCTCGTGCGAAGTTTTCCGCCGGAGAAGCGCGGTGCGGCAATGGGCCTGTGGGCGATGACGGTGATCCTGGCGCCGATTGCAGGTCCGCTACTGGGCGGCTACATCAGCGACAACTATCACTGGTCATGGATTTTCCTGATCAATATTCCGATCGGGTTATTCGGCGGCATCACGATCTGGACTTTGATGCGCAAGCGTGAATCGGCCACCGTCAAGGCTCCGCTCGACATCGTCGGCCTGCTGCTGATGATCGTCGGCATCGGCAGCCTGCAGCTGATGCTGGAAATCGGCAAGGACCACGACTGGTTCGCATCGCCGCTCATCACGTCGCTGGGGGTAATCGCCGTGGTGGCACTGACCTTCTTTATTGCCTGGGTGCTCACCTCCGATCATCCGATCGTCGAACTTCAGCTGTTCCGCGACAAGAATTTCCGTTACGGGGTGATTCTGCTGTCGGTCGGCTTCATGACGTATTTCGGCTCGGTCGTCGTGTTTCCGTTATGGCTGCAATTGGTGATGGGATATACCGCCGAGCAGGCCGGCGCCGCGATGGCGCCGATCGGGATTTTCATGCTGATTCTTTCGCCGATCATCGGCAGGAACATCGCAAGACTCAATCTGCGCATGCTCGCCACCTTCGCCTTCGTCGTGATGGGCGGAGTATCGCTTTGGAACACCGGAATGTCGCTTGACGTCGGCTTCTGGGATATCGTCAACCCACGCTTGGTGCAAGGAATAGGCATGGCCTGCTTCTTCATACCGGTGCAGAGCCTGATGCTGTCGAATATCACGCCCGACCATATGGCAGCCGCCTCCGGACTGTCGAATTTTCTGCGCACGCTGGGCGCGGCGATGGGGACGGCGATCAGCGTGACGATGTGGGAACACCTGTCGAGCGATCATCATGCACGGCTGATGGAGAACATCACGCGCTTCTCATCTGCGAGCAATGACTATTTGGGAACCCTGCAGGCAGGAGGCCTGTCGGTTGAGCAATCCTATGCAGTGGTGGAACGCATGATCAGCGCGCAGAGCTACATGCTCGCGACCAACCAGTTCTTCCTGTACAGCGCCGTTGCATTCTTTGTCCTGACCGTCCTGGTATGGTTCACCAGGACGCAAAAAGGCGCGGCTCCCGCTATCGGTCATTGATAGCGGCGCAATCCCCATAAACAAAAAAGCCGGGATGATATCCCGGCTTTTTTATCGACGCCCAAAATCAGCGATGGATCTTAAGCATGTTCGCCCAGCACTGCGACGGTGACATCCACGACCACGTCGGTATGCAACGCGATGGCGACGGCATGATCGCCAACCGTCTTGAGCGGACCTTGCGGCATCCGGACCTGTGCCTTCTCCACCGGGAAGCCTTGCTTGGTGACTGCTGCGGCGATATCTGCATTGGTGACGGAACCGAACAAGCGGCCATCGACACCGGCTTTCTGTGCGATCTGAACAGTCATGCCGCTCAGCTTTTCGCCCTGCACCTGCGCAGCGGACAGCTTCTCGGCTGCAGCCTTTTCCAGATCGGCGCGCTTCGCTTCGAACTCAGCGACCGCTGTAGAGGTCGCGCGGCGAGCCTTGCGTTGCGGGATCAGGAAGTTGCGTGCATAACCGTCCTTGACGCGCACGACTTCACCGAGATTGCCCAGATTAACGACTTTTTCCAACAGAATGACTTGCATGTTTTTCTCCTATTTTCTTCAGCCGCCAATCAGGCGTTATGCAGATCGGTGTATGGCAGCAACGCGAGATAGCGTGCGCGCTTGATCGCGGTATCGACCTGACGCTGGTAATGTGCCTTGGTGCCGGTCAGGCGTGCCGGCATGATCTTGCCGTTTTCCTGAACAAAATCCTTCAGCGTGTCGACATCCTTGTAGTCCACCTGCTCGACGTGTGCGGCGGTGAAGCGGCAGAATTTCTTGCGCTTGAACAGCGGATTCTGCTGCTGGCGCTTTTGCTTGAGTTTGCTCTTATCGAATTTTTTACCGAATGCCATTTTTGGCTCCTGTATCTAGTGATCTGGTGTAAATGCCTCGAAGTCCGTGACGTGAAATACGAGGCTTTTGCTGTTGCGGTTCTTGCGTGCGAGGAATCCGGTGAACTGAAACGGCCTTCCCAGTTCTGCCTGGCTGAACCGACCTGAAATTTCGCCTGCAGCAATGACGGCAATTTCAAACTCGACCAGACGTGGAATACCTGCTTCAACCTGCTCCGAACTATGCAGCAACCTGGCCGATATGATCGGCATGCCTGCCGGGGTATAGCGCAATATGTCGCGCTCGGCAATCGTGGCAATCAGGCGAAGCTGGTTCACTCTCCTCGACTAGCGCAATTACGCAGCGGACGCCTCGGTACGTTGTCCCTTGCCCGAATCTTCCTTCTGCACGGCCTTCATCATCGGCGACGGCGTGGTCTCGGCCTTCTTCATTTTGACGGTAAGGTGGCGCAGCACGGCATCGTTGAACTTGAAGCCGGTTTCGATCTCAGCCAGGGTTTCGCTGTCGCATTCGATGTTCATGCAGACATAGTGCGCTTTTGCCAGCTTCTGGATCATGTAAGCCATCTGGCGACGGCCCCAGTCTTCAACACGGTGGATCTTGCCATTGCGGGCGGTGACGATGCCCTTGTAGCGTTCGATCATCGCGGGCACTTGCTCGCTCTGATCCGGATGGACGATAAATACGATTTCATAATGACGCATGTAATCTCCTTTTGGACGGATTGAAAAATCGCCCACCCCGGCGTCAAGACGAGTGTGGGAAGAGGAAAGCCCGAAATAATAACCTGAATGCATGAAAAACTCAATGCTTTCAAGCGTTTAAGCATGTCGGCCGGACTTCGGCCATATTGGTCGCTGTTTATCTGCATACAGCCCCTTGCACTTGCACAAAAACTGTATAAAAATACAGGCTGTCTTTATAAACAGCGCCACCAGGCGCCCGGCCGATTCCATGCTCAAACTTACTGCCCGCCAGGAACAGATCCTGAACCTGATCAGGGAAGCCATCGAGAATACCGGCTTCCCGCCCACCCGAGCCGAGATTGCCGCAGAACTGGGATTTCGCTCGGCCAATGCCGCCGAAGAGCATTTGCAGGCGCTTGCCCGTAAAGGCGCAATCGAGATCTCACCGGGGACATCGCGGGGAATCCGTTTGCGCGACATGAACCGCGAGCATGAATCCGGCCGCATGGGTGCCAGGCAAATGGCCCTCCCCCATCCATCGCTGATGCAATTGAGCCTGCCACTGATCGGCCGGGTCGCAGCCGGTTCGCCGATACTTGCACAAGAGCACGTCGAAGCGAACTACAGTGTCGATCCGTCATTATTTTCGGCCAGGCCGGATTACTTGCTGAAGGTCAGAGGCCTGTCGATGCGCGATGTCGGCATCCTGGATGGCGATCTGCTGGCGGTGAAAAAAGCAGACAGTGCCAAGAACGGACAGATTGTCGTCGCCCGTCTTGGCGATGATGTTACAGTGAAGCGCTATCAAAAATCCGGAGCGATCATCGAACTCCTGCCGGAAAATCCAGATTTCGAGCCGATCAGGGTCGATTCAAACCGGGACGACTTTGCACTGGAAGGTCTTGCGGTCGGATTATTGCGCGCCTGGGGCTAAGGAAGACGGCGAACAATCAGCAGCATCGTTCGTCTTGCGATAAGCGATGGCCACGGATACGACTGGCCTAACTGCGCACTTTCAACAAAATCTGCCGCGCGATGCCCCGTAGGATATTGACTTCCTCTGCTTCCAATTGAGTGCGCGAAAACAGCCGCCTCAATCTCGGCATCAGTTTTTTCGGATTGTCCGGGTCGAGAAAATCGATGGCCACCAATGCCTGCTCCAGATGCGCATACATGCCGTCGATCTGCGCGACACCGGCCGCATCCCCTTGAAACCCGATCACCGTTGCTGGAAGAGTATCGCCGCCGGCTGCGAGTCTGCATTCATACGCCAGCACCTGCACCGCCTGCGCGAGGTTCAGCGATGAATAGTCCGGATTGGCGGGAATATTGATCAGCACATTGCACTTCTCAACGGCCTCGTTCGGCAAGCCATATCGCTCATTGCCGAATACCAGCGCAGCATTCAATCCGTCGTTGGCCGCCAGTTGCGCAGCCAGCGTTCGGGGTGTCGCAATCGGCGGCGAAAACTCGCGCAAGCGCGCGCTCAACGCTGCCGCGAAGTTGCAGCCATCCAGGGCTTCGTCGATTGATCCAACGATTCTTGCGTTTGCCAGAATATCCTGCGCGCCACTGGCAAATGCGATCGCCTCCTCCTGTTCGGTCGCATCCGGGAAGCGCGGATTGACCAGGATCAGTTGTGAAAAACCCATCGTTTTCATCGCTCGCGCAACGGCACCGATATTGCCCGGATGGCTGGTTTCGACCAGCACAAAGCGCAGCCGGCGAAAAAGAGAAGTACTGGTTTGAGGTAGGTTCATTTAAAATAGCGGCATCAAGCGGCAAACGTCTGCAGGTCGGCGAATTGTCGCATCGCTCATTAATTCATTTTTGCGGTTCCGGGTACGGTACCGCAATTTTAACGGAACCCTCTATGCATCCCATGCTCAATACGGCGGTGAAAGCCGCGCGCCGTGCCAGTACGGTAATCAATCGCGCCACCTTCGACCTTGATCGCATCAAGGTTACGGAAAAAGGCCACAATGATTTCGTTACCGAAATCGACAAGGCCGCCGAGTTGGCGATCATAGATGTTCTGAAAAACGCCTACCCCGACCATGCCATCCTGGCGGAGGAATCCGGCGCATCCGCCAACCTGCACGACGAAAACGAAAACGTCTGGATCATCGATCCGATCGACGGCACTACCAATTTCATCCACGGCTTTCCACAATACTGCGTATCGATCGCGCTGCAGCAGCGCGGCCAGATCACGCAAGCAGTAGTTTATGACCCTACCCGCAACGACCTGTTCACCGCGACCAAGGGCGCCGGTGCCTACCTGAACGAAAAACGCATACGCGTCAGCCGCCGCGACAAAATGGCGGACGCCTTGATCGGTACCGGTTTCCCGTGTCGGGATAGGGATGCGCTGGACGAATACATGAAAATGTTTCGCGTGATGACGGAAAAATGTGCAGGCCTGCGGCGCCCGGGCGCCGCTGCACTGGATCTGGCCTATGTCGCCGCCGGCCGGCTCGATGGTTTTTTCGAAAAGGGTTTGCACCCCTGGGACTTGGCGGCTGGTTCACTGCTGATTACCGAAGCCGGCGGTATCGTCGGCAATTTCTCCGGCGAAGCCGATTACCTGTATAAAGGCAATGTGCTCGCCGGCACACCAAAAATTTTCGCGCAAATGGTGCATCTGCTCTCGCCGTTTGCCAAGTAGCCATTCGCCGGCTTTATGCGGCGACTTGCGCGCGGCGCGCTGACCAGTTCTCGCGCGGCCGCCCGTTTTTGTTTTCCCACCTCTTCGATTGCCTGCCACTGGCGCCTGAAATGGCGGCAGGCCGATGTTTTTCATGAGTTGTCATGTCCTTTACTGAACTCGGCTTGTCCGATGCAATCGTCCGTGCCGTTACCGAACAGGGTTACAGCACGCCCACTCCAATCCAGACCCAGGCCATTCCTGCTGTCCTGAAAGGCGGCGACCTGCTGGCTGGAGCGCAAACCGGCACCGGCAAAACCGCTGGTTTCACGCTGCCGATCCTGCAGCGACTGGCAGCACAAGCACCGGCACGCACGGCCGGTGCAAAGCCGATCCGCGCGCTGATACTCACACCAACCCGCGAACTGGCGGCGCAGGTCGAAGAAAGCGTTCGCGTGTACGGCAAATACCTTGCGCTGACATCGACCGTGATCTTCGGCGGCGTCGGCATCAATCCGCAAATTTCGCTGCTGAAGCGCGGCGTCGACATCCTGGTTGCCACACCAGGCCGGCTGCTCGATCATATGCAGCAAGGCACGGTGGATCTGCGGCATATCGAAATCCTGGTGCTGGACGAAGCCGACCGTATGCTCGATATGGGCTTCATCCGCGATATCCGCCGCGTTCTTGCCGCGTTGCCGCCCAAGCGCCAGAACCTGCTGTTCTCCGCGACGTTTTCGGACGAAATCAAGGCGCTGGCCGACGGCCTGCTGAACGCGCCGGCGATGATCGAAGTCGCGCGCCGCAATTCGACCGTGGAGATCATCGAACAGAAAGTGCATCCGGTCGATCGTAACCGCAAGCACCTGCTGCTGAGCCATCTGATCAAGACACGGCAATGGTCGCAAGTACTGGTGTTCACCCGCACCAAGCACGGTGCGAACAAGCTGGTCGAACAACTGGGCAAGGACGACATCGGCGGACTGGCAATCCATGGCAACAAGAGCCAGGCAGCGCGCACACGTGCGCTGGCCGAATTCAAGGACGGTACATTGCAGGTGCTGGTCGCGACCGACATCGCGGCGCGCGGCATCGACATCGATCAACTACCGCACGTGGTCAATTACGACTTGCCGAATGTCCCCGAGGACTACGTGCACCGCATCGGCCGCACCGGCCGCGCCGGCGCCACCGGCGAAGCGGTTTCGCTGGTCTGTGTCGACGAGCACGACATGCTCAAGGGAATAGAAAAACTAATCAAGCGCGCGCTGCCGCAGGAAACGATCGCCGGCTTCGAACCCGATCCAAACGCGCGGCCGCAACCGATCCAGCTGCGCAGCGGGAATGGCGGCGGCCGGCCCGGCCAGCCCAGAACGGGCGCCAGCCCGCAACGCAAGCCGGCAACCGCAAAGCCTGGGCAGGGGCAAAACGCGGGCGGAAAAAACCTTTCCGCAAAGCCCTCCGCACCGCATCGTTCGGGTGGACGCGGACGGTAGCAATTATCGTTGCGCGCAAATCGTCTCTTTCGACAACACGCTCCCCGTATGTGGATGCGTTCCCTCCTGACACCGGAAGGCAGGACCTCGCAAGGTGTTCGTTGCCTTCCGGAGCGGAATGCATTGTCGGCTTGCCCATATGCCGGCTTTGCTCCTAATCCCTCGGGTATTAAAATGGCGAATTGTGCGCGAACATGCGATAACTCCCATCAGGAAGAAAGATTCGAATGGCATCACAACTCGCCGTAAAGCCGGATAACGACGCGAACGCTGCCCGCCCTGACGCTCTACTGGAAAAACATACGCCGATGATGCAGCAGTACTTGCGCATCAAGGCCGAATATCCGGGTACGCTCGTGTTTTACCGGATGGGCGATTTTTACGAACTGTTTTTCGAAGACGCGGAAAAAGCCGCGCGCCTGCTCGGTATCACGCTGACGCAGCGCGGCGCGTCCAACGGCAATCCGATCAAGATGGCCGGCGTGCCGTTTCACGCGGTGGAGCAGTACCTCGCCAAGCTGATCAAGCTCGGTGAATCAGTCGCGATCTGCGAACAGATCGGCGATCCGGCCACCAGCAAGGGGCCGGTCGAACGCAAGGTCGTCCGCGTGGTGACACCCGGCACGCTAACCGACTCCGACCTGCTGCCGGAAAAATCCGAGCGGCCATTGCTGGCGCTTTGCATGGTCACGCAACGCAAGACCGCGACAGTCGGCCTGGCCTGGCTATCGATGGCCAGCGGCGCATTGAAACTGATGGAGTTTGCCAATGACGCGAAATCCATCGACGCTCGCCTGAAGCAGGAACTGGAGCGTATCGCGCCGGCGGAAATCCTGGTTGCCAATCACGACGAACTGCTGTCGAGCTCTGCCGCATCAAGCAAGCTGACCGGCGTTCCGGACTGGCATTTCGACGTGGCGTCCGGAACCAAGGCGCTGCAGGAACAGTTGGGTGTCGCAAATCTGAGCGGATTTAGCGCGGAACAACTGAGTGCCGCAATCGGTTCGGCCGGTGCCCTGCTGCGCTATGCACAATCCACGCAAGGCAAGGGTCTGCAGCATGTTCGCATGCTCATGGTGGAATCGGAAAACGAATTCATCGGACTGGATGCGGCGACGCGCCGCAATCTCGAGCTGACCGAAACGATTCGTGGACAAGATGGCTCATCTTCTTCGCCAACGCTGTTCTCGCAACTCGATCACTGCCGTACCTCGATGGGTTCTCGACTGTTGCGGCATTGGCTGCATCACGCGCGACGCGACCAGGAAATCGCGAAAGCACGCCACGCGGCGCTGAATGCGTTGATGCGATCCGACGCATCATCGAGTCTTTCGGCAACCCTGGCGGAGGTGCCGGATATCGAACGCATTACCACCCGTATCGCACTGCTGTCGGCGCGGCCGCGCGACCTTGCAGGCCTGCGTGGCGGATTGCAACAATTGCCGTCGCTACGCGCCTGCGTCGCGCTGTGCAGCAAGGATGCCGATGCGCCGCTATTGCAGGGCATTCTGGATGATCTCGCCACCCCTAGCGAATGCCTGGATCTGCTGGAGCGCGGCATAGCACCGGAACCGGCCGCGATGGTGCGCGACGGCGGCGTGATCGCACGCGGCTTCGATGACGAACTCGACGAGCTGCGCGCGTTATCGGAAAACGCCGGACAATTCCTGGTCGATCTTGAAACGCGCGAACGCGCACGCACCGGCATCGCCAACCTGCGCGTCGAATACAACAAGGTGCACGGCTTTTACATCGAGGTCACGCACGGCCAGACCGACAAGGTGCCGGACGACTATCGCCGCCGTCAAACGCTGAAGAACGCCGAGCGCTACATTACCCCCGAACTGAAAGCCTTCGAGGACAAGGCGCTATCGGCACAGGAACGTGCGCTGGCGCGCGAAAAATACCTGTACGAGCGCTTGCTGAACGACTTGGCACCACATATCGGCACGCTGCAGACCATTGCGCATGCGCTGGCGCAGCTCGACGTCCTTGCCGCGCTGGCCGTACACGCGATGCGCAACAACTGGTGCGCGCCGCACCTGGTCGCCGAGCCGTCGATTCTGATCGAACAGGGTCGTCATCCGGTGGTTGAAAACCAGATCGAGCGATTTATCGCCAACGACTGCGAACTCGGCGATGAACGCAAACTGCTGCTGATCACCGGTCCCAATATGGGTGGCAAGTCGACTTTCATGCGGCAAGTCGCATTGATTACGTTGCTGGCTTATGTCGGCAGCTTCGTGCCGGCCAGCCGCGCGGTGATCGGCCCGATCGACCGGATATTCACCCGCATCGGCGCGGCCGACGATCTGGCTGGCGGCCGTTCGACCTTCATGGTGGAAATGACCGAGTCGGCCGCTATCCTGAACGGCGCGACCGAACACTCGCTGGTGCTGATGGACGAGGTCGGGCGCGGCACCTCGACGTTCGACGGCCTGGCGCTGGCATGGGCGATTGCGCGTCATCTGATCGAAACAACCCGCAGCTTCACGCTGTTCGCGACCCACTATTTCGAACTGACCCAGCTGCCAGAAACGCACCCGACGGCGGCCAACGTGCACCTGTCGGCGGTCGAGCACAAGGACAGCATCGTCTTCCTGCATGCAGTCCAGGCGGGGCCGGCATCGCAAAGCTACGGCTTGCAGGTCGCGCAACTGGCCGGCGTCCCGCAGCCGGTGATCCGGGCGGCGCGCCGGCACCTGGCGACGCTGGAAGCGCATTCCGTGCAATCCACACCGCAGTTCGATCTGTTCGCCGGCGCCGTCGACGAAGCGGAGCCGGCAGACAGTGCGGCCCCGATGGATCGCACGAACTCCGAGGTGATGGATGAATTGGCCGTGATCGACCCGGATGCGCTGTCTCCGCGCGAAGCGCTAGACGCGCTCTATCGGCTGAAGAAACTGGCACACATGCAACACGATGAATGAACGCATGATCCGAATCCTGATCCTGTGCGCCATGCTCGCATACGGATTACCTGCGCGCGCTGCAACAGAAAAATTCAGCTTCGGCGTTATCTCGCCGTCACCGAGCACCACCGAAGGCGAATCCGTGCTTCGTGCCGCAATCGAAGAGACGGATGCGGAGAATCTTGCTTTCGTTGTCGCCAACGGCGTCAAGTCCGCAGAAGAGCCGTGTAACGACGAGGCTTACGGCCGCAGGAAAACCCTGCTGGACAGCGCGAAAAATGGATTGATTGTCTCGCTGGCGGCAAGCGACTGGGCGTACTGCAGGGATGAGAACGGCAAGTCGGCGGCCATCGGACGAATGACTCGCATGCGCGAGATGTTTTTCCCCGAGCAGTTCTCGTTCGGCGCAACCAAGATTCCGTTGGTACATCAATCGACATCCGCACGATTTCGGACCTATGTGGAGAATACCCGCTGGGAGATCGGCGACGTCATTTTCGCCACCATCGATCTCCCGGCGAACAATAATCACTACCTGATTGAAGCCGGCCGCAACAGCGAATTCGAAGACCGGCTGGTCGCGAATCGCAACTGGCTGCATCAGATTTTCACTTACGCGAAATACAAGAAGCTGCGTAGCGTGGTGCTGTTCTCGGATGGGGATCCGCTTTCACTGCCAGGCAGGAGTCGCGGCAGGCGCGACGGATTTGCAGAAATCCGGCGTCAGATCGTTACATCGGCTGCCCGTTTTCCCGGAACCGTACTGGTTGTCCATGGCTCGGACACACCGGTTCATAACGGAGCGGCCGAAATCCACTGGCACGGCAGACTGGGAGAACTTGCGACCAGTCCCGGCTGGACCCGGATCGACGTGAATCCCGCCCTTCCTGCCGTATTCACTGTGAAAAAAGAAACGACGAAAAAAGGCGGGCACTAAACGCACAGGCGATACTGCCCGTATCTTTCAGCCGTGTATCGCCAGCGCGTTGACTGCGTGGAGCGCAAACGGCGCAGCGTATCAGTGAATCGGATGACTGCGGAACTGGTCGCCCTCATCGCCTTCGATATCGTCATGGTGGTGGCCGTGCGCGCCATGCACGTGCTGATGCGCGACTTCCTCATCGGATGCCGCCCGCACTTCCGCCACATCGAGCGAAAAACGCAATGCCATGCCAGCCAACGGGTGATTTCCATCCAGCACCACCTTGTCGTCCTCGATATCGGTTACCGTGAAGATTAATGATTCCTCTCCGGCGGCTTCGCTGTCGGGCGTTCCTTCGAACTGCATGCCGATTTCCAGAGGCTCGGGCAAACGATTACGCGGCTCGATCTTGATCAGATCCGGGTCGTACTCTCCGAATGCATCTTCCGGTTCTACCTGGATCGTGGTCTGGAAACCGACATCCTTGCCTTCGAGCGCCTCTTCGATTTTCGGCAGCGTGTTCTCATAGCCGCCATGCAGATAAACCATCGGTTCACGACTTTCCTCGATCAGATTATTCTGCGCATCCGACAGTTTGTAGTGCAGCGTCACTACCGTGTTTTTGGCGATCTTCATTGCAATTCCTTTCGTTTGGCGGTGTCTCGAATTATACCCGCCGACGTATCCCATTGCCGTATCGGCAATAGGCGTGCCTATATAATGAGAGGATGAAAAACCGTATCCCGCTAGGCGAATTTTCGCCTCAAAAATTCCTGCATGAGTACTGGCATAAAAAGCCCTTGCTGATACGCCAGGCATTCCCCAATTTTCAACCTCCCGTTACCCGCGATCCTTTATTTGCCCTTGCCGCACGCGACGACACGGAGTCACGCCTGATTTCGCATTTCAAACAGCAGTGGCAGATGCACAGCGGACCGTTCGATAAGCTGCCTGCCACCACTAAAAAAGGATGGAGCCTGCTGGTGCAAGGCGTCAATTTGCATGACGATGCGGCAGATGCTCTGCGGCAGCAGTTCCGATTCATTCCCGATGCGAGGCTGGACGACCTGATGATCAGTTATGCCACCGACACTGGTGGCGTCGGTCCTCACTTCGACTCATATGACGTGTTTTTGTTGCAGGCGCACGGGCAACGGCGCTGGCGTATCAGCGCGCAAAAGGATTTGTCGCTGATCGAAGGCATGCCATTGAAAATTCTCCGCAATTTTCAGGCTGAACAGGAGTTCGTTCTCGATCCCGGCGACATGCTTTATCTGCCGCCTCACTATGCGCATGACGGCATCGCGCTTGGCGAATGCATGACTTACTCGATCGGATTCCGGTCACCGCCGTACCAGGAATTAGGCGAAGCGTTTTTGCAATTCATGGCCGACTCGGTTGAATTGCCGGGCCGGTATGCGGATCCCGAGCTGGCATTTTCCCGGCATCCTGCGGAAATAAGCCGCTCGATGTTGACGCGCATCGGGTCGGAACTGCGCAAGATTCGATTCACCGACGACGATATCGCTATTTTTCTGGGAGAGCACCTGTCCGAGCCCAAATCGTCCGTCTTCTTCGACGCGCCATCCCGCTCGTTGACGCAGGCCCGATTCGCTCAAATGGCGCGCAAGCGCGGTGTGGTTCTGTCACGCAAGACACGTATGCTGTATCGCGGGAAGCACATCTTTATCAATGGAGAATCCTTCACCGTTACGCCCGGCGACAGAAAGCTGCTTGCATCACTCGCCGACACGCGCCGGCTTGACGGTGCGCCGATAAGCGACGCGTCAGCCGACCTGATGGAGGCGCTTTACATGTGGCATGAGGACGGCTGGTTGGCCCTCGGCTGAGAAGTAGCCAGGTAACCTGTTGCGGTCTTGCAAAGCGCCTGTTTAAAAGCAAATTTCCGGATGTCATGTTGCAAAAAAACCCGCTATAATTTCGGGTTAGGAAGTTTTCACTGTATCGCGGCGCAACATCCGTTTCGTCACAATCTACGAGAACCCCTACCTAGCGCTAATTACCGGTAATTACTCTTCGCGCTAATCTTGATAATAATCTCTGAAGGAAAATTCATGAAAAAATCACTGTTGATCGCTTCCCTGCTGGCCCTGACCCTCGCTGCTTGCGGCAAGAAAGAAGAAGCTGCTGCTCCGGCACCGGCTGAAACCGCAGCTCCGGCTGCCGCTGCTCCGGCCGCATCCGCTGAAGCTGCCGCTCCGGCTGCTCCTGCTGCTGATGCAGCCGCTGCTGCTCCGGCTGCCTCCGCTGACACTGCTGCTCCGGCTGCTGCTGCTCCGGCCGCATCCACTGAAGCTGCCGCTGCTGCTCCTGCCGCATCCAAGTAAGCTGTCGTTACTGGCAAAAAAGCCGACCAATGGTCGGCTTTTTTGTGTCCGGAAATAGATTACTCTCTTTGCAGCACCTTCCTTTACCTCAGGCTGCCACGTCCAGCCACTCAAACCCCTCATCCTGACAGGCAATCTTCACTTCGATTGCTTCGCTCCCCGGGACGCTGCAAAGCGCAGCCCGTGCAAGCTCCGGCGTATTATTCTGCCGACTCAAATGCGCGCCGACAATAATCTTCAGATGTGATTTATCCAATGCCCCCAGAATTTCCGCAGTCGTTTCATTGGCCAAATGCCCATATGCGCCGCCAATACGCTGCTTCAACGAAAGTGGGTAAGTCGAATCTGCCAGCATACGTCGGTCATGGTTGCATTCAAGCATCAGGGCATCGCAACTGCCAAGCGCATCGATCATATGTGGCGTGGACTGCCCGGCATCGGTTAACACGCCCAGCCGGCGCTGCCCGTCACTGGCGACATACTGTACCGGCTCGCGCGCATCATGCGGCACCGTGTAGGGCATCAACTCGAGGTCGCCTATGGTCAAGCGCTCGCCGTCGCGGCAGAAATGGAAGTTGACCCCGGCGCAGTCTTTTTGTACCGCTTGATAGGTGCCAAAGCTGAGCCATACGGGGATGTGATGGCGGCGCGCAAACTTGAATACACCGCCTACATGGTCCTGGTGCTCGTGAGTGACAATGATGCCGCCCAGATCCTCCGGTCCCACTCCCAGCCGTTGCAACCGCCGTTCGGTTTCACGAATCGCGAATCCGCAATCCAGCATGACCGTAGTGCGGGTAGTGCCTGATGCAGCGGAAATCAGCAGCGAATTCCCTTCGCTGCCGCTTCCAAGACTGGCGAATTTCAATGTCGGATTGCCTACTTCAGTTGCTCGTTCAGCAAGGACAATATCTTGTCGGCGATTCGCGACGATTCCGGATGGCCTTCGTTATCAAGCACAACGACCTGGCTCGTATTGTCTACTCCCTTGATGGAAATACGATAACGTTGCGCCGATTTCTCCTTGTCCTTGGATCCGGATGAAAAGAGTTTCGACAAAAAGCCTTTGCTCGACGCCTTCTGATCCTCGACCGGATCGACATAGCGAACAAAATACAGCCCTTGCGTGCGGTCCCGATCTTCCACGGTGAATCCGACGCGATCCAGCGCCAGGCCCACGCGCCGCCATGCACGGTCGAACGCCTCATCGACCTGAACATACTCGCCGCTGCTGTTCTTCACCAGTTTTGCGCGCGCCGGTTGCGACACGGCATTCGTGACCGCCGCCTTTGCTTGTGCATTATCGGCGCCGAGACGTGCCATCAGGCGCGACAGGAATTCAGCTTCCAGGCCCGGATCGGAAGGACGCGGCTCCCATACCGTGCCATCCTGCTGCTGGCCCGTCACAACCTCCTGCATTCCGCGATGGCTGATGTAAATCTCGGTCGAGCCGTCCGCACGGCGTTCCAGCCGGGTACGGAATTTATCCCGTTCCCCGGTCGAATACAGCGAGTCCAGCGCCTTGCCCAGCGTGCTCCGGATGAAGTCCTGTGGAATCTTGGCGCGGTTTTCCGCCCAGTCGGTTTCCATCACACCGGCCTGCGGCCGCTCTTCGCTGATCAGAAAACCAGAGTCCTGCCAGAAGTCCTTGATTTGCGGCCAGAGCTGCTCCGGCGACTCCTTGACGACCAGCCAGCGCTCGCTGCCGGCACGCTCGACGTGCATCTCGTGTGTGCTGCTCGGTGCCACGACCGCCGTCGTCGGACGTGCTTCCTGCCGCAGCATATATCCGGAAGCTGTCGCGACACCACGATTCGCTTCCGGAATCGCATAACGATTCTCGCGCTGCAATTGAGTGAGATCAGGCGGTACTTCCAGCGAAGGTGCCTTGCCGGCACTCTTGTAATCCACGCCAGCGCCGGGTTCCAGCATCGAGCTTAGCGAGCTGCAGCCAGCCAAGGCAGTCAGCGCCAAAGCGTAAATAAATCCACGTTGAGCCAGGTGAGAGTTCTTGCGAATAGTCATGTCGATGCCGGATGAGAAAAATTCAGATTTTTTGTGCCGCGGTGTTTCTTTGCGGCGCTTATTGTAATACACCGGATTCTCGCAAGGCCGCGCGCACGGTGTCCTGATAATCGGCACCCAGCGGCACCAGCGGCAGGCGAATGCCGGCGGGCATCAGGCCCATCTCGGCCATGGCCCATTTCACCGGAACCGGATTTGGTTCGACGAACAGCTTGTTGTGCAGCGGCAGCATCCGATTGTTGATCGCCACTGCCTCGGCCACCTTGCCGCTCATCGCGGCTATGCACAAATCGTGCATGGCTCGAGGTGCGACGTTGGCAGTGACCGAAATATTGCCTTTGGCACCACAGAACATCAATGCCATTGCGGTCGGATCATCGCCGGAGTAAACCGAAAACGACTTGGGAGCGAGGCGCAGCAGATCAGTGCCACGCGCAATATTGCCGGTCGCGTCCTTGACGCCAATGATGCCCGGCACCTGCGCCAGGCGCAGAATCGTGTCGTTCGACATGTCTGCCACCGTACGTCCCGGCACGTTGTACAGAATTGCGGGCAAATCGACCGCCTCTGCGATCTTGCGGAAGTGCTGGTACATGCCTTCCTGCGTGGGGCGGTTGTAGTACGGGACTACCAGCAGCGAGGCATCGGCCCCTGCGCTTTTCGCATAGCGCGTCAGTTCGATTGCCTCGTCAGTGGAATTGCCGCCGGTTCCCGCAATGACCGGGATACGCTTGTTCGTGTATTGCACCGCGAGTTTGATCAGTTCGCAATGCTCTTCGACCGATACCGTCGGCGACTCTCCGGTGGTGCCGACGATCACGATGCCGTCGGTGCCTTCGGCGATATGCCATTCGATCAGCTTGCGCAGTCCAGGCAAGTCGAGACTGCCATCTGCATGCATGGGGGTGACGATTGCGACGATGCTGCCCTGGATCATGATGATGTTAACGGGAAAGATGTAAAAGATCGATTGTAGCGGATCGTCTGCAGATGTGGGCGATGCAGCGCTGAATCCGTCCTGCGCTCATGACAGCCGAAAGCCCGGTCCGGCACTTCCTTTTATCGCACATATCCGCTGTACCATCGCCGGTCTCGGCTGCTCGACATACCCGTCTTCAAATGCAACGATATGCCAGCGATCCGGCACGTCACCGCGCAGCCTGTCGAGCAGTTCTCCCTGGGCCAGCAGGAATGCCGGGTTGGACGGTTTGCCGAAGCGCTCGTTGCCCCATGCGAAGGTTTCATAGATCAGCATGCCGTCGGCCGCAATGCTTTCGAGCATCGGTGGGAATAACGGCCTATGCAGATAATTGGTAACGATTACACCGGCAAAACGTTCCGCCTCGAATGGCCATGTCGCCTGTGGAATTCCACCGCTTTCAAGATCGATCTGCAGCGTGGCGATGCCGCGTCCGGCCGCTTTTTCCAGGGCAGCGGCATCACGGTCGATCGCCAATACCGGATGTCCGAGCGCAGCCAAAAGCCGCGCATGCCTTCCAGTGCCGCAAGCCAGATCCAGCACTTCGCCTTGCGGGATCAGTGACGCGAAGCGCGCCACCCATGGCGAAGGAGCTTCGGGCGATGCGTGTGCCGGTTGTTCCATCGGGCGACTGCGTTGATGCTCAGCTATAGCTCAAACCCATGGCATCGCGCACATCACGCATCGTTTCCTGCGCCAGCTTGCGCGCCTTGTCGCAGCCGTCGGCGACAATCGCACGCACCAGCGATGGGTCGTCAAGATAGGTTTGCGCACGTTCGCGCATCGGCTCCTGCTCCTTCAGCACGGCATCGATCACCGGCTGCTTGCACTCAAGGCATCCGATGCCGGCGGAGGTGCAGCCTTTCACGACCCAGTCCCTGGTGTCCTGGCCGGAGTAAACCTGGTGCAGCTGCCATACCGGGCATTTTTCCGGATTGCCGGGATCGGTGCGGCGTACGCGCGCCGGATCGGTAGGCATGGTGCGAATCTTCTTGGTCACCGAATCCTTGTCCTCGCGCAGTGCGATCGCATTGCCGTAGCTCTTCGACATCTTTTGCCCATCCAAGCCCGGCAGGCGCGACGCTTCGGTCAGGCGCGCCTGCGGTTCGACCAGGATCAGCTTGCGGCTGCCTTCAAGATAGCCGAACAGCCGTTCGCGATCGATCATCGACAGGTTCTGCGCTTCGTCGAGCATTGCCTTTGCCTGTTCCAGCGCATCTTCCTTGCCCTGCTCCTGGAATTCGGTACGCAGCTCATTGTAGATCTTGGCGCGCTTGCTGCCGAGCTTCTTGACCGCTTCCTGCGCCTTTTCCTCGAAACCTTTTTCCTTGCCGTACAGATGATTGAAGCGGCGCGCGATCTCCCGCGTCATTTCGATGTGCGGTATCTGGTCTTCGCCGACCGGCACCAGGCTGGCGCGGTAGATCAATACGTCGGCAGCCTGCAGCAACGGATAACCAAGAAAACCGTAGGTCGCCAGATCGCGGTCCGCGAGTTTTTCCTGCTGATCCTTATAGGTCGGCACGCGCTCCAGCCAGCCAAGCGGCGTCGCCATCGACAGCAGCAGATGCAGTTCCGCGTGCTCGGGCACCCGCGACTGAATGAACAGCGTGGCCTGTGACGGATCGATACCGGCGGCGAGCCAGTCGATCACCATGTCCCAGGTGCTGGCTTCGATGATGCTCGGATCGTCATAATGCGTGGTCAACGCGTGCCAGTCGGCGACGAAGAACAGGCAAGGCAATTCGGATTGCATCTTGATCCAGTTCTTGAGTGCGCCGTGATAATGGCCAAGGTGCATGGCGCCAGTCGGGCGCATGCCGGAAACAACGCGGTCGGGATACATGGTTGATCAGCTCAGAAGAATGTTCAGGGGATAAGTAATCAAACGCAGCGCGACGTGCGCGATGGACATGACGGGCAGCATCCAGAAATACAGCACCTTCAGCATCACCAGTCCCATGACGATGAAGAAGCCATAAGGTTCGATTTGCGCGAACTTGTATGCATAGCGATGCGGCAGCACGCTAGTCAGGATGCGTCCGCCGTCCAGCGGCGGGATCGGAAACAGATTGAATGCGAACATTACCAGATTGGTCAGTACGCCGGCCTGTGCCATGCGAATGAAAAACACTTCCTGGACATTCATGGCAGCGAGAAAAATCGCGAAGATCAACCACAGCAGCGCCATCACGAAATTGGCTGCGGGCCCCGCAAGCGCCACCCAAGCCATATCCCGTTTCGGCTTGCGCAGATTGCCGTAGTCAATGGGGACGGGCTTCGCGTAGCCGAACAGGAAGGAACCGCCAGTCGCGATGTACAAAAGAATCGGGATGATGATGGTCCCGAAGGGATCGATGTGCCTTGTGGGATTAAGGCTCATCCGTCCTTGCATATAGGCGGTGGAATCGCCGAGATAGCGGGCCGCGTAGGCGTGTGCTGCTTCATGCAGGGTAATCGCAAAGAGCACCGGCAGTGCGTAAACTGCAATCGTTCGTATAAGGTCATCCATAGCGGGATTTTAGCAGAGGGCCACCGTGGCCAGAGCGAACGTGAAAACCGGATTTCGCGACCGTCCGGAAATCAGAGCCCGAACACCGCCGCGTCGCCGCGACCTTGCCGCAGCAGCACCGGATCATCGCCGGTCAAGTCGATCACCGTAGTCGGTTCCAGGCTGCAGGCGCCGCCGTCGATTACCAGTTCGACCTGGCGCTCCAGCTGATCGCGTACCTCGTCCGGATCGGTCAACGGTTCGCTATCGTCGGGGAGAATCAATGTGGTGCCGAGCAAGGGCTGTCCCAGTTCTTCCAGCAAGGCATGGGCAATCCGGTTTTCCGGGACTCGCAGCCCGATGGTCTTGCGCGAAGGATGGCTCAGGCGCCGGGGAACTTCCTTGGTCGCTTCGAGAATGACGGTGTACGCGCCCGGCGTTGCTGCCTTCAGCAATCGGTATTGCCGGTTGTCGACGCGCGCATATTGAGCGATCTCACTCAGATCCCGGCACAGCAAGGTCAGATGGTGCTTGTCGTCCACGCCGCGGATGCGCCGCAGTCGCTCCACTGCGACCTTGTCGTCAAGATGGCAGACCAGTGCGTAACAGGAATCGGTTGGCAACGCGACGATACCGCCGCCATGAATGATCTGTGCTGCTTGCTTGATCAGGCGCAGTTGCGGATTTTCAGGATGAATCTGGAAAAATTGGCTCATGAAAAAGAACGGCGATAGTCCGTGGACAACCGCCGTTGCAGAGTGGATTCAGTTAATGTGTTCCGCGCAACGCCGCAATGCGCGCCTCGATCGGCGGGTGGGAGGAAAACAATTCGGCCAAACCCGAGCCGCCGCCATTGATGCCAAACGACTTGAACGCTTGTGGCATGTTCTCGGGCGGTTCCATGCCACCCAGCCGGGCAAGTGCCTTTACCATCGGCTGCGAACTGCCCAGCAGGTTTGCCGAGCCGGCATCGGCACGGAATTCGCGATAACGGGAGAACCACGCGACGATGATCGACGCCAGTACGCCGAACACGATTTCGCAGACAAATACGGTGATCATGTAGCCGATGCCCGGACCGCGATCGTCGTTGTTCCGGAATACCGCCCTGTCGATCATGTAGCCGACGACGCGCGCAAGGAATACCACGAAGGTATTGACCACACCCTGTATCAGGGTCAGCGTCACCATGTCGCCATTGGCAACGTGCGAGATCTCGTGACCCAGCACCGCCTCTACCTCGTCCCTGGTCATGCCCTGCAACAAACCGGTCGACACGGCGACCAGCGCCGAATTCTTGAATGCACCGGTGGCGAATGCATTCGGTTCGCCGTCATACACGGCAACCTCCGGCATGGCAATACCGGCCCGATCGGCGAGCCGTTTCACGGTGTCGACCAGCCATAGTTCGGTCGATGAGGACGGAGCATCGATCACCCTTGCTCCAGTCGACCACTTTGCCATCTGCTTGCTCATCAAAAGCGAGACGATGGCGCCGGTGAAGCCGACCACCAGCGAAAATACCATCAGTGTGCCGAGATTCAGGCCGTTTGCCGACAGGTAACGGTTCACTCCCAGCAGCGAGAGAACGATCGACATCACCAGCATGACTGCAAGGTTCGTCGCGAGGAACAGCACGATTCTTTTCATTCGGAAGCCTCCTGATTTGAAAGCGTCTTGTAGATGTGGCTAGATCATTGAAAATTCAAGGGGGCAACGCGGCGCAAGGGATGCGAATTGCGTTGCCGTACTGGCAGATGAACTACATGCGCCAGTCTACATACGCCAGTCGTGCCAGACAGGCTGCAGCGTGGGTGGCAGCGGGGGCAGGCTTCCGAGATCGGTATGCGATTCGCCCGGCGCATGAAAATCCGAACCACGCGACGCGAGCAAACCATAGCGTTTCGCGATCTCGGCGAAGCGTGCGTACTCGTCGACGGTATGGCTGCCGGTCACCACTTCGACGCCGGTTCCGCCCCATTGCTTGAACTCGTTCAACAGCGCATCGAGCGCGATGTCGTCGAAATCGTAGCGGCCTGGATGCGCGACCACAGCGACTCCGCCGGCGCCGCGAATCCAGCTCACGGCATCCTTCAGGCTTGCCCAGCGATGCGGAACATAGCCGGGCTTGCCTTCGGTCAGGTAATTGCGGAATACGTCGCCGATCGTGGGCTGGACACCGAGCTCCATGATGTAGCGGGCAAAATGCGTACGCGAAATCAGGTCCGGGTTGCCGACATACTTCAGCGCGCCTTCGAACGCATCGGGAATGCCCGCCGCCGCCAGTTGCGCTGCCATTTCATGAGCGCGCCGCTCCCGGCCCGAACGCGTACGAGCAAGACCGTTGACCAGGTTTTCGTTGGTTTCGTCGACCTTCAAGCCGACGATATGCACGGTCTTGCCGGCCCAAGTTATTGAGATTTCGACGCCGGTCACGTAACGCATGCCAAGCGCATGTGCCGCTTCCCGCGCTTCCGGAATGCCGCCGAGCTCGTCATGGTCGGTCAGCGCCCAAACGTCGACGCCGTTTGCCTTAGCGCGCGCGGCAACCTTCGCAGGCGGCAAGGCCCCATCGGACACGTTGGAATGGCAATGGAGATCGACGTTGAGCATGAAAAATGGATCAAAGACCAGCTGAAGGAATATGGCTCATTGTACGCCGAGTTCACGCTTCGATCCTGCAGCCGCACCCTGAACCTCCGTGCGGAATACCGGAAGGCTATTGCCCCAGGAACTGCTCGATCAGTGCCGCCAATGCTTGCGGCTGGTCATGGTGCAGCATGTGGCCGGCTCCCTCGATCACCGCGGTCGTGACATTCGGAATGAACCTGATGCGGCGGTCGATTTCGCCGCGCGCCGTTTCCTTCGGGCCCATCCAGCGCCATGCATCGGTATCATCGGCTTCTACCCACAATACCGGCGCAGTAATGGCTTGCCAGCATGCCAGTATTTCCTCGACGCGATACAGCGTCGGGGTACTCATTTTGTGCGCCGGATCGCCCAGTATTTCCCAGCTGCCGTCGCCGTTTTGCGTTGCCCAGTGCGCAGACAGGAAAGCGGCGCGCTCGTCGGTCAAGCGCAGATTGGTTTTCTGCATTCGCGCGGCGACCTCTGCCTGAGTCGAATAACCACGCAAGCTCGGCGGGGTCCGCAATTCGTCCAGCCATTTTGCGTAACGGCCCGGCGCCTGTTCAGGACGCGTCGCAGGCAGTCCGAACCCTTCGAGATTGACCAGCTTGCGAATCCGCGCCGGCCGCACGCCGGCGTAAATGCAGACGACATTGCCGCCCATGCTGTGACCAAGCAGATTTACCGGTGCGTCGGGCGAATAATGTTGCAGGATGGCGTCCAGGTCACCGACATAATCGGGAAACCAGTAGGTGTCCGAACCGGAATTGCCGGTGAGTCCGAAACCCCGCCAGTCCGGCGCGATCACGTGCCAGTCACGCCGCAGGCAATCGACCACGAATTGGAAAGATGCCGACACGTCCATCCATCCGTGCACCATGAACAGCTTCGGCGCATTCTCTTCGCCCCAATGGCGAACGTGATACCGCAGACCGCGGACCGTGATAAATTCTGAACGTGAGGGTTTTGTGTCGACCATGCAGTACCTGTCAAGGAATATTTTTACGAATTAAAATCGATATTCATGGTTTATCGCAATGCCGATTAATAGAACGATCGTTCGATAATTATACTGGAGACTTCATGTCGCACACTGATCGCAATCCGCAGCCGAATCGCTATGAAACCTTGTATCGCGAATTCCGCTGGCAGGTCCCGGCAGAACTGAATATTGCCGAAGTATGTTGCACCCGCTGGGCGACCGACAAGTCGCGCATCGCAATTCATTACGAGGACGAAGCAGGCCATACTGCCACTCTCACCTACGCGGCCTTGCACGCGCAGGCCAACCGTCTGTCCAATGTCATGCGCGGACTCGGCGTGCAACGCGGCGACCGCGTCGCGATCGTCCTCCCGCAACGGACGGAGACTGCGGTTGCACACATGGCCTGCTATCAACTGGGGGCGGTCGCAATGCCGCTGTCGGTCCTGTTCGGTCCCGACGCGCTGGAGTACCGTTTGCAAAACAGCGACGCGGTGATCGCCATCGTCGACCAGGCCGGGCATGACAATCTACAGGAAATCCGCGCTCGCTGCCCCATCCTTCGGCATGTGATCGCGCTTGATTGCAATGTCGGCGACACGCTCGACTGGCATGCGGCACTCGCCAATGCAAGCGACGGCTTCGAAGCGGTGCGCACGCAGGCGAGCGACCCGGCGGTGCTGATCTACACCAGCGGCACCACCGGCGCACCGAAAGGTGCACTGATCCCGCATTCGGCGATCATCGGCAATCTGACCGGATTCGTCGCATCGCAAAACTGGTTTCCGCAGGACGGCGACGTGTTCTGGTCACCTGCCGATTGGGCATGGACCGGCGGCCTGATGGACGCCCTGCTGCCGACACTGTATTTCGGTAAACCGATCGTCGGTTACCGTGGCCGCTTCTCCGCCGATACCGCGTTCCGCCTGATGGAAAAATACGGTGTCACCAACACCTTCCTGTTTCCCACCGCGTTGAAAATGATGATGAAAGCCTGCCCTGCCCCGCGCGACAGGTATCGCTTGCGCCTGCGGGCGATCATGAGCGCGGGCGAAGCGGTCGGCGACGCGGTCTTTCACTGGTGCGAAACGGCGCTTGGCGTGACGCCGAACGAGATGTTCGGACAAACGGAAATGAATTACATCGTCGGCAACAGCGCGCAGCAATGGCCGGCAAAACCGGGCAGCATGGGCCGACCGTATCCCGGCCACCGCGTTGCGGTCATTGACGACGACGGCAATCCGGTCGAGGCGGGCAACGTCGGCGAGGTAGCCTTGCATCGCACCGATATCCACGGCCATCCCGATCCGATTTTTTTCATCGGCTACTGGAAGAATCCGGAAGCGACACGCAATAAATTCAGCGGCGACTGGTGCCGCACCGGCGACCTCGCACGCATGGATGAAGATGGCTACCTGTGGTACCAGGGTCGCGCGGACGACATGTTCAAGGCGGCCGGCTACCGCATCGGTCCGTCAGAAATCGAGAACTGCCTGGTCAAGCATCCTGCAGTGGTGAATGCCGCGGTTGTGCCGAAACCGGATGCCGAGCGCGGCAACATCGTCAAGGCCTTCGTGGTGCTGACGCCCGGTACCACGCGCGGCCCCGAGGCCGACCCCGCGCTGATTGCCGAGCTACAGGCACACGTGCGCGGCAAGCTCGCTCCTTACGAGTATCCGAAGGAAATCGAATTCATTGCCGAGCTGCCGATGACAACCACCGGCAAGGTGCAACGCCGGGTGCTGCGGTTGATGGAACAGGAACGCATGAGTGCAGGTTAACCGAACAGGCGCACAAGGCTAAACGACGAACGCACGCCGATCTGCTCGAAATTCCGTTCCAGCCATGCGTCCGCACGTGCGCGGCCTTCGTCGTGCAGGCTGTTGATGAAAGTCGGATGCGCGTTCATTTTGCTATGCATGCTCAACTGGCTCATCAACTCCTGCGATTCGATCATGTGCATGTTGAGCTGCCGCAGCCGTCGTTCCAGCCGGCCAAACGAAAACCATCCACGCCGCGCCTCGCGCTGTGCCAGCATCACGCCCTCCAGCTCGGTAAAGAACGTGGAACTGAAGCCCATTTCGGTGAGCCGATGCCAGATTTCGTCGGCCGTCATCGGCACCTTGGTTTGCGGATGCGGATGCAGCAGCACCACCAGCACGTCGTTCGCCGCGCACTTGTGCACCAGCGGGAACAAGGGCGGATTTGCCGTCAGGCCGCCGTCCCAGTAGGCTTCACCGTCAATTTCGACCGCGCGATGCACCAGCGGCAAACAGGCCGACGCCATCAATACGTCGAGCGTCAGCTGCCGGTTGCGAAACAGCTTCAACGTGCCGGTGCTGACTTGCGTCGTCGCAATGAAGAGCCGCACCGGGCATTCCGTCCTCAGCCGCTCAAAGTCGACCTGCTTGTTCAGGATGTCGCGCAGCGGATTGATGTCGAACGGATTGAGTTGATACGGTGAAAAGAAACGTACCAGCGACAGCATTGCCTTGAATGCGGGCGGCGGATCGGACTGTGCAGCGACGCTGCCGGGCGCCGTGAGCGCTTCCGGAATTTTGCTGAAAGGCGCGTGGCTGGCGACACTGCCCCAGAAATCCCTTAGCGCCTGACGCGCGCCATCCCGGCCACCGGCGGTCAGGCCATGCGCCAGTACGACCGCGTTCATGGCGCCAGCGCTGGCACCACTGATGCCTTCGATATCGATACGCTCGTCTTCCAGCAAGCGGTCGAGTACGCCCCAGGTAAATGCACCGTGAGAGCCGCCGCCTTGCAAGGCAAGAGTGATACGTTTTTTTGACATGCGCTTCTCCCTGCTGAATGTTTCAGCGTGATCGAGGAGCCGCATAGACGCACGAGAAGAACGGGCGGCGTCGCTCGCATTTCAATGTTACGGAACACGCGGACAGGCGCGGAACGGTATTGGTGCGCAGCCCTGCACGGCATCGGGCCGCACCGGTTTCGTCAATCGTTCTTCTTTTGCGCGTCCTGCGCTTCGTTCTGCAGCTTTTCGCCAAAGCGTTGCAAGCCTTCGCCCGTTTTCTCGGCGGCCTGGTTCAGTTCCTGGCCGGCGCGCGCCGCTGCCTGATCAAGCTGCTGGCCGGCCTGTTCCGCCGGGCCGTTCTGCACCTTTGGCTCGGGCTTTTTCTCGCAACCGGAAAAACCGGCGGTCCAGATGCCGGCCGCAATCAGAGTCACGATTGTTTTCCCCGATTTCGTCATTTTCAGATCCTTCCCCTTGAGGTGCGGCCGATTTCCGCTTTCCTTTCGGCATACCGAGAAGCAAGAGATGCCGCAGATGGACGATAACAGGAGTTCGTACAATGACAGACTCCGGCTTGCAGGATAAGTTTCCGGCTCGTCAAGTTCGGCTTGCCAAGACAAAACGCTTTCACCAACCTCAGCCGGTCAGCGCATCGAGCTCCGCTTCGCTGAAGCCGGCGGCGCGCCTGGCCTTCAGATTGAAGGGCCCGCGCAGCGGCGGTGCCTTGTATTGCACGGCAAGCACGGCATACGTTGCTACCGGCTCCAGCCCGCGTGCTGCGCACAACCATGCATACCAGCGATTGCCGATGGCCACATGGCCGATTTCATCGCGCAGAATGATATCCAGAATTTCGGCCGCTGCCAGATCGCCTGCCTGCGCAAGTTTGGCGCGTACGGCCGGCGATGCATCGAGCCCGCGCGCTTCGAGCGTGCGCGGCACCAAGGCGATTCGTGCCAGCACATCGTCTTGCGTTTTCTCGGCCATGTCCCACAGGCTGTTATGTGCGGGAAAATCGCCGTAGCGAAAACCGGATTGCAGCAGATGCGCGCTCAACAGCGAAAAATGCAGCGCCTCTTCCGCGGCGACGCACAGCCAGTCAGCGTAATAATCGCGCGGCATCAACGGGAAACGCCAGATCGCGTCCAGTGCAAGGTTGATCGCGTTGAATTCGATATGTGCGAGCGCATGAATCAACGCCGCACGTCCTTCGTCGGTACGCATCGAACGATGCTTGACAGCGAGCGGCGGCACCAACTCGGGCCGCGTGGGACGGCCGGGTATCGGATGTTGGGGCGCGAGCGCCGCGTCGGTGTCCAGCCCGATATCGCCCCGCTGCCAGGCCTGAGCCAGTGCCTTTACGCTTTCTGTCTTGGATTCCACATCGACGATCGACAGGCAGTGCAATGCCGCGCGGCGCAATTCCGTGATTTGGAAAATCGGATTCGGGGCAGGCAATGCGTTCATGCGAGCGGCGGTAAAATAACGCTTTGAAACGCATAATTCTACGGAACTCCATGGCCATCTACCAATTGGGCGAGCATGCTCCCGAAATCGACGCTTCCGCTTATGTCACCGATTCCGCAAACGTGATCGGCAAAGCCAGGATCGAAGCGTATGCCAGCATCTGGTTCGACGTGACGATTCGCGGCGACAACGAATTGATTGCCATTGGCGAAAACAGCAATGTGCAGGAAGGATGCGTGCTGCATACCGATCCGGGCTTCCCTCTGACAGTCGGCAAAAATGTCACCATCGGCCACCAGGCGATGCTGCATGGCTGCACTATCGGCGAGGGCTCGCTGGTCGGCATCCAGTCAGTGATTCTGAACGGCGCGAAAATCGGCAGGAACTGCCTGGTTGGCGCCGGCGCGCTGGTTACCGAAGGCAAGGAATTTCCCGACAACTCGCTGATCATCGGCTCTCCTGCGAAAGCCGTGCGCACGCTGTCCGAAGAGGACATCGCCCGCATGCATCGCAATACCGACAACTATGTGAAACGCGGACAATTGTTCAAGCAAACATTGAAGCGAATCGGCTGATGATGGATACGCTGCAAAAATTTCTCTTTGAAAATGCTTCGGTACGTGGCGAACTGGTCGAGCTCTCGGACACTTGGCAACAGGTCCAGGCGCGCAAGGATTATCCGGAACCGGTCAGGACCCTGCTTGGCGAAATGCTGGCGGCCGCCGCGCTGCTATCGGCCAATCTGAAATTCAACGGCATGATCGTGATGCAGATGCATGGCGACGGGCCGGTACGGCTGCTGGTGGTCGAATGCGACTCCGAGCTGCAGTTGCGCGCGACCGCGAAGCTGGCACCGGACGCGATGATTGACAACGACGCCACCCTGACGCAACTGGTGAATGTACATGGCAACGGCCGCTTCGCGATTACGCTCGATCCCAAAGACAAGCTGCCGGGGCAACAGCCATATCAGGGCATCGTTCCGCTGGATGGCGATTCGGTCGCCGTCGTGATCGAAAACTATATGCTGCGCTCGGAGCAACTGGACACCAGGCTCTGGCTCGCAGCCGATCGCAACGTTTCACGCGGGCTGCTGCTGCAGAAACTGCCGAAAGAAGGCGGCACCGGCGTATCGCTTGCGGACGATGCGGAAACTTGGAATCACACAGTAACGCTGGCATCCACGCTGCGCCGGGAAGAATTGCTGTCGACCGATATCAGTACGCTGATGCATCGCTTGTTCTGGCAGGAGACTATCCGTCTCTTCGAACCTGTCCATCCGGGATTTCGATGCAGTTGCACGCGCGAAAAAGTAGGCAACATGCTGAGAATGCTGGGACAACAGGAAGTGGAGTCGGCGCTCGCCGAACTCGGAGAATTGGCAATTAACTGCGATTTCTGCGGCCAGCATTACGCGTTCGACAAGGTCGATTGCACGCAATTGTTCGCGAGCGCGAATACGAGCGATGCGATACAGCCGGCGAGCGGCATCCGGCATTGAGTCAGCCGCATTAAAGCGGCAGGCGGACTCAATTAGTTTTTGCGGGATCCTGGCCGGAAGCGGCCAGCGACTTGTCATTGGGTTTCAGAATCTGGACGAAAATCTCGCCGTCCTTGATCATGCCGAGTTCATAGCGCGCCCGCTCCTCGACTGCGCCGGTGCCTTCGCGCAGGTCGCCCACCTCGGATTCGAGCTTCGCATTGCGCGCCTTGAGTTCATCGTTCTTGCTGCGCGCGGCGATCACTTGCTGATCAAGATCCCAGACGCGCAGCCAGCCCCCTTTGCCCAGCCACATCGGGTACTGGATCAGCAGCAGCAGCGCAGCAAGGCATAGGGTGATCAGACGCATCGCAGGATTTTACGCCGGACAACTTCGTTGCGGGTGAAACGCCCGCAACGAAAGGCCTGAACTTATCGCAGGTTGTAAAACGCGCTGCGCCCCGGATAGCTGGCGATATCGCCCAGATCTTCCTCGATGCGCAGCAACTGGTTGTACTTGGCCATGCGATCGGAACGCGACATCGAACCGGTCTTGATCTGCAGCGCGTTGGTGCCGACGGCGATATCGGCAATCGTCGCATCCTCGGTCTCGCCGGAACGGTGCGAGATCACCGCGGTATAACCGGCGCGCTTGGCCATTTCGATCGCGGCAAAGGTTTCGGTCAGCGTGCCGATCTGGTTGATCTTGATCAGGATCGAGTTCGCAATGTTCTTCTGGATACCTTCGCGCAGGATCTTCGTGTTGGTCACGAACAGGTCGTCGCCGACCAGCTGCACTTTCTTGCCCAGCGCCTGGGTCAGCGTGGCCCAGCCTTCCCAGTCATTCTCGGCCATGCCGTCTTCAATCGAGATGATCGGATACTTGTCGCACCAGGTCGCGAGCAGATTGGTGAAATCGCCGGACGACAGCGACAGGCCTTCGCCGTCGAGCTGGTACTTGCCGTCCTTGTAGAACTCGGATGCGGCGCAGTCGAGGCCGAGCGCGATCTGCGTGCCCGGCTCATAGCCGGCCTGCTCGATCGCCTGCAGGATCAGCTTGATCGCGGCTTCATGGTTTTCCACCGATGGCGCAAAGCCGCCTTCGTCGCCGACCGCGGTGGTCAGCTTCTTGTCGTGCAGGATTTTCTTCAAGGTATGGAACACCTCGGCGCCATAGCGGATCGCTTCGCGGAAGCTGGGTGCGCCGACCGGAATGATCATGAATTCCTGCAGATCGAGATTGTTGTCCGCATGCGCGCCGCCGTTGATCACGTTCATCATCGGTACCGGCATCTGCATTGCGCCGGAGCCGCCGAAATAGCGATACAGCGGCAGGCCGGATTCCTCGGCGGCAGCCTTCGCGACCGCCATCGACACCGCCAGCGTCGCATTGGCGCCGAGGCGCGCCTTGTTCTCGGTGCCGTCGAGATCGATCAGCGTGCGGTCGAGGAACGCCTGTTCGTTCGCATCCAGTCCCATGATCGCTTCCGAGATTTCGGTATTGATGTTTTCACAGGCTTTCAGCACGCCCTTGCCGAGATAGCGGCTCTTGTCGCCGTCGCGCAATTCAATCGCTTCACGCGAACCGGTCGATGCGCCGGACGGCACCGCAGCGCGACCCATCACGCCGGATTCCAGCAGCACGTCGCATTCGACGGTCGGGTTGCCGCGCGAGTCGATTATTTCGCGGCCGATGATGTCAACGATAGCGCTCATACAGTTCTCCCAATTCAAGATAAATTCGGTGGGGTGCGCAAGCGGTGCGCACCGGATCAGCTTCAGTTCATTGAATGGGTGCGAGACGCACCCGGCAGCGCATTACGCAAAACCGTTTTCCAGGAAACCGGCTTTTTTCACGACACGGTCCAGCTCGATCAGCGTCGACAGCAATTCCTTCATGCGTCCGAGCGGAACCGCGTTCGGGCCGTCGGACTTGGCTTGCGCCGGATTCGGATGGGTTTCCATGAACAGGCCAGCAATGCCGACCGCCACCGCCGCGCGCGCCAGCACCGGCACGAACTCTCGCTGGCCGCCGGACGACGTGCCCTGCCCGCCCGGCAATTGCACCGAATGGGTCGCGTCGAACACGACCGGGCAGCCGGTCTCGCGCATGATCGCCAGCGAACGCATATCGGATACCAGGTTGTTGTAGCCGAACGATGCGCCGCGTTCGCACGCCATGAAGTTGTCCTGTTCCAGCCCGGCTTCCTGCGCCGCGGCACGCGCCTTGTCGATCACGTTCTTCATGTCGTGCGGTGCGAGGAACTGACCTTTCTTGATGTTCACCGGCTTGCCCGACTGCGCGCAGGCGCGGATGAAATCGGTCTGCCGACACAGAAAGGCCGGCGTCTGCAACACGTCGACGACGGCCGCGACCGGCTTGATCTCGTCGATTTCATGGATGTCGGTCAGTACCGGCACGCCGATCTGCTTCTTCACGTCGGCCAGAATTTCCAGGCCTTTCTCCATGCCGAGGCCGCGAAACGAAGTACCGGAAGAACGATTGGCCTTGTCGAACGACGATTTGTAGATGAACGGAATGCCGAGCGCCGCCGTGATTTCCTTCAATTGCCCGGCCGTATCCAGCGCCATTTGCTGCGACTCGATCACGCACGGGCCGGCGATCAGGAAAAATGGCCGGTCGAGTCCCGCCTCGAAACCACAGAGCTTCATGCTGCCTTCCTCTCGGACGCCGCCCGCTTGTGCGCCAGCGCCGCCTTGATGAAGGAAATGAACAGCGGATGGCCGTCACGTGGCGTCGACTTGAACTCGGGGTGATACTGGACGCCGACGAACCAGGGATGGGCGTTCTCGCCGGTGCGCGGCAATTCCATGATTTCGCACAGGTCTTCGGTCGGCGTACGGGCCGACACCACCAATCCGGCCTCTTCGACGCGGCCGAGATAATGGTTGTTCGCTTCGTAACGGTGGCGATGGCGTTCGGTCACCTTGTCGCCGTAGATTTCGGCGGCGATCGTGCCCGGCTTGACCGCGCAGGTCTGCGCGCCGAGGCGCATGGTGCCGCCGAGATCGGAATTCGCGTCGCGCTTTTCGACCTTGCCGTCGTGGTTTTGCCATTCGGTGATCAGCGCCACGACCGGGTGCTCGGTCTCGGGATCGAATTCGGTCGAGTTCGATTTGGCGAGGCCGGCCTTGTTGCGCGCATATTCGATCAGCGCGACCTGCATGCCGAGGCAGATGCCGAGATACGGCACCTTGTTCTCGCGTGCATAGCGCGCCGCAGCGATCTTGCCCTCGACGCCGCGCTTGCCGAAACCACCGGGCACCAGGATTGCGTCGTATTTTTCCAGCGCGCCAATGCCCCGGTCCTCGATTTCTTCGGAATCGATGTACTCGATGTTGACCCGGCTTTCGGTATGGATGCCGGCGTGGCGCAGCGCTTCGGTCAGCGACTTGTACGATTCGGTCAGGTCGACGTACTTGCCGACCATGCCGATCGTGACTTCCGATTTCGGATGTTCGAGCGCATAGACCAGCTTGTTCCAGACCGCCAGGTCGGCAGGCTTCGGCGACAGTGCAAGTTTTTCACAGACAATGCGGTCGAGCCCCTGGTCATGCAGCATCTGAGGGATCTTGTAGATGGTATCGGCATCCCAGACGGAAATGACCGCCTCCTCCTGCACGTTCGAGAACAGCGAAATCTTCGCGCGTTCGTCGTCCGGAATGCGGCGATCGGCACGGCATAGCAGCGCATCCGGCGAGATACCGATTTCGCGCAGCTTTTGCACGCTGTGCTGGGTCGGCTTGGTTTTCAGTTCGCCGGCGGATGCGATGAAGGGCACCAATGTCAGGTGCACGAACGCAGTCTCGTTACGGCCGGCGCGCAGACTCAACTGACGTGCTGCTTCCAGGAAAGGCAGTGACTCGATGTCGCCAACCGTGCCACCGATTTCCACCAGCGCGACATCAAAACCTTCGGCGCCGCGATGGATGTAATCCTGTATCTCGTTGGTGATATGCGGGATCACCTGCACCGTCTTGCCGAGATATTCGCCGCGACGTTCCTTGCGGATCACGGATTCGTAAATCTGGCCGGTGGTGAAGTTGTTCACCTTCCGCATCTTGGCGGTGATGAAGCGCTCGTAATGGCCGAGATCGAGGTCGGTTTCGGCGCCATCATCGGTGACGAACACTTCGCCGTGCTGGAATGGACTCATCGTCCCCGGATCCACATTGATATACGGATCGAGCTTGATGAGAGTGACTTTGAGGCCGCGCGATTCGAGGATCGCAGCGAGAGAGGCGGCGGCGATTCCCTTACCGAGGGAAGACACGACGCCGCCAGTGACGAATACAAACTTGGTCATTGCTGAATGTGCCGGACGGCACGTGCGGGAAATTCAAATTATACCCTAAACCGATTTTCCAATTGACGTGTTCCCGGGATTTTGATCACCTTTTGCGGTTGCGCATCCGCATTTTCCGTGTGCCTACGGTGTGTAGGAAAACAGCAGATGCACGTAGTTCTGCGCGCCGATCGAATTCGGCAAATCGCGGATCTCGTTACTACGTCTGACGATGGCCAGTCTGGCGCCATACGCGCCATAAGCCCAGGCGACACCGGCCTCGGCCTCGCCGACAAAACGCTTCGGCTCGACGGTGTGCGGATTGTCATGTGAAAAATAGCCACCCTGCAGCGTCGCGTTATAGCCAACCGCATGCAGATCGGCCCGGACAAAACCGTGGAACGTCACGCGATCAGGCGACAGTTCAAGCTGGCCCGCGCGCATCGTCACGCCTACGCCGACATCGGTAAAGATGTTGCCGAAGCGGCCATTCAGACTGGGCGTGATGTCGATCATGCGCGACGGCGTCCAGCGGATCGGCGCGACATCGGCATACAGCACTACACCGAATTCGTTTTTCACCTGCTTGCTCCAACCCTGCGGCAGCGGCTGGTTGATCAGCCGGTGAAAATTGGTCTGCGTCCATTCTCCGCCTGCGCAGGGGCCGAGACAGCCGAGGTCGATACCCAGTTTGACATGCGCTCCGTCCGCATGCTCGACCTGCCGGAAGAAGCCGCCATACAGCCAGCCGGCATAGGGGTGATCGGACGGCCTGACCTGTGCAGGCGGCAGCTTGATATCCGACGCGGTATAAAGGTCTTGGCCGAGCCGCCAGCCGAACGTGGTCGTGCTGCCGGCATCGCGCAATGCACTCAGCTGCGTATAGCGTATACCGCTGGTGTAGAACCCGTCGTTCCTGTTGAACAGCAGCGTATCGTTATCGATATCGACCTGATGAGTCACGATGCCTTGCGAACTCACCCGACCGTAATCGGCCAGCAATCCGTCAATCGTGTCAGCGCTCGCGCAGCGGCAGAAGGCGATCAGAAAAACGATGGCGAGCGGCTTTGAATAGATATGGCGCATAAACAATTCAGTGTTGAAGTAGAGACTGAATCATCCGGTGCACGGCGCTGGCTGCCGCCGCCGGGGACTCCATCGGAAACAAATGTCCGCCGTCGACCTGTGTGAAATGGCGCCCGACCAGGCGCCGGGTCGCGGTCAGGCCGGCCTGACGACATTCGACCGATTCCGTTCCGCCGACAAATCCAATCGGCACCGGGAACGTTCGCCGCACCAGTGATCCGATGTGATGTGGCAGGCTGCGGTACACCGCCGTCTCGGTTTCGCGCGTGAAGCGCAGCATGACACCGTCCGGATGCGGAATCACCCCATGCTCGACATAGTCGCGCAATACTTGTGGCGGCCAGATTGCGAACATCGGCTTCGCGGCATAGTGATGGAAGGCCGCATCGGCATCAGGCCATACATTGCGTCGCCTTGCCGAGAATCTGGCCGGCGAAAATTTGCGGTCGGCGCCGAGCCGCTTTGCGGTACGTAGCAGAACAGCGCGCCATCCGGCGACCACAGGGGCATCCAGCAGCACCACGCAACGCACCAGATCAGGCCTGGCTTTCGCGGCCATCAGACTCAGCATGCCGCCCATCGAGTGACCGGCCAGGATTACCGGCGACGTGTAACGCGCTGCCAGTTCGTCGATCAATTCCTGCGCAAGCGCCTGCCATCCGTTCGCTACCGGATAGCGTGGATTGTGGGCGTGCATGTCTAGCGCCTGAACATCATAGTGCTCGCGCAAATGGTCGAAAAAAACGCGATAAGTCCCGGCAGGGAAACTGTTTGCGTGAGCGAAATGGAGTATTGGTCGAGTCATGTTTCGAATATCGGCACCGCATCTGCCAGCGTGAATCACAATTGAAAGTTTGCTCTGGATTGTAATTCGAGTCCGGTCCGTATGCTGGTAATTACTGGCCATACCAATAGCGCGCGTGTTCGATACGGTATTCGCTGACATTGAGCGCCGCCCCGAAATGCAGCGTGATTGCACCGGCGTCGTCACTGCGCAAGCGCTGGATGCCAAGGTCGCCGTAGCGCTCGAACACTTCCGGTTTTGGATGGCGATAGCGGTTGCGATAACCGACCTGGAACAGCGCGATATCCGGCTTCACTGCGTCGAGAAATGCCGGCGTGGACGAGGTGCCGCTGCCGTGGTGCGGAGCAAGCAGGACCGATGCCTGCAGTTGTTCCCGATCGCTCTCAACCAGCTCCGCTTCCTGCGTCGCCTCGATATCGCCGGGAAGCAGAATTGAATGCGAACCCGCGGTTATTTTCAGCGTGCAACTGCGCGCATTCGGCTTCCATTTCGCACTGTCGTAGCTCGCCGCCGTCGGGTGCAGCATCTCGAAACCCACGGCATCCCAGCGCCAGTGTTGCCCCGCCTCGCAGCGCCGATGCTCGCGCGACGCACGCACAATAGGGTGCCCCGGCGACAGCGATGAGGAAAGCCAGCCGACATCGACAGCATCGATAACCGACAGCGCGCCGCCCGAATGATCGGTATCGCTATGGGAAATCATCATCCCGTCGAGCTTGTCGATGCCACGCGCCTTTAGATAAGGAACAATGACCCGATTGCCGCCATCGGACTCGGGCGAGTATGCCGGACCGGTATCGTATAACAGCCGATGATGAGACGTTTCCACCAGGAGCGCCATGCCCTGCCCGATGTCGAATGCGGTCACCCACATTTCCCCCTCCATGGGACGGGCCGGCATATTCAGTACCAGGGGGAGCAACCCGAACGCGCCGAGCCATCGTACCGGCCAGCCCGGCGGCGCGAGCATCCATAAGATGCCGACGAATGCTGCTGCGAACATCCACCATGCCGGGATCGGTGCGCTCCAGACTGCCACGGGTAACGCACTCAGCCACTGCAGCCCGGTCGCCAGCATGTCCACCAATAAATGGGCGAAGCTGAGCAGCCATACCGATAGCGGGGCCGGAACAATGCTGCCGACCAGCGCAAGCGGCGTCACCAGAAAGCTGACCAGCGGGATGGCCACCGCATTGGCGATCGGGCTTACCAGTGAAATCTGCCCGAACAGCAGCATGGTCAATGGCACCAGTCCGAGCGTGACCGCGTATTGTGTGCGTGCCGCAGCCTTGGTCGCAACAACCCACTTTTCCGAACGGGAAACCTCGGCGGTGCGGTGATCCTGCATCCGTCCGGTCGACGCATACAGGATCACGGCAACCGCGCCGAACGACAGCCAGAAGCCGGGCCATAGCACCGCCCACGGGTCGAGCAGCACGACCACACCAAGTGCCGCGCATAACACATGCGATACGCTGGTAATACGACCGAACCAGAGCGCAGCCGCCACGACACTCAGCATATACAGCGTGCGCTGCGCCGGCACGCCGAAGCCGGCCAGAAGCACGTACAGCAATGCGATTGCCGCGCCCGCCAGCGCCGCGGCCTTTTGCGCAGGCAGTAGCAACGGCAATGCGGCGCGCGTGAAAAACGATCGCCGCCACAACGCGAAAACGAAGGCAGCGAACATGCCGGCGACCATCGTGATATGCAAGCCGGAGATCGAAATCAAATGGCTGATGCCGGTACGATTGAATATCTTCCAGTCCGACTGACTGATCGCGCGCTGATCGCCGATCACCAGTGCAACAATCACGCCGGCATATTTCTTATCCGGCAATGCGCGATAAATGCGCTCCTGCAGCCAGCCGCGACAACGTTCCACGACATTTCCGAATGTCGGAACAAATGCATCCAGCCGCTGATTTCTGAAAGTGGAATGCCGGTCCGGTCGCACATATCCGGTCGCGCGCAGATTCTGTTCCAGCAGCCACACTTCGTAATCAAAGCCGTATGGATTCGAATTGCCATGCGGCCGATGCAAGCGCACCGTCAACTGCCAGCGCTCGCCCGGTCGCACTGATGCCTGGTCCTGCCCTTCTTCCGCACCAAATGCGGAACGCCAGGACAACGCGAGGCGCCGTGGCACGGCTGTTGCTGCCCCGTCAGGCGCGATCGCGCGCTCGACTGCAAAATTGAAACGCACGCCCTGTTCGAAGGTGGACGGAAGGCTGTCGATCGTGCCGATGAGCGTGACGTCACGCCCTTCCCATTCCTTCGGCAACTGTTCACCCAAGTAATGCGATGCGAACAGGCCGGCCCATGAAAAACCGATCAGCATGCCGCAAACGGCGAACACGGGAATCTTGATCGCTGCCCGACGAAGCTTGCGTGCGAACAAGCCGCAAAACAACGCCACGGCCATCAGCGACATCAGCAGGTACTGCGGCGGCAGCGTCGCACGCATCTGCAACAGGGCAGCGCCGATGGCAAAGCCGATAATGGCGCTTCGCATCGTTCTATGATTCCATGAGACGCGGCAGAGCGGAACGCGCATTTTCCGACGTGATCTGTGCGAGCACGTCAACCGGCATGCTGCGCAATTCGGCCAGAACCCGGCCGATGTGCGGCAACTCCTCGGGACTGTTGCGCTTCGAGTGCAGCCAGGCAGGCGCAATGTCGGGCGCGTCGGTTTCCAGCACCAGCGCCTGCTGTGGCAATTCCGCCGCCAGCCGCCGGATTTGCAACGCGCGCGTAAACGTCATCGCGCCGCCGAAACCAAGCTTGAAGCCACGCTGGATGAACTCTTCCGCCTGCTGAAAGCTGCCGTTGAAGGCATGCGCGATCCCTCCCGGTACGGCAATGCGGCGTAGATATTTCAGAATGATGTCCTGCGAGCGACGCACATGCAGCAGTACCGGCAGGTTGTAGTCGCGCGCGATCCTGAGTTGCTCGTTGTAAAAGCGCTCCTGCTTTTCGCGCATCGGACTCTCGCGCAATTCCGGGACAAAAAAGTCGAGTCCGATTTCACCTATCGCCACGAAACGCGGATCTGACAGTGCAGCCTGGACTGCCGCACGCAAGATATCGAGATCGCCGTCACCGGCCTGCGGCACGAAGAGCGGGTGAATACCGAGTGCATACCTGCAATGCGCGTGTTGACGAGCGAGCGCCGAGACCGCGGGGAAATTGGCGCACGCCACGGCGGGGATCACGATACATGACACACCATTTTCGGCTGCACGTGCGGCAATGGCGTCTGAGTCGGCGCCGAACTCGCCTGCGTCGAGATGGCAGTGCGTGTCAATCCACATACGGCTGCAGGCCGTCTTCCGACAGGCGCAGCACGCGATCGCAATGCCGCGCCAGCTCGATGTCGTGCGTGACGATCACGAATGCGGTGCCGAGCGTGCGTGACAGTTCCAGCATCAGGTCGAAAGTCTTGTGCGCGGTGATGCGATCGAGATTTCCAGTCGGTTCGTCGGCCAGCACGCATGCCGGCTGCGTCACCAGCGCACGCGCCAGCGCCACCCGCTGCCGTTCGCCGCCGGACAACTCTCCCGGTACATGGGTCAAGCGCTTGGCCAGGCCGACGCGCGTCAATATTGCTTGCGCGGCGTGATGCGCTTCGGCGCGGCTGAGGCGCTTGATCATCAGCGGCATGCCGACGTTGTCGAGCGCGGAAAATTCCGGCAGCAGATGATGAAACTGATAGACGAATCCCAGCGATGCGTTACGCAGATCGCCGCGTGCCTTTTCACCCAGGCTGGCAAAGTCCTTGCCGAGCAGCGTGATGCTGCCGCTCGATGGCGTATCGAGCCCGCCGAGCAGATGCAGCAAGGTCGATTTGCCGGAGCCGGACGCGCCCACGATCGCGACCCGCTCACCCTTGGCTACGCTGAAATCGATGCCCTTGAATACATCGACCGAATACTTCCCCTGCGTGAAAGTCTTGGAAAGTCCGCGGCACGACAATACAGTTTGATCCATGTTCATTCCAAGGGTGTCTGAGCACATGCGGGCAGCGTTTCGCAATACGCCGATAGTTTTTCAAAGCCGATCAGTTGCATGCTGGCCTCCCTTTCATTCGTAGCGCAGCGCTTCCGCCGGCCGTACGCCGGACGCGCGCCAGCTGGGATACAGCGTGGCGACGAACGCCAGGATGACTGCAACGCTACCGATGGTGTACACATCGTGCCAGCGCAGATCCGAAGGCAGCTCGCTAATCACGTAAATATCCTTCGACAGGAATTGCACGCCCAGAAGATGTTCGATGAATGGCACGATCACATCGATATTCAACGCGACCAGCACGCCGAAGCCGACACCGAGCGCCGTGCCAAGCAGGCCCACCAGCGCACCCTGGATCATGAAAATCTTCATGATCGAGGCCGGCGACGCGCCCAATGTACGCAGGATCGCGATATCCGCCTGCTTTTCGGTGACCGTCATCACCAGCGTGGAAACGAGATTGAATGCGGCCACCGCGATGATCAGCGTCAGGATGATGAACATCATGCGCTTCTCGGTTTGCACCGCGGCAAACCAGGTCCGGTTCTGCTTCGACCAATCGAGGATCAGCAGATTGCCGCTCAGTTGATGGGACAAATCTCGCGCCACCTGCGGCGCGCGCTGCATGTCTTCCACGCGCAGGCGCAGCCCGGTAGGCGCATCCATCTTGAACATCTTGAGCGCATCGTCGATCTGGATGAACGCGAGGCCCGAGTCGTATTCATGATGGCCGGCTTCGAAGATACCGACCACGGTGAACTGCTTGAGACGGGGCAGCACACCGGCCGGCGTCACCTGTCCCTGTGGCGCAAGCATCGTGACCTTGTCGCCGACCTCGACCTGCAGCTCGTGTGCCAGTTCGATGCCGAGCACGATGTTGAACTGTCCCGGCTTGAGGTCGTTGAAGCTGCCTTCGTGAACCTGCGATGCGACATCCGAAACTTTCGGCTCCTGTTGTGGCAGCACGCCACGAATGATCACGCCACGTAAAATGTTGTCCCGAGTCAGCATCGCCTGGCCGGCGACATACGGCGCGGCGCCAATGACTTCCTTGTCCTGCAGCGCCTCGCGCGCGACTTTCTGCCAATCAGGCATGCTGCCGGACGCATCGAACACTTCGATATGTGGCAACACCGACAGCATACGGTCACGCACTTCTTTCTGAAATCCGTTCATCACCGACAGAACGACAATCAGCGCGGCGACACCAAGCGCGATGCCTGCCATCGAAATCAGGGAAATGAAGGAAATGAAGCCATTGCGGCCACTGCGCTTGCCGGCGCGCGTATAGCGAATGCCGACCAGCCATTCAAACGGCAGATTTTTAATCATGCTCAAAAGGAAGCTCCTGAAGGATGTTGCAACAACACCCGACCAGCAGCGAACATCGGCAACGCGAAAAGCGGTGGAATGATGACGGCAAAGCGGTGGCGCTCGCTAGTGGAGGTCTTTGCAACTTTCAATGCAAGCGACAGTTTGCCATAGTAACGCCACAATCAACAAGACTTTCTCAATTAAATCAAGCATTTACAGAACGTTCTTCTCGCTCTTCCAAGCCGTGAACAGAGTAAGCCAGCTTTAGAAATCAATGACTTACCACATCATTCCGGAGGAATGTCTGCGCCATTGCGCCGGCGACCCGATCAGCAAATCGCCAGCGGAAACGGGACAGAATGCCGGCATTCGCTTAAGTACCTGTGCAAAATAAATGATGCATGTTTGCGGCTTTGACTGGCGCGCTGCGGCGTTGCCCGTCTCTTGCCGTGCTCGCACTGCGGCGAGCCGGGCGGTGGAGGGGGGAATTCGGGCAACATGTCGCCCATCCCCGTAACGGTGTTCCCCCTGCAAGAGAACAGGCCTTCCTTGCATCGCATCCGGACAAAACCACATCCATCTCACAATTTCTTTTGTGCGGATACTTAGCGCGCCTTGGACAGGATCACCAGCCACTTGCGAAACAACAGTATTTCCACGTGCCCAGCTTCAATCCCGGTGCTGCAGTCGAGCACCGGATTGACCGCGTAATAGCGCTTGCGGAAATCGCGGCAGACAAAGATTTCGCGGCGCCCGAGGCGAAGCAGGAACGACGTGGGCGCATATTGCAAGCCGAAACGAGCACCAAAAGGATTATCGAGATTGGTCATGATGGTTGTTCTCCCTGGTTAAATGGCAGTAGCACTTTACCACATTAACTGTGTTTATATACAGTATTATTGAAAACCAGCAATTCACAGACGCATTGGGGCCTGCACCCGGACCCGCACCGTTTCGACTACACAGCCGTGTCGGGCGCTTTTTGACCTACAATCGCGGCATGCATCACCTCACGATCCTGCTTCCCTTCGGTTTGCCGCCAGCGGAAATGTCCGCCGACCTGATAAGAGAACTGAAAACCCCTGCCCTTGCCACCCTGTTGGCGCGCGCGAAATCGGAGTCCGGCGCCTCCCGGAACGAAATTTTCGATAACTTCTGCCGTGCGCTGCCTCATGAGATCTGGCTCGCGCGGGAATTCGGCATGGCAGGCGAACTGAACAAATACGGCAGTCCGCCGATTGCATCGGCATTGATGCAATCGTATGGTCTGCAGCAGGACAGCGGCATCTGGTTCATCCTGCAACCGGTGCACATCCACGTCGCGCGCGACCACCTGGTGCTGACCGACCCAAGGCAGCTGGCTCTCTCGGAACAGGAAGCCCGTATATTGTTCGACATCGCCGAACCGCTGTTTGCCGAAACGGGCAAATCCTTGCTTTACGGTGATGCCGATACCTGGTTCGTTCGTGCCGACGATTGGGCCGAGCTGCAGACGTCAACGCCGGATGCCGCCAGTGGCCATAATATCGACATCTGGATGGCCAAAGGTGCGCGCGAGCGTGACTGGCGCAAACTGCAGAACGAGGTGCAAATGCACTGGTTCGATCATCCAGTCAACGCAGCACGCGAAACGCGCAGGCTGAAGCCGGTCAACTCACTATGGATCTGGGGTGGCGCTCCAGCCCCGGTCACGCTCGTTCCAAGCCGCTACACCAACGTATTCAATCTCTACGGAGCAGACCGTGCCTTTGGTCAGTTCGTGTCACGACATGGCAACGCCGAAAAGCTCTCCGCCCTCCTCGTCACGCAATCGGAGCGCGCGTTGGCCGTGCTCGACAACCTGCTTGAAGCGGCGCTGGCGAACGATTGGGCACGCTGGCTGAGCGGCATGCATACGCTGGAAGAAAACTGGTTTGCGCCATCGCTCGCCGCACTGAAGTCCGGCGCAATCGACCGGATATCGCTAGTGCTGACACACGACGCGCGCATTGCCCGATTCGCCATTACGAAATCGTCGCTGCGGAAATTCTGGGCCAAACCCACGCTGAAGCCTCTTTTCCCATGACCCGCATCGTCACCCGCAACTATCCGTTCCGCACTGCCGAAATGCTGCGGCAGCAAGGCATCCATCCGGTGCTGGCCCGCCTGTATGCAGCGCGCGGCTTGGCCGACGTCAGGGAACTGTCGAGCGAACTGCACGCCCTGATCGCGCCGTCCGGCCTGCGGCATATCGATGCCGCCGCCGTATTCCTGGCCGATGCCATCGCCGCGCAGAAAAAGCTGGTGATCGTTGCCGACTACGACTGCGACGGCGCCACCGCCTGCGCCGTCGCATTGCGCGGCCTGCGCGCGCTCGGCGCCAATGTCGACTACATCGTTCCCAACCGCTTCGAATACGGCTACGGCCTGACCCCGGAAATCGTCGCGCTGACCGTCAAGGAAAAATCGCCCGACATCATCGTCACTGTCGACAATGGCATCGCCAGCATCGACGGTGTTGCCGAAGCAAACCGCCTCGGCATTCAGGTCGTCGTCACCGACCACCATCTGCCGGCCGACACGCTGCCGCAGGCCGCAGTCATCGTCAACCCGAACCAGCCCGCATGCGGCTTCCCGAGCAAGAACCTGGCCGGCGTCGGCGTCATGTTCTACGTGCTGCTGGCGCTGCGCGCCGAGTTGCGCAAACGCGGCGTGTTCGACGCGCAAACCCAGCCCAAGCTCGACGCCCTGCTCGACCTGGTCGCGCTCGGCACCGTGGCCGACGTCGTCAAGCTCGACGCCAACAACCGCATCCTCGTCGCGCAGGGCTTGAAGCGCATGCGCGCCGGCCGCGTGCAGCCCGGCATTGCCGCGCTGTTCCGCGCCGCCGGCCGCGAATCGCGGCGCGCCACGCCGTTCGATCTCGGCTTTGCGCTCGGGCCGCGACTGAATGCCGCCGGCCGCCTGGCCGACATGTCGCTCGGCATCGAATGCCTGACCACCGACGACGAAGGCCGCGCATGGGCCATCGCGCAACAGCTCGATGCGATCAACCGCGAACGGCGCGACATCGAAGCAGACATGCAAGACACCGCGCTCGCCCTGCTCGACAGCTACAACCCGCAGGACAAGACCACGATCAGCGTGTTCGACGAATCCTGGCACCAGGGCGTGATCGGCATCGTCGCATCGCGCCTGAAAGACAAGTTCTACCGGCCGACCATCACCTTCGCGCCCGGCGGCGACGGGCTCATCAAGGGATCGGGCCGCTCGATCGCCGGCTTCCATTTGCGCGACGCGCTCGACCTGGTATCCAAGCACGCACCCACCCTGATCGAAAAGTTCGGCGGCCACGCGATGGCGGCCGGCCTGACGATACGTGCGGATGCATTCGATGCATTCGCGCGTGCATTCGAAACAGTCGGCCGCGACTGGCTCAGCATCAACCAACTGGAACGCGTGATCGAAACCGACGGCCCGCTGGAAGACGCGTACTTCACGACACAGTTCATCGAACTGATGGACAGCCAGGTGTGGGGTCAGGGATTCGCGCCGCCGGTATTCTGCGACGAATTCCGCGTGCTGAACCAACGCGTGCTGAAGGAAAAGCATCTGAAGCTGATGCTGGAAAAGAACGGGCAACGCTATGACGCGATCTGGTTCGGGCATGCGGAAGCGCTGCCGGAACGCGCGATGGTAGCTTATCGGCTGGATGCGAATGAGTTCAATGGGGTTACGCGGGTGCAGTTGATGGTCGAACATGCCGATATTGCGTGACAAGCGCCCGTCTGTCGCAAAGTCCCACTGAAGGGAAAACACCTAGACAGCAGGACTTCAATTCTCCCAGCTTGCCAATAGATTGGCTGTCTATCCTGGCCATAGTTCGAGCACAAGCCGCTCATTCTCTATCGGCGGCAATATTCAAATGAAGCACTTTCGGACTAATACTGATCGATTTATTCCTGACTCGATCGAATATTGTTAATCCACTTCGGCCAGAAGCGAAAGTTCGCTTGCGTTCCGCAAAGCGCACATTCGCCTCTCCGTCATCAATTAGTCAAACGCGGCCTGGCTACCCTATGCAGAAAATCCGCCGTCAATCGACAGGCTGGCACCGGTGACATAACCCGCTTCGGCACTCGCCAGGTAAGCGACAAAGCCGGCAATTTCATCGACCTTCCCATAGCGGCCCAGCGCCATCATGCCCTTCAACATCTCCGCAAAATCGCCGCTATCCGGATTCATTTCGGTATCTACCGGCCCAGGTTGCACATTGTTGATCGTGATGCCGCGAGGGCCGAGGTCGCGCGCCAAACCACGGGTGAGGCCAACCAGCGCCGACTTGCTCATCGCGTACGGTGCGCCGCCCGCAAACGGCATGCGGTCGGCATTGGTGCTGCCGATGTTTATGATGCGGCCGCCATCAGTCATATGCCGCGCCGCTTCCTGTGTAGCCACGAACACGCTGCGTACATTGACCGCCAGCGTGCGGTCGAAGTCATCGAGGCTGAACTGGTCCAGAGGTGCCACAGCCAGCACCGCAGCGTTGTTGACGAGAATATCGAGGCGGCCCATCGTTTCCACCGCCGTACGGATAGCGGCAGTCAGCGCACCGGCATCGGCGCTGTCGGCCTTGAGTGCGATGGCGCGCCCGCCTGCGGATTCGATTTCGCCAACCACAGCCCGCGCTTTGTCGGCAGCGCTGACATAGGTAATGGCGACCGCGGCGCCCTCGGCGGCCAGGCGCTTGGCAATGGCTGCGCCGATACCGCGCGAACCGCCCTGGATGAATGCGACTTTACCCGACAAATCTGCCTTGATTGACATGGATGTACTCCTCGAAAATTGAAATGAGGGTTGCAGTATTGATCGAGGATTACGTCAAAACTAGCCGGTAATTGCTATATTTTGTTCATACCAACAGTTTAAAGTGCACGTATGGAAACCTTGAACAGCATTGAATGTTTTGTGCGCAGTGCCGAAGCCGGCAGCTTTTCCGAAGCGGCGCGACGACTCGGCCTGACTTCGGCTGCGGTCGGTAAGAATGTGGCCAAACTGGAGGCAGGCGTAGGGGTGCGGCTGTTCCACCGTAGCACACGGCATCTGACCCTGACAGAAGCCGGGCAACGCTTTCTGAAGGAAGTCGGTGGAGGCCTCATTGCCATCCAGACCGCGGTCGCCAATCTCGGCAGCGCCGCCGGGGAACCGTCCGGGACGCTGCGCGTGAGCATGGGCAATTCTTTCGGTCTCACCTATATTGTGCCGTTGCTGGATCGGTTCCTGGAGCAATACCCGCATATTTCACCCGACTGGCACTTCGATAACCGCCCGGTGGATCTCATTGGCGAGAACTTCGATGCCGCCATTGGTGGCGGCTTCGATATTCCTCCTGGCGTGGTCGCGCGTGATTTGGGGCCGGCGCACCGGGTGCTGCTGGCGTCGCCAGAATATTTGCGGCAGCGGCCGCCAATTGCCACGCCGGCCGACCTCGCAGAATGCGACGGCATCCTGGTCCGTGCGCCGCAAACCGGTCGGGTGCGCGCCTGGCCCTTACGTAATCGTGCTGGTCAACAGGCCCCTATTGAACTTCGCCAGCGGATCACGATGAGCGATCCGGAAGCAGTTTGCCGGATCGCCGAAACGGGACTGGGGATCGGATTGACCAGCATGCCGCACGCGGTGCCGTATCTTGATAGTGGCCGGCTGTTGCGGGTACTTCCGGATTGGTACGTTGACGGCGGCATATTGGCACTCTATTTTCCAGCGCAGAACTTGCTGCCCGCAAAGACGCGCGCCTTTGTCGATTTCATCGTCGCTCATTTTCGTCAACAGAAGCTGGCGCAGCGTTTTTCCGCTCTTCTGTGAGGAACAAGTCGCTCGTTACATAGACAACCTGCTTGTGGACGCCGCCAGTTACCGCCTACTCGAAGTGCCTGTTGTCAAATCCAGATGTCCGCTTTCGACAAACGTGCAGTTGGATGTCTATTCATTCGTGTGCTGTTTCAACCGGCGAGCAGCTTACCGTTAAGTAGGATGCGCAGCGTTTTGACAAAGAGAACCGAAAAAAATGAGACATGAAGCATTCGCAATATCTATTCGCTTCAAATATTGAAGCGATTCATATGGCAAACTTATTCCTGCCAACAACCACCGCCGGCCCCTTCGCACACCGCCCATTCCGTACCCGGCGCGGCCTTCTTCCCAAATCCTGCGCATGCCCCTCGGGTATAATCTAGGGTTTGATTGCAGAAGAACCCATCATGGAAGCCGAACGCCTCAATTCTCTCTCAGCCCTCCTCGCGGACCTGACTTCCCGCGAAGCCGAACTACGGAGGTATCTTTGACTTCGATGTGAAGTCGGAGAAGCTGGAACAAGTCAACGCCGAACTGGAAGACCCGAACGTCTGGAACGACCCGAAACGAGCGCAGGATCTCGGCAAGGAAAAGAAATCGCTGGAAGCGATCGTCCACACCCTCACCAAAATCGATACCAACCTGCGCGATGCCAGCGACCTGTTCGAAATGGCGCGCGAAGAGCAGGATGACGACACCCTGCAGGCGATCGAGCATGACACCGACGAGCTGAAGAAACTGGTCGAAGGCATGGAGTTCCGCCGGATGTTTTCCAATCCGATGGACCCGAACAATTGCTTCATCGATATCCAGGCCGGAGCCGGCGGCACCGAGGCGCAGGACTGGGCATCGATGCTGCTGCGCCAGTATTTGCGTTATTGCGAGCGCAAGGGTTTCAAGGTCGACATCCTGGAACAGTCGGAAGGCGAAGTTGCCGGCATCAAGACCGCGACGCTCAAGGTCGAGGGTGATTATGCGTACGGCTTTCTGCGTACCGAAACCGGCGTGCACCGGCTGGTGCGCAAATCCCCGTTCGATTCCGCCAACGGCCGCCACACGTCGTTCTCCAGTATTTTCGTGTACCCGGAAGTGGATGAATCGATTGATATTGACGTCAACCCGGCCGATGTGCGCGTCGATACCTATCGCGCGTCCGGCGCCGGCGGCCAGCACATCAACAAAACCGATTCCGCAGTGCGCCTGACGCACGCGCCTTCCGGCATCGTGGTGCAGTGCCAGAACGACCGCAGCCAGCACCGCAACCGCGCCGAGGCGTGGGAGATGCTGAAGTCGCGGCTGTACGAGCTGGAGCTGCGCAAGCGCATGAGCGAACAGCAAAAACTGGAAGACTCCAAGACCGACGTCGGCTGGGGCCACCAGATCCGTTCGTATGTGCTGGACCAGTCGCGTATCAAGGACTTGCGCACCAACTTCGAAACCGGCAACACCAAGGCCGTGCTCGACGGCGATCTGGACGATTTCATCGCCGCGTCGCTCAAGCAAGGCGTATAAGCGCGCCGTCATTTCATAACCGACCGTTCCATTTCCATGACCAAGCAAAACGAAACCGCCGCCCCCGTCCAGGACGAGAACTCGATCATCGCCGAGCGCCGCGCGAAGCTCGCGGCCCTGCGCGAACAGGGCGTGGCGTTCCCGAATGATTTCCGTCCGGAGCACAAGGCTGCCGACCTGCACGCGCACTATGGCGCACTGAGCAATGAAGAGCTCGAAGAAAAGGCCATCAAGGTCAGCGTCGCCGGACGGATGATGCTCAAGCGCGTGATGGGGAAAGCCTCGTTTGCCACCTTGCAGGATGCGTCGGGGCCGAAGGCGGACGGTCGCATCCAGCTCTACATCACCAACGACGTGACCGGCGAGGCAACGCACGCAGCGTTCAAGCACTACGACCTGGGCGACATTCTTGGCGCCGAGGGTGTGCTGTTCCGGACCAAGGCGGGCGAACTGTCGATCAAGGTCACCGGCCTGCGGCTGCTGACGAAATCGCTGCGTCCGCTGCCGGACAAGTTCCATGGCCTGGCCGATCAGGAAACCAGGTACCGGCAGCGCTATGTCGACCTCATCATGAGCGAGGAAACGCGGCGCGCATTCAAGGCCCGTACCGCCGCAATGTCATCGATGCGCCGCTTCATGGCCGAGAATGGTTTCATGGAAGTCGAGACGCCGATGCTGCATCCGATCCCCGGCGGCGCCGCGGCCAAGCCGTTCATCACGCATCACAATGCGCTCGACATGCAGATGTTCCTGCGCATCGCACCTGAGCTGTACCTGAAGCGGCTAGTGGTCGGCGGCTTCGACCGCGTGTTCGAAGTGAATCGCAACTTCCGCAATGAAGGCGTGTCGCCGCGTCACAATCCGGAATTCACGATGATGGAATTCTATGCGGCCTACGTCGATTACAAATGGCTGATGGATTTCACCGAAGCCGTGATTCGGCAAGCGGCAATCGATGCGCACGGCACCGCCTGCCTGACGTATCAGGGGCGCGAGCTGGACCTGAGCAAGCCGTTCCAACGCCTGACCATCGTCGGCGCGATCAACAAGTATGCGCCGCAGTACACCAACGAACAGTTGCACGATGCTGCGCTCCTGAAAGCGGAATTGCTGAAGTTCGGCGTCAAGCCGTTCGCCACCGCAGGTCTCGGCGCGCTGCAGCTTGCGCTGTTCGAGGAAACGGCGGAAGCGCAGCTGTGGGAACCAACCTATATCATCGACTATCCGGTCGAGGTGTCGCCGCTGGCGCGTGCATCGGATACCGTGGCCGGCATCACCGAACGCTTCGAACTGTTTATCACCGGGCGCGAGATTGCCAACGGCTTTTCCGAGCTGAACGATGCGGAAGACCAGGCAGCGCGCTTTCAGGCGCAGGTGGCGGCGAAGGACGCCGGCGATGAAGAGGCGATGTACTACGACGCCGATTACATTCGCGCGCTCGAATACGGCATGCCGCCGGCCGGCGGCTGCGGCATCGGCATCGACCGGCTGATGATGCTGATCACCGATTCGCCGAATATCCGCGACGTGATTCTGTTCCCGCATCTGCGCCGGGAAGACTGACGAAAATACAAACCATGCCGTTGCGGGACGAACGGGGCCGCACGCCCCGTTTTCCTTTACTCGGCGGCGCCGGCAACGCGGTTTTGTTGACATCCGACAAAGTGCGTTACAAAGGCTTACACCTTACACATTCCCCGTCTTTTTTCCCGCCGTGTTACCTCCGATAATTGTTTCATGCGGTTGCAAGAACCGTGTCCATGTCACAGGAGGCAGTAATGGAAAACAACAACACTTCACGTCGCATTCATCCGCTTGCAGCAGGCGCCGCCATTTCGGTCATGCTGGTCAGCCTGACCGGCGTCGCTGCGATTACCGGCCTGATTCCCAGTTCTTATGGCACCGCGGCACCGACGCCGGTTGCCGGATCGATCGGCGCCGCAGCCGTTGCGGCTTCGCCAGCGACTCTGGTTGAATCCAAGGACAATGAGACTGCGGCTTCGGTAGCCGAAGTAAAACCGGCTCCGGCAGCGCAGTCGAGCAACCATGTCGCATCGACGAGCCATACCCGGCTGCATCAAACCTACGCGAGCAAGGAAGCAATCTGCACAAGTTGCGGCCGGATCGAATCGGTACGTGCGATTCAACAGGCAGCGAAGCCCAGCGGTGTCGGTATCGCAGCCGGCGCAGTACTCGGCGGCATTCTGGGTAACCAGGTCGGCAGCGGCAATGGCCGCACGCTGGCAACGGTTGCCGGTGCCGTAGGCGGCGGCTATGCAGGAAATGAGGTGGAAAAACGCAGTCGCGCCACTACTTCGTACCAGGTGCGCGTGCGTATGGACGACGGCCGCTTGCGCACTTTCCCGTATGCTGCGCAGCCGGGCTGGACTGCAGGAGAGCGTGTACGGGTGGTCAATGGTCAGTTGACGGCGCGCGGATAAGCAGTCTCCGCATAGTTGTAAAAAAAGGAAGGCGGCATCGATTGCCGCCTTCCTTTTTATTTGATTCCTTCGATTCCTTCTATTGCGCCTCTTCGATCCAGGCCATCTGGATTGCCTCCAGGATTTTTTCGCCGGATCGCTCCGGCTCATCGTTGAACCCGTCCAGCTCGCATACCCAGCGATGCAGATCCGTGAATCGCACCGTCAGGGGATCGACATCGGGAAATTTGTCATGCAGCTCTTCAGCGATGCGAATCGTATCCGTCCATTTCATTTGCGTCCCCCTGTTCAATGCGTTTCGCTGACTTGATTGATCGTGTATTTCGGAATCTCGATCACCAGATCCTCGTCGCCAAGAACCACCTGGCACGATAGCCTGGACGTCGCTTCCAGTCCCCACGCGCGATCCAGCAAATCTTCCTCTTTTTCTTCCGCATCCTCGAGCGAATCAAAACCTTCCCGCACAACGACATGACAAGTCGTGCACGCGCAGGATTTTTCACACGCGTGTTCGATCTCGATATCGCTTTCGAGCAAGGCATCGCATAGCGACTGGCCGGCAGGCGCTTCGATCACCGCGCCTTCGGGGCACAGAGAAGGATGGGGAAGAACAACGATTTGAGGCACGAGGTTACCTTTAAAAATGAACGATCAATGGGGTTCCGTCATCGGCGAATGCTGCATCATGCCGACCTGCGACATCAGGAGATTTCATCCAGCTTCCTGCCGGCCAATGCGGCACGCACGCTGCGGTCCATGCGCCGCGCGGCGAATTCCTCGGTGCCTCTGGCCAGCGCATCGATCGCGACCTTGATCGCGTCGTGATCATTGCCCTGCGCCTGCCGCTGCAACGCTTCGATCAACGCCATCAAATCTGCGCGCTCGGTGTCGGACAGCAAGTCGCCATCGGCATCGAGCGCGGACTGCGTTGCCAGCAGAATGCGCTGCGCTTCCACCTGTTCCTCGCGCAACGCACGCAATTTCATGTCGACGTCCGCCGATGTAAAAGAGTCCTGCAGCATCTTCGCGATCTCGTCGTCACCCAGGCCATACGACGGCTTGACCGCGATCGATGCCTCGACGCCGGAACGCTGCTCGCGCGCCGCCACGGACAGCAAACCGTCCGCATCGACCTGATAGGTCACGCGAATCCGCGCCGCACCAGCGGCCATCGGCGGGATTCCGCGCAATTCGAATTTCGCCAGCGAGCGGCAGTCGCTCACGAGTTCACGCTCACCCTGCACCACGTGAATGGCCATCGCGGTCTGGCCATCCTTAAAGGTGGTAAATTCCTGCGCGCGTGCGCAGGGAATCGTTGAATTGCGCGGGATGACTTTTTCCACCAGTCCGCCCATGGTCTCGATGCCGAGCGATAGCGGGATCACATCCAGCAGCAGCCAGTCGTCGCCGGCGGCGCGATTGCCTGCCAGCAGATTGGCCTGGATCGCGGCGCCAAGTGCAACCACCTTGTCAGGATCGATATTTGCCAGCGGCGTGGTCTGAAAAAATTCTCCGACGGCCTTGCGGATGGTGGGCATGCGTGTTGCTCCGCCGACCAGCACCACGCCATCGATGTCGTCGACCGACAGGCCGGCATCGCGTAATGCCTTCCGCGTCGGTGTAATCGTCTTTGCGACCAGGTGCTGCGTGATCTGCGCAAAGATCGGGGCGCTCAGCGTCAGATGCACTTCCTCGCCTGAATTCAGGACCGCATCGATCCGGATTTCTTCCTGGGACGACAGCAGTTCCTTGGCTTCGCGCGCCTTGACCGTCAGTATTCGGACATCCTTGTCGGACAGCGGCGCCAGTTGCACCTGCTCGATGATCCAGCACACCAGGCGATGATCGAAATCGTCTCCGCCGAGCGCCGAATCGCCGCCGGTCGCCAGCACTTCAAATACGCCCTTGGTCAGCTTCAGGATGGAAATATCGAAGGTGCCGCCACCCAAATCGTAGACTGCAAAAATGCCTTCGGACGCGTTATCGAGACCATATGCGATTGCTGCCGCGGTCGGCTCGTTCAACAGCCGCAGTACGTTCAGCCCGGCCAGCTTTGCCGCGTCCTTGGTTGCCTGCCGCTGCGCATCGTCAAAATAGGCGGGCACCGTGATGACGGCGCCGACCAGTTCGTCGCCAAGGGCATCTTCGGCGCGCTGACGCAGCGTGGCGAGAATTTCCGCCGACACTTCTACCGGGCTTTTCACGCCGGCGCTGGTCTTCAGTTGCACCATGCCCGGCGCATCGACGAAGTCATAAGGCAGATTCTCGACATACGCGATGTCCTTCAGGCCTCGGCCCATGAAGCGCTTGACCGAGACGATCGTATTCTTCGGATCGGTCGTCTGCGCGGCCTGCGCCTTGTAGCCGATGTTCGCATTGCCATTCGGCAGATAGCGCACGATCGACGGCAGCAGCGGCCGCCCTTCCTCATCGCTCAGCACTTCCGGGATGCTGCTGCGCACGGTTGCGACCAGCGAATTGGTGGTACCAAGATCGATGCCGACCGCCAGCCGATGCTGGTGCGGCGCGGTCGACATGCCGGGTTCGGATATTTGAAGAAGAGCCATTGTCAGTCGGTCGGTTCTCTGCGCTGCATCTCTCCGGCGCGGCCGGTCGGATCATCACGCATCGATTTGTTCAAGGATATGCGCGATCTCTACCGCGAATTTTTCAAGAAACATCAATTTGCGTACGTGTTGCGCGGCATCGGCAAACGCGTCGGCATCCAGCAGTGCGCCGATCTCTTTCAACTCCGCCTTGCGCGTCTGCTGCAATTCGGCGTCCAGTTTTTCCAGCGCAACCAGGTCCCTCGCCGCTTTCGCGTCGTCCAGCGCCTCGCGCCATTCCATCTGCCGCATCAGGAATTCGCCCGGCATCGCGGTATTCGATTCAGTCTGCAGATCGATCCCGTTCAGTTCGCACAGATAGGCGGCGCGCTTGAAGGGATTTTTCAGCGTTTGATAAGCCTCGTTGGCGCGCGTTGCCCATTGCATCGCGACGCGTTTTTCGGTGTCAGTGGCGTTGACGAATTTATCGGGGTGAACGCGGTTCTGCACTTCGCGATATGCGTTGTCGAGCGTCGTCGTGTCGATCGCGAAGCGCTGCGGCAAGTGAAAAAGATCGAAGTGATTTTGCATGGTCATTTAAAACAAAAGCCTGTCCATACTTCAACAGGCTTGTCGCAGCGTCCCTCTCCTTGATGGAAGAGGAAAGCAGTCCGGTCAGATGCGGAAACTTTCGCCGCAGCCGCACTCGTCCTTCACGTTGGGATTGTTGAACCGAAAACCTTCATTCAATCCCTCGCGGGCAAAATCGAGTTCGGTGCCATCGATGTACGGCAGGCTCTTGGGATCAACGAAAACCCGGACGCCGTGCGACTCGAACACCGCGTCTTCCGGCGCGCTCTCGTCCACGTATTCCAGCTTGTATGCCAGGCCGGAACAACCGGTGGTGCGAACACCGAAGCGCAAACCTATTCCCTTGCCGCGCCGCTCGATATAGCGGTTGATGTGCTTCGCGGCCTTTTCGGTCAATGTGATTGCCATATGCTTTTACTGTTTCAAAGCCGTCCCGGCGGTCGCCGGAACGATAAAGATCAGGCAGCTTCCTTCGACTCCGCGCCGTGCTTGGCCTTGTAGTCCTGCACTGCCGCCTTGATCGCGTCTTCCGCAAGAATCGAGCAGTGGATTTTCACCGGCGGCAAAGCCAGTTCTTCCGCGATCTGCGTATTCTTGATCGACATCGCCTGATCGAGCGTCTTGCCCTTGACCCATTCGGTCACCAGCGACGACGAGGCGATCGCGGAACCGCAGCCGTAGGTCTTGAACTTCGCGTCCTCGATCACGCCGTCGGCGCCGACCTTGATTTGCAATTTCATCACGTCGCCGCAAGCGGGCGCGCCGACCATGCCGGTGCCGACCGTATCGTCACCTTTGTCGAACGCGCCAACATTGCGCGGGTTTTCGTAATGATCGAGAACTTTTTCCGAATAAGACATTTGATGCTCCTTGTAACTTGGCAGAGGTCAGTGTGCAGCCCACTGGATTGTGCTGAGATCAATCCCGTCCTTGTACATATCCCACAGCGGCGACAGTTCGCGCAGCTTGGCGACCTTGGACTTGATCAAGTTGATCGTGAAGTCGATATCTTCTTCCGTGGTGAAGCGGCCGATCGTGAAACGGATCGAGCTGTGCGCCAGTTCGTCGCTGCGTCCCAGCGCCCTCAGCACATAAGATGGTTCCAGGCTGGCGGAAGTACAAGCGGACCCCGACGAAACCGCGATGTCCTTGATCGCCATGATCAACGACTCGCCTTCGACGTAATTGAAACTCACATTCAGGTTGTGCGGCACGCGATGCTCCATGTCGCCGTTCACATAGACCTCTTCGATTTCCTGCAGCCCTTTGGCAAGACGGTCGCGCAGCGCCTTGATACGCACGATTTCGCTGTCCATCTCTTCCTTCGCGATACGGAAGGCTTCGCCCATGCCGACGATCTGATGGGTCGGCAGCGTGCCGGAACGCAGCCCACGCTCATGGCCACCGCCGTGCATCTGCGCCTCGATCCGCACACGCGGCTTGCGTCGCACGTACAACGCGCCGACGCCTTTCGGGCCGTAAGTCTTGTGCGCGGTGAACGTCATCAGATCGACCTTCCATTTTTCCAGGTCGATGTGCACCTTGCCGGTCGCCTGCGCCGCGTCGCAATGGAAAATGACGCCCTTCGAGCGGCACAGTTCGCCGATCTCCGGAATCGGCTGGATCACGCCAATTTCATTATTGACCAGCATGACCGATACCAGGATCGTGTCCGGGCGAATCGCTTCCTGCAGCTGCTCGAGCGTGATCAAACCGTTGTCTTGCGGCTGCAGGTAGGTCGCTTCGAATCCCTGGCGCTCCAGTTCGCGCACCGTATCCAGCACCGCCTTGTGTTCGGTCTTGACCGTGATGATGTGCTTGCCCTTGGTCTTGTAGAACTGTGCGGCACCCTTGATCGCGAGGTTGTTGCTTTCGGTCGCGCCGGACGTCCAGATGATTTCGCGCGGATCGGCATTCACCAGTGCGGCCACCTGGGCACGCGCTTCCTCGACCGCCTTTTCAGCAGTCCAGCCATACATGTGGCTGCGGGATGCGGGATTGCCGAACTGCTCGCGCAGATACGGAATCATCTTGTCCGCGACGCGTGGATCGATCGGCGTGGTCGCCGAGTAATCCATGTAGATCGGGAAATGCGGTGCCTTGAGGGTATCCAGCAGGCTTTTTTCCAGGGGGGCGTTCATAACTTGTCTATCACTCCAAAATCAAGCGGCGGCATGCGAACGCGGCAGGACCACCACGTTATGCTCGGCGTTCCTTTGCCTTTGCTGGTCCACCAAATCCTTCAACGATACCGAATCCAGGTATTCGACCATTTTCTCGTTCAGGGTCGTCCAGAGATCATGTGTCATGCAACGGGAACCGCGCTCATGGTCGGGACCATGGCAGTTTTCCTTGCCCCGGCACTGTGTTGCGTCCAGCGGCTCATCCACGGCAATGATGATGTCGGCCACCGTAACTTTCTCGGCCCGACGCGCCAATTTGTATCCGCCGCCCGGACCACGCACCGATTCAACGATTTCGTGCCGACGCAGCTTGCCGAACAGTTGCTCCAGGTAGGACAGCGAAATTTCCTGCCGCTGGCTGATCGCAGATAACGTGACCGGCCCCTTGTCTTCGCGCAAGGCCAAGTCAATCATTGCGGTTACCGCAAAACGGCCTTTCGTAGTCAGACGCATAGACCTCAACTCCCAAACAAAACTTCATCCTGCTCGAATGAATATTCCTAATTCCCGAATATTTTTGTCGAGTATATCAAAGTTGAGCAATTTTGTCAGGTATTACCTGTCTTACCTGCAGGGGAATCGATTGCTCTCGGCGAGGATGGGGCACGGGCTTCGAGATCGCTTTGGAACGTGGTTTCGCGGCCCCATATTATTTCATGATTTGCACTTACCGTTCGGCAACGGTCGTGCCTGCAATCAGGCACCGGGCCGGAACAATTCTAATCGAGCTTGAAGCGAACGAACATCATGTAGGTCGTCGGATTGTTACTGTACGACGATGCCATCGCCGATGGAACGAGTCGCCTGCTTGCGAATCCGCCGACATCGATCCCGATCGAATTCCATGCCTCTATGTGATGGAAATAACCGACCGTGAGTTTGCCCATCTTGAATTGCTGCTGCGGCGCCGCATTCTCGCGTACCAAGTCATCGCTGCCGACCTGCTCAAGCCTGGCGAAAATGGCGTGGGTCCGGAGGAATCGAAGATTGGATTCGAGCAGAAATCCTCTTACCGGCTCGCTCGTCCTTCTGGAGCTTCGCCCCCAGGCCAGCGTTGTTTGCCAGACGCCTTCCGGGATCACACGGCTGTAAGTCGCCGATATGGCTGAGCGGCGAATTCGTTCGTTCGGTTCGAACTGATCCAGGTCGCCGAGCATGCCATGACTGATACGCAAGGTCCAATAAGGCGAAGGCTTGAATGAAAGACGGCTTGCATCGGGGCCGATTCGGAAACGTTCATCCCTTGCAGGCTCCAATCGATCGGAAGGCGGCGCCAACAGCCTGGTGTTCTCCACACGCAGGTCGCGCCATGCATAGCCGACCGTGACGGCCGGACGGCCGCGCCTGAGAGAATCCAGCCAATACCCCCGCAATTCGGCGTCACTCAACGCACGTTCGCCACCGAGTAGAAATCCGTAAGCTTGTCCTGCGGCCGGCTTTCGGAAATAACCATTTGCCGGCGCATGACCTTTACGATACGCGCCGACAACCGCTGCCCTCCAATCGATATTTGATGTCAGGCCTGCATCGGCCACGTCTTCCTGCATGGCGTTGTCGGCCATACGTTGCGCAAAAGCGGGACAGGTTGCGCAGAATCCCGCCGCGAGAATTACTGGCGTCATCGCACTTACGGAGCAGGTATCGCGCCCAAGTTGTCGCATATACCGAGTAATGCAAGGGATATGCCAAGCGTGCGCAAATGACAACAGAGACCGACTGCCAGCCAGCTGCGGAGGAGAACGCGGCGAACGATATTTCCTGTGGCGCCGGTTCGAGCAGGGGCGGCGGCATGCTGCTTTTACATGCGAACGTAATTTCTTGCGCATGGCCGATATGCCGTTGCAAACAACACCCGATCGGGAAGCGGTCCCGGGCGGCGGTTCAGGCACGCATGGCGGTATTCTGCGACAGCGCCTCAACCAAACCCAGGCACGCATCCTCGATATATTCGAGCACCAGATCAAAGTCCCTGGCACTGCGATAATAAGGATCATGGACGATCGTCGCTTTCGACTCGCGGGCATAACGCATCAGCAGCGCGAGTTTCGGGCGATGAATGATCGGACACATGTCCTGCAATATCTCAAGATTATTGAAATCCATCGCGAGCAAAAGATCGAAATTTTCAAAATCTTCGGAAATAATTTGCCGTGCACGCAAGGACGAAAGATCGTAGCCTTGCTTTCTTGCTGCGGCCTGCGCGCGCGGGTCTGGCGGTGCGCCAATATGGTAGCCATGGGTTCCCGCCGAATCGACGACAAGCCGGTATTGCAGGCCCGCCCTTTCGACAAGCTGACGCATTACGCCTTCGGCACTTGGCGAGCGGCAGATATTACCCATGCAAACGAACAAAATCCGGGTGGCTTTCATGAACGACTCCCGATTTTCCGAATGAAAAGCGCAGCGCCGTGGGAGCGCATTAAGTCAAACGCGCAGCCAGACCGTCTCCAGTCATCTTGATGCCATTTGGCCATCGTGGCCATGATCTTGAACAACCGGTCAACGAGTCACACGCCCCCTCTCACCCTCTAATAATGTTTACAACAGCAAACGCCTTTCTGCAAGGCAAACTTGAGCACTGAGGAGAGGAAATGCGGAGCAGTAATCGGGAGAAAACGACCGGATACGCCGCTTGAAGACACGGCATCTACGGAAACAATTGTGGGCAGGATGACGACAATCGCCGCGCAAGAAAGGACTCAGGCCATTACGCCATTCTGCCTTTTCAGCAGATGCAGCGGCCCGAACAGCTGTTGCATCTTTTGATTGTCAATGAATGACAAATTATAGGGATGCTCGGAGATCGCCGATGGGAAGCGGGCCGTTATTCCAAGCGCATTCAATTGCTCGGCGATCTTTCCCCACAACACCAGGGTCGGCAATGGCGCGTCGCTCTTTTCTGCATGCGTTGCGAGTGCCGTCAGAACGGTCATCAGGAAAGGCTGCCAGGCGCGCGCTTCCTTTATCGGCGGCACGTCTGGACGATAAACCAGGGTTGCGTTGAGCAACAGGAATCCGTGTCGCGTAAGGTTGGCCTGCAACTCGGTCAATGTTTGTATGAAAGGCGAGCCGATCGCGCGGGCCTTCATCGATACATGGGCGATTGCATCACCCGACGTATTGCCCTGGGCAAGCAGTCCATCCGCCACCATTATCATCTTCAGGAAGTTGCGCAGGGACGTCGCGCGGTTCGCCTGCTTTGACAAGCCCTTCTCCGACCACAACGATTCAACCGCACCATCCATGAAACAGACCCCGGTAGCGCTTTGCGCGCGCGGATAAGGGCCTTCGCCGACCAGCACGTAACGAACGGCGTCGAGCGGCAACGTGAACGCGGCAAAAATTCTTCCTTCTGTGGGGAGATAGCTATCTTCCGCAAGCGCCGGCAGATATGTCGGATCGGCTTTGGCAACAGCATCGAGCCCATTTATCAGAATGGGACGCCAGGACGGATGAGCCAGTCCGAGGGCATCAATGATAGAAGCAGGTATCTTTGTAGGCATCGCGGCAAGGAATGAAAAATCGCGATTGTACAATCGCACCGACCTCACTCGCGAACATGCAGGAGGTCAAGCCGGCCATGCACATGCGCGGCCGCATACTGCTATTTGCCGATCAGCGACACCACATTGTCCGCGCCGGGCGCGCCAAACAGCTGCTGCTTCACGATATGCAACTGGTCACGCACCTGCGCCGCTTTTTCGAACTCGAGATTCTTCGCGTGCTCGACCATCAGTTTTTCAAGCCGCTTGATTTCCTTGCTTGCCTGCTTTTCACTCATCGCCTCGTATTTCGCGTGCTCCTGCGCGGCCTGCAATTCCTCGCGTGCCTCCTGCGGGCTGTAGACGCCGTCGATCAGTTCGCGGATTTCCTTCTTGATGCCTATCGGCGTAATGTTATTCGCCTTGTTGAAGGCAATCTGCTTGGCGCGGCGGCGGTCGGTTTCGTCGATCGCGCGGCGCATGGAGTCGGTCACCTTGTCGCCATACAGGATCGCCATGCCGTTCAGGTTGCGCGCCGCGCGGCCGATGGTCTGGATCAGGCTTCGCTCCGAGCGCAGGAATCCTTCCTTGTCCGCATCCAGAATCGCGACCAGCGAGACCTCCGGAATATCGAGCCCCTCGCGCAGCAGGTTGATGCCGACCAGTACGTCAAACGTGCCCAGCCGCAGATCGCGAATAATCTCGACCCGTTCGACCGTATCGATGTCGCTGTGCAGATAGCGAACTTTGATTCCGTGGTCGTCAAGGAATTCGGTCAGTTGTTCTGCCATCCGCTTGGTCAATGTCGTGACCAGAACGCGCTCGTTTTTCTTCACCCTGTCCGTGATTTCCGACATCAGGTCGTCCACCTGCATACTGGCCGGACGCACCAGTATCGCCGGATCGACCAGGCCGGTCGGGCGCACCACCTGCTCGACCACCTGCCCCGCATGCGCATTTTCGTAATCGGCCGGCGTCGCCGACACGAACACCGTTTGCCGCATCTTGCTTTCGAATTCCTCGAACTTCAGCGGCCGGTTGTCAAGCGCCGACGGCAGGCGGAAACCGTAATCGACCAGGTTGGTCTTGCGCGCGCGATCACCGTTGTACATGCCGTTGAGCTGACCCAGCAGCACGTGCGATTCGTCAAGAAACATCAGCGCGTCCTGCGGCAAATAGTCGACCAATGTCGGCGGCGGTTCGCCCGGCTTGCCGCCGCTCAGGTGACGCGAATAGTTTTCGATGCCCTTGGTAAAACCGATCTCCTGCATCATTTCCAGATCGAAGCGCGTGCGCTGCTCCAGGCGCTGCTCTTCGATCAGCTTGTTTTCCTTGCGAAACCATTCGAGCCGGTCGCGCAATTCTTCCTTGATGGTTTCGATCGCACGCAAGACGGTCGCACGCGGCGTCACGTAATGCGAGCCCGGATATACGGTAAAGCGCGGGATCTTTTGCCGGACACGCCCGGTCAGCGGGTCGAACAACTGCAGGCTATCAATCTCGTCGTCGAAGGTTTCGATGCGCAAGGCGAGTTCCGCATGTTCGGCCGGGAATACATCAATCGTGTCGCCGCGCACGCGGAAGGTGCCCCGACCAAAGTCAACCTCATTGCGCGTGTACTGCATCTGGATCAGCCGCGCGATCAAATCGCGCTGGCTGACCTTGTCCTTCGCGCGCAGCGTCAGGATCATCTGGTGATATTCGTTCGGATTACCGATACCGTAAATCGCCGACACGGTCGCCACGATCACCACGTCGCGCCGCTCCATCAGCGACTTGGTGCAGGACAGCCGCATCTGCTCGATGTGTTCGTTGATCGACGAATCCTTCTCGATGAACAAGTCGCGCTGCGGAACATAAGCTTCCGGCTGGTAATAATCGTAGTAGCTGACGAAATACTCGACCGCGTTGTGCGGGAAAAACTCGCGAAACTCGCTGTATAGCTGCGCCGCCAGAGTCTTGTTCGGCGCAAACACGATTGCGGGCCGGCCGAGCCGGGCAATGGTGTTCGCCATCGTATAAGTCTTGCCGGAGCCGGTCACGCCGAGCAGCGTCTGATACGACAAGCCATCCTCGATGCCCTCGACCAGCTTCGCAATCGCTTCCGGCTGATCGCCGGCGGGAGGGAACGGCTGGTAGAGACGGTACGGAGAATCGGGGAAAGTGACGATTTTCGCTTCGTCGACGGCGCTGGAAACCTGGGATAAATCTGCCATCTGGGTTCGACCTTTGGTAGAATAATTAGTTGCACGCCGGCCTTCTATTTGCATATAGGAACGGAGCGCAACCCGACTGCAAACACCTTCTTCTGCAGCTAACTTTTCATGTTATCACGATGAGCCAATCCCATCCCGCCTCCCTGTTTACCGCCGTTGAAATGGCGCCGCGCGACCCGATCCTGGGTATTACCGAAGCATTCAACGCCGACAAGAACGCGAACAAAGTCAATCTTGGCGTCGGTGTGTATTACGACGACAACGGCAAGGTGCCACTGCTCGAATGCGTGCGCAAGGCCGAAGCACTGTTGTCCGAAAAGGCAGCGCCGCGCACCTATCTACCGATCGAAGGATTGGCCGCGTATGACAAAGCGGTGCAGGAACTGGTGTTCGGCGCCGATAGCGCAGTCGTGCAGGAAAAACGCGCGATCACCGTGCAGGCGCTGGGCGGTACTGGCGCACTCAAGCTGGGCGCCGACTTCCTGAAACGCTTCTCCCCGAATTCGCAGGTCTGGATCAGCGATCCGAGCTGGGAAAATCATCGCGCACTGTTCGAATCCGCCGGATTCACCGTCAACAGCTATCCGTACTATGACGCAGCCACGCGCGGCGTGAACTTTGCCGGGATGCTGAAAGCGCTGAAGCAAATGCCGGCCGGCTCCGTCGTGCTGTTGCACGCATGCTGCCATAACCCGACCGGCGCTGATCTGACCGATTCGCAGTGGACCGAGGTGATCGAAGCCGTCACGCAACGCGGCTTGGTTCCGTTTCTCGATATGGCATACCAGGGATTTGGTGATGGCATCGATGAAGACGGCAAGGTCGTGCGCCGCTTCGCCGACGCTGGCGGTCCGCTGTTTGTATCGAACTCGTTCTCGAAATCCTTCTCGCTGTATGGAGAACGCGTCGGTGCACTAAGCATCGTAGCCGTCAATGCTGAAGAAGCAGCACGCGTGCTGTCGCAACTGAAGCGCGTGGTGCGCACCAACTACTCCAATCCCCCTATTCATGGCGGGCAGGTGGTGGCGACCGCACTGGCAACGCCGGAACTGCGCAAGCTGTGGGAAGAAGAATTGGCAGGCATGCGGGTGCGAATTCGCGAAACGCGCCACGCCCTGGTACAGAAACTGAAAGAAAAGGCCCCGGGCCATGACTTCGATTTCGTCATCAGGCAGCGTGGCATGTTCTCGTATTCCGGACTGACCAAAGAGCAGGTTGGCCGGCTGCGCGAAGAGTTTTCGATCTATGCGGTCGACACCGGTCGCATCTGCGTCGCCGCGCTGAACTCACGCAATATCGATACGATCGTCGATGCGATTGCGAAAGTGCTGTAAGCATGCACGGGCGCCCGCGAGTCGGTTCGCGGCGCTTGCTCGCCGGCAAAAAACCTTAGCAGGACTTTGACAATAATAAGAAGATGCGCCTATAATAGCGGCTCTGTTCCCTGATAGCTCAGTCGGTAGAGCGACGGACTGTTAATCCGCAGGTCCCTGG
>CBIHNU010000010.1:0-141359 GCA_966211585.1 uncultured Noviherbaspirillum sp. | reverse complement strand
AGCGCTTGGCGGCGGCGTCGAGTACGCGCAAGCCTTCGGGCATCACTTCCTTGCCGATGCCGTCACCGGGGATGACGGCGATGTTGAACGAGGGCGTCGTAGTCGTCATGAGAATTCCCCTATGGTTCGAAAAAAGTTTATCGGCTGGACGGGAAACTGAACAACGCCCGTTCCGGATCGTTCGACGACGGCCAGCGTTGCGTAATCGCTTTCCGCCTGGTGTAGAAGCGCACCGCGTCCGGACCGTAGGCATGCAGATCCCCGAACAGCGAGCGTTTCCAGCCGCCGAACGAGTGGTACGCGACCGGCACCGGCAGCGGCACGTTGACGCCCACCATGCCCACCAGGATGTTGTCGCAGAAGTAGCGCGCGGCTTCGCCATCGCGCGTGAAAATGCAGGTGCCGTTGCCGTACTCGTGCGCGTTGATCAAGGCCATGGCTTCCTGCAGCGTGCCGACCCGGACCACGCCGAGCACCGGGCCGAAAATCTCTTCCTGGTAGATCCGCATGCTAGGCTTCACGTTGTCGAACAGGCAGGGGCCGAGGAAATAACCGTTGCTGCGCTCGCCGTTCGCTTCCCGCACCTGCAGGCTGCGTCCGTCCACCAGCAAGCTGGCGCCTTCGGACACGCCGATCTCCACGTAGCTCTTGACCTTCTCATAGTGTTCGCGGGTCACGAGCGGGCCCATGTCGTTGCTGCAATCGGTGCCCGGACCGACCTTCATCTTCGCGATCGCGGCTTTCAGGCCGGCCACGACGGCATCGGCGGTCTGATCGCCGATCGCAACCACCAGCGGAACCGCCATGCAGCGTTCGCCGCACGATCCGTAGGCCGCGCCCATGAGCGCGTTGACGGCGTTGCCGATGTCCGCGTCGGGCATCACCACCGCATGGTTCTTGGCGCCGCCCAGGGCCTGTACCCGCTTGCCGTGCGCGGTGCCGGTGGCGTAGATGTATTGCGCAATCGGTGTCGAACCGACGAAGCTGACCGCCTGCACGCGCGCATCGGTCAACAGGGCGTCTACCGCTTCCTTGTCGCCGTTGACCACGTTCAGCACGCCCGGCGGCAGACCTGCTTCCAGGGCCAGTTCCGCGATCAACAGGGCGGCTGACGGGTCGCGTTCGGAGGGTTTCAGCACAAAGGTATTGCCGCAGGCAACCGCCATCGGCCACATCCACAGCGGCACCATCGCAGGGAAGTTGAAAGGCGTGATGCCGGCGGTCACGCCCAGCGGCTGGAATTCGCTCCAGGAATCGATGGCCGGGCCGGCGTTCTTGCTGTGCTCGCCCTTGAGCAGCTCGGGTGCGTAGCTGGCGTACTCGATGTTTTCGATCCCGCGGTGGAGTTCGCCCAGCGCGTCATTGAGCACCTTGCCATGCTCGGCCGTAATCAACGCGCAAATCCGGTCGGCGTGCTCCTCCAGCAATTGCTTCAGGCGGCTCATCACACGGGCGCGTTTCAGCGGCGGCGTATTGCGCCAGGCAGGGTAGGCCTTTTCAGCAGCGGCGATGGCGGACTCGACGGTCGCCTTGTCCGCCAGCAGCACCTTCTTGTCCGAGGTGCCTGTTGCGGGATTGAATACGGCAGCGGTGCGATTGCCGCCGGTGGCGCGTTGGCCGTTGATGAGGTGGCCGATGGGGCTGGAACTGGTCATGTAAAACTCCTTGATTTCTTGTTTGACAGCTGTCAGGCCGTCTCGTGAATGGCTTCGCCCAGGGCGTCGATCAGCCGGTCGATTTCTTCGCGGGTGGAGATGAACGGCGGCGCGAGCTGGATGGTGTCGCCGCCGTAGCGCACATAGAAACCCTTCTCCCAGCACTTCATCGCAATGTCATAAGGCCGCTTTGCCGGCTCTCCCGGCAAGGCCTGGATCGTGATGCCGGCCGCCAGGCCGAAGTTGCGGATGTCGACGACATGCTTGCTGCCCTTGAGGCTGTGCACCGCGTTCTCGAAATACGGCGCCAGTTCGCGCACGCGCTCGATCATGTTCTCATTGACCAGGATGTCCAATGCCGCGAGGCCGACTGCGCAGGCGACCGGATGGGCCGAATAGGTATAGCCATGCGGGAATTCCAGCATGTACTCCGGCCCGCCCGCCTGCATGAAGGTGTCGTAGATTTCCTTCTTCGCGATGACCGCGCCCAGCGGCTGCGCGCCGTTGGTGGTCTGCTTGGCAATGTTCATGATGTCCGGCGTGACGCCGAATGCCTGGGCGCCGGTCATGGCGCCGCAGCGGCCGAAGGCGGTGATCACTTCATCGAAGATCAGCAGGATATTGTGTTGCGTGCAAATCTCCCGCAAGCGCTTCAGGTAGCCCTGCGGCGGAACGATCACGCCGGCCGAACCGGCGAAAGGCTCCACGATGACGGCCGCGATGTTGGACGCGTCATGCAGCGTGATCAGGTTGAGCAACTGATCGGCCAACTCGACGCCATGCTCCGGTACGCCACGCGAAAAGGCATTCTCCGCCAGCAGCGTGTGCGGCAGGTGGTCTGCTTCCACGCCTTGGCCGAAGGTCTTGCGATTGGCCGCGATGCCGCCGACCGAGATGCCGCCGAAATTGACGCCGTGGTACGCCTTCTCGCGGCCGATCAGGCGCGTCTTGCCGGCCTGTCCCTTGGCACGCCAGTAGGCGCGGGCCATCTTGAGCGAAGTGTCCGCGGATTCGGAGCCGGAACCGGTGAAGAATACATAATCGAGGCCGGCCGGCGTCAGCTCCTTGATCTTGTTGGCGAGCTCGAACGACAAATAATGGCCATGCTGGAACGCCGGCGAGTAATCAAGCGTGTCCAACTGTTTGCGGGCCGCTTCCGTGATTTCCGCACGGCCGTGGCCGAGGCCGCAGCACCACAGGCCGGATAGGCCGTCGAAAATCCGCCGTCCGTCGCTGTCCCGATAGTAGGCGCCGGACGCACCGGTGATCATGCGGGGGGCGGCCTTGAAGTTGCGGTTGCCGGTGAAGGGCATCCAGTGCGCTTCGAGCCATTCAGCGCTGGCATGTGCTTGAGAAGTCATTTTGGTTTCACTCCGGTTGATTCGACGACCCTATTCTGTACCTTGGTGTTACTATCATGAATACTTAAATATCAATGTTTGCTTGAAGATTTATGCAAGTAAAAAAACGCGCGATACTGGGCCAGTTGAGCGATGCCGACATGCGTCTGCTGCGGGTGTTCAAAAGCGTTGTGGATTGCGGCGGGATGGCGGCTGCCGAGCTGGAACTCAATATCGGCATTTCGACCATCAGCAAGCATGTGAAGGATCTGGAAACACGCCTGGGTTTGACACTCTGCCACCGTGGCCGCAGCGGCTTTGCCACTACCGCCGAGGGCGCGCGGATTTATCAGGAAACGCAACACCTGCTGGCGGCGACCGATGCGTTTATCCGCGGCGTCGACGAGATTCACCGCCGCATGGGCGGGCAGCTCAACGTCGCGGTATTCGACAAGACGGCGAGCAATCCCGCGGCCCGGCTGGGCGATGCGATCGGCTTGTTTACGCGGCACGCGCCTGACGTTTCGCTCAACATGCATGTCGCACCGATCAACGCCATCGAGCAAGGCGTCATGGATGGCCGGTTCCAGATCGGCATCATTCCTGCGCACCGGAATTCCGCCAGCCTGTCATACAGCGAACTGTTCGACGAAACCATGCTGCTTTACTGCGGCAGCAAGCATCCCTTGTTCACGGCAAGACATGAGCCACTGACATGGAAGAGCCTGCCCAGCTATCGGTTCGCGGGATTGGGATATCACTCGCCCAATATGGAAATCAGCCAGAAGGTGCGCTTGGCCCGCAAGGCGACGGGATTCGACCAGGAGTCGATTGCGACCCTGATTCTTTCCGGCGAGTTTCTCGGATTTCTGCCGGACCACTACGCCAGAAGTTTCGAGGCCGACGGCCTGATGCGGGCAGTGAAGCCTTCACGCTTCCGCTATGACTGCCTTTTCGTCAGCGCTATCAGGCATTCGCCGAGCCCGCCGCGCGTGGCGCAGGTCTTCCACGACTGCCTGTTGCTGGCGCACGGGAAAAAGCCTGCGCAGGATCTGTGAATGTGTTGTGTTCTGGCTGATGAAATTAACCGCAGCAAGGTAGGGTGTGCCCTGCGCACCAGCGCTTTTGCAACGGTATTGGTGCGCCGAGCGCACCCTGCACGGTGCCGGAAATCGCTCTAATGTTTGGCCGCCTTGCGGCTCAGGACCACCATCAACACGAGTGTGAAGGAGGCTGTCGTCAGCAGTGTGCTGACTGCCGCGATCGTCGGATCGATTTCGTCGCGCAAGGTGGTGAACATCTGCTTGGTCAAGGTCTGGTTGTCGCCGCCGGAAATGAACAAGGCCACGATGGTTTCGTCCAGCGCCTGGATGAACGCAAAGATCGCACCCGAGATGACGCTGGCCTTGATTTGCGGCAGCGTCACCGCCAGGAAGCTGCGCAGCCGGTTCATGCCGAGGCTGCGCGCCACCATCTCCTGGGCCGGGTCGAAACCTTGCAGGCCCGCGGTCACCGCCGTCACGACGTACGGCAGGCCCAGCATGACGTCGGCCAATACCAGGCCGGTGACGCTGTTGAGGAGACCGATGTGCGCATAGATGAAAAAGACGCCGACTGCAACGATGATGATCGGGACCATCAGCGGCAGCATCAGCACCACCCGCAGATAACGCATGCTCCAATGGCTGGAATTGTGGATGGCGTATGACGCGGCAACACCCAGCGGCGTGGTGACGCAGACGGTCAGGAACGCGACCAGCAGACTGGTCTTTGCCGCCTCCACCCAGGTCGGGTTGCTGATGAACGCATCGTACCAGCGCAACGAATAGCCGGGCGGAGGGAAGGTCAGGAAGCGGGCATCCGAAAAGGATACCGGCACGATCACGAGCACCGGCAGCATCGAAAAGACCAGGACCAGCACGGCAAAGGCGACCAGGGAGAGTCGGCCGATGGATATCTTGTTCATTTTGCCCCCAGAATCTTGTCGAGCGAAATCACCCGGCTGACGATATAGAAGATGGCAAACACGCATGCGAGCAGGACTACGCTTACCGCACTGGCCGCACCCCATTGGTTATAGAGCTCGACGTTGCGGCTTATCAGCATCGAGACCATGATGGTCCTGCCGCCGCCCATGAGCTCGGGCGTGATGTAGAAGCCCAGACAAAGGACGAAGACCAGGGTCATGCCCGCCAGCGCACCGGACAGCGACAGCGGCAGGAACACGCGCAAAAAGACATGCAGCGGTGTAGCGCCGAGGCTGGCGCCGGCCATCGTCAGGTCGGCGGGAATCTTCTGCATCGTCGAGTAGAGCGGGAGCACCATGAACGGCAGCAGGATGTGCACCGTGGCGATGATGGTGCCTACCTCGTTGTGTACCAGCGGCAGAGGGCTGTGGATCAGGTCCAGCGACAGCAGCGACTTGTTCACCAGGCCGGTCCGCTGCAGCAGGATCAGCCAGGCATAGGCGCGGACCAGGACGCTGGTCCAGAAAGGCAGTATCACCAACCCGAGCACGACTGTCGCCCAGCGCGGCGGCAGCACCGAGGCGGCGTACGCGACCGGATATCCCAGCAGCAGCGCCAGCAGGGTTACCAGGATGCTGATCCTGAAGGTCAATGCGAAGGTGCTGCGATAGACGTCCTCGGTGAGGATACGGTGATAGTTCGCGAACGTGAAGCCGTCGGCATAGATCGATTGCCAGAACAGCCAGCCCAGCGGAATCACGAGCAGCACGACCACCACCAGCAGTGCCGGCGCGGCCAGCATCAGCATCAGGTTTTGCTCGCGGCGCTGGTACGCGATCGAAGGATCGACGGCCACCGGAGCCATTGAGGGTTTCATTAACACGAAAGTTTTCACTGGCATTCACCCATTATCAAAGCAAGGACGAACGTGGCGCGGAAACGATGCATACATCGTGGCGCGCGCCGCGACCTTATTTCTGCATGAATTCCAGCCAGCGTTTCTCCGCTTTTTCTCCCTCCGGCGATACCCACCAGGTATAGGACATGAGAGCTTGCTTGGCCGCATTGGCGGGCGAGTTGGGCAGCTCGGCTGCGCGTTCGGCCGAAATCTTGCCGGTAGCGAACGCCGCCGGATTGCCCGGGCCATAGTCGATCTGCAACGGCAGGTTGGCCTGATATTCCGGCGCGATGGCGGCGTTGACGAAGGTCACAGCCGTCTTCAGGTTCGGCGCGTTCTTGAGAATGCACAGCTGCGTGTTCTGCAAGATGCCGTCGTTATAGGTGTACGCCACCTTCGCTCCGTCCTTCTGGAGCGCGCTGACCCTGCCGTTCCAGGTCATGATCATGTCCACTTCGCCGTCGTGCAGCAGTTGCGCCGCCTGGCCGCCGGAGGTCCACCACGCAGTGATGTAAGGCTTGATCTGTTCCAGCTTGCGGTAGGCGCGGTCGACGTCGAGAGGATAGAGTTTGTCCCTCGGCACGCCGTCCGCCAGCAGTGCCGCTTCCAGGGTGGCAATAGGGTGATTGCGCAAGGCGCGACGCCCCGGGAATTTTTTTACGTCCCAGAAGTCGGCCCAGGTGGACGGCGCCTTGCCAGCATATTTCTCCGGGTTGTAGGCGAGCACGCTCGAATAGAATTCATAGGCGACCGAATACGGCGTCTTGTACCCGGCCGGCATGCCGGCCGCGTTCGGAATCTTGCTGAAATCGAGTTTCTCTATCAGGTTCTGCTCGCCGCCGCGAAGGCAGTTGACAGTCGGTGTATCAACGACGTCCCAGACCACGTTGCCGGTGCTCTCCTGCGTCTTGATCATCGGCCAGGCATCGGGCGCGCTGTCCTCGTGGACCGTAATACCCAGTGCTTTCGATACCGGGTTGAGAATCGCGACACGCTGCGCCGCCTGATAGGCACCGCCTTGCGACACGAAGGTGATCTTTTCCGCTGCGAACGCGGAACCGGCCGAGAGTGCGGAAATCGCAACCAGCGTTAAACCGGAAAAATCGAAACGGACTCTTTTCATGATGCTGTCTCCTCATGGTGGATGATGTGCTACGGGCCTTTGGAGCCTCTAGTAGCCTAGTGCGTCGAGTAACTGATACCAACCCGCAACCATGCGGACGCCAGGCGCACGCAACGGGTAAAAGGGAACCGGCTTGAGCCGGGCCGCATCGAGCAGCGCCACGTCCGGCGATTCGCCGGCCGCGAACGCCGCGGCATACCGGCCCAGAAGGCTGGCCATGGCCACGCCCGCGCCGTTGTAGCCGAGACAGATGCTGGTGCGATCGTCGAGCCGTCCGACATGCGGCAACTGGTCGAGTGTCATGCCGACGAAACCGGACCATTTGAACGCGATGCCGATTTCTTCAAGCTCCGGGAACAAGGCAATCATGGCGCGCTGCAAGGCATCGAACGCCGGCGGCGCTTCTTCCTTTCCAAAAGCGCCGCGACCGCCGAACAGGATTCGGCCGTCCGCCTTGCGGAACCATTTCATCATGCGCCGCGTTTCCGTGTAACTGCGCCGTGCCGCCATCAGTTTCGCATCGAGATGAGAAGGCAGCTGTTCGGTGGCGATGATGGCGCTGCGGAACGGGATGATGGTGCGCCTGAGGTGCCGGGTTGCCGGCGTCAGGTCCGAGTAGGCGTCGGTGGCGATGATGACTTGCTGTGCCCGCACGGTTCCCGCCGGCGTTTCGATCAACACGCCTGCCGGCTCGCGCATGATGCGTACCGCGGGGCTCTGCGCGAAAATGTTGACCTTGCGCACTACCAGGCCGGCGGCCAGGCCGCGGACGTAGTTGAGCGGATGGATGGTCCCGGAATGGCTGCTGAGGACACCGCCGGTGAAGGCTTGTGAGCCGGTCTCCTGCGCAACTTGTGCCCGGGTGAGGACGGATACCGAGTCGTCGCCCAGTTCGCGGCGCAGCCACTGCGCTTCGTCCGCAATCGCACTGAACGCGCGCTCCGTGTGAGCGCACCGCAGATTGCCGGTGCGCTCGAACCGGGCGCTCGTGATGCCGAACTCGTCGATCAGTTCTTCCACCCTGTCCACCGATTCATGGGCGATCCGGTGCATGCGTCTGGCGGCGTCGATGCCGTACGACCCGGCGATGCCAGGAAAGGAGAGACGGAACTTCGCCGACACCACGCCGCCGTTGCGGCCGCTGGCACACCATCCGATGGCGTTGGCATCCAGCACAATCGGATGGATGCCGCGCTGTTGCAGCGCATGCGCCGCCGAGAGTCCCGAGTAACCGCCGCCGACGATGACGACGTCGGCGCGCATGTCGGTCTCCAGGCGCGGCAAGGAGGTTGCCGGCACCGCTGTGCTCGCCCACAGCGAGCGGGCTTCCGGGATGTTTGGGTATCCGTTCATGGCTGGGTGCGCGGCGCTCGGTGATGGTTACGCGACGTATGCCGCGTCGACTGCATCCGCCAGCTCTTTCAGCGTGGCAAAGTGGAAGTCCGGTTTGGTGACCTGCGCGGGTTCCGGCGTGCCGCCGAAGCCCTTCAAGCCCTTGCGGCGTTGGATCCAGCACACCGAATAACCGAGTTCCCGCGCAATGCCGATGTCGTGGTACTGGCTTTGCGCAACATGCAGGATTTCGTGAAACTTGTAGCCGTGGGCTGCCTGGCGGCCGCGATTGTAGGCAAAGAATTGCGGATTCGGCTTGGCCACACCGGTTTCGTCGCAAGAGACATGATCGTCGAACGGATCGCCGAGCGTGTGCGCATAGCAGGACAACGCCACCCGGTCCGCATTGGTCATGGCCACCAGCCTGAAATGCTTTCTCAAGCGCCTAAGCGCGGCGACCGAATCCGGGAAGGCCGGCCAGCGCAGCACGTCCAATTGGAAAGCGTGCGCCGAGGTTTCGTCGGCGGGAAGATCGAGTTCCCTGGCCAGCGACAGATAAACATCGAACATGGCCTGGCTGGAGCGTCCCGGAAAGGTATTGCGCCCGCGCTTGTAGGGCTCGAAGATCTGGTCGTCGGTCAGCTTCTGCGCGGCGGGACCGCCGATGCGGCGGACCGAATCCAGCACGCCCTTCTCGAAATCGATCAACGTGCCAACGACATCGAATGTCAGAACCTTGAAATTATCGAATGACATGATATTCACTTCTCCTGTTAGTTGTGATGATTGGGCGATTGCGACTAATGGTCGACAGACTTGGCAACGATGATGGTGTCCTCGGGATCGAGGGTGACCGTCATTTGTTCACCTGTCGCGGGAATCCGCATGCGGGCCGCGTGGTGGCTGGGCTGGCGCAGGCTGAGGCAAGTGCCGTCCGCCATCGTGGCGAACACCTTCAGACTCTCACCCTGATAGACGATTTCGGTGACGCGGCAGGGAATGCGATTGGCGGAATCGCTTGCGACGCCGTCGTCGATCAGCAGTTTCTCGGTCTGCAGCGCGAGCAGAAGGTCGTTCCCTTGCGGCAGCGGGCGGGTCGACCTCAACGTGACCTCTCCAAGCCTGACCTCGTTGCCGCCCGCACGCGTTACCGGCAATAGCGTCGATTCTCCGATGAAGCTGGCGACGAAGGAATCCGCTGGGTTGTTGTACATCTGGGCGGGAGCGTCGATCTGAACGAGACGGCCATTCCGCAACACGGCGATCCGGTCGCTCATCGTCAGCGCCTCGCGCTGGTCATGAGTGACGTAGATGATGGTTGCACCCAGTTTCCTGTGCAGCTGGCGCAGTTCGATTTGCATGGATTCGCGCAACTGTTTGTCCAGTGCCGACAGCGGCTCGTCCATCAGGATCAGTCGCGGTTCGAACACGATTGCCCGGGCGAGAGCGACCCGCTGGCGCTGCCCGCCCGACAATTGCGAGATGCGTCGGTCCTGGTAGCCGCCGAGTTTGACCATCTCCAGGGCTTCACCGACCTTCTTTGGCCAGGTCGATTTCGGCAAGTGCCTCGCACGTAACGGGAAGGCCACGTTCTCCCCGACCGTCATGTGCGGAAACAGTGCATAGCTCTGGAATACGATGCCGATGTCCCGTTTGTGCGGTGGCATGTAGGTAATGTCGCGCTCGCCGCTCCAGACCGAGCCGGAGGAAGGCTGGACGAAGCCGCCAAGGATGCCGAGCAGTGTCGTCTTGCCCGATCCCGAAGGCCCGAGGAGGGAGAGGAACTCGCCCGCTTCCACATCCAGCGTTATGGAGTCCAGAGCCACCATGTCGCCGTACCGCTTGTTCGCCGACCGGATGGAGACGCCGCAATTTGACTGCAATGTCATCTGTTTATACCCCTGTGAAGGAATGCCATTCAATGGAGTCAATATAGGCTAGATGCATGCACTGGACAATTTCCAAATTGTTGGGTTGGGTATAACATGAAGTCATGCCTAATCTGCGCAAAAAACTCCCCAGCGCGAATGCGCTTTTTGCATTCGAAGCCGCCGCGCGCTGCGGCAATTTCACCAAGGCGGCCGTCGAGCTGTATGTCACGCAGCCCGCGGTGAGCCGGATGCTGGCGCGCATGGAAGAGCATTTGGGTATCAGACTCTTCGAGCGGGTACACGGAGGAATCGTCCTGACTGAAAACGGGCAGATCCTTTACAAGCGAATTTCCGAGGGGTTTCGCGGTATCGAGGCCGCGCTTGATGAGATCGAGGCACGCAGGACTGGCACCGACACCGTCACGTTGTCGGTATCGACTGCATTCACCACGCATTGGCTGATGCCCCGCATGGACAAGCTGCGCAAGGCGTTTCCGTCAGTTGATCTGCGCTTCCAGCTTATCTCCGGTGCGGTTGGCGGGCCGGTCGACGACGTCGACCTCGGCATGCGGTTCCTCAGCGGCGACGAGGCTGACGAGCAGGGTGCCTTCGTGATGCCGGAAACGCTCCTTCCAGTATGCAGCCCCAGCTACAATCAACACACGCGTGTGGCGGCGGAAGACCGAGGCGACACCCTCGTGAATCTGAGCAGCGGAGAACGCGACTGGCATCGCCGCTTTGTCAGCTTCCAGAAGAACGGTCGGCACCCGACGAATATCCTGGATTTTTCAGACTACGCAATCGTTGTCCAGGCCGCATTGCTCGGGCAAGGCATTGCGCTCGGCTGGCTTAATGTCACCTCGCATTGGCTGCGCAATGGCGCCCTTGTTCCAGCCGAGCAGGAGATCATCGTTACCGGACGCACCTGCCACCTCCTGCACCCGGCCAGTAAACCGATGCGTTCATCGGTAGCAGAAATCCGTGAATGGATTGTTGAGGAAATGAGATTGGATTTGGTGGCGATCAATCAATTGTACCCAGCGCTTCAACTCCCCGGATTGACCGGGCGCCGGTAGTGCCAAGAATGTGGCCTGCGCTGAAATTTCCGCTCGGGGATTACCGGTTGGGCGCCGGAAGGCAAGGCGCAAGACCTGACCCTGTTGCCCGGATTCCGTGGCGTGTAGTCGTGCGGCTTGCCGAGCACGTGCGCCTGTTGCCCATACGAGGTCCATCCCATAGAAGTGATGCAATGTGCGAATCATGCTGCCGAAGAAAATGGGGTGCGGCGAGGAGTTCGGCTTCCGGAAGCTGCGCGATTGCTTCGAGGAATATTTGTTGGTCAGGCCTTGTCTGCATCAATGCCCGCGCATGATTCATGACGATTCCCGTTGGTAGTCGCTGATCGGTTCGGCAGCCGTCGCCGGCGCTACCGCATCGAGCGCAACAGCGCCGCCATTGCACGAGCAAGAGAAGTTCGCGCATGGCGCGCAGCCCGTCCTACGTAGTTTTACTCCGTAGTGGCACGGGGCCGTACTGCGTATTTCTTCGGCTTTTTCTCTTGCATCGGTCATTCCATAATTTCAGCATCAAGTGGAGCGGCTCTGCCCGGAGCGCACTGGCTTGATCTTCGTACCAACCGGTGCCTCCGTAGCATGCCATCGCGGATGTCGGTTCAAAAAAACACTTTACAAGATTGGAGACACACATGCGGCTTCTGCTCATCCTGCCGTTCATCGGCCTGCTTTCGGTTCCCATCTACAACCAGGAAACGCCGACGCTGTTCGGATTTCCGTTCTATTACTGGTACCAGCTCGCGTGGGTGCCGCTCACGTCGCTGCTAATCTGGATCGTGTACCGGCATGAGGGCAAGAAAGGAGACGAATGATGGAAAACCAGATCAACTGGACGGCGCTCGGCGTCTTCATCTTCTTCTTCGTGCTTGTCACGGTGCTCGGTTTCGTCGCCTCTCGCTGGCAGCGCGGCAAGGCGGACAAGGGTGCGCATCTCGATGAGTGGGGCCTTGGCGGCCGCAACTTCGGTACCTGGATCACCTGGTTTCTCGTCGGCGGCGATTTCTACACCGCTTACACGGTAATCGCGGTGCCGGCGCTCGTGTATGCCGTCGGCGCATACGGCTTCTTCGCGCTGCCGTACACCATCCTCGTCTATCCGATCGTGTTCATGATCATGCCGAAGCTCTGGAGCGTTGCGCAGCGCGCCGGCCATGTGACCGCGGCCGACGTGGTCTACGGACGCTATCGCTCGCGCCCGCTCGAATTCGCGATCGCGCTGACCGGCGTGGTCGCCACGATGCCCTACATCGCGCTGCAACTGATCGGTATGGAAGTCGTCATCAAGGCGCTCGGCCTGACCGGCGAATTCCCGCTGGCGGCAGCCTTCGTGATCCTCGCGCTCTATACCTATTCCGCCGGTCTGCGTGCGCCGGCCCTGATCGCCTTCGTCAAGGACGTGATGATCTATATCGTGGTGCTCGTCGCGGTGATCCTTGTGCCGATGAAGCTCGGCGGCTACGGCGCGGTGTTTGCCTCGGCCCACGACGTCTTCGCGCAGAAGGGCGGCGCCACCGGCCTGATATTGAAGTCGCAGCAGATCCTGCCGTTCGCGACGCTCGCACTGGGCTCGGCGCTTGCGGCCTTCATGTATCCGCACACGCTGACCGGCATCTTCGCTGCGAAGGACGCCAACACCATCCGCAAGAACGCGGTGTTCCTGCCGGCCTATACCGTGCTGCTCGGCCTGATCGCGCTGCTGGGTTTCATGGCACATGCCGCGCATATCGGCGTCAAGAGCAACAACGACGTGGTGCCGGCGCTCTTCAACGCGCTCTTCCCGAGCTGGTTCAGCGGCTTCGCCTTCTCGGCGATCGCGATCGGCGCACTGGTGCCGGCTGCCGTGATGTCAATCGGCGCTGCAAACCTGTTCACACGCAATTTCTGGAAGCCGTATGTAAATGCCTCGGTGACGCCGGAGGGCGAGGCGAAGGTGGCGAAGATCGTGTCGCTGGCCGTCAAGTTCGGCGCGCTCGTCTGCATCATGTTCATGCCGACCAAGTTTGCGCTCGACCTGCAATTGCTCGGTGGCGTATGGATTCTCCAGACCTTCCCGGCAGTCGTGTTCGGCCTGTTTCTCGGCTGGTTCCGCGCACCGGCGCTGCTGGCAGGCTGGGCGGCCGGCATTGTCGGCGGGAGCTGGCTGGCGTTTTCCGACGGTATCAAGCCGGTGCACACCTTCGTGCTCGGTGGCGACAGCTACACGCTCTACACCGGTCTGATTGCCCTGGCGCTGAACGTCGGTGTGGCGGTTGCGATTCAGGCGGTGCTCGGCCGGAAAGAAGCCGGCATCGGTGAGCTGAAAGGCCCCTCCGCAACCGTGTGACGGCACTCGTGTCTCCGAGCTCCAGTCCCCATGGAGTTGGCCCGCCTCGATGGCGGGCTTTTTTATACGCGCCACCGCTGGTATCGACGGCGATTCGCGTTGTCGTGTTGTCCACTCAATCAGTGTGTAGGGCGGACCTCACCCGCCATTGCTGTAGTGCGGCGAGTCGGGCCCGCCCTGCGAATGCATCCGGACGCTCCACTTGTCAGTGCATTGCGGAAACGGGGATTTCCCTACAAATAGTTCTTTCGGAGGCCTACAAAATGATCGAGTTTCCGTATGCCCGCGACTATCTGGCGGTGATTCCAGCAGTCTGCGATGAGGAAGCGACACCGTGTCTCGGCTGTCGCGTCTCTTTTTGTCCTCTGTGCGCTTGAAAAATCTTGCGCAAAACCTCATGTAGATCCGACAATGATGAACCTTCGCACGCTCTGGTCTTCTGAGCGGCTGATTGCACTGAACCGACAATGAACAAAGCAAACCGTTTCCTGAATTTCGCATCCACCAACACGACGACGCATATGCCGTATGGTGATCGCACGGTTATTCGCTTGCCATAGCCTTTCGATTTTTCGGAAGGCTGAATGCCTTCCGGGACATGAAGTAGAACCCCGGTTGATTCGTTCCCCGGGGTTTTTGTTTTACTGGACTTGCCATGCGTACTTACGACAAATTGATCGCCACGATTTTTGCCCGCCAGGCAAAGGGGAGCTTGCGCCCGTGTCCTGGCGATCGCAGTGCGGCGAATGCCGAAGACGACTTCGGCGCCTTCGCCGCTTCGCAAGAAGCCGGTTAGCCTTTCATCGCGTACCCCGCCTGAAAGGCTGCCCTTTCAGGTATGACCATGCAGACATCCTTATGGACACAATCGCCGGGATGGCTGTTTTATCAGGTGGTAATCATGCGAAACAAAAAACTCAGAAACATCGGGATCATTGCCCACGTAGACGCGGGCAAAACCACGACCACGGAACGTATCCTGTACTACACGGGGGAAAATTACCGCGTCGGTGAAGTGCATGACGGCACGACGACGATGGATTTCGATCCGCAGGAAATTGCGCGCGGCATCACGATCAATAGTGCGGCGACGACGGTCTTCTGGCGCGACTGCCAGATCAACATCATCGACACGCCGGGACACATCGATTTCAACATCGAAGTGAACCGGTCGTTGCGCGTGCTGGACGGCGCCGTGGTGTTGTTCGATGGCGTGGCAGGCGTGGAGCCGCAGACCGAAACCAATTGGCGGCTGGCCGACAAATATGGTGTGCCGCGCATCTGTTTCGTCAACAAGCTCGATCGCATCGGCGCCGATTTTTACCGGGTGGTCGGCATGATTGAAGAACGCCTGGGTGTAACGCCCCTGGTGCTTCAGTTGCCGATTGGCGCCGAAGGCGAATTCCGCGGTGTGGTCGACCTGCTGAACATGCAGGCACTGGTGTGGCCGTCGGACGCGGCAAACATGCCGTATCGGGTGGAAGCGATACCTGATGCGTTGCGCGAATCTGCGGCCAGGTACCGGACCGCGCTGATTGAAACCGTGATCGAGCAGGATGATCAGGCCTTGGCCGACTATCTTGACGGACGGATGCCTGATGTCGATGTGCTGCGTGCCTGTATCCGCAAAGGGTCGGCAAGCGGCGCATTTGTTCCGGTGCTGACCGGCTCTGCATTCAAAAACAAGGGCGTGGAGCCCTTGCTGGATGCGATCGTCGATTATCTGCCGGAACCTGGTGTTGTTGCACGTGCCGGCCACGACAATATCGGTTCGGACCCGGATGCACCGTTGGCGGCGCTTGCCTTCAAGATCGTCAATAACGATCATGGGTCGCTCACCTTTGTGCGCGTGTATCAGGGGCGCCTGCGTCCCGGCGATGTGGTCCTGAATGCCAATACAGGCAAGAGGGAACGCATTTCCCGTCTGTACGAAATACATGCAGACAAGAAGCAGGAACGCGAGCATGCGGAGGCGGGCGATATCGTCGGGATTGTCGGCCTGAAGGAGACCGTCACCGGTCATACCTTGTGTGACCCGGATCACAGGGTCGTGCTGGAGCAGATTTCCGTTCCGGAACCGGTGATCGACGTCGCCATCGAACCGAAGACGCAAGCCGATCAGCAGAATTTGTCCAGGGCGCTGCATGCGATGTTGCGCGAGGATCCGAGTTTGCATGTGAAGCAGGATGCGGAGTCGGGACAGACGATACTGTCGGGCATGGGTGAGCTGCAGCTGGAAGTCACGCTGGAAAAGCTGCGCGCGACGCATGCGGTTGAAGTGCTTGTAGGCAAGCCGCAGGTCGCCTATCGCGAAACGATTTCCCGATCGTCTGAAGTGCATTATGTGCACAAGAAGCAGACAGGCGGCCCGGGGCAATTTGCGGAAGTGAAGTTGCGATTGACGCCATTGGCGCCCGGGGATGGCGTGCAGTTTGAAGACCTGGTTGTCGGCGGCGCGATTCCACGCGAGTACATACCCGCAGTGGAAGCCGGCATACGCAACGCTGCAAAAATCGGCGTGCTGGGCGGTTTTCCGACCGTCGATTTCAAGGCGACGCTGGTGGACGGCAGCTATCACGAGCGGGACTCGTCGACGATGGCGTTCGAGCTGGCTGCGGCTGCGGCGTTTCGCGAGGCTGCAGCCAAGGCGGGGCCGGTGCTGCTGGAACCGATGATGGCAGTGGAGGTCTTGACGCCCACGGCCAACGTCGGCGACTGCATTGGCGATCTCAATCGGCGGCGAGGAATGGTGCGGTCACAGGAACAGCGTAACAGCGGTTCAGTGATCGAAGCACACGTGCCGTTGAAGGAAATGTTCGGCTATATCGGCAGCTTGCGTGCGCTGAGTTCCGGCCGCGCCCAGTTCTCGATGCAGTTCGATCATTACGCCGTGGCGCCGGCCAGTGTCGAGGCTGAAGTCATCAAGAAGTAACCGTAGCAAGACGGTATGACAGGCGAGCATGTCTCGCCTGTTTTTTTTGAGAAGCGAATCTTGTCGAAGATCTTTGCTTTTTGCGTCAGTGACGGAGAATCGGAAGAGCTACGGATGCACCGCAATCCCGGCGCCGACGCACTTCGCGCGCGCCAGCGGGATTTGCCTGAGATAGGTGAATAAATTCGCGCTGATCCCGATCGAACAACTGTCTGCTGCATCACAACGATGCGGCCACGACGCGGGCTGCAGCCAGATCCCAGGCAGCCTGACCGACCGTTTTCAGTACGGGAGTGACGCCACCGTGTACGCGGTCGTCCCCGCTGATTTCAGACAGCTCGCGTACCTTGGTCCAGTCGATCCCTGCGCGGATCAGGTCTCCCGCTTCGTGCATGGCGCCCGGACGATCGTCGACGACGATGCTGCGTGCGTGAAGCAGTTGCGCGGGAAACTCCGCCATTTCCGGCGTGAATGCGCCGACGCCGATCGCCAGCACATGGGGCTCCAGATCGGCGGGAATCACCGATTCTCTCGACGTCGTCAATGCAATCACGACATCCACGCCCATCTCGGCAGCGCTGTGAGGCACGGAAATCGCCGGCTTTGCCGACACGCCGGGATAGTTGTCCTGCAGCCGCTTGCAGAATGCGACCTCGCCGTCACGATCCCGGCCTTTTATCCAGAATTGCTTGATGCCGAGGAAGTCGATCAATGCATCTGCATGCGCCGCTGCTTGGGCCCCGGTTCCGATGATCATCACCGATGCCGGATGTTTTTTCGCCAGGCGTTGAATTCCCAACAGCGTGACAGCCGCCGTACGCCTTGCCGTGACAACCGGCGCATCGAGAATGGCCAGCCTGCGCCCGGTCGCGGTATCGAAGACGACGACTTCACCCTGGATCGCGGGAAGCTGCTTCGATGCATTGTTGACGTGTACCGTGATCAGCTTGGTCACGCTCATATCAGCCCCGATCGCCGGCATCGACAGCAGTGTGTTGCCGTCACCAAGTCGGACTACCTGGCGTTCCGGAGCCATGATGGCACCGCTTGCCTTTTCGATGGTCGCTTGTGCAATCGCCGGAACGAGCCTCGCATAGGGAAGCGCATCTGCCGTTTGCTTTGCGTCTAGGATTCGCATCATTCATTCTCTCTTTCTTCTGGCCTTGAGCAGGGACGTATCGAACCCGGTGAGTTCGGCAATGTCGTCGGCGCGTATGCGATCGCTCATGCGGGTGATCGCGACCTTCGGGCAACCATCACCGCACGCACTTCTCGACTGGCCCAGACAGATGCGCCGGATAGTTCGCGCCATGCCGGCTGGAGGCGGGCGACAGCGTGTATTTCGATCGCGGCATGCATCACGCACTCGTGTCGGTGAGCGAGCAGGACGCCGAAATTCTGTGGATCGCCAGCCAGGCGTGACGCGGGGAGCAAGCGGAGAAATGGGCGGAACCGGCATCGGACACATTATTCATCAACGGCTTCCATTGCCGGTCAAAAAGCAGCCGGGCAAGCCCTGGCTGTCTTCAGGAACGACGATCTTCAGTTACGTGCCGCCGCCATCAGTGCCGCGAAGCCGACGAACGCGCCGCCCGTAATCCGGTTGAAGATTTTCAACACTGGTGCCCGGCGCAGGTAGGCGGCGAGCCGTTGACCGCTGCCGGCATACACCATGTACCAGCTCACCTCGATTACCGCAAAGCTTGCCAGCAGGATGCCGAACTGCGGCAGTTGCGGCAATTCCGGGCGGATGAACTGCGGCAGGAATGCCGCGGCAAACAGAATCGCTTTCGGATTGCTGGCCGCGACAAGCACGCCCTGCCGATACAGCCGGCCGGCATTGGCCGGCTTCTCAACCGCGCCCGTCAGTGCCGCGTCGGTTTCCTCCACCACCGGCGAGCGCCAGCTCTTGATGCCAAGGTAGGCGAGATAGGCGGCGCCGGCCCAGCGCAGCGTATCGAACACCGACGGGAACGCTTGCAGCAAGGCACCCAGACCCGCCGCCGACAGGCTCATCATCGCCAGCAATGCGGTCATGCAGCCGGCCATGGTGGCGAGCGCGGCGCGGAACCCGAACTGTGCGCTATGGCTCATCACCAACAGCATGTTGGGCCCCGGCGTCGCCGAAACGACAAACGTCATCATGACGAACAGCCACCAGGTTTGCATGCTCATTGTTGAATTACTCCCTGAAAGTGTTGATCCGGGCGTTGCCTGCAGGGCGCCGGAGACGGGCAAAAGCTTAGCAGATATCGTTAAGCGGTGATCTTTTTCCCAAGGCGTTTTTTGGAATCGAATCCAATTTGAGGCTACTGCCATTAGGCACTGATTCCTTAATCGCGAATAAATCGGGCATTAACCGATAAGAGTAAACTTGAACTCCATATTGACATTCGGATTGCATCGAGAAAACGATAATGGAAGAAAATTTTCGGTCCCCATTCTGGGGCAATACTTCGCTTGAGCAATTTCGACTTTTCGTTGCGGGTGTTTCCGATTACGCGATTTACATGCTGTCTCCCGATGGCATTGTCATTAGCTGGAACAAGGGAGCGCAGCGCTTCAAAGGCTATCAGGCCGATGAAATTATCGGACAGCACTTCTCGCGCTTTTACACCGAGGAAGATCGGGCCATAGGAAAGCCGGCCAGAGCATTGAGAATCGCGCTTGACGAAGGGAAATATGAAGAAGAAGGCTGGCGGATGCGCAAGGACGGCACCCGATTCTGGGCCAGTGTTGTCATCGATCCGATTCGTGACGAACAGGGAAAGTTGGTCGCGTTCGCCAAAATCACGCGTGACATCACCGAGCGTCGTGAGACAGAGGAAGCCTTGCGGGCCAGCGAAAGCCGGTTTCGACTGCTGGTCCAAGGCGTTACCGACTATGCAATTTACATGCTGTCTCCCACTGGGGAGGTCACGAACTGGAATGCGGGTGCGGAGCGCATCAAGGGATACACCCAGGACGAAGTCCTGGGCACGCACTTTTCACGCTTTTATACTCGGGAGGATCAGGCAGCCGGGCTGCCGATGCGTGTGCTTGCACAGGCAGCCGAGCACGGACGCGTTGAAATGGAGGGATGGCGGGTCCGCAAGGACGGCTCGACCTTCTGGGCCAACGTGGTGATTGATGCGATTCACGACGAGCAGGGGCAACTGATCGGATTTGCAAAGGTGACGCGCGATATCACCGAACGCAAGCAGACAGCCGAGGCGCTGGAGCAGGCGAGGGAAGCCTTGTTCCAATCGCAGAAACTGCAAGCGATCGGCAAGTTCACCGGCGGTATCGCTCACGATTTCAATAACCTGCTGGCCGTGATTGTGAGCGGGATCGAGCGCTTGTCCTGTCGCCCGGACAGCCCGCCGAATCCGAAGGTGCTGGAGAGCATGGAACGGGCCGCAACCCGTGCGGCGAATCTCACCCAGCAGCTGCTGATGTTTGCACGACAAAAACCGCTGAAGCGTGAGAGGCACAATCTGAACCGGGTCATCGAAGGCTTCGAAACCGTGTTGCGGCGGGTGGCCGACGGGAACGTTATCCTCGATTTCCACTTGGCTTCAGGCTTGAGTGAGGTAGCGGTCGATGCCACGCAATTCGAAGCCGCACTTCTGAACTTGATGACAAATGCACGCTACGCGATGCCCGACGGTGGCACGATGCTTGTCAGTACGGAAGAAGTGGAGCTGAAGCACCATGAGATCGGGAGTCTTCCAGCCGGGCGTTTTGTCAAAATGACGGTAAGGGATGCCGGTATAGGGATGTCCCGTGAAGTCGCCGCTCGTGCGCTGGAGCCTTTCTTTACAACCAAGCCCATCGGTGAAGGTACAGGCATGGGACTGAGCCAGGTATATGGGTTCGTTCAACAATCCGATGGTGATATGACACTCGAGACCGAGACCGGCAAAGGCACATCGATTTCGTTGTATCTGCCGGTGCTTGCGGACGTGAGCGATCCCGAGACGTCCTGCGTGACATCGAGGCAGGCAGGCGGGAGACCGATTGAGGCGAAGCCTCCTCTTTAACATCAAGACAGGGAGGCATGCCCCCTATAATAGGGCATGAAAATATCATCCGCATCTCTCTGCATGGATTTCAAAATGACAGCACGCCCCGTATTTTTCTCCCGGTCTTTGGTTACCTCCAAGTATGGCAATCCTCATGCCGGTCTGCTCGGCAACACAATGGAGGGAGAATCACTCGATAAAGTTTCGGGCGTTCGCAGGATTCTCCTGGTTGACGATAACGTGGATCTTCTGGAAATGACCAGGGTGCTGTTCGAAGATCGGGGTTTTGAAGTGTGGACAGCCACGTGTGGTGCAGAAGCGGTGGAGACGCTTCGGCAAGTGCCGGAGGTCGATGTGCTTTTCACGGATATCGTCATGCCGGGCATGAACGGTTTTCAATTGGGGCATGAAGCGCTCAAATTGCAGCCGCATATCAGGGTCATCCTGGTATCCGGCTATCCAAATCCAGCTGGTCAGACAAATGAAGACGAGATCTACGATTTTGATTTCCTCTCGAAGCCTTACCGCATCGAAGATGTTTTGCGTTTGCTGGCAAAACCGAACTAAGCATGCTCATGACAATGTGGATGATAGATGCGCCTTCCCGGGTTCCGCTGCTGATAGTCTGAAGAAGGGAAGTGATAATGGCTCCGAAAGGGGCCATTGTTTTATGTGTCTGCCAAAAACGTCCTTGAAAAGTTTCCGTTCCCTCTGGATATTCGACATCGGATGGAGACCGCACTTTCAAAAAGAGGGCACAGCGGGAAAGGCCAGGCGCGGCAAAGGTATGCAGCGCATCATGCCCGATCCCTGTTTTCAGGAAATTTTAAGTATTCCCGTATAGAGTTTTTCCGCCGGAACAACGCTTGAGCAAACATGCCAACGTGTCTGGCCTTCAAGCCGGCCGGTACCTGCTTTGATGCCGAATGGCGTCCTGTCGATACAGGATAAGACGCGCCTTTCGCACACACGGTACAACCGGCCAATGCCCGGCAGATGCTGCGAGACCATGCCTGGCATGGTGCAAGGGAAAGCGGCGCAGGGCTTTTGCGTCTCGGTGACGATGCCTGCCTGCTTTCAGATGGCAGGCCATCGCCGGACCGATGCCGGACAGCTGTTCCAACCGTAACTGACAGGATTTTTCCATGGATACCGCGACACTCGATTTGAATCATGCCAGCAGCAGCGCCCTGTTCGCGTTCAGGAAATTGCGCGAATACCTGAATACGCAGATTCTGGGACAGGAAAAGCTGGTGGAGAGCTTGCTGGTCGCCTTGCTGGCGGATGGACATCTGCTCGTCGAAGGGCCGCCCGGCCTGGCCAAGACGCGCGCGATCAAGGCGCTGGCGCACGGCCTGGAGTGCGAGTTCCAGCGCGTGCAGTTTACGCCCGACATGCTGCCCGCCGATCTGACCGGTTCCGACATTTACCGGCCCGAGGAAGGCGGCTTCCGGTTCCAGCGCGGCCCGCTATTCCATAACCTGATCCTGGCCGACGAGATCAATCGTGCACCGGCCAAGGTGCAGTCCGCGCTGCTCGAAGCGATGGCCGAGCATCAGGTCAGCGCGGGATCGTCGACCTATGCGCTGCCGCGGCTGTTCCTGGTGATGGCGACACAGAATCCGATCGAACATGAAGGCACCTATCCGCTGCCGGAGGCGCAACTGGACCGCTTCATGCTGCATACGCTGGTCGATTATCCGGATCGCGCGACCACCCGCCTGATCATGGAACTGACCCGGCGCGAGGCGATCGACGGACGCGAGTTGCCGCCGCCGGCGCGCCACCTCACGCAGGAAATGGTATTCGCCGCGCGCCGCGAAGCGCTGGGCCTGAAGCTGGCCGACGCAGTGGCCGACTACATTGCCGCGCTGATCGATGCGACCCGGCGTCCCGCCGCCTACAGTGACAAGCTGGCCGAATGGCTGCGCTGGGGCGCCAGCCCGCGCGCGGCGATTGCGATCGAACGTGGCGCACGCGCGCTGGCCTGGCTGGACGGACGCGATTACGTGAATCCGGAAGACGTGCAGGCGATCGCGCCGGATGCGCTGCGCCATCGTCTCTTGCTCGATTACACGGCGCAGGCGCGCGGCGTGACCGCGCAGAGCTGCGTCGACGAGTTGTTGCGCCTGGTGCCCGCGCCATGATCCTGCCCGATCTCGCGGATCTGGCGGCGTTGCGCGGTGCGGCGCACGGGCTCAGCCTGCACGCGCATCGCCCGGCGCTGGCGCGCCTGCAGGGGCGGCATCGCAGCGCCCAGCGCGGGCGCGGGCTGGAATTCGAAGAGGTCCGCTTGTACGCAGCCGGCGACGATGCGCGCACCATCGACTGGCGCGTGACCGCACGGCGCGGGAAACCACATACCAAGCTGTTCCGCGAGGAGCGCGAGCGCCCGGTCTGGCTGGTCGCGGATCTGCATGCGGGCCTTTTTTTCGGCAGCCGGCAGCAGCTCAAATCGGCGCTGCTGCTACGCGCCGCCGCGTTGCTTGGCTGGGTCGCGGCGCTCGGCGGAGACCGGGTCGGCGCGGTGATTGCCGATGGCAGCGCAACGCCGCACATTGTGCCGGCGCGCACGCGCGAGGCGGCGGTGCTGCCTGTGCTGCAGACGCTGGTGGCGCGCCAGCCGCGCGCGCCGGGCAGTGTGGCCGGCTCGGGATTGCAAGCGGCCTTGATGACGCTGCGTCCGCTGCTGCAGCCCGGCAGTCTGGTTTTTTTGCTCAGCGATTTCGCCGGACTCGATGCCGGTGTCGAAGATATGCTCGCTGCCACGGCGGTGCGCAACGATTGCCGCCTGTTGTGGATCACCGATCCGCTGGAGCGCAACGGCTTGCCTGCGGGCGCCCATCGCGTCGGCTTGCCCGGCCGGCTGTGGTGGATGGATGGCGCAGGCAGCCGCGCCGCATGGCAGGCCGCCTGGAACCGGCGCGAACAAGGGCTGACCGATCTGGCGATCCGTCTCAATCTGCCGCTGGTCCGGCTGGATACGGCCGACGCATTCCCGGCCTCGCTGATCTCCTTGCTGAAGGAACCGAAGTGGGCGGCATGAAGCCGGCATGGCTCGCGCAACTGGCGCCTTCGCACGCGCCGCCGCCGGCGAGCTGGTGGCCGCCCGCGCCGGGCTGGTGGGCGCTGGCGATCCTGATCGTCATTGCCATCGCCGGTGCACTGGCCTGGTGGCGCCACCGGCCGGTGCGGCTGCGCCGCGCTGCGTTGCATGAGCTGAAACAACTGGAAGCCGCCGCTGCGGACGATGCGGCATTGGCGCGCGGCCTGCAGCAACTGGTGCGCCGCTTCGCAGTGGCGCGTTTTGGGCGCGCTGCCGTGGCCGGTCTGAGCGGCGAACGCTGGATCGGCTTTGTGGTCGCGCATGGCGGTACCGACTGGGCGGGCGCAACCGGCGCCGGCCTGCTGCAGGCGGCCTACGGCGGTGTGGCCCGAGCCGAACGCGCGCGCTGGATAGCCGGCGCCAGAGCCTTTTTCAAGACAGGAAAATGATTCATTTCGCATGGCCATGGATGTTGCTGTTGCTGCCTTTGCCCTGGCTGGCCGGCCGCTGGCTGCCGCCAGCGAAACCGCAGGGTGGCGCGCTGTTCGTGCCGTTCGCCGCCAGCGTTGCGACCGGCGGGACGCTCGGACTGCGGACCAATCCGCGCTGGCGCGTGCTGCTGTTTGCGCTGGTCTGGCTGTTGCTGGTCGGAGCGGCGACCCGCCCGCAATGGCTGGGCGAGCCGTTGCCGGTGCCGAGTACCGGGCGGCGCCTGTTGCTGGCCGTCGACGCTTCCGGCTCGATGGCGGCCCAGGACATGGCCGGCGGTTACACGCGGCTGCAAGTGGTGCAGTCGGTCGCCGGCGATTTCATCCGGCATCGCGGCGGCGACCAGGTCGGGCTTATCCTGTTCGGCACGCGTCCCTATCTGCAGGCGCCGCTGACGGCGGATCTCGCCACGGTCGGCCAGTTCCTGAACGAAGCGGTGATCGGCGTGGCGGGGCCGCAGACCGCAATCGGCGATGCGATCGGGCTGGCGATCAAGCGCCTGAAAGCTGCGCAGGCGCAATCCGGCGCGCAAGGCGAAATGGTGCTGATCCTGCTCACCGACGGCAGCAACGACGCCGGCCTGATGGACCCGATCCAGGCTGCGAAAATGGCTGCCGCCGCAGGCCTGCGCGTCTACACCATCGGCGTCGGCGCGGCCGCGCGGCCAGGCTTCTTCGGTCTCGCAGGCAATGCCGATCTCGACGAAGGTACGCTGAAGTCGATTGCGCAGATCACCGGCGGCGAATATTTCCGCGCGGCCGATGCGGATGCATTGCAGGATGTCTACGCGCATATCGACAAGCTGGAACCGGGCGCCGGACGGCCGCAATGGTATCGCCCCAGTACCGAATGGTTTCCGTGGCCGCTGGCGCTCGCGCTGCTGCTCAGCGTACCGGCCGTATCGATGCGAGGACGCACATGATGCCGGCCGCGTTTTTGCCAAACTTCCTGCACGCCTTTCATTTCCTGCGCCCGTGGTGGCTGCTGGCCTTGCCACCGTTGTACGTGCTGGTGTTCTGGCTGGCGCGCCGGCGCGGCGGCAGTGGCGACTGGTCCGGTGTTATCGATCCCGAGTTGTTGCCGGCATTACGCCTGGACGGCGATAACAGTGACAACGAAGGCGTTCGCAAAATGCGCCCCTGGCCCTGGCTGGCCCTGGCATGGACCCTGGCCGTGCTGGCGTTGGCCGGACCGAGCTGGCAGCAGGACAGGGCGGCGGCTTATCGGGCCCCGGCCGATTGGGTATTGGTGCTCGATTTGTCGCCTTCGATGGCCGCATCGGATGTCGCGCCGAACCGCGTCACCCGCGCCCGCTATGCGCTGAATGACCTGCTCGATGCGGCCCGCGATGCGCGCGTCGGCCTGGTGGTTTTCAGCGATGAACCGTACACGGTGACGCCGCTGACGCAGGATGTGGCGACGGTGCGCGCACTGCTGCCGTCGCTGGCGCCCGACATGATGCCGAGCGCCGGCGATCACCTTGCACCGGCATTCGAACAGGCGCAAAAGCTGCTCGCGGCATCCGCCGCAAAGGACAGGCGCGTGGTGGTGCTGAGCGACGGGTTCGATGATCCGGCGACCGCATTGCGCGCGGCTGCCAAGCTCAAATCGCAGGGCGTCGCGATCAGCGTGGTCGGCGTGGGAACCAGCGGCGGCGCGCCGGTACGCAATGCGGACGGCGGCTTCGCGAAGAATGCGGCCGGCCGGCCTGTGCTCGCGCATCTGCAAGTCGACCGGTTGCGTCAGCTTGCGCAGGTCGGCGGTGGGCGCTATGTCGACGTGGCCGATTTGTCCGGTCTGATTTCCAGCCTGCAGGCGTCGTCGCAAAGAACCACCGGTGCAGTCGCCGAAAAGGGCGTTGAAGTCGCGCACTGGCGCGACGCCGGCGCCTACCTGCTGCCTGCACTGTTGCTGCTGGCCGCGCTGCTCACGCGCAGGAGATGGCTATGAGGAACAGGCTGCTCGCGCTTGCCTTGCTCACTTTGCTCGCATGCGTGGCGCAGGCACACGCCGACTCCGGCTGGTCGAAGCTGTGGCGCAATGCGGATCAGCGCGGCGAAGTGTTGCTGCAAAAAGGCGATGCGAAAGCGGCGGCTGCGGAATTCACCGACCCGCGCCGCAAGAGCTACGCTGAATTCAAGGCCGGCGAATATGCAGCGGCGGCGCGCGATCTTGCCGCCTTCGATGACAGCGATGCTCACTACAATCGCGGTAATGCGCTGGCCCATGCCGGCGATCTGCAGGGCGCGTTGAAAGCCTACGACGCGGCGCTGAAGCGCGACCCGCACAATGACGATGCTCGCCATAATCGGGATGTGGTCGAGAAGGCTCTGAAGCAGCAGCAACAGCAGAAGAATGCTGCGGAAAACAATTCGCAAGCCGGCAAGCAAGGTGACAAGCAGGACGGCAAGCAGGACGGCAAGCAGGACGGCAAGCAGGACGGCAAGCAAGGCGGGACGAAAGACGGGCAAGGCCAATCCCGGTCCGGCGCGCAGAATCCGGCACAGGCAGGCCAGACGGATAGCCACGCCGCCGCAGGGCAGAACCAGCCCGGAACACAACCACGCCAAGCCGGGAATCAAACAGCCGGGCAGGGCGAATCGCACGGCGCGCAACAAGACGCGCAAAAGAAACCAGGCGACAAGTCCGGCGATGCCGAGCAGGCGCGGCGCGATGCGGAAGCGAGCATGAAAAGCGGTGGGCAGGATCAAGCGGCCAAGGCTGGACCGGGTGGTGCAGCAGACGGCCGCGACGCGCAGGCCGTATCCGCCCCCTTGACCGAAAAACAGATTTCGCAGGACCAATGGCTGCGCAGCATCCCCGACGACCCCGGCGGTCTGCTGCGCCGCAAATTCCTGATCGAACACATGATGAGACAGCAGCGCGCCGAGCCATGAAAACCATTTTTCGTCTTCTTGTCGCTCTACTCGCCAGCGCAACCTGCCTTTCCGCGCTGGCCGCCGTCACCGCTACGCTCGACAAGGATCAGGTCGCGCTGGGCGAAACCGTGCAGCTCCTGCTGCAAAGCGACGACGCAGGCGGCCAGCCCGACATCGCGCCGCTGCGGCAGGATTTCGACGTGCTCGGCAGCAGTCGCGGCAGCAGCCTGCAGATCATCAATGGCCACAGTTCTTCACAAACCCAGGTCAATCTCGTCCTTGCGCCGAAGCATGCGGGAACGATCCGGATTCCACCGCTGCAGTGGGGCACCGAGCAATCGCCGGCGCTCGAACTGACGGTGGGCGGCAACGGCGGCAGCGGCCTGCGCCGGCAACACGCCGAGCAACGCGCACGCGGCGGCAGCGGCGGTCAGGATGCTACCGCGCAGGCTGGATCGGACACGGTTTTTCTCACGGCCACGCTGGACCAGAAACAACCCTATGTGCAGCAGCCAGTCGTGCTGACCGTACAACTGCATGTGGCGGCGGCGATCGATCAGGCCAGCCTGGACCTGGCGGGCAGCAGCGATGTGCTGGTCAAGCAAATCGGCAAGGACACGCAGAGCGGCGAATCGCGCAACGGCCGCAACTATCAGGTTATCGAACGAAGATATCTGCTGATACCGCAGCGCAGCGGCCGGATCCGTCTCAACGGGCCGGTTCTCGATGCGCAGGTACAGGGCGGCGGCAGCGGCATTCCCGATCTCGATGCGTTGCTGCGCCATGCCTTCGGTGGAAACCCGCTCGGCGCGCAATTGGGCATGGCACACCCGATACACCTGACCGGCAAGTCTGTCGAATTGAATGTCTTGCCGCGACCCGCTGCAGCAACCGGTGCGAACTGGCTGCCGGCGCAACAGCTGACGCTTGAGGAGACCTGGCATGCCGACGATGCTGCCGTTCATGTCGGCGATCCGGTCACACGCCACCTGCATCTCGCGGCGGTCGGCCTGACAGGAACGCAATTGCCCGATCTCGGCACGCTGATATCGGTACCTGACGGCATCAAGATGTATCCCGACCAGGCGAAGGTCAACGACAACACCGGCGGCGCAACCATTAGCGGCAGCCGCGACCAGGATATTGCGTTCATCGCCAGCCGCCCAGGGCACTATGTGCTGCCGGCGGTGCAGCTTGCGTGGTGGGATACGAAAGACAAGGTCCAGCGCGAAGCCCGGCTGCCGGCACGTACGCTGGATGTTTTGCCTGCGGCCGGTGCCTCTGTTGCCGTGGTTCCGCCAGCGCCGGCAACGGGAAATCAATCGTCGCCCACGGCATCCGGCAATGCGCAAGCAGTAGCGCCGGCCGCAGCGCCGGCAAGCGTCCCGCAATCGGTCTGGCCGTGGGTGAGCGCCGCTCTGGCGTTGCTGTGGCTGAGTACGGTGCTTGCATGGTGGGTTGCGCACCGCCGCGCTGCAACGCCGGCAACCGCGAAGCCGTCATCAAAGACTGTGAACCCGCCTGCACCAGCGAAGCTTGCAGCGGGCAGTGCATTGGCCGCGCTGCAACGTGCGTGCCGCGACAACGACGCGCAGGCGGCGCGTCGCCATGTGCTGGAATGGGCGGCCGGTTTCTGGCACGATTCCCCGCCGCGCGGGCTCAATGCCGTGGCTCAACGTCTTGCGGATAGCAGGTTCACCGAACCATTGCGCGAACTCGATCGTGCCTGCTATATGGGCAGCGCATGGCAGGGCGATGCGCTGGCACAGGCCTTTGCTACGATGCCCAAGCCCGCGGCTTCGGAAAAGCCCCGGGCTGTGATACCAGACCTGTACTCATAGAAAAGCGAAAGACGCGGCCGGCAAGGTACTGGAGAAAGTCGGTCAGGCAATCGACAATAAATCCCGGAAAGCCAAGCGCAAAGCTTGCCCGCATCACCGGCTTTAAGAAATCTTTAAGTATCCCCCGTTACGATGAAAATCAAGGCGCTTCCCAAAGCGTCTCGCGCCGGCTTCCCGGTGCCAACCTTTCACGGAGCATCGAACGATCATGTTCAAGAGAATTGCGATTGTCGTCATGCTGCTGGCCGCCGCAGCATTTGCGACTGCCTCAATGGCGGCGCAGGACCCCACGCTGCACCAGGTCTACCAGGCGGCCCAGGCCGGCCGGATGGATGAGGCGCAGTCGATGATGCAGCAAGTGCTGCGCGACCACCCGAATAGCGCGAAGGCCCATTTCGTCGAAGCGCAGTTGCTTGCCCAACAAGACCATCTGGCCAATGCGAAAGCGGAGTTCAGTACCGCCGAACGGCTGGCGCCGGGATTGCCGTTTGCGAAGCCGCAGGCGGTGCAAAACCTGGAACGCCGGCTCTCGTCAACACATGCCGTCAACAGCTATGCCGTCAACAGTTTTGCGCCGGCCGGAACGGGCTTTCGCAGCGGCGCAGGACTCCCATGGGGCACGGTCCTGATCGGCATCGCCCTCGTCGCGGCACTCTTCTTCTTTATCCGGTCGCGGAACAGATACAGCGCGCCGTTTGCAGCCGCAGGTGGAGGCGGTGTCCGCTATGGCAACGGCGGCTACGGCATGCAACCGTATGCGGCGAACGGCGGCTACGCGCCGATGGGGCAAGCCGGCGGCATCGGTTCCGGCATTGTCAGCGGCCTCGCCACAGGTGCGGCGATGGGAGCAGGCGTCGTGGCTGGAGAAGCATTGATGCATCATTTCACCGACGGAAGCACCCCGAGCTTCAACCCGATGGCAGCGCCGGTCGATAATTCGTGGAATGCGACGCCGGACGACATGGGCGGGAACGATTTCGGCATTGCCGACAATTCGTCATGGGACGATTCCGGCAGCGATGTGGTGGACGACTGGGGTACGTAAGTACTTCAGTTCTCTTGCAGTTCCGCGAGATGCCGGTCGCCCGCATGATCCGATCATGCGGGCGACCGGGATGCCGAGCGTTTACAGCATGAAGCCCGACAAGTTGCAGGCTCGATTCCGGCATTTCCGGAACCACGACCATCGCATCCGCCTGCTTCGGCGCATGCGCATGTCGTCGCATTGAGTTTTGTCATTAACTCGGATACATTTCCCCCAATGCATTTTTTTGGTTCGCCAGAATGACTCTATCCAGTCCAGACTGCAGCACAGCCATCGGCTGCGTGGCCGGCATTTATTTACGTGGAATGAGCGAGCGCGATGTCGACGTCGGCCGGCAAGATTTCCTGGCGCAACTGGAAACCCTCGGATTGCAGCGCTACATCGAGACCGAGCAAGGCATGGACGCCGATGGACATTTCATTGTGTTCCGGTTGCGCGCCGACCTTGCTGCCAGGTGGGCGCCGGATTTTGACACGTTGGAGCTCTGCCGCAAGCTCGATCTCGATACGCAAGCCAGCGCCGACGATCTGGAGCGCGAAATCCTGCTGGCCTTGCTGCTCGCGCCGGTGCCGTTTTGTTTTCCGAGCCATGCCGAACTCGCGTCATCGGTACGCATCCGGAAAAATATCGTCGCGGCGGCGCGCAGGACTACGCTGGACTTTCATACCACTGAAGCCGAACGGCCGGAAGACTGCTGGCGCTATGTGAGCGGGCGCGGCTTCACGCTGCTGCCTGGCGCCTCGCTGATTGCCGCGCTGAAGAAGGCGACGCAGCCGGAAGTGTCCGGCTGCCTGTATTCGTTTTCATGTTACCGCGCGACCGAATACGTGATCCTGCTCGGCATCGCCGAGGAACTGGCCGGCTGCAATCCCGAACTGTTGCACCGGCTGCAGCACCTGTGGGAATCGCGCGCGATCATGTCGGGCGAATTCCACGAAGTCTTTCTGCATGAGTATGGCTCGCTGGACCAGCCCCTGCCACTCAGGTATTTCGTTCCCGGCGACCGCACCTGGTTCCGCAATCCGGACGATCATTCGTCGGACGTCGCCGGCTATGAAGGCTCATGGGTGATGTATCTCGGCGGCGGTCTGTTCACCAATTTCTGGAAGCGCAACAAGCCGTACACAATGACGGGCAAATGCGTGGAGATTTTCCATTGGCGCAACGCGACTGTTCTCGATCGGAACGGCGAACTGCAGCTCGATGAAACGATCGTCGAACGCCTGGTCGACGAGTCAATGAAGAATCCGGAAGAGGTCGAGCGCATCCTGGCGCAGATGCTGCGGCTGCGCGAGCCGCCCGGTGTGTATGTCGACGGCGGCTGCATCGATGCGTCGCGCGAATATCCGCGCCGGGTTTGCCCCGGCACCGCCGATCTGAAACTGCCTGCGGCGTGACGCGGGCAGCGCCGGTTTCAGCGTCTTTCGGACATCAGTCGTCCGGCATGCATCTGGTCGAGCGTGGCGATACCCAGCATGCCCATGTTGCGGTAGATTTCATCGGATAGCAGTCGGATCGCATGCGCGGCGCCATGCTCGCCGCCAATCGCCGCCGCATACGCGAACGGCCGGCCGACAAACACCATCTTCGCGCCGAGCGCCAGCGCTTTCAGCACATCGGTGCCGCGCCGCACGCCGCTGTCGAGCATCACCGGAACCTTGCCTGCCGCCGCGACAATGCCGGGCAGCACGCGCAGCGGCGCGACGCTGCAGTCCAGCTGGCGGCCACCGTGGTTGGACACGATGATGCCGTCGGCGCCGATGTCGCAGGCGGCGATCGTATCTTCCCTGCTCAGGATGCCCTTGATGACCAATGGTCCCGGCCAGACGCGGCGGATCTCGGCCAGGTGCTTCCATGTGATGTGGCCACGGTCCGAGTAGTCGCGCATCACGCTGGACGAGAGGATGGGCGCGCCGCGCGTCGCGAAGTTGTTTTCGAAGTGCGGCATGCCATGCCGTGCCAGCGTGCGCAGAAAGGTGCCGAACAGCCAGCCGGGACGTGTGATGCCGTCCCATGCGAGGCGCGGCGACGGCCGCAACGGTGTCGAGAAGCCGGTCCGGATATTGTTTTCGCGATTGCCCGCGATCGTCACATCGACCGTGACGACCAGCGTTTCGAAGCCGGCCTTGCCGACGCGCTCGATCAATGCCATCGCCTGGCCGGCATCGCCCGGCAAGTAGGCCTGGAACCAGGTGCCGGGCGATTGCCGGGCGACTTCTTCCATCGGAATCAGCGAGGTGCCGCTCATCATCATCGGTATGTTGGCGTGCTCGGCGGCGCGCGCCAGCGCGAGATCGCCGCGATACGCCCACAGCGCGCCCAGCCCCATCGGCGCGATGCCGAACGGCGACGCATACGTCTTGCCGAACAGGCTCACCTGCTGCGAGCGTTGCGACACGTCGACCATCACGTTGGTAAGAAAGCTGTAGTCGTCGAAGCTGGCGCGGTTCATCCGCAGCGAGGCATTGGTTTCGGCTGCGCCGGCAATGTAGCCGAACACCGGGCGCGGCAGAAACCGGCGCGCCGCCGGTTCGAAATCATCGAGACAGAGAATCGAACGCAGTCGGCGTTGAGTGCGGGATTGGTCCGGCATCGCCGTCAGCGCACCAGGCAGGGCTTCTTGGGATCGAACTTCCAGCCGGGGATCAGGTATTGCATCGCGATTGCGTCGTCGCGCGCGCCCAGGCCTTTTTCAAGATACAGCCGATGCGCCGCCTCGACCTGTTCCATGTCGAGCTCGATGCCGAGCCCCGGCTTTTTCGGCACCTCGACCATGCCGCCGACGATCTGCAGCGGCTCTTTCGTCAACCGCTGGCCGTCCTGCCAGATCCAGTGCGTGTCGATCGCGGTGATGTTGCCGGGAGCGGCCGCCGCGACATGCGTGAACATCGCGAGCGATACATCGAAGTGATTGTTCGAATGCGAGCCCCAGGTCAGACCCCATTCATTGCACATCTGCGCGACGCGTACCGAGCCTTGCATGGTCCAGAAATGCGGATCGGCGAGCGGAATGTCGACCGACTGTAGCTGGATCGCGTGGCCCATCTGGCGCCAGTCGGTGGCGACCATGTTGGTGGCGGTCGGCAGTCCGGTGGCGCGGCGGAATTCCGCCATCACTTCGCGGCCGGAGTAGCCGTCTTCCGGTCCGCACGGGTCTTCGGCATAAGCGAGCACATGATGCTGGTCGCGGCACAGCCGGATCGCATCCTGCAGCAGCCAGCCGCCGTTCGGATCGAGCGTGACGCGGGCGTCGGGGAAACGCTCGGCCAGCGCGGCCACCGCTTCGATCTCGTCCTCGCCGCGCAGCACGCCGCCCTTGAGCTTGAAATCGTTGAAACCGTAGCGCGCCTGCGCTGCTTCGGCCAGGCGCACGATCGCGTCCGGCGTCATCGCCGTTTCATGGCGCAGCCGCAGCCAGTCATCCTGCGCATCCGGCTCGTTCGCGTACGGCAGATCGGTGCGACTGCGGTCGCCGACATAGAACAGGTAGCCCAGCATCTTCACCGCGTCGCGCTGCTGGCCGTCGCCCAGCAAGGCGGCGACCGGCACGCCGAGAAATTTGCCGAGCAGGTCGAGCAGCGCCGCTTCCAGCGCGGTCACCGCGTGAATCGCAATGCGCAGGTCGAAAGTCTGTTGACCGCGTCCGCCCGCGTCGCGGTCGGCGAATGCCTTGCGTGCCGCGTTGAGAATGCCGTTCCACGCGCCGATCGATTGCCCGAGCACCAGCGGTCGCGCATCTTCCAGCGTCTGGCGGATGCGTTCGCCGCCCGGCACTTCGCCGACGCCGACATGGCCGGCGCTATCGGTCAGCAGCACGAGGTTGCGGGTGAAGAAGGGGCCGTGCGCGCCGCTCAGGTTGAGCAGCATGCCGTCACGGCCGGCGACCGGAATCACGCGCATCTCGGTGATGGTGGGCGCGCCGATTGCATCGCGCGCTGGGTTCGAGTTGGAGATCATTTATTCCTGGGCTGAAAATTTTATGGAGAGGGCAGAGCGCAACGGCATGTGGTTCACTGCACCGGCGTCAGCAGCGGCCTGCCGGCGAAATGCGCGAGCAGGTTGTCCACCACCAGCTGGCCCATTGCCTGCCGGGTTTCGACGGTCAGGCTGGCGACATGCGGCGTCAGCACGACATTGGGCAGCGCGCGCAATGCCTGCGGCACTCTCGGTTCGTCGGCGAAGACGTCGAGCGCGGCCGCGCCCAGCGTGCCGTTTTGCAATGCCGCGATCAACGCATGCTGATCGACTAGCGAACCGCGCGCGATATTGACCAGCGTGCCGTTCGGACCGAGCGCATCGAGTACAGCGGCGTCGATCGCATGCCGGGTCCGTTCGCCGCCCGGTGCGCACACCACCAGGTAGTCGCTGCGCGCCGCCAGCGCCTGCAGCGATTCGACCCGTTCGACCGACGTTGCGGCGACGGTATTGGGCTGGTAGTAGCACAGCGTCATGCCGAACGCCTGCAGCCGCTGTGCGATCGCCTGGCCGATACGGCCGAAGCCGAAAATCCCGGCCACCTTGCCGCGCACGCTGAGCGACGGTTGCAATGGCTTGCGCAGTTCCCAGTCGCCGGCCCGTACATAGGCATCGAGCATCGGTAAGCGGCGCGCGGCGGCAAGCAGCAGCAGTACCGCCAGATCGGCGACGTCGTCGGTCAGCACACCGGGCGTATTGGTGACGGCGATGCCGCGCGGCCGGGTCGCGTCGAACGCGACCGCGTCGACGCCGATGCCGTTGACCGCGACGATCTCCACCTTCGGCAGCAGCGCGACGCGCTCGGCGGTGATGCCGACCGCGCCGGTGGTGACCACCGCGCGCACATTGGCCGCGACCGAGCGGATGAACGCATCCTGCTCGGGCGCGGGAAGGCGCCATGCGTGATGGCACTGGAAATGCGACTCCAGTTGTGCCAGCGTGTGCTGCGAAACGACCGGGCCGATTACGAGGATTTCAGGTTTCATGTCACCTTCCGGGAAGCCGTCAGGGCGCAACGTAGGCCGTCTTGACCGTGGTGTAGAACTCGGCGGCATACGCACCCTGTTCGCGCGGGCCGAAGCTCGATGCCTTGCGGCCGCCGAACGGTACATGGTAATCGACGCCGGCGGTCGCCGCATTCACCATCACCATGCCGGCCTGCGCATGCCGCTTGAAATGCGACGCATGCCTGAGCGACGTGGTGCAGATGCCGGACGACAGGCCGAACTCGGTATCGTTGGCAAGCGCGAGCGCATGTTCGTAGTTGTCGGCGGGGATCACGGAAGCGACCGGCCCGAAGATTTCCTCGCGCGAAATGCGCATGTCGTTGCTGCAGTCGGTGAACAGCGCCGGCGCCATGAAAAAGCCTTCGGTGTCGCGCTGCAGGCGTTCACCGCCGAATGCCAGGCGCGCGCCTTCCTGTTTGCCGATTTCGACGTAGGACAGGTTCTGTTCCAGTTGCGACTGGTCGACCACTGGGCCGATCTGGGTATCGCCGCGCAGCGCGTGGCCGACGCGCAGTCCGGCCAGCTGTTCCTGTACCGCCTGCACGAAGCGCGGATAAATGTCTTTCTCGACGATGATGCGGCTGGATGCGGTGCAGCGCTGGCCGGTCGAAAAGAACGCGCCTTGCACTGCGGCCGATACCGCGTTGCCGAGATCGGCGTCGTTCAGCACCACCAGTGGATTCTTGCCGCCCATTTCAAGCTGAAAGCGCGCCATGCGCGCGATGCAGCCTTGCGCGACGCGCTTGCCGGTGGCGACCGAGCCGGTGAAGGTGATCGCGGTGACGCGCTTGTCGTCGATCATCCTTTGCCCGACCACCGAGCCGCGTCCGATCACCAGGTTGAATACGCCGGGCGGCAATCCCGCGCGGCTGATGATCGCCGCCAGCGCCCATGCGCAGCCCGGCACCAGCTCCGCCGGCTTGAAGACGACCGTGTTGCCGTAGGCCAGCGCCGGCGCGATCTTCCATGCGGGAATCGCCAGCGGAAAATTCCACGGCGCGATGATGCCGATCACGCCGACCGGCTCGCGCGTGATTTCCACTTCCAGTCCAGGCCGGACCGACGCCAGCTTCTCGCCGCGAATGCGCAGCACTTCGGCGGCGAAGAACTTGAAGATGTTGCCGGCGCGCGCCGCTTCACCGATGCCTTCGGCCAGTGTCTTGCCTTCTTCGCGCGACAGCAGTTGGCCGAGCGTTTCCTTGTTGGCCAGTATTTCGTTGCCGATACGGTCGAGCGCGTCGGCACGGGCCTGCACGCTGCCGATGCTCCATGCCGGGAACGCAGCGCTGGCGGCGGCGATTGCCTGGTCCGCCTGATTTGCATCCGCCTGCGCGTATTCGCCGATGATGTCGCTCAGGTCCGACGGGTTGATGTCGGCGCTGTAGGTGCTTGCCTGCGCCCATTCGCCATTGATGTAGTTGTGGTGCAGCGACATGAAATTCTCCGGATGACGGTTATTGCGGGCCGAGGCGCTTGATCAGTTGCGCAAGCTGTTCGCATTCCTGTTCGGTGCAGTCGGTCAGCGGCGTGCGCACCGGGCCTGCATCGTGGCCGACCAGGCGCGCACCGGCCTTGACGATACTGACCGCGTAACCGGCCTTGCGGTTGCGGATCGCGAGGTAGGGCAGGAAGAATTCGTCGATCAGCCGGTTGACGGTGGCATGGTCGTCGGCTGCGATCGCTTCATAAAACCGGACTGCGGTTTTCGGGATGAAATTGAACACCGCCGACGAGTACACCGGTACGCCCAGCGCCTTGTACGCGGCGGCATAGACTTCGGCGGTCGGCAAGCCGCCGAGGTAGCTGAAGCGGTCGCCGAGCCGGCGCCGGATCGCGACCATCGGTTCGATTTCGCCGACGCCGTCCTTGAAGCCGATCAGGTTGGGGCAGCGCTCGGCCAGTTTCTCCAGCGTCTCCGGCGTGAAGCGGCTGATGCCGCGGTTGTAGACGATCACGCCGAACGACACCGCGCGACATACCGCTTCGACATGGGCGGCGAGGCCGTCCTGGCTGGCTTCGGTCAGGTAGTGCGGCATCAGCAGGATGCCGTGCGCGCCCAGGCGCTCGGCTTCCTGCGCATAGGCGATCGCAGCACGGGTCGGGCCGCCGGCGCCGGCGATGATCGGCACCTTGCCGCGGCAGGTGTCGACTGCGGTGCGGATCACCTGTGCATATTCATCGGGCATCAGCGAAAAGAACTCGCCGGTGCCGCCGGCCGCAAACAAGGCGCTCGCGCCATACGGCGCCAGCCATTCGAGACGTTCGGCGTAGGTGCCGGGACGGAAGTTGCCTTGCTGGTCGAAGTCGGTCAGTGGAAAGGACAGCAGGCCGGAGGACAGTATCTGTTTGAGTTCCTGGGGAGCGATATGCATGATGGGATCGAGGTGAGGTGAGCGGATAAAGAGTGAATTTGAATTATGACGTCAGTCATCGTACAAGATAAGAAAAAAAAGTGCCAGTACTTTTTCAAGCGGCAGTGGCGCACCAGGCACGGCGCCGGCATTCGACGAGCGGAAATTTACCGGGGTGGAGAAGGGCGGGCACTGCGGCCGGTGTCGCGGGCGCGCTCGTGGGTATGGCAGGTATGGCGGAGCGGTCAGCGCGCCCGGGTTTCCGATTCCGCCGCTTCGTGCGCGCGGCGCAGCCGTTCGCGGCTGTTGGTCAGGTGATTGCGCATCGCGGCCCGGGCTGCGTCGCTGTCGCCGCGCGCAATGGCTTCGTAAATGTCTTCATGTTCGCGCTGGACGCGGTCGAGGTAGGTCGATTGCTGGTCGTGCGAAAACTGCGCGGTATTCAGGCGTGTGCGCGGAATCACGCTGACGCCGAGATGGTTGATGATGTCGATGAAATGGCAATTGCCGGTCGCGACCGCGATCTGCGAGTGAAACCGGAAATCGGCTCCGGCCGTGTCGCCGCCTTGTTCCAGGTTCTGTCGGAAGCTGTCGAGCGCCGAACGGATCTCCGCCAGTTGCGCGGCGCTGCGGCGTGTCGCCGCCAGCCCGGCGGTCTCGGTTTCGATGCTGATCCGGAATTCCAGCAGTGCCAGCAGTTCGCGTATGGTGGTGATGGTGGCCGGGTCGATGCTGAAATTCGCATTCTTCGGCACTTCCCTGACGAAGGTACCGATGCCGTGGCGCGTCTCCACCAGTCCGGCCGCTTGCAGGCTGGAGATCGCCTCGCGCACGACGGTGCGACTGACCCCCTGGGTTGCCATGATTTCCGACTCGGTCGGCAATTTGTCGCCTGCCTGCAGTGCACCGCTGCGAATCATTTCCGTCAGCGAAGCCCCGACTTCATCGGATAGTCGCTGTGTTCGCTTTCTGGGTAGCAATGGGTTACGCGGGGAGATATTGTCAGTCATTGTGGTCAGGGTGGGTCAACGAGTATCCGGCCTGCGACGGAACAGGCAGCTGATCATAGCAGAGTGTCATCGAGCGCAATGCGGGTGCGGTGCACTGGAACCTGTCTGCGCGGTGAGTCGAATCAGCATGTCTTTATCAAAGAAAAAGTTTGCGTCTGGTGTATTTTGTGTTGTACGATGTCTGGCATCATAACACATTGGCTGCAGAATCGCGACCGATTGGGCGGCAAGATTTCTGCCGTATCCCCCGCAATCCACAGGTATACAGATGACGAACGCCGCACCCGACGCCCCGCGTTATATCCGCATGCATGCCAACGATAACGTCGCGATCGTCGCCAACGACGGCGGCCTGGCGGCCGGCACCGTGTTTCCGGACGGTCTGACGCTGCGCCAGCGGGTGCCGCAGGGGCACAAGATCGCGCTGCTCGATATCGTTCAGGGCGCGCCGATCGTACGTTACGACGTCACTATCGGCCATGCGGTACGCGACATCGCGCAGGGTAGCTGGATCGAGGAATCGCTGGTCAGCCTGCCGCCCGCGCGCGATCTGAACAATCTGCCGATCGCCTCCCGCGTCCCGGCAGCGCAAAGTCCGCTCGAAGGCTATACGTTTGAAGGCTACCGCAACGCGGACGGCAGTGTCGGCACCCGCAATATTTTGGCCATCACCACCACCGTGCAATGCGTAGCCGGCGTGGTCGAACATGCGGTGCGCCGCATCAAGGCGGAGTTGCTGCCGCGCTATCCGAATGTGGACGACGTGATCGGACTGGAGCACACCTATGGTTGCGGCGTCGCGATCGACGCACCGGACGCGATGGTGCCGATCCGCACGCTGCGCAACATCAGCCTGAATCCGAACTTCGGCGGCCAGGCGATGGTGGTCAGCCTCGGCTGCGAAAAGCTGCAGCCGTCGCGCCTGCTGCCGGAAGGCACGATTCCGATCCGGCACGGCGAACCGTACGTCGTTTGCCTGCAAGATGAGCAGCACGTCGGCTTTCAGTCGATGATCGATTCCATCATGGCGATGGCCGAGCTGCGCCTGGCCGAACTCGACAAGCGCCGCCGCGAAACCTGTCCGGCCGCAGACTTGGTGGTTGGCGTGCAGTGCGGCGGCAGCGATGCATTCTCCGGCGTCACCGCCAACCCGGCGGTCGGTTTCGCCACCGATCTGCTGGTGCGGGCCGGCGCCAGCGTGATGTTTTCCGAAGTGACCGAAGTGCGCGATGGCATCGACCAGTTGACCGCGCGCGCCGTGAACGCCGAAGTGGCGCAGGCGATGATCCGCGAGATGGACTGGTACGACAATTATCTGCGCAAGGGCGGTGTCGATCGCAGCGCCAACACCACGCCCGGCAACAAGAAGGGCGGGCTGGCCAACATCGTCGAGAAAGCGATGGGCTCGATCATCAAGTCGGGCAGCAGTGCGATTTCCGGCGTGCTGGCGCCCGGCGAAAAGCTCAGGCAGAAAGGCCTGATCTACGCGGCTACGCCGGCCAGCGATTTCATCTGTGGCACGCTGCAACTGGCGGCCGGCATGAACCTGCATGTATTCACCACGGGGCGCGGCACGCCTTATGGACTGGCGGCGGTACCGGTCGTGAAAGTGGCGACCCGCAACGAACTGGCGCGCCGCTGGCACGACCTGATGGACATCAACGCCGGACGCATCGCCAGCGGCGAAGCCAGCATCGAAGACGTGGGCTGGGAACTGTTCCGTTTCCTGCTCGACGTCGCCAGCGGCCGCAAGAAGACCTGGGCCGAACAATGGAAGCTGCACAATGCGCTGACGCTGTTCAATCCCGCGCCGGTGACCTGACATCAACCGATGTATCGCAACAACAGGTTTCATTTTTTCAATGCGGCCGCGAGGCTGCCCTGCTTTCATTTCCAAGAGGAGACACAATGAATATTCGCCGTAAAACCCTGTTGATGATCGCGGCCACGCTGTCGATCGGATCGCTCGCGTTGCGTGCATCTGCGGACGACGCATGGCCGTCCCGGCCGATCACCTATATCGTGCCGTTCCCGCCCGGCGGCACCACCGACGTCCTGGCGCGCATCATTACGCCGAAGCTGGCCGGCGCGCTCGGCAATGCGTCGATCATCATCGAGAACCGCGGCGGCGCCGCCGGCTCGGTCGGGTCCGCGGTCGCATCGCGCGCGGCGCCCGATGGTTATACGCTGGTCGGCGGCACCATCAGTTCGCATGCGATCAACGTCAGCATGTATCCGAAGATCGGCTATGACCCGGTCAAGTCGTTTGCCCCGATCGCGCTGATCGGCACCAATCCGACGGTGCTGCTGGTGCGCCAGGACAGCCCGTACAAGACGCTGCAGGACGTGATTGCGGCAGCCAAGGCGGGCAAGCCGCTGACCTGCGCTTCGGCCGGCAGCGGCACCTCGCAGCACATGTCGCTTGAACTGCTGAAGCTCAAGAGTGGCATCGACATCACGCACGTGCCGTACAAGGGCAGCGGTCCGGCGCTGACCGACATGCTGGGCGGACAAGTCGATCTGCTGTTTGAAACGCCGATTGCGGCAGCGCCTTACCTCAAGAGCGGCAAGCTGCGCGCGATCGCGGTCAGCTCTGCCAAGCGTGCGCCGTCGCTGCCCGACGTGCCGACCATCGCAGAAAGCGGCGTACCCGGCTATGAAGTGGTGTCGTGGCAAGGCGTGTTCGCGCCGGCCGGCACGCCGAAGCCCATCGTCGAACGTCTGCACACCGAGATCACGAAGATTCTCGCGCAGCCCGACATGAAAGACCGTCTGGCCCAGCTCGGCATGGACGAGCAGCCGATGACGACCGCGCAGTTCGCCAAGTTCCAGCAGGACGAGGTCGCGAAGTGGGCGGAGGTCGTCAAGAAGGGACATATCCGCGCCAACTGATCATGCCGGATATGGCAGGCCGTTCCTGTAAAGGGAATGGCCTGCCTTGCGATTGAAAGACGGAGACATAAATTGAACACCAAGACACAAGGCTGGCTCAATGCCTACAACAAGGACTACTACGGCGGCGGACTGATGTTCCTGCTGGGAGTGGGCGCCGTGCTCAAGGGCATGAGTTACAAGCTCGGTACGCTGAGCCGCATGGGGCCGGGCTATTTCCCGGTCGCCGTCGGCGCGATCCTGGCGCTGATGGGCGTGCTGATCGCGCTCGGCGCGCGCAGCCAGGTCCCGGCCGACGACAAGGAACACCATCCGCCCGAATGGCGCGGCTGGTTCTGCATCATCGCCGCCAACATCGCCTTCGTCGTGCTCGGTCGCTACGGCGGCCTGCTGCCGGCGACTTTCGCCGTGGTCTTCATCGCCGCGCTCGGCGACCGGCAGAACAGCTTGAAGAACGCCTTCCTGCTGGCCATCGCGATGGTCGTGGTGTGCCTGATTGTGTTTTCCTGGGCGCTGCAACTGCAGTTCCCGCTGTTTCGCTGGGGCTGAACCATGGAACAATCCCTGATCGATCTGTGGGCCGGCTTCGGCGTGGCCCTGCAACCGCATAACCTGATGTGGTCATTCTTCGGCGTGCTGGTCGGCAACCTGATCGGCGTGCTGCCGGGCATGGGCGCCTTGTCGGCGATCTCGATGCTGCTGCCGCTGACGTACACAATGCATCCGGTCCCCGCGATCCTGATGCTCGCCGGCATTTTCTATGGCAGCCAGTACGGCGGCGCGATCGGCGCGATCCTGCTGAATCTGCCGTGCCATCCGCCGCATGCGGTCACCTGTCTCGACGGCTATCCGATGACCAAGCAGGGCAAGGGCGGCACCGCGCTCGGCATCACGATGATCGCGTCGTTCTTTGCCGCGTCGGTCGGCATCCTGGTAATGATCTTTGCGTCGCCGCTGCTGGTGCAGATCGCGTTCAAGTTCGGTCCGACCGAACTGTTCTCGATCATGCTGCTCGGGCTGATCGCCGGCGGCACGATGTCGCGCGGCTCGGCGCTGAAGGGCGTCGCGATGACCTGCCTGGGCCTGCTGGCCGGGATTGTCGGCACCGATGTCAACAGCGGCGCGCAGCGCTTCACGTTCGGCTTCATCGAGCTGGCCGACAACATCGAACTGGTCGCGCTCGCGCTGGGCCTGTTCGGCGTCGCCGAATTCCTGCACAACGTGAACCGGCTGAAAGTGATCGGCAGCGGCATGAAAGTGCGGCTGCGCGACATGCGTCCGAGCAAGGCCGAGCTGAAGCAATCGTTCATGCCGATGGTGCGCGGTACCCTGATCGGCACGCTGTTCGGCGCGATGCCGGGCACCGGTCCCACGATCACCACCTTCATCGCGTATGCGTTCGAAAAGAAGGTGTCGAAGACGCCGGAGCGCTTCGGCCATGGCGCGCTGGAAGGCGTGGCCAGCCCGGAAGCGTCGTCGCACTCGAAGACGCAGGTCGATTTCATTCCGACCATGAGCCTCGGCATTCCCGGCGACGCGGTGATGGCGCTGATCCTCGGCGCCTTGCTGATCCAGGGCATTCAGCCGGGTCCGCAACTGATCACCGAACACGCGGACCTGTTCTGGGGCTTGATCGCCAGCTTCTGGGTCGGCAACGTGCTGCTGGTGCTGCTGAACGTGCCGCTGATCGGGATCTGGGTCAAGATGCTGCAGGTACCGTACCGTTACCTGTTTCCGGCGGCGCTGTTCTTCATCGCGGTTGGCGTCTACAGCACCAACAACAGCCTGTTTGCGGTAGGCGAAGTGCTGGTGTTCGGCATCGTCGGCGCGCTGCTGATCGCGCTCGATTTCTCGGTCGCGCCGATCCTGCTCGGCTACGTGCTGGGGCCGATGGTGGAAGAGAATTTCCGCCGTGCGCTGGTTCTCTCCAGGGGCAACATGGCGGTGTTCGTCGAGCGGCCGATCAGCGCGGCCTTCATCGGCGTGTGCACGCTGCTGGTGCTGGTGCAACTTGGGTTCTGGCTGCGCCGCGTGGGGAAGAAAAAGACAACCGCTGTCCAGGATCGCTCGGAATACGTCATGGAGGACGCGTAGAACCGGCTTTGACATGAACGTCCCGGACGTTGCACGCCGGCAGCCAGGACAGTACGCGAGACGAAGGAATGTCTCGCGAACGCCGGCGCGGAATCATCTGTCGCTTCAATGCATCAGCCTGCTTCGAGCAGGCTGATGCCGTTTACGTCGAAGCGCATCTCACCATTAGCCAGTGGCGCATTCTGCCCACGGCCCCGCTAATGTTTCCTGCTCATCCAGGTTCCGTCTCCATTCGATGTCGTCAAGCCGGACGATATCGCGAATGAACATGCAGAAGACGCGACAGACTGAACACCAGTCCTCATGACGATGCCGCAAAGGCTGCCATGCCCGATGCGGCGGCTGCCGACTATCGACCGGACGAACGCCATATTTTTTTGATCGTTGCCCGCCATTTCCTGGTTGACGCTGGTTTGTTCTTGTTCTACGATACTGGTATGGTGATACAACCAGTAGGCCAGATTGGCAGGAGCGGGAGAAATTCCCGGGAGTTTTGCGTCACTGGCCCGGTGATTGCACCAGTAGTCCAGATCCGTGAAAATGAGGGCTTTTACCTCCCTTAAAGGTGCTGCCATGCAACTGATAGAGCGACTTCCCGGTTTGGGCAACGAGTTGTCCAAGAAAACCATCAAGGAACAGATCAGCGACAAGCTCGCTTACATGATCTGTTCCGGCCTGCTGCAGATCGGCGACGAATTGCCGAGCGAGCGGGAATTGGCGGCGATGCTCGATGTCAGCCGCGAGACGGTGAGGGGGGCGATCCAGACCCTGGCCGCGCGCGGAATGATCGAAGTGTCGCATGGGGCGCGGACCAAAGTGGTCCGCAGCGAAGGATATGAGCTGCACGACGCGGTGTCTTCGTTGCGCGGCTTGAAGGACTACAAGATCGATACGGTGTACGAAGCACGCAAGGTGGTCGAGATCGCGGTCATCAGGGAAGCGGCGAAGCGGATCAAGGACAAGGAAATCAAGCGCATGGAGGGGCTGCTGAAAGCCCAGTCGGCGATGTTCGACGACCCGGTGCGGTTCCAGATGTCCGATCGCGAGTTCCACTCGATCATGTACCAGGCTTCATCGAATCCGCTGCTGGTGAATTTTGTCGAGGACCTGTATGCGTATGCGCTGGACTACCGGCGCAAGGTAATGAAGAAAAGCGGGGCGGTGAAGCGCAGTTATGAAGATCATGCGGCGATCCTGGAGGCGTTGAAGAAGCATGATCCGGAGCAGGCGGCGGCAGCCATCTCCGCGCATCTCGACCATGTCTACAAGACCACGTTGACGGCAATGAAGAAAAGCGATTGAACGACATGAGCACAGACTTGATGGCAGAGATTTTCGAGATCCGCGACCGGCGCATGGAGACACTGATCCTGCCCGGCAGCCGGCTGGAGCGGCTGTGCACCGGCGCGGCATGGAGCGAAGGGCCGGTCTGGATAGCGGAGCAGGAATGCATATTGTGGAGCGATATCCCGAACAACCGCATCCTGCGCTGGTCCGCCGCCGACGGCATGACAGTGTTCCGTTCTCCCGCCAATTTCAGCAACGGCCACTATTGCGATCTCGACGGACGCCTGGTGTCCTGTTCGCATGGCGGGCGCTGCATCGAGCGCACCGAACGCGACGGTTCGGTCACGGTGCTGGTCGGCCACTACTGCGGCAAGCGGCTGAATTCGCCCAACGATCTGGTGGTCAAGTCGGACGGCACGATCTGGTTCACCGATCCGCCCTACGGCATCCTGTCCGATAGAGAAGGCTATGCAGCGCCTTCGGAACTGGGCGACAACTATGTGTTCCGCTACGACCCGGCGACGGCCTCGCTGGAGATCGTGAGCGACCTGCCGGAAGAGCCGAACGGTCTGGCGTTCTCGCCCGACGAATCGCTGCTGTACGTCGCCGATACCTCGGCTGCGCTACGCACCGACGGCGGCGGCAATCATCACATCCTGGCATTCGACGTCGTCGACGGCAACAGCCTGGCGAACGGCCGCGTCTTTGCCGAAGTGTCGCCGGGGCTGGCGGACGGCTTCCGGATCGATGTCAATGGCTGGATCTATACCAGTTCCGAAGACAGCATCCAGGTGTATCACCCGGACGGCACCTTGCTTGGCAAGATTCCGGTGCCGGAAAAAATCGCCAACTGCACCTTCGGCGGAGCGGCGCGCGATGAACTGTACATCGCCGCATCAAGCTCGCTGTACCGCATCCGATTGCATACCCGCGGCTTGCAAAAGCCGTGATCGAGGAGAGAAACATGTCGAGGCGCGAAATATTGCTGCTGGTCGAAAAATGCAGCCATGCATTCAGTTACTACGATATCCAGAGCGGCGAGCGCATCAGAAGCGTCAAGCTGCCTGCCTTCCCGCATGAATTCGTGGTTGATTCCCGGCAGCGGTACGCGTACATCGGCCACTACGGCGTCGAGACGTCGGGCCACAAGGGCGAGGGCGGCCATGTCGTATTCGTGATCGATCTGGAACAGGCCGCGCATGTGGCGACGATCGACTGCTCCCCCTACAACCGGCTGCACGGCATGCAGATGGACGAGCAGGATCGTCTGTACGTTCTGTCGGAAGAAAAGGCGACGCTGCTGGTGTTCGATCACCCGGAGCAGGCGCAGGCGATCGACCGCGCGGTGCCGACCGGCGGCATCAAGAGCCATCTGTTTGCGCTGACGCGCGACGGACAAGATGCTTACGCGATGAACCTGCTGTCGCATACCGTCACGCACATACGCCCGCACGACGCCTGCTTCGCGCCAGTCGCGGTATCGCCCGGCGACAAGCCGGAAGGTTATTGCCTGAGCGAGGACGAGTCCGTGCTGTATGTCAGCAACCGCCTGTCGAACACGATTTCGATGCTTGATGCGGCCACCATGCGCGTGCTGAAAAGCGCGCCGTCGCGCAACGATCCGACGCGGCTGTATCGCTTTCGCGATGGCCGCATCGTGGTGACCAACTACGGCGACCGCAGCCTGTCGATCATCGATCCGGCCACGCTGGAGGAGACCGCGCATATCGAGGCCGGTGCCCGCCCGATCGCACTGTCGTTCCACCCGGAGCGCAGCCAGGCTTTTGTCTCGCTCGACAGCAATCGGGTTGCGATTTTCGACCTGGACGGTTTGCGCTTCGTGCGCCATATCGAGACTCAGCTTGAACCGGATGTGTCGAAAGTCATTTTTCAATAGACAACCAATAAATCAATCAACAAATGTGGTGGAGACATGAAACAGCATAAAGACGGTGGCCCGGCACTGCTGCAGTTTCGCGGCATCAGCAAACGATTCGGCGGCACCCTCGCGGTGTCCGATCTTTCGCTCGATGTGAACGCAGGAGAGATCGTCGCGCTGCTCGGCGAAAACGGCGCCGGCAAATCCACGCTGATCAAGATGCTGGCCGGCATCTACGCACGCGATGCCGGCGACATCCTGTTCGACGGGCTATCGATCGACGGGTTTGCGTCGCTGCCGAAGAACCGGCAGCCGGTCGCCTTCATCCACCAGGATCTCGGCCTGATCGAATGGATGACGGTGGCCGAGAACATTGCGTTCGGCATGGGCTTTCCGCGCCGCGGTTTCATGATCGACTGGAAGGAAGCGGACCGCCGGGCGCGCGAGGTGCTGGCGCGCGTCGGTTGCGACATTCCGCCGCGGCGGCGCGTCTTTTCGCTGTCGCGCACCGAAAAATCATTGCTGGCGATCGGTCGTGCGCTGGCTGTCAATTCGCGGCTGCTGGTGCTGGACGAACCGACTGCCAGCCTGCCGGCCGCCGATGTGCAGCGCCTGTTCGGCGTCTTGCGCCAGTTGCGCGCGCAGGGCGTGGGCATGATCTACGTGTCGCATCGGCTGGACGAGGTCATCGAACTGTCCGACCGGGTCGCCGTGATGCGCGACGGGCGGCTGGTGGCGATGCGCAATACGGTCGACGTGACCGAGCACGACCTGGTGCACCTGATCGTCGGCGGCCCGCCGTCAGCGCTGCGCGACGACGCGAAGATCGCGCGCGGCGAAACCTTGCTCGACGTGCAGAACCTGTACGCGGGGAATGCGGGGCCGGTCAGTTTCACTCTTGGCAAAGGCGAGATCGTGGGCCTGATCGGCCTGCGCGGCGGCGGCCAGGAATCGGTCAGCCGCGCGCTGTTCGGCATGACGCCGGTTGCCGGGGGCAGCGTGACGCTGGCGGGAAAAACGCCGGACCTGTCCTCACCGCTGACGGCGATCCGCTCCGGCATCGCGCTGGTTGCCGCTGACCGGATGGAAGAAAACCTGGCGCGCTCGCTGTCGGTGCAGGAGAACCTGTTCCTGAATCCGGTGCTGCTGCATGACGGACCGTTCTCGTGGATGTCGCATGACACGGAGGCGGAGAAGGCAGCCGCGATGATCCGCGATTTCGACGTGCGGCCAGCCGCGCCGCAGGCATATATCGAAAACCTGAGCGGCGGCAATCAGCAGAAGGTCGTGCTGGCGCGCTGGCTCCATATCGGCAAGCCGCTGATCATCCTGGAAGAGCCGACCGCCGGCGTCGACGTTGGCGCCAAGAGCGAAATCTACAAGACCCTGCGCAGGGTGGCCGCGCAAGACAAAGGCGTGCTGGTGGTGTCGACCGACTTCGAGGAAGTGGCGAACCTGTGCACCCGGGCGCTGGTGTTTTGCAACGGCAGGATTGTGGCGCAGCTCGAAGGCGATTCGCTCAGCGTGCCGAACCTGCTGCAGTGCGCCGCCGGCAGCATCCAACAGGACCAGGCGGATACGGCAAATCGGGCCGCGACCGCATAAGCGATACAGAACAAACAGAAAGAGAGACTGACATGAGCACATCCATCAAATCGAGCGCGCTGGAGCGCGATCCGAGCGAAATGAACGGCAGCGGCTGGGCCGGCCTGCGGCAAAGGGCGGCCGGCATGCTGCCGGTGTACGGACTGGTGATACTGACGCTGCTGCTGGCACTCGGGTTTTCGATCGCCTTGCCCGACACCTTTCCGACGCTGTTCAACCTGCGCTCGATCCTGAGCGACAAGTCGGTGATCGCGCTGCTCGCGCTGGCCGCGATGGTGCCGATGATCACCGGCAAGATCGACCTGACGGTGGGCTACGGCATCGTGCTCTGGCACATCCTTGCGATCTCGCTGCAAACCCGGTTCGGCCTGTCGTGGGAACTGGCGGTGCTGCTGGTGGTCTGCGGCGGCATGCTGTTCGGCCTGCTCAACGGCATCCTGGTGGAACTGGCGCAGATCGATTCCTTCATCGCCACGCTCGGCACCGGCACCGTGCTGTACTCGGTCGCGCTGTGGCACAGCGGCGGCCGGCAGGTGGTCGGTGAATTGCCGGACGGCTTCTACAATATCGCGATCGCCAACTGGTTCGGCTTGCCGGCGCCCGCGTTTTACGTGCTGGCGGTGGCGCTGCTGCTGTGGATCGTGACCGAGTACATGCCGGTCGGGCGCGCGCTGTATGCGATCGGCGCCAATCCCAAGGCCGCGCTGCTGAACGGCATCCCGCTGCGCAAATACGTGATCGGCGCCTTCGTCACCTCCGGCGGCCTGACCGCATTCGCCGCGGTGGTACTGGCCTCGCGGCTGCGCATCGGCCAGGCCAGCGTCGGCCTCGAATACCTGCTGCCGGCACTGGTCGGCGCCTTCCTCGGTTCCACCACGATCCGGCCCGGCCGCGTCAACGTCTGGGGCACCATGATCGGCGTCGCGATCCTCGCGATCGGCATCTCCGGCATCCAGCAACTGGGCGGCGCATTCTTCGTCGAGCCGCTGTTCAACGGCCTGACGCTGCTGGTGTCGATCGGTATCGCCGGCTATGCGCAACGCAAGCGCAGCGATTCCATCAAACGGCGCATCACCAGCGAGCAGAAGTCCGCTTCCGCTCCGTCCGTGCCGGCATCCTGACATTGATCCCGTGTTGTAAACAGAGACGAAACCATTGATATGGCCATGTTTTTAACCAGAAGTAAAAATCGAGGAGATAGACAACCATGAAAACTTTCAGCGCGAAAGCGATAACAGCGGCAATGCTGCTTGGCGGTGTGCTCAGCACGGCACATGCGCAAGACGACTTCATGACGCAGGCGGCGGCAAGGGTTGCGAAAGCGACCGCGCACCAGAAGGCCTGGGACGGTCCCACCAGCGGCCCGGCCGCGCAGCAGAACAAGACCATCGTCTACCTGGCATCCGACATGCGCAACGGCGGCGTGCTCGGCGTCTCGCGCGGCATCGAAGAGGCGGCGAAGGTAACCGGCTGGAAGGTACGCGTGCTCGATGGCCAGGGCAGCGTGTCCGGACGCACCGCGGCTTTCAACCAGGCGATCGCGCTGAAGCCGGACGGCATCATCCTCGGCGGCTTCGATGCGACCGAGCAGGCCACCGGCATCAAGGCTGCGGCGGCACAGCATATTCCGGTCGCCGGCTGGCATGCCGCGGCGAAGGCGGGGCCGGTGGACGGCCTGTTCACCAACGTCACCACCAATGCCGATGACGTTGCCGAAATCGCCGCGCTGTACGCGGTGGTCCAGTCCAAGGGCAGCGCCGGCGTGGTGATCTTCACCGATTCCGCCTACTCGGTGGCCATAGCGAAATCGAATGCGATGGCCAAGGTCATCAAGCAGTGCAAGGGCTGCCAGCTGCTGGCGGTGGAGGATACGCCGCTGGCCGACACCTCGAACCGGATGCCGCAACTGACGACCTCGCTGCTGCAACGCCATGGCACCAAATGGAACTATTCGCTCGGCATCAACGATCTGTACTTCGACTTCATGGGGCCGACGCTGGCCGCGGCCGGCAGTATCGCGAAGAACATGCAGAACCTGTCCGGCGGCGACGGCTCCGAGTCGGCGTATCAGCGCATCCGCACCGGCAACTTCCAGGCCGGCACCGTGCCCGAGCCGCTCAACCTGCATGGCTGGCAACTGGTCGATGAACTCAACCGCGCATTTGCCGGCACATCGCCGAGCGGCTATTCGACACCGGTTCACCTGATCACCAAACAGAACGTCGGCGTCGACGGCGGGCCGCGCAATACCTACGATCCCGACAACAGCTATCGCTTCCACTACACCAAGATCTGGACCAGCAAATAAATTGCATCACCCGCCTGCCCCGGCGCTGTTCCGGAGCGGGCATCTGACACCGCTATGGAGCAAATCGCATGACCCTCTCGACTCTACCCACTGTCGCATTGATCCTGGGCGACCCGGCCGGCATCGGTCCGGAACTGATCGCCAGGCTGCTGGTGCGCGACGACCTGATGCGCATGGCAAACGTCGTCCTGGTCGGCGACCGCTGGCTATGGGAAGACGGTCAACGCATCGCCGGCACCAGCTTGCGCTTGCCGGAAATCGCCAGCATCGATGAAGCCAGGAACGGCGTGCCCGGAACGCCGCGTTTCCTGCCGGTCGATACCGTGCTGCCGGACGCGGTGAGCTACGCGGTGGCGAATGCAGCGGGCGGCAAGGCCGTGCTGCAGGTGCTGTCGCTCTGCCTCGATGCCGTGATGGCGCGCAAGATCGATGCGATCTGCTTCGCGCCGCTGAACAAGCACGCGATGAAGCAGGGCGGACTGAAGTTCGAGGACGAGCTGCACTTCTTCGCGGAGCATCTCGGCGTGCAGTCCTATTTTTGTGAATTCAACACGCTCGGCGATCTGTGGACCTCACGCATCTCGTCACATGTGCCGCTAGGCGATGTCGTGAAGTATCTCGATCCGGGACGGATCAGGGATGCAGCCAGGCTGCTTTATCAATCGCTGCAGGCGGTTGGTTTCGCCAGCCCGCGCGTGGCGGTCGCCGCGCTCAATCCGCATGGCGGTGACGGCGGCACCTGCGGCCGCGAAGAGATCGACATCATCGAACCGGCGGTGCGCGCGCTGCGCGAAGACGGCTACCCGGTGGACGGCCCGTTCCCGGCCGACACGATTTTCCTGAAGGCGCGCGCCGGCCAGTACGACGGCATCGTCACCATGTACCACGATCAGGGCCAGATCGCCATCAAGCTGCTGGGCTTCGAAAAGGGCGTGACCGTGCAGGGCGGCCTGCCGGTCCCGATCACGACGCCGGCGCATGGCACCGCCTACGACATCGCCGGACAAGGCAAGGCCAGTGTCGAAGCCATGGCTCAGGCCTTTCTGATTGCCTGCCGGATGGGCAGTTCCTATCGCAGTGCGTTCGCCGAATCATCATCTGTCTGACAAGGAAAAAAAATGAAAATTACCAGAATCCGCGCCCGCGTCTTCGAGTGGAAGGGGAAGACCGTCCCGCCGCAGCCGCACTTCTGCTCCAACGCGATGGACGAGCTGTACGATCGCGGCGATTCGATGGGTACCTTCCGCTTTCACGGCTGGACCGTGGTCGAGGTGGAAACCGATACCGGCCTGGTCGGCATCGGCAACGTGGCGCTGGCGCCGCGCATCGCCAAGGCGATCATCGACCAGTACCTGACGCCGCTGGTGGTCGGGCACGACCCGTTCGACTACGAATACCTGTGGCAGCGGATGTACCGCTCGACCCATGCGTGGGGCCGGCGCGGCATCGGCATGGCCGCGATCTCGGGCATCGACATCGCGCTGTGGGACCTGATGGGCAAGGCGACCGGCAAGCCGGTGTTCAAGCTGCTCGGCGGCCGTACCAAGGAAAAGATCCCGTGCTATGCGTCCAAGCTGTACCGCACCGACCTGAAGGAAATGCAGCGGGAAGCGCAAAGCTATATGGAACAGGGTTTCACCGCGTTCAAGATGCGTTTCGGCTACGGCCCGCGCGATGGTGTCGAGGGCGTGCGCGAAAACCTGAAATCAGTGGAAGCGGTGCGCGAAGTGGTCGGCTACGACAACGACCTGATGCTCGAATGCTACATGGGCTGGAACCTGGAATATGCAAAGCGCATCCTGCCCAAGCTGGAAAAATTCGAGCCGCGCTGGCTGGAAGAACCGGTGATCGCCGACGACATCGACGGCTACGCGGAACTCAACAGGCTGGGATCGATCCCGATTTCCGGCGGCGAGCATGAATTCAACCTGTACGGCTTCAAGCAATTGCTGGAAAAGCGCGCGGTGTCGGTAGTGCAGTACGACACCAACCGCGTCGGCGGCATCACCGCCGCGCACAAGATCAATGCGTTGTGCGAAGCATTCAGCGTGCCGGTGATTCCGCATGCGGGTCAGATGCACAACTATCATCTGACGATGTCGACGCTGGCGTCGCCGATGGCGGAGTTCTTCCCGGTGCACGACGTGGAAATCGGCAACGAGCTGTTCTACTACATCTTCAAGGGCGATCCGGCACCGGTCAAGGGCTTCATCGATCTGGACGACAACATGCCGGGACTGGGGCTGGAGCTGGAAACGAAATACCTGAACGACTTCAATATTATCGAGTGATGCCATGCGCCTTGTACAACTGATCCATGACGGAAAACCGTGCGCGGCCAGGGTCGTCGACCGCGATACGCTGGAAGTGCTGCCTTTCGACGGCGGCGTCCATGCAATGGTGATCGCAGCAATGCGCGAACGCGTATCGCTGCAGGACCTGATCGATCGCTGCGCGCCCGGCACGCGGATCGCTTATCAGAAAGTGATCGATGAGAAGCGGCTGCTGCCGCCGCTGACGCATCCCGACCCGGCGCACATGCTGGTCTCGGGTACCGGCCTCACGCATCTGGGCAGCGCCGATACGCGCAACGCAATGCATGCCAAGCTGGAACAGAAGGAAGAAGCGTTGACCGATTCGATGAAGATGTTCAGGCTCGGCGTCGAGGGCGGCAAGCCGCAGCAAGGCGAAGCCGGCGCACAGCCGGAATGGTTCTACAAGGGCGACGGCAGCATTGTGATCGCGCCGGAAGCCGCGATTCCGGTGCCGTCATTTGCGCAGGATGCCGGCGAAGAGCCGGAACTGGTCGGGCTGTATGTGATCGGCGACAACGGCCGGCCGTACCGGATCGGCTTCGCGATCGGTAACGAGTTTTCGGACCATGTCACCGAACGCTACAACTACCTGTGGCTCGCGCATTCCAAGCTGCGCTACTGCAGCTTCGGCCCCGAGCTGCTGGTCGGCGACGCGCCGGAGCATATCGAAGGCAGCAGCCGTATTTTGCGCGACGGGGAAGTGCTGTGGGAAAAGCCGTTCCTGACCGGCGAACGCAACATGAGCCATACGCTGGGCAACCTGGAACATCATCATTTCAAGTACGCGCAGTTCTGCCGTCCGGGCGATGTGCATGCGCATTTCTTCGGCACCGCGACGCTGAGTTTTGCCGACGGCGTGCGCACGCAGCAGGGCGATGTGTTCGAAATCGGCGCACCGGCACTGGGCCGCCCGCTGCGCAATCCGATCGAATGGAGCGCCGAACAAGAGAGCGTGGTCGAGATCAGGCGGCTTTGAAGTTGCAGCGTGGGCACCTGTGCCTACGCGGATGCCTACCATTAATGCGGACGTGCGCCAGGCATGCCGCTCAACAAGATGCGAAACAACGATCATGAAACGCTACGATAACTTCATCGATGGCGAGTGGCTTGCCGGCCATTCGTACCAGCCAAATATCAACCCCTCCGACACCACGGACGTCATCGGCGAGTTTGCCCAGGCGGACGAGGCGCAGGCCGAACAGGCGATCGCCGCCGCGAAGGCCGCTTTCCCGTCATGGGCGAACGCCGGCATCCAGCTGCGGCACGATGTGCTGGACCAGATTGGCAATGAAATCCTGGCGCGCAAGAACGAGATTGGCTGCATGCTGTCGCGCGAAGAGGGCAAGACACTCGTCGAAGGCATCGGCGAAACAGTGCGCGCAGCGATGATCTTCAAGTTCTTCGCCGGCGAGACGCTGCGGCTGGCCGGCGAGGTGGTGCCGTCGGTGCGTCCGGGCGTCGGGGTCGAGGTGTTCCGGCAGCCGGTCGGCGTGGTCGGCCTGATCACGCCGTGGAATTTCCCGATCGCGATTCCGGCCTGGAAGATCGCGCCGGCGCTGGCGTACGGCAACTGCGTGGTGTTCAAGCCGGCCGAGCTGGTGCCCGCGTCGTCGTGGGCGATTGCGGAAATCATCAGCCGCAGCGCGCTGCCAAAGGGCGTGTTCAACCTGGTGATGGGCAGCGGCGCCAGGGTCGGCAATACGATCGCGAACTCGCCGGACGTGAACGCGATCAGCTTCACTGGTTCGGTGGCTACCGGCGAGCGCATCCTGCGGGCAACAAGCGCACGCCGCGCCAAGGTGCAACTGGAAATGGGCGGCAAGAATCCGCTGGTGGTGCTTGATGACGCCGATCTCGACATCGCGCTCAATGCCGCCATCAACGGTTCCTATTTCTCGACCGGCCAGCGCTGCACCGCGTCCAGTCGCCTGATCGTCACCGACGGTATTTACGCGCGTTTCGTGACCGGCATGATCGAACGCCTGAAAAAGCTGACGATCGACAACGCCCTCAAGATCGGCACCGACATTGGTCCGGTGGTGGATGAACGCCAGCTCGCGCAGAACCTGAAATACGTCGAGATCGCGCGCAGCGAAGGCGGTCACATCGCATTCGGCGGCGAAACGGTGCAACGCGAAACGCCAGGCTTCTACCAGATTCCCGCATTGATCACGGAAACCAGCATCGACATGACCATCAACCGGGAGGAAGTGTTCGGCCCGGTTGCCAGCGTCTTGCGCGCCGCCGATTACGAGCATGCGCTGCAACTGGCGAACCAGACCGAGATGGGGCTTGCCGCCGGCATCTGCACCGGCTCGCTGAAGTTCGCGACGCATTTCAAGCAGCATGCGCAGGCCGGTATGGTGATGGTTAATTTGCCTACCGCCGGCGTCGATTATCACGTGCCGTTCGGCGGCAGCAAGGGATCGAGCTACGGTCCGCGCGAACAGGGTTCGTACGCGCGCGAGTTCTACACCACGGTGAAGACCGCATACAGCTTTCCCGGCTGATTGGATGACCGGCAGCGATACAGGAATGAGGCACGAGGGAAGTGACAGAAACCGCGTCCTCGGAAAGCTTCACGCCGATGCCTGAATCCCTGGCTTGGCCGCGCATGCATGGCTTCAAGATCGTGTGTTTCCATTCACCGTCGGTGGATGGCGGCGCACGAAGCCGGCATTGGTTTCCAATGGCCGGGCTTGGCCGTCATGCTTCCAGCAGGCAGAACCCGCTCACGCCGAGGTGCACGCCGCCGTCGATCAGCCGCGCATTCTGCTCGAACACCACCTGCGCAAAATGCGGCATCTCGACCTTCTTGTCCGCCAGGTCCATGTTGAACAGGCAGAGCAGCTCGCGATCTTCATGACGGCGCGAGAACGCGAGCACGCCTTCCGGCGCATCGCGCATCGCGATCGTTCCCTCGCGCAGTTCCGGCCGCGACTTGCGCAGTTCGATCAGCATGCGCGTAAAGTGCAGCATCGAATCCGGGTCCGCTTCCTGGCGGCTCACGTTGATCTCGATATGCGCCGGGTCGACCGGCAGCCAGGGCTCGGCACTGCTGAATCCGCCGTGGCGCTCGCCGTTCCACGGCATCGGCGTGCGGCAGCCGTCGCGGCCCTTGAACTTGGGCCAGAAGGTAATGCCGAACGGGTCCTGCAGCCGTTCGAACGGCACTTCCGATTGCGGCAGGCCGAGCTCTTCCCCCTGATACAGGCAGATGTCGCCGCGCATCGCGAGCAGCAGCGCCAGCATTGCCTTCGCGGTCTGCTCACGGTCGCGGCCGTCTTGCCAGCGGGTCGCGACGCGCGGCTTGTCGTGGTTGCTCATCGCATAGCAGGCCGAGCTGGTCAGGTGGATGTGCTGTTCCAGCGTGGCGATCACGTCGCGCACATAGGCCGCGCTGTGGTCCGGCCGCATCAGCGCGAAACTGTATGCCGAATGCAGCCGCCCCGGCTGCGTGTACTGGCCCATCAGCTTCAACGGATCGACACCGCCGACTTCGGCCAGGCTGAACGCGCCGTAGGCATCGAGCAGCGTGCGGATCTTTTCCAGGAAGGGCAGCATCTCGGGGCGGCCCTGGTTGTACAGATGCACTTGGAAACCGTAGGGATGCAGCGCCGCGCCGGTATCCTTGCGCGGCGGATTGCTGCGCAGTTCCCGGTCCTGGAAGATGTGGTTGCAGGCATCGAAGCGAAAGCCGGCGACGCCCATGTCGAGCCAGAAATCCATCTCCGCCAGCACTGCATCCTGCACCGCCGGATGGTGCATGTTGAGGTCGGGCTGGCTGGAAAAAAACGAATGGAAATAGTATTGGCGCCGCTCCGCGTCCCAGCGCCATGCGGGGCCGCCGAACACCGAGATCCAGTTGTTCGGCGGGCTGCCGTCGGGTTTCGGATCGGCCCACAGATACCAGTCGCCCTTGTCGTTTTCGCGCGCGCGGCTTTGCTTGAACCACGCGTGTTCCTCGGAGGTGTGCGAGATCACCATGTCGACGATGATGCCGATGCCCATCGCCTTCGCGCTTTTGAGCAGGCGCTTGAAATCGTCCATCGTGCCGAAGATCGGATCGACTGCGCGATAGTCGGCGACGTCGTAGCCGAAATCCTTCATCGGCGACTTGAAGAACGGACTGATCCAGATCGCATCGACACCGAGGCTCTTGATGTACGGAAGCTTTTGTTCGATGCCGGCAAGATCGCCGATGCCATCGTTGTTGCTGTCGCTGAAACTGCGCGGATATACCTGATAAATAATCATCACTGCTTTCACGAACGCGCCGGCGGACATGCCTGCTTTCCGCAATCGTCACGGCGTTGCTGATGCGCGGAAAAGAAGCCGCGCGACTGCAAAATAGTAATCGCGTTTTGCCTATGGGAAAAGGATTCTGTTATCGGAACGAAAGGCATAGGCGGTTTTGCGACAGTCTCGTTATGAATGCGATATTGAATGCTCTCTTGCATGCACCGCACGCTTGTTGTTTTGAAAAAAAATGTGATGTGCGCTGACAAACTTGCATGTGCAGCACCGGTTTGATGTTGCGTAATGGACGGCTTGCAAAAAAATTTACTATTCAGGACAAGCCTGCAATTCGCGGCTCCGCACTGCTCGTGATCTCGTGATGCGGACAGGCATCGATATCCGCGCCCGACCCGCGTCGCGCAACGTCGATTGCATCAGCCAACCCTTATCAAGGAACATTGCCTTGCGCCCGCGCGTCCTGCTTGTCGCTTCCGAAGCCATCCCCCTCGCAAAAACCGGCGGCCTCGCCGATGTCATCACCTCTCTCGCCGTCGCGCTGCGCGACAGAAATATCGACGCCACCATCCTGATGCCTTGCTATCCCGGCACGCTCGATGGCTTGGCGGAACTGTCGGAAGTCGCGCGACTGGACACGCTGCCGGGCGGCCCGGGGCGGCTGTGGCATGGCTGCATCAGTGGGCATGACGTTCCGGTGTTGCTGCTCGACACGGACGGCTTTCGTCGTCGCAGCGGCAATCCGTATGTCGATGCCGACGGCAATGAATATGCGGACAACGCGCTCTGTTTCGCGGCGCTCGCGCATGCGGCGGTGCGCATCGGCGCCGGCCACACGCCGCTGCCGGTGCCGCATGTGATTCACGCGAACGACTGGCATGCGGCGCTGGTGCCGGCGCTGCTGCGGGTAGCCGGCGTGCGCGACGTGGCATCGGTGCTCACCGTGCACAACCTTGCGTTCCAGGGCAACCATCCATTGCAGCTCGCGCCGGCGCTCGGCATTCCCGACAGCATGCTCGGCGCGGACGGCGTCGAGTTCTGGGGCAGGCTGGGTTTTCTCAAGGCCGGCATCCGCTATGCCGACCGGATCGCCATCGTCAGCGAATCGTATGCGCGCGAAGTGTTGACGCCGCAATTCGGTTGCGGGCTGGAGGGCGCGCTCGCCGCGCGCCGCGAATCGATCATGGCGATTCCCAACGGCATCGATACCCGGGTGTGGAACCCGGCCACCGATCCGCTGCTGGCGCGCCGCTTTTCGGCACACGACATGGCCGGCAAGGCGGTATGCAAGCAGGCATTGCTGCGCCTGTTCGATCTGCCGCCGGCGCGGCATGAGCAGCATGCGCCGCTGCTCGCGCTCGGCAGCCGCATCACCCACCAGAAGATGGCCGACGTTGCGCTGGCCGCGTTGCCCGTACTGCTGGAACAGCATCAGCGCTTGCGGGTGGTGGTGCTGGGGCGCGGCGATCATGCGTATGAACAAGGTTTTCTCGCGCTCGCGAAACGTTTTCCGCGCCGGGTCGGCGTGCATATCGGTTATGACGAACAGCGTGCGCATGCGCTGCATGCGGGCGCCGACATGCTGTTGCACGGCACCCGCTTTGAACCCTTCGGTCTGACACCGATCTATGCGATGCGCTACGGCACCATCCCGATCGGGTCACGCGTCGGCGGCATGATCGACACCATCGTCGACGCCGGCGCCGACGGCCCGGTTCGGCAGGGCGCGAGCGGAGTGCTGTTCGACGGCGAGCAGGCGGCCGACATGGCGGCGGCGGTGAATCGTGCGCTTGCGCTGTTCGGCAGTGCCGACTGGCGCGACATGCAGCGCAATGCAATGCGCGGCGACTTTTCCTGGGCACGGCCGGCGCAGCAATACATCGCGCTGTATCTCGGCGTCGTGGCGCCCGAGGTCTCGGGAATGTTCGTCGACGCGCTGCAGCAGGCCGCGGACGTTTCGCTGCGACTTCCGGACGAACTGTCGGCGCCGGTTCGTCTGAACGCGGCACTGGCCTGATGCGTGGTGCGACGCCGCATGATCGACGAGACATTGTTGTAAACGGAATTAAGTTTGTCATCCGTTGTCCGCATACATATCCCCACTCATTGCGCCAGCCGCGTGATTGAATTCGATGCCGCCACCGATGCCTTTCCTGCCCCGTATTTATTATCTGTATCCGCACCATCTCGCTGCCGACGACGCGCGCGACGCCGCTGCGGCACGCTGCGCCGGGCTCGGTTTCGATCATCTGCTGATTCCGTCTTCCTGCGAGGAAACGCCGGAATTGGATGCGGCGCTGCGACGCTGGGTCGAGCGCTGTGCGACCCAGCGCTTGCGGCTGCTGGTGGATCTCGACCTGGCCTGCATCGGCACCGAAGCGGACGTGGTCGATGCGCACCCGGACTGGTTCGCCGATGCCGACAGTGACGAGCTGCCCGACCCGCGCCGCCCGCCGCGCCGCGGACGCGGCAGGCTGCTGCGCGGCGAGCTGCCGCAGGTCGCGCAGGCGGTCGCGCAAACCCTGCGGCGGCGCGTGCTGCAATGGATAGCCGCCGGCGTCGCCGGGTGTCGCTGCACCGGGCTCACGCTGCTGCCGGCGGAAGGCTGGCGTCAGCTGATCGCCGCCGCGCGCCAGCACAATCCGCAATTCCGCTTTCTTGCATGGACGCCGGGCTGCATGCCGGAGCAGCTGGCGGCGCTGGCCGGCTGCGGTTTCGACGCGAGCTTTTCATCGCTCGCATGGTGGGATTGCCGCGCGCGCTGGCTGGTCGACGAGCAGGCGCGGCTCGCCGCAGTGGCGCCGGCGATCGCGTTTCCCGACAGCCCGTCGGAAGCAGTGATCGCGCGCGTGCCCGGCTACGACGATCCCGCGTTGCGCCGCGTCGCCTGCGAGCGCGCGCTGCGCCTGGCCGCCGCGCTGGGCCACGGCATGCTGATACCGATGGGGTTCGAGTACGGCTGGTCGGGGCTGGCGGCGCAGCCGGCCGAACATGTTGATTTCGATGCGGCGAGAGCCGACGCGCCGTTCGATCTGTCGCCGCAGATCGCCGATGCCAACGCCTTCGTCGCGGACGCGTCCGCGCATTGCCATGCCGGACAACTGCGGCTGTTGAGCGGCCCGGCCGAAACGATCGCGGTGCTGCTGTGCGCGCCCGCGATCGCCGGCGTGAACGACGAAGCGATGCTGATCGCGGTGAATGCCGACATTGCCGCTACCGCCGAACTGGAAGAACGGCACTGGCTGGAACGCGCCGGCGGCTACGTGCCGGTACGCCAGCGCTGGCCGGCCGATGGTGCGTTGCCGCCGCAGCGTGTGGTGCTGGCGCCGGGCGAGCTGCGCGTGTATGCGGCGCGGCGCCTGCCGGCGATCGCGCTGCCGGCCGCGCGCGGCAAGCAGGCTGCCATGAATGCCGCGCGCGCGCCGCGCGTCGCGATCGAAGCGGTGGCACCGACCGTGGACGGCGGCCGCTTCGCCGTCAAGCGCGTGGTCGGCGACGTGGTCGACATCGAAGCCGACGTATTCATGGACGGCCACGACAAGCTGGCCGTGGCGCTATTGTGGCGCCCGGCCGACGAGCGCGAATGGCGCGAGATCCGCATGCATCCGCTGGACAACGACCGCTGGTCGGCGGCGTTGCCGCTGATGCGCGTCGGCCGTCACCTGTTCGCGGTGGAGGCGTGGCGCGATGCATTCGCCACCTATCGCGACGAGCTGGAAAAGAAATCCACCGCCGGCCTCGACGTGAGTCTCGAACTGGAAGAGGGCAGGCTGCTGGTGCAGGCCGCCGCCGAGCATGCGCAGTCGGCCGGCCGCGACGCAGTGGCCGCGATGCTGGGCACGCTGGCCAAATCGTTGAAGGCGACGAAGGCGCGAAGCAAAACCTGCAGCGCGGGCGGCGACGCCGAACGCATCGCACTGCTGCTGTCCGAGCCGACCGCCGACGCGATGCGCGCGGCCGATGCGCGGCCGTTCGCGGTGCGTACCGAGCCGGCCTACCGGATCGAGGTCGATCGCGGTGCCGCGCGTTTCTCCAGCTGGTATGAACTGTTCCCGCGTTCGCAGAGCGGCGACCCGCGGCGGCACGGCACTTTCATCGACGTGATCGAAAGGCTGCCGGCGATCCAGGCGATGGGTTTCGATACGCTGTACTTTCCGCCTATCCATCCGATCGGCCGCAAGAACCGCAAGGGCCGCAACAACAGCCTGACGCCGGCGCCGGACGATCCGGGCAGCCCGTACGCGATCGGTTCCGAAGAAGGCGGGCACGATGCAATCCATCCGGCGCTGGGCACGCTGGACGATTTCCGCCGGCTGCGCGACGCGGCCGCGCAGCACGGTCTCGAACTCGCGCTCGACTTCGCGATCCAGTGCTCGCCCGATCATCCATGGTTGAAAGAGCATCCGGACTGGTTCGACTGGCGGCCCGACGGGTCGATCCGCTACGCAGAAAATCCGCCGAAGAAATACCAGGACATCGTCAACGTCGACTTCTATGCGGAGGGCGCGATCCCCGGGCTGTGGATGGCGCTGCGCGACGTGGTGCTGTTCTGGGCGAAGGAGGGCGTGCGCGCGTTCCGCGTCGACAATCCGCATACCAAGACGCTGCCGTTCTGGGAATGGATGATCGCCGACGTGCGTGCGCGTTTTCCGGATGCGATCTTCCTGTCGGAAGCGTTCACCCGGCCGAAGATGATGTACCGGCTGGCCAAGCTCGGCTTCTCGCAGTCGTACACCTACTTCACCTGGCGTCACACGAAACAGGAGTTCATCGACTACCTGACCGAGCTGACGACGACGTCGGTGAACGAATATTTCCGTCCGCATTTCTTCGTCAACACGCCCGACATCAATCCGCCTTTCCTGCAGCAGTCGGGCCGTCCCGGCTTTTTGATCCGGGCCGCGCTGGCGACCACGCTGTCGGGGCTGTGGGGCATGTACAGCGGCTTCGAGCTGTGCGAGGCGACGCCGATACCGGGCAAGGAAGAGTATCTCGATTCGGAAAAATACGAGATCCGCGTGCGCGACTGGCAGCAGCCGGGCAACATCGTCGCCGAGATCACGCAGCTGAACCGAATCCGCCGCGACAATCCGGCGCTGCAGTCGCAGCTCGGCATCCGCTTTCTACACGCGTCGAATGACAACGTGTTGTATTTCCTGAAGACGACGCGTCCGCTCGGCCGCACGCAGATGCTGGGCGACAACGTGGTGCTGGTCGCGATCAATCTCGATCCGTTCAATGCGCATCACAGCAGCATCGAATTGCCGCTGCCTGAATTCGGCCTGCCAGATGATGGCGCGCTCGATGCGCTCGACCTGCTCGGTGGCGCCCACTTCACCTGGCATGGAAAAGTCCAGCAGCTACGGCTGGACCCGTTTGAACGTCCGTATGCAATCTGGCGCGTGCGCCAGCCGGGAGCATGAAATGGAACGCGCCAGACCCCACTTGATCGAAGCCGCGCAAAGGCACGGCATGCCGTTCGCGGAAGACCCGCTCTGGTACAAGGATGCGGTGATCTACCAGCTGCACATCAAGTCCTATTTCGACGCCAACAACGACGGCATCGGCGATTTTCCAGGCTTGATCCAGAAGCTCGATTACATCGCCGAGCTCGGCGTCAACACCATCTGGCTGCTGCCGTTCTACCCGTCGCCGCGGCGCGACGACGGCTACGACATTGCCGACTATCGCGGCGTGCATCCCGACTACGGCACGATGGGCGACTTCAAGCGTTTCGTCGCGGAAGCCCATCGCAGGGGCTTGCGCGTGATTACCGAACTGGTCGTCAACCACACCTCCGATCAGCATCCGTGGTTCCAGCGCGCGCGCCTGGCCAAGCCCGGTTCGGCGGCGCGCAACTTCTATGTGTGGTCCGACAACGACCAGGCGTATGCCGACACCCGCATCATCTTTTGCGATACCGAGAAATCGAACTGGACCTGGGACCCGGTTGCCAATGCCTTCTTCTGGCATCGCTTCTACTCGCACCAGCCGGACCTGAATTTCGATAACCCGCAGGTGTTGAAAGCGGTGCTGGCCGTGATGGGATTCTGGCTCGACCTTGGCGTCGACGGCTTGCGGCTGGACGCGGTGCCCTATCTGATCGAACGCGAAGGCACAAGCAACGAAAACCTGCCGGAAACCCACGTGATCCTGAAACGCATGCGCGCCGACCTCGACGCGAATCATCCGAACCGCATGCTGCTGGCCGAAGCCAACATGTGGCCGGAAGACGTGCAGCAGTATTTCGGCGACGCTGACGAATGCCACATGGCGTTTCACTTCCCGCTGATGCCGCGCATGTACATGGCGCTGGCGCAGGAAGACCGCTTCCCGATCACCGACATCCTGCGCCAGACGCCGGACATTCCGCCGAACTGCCAGTGGGCGATCTTCCTGCGCAACCACGACGAGCTGACGCTGGAAATGGTGACCGACAAGGAACGCGACTACCTGTGGAACCACTATGCGTCCGACAAGCGCGCGCGCATCAATCTTGGTATCCGGCGCCGGCTGACGCCGCTGATGCAGCGCGACCGGCGCCGCGTCGAACTGCTGAACAGCTTCCTGCTGTCGATGCCGGGCACGCCGGTGCTGTATTACGGCGACGAGATCGGCATGGGCGACAACATTCATCTCGGCGACCGCGACGGCGTACGCACGCCGATGCAGTGGTCGCCCGACCGCAACGCCGGTTTCTCGCGCGCCAATCCGGCCAGCCTGGTGCTGCCGCCGATCATGGACCCGGTGTACGGCTACCAGTCGGTCAACGTCGAGGCGCAGAGCGGCAATCCGTATTCGCTGCTGAACTGGATGCGGCGCATGTTGGCAGTGCGCAAGCAGCATCACGCGTTCGGCCGCGGCAAGCTGTCGCTGCTGTATCCGAACAACCGCAAGGTGCTGGGCTATCTGCGCGAATATACCGGCGACGATGGCCAGACCGAGACGATCCTGTGCGTGGCGAACGTGTCGCAGTCGGCGCAGGCGGTCGAGCTCGACCTGTCCAGCTATACCGGCCGCGTGCCGGCCGAGATGGTTGGCGGCTCAGTGTTCCCGCCGATCGGCCAGTTGCCGTATCTGTTGACGCTGCCGCCTTACGGCTTCTACTGGTTCCTGCTCGCCACTGAGTCGCGCATGCCGTCCTGGCATACGCCGGCGCCGGAACCGCTGCCGGAATACCGGACGCTGGTGCTGCGCAAGAGCATCAATGAAATCCTCGACCCGCCGCTGCGCACGGTGCTGGAACAGGAGGCGCTGCCGGCCTATCTGCCGAAGCGGCGCTGGTACGCGGCCAAGCAGGAAAGGCTGCAATCGGTGCGCATCGCGCGCGCCACGCTGCTGCCGCCGTCGCAGGCGCGGCCGCATGTGCTGCCGGCGCTGCTGGTGGAAATCGATACCGTCACCGCCGGCGGCATCGATCATTATTTCCTGCCGCTGGGCATGATCCGCGAAGAAGACATCGTCACCGCATTGCCGCAGCAGCTTGCGCTGGCGCGGCTGCGGCGCGGCCGCAATATCGGCCTGCTGACCGACGCCTTCGTGCTCGATTCGTTCAGCTTCGTGATTCTCGACCTGATGCGCGCCGACACCAGGCTGGCCACGGGTAACGGCGGCGGCGAAATCCGCTTCATCCCGACCGCGGCGCTGGCCGTGATCGAGACCGGTGCCGAGCCGGATATCCGTCGGCTGTCGGCCGAGCAATCGAACAGTTCGCTGGTGATCGAAGACAAGGCAGTGATGAAGCTGATCCGGCATATCGCGCCCGGGATTCACCCGGAAGCCGAAATGGGCCGCTACCTGACCGCGCTCGGTTATGCGAACGCGCCGGCAATGCTCGGCGAAGTGACCCGCTTCGACGCCGACGGCACGCCGCACACGCTGATCCTGCTGCAGCAGTACATCGACAACCAGGGCGACGCGTGGCAATGGACGCTCGACACGCTGACCCGTGCGATGCGACAGACCACCGTTGCCGAAGCGGCCGACACCATGCAGCCGGCCGATCTGGCCGACCCGGAACAGGAACTCCAGAGCCTGATGGGTACGCTCGGTCGCCGCCTGGGCGAGCTGCATGCGGCGCTGGCGACGCCGACCGCCGAGCCCGATTTCGCACCGCGACCGGCCGGCGACGACGATGTGCAGGCGTGGGCGCAGGGCGCACGCGCGCAGCTCGACGCCGCATTCGAGATCCTGCGCGGCAAGAGCGGCTGGGACAGCGAAGACGATGCGCGCAGCGCCGAACAGCTGCTGGCGCAGCGCGAACCCTTGCTGCGCAAGGTCGACGCGCTCGCCGCGGCCGGGCGCGACACGCTGTGCATCCGCATCCACGGCGACTTCCATCTCGGCCAGGTGCTGGTGGCGCACGGCGACGTGTACATCGTCGATTTCGAAGGCGAGCCGGCGCGTTCGCTGGCGCAGCGGCGCGAAAAGAGCAGCCCGTTGCGCGACGTCGCCGGCCTGCTGCGCTCGATCGACTACGCAGCCGCATTTGCCGGCAGCCAGGGGCCGGCCGATCTTGACGAGGCGGCCGAGCTGCGCAAGCAGCGCATCCTGCAACGTTTCGCGCCGTCGTCGAAAGAAGCCTTCCTTACCGGCTACCGCGATGCGGCGCAGGCCGGCGGACTGGTCGCCGCCGGCGACGCGGAACAGGCGCTGCTGCAACTGTTTGTCGTCGAAAAGGCCGCGTACGAAATCTGCTACGAAGCGGCCAACCGTCCGGCCTGGATACCGGTGCCGCTGCGTGGTCTGGCGCAGATCGCCGACGACTTGCTGAATGCTTCGCAAGGAGAAACACCGCATGTCTGATACCACCGAGGACCTGCACCTGGTCGACCCGAAGACACTCGACGCCGTGCTGCACGGCGCACTGGCCGATCCGTTCGCGCTGCTGGGGCCGCATCCCGCCGACGGCGGAAAGATCGTGCGCACCTTCCAGCCCGGTGCGCGCGCGGTCGATGTGGTGGCGCGCAATGCGGCCAATGATGCTGCCAGCGACGCCGAACGCGCACTGATCGAATCGCTGTACAACGTGAACCAGAGCGGCCTGTTCGTCAGCAGCACGGCGGCGCTGCGCACCGACCAGGACTACGTGCTGCGCATCACCTGGCCCGTAGCGGACGGCGGCGAAACCGTGCAATACACGGAAGACCCGTATGCGTTCGGCCTGCTGCTGGGCGAGCTCGACCTGCATCTGCTGGCCGAGGGCACGCACCGCGAACTCGGCCGCTGTCTCGGCGCCAACCCGATGACGATCAACGGCGTGACCGGCACGCGGTTCGCGGTATGGGCGCCGAATGCGCGGCGGGTGTCGGTGGTCGGCGATTTCAACCAGTGGGACGGGCGGCGCCACCCGATGCGCTTTCGCCATGAAGCCGGCGTGTGGGAATTGTTCATTCCGCGTCTCGGCGCCGGCGCGCGCTATCAGTACGAGGTCGTCGGCGCCGGCGGCGGGCTGCTGCCGCTGAAGTCCGACCCGGTCGCGCGCGCCACCGAAATGCCGCCGGCGACCGCGTCGGTGGTCGCGTCCGACCAGCCGTTCCTCTGGAGCGACGAAGCGTGGATGGCAAACCGCGCCGGACGCCATGCGCCATCGGCGCCGATCGCGATCTACGAAGTGCACGTCGGCTCCTGGCTGCGCAACATGGAAGAAGACGGGCGCAGCCTGAACTGGCACGAACTGGCGGACCGGCTGATTCCGTATGCGCTCGGCATGGGTTTCACGCACCTCGAATTTTTGCCGGTCATGGAATATCCGTTCGGCGGCTCCTGGGGCTACCAGCCGCTCGGGCTGTTCGCGCCGAGCGCGCGCTTCGGCACGCCGGCCGCGTTCGCGTCCTTCGTCGATCGCTGCCACGTTGCCGGCCTGGGCGTGATTCTCGACTGGGTGCCCGCGCATTTCCCGACCGATCCGCACGGTCTCGCGTTGTTCGACGGCAGCGCGCTGTACGAACACCAGGACCCGCGCGAAGGCTTTCACCAGGACTGGAACACGCTGATCTACAACCTCGGCCGCAACGAAGTCTGCGGCTTCCTGATCGCCAGCGCACTCGAATGGCTCGAGCATTTCCATGCCGACGGCCTGCGCGTCGATGCGGTGGCGTCGATGCTGTACCGCGACTACAGCCGCAAGGCCGGCGAATGGCTGCCGAACGTCCACGGCGGACGCGAAAACCTGGAAGCGGTCACCTTCCTGAAAGAGCTGAACCAGGTGATCGCCGAACGCTGCCCGGGCGCGATGATGATCGCCGAGGAATCGACCGCGTGGCCCGGCGTCACCGCGCCGGTGGTGCAGGGCGGGCTCGGCTTCAGCTACAAGTGGAACATGGGCTGGATGCACGACACGCTGCGCTACATCGCGCACGACCCGCTGTACCGGCAGCACCATCACCACGACATGACCTTCGGCATGATTTACGCGTACTCGGAAAAATTCGTGCTGCCGATTTCGCATGACGAAGTGGTGCACGGCAAGGGTTCGCTGCTGAACAAGATGCCGGGCGATGCGTGGCAAAAGCTGGCGAATCTGCGTGCCTACCTCGGTTTCATGTGGACCCATCCGGGCAAGAAGCTGCTGTTCATGGGTTGCGAATTCGGCCAGCTCGCCGAATGGAACCATGACGCTTCGCCGCAATGGGATCTGCTCGACGTGCCCGCGCATCGCGGCGTGCAGCGGCTGGTGCGCGACCTGAACCGGCTGTATGCGGGCGAGCCGGCGCTGCATCGCAAGGATGGCGAACCCGACGGTTTTGCCTGGGTGATCGGCGACGACAACCGCAACAGCGTGTTCGCGTATCTGCGCAGCGCGGGCGACGGGAGCACGCCGCTGCTGGTGTTGCTGAACATGACGCCGGTGCCGCGCAAAGGCTACCGCGTCGGCGTGCCGGCGCAGGGCCGCCAGCCGCGCACCTGGCGCGAAATCCTGAACACCGACGCGGCGGTCTATGGCGGTTCCGGTGCCGGCAACGGCGGCGTGCTGGCGAGCACGGCGCAAGCGGCGCACGGCCAGCCGCAGTCGCTGCTGCTGACGCTGCCGCCGCTGGCCGCGCTGATCCTGAAGGAACAGGCGTGAGCGTGCCCGATCCGCGGATTCCGCCAGGGCCGATGTTGCCCGGCCTGCCGACGCCGCTGGGCGCGACCTACGATGGAAAGGGCACCAACTTCGCGGTGTTTTCCGCGCATGCGGACAAGATCGAGCTGTGCCTGTTCGATCCGCAGGGGCGCCGTGAAATCACCCGCTACGCGCTGCCGGAATGCACCGATGAAGTGTGGCACGGCTACCTGCCGGACGTGCATCCCGGCGCGCTGTACGGCTATCGCGCGCATGGTCCGTACCGGCCGGAATACGGCCATCGCTTCAATCCGTACAAACTGCTGCTCGATCCGTATGCGAAGCAGCTGCACGGACAGGTGCGCTGGACCGATGCGCTGTACGGCTACCGGCTGCATTCGCAGCGCGGCGACCAGTCGCTCGACCGGCGCGACAGCGCGCCGGCGATGCCGAAGGGTGTGGTGATCGATCCCACCTTCAACTGGCACGGCGACAAGCCGCCGCGCGTGCCGTGGGAAAAAACCGTGATCTACGAAGCGCATGTACGCGGCCTGACGATGCGCGCCGAACGCATCCATCGCAAGGCGCGCGGCAGCTTCGCCGGGCTGGCCGACCCGTTCGTGATCGAGCACCTGCTCAGGCTCGGCATCACCACGATCGAGCTGCTGCCGGTGCACGCGTTCCTGCAGGACCGGCGGCTGGTGGCAAACCGGCTCGCCAACTACTGGGGCTACAACACGCTGTCGTATTTCGTGCCCGAACCGCGCTACCTGTCCGACGGTTCGCTGAACGAAATGCGCGAAGCGATACGGCAACTCCACCTGGCCGGCATCGAAGTGGTTCTCGATGTGGTCTACAACCACACCTGCGAGGAAAGCGAGCTGGGGCCGACGCTGTCGTTTCGCGGCCTGGACAACCTGGTCTACTACCGGCCGCTGGCCGGCAATCACCGCCACCTGGTGAACGACACCGGCTGCGGCAACACCTTCAACCTGTCGCATCCGCGCGTGATCCAGCTGGTGATGGATTCGCTGCGCTACTGGGTGCAGGAATTCCATGTCGACGGCTTTCGTTTCGATCTTGGCGTGACCCTCGGGCGCGAGCATTACGGCTTCGATCCCGGTTCCGGCTTCTTCGACGCGCTGCTGCAGGATCCGGTGCTGCGCCAGGTGAAACTGATTTCGGAACCGTGGGACCTCGGCCCCGGCGGCTACCAGGTCGGCAACCATCCGCCCGGCATGGCCGAATGGAACGACCGCTTCCGCGACGATGCGCGCGCATTCTGGAAAGGACAGGCCGGCCTGCGCAACGTGATCTCCGGCCGGCTGCTTGGCTCGGCCGACCTGTTCAACCATCACCGGCGGCGGCCGTGGGCGTCGGTCAACTTCATTACCGCGCATGACGGCTTCACGCTGCAGGACCTGGTCAGCTACAACGACAAGCACAACGAAGCCAACCGCGAAAACAACCGCGACGGCAGCAACGACAACCGCAGCTTCAACTGGGGCGTCGAAGGGCCGACTGACGACCCGCAAATCCGGAGCAAGCGCGAGCGGGTCAAGCGCGCGCTGCTGATGACGCTGATGTTTTCCAACGGTACGCCGATGCTGCTCGGCGGCGACGAATTCGGCCGCAGCCAGGGCGGCAACAACAATGCGTATTGCCAGGACAACGAGATTTCCTGGTTCGACTGGACGCTGGCGGAAAGCGATGCCGGCCGCGCGCTGATGGATTTCACGCGGCGTTGCATCGCGGTGCGGCGCGAACGGCCGACGCTGCGCGGTCAGCGTTTCTTCACCGAGAGCGCGATCACGCCCGACGGCATACCCGAGACCAATTGGTACGACGAAACCGGCAATGAAATGACGCCGGAACACTGGAGCTTTGCCGAAGGGCGGCTGCTGGCGTTGCGCCGCATTGCCCATAGCGAACATCCGGAACGCGGCACACGGTACGCCGCGTCCTTGCTGCTGCTCAATGCCTTTTCGGAAGACCGCGAATTCATATTGCCGCCGCCCGCAGTGCCGTGGCGCGTTGCGATCGATGCGGCGGACTTCACGCCGGGGGCCGCATTGGAACCGAATGGCAGTATCGGCCTCCAAGCCGCTGGGCAGAGAAAACCCGCCAACAACCGGATCACCGTGGCTGCGCACAGCGCGGTCTTGCTGGTAGCAGACGATGTCACACTCTGAAGATTCTTCCGGGTACCGCTTCGGCGCGCAATTGATCGATGCGCGGCGCACCCGTTTCCGTTTATGGGCGCCCGGCAAACAGCGGATCGCGCTGGAAATCGACGGCAGGCCACCGCAGCCGATGAGCGCGTTGGCTGATGGCTGGTTCGAGGCCGAGGCTGACTGCGGCGCGGGCGCGCGCTATCGTTTTCGCGTCGACGACGATCTCGCGGTGCCCGATCCGGCTTCGCGCGCACAGGAAGGCGACGTGCACGGCGCGAGCATCGTCGTCGATCCGAAGGCCTACCGGTGGCGGCACGCCGACTGGCAGGGCCGGCCATGGCACGAGACCGTGCTGTATGAACTGCATCCGGGCGTCTGCGGTGGCTTCGACGGCATCGCGCAGGGGCTGCCGGCGCTGGCCGAGCTCGGCATCACCGCGGTCGAGCTGATGCCGATCGCCGATTTTCCCGGTCCGCGCAACTGGGGTTACGACGGCGTGCTGCCATATGCGCCGGACGCGGCCTACGGCACGCCGGAACAACTGAAGGCGATGGTCGACACCGCGCATGGACTCGGCATCATGGTGTTCCTCGACGTGGTGTACAACCATTTCGGGCCGGACGGCAATTATCTCGGCGCCTATGCGCCGACGTTCTTCCGCGACGACCTTCATACGCCTTGGGGTCAGGCGATCGATTTCCGGCGCCGCGAAGTGCGCGATTTCTTCACTGAAAACGCGCTGTACTGGCTGCATGAATTCCGCGTCGACGGGCTGCGACTGGACGCGGTGCATGCGATCAGCGAAAAGGACTGGCTGGTGGAAATGGCGCGGCGTGTGCGTGCCGCGACGCCTCCTGGCAGGCAGGTGCACCTGGTGCTGGAGAACGACGACAATCTTGCATTTCTTCTGGCGCGCGAGCCGCGAAGGCTGTTCGACGCGCAATGGAATGACGACATCCATCATGCGCTGCATGTGCTGCTGACCGGCGAACGGGAAGGCTATTACGCCGGCTTCATCGACCAGCCGGCGGAGAAGCTCGCGCGCGGCCTCGCCGAAGGCTTCATCTATCAGGGCCAGGCGTCGCTTTATCCCGGCAGCAAGCCGCGCGGCGAACCGAGTGCACACCTGCCGCCGACCGCCTTCGTCGCCTTTTTGCAGAACCACGACCAGATCGGCAACCGCGCGTTCGGCGAACGGCTGACCACGCTCGCCGATCCGCATGCGCTGTGCGCGGCGCTGGCGCTGCTGCTGCTGACGCCGCAGATCCCGCTGCTGTTCATGGGCGAGGAGTTCGGTGTGACGCAACCGTTCCTGTATTTCACCAGCTACCGGCAGCCGGCGCTGGCCGATGCTGTGCGCGACGGACGGCGCGAGGAATTCGCGCGCTTCTCCGCGTTCCGCGATCCCGAGCAACGCGCGCGGATTCCGGACCCGAACGCGGAACAGAGTTTCACCGCATCGATTCCGGCGCCGGGCGATCACGCGCCTTACTGGCGGCGCTGGGTGAAGCGCCTGCTCGACGCGCGGCGCGATTATCTGATGCCCCGGCTGGACGGCGCATTCGCGCTGGAAGCGGATGCAGTCGGCCCGAAGGCGGTGGTCGCGCGCTGGAAGATGGGCGACGGCAGGGTGCTGATGCTCGCCGTGAATCTCGACGGCGAATCGCTGGAAGTGGCAAGCAACAAGGTGCCGATCGCCAGCGGCAGCACAGTGCTGTTCGAGACCGAGGGTGCGGCGGAGTCGGCGTTGCGCGATGAATTGCCGGCGCATGGGTTTATCGCTGTGCTGGGGCCTGAGCCAGGATAAGTTTTTCTTTGCCTGCATGAATCGACACGCGATCGCGGGGTTCCCCCCCCGTGGCTGGGGGTGGGCTTGGGGGGGGGTAGTGCGGTCGAATAAACGCAAGTGGTCGCACGAGCACTCTACCCCCTCCCTAACCCTCCCCCTGCAAGGGGGAGGGAATACGGCGGCGCGTGATTGACCGTCAAACCCTTCATGCATCCATTCGAGAAAAACGTCTGCCTTTTTCCCAACCCGACACCACCACTTTCCACAACAGTAAAAAATGAACGACTCCGCAATCCACGAACTGGCCGACGCCGTCGGCCTGATGCGCGACTGGACCGATGCCAACGGCCGGCCGCAGCAAGTCAGCGCAGACGCATTGCGCGGCATACTCGAAGCGCTCGGCTTCCCGTGCACCTCACACGCGCAATGCCGGGACAGCCATGCGCAACTACGCCGCGTGCGAGAAAGCCTGCCGCCGCTGCTCACCGGCACCATCGACCAGCCGCTGCAGCTGCCGCCGGCGCCGCAACTGGCCGGCAGGCCGTACCGCATCGAATGGGAAGACGGCGGCAGCGTCGACGGGCAATTCGACAATGACGCGATCGATGGCGCGAACCTGCCGCCGATCACGCGCTCCGGCTACCACCTGCTGCATAGCGGCGACGCCGACATCACGCTGGCAATCGCACCGCCGCGCTGCTTCGGCATTGCCGACGCGCTGCATGTCGCTGATCCGCGCGCGCCCCGGCTGTGGGGTGTCGGCGTGCAACTGTATTCGCTGCGCCGTCCGGGCGATGGCGGCATCGGCGATTTCGGCGCGCTCGCGACGCTCGCGCAACAGGCGGCGCAGCACGGCGCCGGCGCGCTCGCGATCAGTCCGGTGCATGCGATGTTCAGTGCCGACGTGCATCGCTTCAGTCCGTACGGGCCATCGAGCCGGCTGTTCCTGAACGTGCTGCATATCGATCCGGCCGCGGTGCTCGGCTCCGATGCGCTGGCGACGCTGCTCGATCAGGACACGGCGGCCGAACTGACGCGCCTGGAACAGACCGAACTGATCGATTGGCCGGCAGCCGCCGCATTGCGGCTGCGTCTGCTGCGCGCGCTGTACGAGAAATTCGTGGTCGCTGCCGACCCGGTGCAACGCGCGGCGCTCGACGCGTTTTGCCGCGACGGCGGCGACGCGCTGCAAAACCATGCGCGTTTCGAAGCGCTGCAGGCATGGCAACTCGCGAACGGCGAAAGCGGCGACTGGCGCCGCTGGCCGGATGCGTTGCGCGATCCGCGCGGCACCGAAGTGGAAACATTCGCGCAGCGCCATGCGCATGAAGTCGGCTTCCATGCGTTCCTGCAATGGCAGGCGGCAAGCGGATTGTCCGGCGCGCAGCGAGCCGCGCGCGAGGCCGGCATGCCGGTCGGCCTGATCGCCGACCTCGCGGTCGGCGCCGACAGCGCCGGCAGTCAGGCGTGGAGCCGGCAGCAGGAAATCATCAACGGCCTGTCGGTCGGTGCGCCGCCCGATGTGCTGAACACGCGCGGCCAGGCCTGGGGACTCGGCGCATTCTCGCCGCATGCGATGCGGGCGCAGGGCTTTCATGCATACATCGAAATGCTGCGCGCCACCTTCGCGTATGCCGGCGGCGTGCGCATCGACCATGTGCTCGGCCTCGGCCGGCTGTGGCTGGTGCCGGACGGCGCGTCGCCGCAGCAGGGCGCCTATCTGCGCTATCCGATGCCGGACCTGATGCGCCTGATCGCGCTGGAATCGTGGCGCCACCGCTCGATCGTGATCGGCGAAGACCTCGGCACCGTGCCGCAAGGTTTCGATGCGCAACTGGCGGATGCGGGGCTGCTCGGCATCCGCGTGCTGCTGTTTCAGCAGCACGACGGCCGCTTCCTGGCACCGCGCGCATGGTCGCCGCACGCGATCGCCACCAGCACCACGCACGACCTGCCGACCATCGCCGGCTGGTGGCAGGGGCGCGACATCGACTGGCGCGTGCGGCTCGATCTGCTGGAAGTGGGCCAGAGCGAACAGCAGGCGCGCGACATCCGTGAACGCGAGCGTCATGCACTGTGGCATGCAATGACCAATGCCGGCTGCGCGGAAGGCGCACTGCCGCCGGCGCGCGCCGATTGCGCGCCGCTCGACGCCGCCGCCCGTTTCATCGGCGCCACCCCCGCGCCGCTGGCGATGCTGCCGATCGAGGATGCGCTCGGCCTGGTCGAGCAGCCGAACCTGCCGGGCACCGTCGACACCCATCCGAACTGGCGGCGGCGCCTGCCGGCAAGCGTGCACCAACTGCTGGACGATCCGGCCACGGCTCGCCGGCTGGCCATCCTGAAGCGCTCGCGCGCGGGAGAGACCTGATGCTGACGCCCCGCACCACCGCGCGCCTGCAACTGCACAAGGATTTCACCTTCGACGACGCGGCTGCCGTCGTGCCTTACTACGCGGCGCTCGGCATCAGCCACATCTATGCATCGCCAATCCTGACCGCGCGGCACGGCTCGACGCATGGCTACGACATCGTCGACCCGACCCGCATCAACCCGGAACTCGGCGGCGAGGAAGGGCTGCGGCGGCTGGTGGCGCGGCTGCGCGCGGCCGGCATGGGCTTGATCCTCGACATCGTGCCCAACCACATGGGCATCGGCCCGGAAAATCCATGGTGGCAGCATGTGCTCGAATGGGGGCTGAAAAGTCCGTACGCACGCTGGTTCGATATCGACTGGCAGCCGGCGGACGAAACGCTGCAAGGCAAGGTGATGGCACCGTTCCTCGGCCAGCCCTACGGCGACGCATTGCATGCGGGCGAGATCGGGCTGCGTTTCGACGAGCGGCGCGGCAAGTTGTTCGTCAGCTATTACGACCATCGTTTCCCGATCGCGCCGGCCGACTATGCGCATGTGCTGCGCGCCGCCGGCTCCGAACGGCTGGCAACGGCGATCGCCGCATTCGAGAACTATCGCGGCGACGCCGCCGGCATCACGCAGCAGAACGCGGATATCGGCTTCGGCCTGCTGCGCGAACTCGCGCACAACGATGCGGCGGCAGCCGATATCGGCGCGGCATTGCAGCACTTCTCCGCCGCCACCCCGGAAGGCATCGAGGCGCTGCATGCGCTGCTGGAACGCCAGCACTACCGGCTCGCGTGGTGGCGCTGCGCCGCCGACGGCATCAACTGGCGGCGCTTCTTCGAGATCACCGACCTGGCCGGCGTGCGCGTCGAGCAGGACGACGTGTTCGAGGCAACGCATGCGCTGATCTTCCGGCTCTATACCGAAGGCCTGATCGACGGCGTGCGCATCGACCATGTCGACGGCCTGGCGGACCCCGGCGCGTATTGCCGCAAGCTGCGCCGGCGCCTGCAGGCGCTGACCTCGCAACGGCCGCTGGAGCTGCCGCCGGCGCCGGCCTATATCGTGGTCGAAAAAATCCTCGCGCCGGACGAGCCGCTGCGGATGGATTGGGAGATCGACGGCACCAGCGGCTACGACTTCATGGACCAGGTGAGCGCGCTGCTGCATGATCCGGCCGGCGAAGAACCGCTGACCGTGCTGTGGCAGGAGCTGACCGGCAGCGACGACAATTTTCATGCCGAGGTAAGGCGCGCGCGGCGCCAGCTTTTGGCGAGCAATCTGTCCGGCGAATTCGAAGCCGCCGCGCGCGCGCTGCACGCGGTGGCGCGCACCGACCTGCGCACGCGCGACTTTTCGCTCGGCGCGATCCGCCGCGTGTTCACCGAATTGCTGGTGCACTTCCCGGTGTACCGCACCTATGCCGACGCCAACGGCCGCGACGAGCTCGACCAGCAGGTGATCGAACGCGCGCTGGAAGGCGCGCGCCACAGCATCGACCGCACCGAAGTGCCGCTGCTCGACGTGCTGGCCCGCTGGCTCGGCGGCGATGCGCCGGTCGACGCCGCCAGCCCGCGCGTGCGCGCGTTGCACCAGCGCGCATTGAACCGCTTCCAGCAACTGACGCCGCCGCTGGCCGCCAAGTCGGTCGAGGACACCGCGTTCTATCGCTATGGCCGGCTGCTGTCGCGCAATGAAGTCGGTTCCGATCCTGCGTGTTTCGCGCTGTCGGTGCAAGCTTTCCACGCTGCCTGCGCCGGCCGCGTGCACAGCTTTCCGCACGCGCTGCTCGCCACTGCCACGCATGACCACAAACGCGGCGAAGACTTGCGCATGCGCATCGCGGCGCTGAGCCAGTTGCCAAGGGAATGGGCGCAGGCGGTGCGCGAATGGATGGCGTTGAACGCGCCGCTGCGCAACGCGGTGCCTCCGGAAAGCGGCATGGCCGCCGCCGATGTCGATGTCGATATTGCGCCGCATCCGGCGGACGAGCTGATGCTGTACCAGATGCTGGTCGGCGCGTGGCCGATCGGCCTGTCGGCCGATGATGCTGCCGGCGTGCGCGAGTTCGCCGATCGCCTCGAACGCTGGCAGACCAAGGCGCTGCGCGAAGCCAAGCAGGTGAGCGATTGGGTGCTGCCGAACGTGGCCTACGAAGAAGCGTGCCGGCGCTTTCTGTACGGCGTGCTGGAAGTGAAAGGCGACAACCCGTTTCTGCCGCAGCTGGCCGGCTGGGTCGCGAGACTGACGCCGCCCGGCGTCGCCAACAGCCTGAGCCAGACCGTGCTGCGGATGACCGTGCCCGGCGTGCCCGATCTGTACCAGGGCGCCGATTTCTGGGACTTCAGCCTGGTCGATCCCGATAACCGCCGCCCGGTCGATTACGCGTTGCGCGAGCGCGCATTGCAGGATGCGTCGCCGTTCGTGACCGACAGGGACGGCTGGCAAAGCGGCCGCCTGAAGCAGCAGGTGATCCGCAACTTGCTGGTGCTGCGCATCCGCATGCCGCAGGCATTCTCGCGCGGCCACTATCTGCCGCTGCAGCTCGAAGGACCGCTGGCCGCGCATGCGCTCGCGTTCCTGCGCCGTTACGAAGGGCATGCGGTACTGGTGCTCGCGAGCCGCCTCGCGGACGCGCTTCTGTCGCCGCAATCGGGCCCCGGCATTGCGCCCGACACATGGAAGGAAACCCGCGTCGTACTGCCCGCCAATGCAGGTACGCGCTGGACCGACGCGATCACGGGTCGGCAGACGGAAGCGACGATGGATCGTTTGCAACTGGCCGATTTGCTGTCGCTGCTGCCAGTCGCGGTGCTGACCCGGGAGGCGTAGCGCAGGATCAGGCAATGCCTGGTGCGCCGACATCCGCGCGGCGACAAGACGATCGGGCGCAATAGTGAGAGAATCAGGCACTGCGGCCCGGAGTTAGCGTGATTTTCGGGTTCTGTCAGCTTTTGCAACTTCGCGGATACGCCCTTGACTCGACGTCTGCCGACAGCAAATCATTTGACCTTAGCCAATATCGCACGAGGTGCGCCGCTCGATCAGACGCTGGCCTGCATCGTGGGTGGCATCGATGACAAACTTTCCGGGAAAAGCGGAAAAAGCGGGATAAAAAAAAGTGGAATAAGCGGCGCCATTTTCCTGCTCGACGATGCCGGCGCACATCTCCATCGGGCCACGGCGCCCGCACTGCATCCCGACCACGTTCACGCCATCGAACGTATTGCGCTTGATCCCGGCTTTCGTTCGCGCGTGGCAGGAGCCGAGCCCGCTGCTGAAATCACTTCGGCCGATATCGAGGCGAGCCGGTTCTGGCGTGACTTTTGTGCCGTGGCCCGGCAACACGATCGCCATGCATGTGCCGTGTTTCCGGTCTGTTCCGCCGGTGCTCGCCTGTTCGGCGTTTTCTGTGTGTTATCGGAAAGGCCGGAGGGCTTGAGCAACCACGACCGGCAGACGATTGCCGATGCTTCGCTGCTGGCAGGCATCGCGATCGAGCGCGATGCCGCCGAGGCAAGGATCGCAGCGGCGGAGCGCGGCAAGACCACCATGGCGCTGGCGATCGAAGGCAGCGGCACCGGCGTCTGGGACCGCAATATTCCCGACGGGACGATCGAATATTCCGAAGGCTGGAAGGCGATTCTTGGCTACACCGGCCCGGAAATCAGCAACCGCATCGAAGACAGCTACCAGCGCGTTCATCCGGATGATCTGGCTTATGTGCAGGCGACCATGCAGGCGCATTTCGAACAGAAGACGGACAGCTACGAGGTCGAGCACAGGCTGCGCTGCAAGGACGGCAGCTATAAATGGGTATCGAGCCGCGGCAAGGTGGTCAGCCGCGACGCGAACGGCAAGGCAGTGCGCATGATAGGCACCACCACCGACATCACCGCGCTGCGGGCGCTGTCCGAACGGCTGCAGCAAAGCGTCGACCTGATCACCAACCTGACGAACCAGGTTCCCGGCCTGGTCTATCAGTACCGGCTGATGCCGAACGGCGATGCGTTTTTCCCGTATGCGAGCGAGGGCATCCGCGAGATCTACGAGCTGACGCCGCAACAGGTCGCGGACAGCGTCGAGCTGGTACAGCGCCTGATTCATCCCGACGATTTCCCGAATTACGTGACTTCGCTGCGCGCTTCGGCCGCCGAGCTGATTCCGTGGCATATCGAGTATCGCGTCGTGCTGCCGCGGCAGGGCCTGCGCTGGCGCCAGGCGGATGCGCGGCCGCATCGGCTGCCCGACGGCGGCACGCTGTGGCACGGCTTCATCACCGACATTACCGAACGCAAGCGCATCGAACTGGAGCTGCAAGAATTCGCCACCATCGATTTCCTGACGCAGCTGCCCAACCGGCGCTTCTTCATGGGACGCATGAGCGATGAACTGGCACGGACCCGGCGCTTCGGTCGCACCGGCGCGGCGGTATTGATGTGCGATCTCGATCACTTCAAGACCATCAACGACAGTTACGGCCATGCGACCGGCGACCTGGTGCTGCGGCATTTCGCGGACATCCTGCACAACGAATTGCGCGCCGTCGATACCGCGGGCCGCGTCGGCGGCGAGGAATTCGCCGTGGTTCTGCCGGGCTCAGGCGTCGACGACGCACATATCTTTGCCGCGCGCGTGCAGAAAAAGCTGGCCGACACGCCGCTGATCAAAGGCAATCAGGCAATTTCACTGACGGTGAGCATCGGCATCGCGATGATGAATACCACGGATGCAAGCCCGGACGCCGCCTTGTCGCGTAGCGACAAGGCGCTTTACCAGGCCAAGGAAAACGGGCGCAATCGCATCGAAGCGGTGCTCGATTAGCATTCCCGTTCAAAGGCGCCTGCCGCGCCCACTGTTTGCCAGCGTGCCAGGCGTTGTACTACGACGTCGTCAAGGAGGTCGGCATCGGGATGTTGAAGCGTTCGGAGCAAGGTGCTGTTTTACCGCGATGCCCGGAATTCAAATCCAGGTTTCCCTGATCTGCGGATCGTCGCGCTCGCTGCGCTCGATGCGAAACAGGCCGGGCGGTAATTTGCTTCTGACTTCGATCAGTGTATTGCCAACCACATAGTCGCCGGTAAGCCGGTTCAAATGCAGCCTGCGCGCCACATACTGGTCCGGAAAATCGGCCGGTGCCTCATAAACGACCCACATCGAATCGTCGTCATCGCCTGCAAATTGCTTGTCTGTCATCGGGTGCTCAAAAAAATTCGTGAAGCGCCTATTGGAACACGAATGACGCGCAGGGGGAACCTTCATCCCGGATAGCCGGGGCAATTGCATGAAGCCACCCCGCAGTCCACGAAAAGTACGAAAGAAACAAAAATGTCGAAAATCGGCCGGGTGAGAACATTAGCCGGAATGCCAGCATGGCGTTTCGTGTCTTGTGGGCCAGGAGCCACATGGGAGCAGCGCGATAGAAGAGCGGCACAAGTTTCCGGCTCGAACATCGCCAGGAAAAACACGCTATACGAAAACCTCCATCACACATCATCGTAGCGATGCTTGCGTGCATTGTCCGGCCTGCTATGCGGGTTTTCGTGTTGGTCCGCAACTTCCGCGAACGCATTGTGTTGCCGCCTGTTGTTCGAGGTCGTGCTGCGTGTCTTCGTTGATTTTCGGCTTTTCTGCTACTGATTCCCTCAGGATCGCAGGTTCAGCGCGCGCGCTTGTCCAGCGCTTCCAGCCGCGCCGCTAGTTCCGGCGATTTCAGCGACTGGTCGTAATGGCCGCGCAGCGCCGTTTCGTTCGCCACGCCGGCGGCTTGCGCCATCAGGTCGGTTTTCATGGTGGCGAGCACCTTGCGCTCGCATGCCAGGATGCTGTCGATGTAAGCGCGCACGGTCGTATCGAGCCGGTCGCGCGCGACCAGCTCGTGCAGGAAGCCGACGCGCAGCATTTCCTCGTCATCGATGGCTTGCGCCGCCAGGAACAGTTTCTTGGCGGCCGCCAGGCCCAGCAGCGTGACGTAGCGCCGGATGCCGCCGGGATAGTAATGTAGCCCGATGCGCGCGGCCGGCATCAGGAAGCGGCTGCCGCGCACGCCGATGCGGAAATCGCAGCACATTGCGAGATCGGTGGCGCCGCCGTAGACGCTGCCGTTCAGCGCGCAGACGGTGGGCAGCGGAAAGCGCTCGACGTGGTCCAGCATGTCTTCGAAGCGGCTGTCGAGCTGGTTGCGGATCGCACCCAGCGTGTAGCCGGAGCTGAATGTCTTGTCGCCGCTGCCTGTGATCACCAGCAGCCGCACGTCGGGGGTCGCTTCCAGCTGCCGCAAGTAGCCGCGGATGATATCGGAATCTTCTGGCGCGATGCGGTTGTGCTGGCTCGGGCGGCGCAGCGTCAGTGTCGCTACCGCGCCGTCCACGGCGAGGCCGGGCGGCTGGTCGGGAATCAAGTCGGACATAATGGTTTCCTCGTTTTTGGTTCGGCGGCGTCAGGCCGGACCCATCAGGGTGTCTGGCAGCCAGGTGGCGATGCCGGGAAAGAGTGCAAGCAGCACGATGAAGCCGAGCATGATGCAGACGAAGGGCAGGGCGCCCCACATGATGTCGCGCAGCGGCACCTCGGGCGCGACGCCGCGGATCACGAACAGGTTCAGGCCGAGCGGCGGGTGGATCAGGCCGATTTCCAGGTTGATGGTCAGCATCACCGCGAACCAGACCAGGTCGATGTGGCTATGCACCAGTACCGGCAGGATCACCGGCATGCTCATCAGGATGATCGACACCGCCGGCAGGAAGAAGCCGGCGATCAGCAGGAACACATTCAGGATCAGGATCAACTGCCAGTTGCCGAGGTTCCAGCCGAACATCCATTCCGCCAGGCTCTGCGTGATGTACAGGTAGGACATCATGTAGGCATACACGGCGGCGCCGGCGACGATCATCAGGATCATGCACGATTCGCGCACCGCCTCGCGCATGATGGTCCACAGTTCGCCCAGGCGCCAGGTGCGGTACACGATGACCACCATCACCAGCGCCAGAAAGGCGGCGATCGCCGCCACCTCGGACGGCGTGGCGAAGCCGCCGTACATCACCACCGTCACCGAGATGATGATCGCCAGGAACGGCAGGATGCGGATCAGGCCGGCCATCTTTTCCGACAACGTGTAGTTCTCGGCTGCGCGCACCGGATCGCGCCGCAATTGCCGGTAGCTGGCCAGCCATGCGTAGGCGGCAAAGATGGTCACCAGCATGATGCCGGGCACGACGCCGGCCAGGAACAGCCGTGCGATCGAGGTGTGGGTGACGATGCCGTAGACGATGAAGGTCAGCGACGGCGGGATCAGGATGCCCAGCGTGCCGCCGGCGGCGATCGAACCGGTCGCCAGCCGCGCCGGCACGTGGCGCCGGATCATTTCCGGAATGCCGACGCGGCCGATGGCGGCGGCGGTGGCCGGGCTGGAACCGCACATCGCCGCGAACAGGCCGCAGCCGAGGATGTTGGCGATCACCAGCCCGCCCGGTATCCTGCACATCCAGCGGTGCAGCGAATCGTACAGGTCGCGCCCGGCGCGCGAGGCGCCGATGGTGCAGCCGAGCAGCACGAACAGCGGAATCGTCAACAGCGCGAAGTTCGACAATTCGCCGACGAAGGTATTCGGAATCGCCGACAGGCCGCCGGCGTCGCCGAAGCAGTACAGGAAGCCGATCGATACCAGGATCAGCCCGAACGCGATCGGGATGCCGGAAAACAGCACGGCGAAGGTGACTACGAAGAGCAATGCGCCGATTTCAAGTTCGCTCATGCCGCCACCTCCGTCTTTTGCGTGCGCGGAGCACGACGAAGGCACCAATCCCGATGCAGCTGGCTGACGTATTGCGCGGCGCTCATGAACATGCCGAGCGGGATGGTGGCGTACTTGGGCCAGGCCAGCGGCTGCCAGATGCCGAGCGCCCGCTCGCCGGTGACGAACGCGTGCTGCGCCATGCGCAGCCCTTCCCAGCCGAGGTAGAGGCAGATCAGGCAGCCGGCCAGTTTGGCAAGGAAGGCCAGCTTGTGCTTGAAACGGTCCGGCAGGATGGCGTCCAGCAGATCCATCTTGACGTGGCCGCCGGTTGCCAGCGTATAGGGCGATGCCAGGAAAATCGCGCCGATCATCAGTTCGATCGACAGCTCCAGTTCCCACGAGTTCTGCAGGCCGATGCTGCGCTTGAACACCATCCAGGTGATGATCAGGGTCGCCGCCAGCAGCAGTAGCGCCGCCACGACGGCCATGGCGATGCCGGCGCGGCCCACGCAGCGATCGAAATGATGCATATGTCGTCTCCGTATTTATTATGCGGGCGGACCACGCGGTCCGCCCGGCGCGCTTGTGCGCGCATCTGCAACTGTGCTGCGCTTACTTGTTGACTTACTTGTTGAGTTTCTCGACCGCTTCCAGCAAGCCCTTGGCTTCCGGGCTGATACTGGCATAGTCGGGCCATGCCGTCTTCTTCGCCAACTCCAGCCATTGCTGGTATTCGGACTTGGTCATCTGGTGCACGTCGACCTTGGCGGCCTTGAACTTGGCGACCACCTCGCGCTTGATCTTGTCCTGCTCGGCGTTGAAGTCAGCCTGCGTCGCATCGGCGGCCGCCTCGAAGATCTTCTTTTGCGCCGGCGTCAGCGCGTTCCATGCCTTGGTCGACATCACCAGCGGCTGGAACACCACGAAGATCGTGTAGTCGCCACCCAGCGTCGCGTATTTCACCTGCTCGTACAGGCGCATGCTCATGAAGGTTTCATACGACGTCATCAAGCCGTCCAGCACGCCGGTCTGCACCGCGTTGTACAGCTCGGTCGACGGCATCGCGAACACCGAGGCGCCGGCCTGCTTCAGCATGGTGTCGATGGTGCGGTCGGCGCCTCGGAATTTCAGTCCCTTGACGGAATCCGGCGTGGTGATCGGGCGCACGCGGTCGGCAATGCCGCCTTCGGTCCACCACCACGTCAGGATGTGGAAGCCCTGCTTTTCCGCCACCGCCTGCAGCCGCTTTTCATAATCGGTACCCTTGAAGCGCATCGCGTCCTGCACGCTGTTGATTGCGCCCGGCAGGATCGTGATCGAGAATTCCGGCGCCTTGCCGACCGCGTAGATCAGCGGGAAGATCGACAGGTCGACCGAGCCGCCGGCCAGCGCATCGATCTGTTTCAGCGGGTTGCTGATCAGCGAGGCACCGGGATAGATGCGGAACTTGAAGGACGGGTCGTGCTTCACCACTTCCTCGACGAAATGGCGCGCGCCCTTGTCGCGGCCGTCGCCCTGCGGCCATTGGTGCGACAGCTTCAGGGTCTCGGCGTGCACCGTGCCGAGGGTCAGGATGCTGGCTGTCAGCAGGATCAGGTGTTTCAGTTTCATGCGGTCTCCATTCATGTTTAGTTATATTGCCGGCGTCGCGCGGGCACCGGCCGTACTCAACTGCTTTCAACTGCTCTGGAACACTACTTTGTTCTCCAACAACTGCTCGATCGCTTCCGGCGTCATGCCGTAACCTTCCAGTACTTCCCGCGTATGCTGCCCGAACAGCGGCGGCGCGCTGCGCACCGAACCGTGCTCGGTGCCCGCCATTTTGATCGGTAACGCCACTTGCCGCAGCGCGCCGAGCAATGGATGCTCGACCGTCTCGACCAGTCCGCAAGCCTGGACCTGTTCGTCGGCGAACACGTCTTCCAGCGTATTGATCGGGCCGGCGGGAATGCCGGCGGCGATCATCAGCGGCGTCCATACCATGCGCGTCTTGCGGCGCAGGCTGGCTTCCAGCAATTCCTTCAGTACCAGCCGGTTCTGCATGCGTTCGGCATTGGTCAGGAAGCGCGGATCGCGCGGCAGCGCCGGCAGTTCCAGCACGTCGCACAGCCGCAGCCACATGTCCTGAGTCGCCGGTGCCAGGTTGAGTGGACCGTCGGCGGTGTCGAAAGTGCCGTACGGCGCGATTACCGGATGCACGTTACCGCAGGGCTGAGGGATTTCGCCGACGCTCAGGTAGCGCTGGCCCTGCACGCTGAGCAGGCCGATCAGGCTGGCCAGCAGCGAGGTTTCCACCCGCTGGCCGCGGCCGCTGTTCTGGCGCTCGATGCAGGCGGCCAGCACACCCATCGCCACCCACATGCCAGCGGTCAGGTCGCCGATCGCGGTGCCGACCCGCGTCGGGCCGAACTCCGCCGTGCCGGTCAGGCTCATGAAGCCGGAATAGCCTTGCGCGATCTGGTCGAAACCGGCCCACTCGCGCGCCGGACCGCTGCTGCCGAAGCCCGAGATCGACGCATAAATCAGTTCCGGCCGCGCCGCCGCCAGCCCTTCGTAGCCGAGGCCCATCGCATCCATGGTGCCGACCTTGAAGTTCTCGACCACGATGTCGGACTTCAGCGCCAGCTGCCTGATCAGCGCCAGCCCTTCCGGGTTGCGGAAATCGACGCCGATGCCCTTCTTGTTGCGGTTGGCGCTGAGATAATAAACGCTTATGTCCCGATCGAACGGACCCCACTGACGAATCATGTCGCCGTTGGGAGTGGGTTCGACCTTGATCACCTCGGCCCCAAGGTCGGCCAGGATCATCGAACAGAATGGCCCGGACAGGGCACGCGTGAGGTCGAGTACCTTGACGCCCGAAAGTGGCAACTGCATGTCAGCCTGTCTCCTATGTTGGTTCTTGTATGGCGTTGGGGGAATTCTAGGCAGACATGGTGGCGGAATGAAATACTGTTTACTGACTGCCAAATAAGATAATCTTATGGCTCGCGGCACCGCCACTGGCGCCAGGAGAAAAGCGTGAACCTGAAGCAGCTGACTTATTTCGTGAAAATCGTGGAGGCGCAAAACATGACGCGCGCCGCGGAGGGGCTGCATATTGCGCAGCCGGCGCTGAGCCAGCAGATCACGCTGCTGGAGGAGGCGCTGGGCGTGAAGCTGTTGAGCCGTAGCTCGCGCGGCATCCAGGCCACGCCACAGGGCGACCTGCTGTACCGGCACGCCAAGACCATCCTGCGCCAGGTCGACAATACCCGCATCCTGCTGTCGAAAAAAGATGGCGAAGTGACCGGCAACGTTTCGGTCGGCATGCCGTCCAGCACCGCCAAGCTGCTGGCGCTACGGCTGATGCGGCTGGTCAAGGAGCGGCATCCGTCGATCGTGCTGGAAATCGTCGATGTACCGAGCGCCGACCTGACTTCGCTGGTAGCGCACGGACGTGTCGATTTTTCGCTGGTACCCGATCCGCAAAAGCCGAAGAACATGGATTTCCTGCCGCTGTTCCGCGAAGAGCTGTACCTGATGACGTGTCCTGGCACGATCGCGGCCAGCGGCAAGGTGTCGCTGAAAAAAATCGCCGCGCTGCCGCTGATCCTGCCCAGCCTGCCCAACACGCTGCGTTCGCGGCTGGAGCATGCGTTCTTGAAGCGGAACCTGGCAGTCAACCTGTTCGGCGAAGCCAGCACTTCGGCGATCCTGATCCCGGCGGTGCGCGCCGGGCTGGCCGCGACCATCCTGCCTTACTCGTCGGCGCATGAAGAGATCGGTAACGGGCAGGTGCAGATACATGCGATCGACGGCGGCTTCGGGCGCGATGTGTATCTGTGCACCAGCAACACGCTGCCGGTGTCGCCCGCGACCACTATGGTGATCGCGCTGTGCCATACGGCGTTGCAGGAGCTGATTGAAAGCGGCACCTGGAAGGGTTGCAAGTTTCTGCAGTGAGGGCGGCAAAGTCGCCAGGCAGCAGGCGGGTACGGGAGAAAGCGGCGACCACGCCGTTAGCGCAGCACGTTTCCCGCTCTTCGCTGACGCAAGGCTGCATTCTGTCGCGTGACTCGATTTGCGCAATCGCCTGGTTGGTTCGATGATCCGATTGATCTGTTCAATGCCGGAGGTCTGTTCCGCGCGGCGGCGATGACTTCGTCCGTGACGTCGGCCGCGTGCTGCATGCTTCCGATTTCGCGTAGAACCATGACGGTGAATCGGGCGAATAACGCAGAGCTGAATTTCTGTCCACGAAAAGCACGAACACGTCCCTGCTTGCATCTTTCGTGCTTTTCGTGTCTTTCGTGGACAAGATATCCTGCAGCCAACGCTATCCGAGCCTTCATGCAATCGCCCCGCCCGGATAGCGTGCCGCGACTTCTTGTTCGAAATCCCCGATCAGCGCCGCGATCGCCGGCTGTTTCAATGCCGATTGCCTAACCAGTATTCCGATTTCCCTGAGCAGCGGCTTGCCCGGCAACGGCAATACCTGCACGCCCGGCGTGCTGTCCAGCGGCACCAGCTGCCCCGGAATGATCGCGCAGCCCAGGCCCTCGCTGACCATCTTCAGAATCACCGCCGGCTCGTCGAGTTCCATGCCGTCTCTCACCCACAGGCCGTGCCGTTTCAGGAAACGGTCGACCAGCTGGCCGCCGTGCGAGCCGCGGTTGTAGCGGATGAAGGGCAGGGCGGCCAGCAATGCCTTCAGTTCGTTCGGCGCGCCGGCGGGCGCGATGCCGACATAGCGCTCGCGCATCAGCGTGATCCATTTCAGCTCGGGCGGAATGCCCAGCCGCGGCTTGATGATCACGGCGACGTCGAGCTCGCGCGCGTCGACCTGCGCCAGCAACTGGATCGACATGCCGGGAACGATGTTGACGTGAATCGATGGATAGGCGTTGCGGAATGCATGCAGCACTTTCGGCAGCAGCGTCGATTGCACGGTGGTGATCGCGCCGAGGTCGATCGGCGCCGCGTGCTCGACCTTTCCGCGCTGCTTCATGCCCTGATACAGGTCGACGATGCGCATCGCTTCCGGCAGCAGCTTGCGGCCTTCGTCGCTGAGCGCCACCGACTTGCCGGTGCGCTCGAACAGCAGGCAGCCGAACTCTTCTTCCAGTCGCCGTATCTGCGTGCTGACCGCCGACTGGGTCAGGCCGAGGCGGGCGCCGGCGGCGGAAAAGGAAGACAGTTCGGCGGCGCTCAGGAAGGTGCGAAGGTTGCGGATCATTATCAAAAATTTTGAGGCTAAGCGTGGAAAATATTCGTTTCATATTAAATCTTTAGCTGAATATAATCAATTTCGATCTGGCTGCGTCCGCGCGGGAACCATGGCCCGGGACCCGCTATCGGACAGGCAGCGGCAGGCGTGACCTACATCGCAAAACAACAAGGAGTCGACATCATGGATCTTGGATTACGCGGCAAGACCGCACTGGTATTCGGCGCCGCCGGCGGGCTGGGCGGCGCGATCGCGCAGGGGCTGGCGGCCGAAGGCGCAAACCTCGTGCTGGCCGACGTGAACGCGGATGCGCTCGCGTCGAAGGCGAAGGAACTGGAGAGCAGCGGCGCGGCGGTGACGCCGCTGACCTGGGATCTGGCTGACCTGGCGAGCATCGACGGCCATTTCAAGGCGATTGAAAGCCGCTTCGGCGGCGTCGATATTCTCGTCAACAACACTGGTGGACCGCCGCCGACCACCGCAGCCGGGCAGGCGCCGGAATTGTGGAGCAAGCATTTCCAGGCGATGGTGCTGTCGGTGATCGCGATTACCGATCGCGCCTTGCCCGGCATGCGCGCGAAGAAGTGGGGGCGCATCATCACCAGCACCTCGTCCGGCGTGGTGTCGCCGATCCCCAACCTCGGTATTTCCAACGCGCTGCGCATGTCGCTGGTCGGCTGGTCGAAGACGCTGGCGCGCGAAGTCGGCGGCGATGGCATCACCGCCAACATCGTGCTGCCAGGACGCATCGCGACGCCGCGCATTGCCTTTCTCGACGAGCAAAAGGCCAAGCGCGAAGGGCGCGACGTTCAGGCAGTGGCGGCGGAGAGTACCGCCTCGATTCCGGTCGGCCGCTATGGCCGCCCGGACGAATACGGCGCGGTCGTCACCTTCCTCGCCGGCCAGCAGGCAGCGTATGTGACCGGCTCGGTGATCCGCATCGACGGCGGCCTGATCGCCAGCGTGTAGCCGGCACGCAAAGGGCTGCTTCATCCATCATCAAGGAAACGCAATGACCATCGAATCTCTTCCTCTCGACCCGGACATCGTTCGCACGCTGTCCGGCATCTCCACCGCCACACTGACCACGGTGCTGCTGAAGAAAGGCCTGCGCAACGTCTGGATGCGCGGCACGATTCCGATCGACCGCAAGCAGCCGCGTCAGGTCGGTCGCGCGTTCACGCTGCGCTTCGTGCCGGCACGTGAAGACCTGGCCACGCCCGAGTCTTGGTCGTCGCCGATTTCCACGCGCGCCGCGATCGAAGCCATGCCGGCCGGCTGTATCGCGGTGGTGGATGCGATGGGCGTGACCGACGCAGGCATCTTCGGGGACATCCTGTGTTCACGGATGAAGAAACGCGGCGTCGCCGCCCTAGTCACCGACGGCGTGGTGCGCGATATCGACGGCGTGTCGGGCACCGGCCTGCCGGTCTGGTGCAGCGGTGTTGCGGCGCCGGCTTCGGTGGCGGGGCTGACTTTCGTGAACTGGCAGGAGCCAATCGGCTGTGGCGGTGTCGCCGTATTTCCGAACGACGTGGTGGTGACCGATAACGACGGCGCGGTGCTGATCCCGGCCAAACTGCTCGATGAAGTCACCGCGCTGGCGGTGGAGCAGGAGCGGCTGGAAAGCTGGATCATGAAGGAAGTGGAAAACGGCGCCGCGTTGCCCGGACTGTATCCGCCGAATGCCGAAAACAAGGCGCGTTACGAGGCATCCAAAGCCGGCAAGTCAGCCTGACTGTACGCGCGCAATGCACGCGCATTCTTCATCAACCCATAACCGGAGGCCAATGTGAACAAGCTCGATGCCAACGTCAGCGGCGTGTATCTGATCGCGGTCACCCCTTTTGCCGAGAATGGCGAACTCGATCTCGCCAGCACCGATCGCATGGTCGATTTCTATCTCGATCGCGGCGCGACCGGGCTCACCATCCTCGGCATCATGGGCGAAGCAACCAAGCTCACCGCGCAGGAATCGCGCAGCTTCGCGAAGCAGGTGCTGGCGCGCGTGAACGGCCGTGTGCCGGTAGTGGTCGGTGCATCGTCGCCGGGTTTCGCACCGATGCGCGAACTGACCGAGAGCGTGATGGAGATGGGTGCGTCCGGCGTGATGATCGCGCCGGCGCCGAGCGTGCGCACCGATGAGCAGATCCTCGCCTATTTCGACATGGTCAATGAAACCCTGGGCCCCGATGTGCCATGGGTGCTGCAGGATCATCCGGTATCGACCGGCGTCAAGATGTCGACCACGGTGCTGCTGAACATACTGAAGAATTCGCCGAACTGCGTGATGCTCAAGCATGAGGATTGCCCGGGCCTCAACAAGCTGTCGGCGGTGCGTGCGGCAAGCGAGCGCGGCGAGATCCGCCGGATTTCCATCCTCACGGGCAACGGCGGCGGACTGTTCCTGCCGGAAGAGCTGACGCGCGGCGCCGACGGCGCGATGACCGGCTTTGCCTATCCTGAAATGATGGTCGGCGTCTGCAATGCGCACCGCGCCGGCGACATCGAACGCGCACACGATATTTTCGATGCCTACCTGCCGCTCGCGCGCTATGAACAGCAACCGGTGGCCGGCCTTGCCGTGCGCAAGCACATCATGGCCGCGCGCGGTGCGATTGCTTCGGCCGCGGTACGCAAGCCGGGGCCGCAACTGTCGGCAGCGGATATTGCCGATATCGATCGTTTGACGCAGCGGCAGACGAAACGCTTGCAGGCAATCGGCGCACAGTAAACTGTTCTTGTCGCACCTGCCCGGCAAATGTGCGATGAATCGGCGGCATCATGCCCGGTGAATGCATTGATGCAATGTGACACTTGCCTGCATCGATTTACATTCTTTTACCGTCATCGGCATCGCGCATATCCGCATATCTGTTATCACCAGAATAAAGCAGCCATTTCCGATGCAGGCGGTTATGATGGAACTGTCTCCTCCAACTCTCCTAGAATTGGATTTGCCCGCAGCCACAAGGCTCGCGGGCTTTTTTTTCGCCTGATGGAAATAGAGGCCCCGATATGAGGCCTGATGCGAGGTCAAGGCGCGTTCATGTACTTCGGATCAGGAGAGATATAGGCACGGACGGTATGGTCAAGCATTCCCGGTGGGGTAACATCGTTCAGATCGAAGGCCCACACGGTGCGCGCAACATTGAAGGTCCATGCAAACTGCCTGTCGCCGGCCACAAAATTGACGGTGTCGCCGCCCTGCACATTCACATAGGACGTGTCCGGGTGAATGACGATGGTGTAATTCGCCGCCGATGAGGGCGCGGCATCGCCATAGAGATAGCGGTAATCGGTTGCCGATGCGAACGGCGGCATCGCTGCACCCAGCAAGAGAATGGCGGCTGTCAACGAACGCAGTATTGTTTGCATGCCTGCTCCATCGATGGATGGAAAGGAAAAAGACGAAGACACTTCATAAGATCAGCATTGCTTTCAGTGGTTCGCGGATTGCCGGCGAAATGTAGCCTGGCGCGCCATCGTCAACGCGAGCGCTGCCTTGATTTTAATCAACAAGAAAATTTCCTTGCGAATCATGCACCTGCCTCGCATAAACCATACTTGTCCACAATGTTGACCACAGGCTCTGTGTGCAAGTCGCATTCCGAATGCGGGTGCCTTGTGTGGCGCGCCGCATGTAGCAAAGATGATGCAGGATATGTCTATCTGTATCGACTGTAAGGCTGTGTAAAGCCGCTGTCCTGTCCGGCATCGGCCGGCTACAGTGACAGTGTTCCGTGCATTGAGCTCCCCCTCCCAGTGTGCGGGACACGCCCGCGAGCATCAGGCTCGCGGGCTTTTCTTCTTGTCGGATTTCGCGTCGACACGCGCCGGCATCCGCCTTGCGGATACGCGGCATCGTGCGCACTGGTTGCGCACGCTGTTGGTCGGCGAAAGCCTTCAAGTCATGTTTGTCTCCTCCACTTCATCTCCCATGAAGTTAACCGTGTTCGCATCGTCTGCGAACACGGTTTTTTTTCGTCGCCGGACCGCGCGCGACATGCGTATCCGCGCAGCGATATCGACGTCCAATCTGATGCTTATCAAGCATTACTTGCAATGGGGTACGCGACTTAAGTTTTGTCAACAAGTCCGAAATGGAAGCATTGGAAGATCACAACCAGGACGCGATGGTGCTGTTTCCGTCGGTGGCGATGTGCCCTCCTGCATGTCTTCATGTATGCCGCAGGCGGTCTCATGCATTCACATGTCTGTAGTCGGAATTCAAGTTGAAACGACGAGGTCCGGTGGATGGCGGATCAGTGCATCGGACGACGACAACGCTTTAATCGAATGAAAGGTTTGGGATGGATCAGTTATTGGAGACGAAAACCGGGCGCGCACCGGACAACATTATTTCTGCTCAAGACCGTGCGCTTCGCGGCGGCGCAAAGCGCCTGAGCGATTTCAATTTAAAGCCCCTTGGCGTCATGCTGCTTGCAGCATGTTTCCTGTCGGCGTGTGGCGGAGGTGGCTCGGATTCGACGCCGAGCCCGACCAGCAGCGGTGCGACCGGCAGTAATACCGACGGCGCATCGGGCGGCACAAACGGCGGCACAAACGGCGGAACTACCGGAGGCGATACCGGCGGCACGACTACGGCGCCCATGACCATGTCCTGCCCGGAGGGCGACGGCTATCAGTGCAGCGGCGGCGACATCATCAAGGTGGATAACGGCATTGCATTGACGCGCTCCGGCGTCGAAACCTATGGCAAGGCGACCAGCGACCTGACCGATCCGCCGTCCGCCAGCGCGTTCGGATTCATGGCGGCCCAAGGTGTGAACGACAAGGGCGCTGCCGAGATCCGTATCAAGAAGGACGCGAACGGCGTGATATCGTCGCCGGCCGTGATCCTGAAGAATCTCGGCCTGTCCTGGGACGGGACGACCGATCGTCCGATCATCATCGAGACATTCAATACGACACAAGGCCATACGGTGATGAAGGCGGACGGAACTTTGTCGGAAGCCGCATTCCCCACCTTCGATTACAGCGACACGACCGGCACCGGCACGCAGGCGAATTATGCGAACAATCGCTATTTCCCGCGTACCGCTCCATCGGTTTGTCCGGCCGGTACGGCTGGGCCCTGCCCGACCACCGAAACGGACGGCATCCGCAACCTGACGCTTGCCCAGTCCGGCAGCGACTGGCGCACTGGCGGCATCCGGCCCGACGTTGCGGAGGCAAGGCGGCTGCATGAAGACGGCGACGTCCACGCGGGCACCACCGACGATGTACCGTACCCCGGCTCGAAGGGATATCGCGATTTCAGCAATCTCGCCTATCAATACGTAAACCTTAGTTCCTGGCTTACGCAGGATACTGTCGAGACAGTGGAATGGGCTCATTTGGGCGGCGACATGGAGCACAACACCAATCGCCGCGGCATGGTGGCGTTTGGCGATGTCACCGATCCGGCCCAGGTGCCGAGCACCGGCACCGCCACCTATAGCGGTCTGGTTCAAGGCTGGTATTCCGCAACGTCGAACGTGGACCCGACCGTGTTCCGCGGCGATGCGACGATGACGGTGGACTTCACGACGCGCCAGGTGACGATTACCGTTGCGAACGCGGTGAGCTACGACAGCGCGTCCACGCCGCTGCCAGTGGCATTTACCGTTACGACCACGATGGGAGCGGTGGGCAGCAATGCCGCGAACTACCTGACCGGCGCTGTCGACGGTACGCTGAAAGGCGGCATCAGCGCTCGCTACTTCGGCCCGGTGGCAGGCACGAGCGGTTCAGTCCCGCCTGAAGCCGGCGGCACATTCTCTCTGTCGAATACCGGCTCCACTACCACCGTCATCGGTGGCTTCATCGCACGCAAGCAGTAATGCGTGTTGCGCCGGCGCCCTTGCCGGGCGCCGGCAGCGGAGCAACGACGCCTTGCGGCGTCATCGTTCCACCCAGGTCAGAAAAAGATAGCTCGCGACAAGCACGGCGATCACCACGCACGATAACGCGAATCCGATACCCGCGCTCATGCAGAAAAATGTCGCGCACATATGGTCGGCGCTTGCCGTCTGTGTAGCCGACATCCAATCAGAAAGAATGCGCATCAGCTGCATCAGGCAAGTCGCAATGCCTATCCATTTGCCGACATAGAAGGGCAGGATCTTGCGCTGCGCGCGGTTGTAGCGATAGTTCGCGATGCGCTGTTCGATCGTCCCGCGTCCTGCGTCCCGGAAAATCCAGAACGGAATCGCGAGGCGCCATACATGCTGAAGCCGCCGCAACATCTGTTTCGCCGGCGGCTGATTATTGCTGTTCATCGGGCAGTACCTCCTGTCGCTTGCGAATCTGCACTAAGAGCCTATTTCAGTAGGCCAAGTCGTCGTGGCGGGGCGCTTTCCGCCCAACCCTGCGTTGCGGCTCCTCGCCATAGCTCGCTATGACTCGTCGCCACGCCTTGTTCTGAACGGAAATCGACTCCCGCCACAACTGACTCGGCCTACTGAAATAGGCTCTAAATAATCTGTCGACCCCACGCATTCAAATCGGAAAATTATCCGGTACACGTTGTTTAGTCAGAATTGCAACCCTTCCGTTCAACATACGGGAAGCCGGGAGGCCTGATGCGAACACCGTTTGACGCCGTTTTCCGGATTTGCGCCAGTAGTTGAACGATATCAACACCGACCCCTCGCCGAGCTGCTGTAATGAGTCAGACGCCAAAATATCTGAGGGGATAAATCATGGATGTCGCTATCGTCTTGTTGCTGAACGTTCTGATCGGTGCATTGATCGCCGGCTATTGCATCAACGCGCTGATGGATATCCAGGATGCGTCGGAACGCTGACGCATGGCGCTACGCCTGATTGTTCCCTTGCGCACACCGAGGTCCGGCGATCCGGCGTGAATGCCGGCCGTGCGAATTCGCGTGCGGTCTCTTCCTCGAGCGCATGCGCGGCACGCCTGCCGCAGTTCATGTGGGCAGCCTTGACGGCAAGCACCCACCTCTTCCTGCCACCCGTATAATCCGCATCCGTACAGTCGTGCGCTAGAGCAGATTTGGCCTGACTGGCTCAGTCGAGGCCGAGGTGGATTGCCCTTGGCACAAGGCGCGGCGACGCGGCATGGCGGGGCCATGACAAGAAGCCGCAACGCCGTGCCGGGGGCAAGGCGGCCGGCATCGGCGAGCTGGTCAGGCCAAATCTGCTCTAGCCATTAGTTCCCGCGCACGGCCGCGTACCTGCCTTTCCACCTGCCGGCCCGATGACCGGCAATCATTGCCATTCGTCTGGAGAAGTCTTATGAGCGCGAGCGTAATCGCGACCAATGCAGTCAGTGCTTTGCTGCTGCCGCCCTTGAACCTGGTCCTTGTGTGTGCGCTTGGCTTGCTGCTGCGTCGGCATCATCCCCGGTTCGGCCTTGCGCTTGGCGGCAGCGCGTTGGCCTTGCTGATCGTATTGAGTACATCGGCCGGCGCACGGCTGCTGGTCGGGCCGCTTGAAGGCCGCAGTACGGCGCTTGCGTCGGCGCGCGATACCGGTGCCCAAGCGATCGTCGTGCTCAGCGGAGGACGCATCAGCGATGCACCCGAATATCGCGGACAGGATATTCCTGCCCTGCTGACGCTCGCCCGGCTGCGTTATGCGGCACGGCTGCAGCGTGAAACAGGGCTGCCATTGCTGACCACCGGCGGTACGCCGGACGGTGCCAGCGAGCCGGAAGCGGACAGCATGGCACGCGTGCTGCGCGAGGATTTCACGGTGCCGGTTCGATGGGTGGAAAGGCGTTCCAACAATACGGCGGAAAACGCACGCTTCTCGGCAGCGCTGCTGAAGTCGGCAGGCATAAACCGGATACTGCTGGTTACCGATGCGATCCACATGCCGCGCGCGCGGGCGATTTTTGAAACCATGGGCTTCGACGTGGTGCCGGCACCGACGATTTTCTTCAGCCGCGAACGCCTGACCGCACTGGATTTTCTGCCGGGTGGGGAAGGGCTGCGCCGCAGTCAGTATGCGCTGCACGAATGGATCGGGCTGCTGTGGTATCGGCTGCGCTACGGCAGCGCATGACGGCAACAAGAAGGGTGGCGCGATTGCGCGACCGCATCAGCTCTTGCTGAATATGCGGCGCGAAAAACGGTCCAGCGCAATCCGCGCCTTCTGCATCAGCCTGGCCGTCCCGGACGCTGCGCTGTGGCGCAATCTCCTGATGCTGAAGGCGCTTTTGCGGCGTGCATGATGGCGCGATGGCTTTCGCATCGCCGGCTCACCCGTCGTCGAGGAGCCCGGCTCGCTTGCATTTTCCCGTGCTGAAGACTCGGTCCGTGCAATCCATTCGTCATGCTCCTGGCGCTTGACCGGGTCGGACAACACCTCGTACGCGGAATTGATGATCTGGATGACGCGTATGGCCTCCGGACTGCCCGGGTTCCGGTCAGGATGATATTTCTGCGACAAGGTCTTGTAGGCCGCGCGAATCACTTCCGGCGGCGCATTGCGCGCGACTTTCAGGTTGTCGTAGTGGGTATGCAGGTGCGCCATCAGCGGATATCCGAAAGGCCTAATCGTTATTGTTCGTCATGAAAAGCGTCGTTCGAACGCCAGTTTCCGTTCGGGATTTTCATGCACCCGTCTCCTGGTGCAAAGGCGTATTCGATATGCATTTTAAACCAAGGAAAAAATGCGTTACTGCCGTTCATCAACAGATTCGAACAAAACCGGGCAATCGTTTCGGATTGTTTCGCAATCGCTATACTTTCCCGCTCTCGACCAATGCAGTGCCGACCTGGCGCGCGGCATCGATCGCCGCGTCATGGCTTGACAACGGCTGTTCGGATGCACGGTGTTTTTCGAGCACGCATTTGAAATCGCCCGCATTCTCGTCAAACCTGAAAATCGTCACGAACGGATCCCACAGGCCGGTTTCCCCCACTTCATACGCAATCAAATGAAGCTGGTAGTGCCCGATGGTTTCAATAGCCATGTCTGCCTCTGTATCATTGATGAGATGGTAGCAGCCGGCACATGTTGATTATTGATGGACGTCATGGATATTCCGCACCGGGCCGCGATGCGGCCTGCGGCATTGTTTCTGCCAGTAGAAGTGGAGAAATACCGTGGAGGAGGCTGGCACGGAAGAGGCAGGAAAGCAGCAGGCGCTACGGTGGAAACTATCTGTCGTTATTGCTGCCATGCCGCCAGGCGCCCAGGAAACCGACAGCAAAGGTGACGAGTCCGATGCCGATCGCCAGCACCGAGGCGAGCAGCGAATCGGCAACGGCGGCCGCGATACCCGCGATGATTACCGATGCGCCGAGAAGCTGTATCCAGCGGTACTCCCGCAGTGACGTGAATTCGCCCGTCGTCGCGTCAGGCAATCCAGGGTTTTCAGAGGCGGTGACGGGGCTGTTGGGATAACCGCAGTCCGGGCATAGCTCCGCGAGATTCGATACCCGACTGCCGCACTCGCGACATGAAACAAACGCCATTTGAAGCCCCGCGTAGCCAATTACATTAAAAATAATTCTCCCGGCGCAATTAGAGCGCGTGGCGTGGCAGGACGCTACCCATAAATATGGGATTTGCGAGCGTGAAGGGCATTATCAATATGCTGGCTGCATGACGAAAAAGCGCTCCGTCGTCGACCGGACGGAGCGCTGAAGCACCGGGAATCGGGTCAGGAACCGGTTCTGGTTCCGACAAAGATGGCGCGGTCGCTGCTGTCGTTCAGTTTGCCGACGATATAAAGACGATGCGTCGTCGTGTCGAGATAGACATTCCCGGCAAACGATTTGCCGGAGAAAGGATGGTTGCCGCCGGTGAAAGCCAAGGTCGCATCATAGGCGGTGCCGTCGCTGCGCGGGACCAGTTGGGCGGTGATCGAGCAGCCGCAGGGAAGGGCGCCGCTCAGTTTGCCGTTCGCCGTCACGGTCAGCTCGATGTTTGCCTCGACCTGGTCCCTGGTCGTGATCGTGCCGGTATAAACGCCGGCGAGAGCGGACAGGCTCGGCAGGTTTTCATAGGCATTGTTGTAATTGCTGGTAAAGGTTTTTGTCTGACCGCCTGTCGTATAGCCCACGGTGCCGTTGAGCGACATCTTCGGCGTATAGCTGGCCGAGAGGGTGACGTTTGCCGCCGTCTGCGCGCCGCTGCCGGCCAGCGCGACATCCAGTCCATCGGATGACGAAAGGCTGCCGCCGCTCAGCGTGCCGGAACCCATGATCGCGCCGGCAGCGTTCTGCGGTGCGGCAGCATCGGAATAAACGATGAAATAGGAGCCGTCATTCTGCAGGAAGGCGGTGATCGGCTGGTTGGTATCGATGTGACCATCGAAGACGCTTGAAATCACCGTCGTCGGCAATGCCACGGGAGACGGATTCTGGGTATCGCCAGCGCTGCCGATATTGTTGCCGGCACTAACAGTGCCTCCTGAATCGGCGGAAGAAGAGCCGCCACCGCAAGCCGCCAGGAACGCGCTGCCGGCGATCGCAGTGACGAGTACTTTCAAGAGTGAATCTCTCATTTTTCCCTCGGCGAAGATGTAAACGTTCAATGACGAGTGCAGCGAATCCGAACGGAAAATATCGGCCGTGCTGCAATCTTGTCTAAATTGAATCATTCTTCGCCGAGCGGCAATTTGACGCTCGTTAAATGTTCCCCGAAGCAGTTGAATACCTTGCGTAAAGCTGTTTTACATCAAGAATTGTGCAATGCATGCGCGACGGTACAGGGGAGGGTGCGGAAGGTGCGACCCGGCGAACCGAATCCGGATGCAGGGCGGTAGAGCAATAAAACAAAGACCGCGAATCGATGGGATACATCTCTGCCGGAAACGCAGAGAAGGCGACCTTATACAGCGTTACAGATACTTCGCAAGATAAATCGCGGGAAAGGCGATGGCGGTCCAGTAGTCGATAGTTGCCTGCAGCAGATATGCCTGAATCGGCATGATGGTGTTGAGCGAACGGTGTTCCATACGGGTTCCTTCCATTGGGCGAATCTGCAATTTAACAAGCGGAGTGCCGACCGGAATTGATGTTTCTCAATGCCCCGAATTGCACCAGTGCTGCAATCGGCCGCATGGCCGCCGCATAGCCGTTCACGAACGTAAATTCGGCATGTCGCCCGCATTTGCCAAGTCGGTGCGCAAGTGCGGCAGGTACTCTGGATAATTGCGCTGGATATAATCGAGCAGGCCTTCACGCAGGCGGCAGCGCAGGTCCCAGCACCGTCCGGCATCACTGGCGCTGATCAGCACACGTAGCTGCATCGCCCGTTCGCCGGCCTCCACCACCTGCGTCAGGCTCAGGCGTCCATCCCATTCGGGTGCGGTGCGACAGATGCGCTGGACTTCATCGCGCAATGGTGCCAGAGGCAAACGATAGTCGACCCAGATCAGCACCGTGCCGAGAATCGCAGAGCTGTTGCGGGTCCAGTTCTGGAACGGGTTTTCGATGAACCACTGCAGCGGCACGATCAGCCGCCGCTGGTCCCACAGACGGACGACGACATAGGTGCCGGTGATTTCCTCGATCTGACCCCATTCGTTTTGCACGATCACCACATCTTCCAGCCGGATCGGCTGCGTCAATGCGATCTGCAGCCCGGCCAGCAGATTGCCGAGCACTGGCTTTGCCGCGAAGCCGACGATCAGGCCGGCAACGCCGGCCGATGCCAGCAGGCTGGTGCCGATTTGCCGTAACAAGGGCAGCGTCATCAGTGCGGTTCCGATACCGATCACGACAATCAGCGCCATCATCGAGCGCGCCAGGACCTTGGTCTGGGTATGAATGCGGCGCGCCTGCAGATTGTCCGGCGTATCGGCCGGATTCAGCTCCAGAATCGCAAACGCGATCGCGCGTACACAGCGCACCCCAAGCCAGGTGAGTGCGCAGATCAGCGCCAGGGCGGCGAGATGGCGCGTGACCGATATGCCGGGCAGCGAGTCGGACGCGTTGCGCAGAATGACCTGCACGACGAGCAGAAAGACCACTGCGCCGCCCGCCCGATTGCCGTATTGGACCAGCCGGCGCGAGAAAGGGAGCGACGCGGAGAGCCGCTGCAGAATCTGTGTGCCGATTCTGTGAATGACGAGCACTGCCAGTAGCGCGACCAGGAGTTGCACGATGATGCCGACCCATGGCAATTGCTGGATCAGCACGACCCACGGCATGATGGCGTAAAGCACGACCTGGGCCCAGTCGGCCGCGTAATTTGTCATTATGTGATGCGGTTCCGGCGAGGAAAATGCGATGCTGCTTGCGCTCAGAACAGGAATGGGAAGAATCTTGCGGAGCGTGAGGCGGTCCGGGTGCGCGTCTGGAGCCAGGCTTGCGTTTCGCTGGTCAGCGCTGCTGTATCCGTTACCGGATTATGGTCCGGTACCGGGTCTTCCTCGGGTGTCGGATCCTCATCAGGCAGGGGATCATCGTTATCAGGCACCGGTTCAGTGGGAACCTGATGGTCATCGCGTGGGGACATTGCTTGCTCCGAATGGCATATCGGCAATCCTACCGCCTGCGGTCGAGCTTGTATTGAGCCATCTCATATGCCTATGCCTGCGGGCAGTCGCAAGAGCGCGACGCCGCAGCCCGACATCGAGCATGTCGGGGCGAGTGCGAGCGGCGCGTGCACGTCAAGCGGAATCGACACGCATAAACTGCATCAGTTTTCGTTACTCAAATCCGGCGGACCATCAGATATGGGTGCGACCTATATCTGATATTCGAAAACGAAAGCAGACTTGCACGGCGCGGTCCGTTATAGTGAATCCGTCTCCTCCAACTCTCCTTGAATTGGATTTCGCCCGCAAACCGAAAGGCTTGCGGGCTTTTTTCTTTGGGGCGCCTCTCGCTTGCTCGTGTTCGCGATACAGTGAATGCATACTTCCGCGACAGAACAGAAAAGTTTCGTCGAATCAGAGCCTTAGGCTGCAATTCACACACTTATCCACAAAGTTGACCACACTTGCTGTGGGCAACTTCTGATGGACGCAAACCTGGGATACGCTGCCCTGCAACCTCGTCTATTGCTGCGAGGCCGCTTCCTTCGGTTTGAACTGCTTGTCGCTGATACGGAATTTATTGCGACGGTCGCCCATCAAGTGACGCAGATCCTTGATGCTCAAATCGGAAACCTCGTGCATGCGAATCAGCAGCGAAGCGCCGACCGGCAAGCGACGGTGGCGGATCTTGCTGATCAGCGGCGGTGCCACTTCAAGCGCACGCGAGAGTGCGGCATCATTCTTCAGATTCAATTTTTCAATCAACGATTCCAGCAAGTTATTGGGATCGTAGTGAAATTGCTCGGAAGCGTTCATTTCATTCATCTCGTTCATCTGGCTTATTCCCCGTTTTTGGTTCAATTCGATTCTATTTTGAACATTTGTATGTATGTATTTTTGATAATTCTCAGACATGTTCATTGCGGCGCGGGCGTTTGCAGGCGCTGCCGGCCAAGCCAGCGAATGTGGCGCAGCTGCTGGGCAAATTCGGCGACCGCGGGATAGTCAGACGAAATACGCGGCACCCAGAACGAGAGGTGAGCCGCTGACACCGGCAACCACCAGTCTCCGTGCCACGCTGTGAATCTGATCTTCAAAAGCCTGATAGACCTCCATGAACTCGAGCTGACCTCCTTTCAAACGGCGCAGATGTGCCAGCGCATTCTTCGATACCAGACATTCGCGATCTGCAAATCCAACTTCCACTGTAAAGGTTACCCCCTCCTCTGCCATACATGGTTCAGTTACTGCTCTGCTCATCAATCTCTCCGTGGGTTGAATCCAAATCAAAAAGCGTGCTGACATTGATAGTAATAAGTCATCGAGGCAAGGTTTTGACGCGCATCAACATTCGGTTGCAGGCAGTCCGCCTTCAGCGGCAAGCTGTGGCGGCTAGTCGGTCGCCGCTGACTGGAACAGAGTCAGCTCCCATTCGTCGCTCGGGTTATCCCGGCGCAGAATGTAAGTGCAGCGATCGCTTGCTTCGACCTTGAAATAGCCGTAGTCCGATGCCGGCCAGCGGTCGATGATCTGTTCCACGATGAGACGATGCGCGCCGAGCAGAAATGAGTACGGTTCGGGCTCGCCATGCGGCCCGATGCGCGTTTCGACTTGCAGCTTCATGGGGACGGCATCCGTGCAAAGACGGCAACAAGGGGGAATTCGGATTCGGCATTCTCCCGGTGGCTTCGTTCCACTGGTATTGAAATGCTTGCGCAAATAATCAATGTCGCCAAGAATGGCGGTAGAAAATGCCGTGCGGTGACTGCCGCGGCATCGTCAACCTGGAGAACGACGATGTATCTGGATCATCCGAAAATCAGCGCCACCAACAGCAATACCGAGCCGGATCGCATCGAAAGGCTGAACCGGGTATACGGTTATGCGGTCGGCCTGGCCGATATCGCGGGCGACGCCGAATTCCTGGGCAAGCTGTCGCAATTGCATGACCACAAGGGCACCCTGATCGTGGCCTGGTTCGAGCAGCCGACCGATGCGCAAAAAAGCTTCTTCGTCAAAGCCTGGCAAAGCAGGATCGGTGACGAAAGCGCCAGCGTCGAACACGAAGTAAAGCCGCCGGCGATCTGATACTGATGCCGGCGCGTGCGAGGGCGGTGCCGGCTGCCTATTTGTTCGCTGGTACCAGTGTAATGACGTTGTTGCCGGAAATCTGATCCTGGATCTGTTCGATTTCGGCGAGCAGACTCATTAACGCTCTCAACCACGGATATCGTGCATAGCGATTGGTCCTGTTGCTGGTTTCCAGGTCCGCGATCAGTTGCGGCGTCATGATGTGAGGATGCCGGCTGCTGCACACGCCGCCATGCAACTGCGCCCGTTTCCCAAGATAGGCAAGAGCACAGGCGCGCTTGTAGGCGACGATGCTGCCATAGCGCTCCAGCACGCTTTTCTCGTCGCTGCATCGGGCGATGCAGAGCAGATAAGCCTTCCAATCTCCTTCACGGATCTCGATTGCAGCCGATTTCGGACCGGCATTCAAAACCACTTCCCCTGATTCTAGAACTGCTGACACGTTATCTCCCCAGGCATCGCCATGCTTTCTGGCGCTTGCCGTTTCCTCAAGTACCCGCTTTCTTTGATGGCGAGGAAAAGAGAAAAGTTCACATGGGAAACACGAATAAATTGGGGCTCGCGCAAGCGCTCGGGAGAGCAGAATGACGCTGATTTTTTTTGCGGTGAATCCGGACGTGAAGTCGGCGTGATTTTCATCAACAAGCAATTTGCCGCGTTGAGGCTAAGTAACGCAAAGGCAGACAAATGCCAATTTTTCAGAGAGCTTTTCAACGCGTACGCGGATAGGACTATACTTTTGCCATGGTCTCCCCCGCGTACCTGCGATCCGGTAGCTCATTTTCGGCGGTTGAATCATGGACGAAGCAGATCATATCGGCGATCGAACCGACCCTACCCGACAGGTCGAAGCCAGGCAGCCCGTCAACATGGCTGCATTGAAACCAAAGGGCGCGTGCTGGTATTGCAATCAGCCGCTCGACAACGTGCGGCGCTTTTGCAGCAAATCCTGTGCAGACGATTACCGTACCGAAGAAGAAGCATTCAATAAAGAGTAGGCATTTGCCGTCGCGCTCATCGCAGCAAGGGGGCACACGCCGCATTCGTTTGCTTCCATCGCGCAAGTCATTATTGCCAAAGCTTGAGGCACGACAATCGTTCATTGTCTGAAACCCAATTTTCCGCACGGCTTGTCTGATAATCAAGCCTATCCTTTGATTTATCGTTCGATACTTGATGCGGAAATAGGAGCAGGACATGACCCCGGAAGAAATTGTCGCCGACCTGAACGCGAAGAACCGTGACACGCTTTATGGGCGCCCTGATTATCGGAACCTGACGCACGAACAGGTGCTGGCATTAATGGATGCGGCCGCGATGCAAGGTTTCAAACTCGGCAGCAATGTTGCCTTGTCGATGGTCAAGGGCGCATTGCTGGTCCAGCTGACTCGGGCAGCCGGCGCGAAAACCAATACGTCGGGTGTCTGAATCACATGGGAAATTTCCGTCCGGCAGCATTGATACACATCGTTACATTTCCTTGTAGGCTATTCTTTTGTTTCCCGCGTTTAATTCGGTAGTATCCGTCTACGCATTTTTGGAGGAAACAAAGAATGAAATTGCAATCCCGGATTGTCATTTCCCTTATCGCAGCCGGCGCATTGCCTGTGGCCGGCGCTGCCGATTTCGATGATTATGCGCGCGTGGTCAGCGTGAGTCCGCAGGTCGAGCAGGTCAACCAGCCCCGGCAGGAATGCCACACCGAATACCTGACGGTACAGCGCCAGCAGGGTCGCGGAATCGGCGGTTCGATTCTCGGCGGCGTTGCAGGTGGCTTGCTGGGTAACCAGGTCGGCGGCGGCAGTGGCCGCACGGCCGCCACTGCCGCTGGCGCAATTGCCGGAGCCATCGTTGGCGATCGCATGGAAAACAATAGTGCCTCTGGCGTTGCCGAACAGCAGCCGGTGGAACGTTGTCGCATGGTCGAACACTGGACCACCCGTAACAATGGCTATGCGGTGACTTACGAATATCGTGGTCATACCTATACCGCGGTCATGCCCTACGATCCGGGGCAGCGCGTACCGGTCAACGTTTCTGTCACGCCGAGGATGTAAGTCGATATTGCTTCGGTGCCCGCTGCATCTATTGCGCGGGATACCAACGATCATTGCGCGCCCGCTTCCTGCGGGCGTTTTTTATTGCGCTGTCTTTGCCGTCATGCGTAGCGTGACCGGTAGTCTTGCTTGCGGGACAGGCCGCGGGAACATTTGCCCGCTTCCCCGGTCAGCTTCAATAGCTCCAACAACAACAACTCCCGTATGTTTCCACGCAATCGGGTTCCTGCGCTCCTTCCGGTTTTCGCATTGACAGGTCTGCGAAGTTTTCAGTGCCGGTCGTTTATTCCTCCAATCCTGACGCCGCACCGCTTTCATGGTCGGGCTGTCCCTGACGATCTTCCTGGATACGAATGATCGTGGACACGAATTCCTTGATACCGCCGACCCGCTCCAGGTCCGTTTCCTCTTTGCCGCCACTCGCACTGTGGGGCGGGTTCGAATGCACGGTTATGCGCATGCGGGACGAATTTCGCAATCAGATTGCCGAGACTGGCCATACCGGGCGGATCGGCGATCTCGATGCGATCGCCGCGCTCGGCATCAAGACGCTGCGTTACCCGGTTCTATGGGAAACCATCGCGCCGGAAGACCCCGACAAATCCGACTGGCAATGGCACGATGCACGGCTGGCCCGATTGCGCACGCTCGGCATCACGCCGATTGCTGGCCTGGTCCATCATGGCAGCGGACCGCGCTATACCGATCTGCTCGATCCGGCATTTCCGGAGTTGCTTGCACGCCATGCGCAGCGCGTCGCCGAGCGTTATCCGTGGCTGCAGATGTTCACACCGGTCAACGAGCCGCTGACCACCGCGCGCTTCAGCGCTCTCTATGGGCACTGGTATCCGCATGCGCGTGATACCGGCACCATGCTGCGCGCGCTGGTCACGCAATGCCGTGCGATTGCATTGTCGATGCAGGCGATACGCCGCATCACGCCGGGCGCATGGCTGGTGCAGACGGAGGACATGGGAAAAGTGTTCAGCCTGCCCAACTTGCAGCACCAGGCCGATTATGAAAACCAGCGGCGCTGGCTCAGTTTCGATTTGCTGTGCGGCCGCATCGATGCATACCATTCGTGGTACCGCGCCTTCCTCGATGCCGGCATCGACCGGCGGCAGATGGCGTTCTTCACCGAGCAGCCGTGCATGCCGGATATCGTGGGCATCAATCATTACGTGACCAGCGAGCGCTTTCTCGACCGGCGCGCCCGGGATTATCCGGCCGCGTTCCGGTCCGACGATGTCGGATATGTCGATGTACAGGCGGTACGCGTGCCGCATGCCGATGGCCTGACCGGTTTTGCGGCGCGCCTGCGCGAAGTGTGGGAACGCTATCGGCTGCCGCTCGCGATTACCGAAGCGCATCACGGCGGCGCGCGCGATGACCAGTTGCGCTGGCTGGCGCAGGCATGGCGCGCCGCCCGCAGCCTGCGCGAGGAGGGCATCGATATGCGCGCGGTTACCGCCTGGTCCATCCTCGGCTGCGTCGACTGGAATTCGCTGCTGATGCAGAACAACGGTTTTTACGAAAGCGGCCTGTTCGATGTGCGTTGCGACCCGCCGCGGCCAACCGCGCTCGCCGGTGCGGCGGCGGCATTGGCGAAAGCCGGAACCTTCGATCATCCGGTGCTGGACGGCGCCGGCTGGTGGCAGCGCGGCGACCGCTATTTCCAGTCATCGGCACATCGTGTTGCGCCGGCGGTCGTCGTTGCGCCACGCAAGCTGGTCATTACCGGCGGCAGCGGCACGCTGGGCCGCGCCTTGTCCCGTATCTGCAATCATCGCAGCCTTGCTCATCACTTGCTGAACCGTGCCGATATGGATATCGCGGACGAATCCTCGGTAGAGGCCGCGCTGCTGCGTCATCGGCCATGGGCTGTCCTCAATGCTGCCGGTTACGTGCGCGTCGCCGACGCGTCGCGCGAGTCGGAACGCTGCTTCCGCGAGAATGCGGCCGGCGCCGAAGTGCTGGCACGAGCCTGCGCCAGGCTGGGCATTCCCTATGTCACGTTTTCGTCCGACCTGGTGTTCGATGGAAGCCTCGGCCGTGCCTATGTCGAAAGCGACCAGGTGTCGCCGCTTTGCGTGTATGGCTCCAGCAAGGCGGAGGCGGAACGGCGCGTGCTGCAGGTCTTTCCGGAAGCGCTGGTGGTGCGGACCAGTGCATTTTTCGGACCCTGGGACCGCTACAACTTCGTGCACGCGGCGCTGCGCGAACTGGCCGCCGGCCGTCCGGTACAGGCGAGCGACGACATGCAGGTATCGCCAACCTATGTGCCCGATCTGGCGCACGCCACGCTCGATCTGCTGATCGATCGCGCCAACGGCATCTGGCATCTTGCCAATCAGGGTGCGCTGTCATGGTACGAGCTTGCCGGGCGCGCCGCGCGCCAGGCGGGCATTGACGCCTCCGCTCTCGCCAGAACCCATGGCGGCGGCCGCGGCCTCACTGCATTGTCGAGCGAGCGCGGCCTGATGCTGCCAGGCGTTGGCAGCGCCATCGAACGCTATGTCGGAGAGAATACGATCGCCTGGGACGACGATCCCGGCACGCGCGCGGCGGCATGACGCTCTTCGGCGAATTCTTTGCCTGCGTGCGGGAACAGCCTTCAGCCGTCGGACTCCAACCAGCAATGATCAGAAAAGGACACCGGAATGGCTGATACCGCATACCCGCGCCCGCAACTGGTGCGCGAGCAGTGGCAGGCGCTGAATGGCCAGTGGAAGTTCACCTACGATGACGAAGGGCAATACCGGCATCCGTCCGACCCGATTGCATGGTCGAGCGAAATCCGGGTGCCGTATCCGCCCGAATCGCAGGCCAGCGGTATCGGCAACCGGGGCTTTCATCGCGCCTGCTGGTATCAGCGCGAATTCGACATTCGCTCCGAAGGCGGGCGCGTGCTGCTGCACTTCGGCGCGGTCGATTATCACGCGAAAGTATGGGTCAACGGCCACCTGGTGACACAGCATGAGGGCGGCCATACTGCGTTCGAAGCCGACATCACGCATGCGCTCGGTGATCTGAACCGGCATGTGCTGACGGTATTGGCGGAAGATGATCCGCATGACCTCGGCAAGCCGCGCGGCAAGCAGGACTGGCAACTGGAGCCGCACTCGATCTGGTACCCGCGTACCACCGGCATCTGGCAGACCGTGTGGGTAGAGCAGGTGCCTGAAACCTATATCCAGAAACTGCGCTGGACGCCGCATTTCGACGGCTTCGAGATCGGTTGCGAAACCTTGATTGCCGGCGCGCAGCGTGACGATCTCACGGCTGAAGTCAGGATTCGCCACGGCAGCAAGATATTGGCCGACGATCATTACAAGATCATCGGCGGCGAAGCGCATCGCAAGATTGCGTTGTCGGACCCCGGCATCGACGATTCGCGCAACGAGCTGTTATGGAGCCCCGAACGTCCGACACTGCTCGACGCCGAAATCACGCTACGGTGCAATGGCCAGGTGATCGACAAGATCTCCTCCTATACCGCGCTGCGGTCGGTCACGATCAACCGCGACCGCTTCATGCTGAATGGCCGCCCGTATCACCTGAAGCTGGTGCTCGATCAGGGCTACTGGAGCGACACGCTGCTCGCTGCGCCGGACGACGATGCGCTGCGCAAGGATGTCGAACTGGCGAAAGCGATGGGCTTCAACGGCGTCAGGAAGCATCAGAAGATCGAAGATCCGCGTTACCTGTACTGGGCCGACCGGCTCGGCCTGCTGGTATGGGAAGAGATGCCGTCGTCCTATCGTTTCACGTCGCAGGCGATCAACCGCATGGTGCGCGAATGGAGCGAAGTGATCGACCGCGATTACAGCCATCCGTGCGTGATCGTGTGGGTGCCGTTCAACGAGTCCTGGGGCGTGCCGAACCTGACCTCGATGCAGGCGCACCGCAACGCGGTCGAGGCGCTGTACCACCTGACGCGCACGCTCGATGCGACGCGACCGGTGATCGGCAACGACGGCTGGGAAGCATCGGCCACCGACCTGCTCGGCATCCATGATTACGATGGCGACCCCGAGCGGATACATGCACGCTACGCGTCCGGCGTCAGCACCCAGGAACTGTTCGACCGGCGCCGTCCCGGCGGCCGGATTCTCACGCTCGACGGCTATCCGCATCGCGGCCAGCCGATCATCCTGACCGAGTTCGGCGGTATCACCTATGCGAAGCGGCCGGAAGCGGGCGTCAAGAAGGTATGGGGATATTCGACGGCGGCGAGCGACCAGGAATTCCACGACAGCTACCGCCGCTTGCTCGAAGTAGTGAACGAAACACCAATGTTCAGCGGCTTCTGCTACACCCAGTTCGCCGATACCTTTCAGGAGGCCAACGGCCTGCTGACCGCCGATCGCCAGCCAAAGCTGCCGCTCAGCGACATTTCCGCAGCAACCCGCAACGTCAAGCCGAACGCGAAAAAATCCTACGGTATCTGATTGCGCCGGCAGATTACTGCTGCGGCTGATCGGCGCCGCAGCACTTCTTGAATTTCTTGCCGCTGCCACAAGGGCAGGGATCGTTGCGACCCTTCTTCGGCGCATCGTGCCGCACCTGCTCGACGGCAGACTTGCGGTGCGGCTGCCAGAAGCGGTGAATATGCGGAATCGCCGCTTCCATTTCCACCGCCAGCTTGTGGCGCTTGACCGGATCATCGACCAGCGTCACTTCACTTTCCTCGATTTCTTCGGCGCCGAGCAGATAGATCGGCCGCACCATCTCCGCGATGTTCGACGACCAGATCGGCTCCCATGCCTCGGCGCGGATATTCATCCCTTCCCAGAATCCCCACGCCCATGCATCGCCATCGAGCAGTGCGCGGCCTTCATATTCGTGCTCGCAGAACAGCGGCTCGAACTCTTTCGGCGCGACCTCGAAGGTGATCGCGATCTCGTTCATGAAACGCGCGATCAGGCCGACGATGCGCTCGCCTTCCTTCGGTGATTTGAAACGCGGCCCCTCCGCACCGGCCGAGCCCCAGATCCGCGGCAGCCATTCCGCCATCAGCACCTCTTCCGGCCCGATCGCCAGCGCGGTCAGGTAGCCGTGCAGCGAATCCATCGTCATGCCGTCGTCGGCGCGGTCGTCGGAAAGCAGGAACTGGTCGAGTTCGGTGAATTCTTTGTCGGAGACGGGTTCGTCGAGGTGCATGGGTAGCTTCGTGATCAAATAGTGTTGCCGCGCGCAGGAAAGGGGATTGCGCGATGGGTTGTCATGCAATTGTAGTTCAATGCACTACGGAGACGACCGTCGGCACGGCACTTTTCAGCAGAATCTCGATGCGTAATTCGCTTCGCACCGGCATGTCGCCCAGTTTTCCAGGCTGGAATTTTACCTTTGAGAATGAGTCGATCACGAACTGTTTGGCTTTCTCGGAAAGCGAGGAATTTTCTATCAGCACCTTGTCAATATCGCCTTGCTCACTAATCAGCAGACGCGCGATTGCCGGCGGTGGGGAAATATCAGGCAAGTTATCGATCCTGTCAGTCGGAATGTCCAGCAATAGACGCGGCTTTTCCGTTAATTCATCTGGCTGAAAATAATAGGGCTCCGCCAATATTGGAAGAGTGGGGGGGGCGGCGCTCGGCTTCTCGGCCGCGCTTGCAGAAAAATTGTCCCGTATGTCGTTTGACTCGATCGGAATCTTGTCGCCGCCGGCGTCGCTGGACGGCGCTCTGTCAACAACATGATTTGCCTGAGCCGATGTCTGGACAGCGGCTGTTGCATGTAAACGCGCGACGATCACACCGTGCGTCCCGGCGGGGTTGGAGGAAACCGCTCGTTCTGTCCTTTCGCCAAGCGCAAGACCGAAGCCAACATGCGCGGTGACGGCGAGCAGAAATGCAATCGGATGAAAACGGTAATTTCGCAAGGATCGGTTCTTGTGCCAATATCGAACTGTCGACCACGCCGCCAGCCGCGATCGGGGAGCGGGCGGTGCTGCCACCGCCCGTCATTTTTCGAGCGCCTATTTGGTTGTCAATTCACGCCACGAAACTCGCCGGGTAGCGCTACCGGAAGAGGGTTTGATGGGAGGCGTTATGACGATGGTACTTCCCAGGTCCGTATCGTTTCCGGAACCACCGCTGGAAAATCCACCGGATGTACGAATCAGCGCCCTAACGGTGCCGTCCGCCTGCTCAATCATGACCGGTCGTGTAACAAGGCCGGCGCCCGCGCTTATGCCGCTGACGCCTTCCGAGCCGGCCACTGCGCCACCAGTCAGATAATCCAACGCATAAACGAAACTGGCCGACGTATTGGTTGAGTCACTTCCACATGCGCTGACGCTTGAACCTTGTGGCGTAATCGTCGTAAACAGCAGCGTTCCGAGAGCCAGCGACGGGTCCGAACTGGCGCGTTCGCCGCCTGTCAGGAAATCGACGTACCAGCCATTTTGCGAGCTCCAGTCCACGGCATTGGCGCTGCTGGTGCGTACCACTTGCCCAGGAGTGCACACCGTCGTCGGCGCTCCGTCCGGACAGGTTCCGGCGGTAAAGGTCTGCTGGACAAAACCGCTTCCTGTAGTACGCGGATTCCCGTATGTGGTGTCGTCCAGATTGTCCTTCACTGCATAAAAAGTCTGAATACTTGTATCAGCTACGTCGGTCGTACCCAGGTACCGGCCGGTCCCCACATATATAACCGGCTTGCCGTTGATCGTCGCCTCCACTGGCTTGATCGTGACCGGCTGCGCATTGCCGTGGCTATCCTTGAAGCTGACCAGCAAGTGCGCATCGTAACCGGCAGCACCGATGTTGTTATTGACATCGAAGCGCCATAGATTGCCGAAAGTGTCTCCGCCGTAGACTGCCGTGACGGTATTGTCAGTCATCGGTTGAAGCACGTGTGCGCTGATGCGCGTCATGCCGGACGGCGAGGCGGCGCTGCCCGTGCCCGTGCTGATCGTCCGGATGAGGGCGCCAGTATTTGCGTTCAGTACATACAAACGACCCACGCCTGTATTGTTGTAACCGGAACCAATTATGACTACCCAAGTGCCATCCGCCAGCTTGACGATTTTAGGATTGCTGTAGCTGAAGCCAAGATCGGGGTCGGTGAACTCCCACAGCAGCGCCGGGTTGGCTGGGTCCGTGACATCCAGCGCATAGTAGCCTTTCCCTCCGCGATTCAGGCCGCCCACAAGAATGGTTTTCCATTGGCTGCCGGTGCATGTCGTCAAAGGCGCATTCGGGCAGATATCCCCCGTTTCAGGCGTTCCATCGACAAAATACTGATGCTGGGTCGAGTAATTTTTGTCTGCCAGCTTGTAAATATTCGGCAGCACCATACTCGGGATGTATGCCCATAATTCCTTGCCGGTTGTTGCGTCGAAAGCGTGCAACATACCGTCATTCGCGCCCACATAGACAGCACCGCTGCGGGAAGCCTTCGCGGTTTTGAACGCGCCGTAATTCACGTCGGTGTAGTTGTACAAAGGCGCTTGCACGTAACGCGCCTCGGCTGAAACGATGTCGCCGAGGACATGAGTGCGCTTGCGGAAATAGGTATTTTCATAGGTGCGATCGCCGCGCAAGAAGTTGACTAGCGCTTCCCCGGCGGCGCCATTTGTCGCGATGGTGTTGTTGCTCTGCGCCGTGGCGCTGAGGCATGTACCACCCGACGAGCAGAACTGTGACAGCCCGGAGGTCGCGGATACGTAGCCGATATACGGCTTGGTGAAATAGGAGTCCAGCCCCGCGGTTACCAAAGTGGCCCAATCGAATGCAATCAAGCCTGTTCCGCTTTTCGTGTAAATGGTGCGACTTGTCGGCGCGGTTACGGCGACTTTCGGTGTCGCGGTTTCATCGGCGTGCACGACAACCGTATTGCTGAGATCTACACCGCCAGCGGAAGAATCGAACGCCGCTCCGGAAACATACTCGTTGGTCACCGAGTAACACGCCGAGCCTTGCCTGAAGACGTTTCCGACTACATAGGTGGTTGACGGGGTCCAAGGTGTAGTCGCGCAATCCAGCAATTTCATCGCGGACCAGTTCTGTCCGGTCAATGCGCCGCTCGCGGTGATCTGCTGGCGGATCAGCTCGCCATACCATTCCACCGATTTGTAGGACGAGCTGAATACGTAGTTGTCGCTAGCGCTGACGTTAGGGTTGCTGCTTGCGGCCGCGGCAGCAGTACCTGGGCGCGGCGTATTGATGATGCTCGACAGCGTATGTGTCAAGCTGTTCGCCAGCGATACCGCGTCAGTCGCGCTGAAATAAGTGCCGTGACCGTTGATTGCCGCGTGCCACAAATCGTCGATATTGGCATTGGAATTCGAAGACGGCGTCGGCCAGTTGCATGCGCCGCTGTTTTGCCAGGAACAAACACCAGTGCTGGAATTGGCACTCGTTCCCTTGAGCACGTCGTAAAAATCGCCGCTTGTATCGTTCCAGTAATCCGTACCGTCGTTCGGCGCATAAATCATCTGACCCTGGGAGCCCAGACCCAATGTAAAGGTCGTCATGTGCTGGCTGGTTGCTGCGTCTCGCCCGTTAGCAGGAACGTTGTCTGCACACAGATCGTTTGGCGTGGTTGCTGGCGCGATAATCGGCCCGGTGCAGGTTCCCGTCCCCTGGGTGGCGTCGGAATTACGCAAGTCAGTGCTGTAGTAATACGCCGCGACATCGGCCAGCGTGTTGGACGTGCCGCCGCTGGCCACCGATTGGCACTCCCTGGCGGTCGACACCGTATAGTTCGGTCCCACAGATTGAGCGACGGGGGTACATGAACTTACCGTAGACCAGGACGTCGGCGTGCCGTATTGACAGTTGGTGCCCGTGCTTATGCTCCAGGTGCCCGAGCCGGAACTGTAATTCACTGTGCAGCTAGAGACGGGGGACCAAGTGCCCCAGCTATAGTCACATTGAACGGTGGAACTAGGAGTGCACGAAGTAACCGTGCTCCAGCTCCCCCATCTGCGGCGCGAGGAATTGTATGTGCGCTGTATCAAGGTTCCCTGCTGTGCTTGCAAGGCTCTCGTTCGGGTCTGCGTCTGGGCGGTTCCCCCGTCGTAGTACGGGCGTGGCAAGGAAGCGTCCTGATTGCCGACGTTGGTGCTTCCATCCATCTTGGTATAACCCGAGCCTTCGTTCCAGAATCCGTCGGTGGAAAGAATCGTGTAGTTCTGCTGGCAAGAATACTGAAGAGGGTCGCTTACGGTTACACCATTCAAGCGACTACCGTTCAGCTTTCCCGCATATAGTTGGCCGGCGGTCGAGAGTGCGGCGCGCAACGGCGTAGAGTTGCTTGGGGCTGCACTCATGAGCTTGGTATACCAGTTGTACTTCTGTGTCTGCTTGAATTCGTCCAGATTAAGAAAATCGCTGCCCGTATTATTGTTGATGCTCATGAAACCGAGCCGAAAACGTGACACGCTATTGGCAATGTCGGTCGCTGTATCGATGGTCGAGAATGCATTGCTTGCGGCGCTTTTCATTAGCTGCATGCGAGTCCGATAGTAGGTCCACCAATTCGCATAATTGGTCATTTCCTCGACATATGTGCAGGTCGTTCCGGCACAGTCGGTACGGGTCGATGCTTTGGCCGCGGTTCCTGGATACGGATAACTGTTGTTATCGGGCGTGATCACCGTAGGCAGATTCTGACCGGGAACCGAGCCGGCGCTGAATGCCGTTGCAGCAAAGCTCATGCTGCCGCCATTGCCCTTGGTAACCACCGGCGTGTCGGTGGCGGCGCTCGGCGCGACGATCGTAACGACGCTGCCTGAACGAGATGCGTGATAGCCAGCCAGCTGGCAGTTTCCCGTAATTTGGACCGTGCACAGGTTGATCTGGTCGACGATGTCCTGAGCTACCGTCCTTGTCGTGCTCGAACTGCCGGTAGCGCCTGCCATGATCTGCCGACCGCCACTGACCGTAATGCCGCTGACACTAGTGCTCGACGGCGACGATCCTCCCGCCGTAATTGTTGCAATGCTGGGCGACGGGGAGCGAGCATAGCTGAAGGTCGAACTGAATGCCGCCCGGCAATTGGATAATGCACTACTGTCGCACCAGCGAACTTTGGCCGGGAACGTGTAGGCTCCAGAAGGGGTATTTGATGTAATACAGTTTCTCAAACTCGCAGAATCGCAATATTCCCCGGCAACCGTGGTGAAAAAATAAGGCGGTCTCGACGTGTTGGAGAGCAGATCGGTAGTTGAAGTGCTTTGAACCCCGTAAGCATCATTCTTGACCGCCATCCAGTTCGGCGTAGTGAACGAAGTATTGGCGCCGGTTGCCGCGGATATGCCCGTCATGCTCGGGTAAGTCGTGGTATTCGTTGCTCCAGTATTGTCGACGGCAACCGGCGGTTTGTAAGTAATGGCGGGGTTGTAGTAAACGCCGTTATAGGCAGCATTCTTGAACAGGTATTCAGCTCGATCGGAGGACGGGTCTTGCCCGGTACTGGAGCATGAGGAATTTTGTGTGGAGTAGCTTGCGCAAGCCCAATCCGGCATGAAATCCCAATCCATACTGCCGGAGTCGTCGAGTACGAAAAATACATTTGGCTTTACATCCGTGGATGAAGGGGCCGAGTAGGTGTTCAGCGGGTCCGTGGAGATGTCCGTCGCTCTTGCGCCGATGTTTACGGTTAGAGACAGGGCCGCAAGCAACCAACTGATTTTTTTTAGTGATTGATCGTTAATCATTGCGATCTCCTGGAGTGTAAAGTGTTGCTTCCGATATGTGCCGTGCCGATTGGCAGAGTGCACCAACTCTACCGGTTACATGGAAACCATCGACTGCACAAAGCTGACGGTATTTCTCGGTCCGGCCACGCGCACGGTGATCCGGTAGTACACCACCGAGGGGGCATTGAGCTGAATTTCACCGCCTTCCTCTCCGTTGCCAGTTGCTGCGGTAACCGAAGGGGAAGCAACACAGGATGCACCTCCTGTTTTGGAGCCGGTACTGTTGCACATGCGGTCGATTACATACGAAACAACGTTGTCTGCGGAATCCTTTGGCAGGCTGTAGACGCCTTTCGCGGCCAGGGTGTTGGTCCAGAAGTGGTCCCAAGATTCTCCGGCTGCCGGATTTTGCACCGCCCCGCCGGCGGTATAGCCATTTGTCGAACTGTCGTTGTCGAGTGTGCCGCTGGCACACGTGACGTGCGTGTTATTGCAATCCTCCAGCCATGCGATGGCAGTCTCGATTCCCGTGTCCGCCGAATGGGTCGCCGCCTGCTGAAACGCCAGATTGCCTGCGATCAAATTGCTGGTGTCGACCGAGCGGACCAGGGCAATTGCTGCCATGGTCATGGCCACCAGCACGACCAGCGCGATGATCAGAACGACTCCCGCCTGCCAGGCGCGAGGATTGCGCTGAAACCGATAAGGGCATTTTTTTGCTGTTAGCATCCTGTGGGCACTCCCATCCACGCGACGTTCCGAATCGGGACTACGCCTTCAAAGGTCTTGTAGCGATAGTGCTGCCACGGCTCATCGGTTCCAGTGCCAGGTCCGAGAGTTCCGCCCGCGGCAACGATCGGAACGGTGGCACTCCAGGCCCAGGTCGGTGCATTGACCGGCTTCGGCGCATTGGCCGCGGTCGTGGTCACAACTTCTTTTTCGAGTTGGCCGCTGCGTGCGACAAGAATCAGGTCGATAGCCGATATGCGCGCGACGCCACACGACGTGGTCGGCGCGGTCTGATCGTATGGCGGGTCGGGAATACCATCCATTGTTCCGCTTGTGTCACGTGCATACACCGCCCTCATGCTGGCGATGTTGCTGGCAATCGGCACCCATATGGACGAATCGGAAGTGTTGGTCGAGATCCCGCAATCGTTCACCATGTAATCACAGACGGTCAACTTGCCCTGCCTGACCGCATAGGCCAACACGGTTGGCGCCGGGCCGAGATTGTAGAGCGTTGTTCCGGCTGCAGTGGTGGCAGTTGTTACGGTGGTGGTGGTGGTCGCGGTAATCCGGTCAAGTGTCAGATTGGAGCTGCAGGTCGCTGGCGCCGCTATCACCCTGTCGCTGACAGCGAAAGCACCGGGCATCTGAACGTTGGAGACTGCGCCGCTTTGCGAGTTGATGACGTTTCCTTGAGGTTCGCCGTTGGTATTGCCGTACATGATCAGCAGCGTGTCGGTATTGCCGTCGCCAGCAGGAATGATCGAAGTGGCGGGATTGATCGTTACGGGGGCCAGCGGAATTGCCGTACCTATGCTGCTGCCCGATGCGACGGTCCAGGTTGCGTTGCATCGGAACAGGCCGACTGAACTGAGTCCATAACCGGCCTGGCCGATATCGCGCTGCAGTTGGTAAAACATGATGGCGCCATTGCTCTGTGCGTTGCCGCCGCTGGTAGTGGCGCGTTTGCGCGACTCGGACAGTGCGAAAACCTGCAGCATAATGATGGCCGCCAGCATGCCGATCACCATGGCGACCATGATTTCAACCAGTCCGAAGCCCGACAGGCGATGTACGGAGAATTTTTTTGTTCGCGACAATTTACTTCTCCTTATCTGATCTGCGCGATGGTGATGTACTTGTGCGGATCAGTCCCTGTCGGCTCATTCGGCGCTAGCCACTTGATGGTGATGGTTACCGTGCCTGCGGTGGAACCGGTGGTGGAAACCTGGACGTCCGGTGCATTCGCCGCCGTACCCGGCAGAGCGGCTGATACGTCATTTAACCAGCTGTTGTATGCGGAACCACCAGTGCCGAATGAAGTCGCCAACGCGCTTGCGGTACGGTTGCTCACCCACATTTGTCCAAGCAACCTGTTGGCCAGCAGGGCCGCCTGCGAACGATACTGGGCGTCGGTCACCTGCTTTACTGCCATGGCTTGCGTGCCGATGATGGCAAGAATCCCGAGAGAAAAGATGAGGATGGCAATCAGGCCTTCCAACAGCAGGATGCCGGCTTGTTTCGAAAGACTTGGTGCGGGCTTGATCACGTTAGCATCCTTGTGGATCGGTACTGGCCAATGCGGGGTCGCACATCCTGATTGCGCCGGCCGAGCTGACGTCGACGCGAAGGCAGCGCATCGGCCCGGCAGTCGCGCAGCTGCCGCCGGTCGGGTTGCTTACATTGAAGTACGCGTCATGACCAGCCGGCAGCGTAGTGCTGAGCACCCGGCCGAGACCATTGAATGTCAGCGTCGATGTGAAAACGGGTGTGGAGGCGACGGTGCCCGTCGATGCATCTACTTCCGAGGTCGCTACTGATGCCTTGGCCGATCCTTCGCTGGCGGGACGTGCCTGTATCGTTGCGGGACAGTCCGCCACGCCATCGCCGTCAAGGTCGGCTACCGGAGACGTGCATCCGATCGACCACGAAGAACCGGTACCCAGAACAAAATCGATGGCGGTATTGCGCCGAACTGCTTCCGCGCGGGCGAGGCTCAATCCGTTCTGAATTGCATCGGCGGCATTGCGGATATGGCTGTTTTGAATGAATTTGCTGAAATTCGGCACGCCGAGACCGAGCAGCACAGCGAAGATCGCCAGCCCGATCATGAGTTCGATCAGACTGACCCCTTGCTGCCGATGCAGTGGCGTCAGCACGTGCCGCCTTTCGATGTGACCCAGCAACTGTTGTTGCTTGTCCAGCCGGAGGGCACGGCGGTAGTCGCTTTTGTATTGCTCTGATCCACCGTGTAAGTGAATCCGGCCATCGTTCCTTTGCCTGCCGCTTGCAGCGTATAACCCGCGCTGCTCCATGTAGGGCAAGAGAAATTGAAATACTGGCTTGTGGCAGTGTCATTGTCGCAAGCCGACGCAACGCCTGCCGGCTTGTAATCATGATAATCCTGAAACAGCTGCTCCATTTGTACTCGTTTTGCTGCCAAATTCGAAGTTGCATCCGGGATTTTTCCGCGAATGACATAGTCTTTGTACGACGGCAATGCAATAGCCGCCAATATGCCAATAACGGCAACGGTAATCATCAGTTCGATCAAACTAAATCCGGACCGATTCTTGGCAGGGGAAAGGGAGACGAGCATATCGAATTTCTTTCGCATTAGAAGAACGATTATTGCAATGAGGAAACGTCTGAAGTTTATATCGATCCTGAAGATTGACAACGATGTTCTGACGATTGGTGGTATTTTCGGCATGAGCGGTAGCTTGTCGTTTTTGGCCGAGGTATCAAATCGGTGCTGCTTTCAAGCCTTTTATCTCGCTGCACCGCGGTATGTATCAATGACCACACCCAGTTGCCCCTGCAATCCACGCCATGAATGACTTAGTTTCCTTTTCCCGGCTTGACCCGGATTGCGTGCTCGATGCTCTCGAAAGCATCGGTCTCTACAGCGATGGCCGCCTGTTGGCCCTCAATAGCTATGAAAATCGCGTCTACCAGGTCGGCATGGAACAAGGTCCGCCTGTCGTCGTCAAGTTCTATCGCCCCGGACGCTGGAGTGATGGCGCGATCCTGGAAGAGCATGCGTTCGTGCAGGAATTGGTCGAGCGTGAAATTCCAGTAGTGCCGGCATTGTCTCCAGCAGGGCAAGGCACGCTGCATCACTTCAACGGATTCCGTTTCGCGGTATTCCCGAAGCACGGCGGCCGCGCGCCGGAGCTGGACGATTCCGCGACGCTGGAATGGATGGGCCGCTTCATCGGCCGCATTCATGCGGTTGGCGCATTGCAGCCGTTCGTGCAGCGGCCCGCGCTGAACATCGTTACCTTCGGCGAAGAGCCGCGTGATTATTTGCTGGCGCACGATTTCCTGCCGGCCGATCTGGCAGCCGCTTATCGCAGCGTCGTGCAGCAGGCGCTGGACGGCGTGCGGCGCTGCTTCGATCGCGCCGGCGATGTGCGGCAATTGCGGCTGCACGGTGATTGCCATTGCGGCAACGTGCTGTGGACCGATGCGGGGCCGCATTTCGTCGACTTTGACGACAGCCGGATGGGCCCGGCGATCCAGGATTTGTGGATGCTGCTGTCGGGCGAGCGTACTGACATGGTGCGGCAACTGTCCGACCTGCTGGCCGGGTACGAGGATTTTTTCGAGTTCGACCAGCGCGAGCTGCATCTGATCGAAGCGCTGCGCACACTGCGCCTGATTCACTATGCGGCGTGGCTGGCGCGGCGCTGGGACGATCCGGCATTTCCGGCGGCCTTCCCGTGGTTTAACACCCAGCGCTACTGGCAGGACCGTATCCTGGAATTGCGTGAACAGGTGGCGCTGATGGACGAGCCGCCGTTGTGGCCGACGTAAGTCTTCAGACTTTTTGCGCAGCCGCCGCCAGCGCATCGAGCGCAGCGATCACCTTGTCCGCCGACCCATCGCTGTTGGCGGCCAGCACCGCGCGTTCGATCGCTTCGTCGCGGCTGTTCTTGCCGAAATACTGCAACAGGTAGTCGGCATTCTCGATGCCGCTCGCACCGCGCTTGTCGTTGCCAGCCAGACGCCGCACATACCAGACCGCATAGCCGTTCGACTCTTCGCAGCAATAGACTTCGGCCGAATGGAAGGGGCCGAGCGGATGGTCTTCCGGATCGGTATGCCAGACGACCTTGCGCCACAGATGGCTTTTCTTGGATTCCGGGATCGGGTTCATGGAGATTCTCCTTCAACGAATTCAGATGGGACCGCGATCGATGCGCTTGGTCAGGATGATGGAGGTGGAGGTTTGCCGCACGCCGTCGATCGCACCGATCTGGTCGAGCAGCCGGTCGAGTTCGCCGGTCGACTTGCAGCGCAGGGTCAGCATGTAGTCGATCGCGCCGCTGACCGCGCACAGCGTTTCGACTTCCGGCATTTTCTGCAGCACTTTCACCAGCCCGCCCGCCTTGCCCGGATCGACCGCGATGCCGACATAGGCGCGCACCGCCGGCTGGTACAGCTCCTGGTTCAGCCGCACGCCATAGCCGGCGATGACGCCGCGCTTTTCCAGGTTGCCGATGCGTGCGATCGCGGTGGTGCGGGCGATATCGACGTGTTTGGCGATGGTCGATATCGGCAGCCGCGCATCATCCATCAGCAGCGCCAGGATCTTGTTGTCGATGTCGTCTAGAGGCGGATTCATATGGGCGAATTGCAGCGCAAGATGGTCATTTTGTATTGAAATCATACAGGACGGCGACGCTTTTCTCCCTGTTTTCCGACAGCGCCCGGGACTAGACTTTCTACAGGGACGATTCACGACAGGGAGACAAAAAATGCGCACACGATTGATCCTCCTTGGCGCCGGAAAAATCGGCGACGCCATCCTCAATTTGCTGTCGCACAGCGGCGATTACCGGGTAACGGTGGCCGATCGCGATCTGCAACGGCTGGCGCATCTGCAGGCAATGCATTTTCCCGACGTGACCGTGCTGCAGGCCGATATTGCCGATGCCGCCGCCACGCTGCGGCTGATCGACGGCCATGACGTCGCGCTGTCGGCCTGTCCCTACTTTTTGACGCCGGTGATCGCGGCTGCGGCGAAGAAGGCGCATGCGCATTATTTCGACCTGACCGAAGACGTCGAAAGCACGCGCCTCGTGAAACAGCTGGCGGAAGACGCGTCGACCGCCTTCGTGCCGCAATGCGGCCTCGCGCCGGGTTTCATTTCGATTGTCGCCAACGATGTCGCGAGCCGCTTTGACGAACTACGCGACGTCAGCATGCGCGTCGGCGCGCTGCCGATCTATCCGAGCAATGCACTCAAATACAACCTGACCTGGAGCACCGACGGGCTGATCAATGAATACTGCAATCCCTGCGAGGCGATTGTCGACGGGGTGTTGCGCGAAGTATCGCCGCTGGAGGAAGTCGAGCACTTCTCGCTGGACGGGATCGACTATGAGGCATTCAATACCTCGGGCGGTCTCGGCACGCTGTGCGAAAGCCTGCACGGCAAGGTGAGCAACCTGAATTACAAGACGGTGCGCTATCCGGGGCATCGCGATATCGTCAAGATGCTGGTGCGCGATTTGCAGCTCGGCCTGCCGGACCGGCGCGGCATCCTGAAAGAGGTGCTGGAGGCATCGATCCCGATCACCCGCCAGGACGTGGTGCTGGTGTTCGCCAGCGTCTGCGGCATGCGCGGCGGCCGGCTGGAGCAGGAAACCTGGGCGAAGAAAATCTACAGCCAGCGGGTGAACGGCGAATTGCTGTCGGCGATCCAGCTCGCCACCGCCGCCGGCATTTGCACCATGGTCGATCTTCTGACGCAGGGCAGGCTGCCGCGGCGCGGACTGGTGCGGCAGGAGCAGACCAGGCTGCCGGATTTTCTGGCGAATCGCTTCGGTCGTGTTTACGCTTCTTGAGAAGGAATCGTGCGATGGAATCCGTCAATCATTTTCTCGCAGGTCTGGGTGTCGATATCGCGAAATACCGTGGCAACGACCTGTGTTGCGCGACGCCGATCAACGACGAGACGCTCGCCCATCTGCGAACCGACACCGCTGCGCAGGTGAGCGACAGGATCGGGCGCGCGCAGGCCGCCTTCGAACAGTGGCGCCTCGTGCCGGCGCCGCGCCGTGGCGAACTGCTGCGTTTGTTCGGCGAGGAATTGCGCGTGCACAAGGATGCGCTGGGCCGGCTGGTCACGATCGAAACCGGCAAGATCCTGCAGGAAGGTCTGGGCGAAGTGCAGGAAATGATCGACATCTGCGACTTTGCGGTCGGCCTGTCGCGCCAGTTGCATGGCTTGACCATCGCGTCCGAGCGGCCCGGTCACCGGATGATGGAAACCTGGCACCCGCTGGGCGTGGCCGGCGTGATTTCCGCATTCAATTTTCCGGTCGCGGTATGGTCGTGGAATGCGGCGCTGGCTTTTGTCTGCGGCGACAGCGTGGTGTGGAAACCGTCCGAGAAAACGCCGCTTTCCGCGATCGCGGTGCAGGCCTTGTTTGACAAGGCGCTCGCGCGTTTTGGCGATGATGCGCCGGCGGCATTGTCGCAACTCGTGATCGGCGGGGCGGAGTCCGGGCAGGCGCTGGTCGACGACATGCGTGTGCCGCTGATCAGCGCCACCGGCAGCACGCGCATGGGCCGTGCGGTCGCGCAGCGCTGCGCCCAGCGGCTGGCACGCACGATACTCGAACTCGGCGGCAACAATGCCATGATCGTCGCGCCGAGCGCGGATCTGGAACTGGCGGTGCGCGCAATCGTGTTCTCGGCGGTGGGAACGGCCGGACAGCGCTGCACCACCCTGCGCCGGCTGTTCGTGCACGACGATGTGTACGACATCCTGGTGCCGAGGTTGAAGAAAATTTACGGCGTGCTGCCGGTCGGCAATCCGCTCGACCACGGCGTTCTGGTCGGCCCGCTGATCGACAGCATCGCCTGCGAAACGATGCAACACGCGCTTGCCGATGCGCGCCTGCAAGGCGGCCGGGTGCATGGCGGTGAGCGCATGCATATCGACGAATGCGCGGGTGGCCACTATACGCGTCCGGCGCTGGTCGAGATGCCGGAGCAGGCCGAGATCATGCATCGCGAAACCTTTGCGCCGCTGCTTTACGTGGTGCGCTACCGGGCGCTGGAACAGGCGATCGCATGGAACAATGCGGTGCCGCAAGGATTGTCGTCCAGCATCTTTACCGCCGATCTGCGCGAAGCGGAATATTTCCTTTCGCCAGAAGGCAGCGATTGCGGCATTGCCAATGTGAACATCGGGCCGAGCGGCGCCGAAATCGGTGGCGCGTTCGGCGGCGAAAAGGAAACCGGCGGCGGCCGCGAAGCGGGTTCCGATGCGTGGAAAGCGTACATGCGACGCGCCACCAATACCGTCAACTACAGCAATGCGTTGCCGCTGGCGCAGGGAATCCGTTTCGAATTCTGAGCCGAATTTTTTCAATGCGCAGTCATCTGTTTTTTGGACGGGGCGGGGTGATATGACATATGCTGTCCTTTCCTGTCGTTGCCTGATTGGAGCGTTTCATGTTCGTCGTTCGGCCGGTGCATGTCGCGGACATTCCTGCGCTGGAAGCGCTGGCCGGGACGGCCACGCCCGGCGTGCACACGCTGCCCCGGACCCGCGAGAGCATCGCGCATGCGGTCGAACGTTCCGCTGTGTCATTCGCATCCCGCCCCGAGCGACCGGGCGAAGAAACCTATTTCTTCGTGCTGGAGTCGGTTGAAGACAGGTCGCTTGCCGGCACCGCGACGATCGCATCCACCGCCGGCGCGCACGGCACCTTCTTCGCGTTTCGCAACGACGTGATCCAGCAGGTTTCGCGCGACCTCGGCATCAGCCACAGCGTGCACGCGCTGAGCCTGTGCTCGGACCTGAGCGGCCATTCGCAACTGTCGGGCTTTTATCTGCGCAACCGGCATCGCGTCGGCAGCGAGGCGCAACTGCTGTCGCGCGCACGGCTGCTGTTCGCTGCGCTGGCGCCGCAGCGCTTCAGCGACCATTTCTTCGCGGCCATGGCAGGCATTACCGACGCCGATGCCTGTTCTCCATTCTGGGATGCACTGGGCCGCAAGTTCTTCCGGATGGCGTTTCTTGAAGCGGAACGCCTGATCGAGGGCGCACGCAACCGCACGCTGATCGCCGAGATGATGCCGCACTACCCGGTCTACGTGCCGCTGCTGCCGCACGCCGCGCAGGCGGCGATGGGGCGGGTGCACGCGGAAGGCGCGCTGCCCTTGCGCATCCTGACGGACGAAGGCTTCGAGCCGGACAAGTACATCGACCTGTTCGACGGCGGCGCCATCCTGCAGGCGCGCCGGAATGCGCTGCGCTCGTTTTGCCAGGCCTTGCCGCGTCGGGTGGCCGGTCACCAGACTCATGCGGAAGACGGTCCGAAGGTCGCTTGCCTGATTGCCGCCGCGCGCGAGCCGGATTTCCGGGCCATCGTCGTCGAATGCGCGCCGCCCGATCTGTCGGGCAGCGTCGTGCTGGCAGCGGATGCGATGCGCCGGCTCGATGTCGTGCATGGCGACGCGGTCCTGTGCGTGAGATTGTGAGGCGATGATGCTGACGGTGCGCGCGATCAGAGAGTCGGACCTGGATCAACTGCTGGCGCTCGCCAGCCAGACCGGGACCGGCATGACCACCCTGAAACCGGACCGCGAGGCGCTGGCCAGACGCGTCGAGATTGCCTGCGCATCGTTCGCCGAACGCATCGCGCCGCCGCAGCGCGACTATGTGTTCGTGATGGAGGATTGCGCCATCGGCCGCGTGGTCGGCGTGTGCGCGATCAAGGGCGCGATCGGGCTGGACGAGCCGTTCTACAACTACCGGATCGGTACGCTGGTACATTCGAGCCGGGAGCTGCAGGTGTTTTCGCGGATGGAGACGCTGTATCTGTCGAATGACCTGACCGGCTGCGCCGAGCTGTGCTCGCTGTTCCTGCATCCCGATTATCGCTGCGGCAGCAACGGCAAACTGCTGTCGAAGAGCCGCTTCATGTTCCTCGCGCAATTCCCGCAGCTGTTTCCGGAAAAGCTGATCGCCGAGATGCGCGGCTATCAGCGCGCCGACGGCCGCTCGCCGTTCTGGGACAGCCTCGGCCGCCATTTCTTCCGCATGGAATTTGACCGCGCCGACGACCTTACCAGTCTCGGCAAGAAATCCTTTATCGCCGAACTGATGCCGCGCCATCCGCTGTATGTCGCCTACCTGCCGCAAGAGGCGCAGGATGCGATCGGCGTGGTGCACGCGGATACCGCGCCGGCGCGCCGTCTGCTGGAACAGGAGGGCATGCACTACGAAGGCTATGTCGATATCTTCGATGCCGGCCCGGTGCTGCAGGCGCGCGTCAGCGAATTGCGCGCGCTGCGCGAAAGCACGCTGTCGCTGGCCGGAGATGCACTCCCCGTAGCCGAAGACGGCGGCGCGACGCTGATCGCGAATACCGATCTGCGCGATTTTCGCGTGATCGCGACATCCGCACTGACGCCGGAGGCAGACATCGTGCTGTCATCCGGCCAGCAAGCAATGCTGGCCTGCGGCGCGGCGGATACGGTGCGGACGATGCCGCTCAACCCGAGGAAACATGCCCATGCCTGATCATTACGTGAATGGCCGCTGGCTCGCAGGCGAAGGCGAGCGCTTCAGCGCATGCGATCCGTCGACCGGCCGCGAAACATGGCGCGGCGCCGCCGCCACCGAAGCCGAAGTGCAGGCCGCTTGCGATGCGGCGCGTGCGGCGTTCGATGCGTGGGCGCGCACCACGCTCGAGCAGCGCCTCGCGATCTGCCGCCGCTTCCGCGACCTGCTGAAAGAGCAGGGCGAGGCACTCGCGCAGCTGATTGCGCTGGAAGTCGGCAAACCGTTGTGGGAAGCGCGCACCGAAGTGGCTTCGATGGCGAACAAGATCGACATTTCCGAGCACGCGTATCGCGCGCGTACCGGCGAATCGGTGTCGAAAATCGCCGACGGCGATACGGTGCTGCGGCATCGTCCGCATGGCGTATTCGGCGTATTCGGCCCCTACAATTTCCCCGGGCACTTGCCGAACGGGCATATCGTGCCGGCGCTGATCGCCGGCAATACCATCGTGTTCAAGCCGAGCGAATATGCGCCGCAAACCGCGATCCGCACGACCGAACTGTGGATTGCCGCCGGTCTGCCGCAAGGCGTGCTGAACCTGGTCAACGGCGCGTGCGATACCGGCGCGGCGCTGGCCGGCAACGCCGCGCTGGACGGCATCCTGTTCACCGGCAGCTACCGCACTGGCGCACTGCTGCATCGGCAGTTCGCCGGGCGACCGGGCAAGATGCTGGCGCTTGAAATGGGCGGCAACAACGCGCTGGTGGCGTGGGATGTCGCCAATACGGACGCGGCAGTGCATCACGCGATCTTTTCCGCCTTCGTCAGCGCCGGTCAGCGCTGCACCTGCGCGCGACGGCTGATCGTGCCCGATTCGCCGCGCGGGCAGGCATTCATCGATAGGCTGGTCGAAATCACCTCCAAGATCCGCGTCGGCCGCTACGACCAGTTGCCTGCGCCGTTCATGGGGCCGGTGATCTCCGCGCAGGCCGCACATGCGCTGCTGCACGCGCAGGACGAGCTGATCGCGCGCGGCGGCAAGATCCTGTTGGCGATGCGTGCAATCGAGCAGGGCACCGGCTTCGTGTCGCCGGGCATTGTCGATGTCACAAATGCGACCGGCGTTGCCGACGAAGAATGGTTCGGCCCCTTGTTGCAGGTGCTGCGCGTGCCGGATTTCGATGCCGCGATCCGCGCCGCGAACGCCACCGAATACGGTCTCGCCGCCGGCCTGCTGAGTGACGACGAAGCACTGTGGCGGCAATTCCTGGTTCAGGCGCGCGCCGGCATCGTCAACTGGAACCGGCCGACCACCGGTGCCGCCAGCAGCGCGCCGTTCGGCGGCATCGGCAAGTCCGGCAATCACAGGCCGAGCGCGTATTACGCGGCCGATTACTGTGCATATCCGGTAGCCTCGATCGAAAATGCCGCGCTGGAAATGCCGAAACAGCTTTCGCCGGGACTGATGTTCTAGAAAAACAGGAGCGCCATGCCAACTGCACGCGAATACAACTTCGATGGGCTGGTCGGCCCGTCGCACAACTATGCCGGCCTGTCGTTCGGCAACATCGCTTCCGCCAGCAACGTCAAGAGCGTCGCCAATCCGAAAGAAGCCGCCTTGCAAGGGCTGGCGAAAATGCGCGCACTGGCCTCGCGCGGGTTCGCGCAAGCGCTATTGCCGCCGCAGCCGCGGCCGAATTTCCGGCTGCTGCGCAGCCTCGGTTTCGGCGGTAGCGACGCCGACGTTCTCGCGCGCGCGTACCGGGAAGCGCCGGCAATCCTTGCCTGCGCCTGGTCCGCTTCGCCGATGTGGACCGCGAACGCGGCGACCGTCAGTCCGTCGGCCGATACCGCCGATGGTCGCGTGCATTTCACCGCTGCCAATCTCAACAACAAGCTGCATCGCTCATACGAGCACACGCAGACCGTGCGCATGCTGCGCGCGATATTCCGCGACGAAAAGTATTTCGCGGTGCACGAAGCACTGCCTTCCACGCCGGCGTTCGGCGACGAAGGCGCGGCCAACCATACGCGGCTGTGTGCGGCGCATGGTGCGCCCGGCGTCGAGATGTTCGTATATGGCCGCGTCGAATTCGCGCCCGACGCGCCGGCGCCGAAGCGTTTTCCGGCACGCCAGACGCTGGAGGCGAGCGAGGCGGTCGCGCGATTGCACGGCTTGCAGCAACCGCGAACCGTGTACGCGCAGCAAGACCCGGCGACCATCGACCAGGGCGTGTTTCACAACGACGTAATCGCGGTCGGCAACGGCAACGTGCTGTTGTATCACCAGCACGCATTCATCGATGAGGCGGCGACGCTGGCGGCGCTGCGGCGCGCACTGGCCGGGGTGCGGGCCGAGCTGCGGCCGCTGCGCGTCGCGGCCGCCGAGGTGCCGGTGGCCGACGCGGTAGCGAGCTATTTGTTCAACAGCCAGTTGCTGTCCAAGCCGGACGGCCGGATGGCGCTGGTGGTGCCGCAGGAATGCCGGGAAAACCCGGCCACCGCGCGCTACCTGCAGAAACTGATCGCCGGCGACAGCCCGATCGACGAGCTGATCAGCTTCGATCTGCGTCAGAGCATGCGCAACGGCGGCGGCCCGGCCTGCCTGCGCCTGCGGGTCGTGCTGACCGAGGCGGAAGCGGCCGCGATGCATCAGGGCGTGCTGCTGACCGAGGCGCTGCACGCACAACTGGTCGCGTGGGTTGAAAAGCATTACCGCGATCGGCTGGCGCCGGCGGACCTGGCCGATCCGGCGCTTGCCATCGAGAGCCGGACCGCATTGGACGAGCTGGCAGCCATTCTGCAATTGCCGGGCTTATACGCGTAATCGCGGGTGGCGCGCCTGCTTTTTCGCGCAGCGTCCATGAGATTGCTTAATATCGATAGAAATAAAACGATGATAAATTATCGATAAACTGAAAATATGAGGGTTATAATGCTTTAAAACAGCGTTCGTTCCCCAGCCGCATCTATATCCGCGGACGGCGCATGATTGCCGTGCCCACGCTGCGAATAAGCTTCAGCATCGCGCGTAAATAAAAAATATTCATCGGCGGCGCGGATCATAAGATTCGATTGACGAAACGTTTTTCATTCGATGCGCTTGCTGTCCTGCAGGAAAGCAGGGCGGCAGGCGCCGGCAACAGACGGCAACACGCGACACAGGGCGCGGCGCAAGCGGCGCTCATCACCATGGAGAGTTACATGACACAACAAACACAGGATCTACGCGCGCAAACCCTTGAACGTGTGCTGGCAGGTGCCGGCGGATCCGCTTCCGGCGCAAATGCGCAGGTGCAAGCGTTGATCGCCGCGTGGCTGAATGCGCTGGAGCCGGAAGACCTGGCCGGCCTCGATGCCGAAAGCCTGGCCTCGCCGCTGTGGGAGGGATTTTCGCGGCTGACGCAATGGACGCCGCGCCTGGGCTGCCGCATCGAGCCGCTGTCGTGCGTGGACCAGCGCGGCGCGCGTTCCACCGCAATCCTGATCCTGAACCAGGACATGCCGTTCCTGGTCGACTCGATGGTGATGGCAATGCGCAAGCTGCGCATCCCGTCGCGCGCAGTGCTGAACGCCGTGCTGTCGGTGCAACGCAGCGCGGATGGAGAGGTGGTGCGCGTGGACAAGGCCAGCGATGGCAACGATGCGCATGAATCCTATGTGTTGTGCCTGATGTCGGACCAGTTGTCCGACGCCGACCTGGCCGGTCTGCTGGCCTGCATCCGGATTGCCGCCGGCGACGCCGCCGCAGTGAAACGCGATGCCGCAGCACTGCGCGCCCGAATGGCCGAGGTGGGCGAGGCTGCCACGGCGCGTGATGCGGACGGCGAAGAGGTGGCGGCGTTCCTCGAATGGGCGCGCAACGACGGCTTCGAGGTGTTCGGCTACGCCCGCTACCAGGTGTTGCCCGGCCAGCGCCAGCTCAAGCGCGTGCCGGGCAGCGCGCTCGGCGTGTTGGCCGACGAACTGCATCCGGTCTACGGCACCTGCCTGGCCGGCATTCCGGGCGATTTCGATACGCTGGCCGCGCGCAAGAACGCGTTGTCGGTGGTGAAGGCCGACGTGCAGTCGACGCTGCATCGCGACCAGCAGCTCGATTTCATCGGCGTGCGCGATACCGACAGCCTGGGCGCGATCCTCGGCGAACACTGCTTCGTCGGCCTGTTCTCGCACGCGGCGACCGCCAGCACGCTGCCGCAGCAGCCGTTCGCGCGCGGCCGTATCAAGCAGGTGCTGACGCTGGCCGGCGTGCGCTCCGAAGGTTTTCGCGCAGAGAAATTCCTGGAAATACTGGAATCGCTGCCGCGTACCGAAGTGATGGAAGCCGAGCCCGCATGGCTGGCCGAAGTGTGCGGCGCGGTGGTCGCGCTGTACAAGCAGCCGCGCGCGAAAGTGTTCGCGCGGCGCGACGTCTATGGCCGTCATTTGAACGTGCTGGTGTACATGCCGCGCGAGCGCTATAGCGCCGGCGTGGCCGACATGCTGGCGCAGACGCTGCGCGGCATTTCCGGCGCGCGCGAGGTGCGCGTGCAGACCCTGCTGGCCGACGGTCCGCTGGCGCGCTTGTACCTGATCGCCAGCGGCGCCGACATGGCGCTGGAACTCGATGCCGACATCCAGCAGCCGATGCTGGCCGCGCTGGAGGGCTGGCACAACACCTTCGACAGCCTGATCGACAGCACCGAAGACGCGGCAATGCGCAACACGCTGCGCAAGCTGCGCATCGGCTTGCCCAGCGAATACATCACGGCGGTATCGCCGCAGGTCGCGTATCGCGACCTGTGCATGCTGCTGGCCAATCCGCAGCCGTCGCGCGTCAAGGTACGCATCGAGATCGGCGCCGGCGACGCGGTCAGCATCCGCCTGCATTCGGTGGGCAGCGTGCCGTCGCTGTCGCAGATCCTGCCGGCGCTGCACAATGCCGGCGTCGCGATCGAGCGCGAACGCACGCATGCGATCAAGGGAACCGATGGCGCGCGCTTCTTCATCACCTGCCTGTCGGTCGATGCGCAAAGCGCGCTGAAGCTGGCGCAGCCGCAGGTCGCACAGGCGGCGCAGGAACTGTTCGAATCCCTGTTCAACGATGAAGCCGAGGACGGCCGCATGAACGCGCTGGTGATCGAAGCCGGCCTGCGCATGAAGGAAGTGCAACTGATCCGCGCGTATGCCAGCTACTGGCGCCAGGCCGGCTGCCGCTTCAGCCTGCGCTACATGGCGGAACGCCTGAAGACGCAGCCCAAGCATGTGCGCGCATTGGTCGAAGGCTTCCTCGCACGCTTCGATCCGTCGCTGTCGGCCGAGCAGCGCGCCTTCGGCAGCGCGTCGCTGGCATCGTTCAAGCAGCGCCTGACCGGTGTCAACCATGCCGATACCGAAAATATCCTGGGCAGCATCGCCGACCTGATGCTGGCCACGCTGCGCACCTCGTATTTCCAGAGCGCGCAGCGCGGCGACACCATTCTCTTCAAGTTCGACAGCAGCCAGCTTGCGCTTCTGCCGCAGCCGCGTCCGTACCGCGAGATCTTCGTGTTCGCGCGCCGCTTCGAAGGCGTGCACCTGCGTGGCGGCCCGGTCGCGCGCGGCGGTCTGCGCTGGTCGGACCGGATGGAGGATTACCGCACTGAAGTGCTGGGCCTGGTGAAGGCGCAGATGGTGAAGAACGCGGTGATCGTGCCGGCCGGCGCCAAGGGCGGCTTCGTCTGCAAGATGATGCCCAAGGAAGCAACGCGCGAAGTGACCGCGGTCGAGGGCGAAGCAGTCTACCGGCTGTTCATCGCCGGCCTGCTGGACCTGACCGACAACCGCGTGCACGGCGAGATCGTGCAGCCGGCGCAGACCGTCTGCTACGACGATCCCGATCCCTACCTGGTGGTGGCGGCCGACAAGGGCACCGCAACCTTCTCCGACATCGCCAACGGCATCGCGGTCAAGCGCGGCTTCTGGCTCGGCGATGCGTTCGCCTCCGGCGGCTCCAACGGCTACGATCACAAGAAGCTCGGCATCACCGCCAAGGGCGCATGGGAAGCGGTCAAGCGCCACTTCTACGAACTCGGCCATGACCTGGAAACGACGCCGATCACGGTGACCGGCGTCGGCGACATGTCCGGCGACGTGTTCGGCAACGGCATGCTGCTGTCGCGCCAGCTGAAACTGATCGCCGCGTTCGACCATCGGCATATCTTCATCGATCCGGCGCCCGATGTCGCCGTGTCGTTCGAAGAACGCCGCCGGCTCTTCGCACTGCCGCGCTCGTCATGGGACGATTACGACAAGAAGCTGATCTCGCAGGGCGGCGGCGTCTGGCCGCGCACCGCGCGCAGCATCGAGCTGTCGCCGCAGGCGCGCGCCGCGCTCGGCATCGACGCCGCCAGCCTGACGCCGGAAGAGTTGCTGCATGCGATCCTGCTGGCGCCGGTCGACCTGTTCTACAACGGCGGCATCGGCACCTACATCAAGGCATCCGGCGAAACCCACGAGCAGGTGAAGGACCGTGCGAATGACGCGATCCGCGTCGACGGCAACCAGCTGCGCTGCAAGGTGGTGGCCGAAGGCGGCAACCTCGGCGCGACGCAGGCCGGCCGCATCGAGTTCGCGCTGAACGGCGGCCACGTCTTCACCGATGCGATCGACAATTCCGCCGGCGTCGACTGCTCGGACCACGAAGTCAACGTCAAGGTCTGGCTCGATACCGAGGTCAGGGCCGGCAAGCTGAGCGAAGCCGACCGCAATCGCCTGCTGACCGACATCACCGACGACATCGAAGCACTGGTGCTGCGCGACAATGCATTGCAGACCCATCTGCTGACCCGCGAAACCCAGGCGCAGAATGATGCCGCCGTGCAGGATGGCTACGCGGCGCTGATTGCCAGTCTGGAAGCGGAAGGCGCACTGTCGCGCCGGCTGGAGCAACTGCCGTCGGCGTCGGACCTTGCCGCACGCAAGGCCGAAGGCCGCGGCCTCACCGCGCCCGAACTGGCGGTGGTGGTCGCGCATGTGAAGAATCGCTACAAGCGGATACTGGCCGAGCTGGACCTGACCCATCAGCCATGGGCGAAAACCCTGCTGACGCCTTACTTCCCGGCGCTGCTGGTGGCGACCCGCGATGCGCTCGAACATCCGCTGGCCAATGCAATCCTGGCCACGGTGCTGGCCAATGAATCGGTCAACCGTTGCGGTCCGGTGCTGATCGGCGATATCGCGCAGGTACGCGGCGTCAAGGAAACCGACGTGATCTGCGCCTGGGCCCAGGCATGGGCGGCGCTCAACCTGGCGCCGGTGTTCGCCGCGCTCGATGCGCACGCGCTGCAGGTGCCGTGCGACGTGTCGAAAGCGGTTGACCGGCGCACCCGTTCGCTGCAGAAAGCGGTGATCAACGGCGTGCTGTCGGTGCCGGAACAGCAATTGCGCGAATCGGGCGCGGTGCAGGAATTGACGCGCCTGTTCCAGCAGCCGGAAGCGGTGCGCGAGCTGGCATCGCCGCACGCGTCCGCCAGTGCAATGAAGCATCTGCCGGCCGATTTTGTCCATGCCTGCGAAGCGGTGGAAGCGATCGAAGACATCGCCGATTTCCTGTTCGCCGGCCTGTCGGTGCCGCGTCCGGACGGCATGAGTCTGCCGCAATTCCTGCAGCTCGGCATGACGCTGCGGCGCCAGGTCGGTATCGACGGGCTGGAGCGGGTGCTGATGCATACGCCCGCCAGCGCCGAGCAGCAGCCGCTGCGCGATCATGCGCTGCAAGCATTGCGGCGTGCGCAGCAACGCCTGCTGATGCGGGTGCTGCAACAGGCGCCGGTCGGCTCGCGGCCGTACGACAATCCCGCTACCGTGGTCGAAGTACTCATCAACAAGCTGAAAGTCGGCGCGCGCAATGCGCAAGCGGCGGAGCAACAGAACCTGGAACACGTGGTGCTTGATGTCTGGGCGCTGTCGGAAGCGGCTTCTTCGGTAGTGGACGCAGTGTAATGACCGAGCCGGCATCAGGCACCGTCCAGCAGGCGGCGCGCGCATTGGCCGCCGCCGATGTCGCGTCGTTCGCGGACAGTTTTGCCAATGCCGGCTTTACCGTGCGCGTGCCGGCACGCGGCATCCTGCAACTGGGCTCGCCCGGCCGCCTGCTCAGGCGCGCGCGGCTGCTGGTTTCGGTCGGCATCCATGGCGACGAGACGGCGCCGATCGAGCTGCTGGCATCCTTGCTGGACGATCTTGCACGAACGCCGCATGCGCTGGCACTGGACTTGATGATCGCGGTCGGCAATCCAGCCGCGATCGCCGAGGGAAAACGCTACCTCGATGCCGACCTGAACCGGATGTTTGGTGCGTCGCGCGGCAGCCTGCAGCCGGCGGCCGAAGCGACCCGGGCCGATGAATTGATGCGCGCGACTGCCACATTTTTTGCGGCGGCGGATGCCGACAAATGGCATCTCGACCTGCATACGGCGATCCGTCCATCGCACTTTCCGAGCTTTGCCGTGGTGCCGGGTGCCAGCGCGGGCACGCGTCGCCAAAGCCTGCTGGGCTGGCTCGGCAGCGGGGGGATCGGCGCGGCGATCCTGAACAACCGGCCGGCGGGAACATTCAGCGCGTATACCGCGCAAACCTTCGGTGCCGCCAGCGCCACTGTCGAACTGGGGCAGGTCGGAGCGCTGGGCAAGAACGATCTGAGCTGTTTTGCCGATGCGCACGGCGCGCTCGATGAATTCATCCGCTCGGGCAAGGCGCCGACCGGAGAACGCATGCCGGAAGTTTTCCGCGTCGTGCAGGAAGTGCTTAAGCACAGCGACGAATTTCGCATGGCATTCGATCGAAGCACCTGGAATTTCACGCCCATGCAGCCGGGCGCGCTGATTGCCGAGGACGGCGAGACGGTTTATCGGGTCGGCGATGCGACGGAGTACATTGTCTTTCCCAATCCCGACGTCCGCGCCGGCTTGCGTGCCGGGCTGATGGTCGCGCGCGGATAAGGACGCCGGACTGCGCGAGCCCGGGCCTGATGCCCGCCGAGCGCGCGAGTCAGTGTTCGGATTCGATCATCGATCGCAGCTTGTCATTGACGCGGCCATACTCTGCCTCGATCAACGTCATTCTCTGCGCAAAATCCCGCAGCGCGCCTTCCCTGGCGCAGGTTTCCAGATCCCGGCACAACGCGGAGAGGCCGGTCGCGCCGATCGAGGCGCTGCTGCCGCTGAACGCATGCGCGACCCTGGCCACGCGTGCCTCGTCACCGGCCATGCAAGCGTCGTGCAGCAAGGCGATGCGCGGCGGACTGTCGGCCTGGTATAGCCGCGCCAGGTCGGCAAAGTCGGCGCCGAACATGCTGCGAACCGCTTCCAGTTCGTCGGCCGCAGGCGGCTTCGATACTGTGGCCGCTGATGATGTGGCAGGTGCGCACAGCCAGCGCGTCAGCATGTCCTTCAAGGCCTGTGGCCGGATCGGTTTCGCAATGAAATCATCCATGCCGGATGCGATGCACTTGTCCTGTTCGTCCTGTGTGGTGCAGGCGGTCAGCGCAATCACCGGCGTGCGTGAGGCGCTGCCTGCTTCCAGCGCGCGTATTCTTTCGGTTGCCTGGTAGCCGTCGAGTTCCGGCATCTGGCAGTCCATCACGATCAATGCATACGGCTGCGCGCGGTGCAGGTCCAGCGCCTCCCGGCCGTTGTTGGCAACGTCGACGATACAACCGAGCTTTTCCAGCATGCGCACCGCGACCTGTTGATTGACCGGATTGTCATCGGCCACGAGTACCCGTTTTCCGGTTAGCGTTGCATCAGCCTGGATTGCCTGGCCGGTATTCCGCGAGGGTGTCTCCTGCTGCGCCACAGGGTGCAGGCTGTGCAATACGGCAAGCAAAGCCTGCGGCTGTACCGGCCGTTCGAGCACCGCCGAAAATCCGGCGGCGGCAAGGCGCGGCGCATCGTCGCTGTGCGCGCCCAGCATGACCAGCGAGATATCGCGGTACCTGGCATCGCGGGCCAGCGCGGTACCGAGGATCTCGGCATCCATGCCGCGCAGGCCGCGGCCGAGAATGACGATGCGGTATGGCGCCTGTGTTGCCGCTGCCTGAGCGATCGCGGTCAGCACGGACGCGGCATCAGTCACCACGTCGACGCGCAATTCCTGCGTCGCGAGCAGCGCCTGCAATGCGGAATGTTCGGCAGTCGGGTCGTCGGCCAGTAATAGCCGGGTGCCGGCCGGCTGCGTTGCGGCCCGCGGCAATTCCAGCGTCAGCCAGAATTGCGCGCCGGTTTGCGGCAGCTTGTCGATGCCGATGCGGCCGCCCATCATGTTGACGAGTTCCCGGCAAAGCACCAGTTCCAGCCCGGTCCTGCCATGCGGCCGCAGTGCGGCGACACTCGACCGTATCGGCAGCTCCAGGATCGCGGCAAGCTGTTCGTCGCTGACGTCCAGCTCGGGCACCGTTACCGTTACCCGCAGCCGGCAGCGTTGCGCCGCGCAGTCGTCTATCTGTCCGGTCACCGCGATCTCGCCCTTTTGGGCGAGGCCGATCACGCTGTCGATCAGGCTCGCGATCACGCGGCGCACCCGCGCCGGATCGCCGCTCAGCATCGCCGCCGCCGGATACTGGACGACCAGGTCCAGCCCCTTGTCGAACGCCGCAGCACGTTCCAGCGCGCAGGCGGCGCGCATTTCCTGCAGCAGGTTGAACGGAATCTGCTTCAGCGCCAGCTGGCGCGATTCGATCATGGACAGATCGACAATATCTTCGATCAGCTCCAGCAGGGTTTCCACGCTGTTCTGCGCGCTCGTCGCGAACTGCTGCTGCGATGCGGTGAGCCGGGTGTCGAGCAGCAGTTCCAGCATGCCGACCACGCCATTCATCGACGTGCGGATTTCGTGATTCATGTCGGCCAGCAGATTGCCCAATGCGGGAAGAGGCACGTCGCCGGCTTCTGGCTCGGTGGGAGATGTCATTTTTATATCGAGGTGCGGCATAACTGGCGTTCCCGGTAATGCGCGGCTTGAGCCCGCGTGTCGGATTCACGGATGTCTTTGGCAAGCAGGGCTAAGGCCTGCTCAAGCCGGATAATGTAATACGGTTTGAAGCATTTTTGTCCGCCAAAATAAGGTTTTCGCCTGTGCAGTTTCCGGTGCCATCCGGCCGCGCGGCGCCAGCGGGACCGCGGACGCGTCATCCCATATATTCGAAATGACCCGGATTTCACCCTCTTTTCCCAGCCTGGTTTGCGTGTCGTCAGCCGATAATTCGAATTAAGAAATTCCGGCCGCCACTCGTAAACTACAACCCGCCGGAATCGCACATAGCGGGAGCACAGGATGAACTCGAGTCAGACGATGCACGACAAGCGCAATCTTCAAGGCAAGGAGCTGGACGAGGACGGCATCGATGCTGCCGCGGATCGTCGTTTCGACGCCGCCGCGCCGCATGCCGCCGTCGATCTGAAAGCAATCCGCGAAGCGATTGCCCGTGTCGAAGCCGAAGCCAAGGCGACGGTCGCCGCGGAAAATCGTGCGCATGCGGAAGCGCGCGCTCGCAGCCTGGCCGAAGACCGCGCCCGCATCGAAGCCGCCGCCGCCGCTGAGGCGTATCAGAACGCCAAGGCTGCCGAGGAAGCAATCGCTGCCAGCCGGACCCGGTTCGAAGCGGAACGCGAGGCGCGCGAAGCCAGCGAAGCACGCGCCGCGGCGGTCAAGAAGGAAATCGTCGAATTGCGCGCCCGCGCAGAAACGGAAATCGAGGCGCAACGCGCCGCGGAACAACGCACTCGCGCCGAAAAGGAAGCACGCCAGCGCGCCGCCGAGCAGCTTGCCGCCGAAACCGAATTGAACATCCGCGCGACCGCCGCCGCCGAAGAGCTCGCCAGGGAAGCCGAACTCGCGCGCTGGCAGTCCGCGCAACGTGTGGCTGCCGCACAATCGGCGAAGCAGGAAGCAGAGGCTCGCGCTCGCGCGGAGGCGCGTATGGTCGAACTGGCGCGCGAAAAGGAGCGTCGCGAAAAAGAAGCACGCGTCACGTCCGAAATGCTGGCCGACGCTCGCAGCGAAGCACTCGACATCGCGCGCGAACGCGAGCGCGCGGAGACTATGGCGCTGGAAGCCGCGTTGAGCCGGGCGCCCGCCGAAGTGCGCGCACGCGAGGAAGCGCGCGGCCGGGCGCTGACGGAGCAGGAACAGGAAGCGGCCGCGCTGGCCCGCTTCGAAATGGAACGCAAGGCGACCGAAGCGCTGCAACTGCGCCTGCAGGCGGAGTCCGAACTGCGCGAAGCCGCGCTGCGTCGCGAGCATGCGGAATCGGTGGCCGCCGCCGCGGCGCAGGCTCGTCGCGAAGCCGAAGAGCGCATCCGCACCGCAACCGAAGCCCGTATACAAACCGAGCGAGAACTGCAGAGCATGGCGCTGAGCCGTGTCGAAGCCGAGCACACCGCTGAAGTCCAGGCGCGGGCGCGCATCAATGCCGAAACGCGCGCAACGGAAGAAGCGCGCCAGCGTGCCGAGGCCGAACACAAGATCACCGAGGCCGCCCAGGCGCGCGGCGAGCAGGAACAGCGTGCGCGGCAGATCGCCGAAAGGCGCGTTCAGCTGGAAAGCGCCGCCGCAAAAATGGCGGCCGAGCAGGTCGCCGCCGAACAGGAAACCTGCGCTCGTGCCGCGGAGCAGGCTGAAGCGCAGCGCAAAGCTGCCGAAGCCGCGGCGGCCCAGGCGCGCGAAGCGGTCGAACTGGCACGCACCGAACGCGCGCGTGCCGACGCCGAACAGCAGGCGCTTGTCGCGTTGCAGGAAAAGGTGCGGGCCGAAGAAGCGGCGATAGAACAGGCCAGGGCGCGCGCCGGCGCCGAACAGCAGCATACCGAGCTGCTGCGCATGCAGGCGCAGGCCGACCAGGCTACTCAGGCTGCAAAGGAAGAGGAGTGTGCCGCCGCGAAACTGGCGCTCGCCAAAGCGATGGAACGTGCCGATCTGCAGCGTGCCGCGGCCGAGGCGGCATTGCAGAAAGCGCGCGAGGCGGTCGAACTGGCGCGCGTCGAACGCCAGCGTGCGCAGGACGAGCAGCAGGCGCTTGCCGTGCTGCAGCAGAAGGTGCAGGCGGAACGCCAGCGCGCCGAACTCGCCGCACAGGCGTTGCAAGCCGCACGGCAAAAACTCGCCGCCGAGCAGACAGCCTGTGCCGAAGCGGAAGCCCGCGCGCGCGCCGAACGAGAGCACGCCGAAGCATTGCACGCACGCGAGCAGGCTGACCGCGAAGCGCGCCAGGCACGCGCTGCCGAAGCGACCGCGGCGCGGCTCGCCGCCGAACAGACCCAGGCCGCCACCGCATTGCAGCGCAAGACGGCCCAGGCGGCCTTGCTGAAAGCGCGTGAATTGACTGAGCTGACCCGCGTCGAACGCGAGCGTGCCGACGCCGAGCAAAAGGCATTGCAGGCCGCGCAGGAAAAACATCAGGCGCAGGAAGAGGCGCGCCTCGAAGCCGAAGCGCGCGCGCATGCAGAGCAGGAACAGGCGGAACTGCTGCGTCAGCGCCAGCATGAAGAGCTGCAAGCGCGCCTTGCGCTCGAAGCGGCGAGCGCCGCTGAAAAGCAGCGGCTGGAACACGCCGTGCAACAGGCCGAACAGGCGCGTCAGGCTGCCGAAGCCGCCGAAGCCAGGGCGCGTGAAGCGATCGAACTGGCGCGCACCCAGCAAGAGCGTGCGACGGCCGAGCAGCAGGCACTGGAAGCAATCCAGAAAAAACGCGCATCGGAACAGGCTGCCCGCGATTACGCGCAAGCCCGCGCACGAGCCGAACGCGAGCACGCCGAAACCATGCGCGCGCGCGAACAGGCCGAGCAGTCCGCACGCGACGCGATCGAAGCCCGCTGCCTTGCCGAAAAGCAGCAGATGGAACAGGCCAGGCGTCATGCGGAGCTGGCAGTTCAGGCCGCCGAGTCCGCCGAGGCGAAGGCACGGGGCGCAAGCGAACTGGCACGTGTCGAGCAGGAGCGCGCCAGCGCAGAACAGCAGGCACTGGAAGCGGTTCAAGCCAGGCTCGCCGCGGAGCAGGCGGCACAAGCGGACGCTACAGCGCGAGCGCGTGCCGAACAGGAACATGCGAATGCAATGCGTGCCCGCGAACAGGCTGAGTGCGCCGCGCGCGTCGCCATCGATGCACAACTGGCCGCCGAACAGCAGCGCATGCAAAAAGCTGTCGAGTATGCGGAACTGGAGCGTCAGGCAGCCCAGCTAGCGTTGAAAAAAGTACATGAGGCGATGGAACTCGCGCGCATCGAGCAGGAACGCGTCAAAGCCGAGCGCAAGGAGCTTGCGGCAATCGAACAGAGAATGGCTGCCGAAAAGCAGGCGCATATCGAAGCCGAAGCACGCAGTTGCCTGGAACAGGAGCGGACCGCGGTAACGCGTGCGCGCGAGCAGCAGGCGCGTGCCGCGCGCGAAGCGACCGAATCCACGCGCGCATCCGAACAGCAGATGCTGGAAAAAGCGGCGGAGCATGCCGACGCGCAGCGTCGTACCGCCGAGGCCGCGAAGGCGAGGGCGCGCGACGCGATCATACTCGCGCAGGCGGAACGCGAGCGTGCCGCGGCAGAACAGCAAGCACTGGAAGTGCTGCAACAGCAGTTGCACGTCGAACGCGAACGCGCTGCCGCCGAACAGAAAGCGCTGCAGGCGCAGCAGGAGAAGCTGACTGCCGAGCGCAATGCGTGCGCCGACGCGCAAGCGCGCGCGTGCAGCGAAACAGAGCAGGCAGAAGCGATGCGCGCACGCGAGCAGGCGGAGCATGAAGCACGTGAAGCGGCAGAGAGGAAAGCCGCGGCGGAAAAACAGTTGCTGGAAAAAGCTGCCGAGCGGGCCGAGATGCAAGCTCATGCTGCGCAGGCGGCGGATGCGGCTGCACGGGAAGCGATCGAACTGGCGCGCATCGAAAGCGCCCGCGCCAAGGCGGAACAGGAAGCCTTGGCCGCCACCCGCGAGAAAGTACGCATCGAGGAACTGGCGCGTAACGAGGCCGAACTGCGTGCCGCCGCCGAGCGCGAAGCACTTGCGCTTGCAACGGAACGCATGGCAGCCGAGGCGGAAGCCAGAGCAGCCGGGGAAGAGCGTGCAACCGCCGAACGCAGTTCACTGCAGGCAGCGCGGATTCAGAAGCGGGCTGACCTTGCTGCCGCGGAACAGGCGGAAGCCTTGCGTGCCAAATGCGAGCGCGAGCAGGCCGAGGCGCGGGCAATGGCGCAAGAACTGATGGAACGAATGAGCCGGAACAGCGATGAACTTGGCGAGTGGCGTGTCCGTGCAGAGACGGTAATCGCCCAGGCTCCGGTGTCCGCTGTCAGGGTCAAGACGGTTCGGCGCCCCTTGGCAGCGATGCTTGGCGGTGCCGCATTCTTTGCCGGCGTGGCGCTAACCGCTGCGTGGACATGGAATACCCAGCATGCTATTCCGGCGCATGTCCAGGCGGCCGGCGTTGCCCGCATTGCGGCAACCCAGTCGATACCAGTGCCCTCACAGCAATCCGGATTGCAGATGTCGTATGAACTTGCTGTCCCGCCGGCGGCGCTGGCAATCGCGCAAGCCGAAACCGACAAGCAGTGAGGTAGCACCGCACCTGGAACTACCCGCTGCGATGCGATTTTTACATGGCCCGGAACGGCTTGCGTGACTTGCCCTGCCCGTTGCGCGGGTGGTAAGTGCCATTGCTCCAAATAGCTTATTTGGGCCAGTGCGGTTAGAATGCATTGGTTTAAAATCCGGTCCATGCCGGCAGGAGCCGTACCGGGCATTTCTTGCGAAAGCGGCACCGCCGTCCGTCCGCTGCACCCGGCTCAATATCCGATTAACCTCTGTGTGCGCCTTGGCGGTCATCGAACGGATCCAAACGGACTGCCGGAACAGAGATATCGTGCGCCTCCTTTTTGCTGCAAAATAATTCGAATGAAGACCATGACTTTCACTTCGTCCCGCGCGCTTCTTTTCCGTTTTCGCCCCGCGTTGAACAGGACACTCGCACTATCGGGCCTGTTGAGCGTGCTGCTCGTTGCTCCCGCTTTTGCGGACGATCTCGCCGATGTCGCCAAACTGATGCGGGCCGGCCAGCATGCCCAGGCGCTGAGCAAGGCCGACGCCTTTCTCGGCAAGAATCCGCGCGACGCGCAGATGCGATTCCTGAAAGGCGTGATCCTCACGGAACAGAACAAGTCGTCCGAGGCGATCACGATATTCACCAAGCTGACGGAAGATTTTCCCGCATTGCCGGAGCCGTACAACAATCTCGCGGTGCTGTACGCGGCCGCGGGCCAGTACGACAAGGCGGCGGCTGCGCTGGAAGCGGCGATCCGAACCAATCCCAGCTATGCGACCGCTTACGAGAATCTGGGCGACGTACATGCGAAACTGGCAAGCCAGGCATATGACAAGGCCTTGCAGCTCGACTCAGGCAACTCGACGGCAAAATCGAAGCTGACACTGGTGCGCAGCCTGGTCGGCAACATGAACGCACCGAAGACCGTAGAACCGGCATTGGTCGCCAAGGCAACGACGCCGGTACCAGTCGTTACGCAGAAGCCACCTGTCGCGGGGCCGCCCCCAGCGGCGGGGCCCCCCCCAAAACACGCAGCCCCCCCCCCCCGCATGCCCCGGATCTATAAACAATTTGTCCCGGTGGTCTCCAAAAAACGACGCCACCGGCGAAGCGATTCCACCGCAGATCCAGCACGTCGAGATGGGACGCGACCAGGCCCACGGCGCCGGCGAC
>CBIHNU010000009.1:0-145273 GCA_966211585.1 uncultured Noviherbaspirillum sp. | reverse complement strand
CACAGTTCCGGCACCGGCGTGCCGGCTTCGGCCTGTTTCAAAATACTGATGATCTTGACCTGCTCCCCAATTTAGTCCGAAACCGATATAGCGTCTGCGGTTAAAAAACTCTCTGCGAATCTGTTCGGCGTCAGGTAGCCGAGCGAACTATGCGGTCGCTCGCCATTGTATTCCTGACGCCATTCCTCAATCACTTGCCGTGCATGCCGCATCGACATGAACCAATATTCGTTCAGGCATTCGTCGCGGAACTTGCCATTGAAGCTCTCGATGTAGGCGTTTTGCTGCGGCTTGCCCGGCTGGATGAAGCTCAGATGCAATCCCTGGCGGTAAGCCCATTCATCCAGCGCCTTGCCAGCGAATTCCGGCCCATTGTCGACCGTCACCGAGTGCGGCAATCCGCGGCTCTCTGCCAGGCGCTCCAGGACACTCACTACTCGGCGACCGGGCAATGAGGTGTCGACTTCGATCGCCAAGCACTCCTTGGTAAAGTCGTCGACGATGTTCAAGCACCGTAACCGCCGGCCATCCACCAATCCATCCGAGACGAAGTCCATTGACCAGCCTGGTTCGGTCTGGCTGCAGGCGCTTTCACCTGGCGTTCGACGCCGGCGATCCGCTTGCGTTTTCGCCTGCGCACCATCAGGCCCGCCTCGTGATAGAGGCGGTACGTCCGCTTGCGATTGATTTCCCAACCCTCGCGACATAGCAGCACATGCAGCCGGCGGTACCCATAGCGTCGCTTTTGTTCCGCCAGTTCGGACAGACGCTGCTTCAACTCACCATCGTCCGGACGTTTGGCTGCATAGCGATACAGCGACCGGGAAATGCCGATCAGCCCGCAAGCGCGCGTGACACCCAACTGGTGGGCTGTCATCAGGTGCGACACCGCTGCACGCTTGGCTTGCGGGCCTACCACTTTCGGCCCACGACATCCTTCAACGCCGCATTGTCCAGCATTGTTTCTGCCAGCAACCGTTTGAGCTTGTTGTTCTCGGCTTCCAGCGCCTTCAGGCGCTGCGCCTCCGACACGGTCATGCCGCCGAATTTGGCTTTCCAGTTGTAGAACGTCGCATCGCTGATGCCGTACTTGCGGCACAGATCGGCTACCTTCATCCCCGCTTCCGCTTCTTTCAACACGCCGATCATCTGTTCATCGGTGAATCGCTTTTTCATGCCTGCCTCCCAAGAGCAGACTCTATATCATCGCCGTACTAATCTCGGGGAGCAGGTCAATCTGACTTTCCGAAAAACGGGATTTCTTCATGTAAAACTTCCTCGACTTGGATTAGAGAAAATTCTACTTTCAATGCCGCTTAATTTCCGGGGGGATTACCCTGGGTGCTGCCGTCGGTGAGCGTGACGCTGCGGGTGGTGAGCAGCACAACGTCGGTGGTCAACAGTGCCATCTGCTCGGCGGATAGCGCGACGCCGGGGGTGAGCTGGTACTTTTGCGTGAAGGCGACGCCGGCGTCCATCAGCGCCTGGTATTCCTGTTCGGTGGCGGTGTAGCCGGACAGGAAGCGGCGGCCGGTCAGCGCGAGGATCTGGTCGTTGACCAGCTGCTGTTCGGTGAAGCCGTCGCCGTAGCGCTTCAGCTGCCGTTCCGGGTCGCGCTGCAGCGCCTGCTGGAAGTAGTCGGAACTACTACACATCAGACTTCAGCTTGATGACCAACAATCGTAAAGTTCAATCTAAGCTGAAACTTGTCAGGCACATCAAGATTCATCGCTTGATAACTGTGCTCAACATCCAACCTCCATATCGCACCGTTAGCCGCTCGAACACGCAAATATCGAGAAAGATTGGAAGATGCCGCCCATTACCTGGATGCAGGCGGTCAACCAGTTCGCCATCCTGTTCGGCGAACGCTTTACGAACGCGCTGCACTGAGTTTTTTAAACCGACCTCAGCACACAAAACTTCGGACACCTCCCGATGGTGAGGTCGTTGCTGGCGACGAGCGCGACCTGGCATTTATCGGCGTTTGAGCTCCATTACAAATTGCAAGCAATAAGCAATTGCTTTACTTCGCTGCATTTATCCAGGTTGGCCTGAGCAAATGCATCAAGCACTTCACGAGTAGTTTTACGCACGAGATTTGCATTATAAAAGCTCTTCGTTTTTTCAATTCCAGACACTCTTGGATCAACCCAGACTTCAAAGATTTCATTCCCATTATCATCAAGATAATGATGAATTTCCCAACCCGGATCGCCTCCGATTTCTCCGCCAAGCACAAACATCTCCGAAATATTTTCGACCATTGAATGAAATGGATCTTCTATCGCAAACATCAGTGCCCAAATAAGTAAAGCTAATGGATCCTTATCCGAAGGAACTTGCGCCCATTTCATTTCTTCACTCCCACGGGATATGCTGTAGGCACGTAAGGTTGGCCGTTCTGAACTCTTACTGGAACAGTAAATTCAACTCCATTAACGACCACCTTTTGAAGCGTATTTCCCGTCAATTGGTATTGAATTAAACCCTTATTGGCAGCCATATTTGCCATATCTGCCATTGTTGCATCTGAATACAGATTTGGATCGTAAACAGTTTTAGGGTATGCCTTCGCAGCTCCAGGTAATTGGTATTCAAGTTGATATATACCAGGTGCAATCTCTACCTTAGAAGTCACAGTACCCCCTGCATTGTTAAGGGCGGACATGAAATTATCTGAGTTATGTCCACCTGATATCTGTTTCTTTAACACGTCTGGGTTAATCAAATGATCCGTTAAATCAGATCTAACAACGCCACGCCCAGCAAATTCAGCATCAGGAAAAAGGGCATCAGCTGTACCAAGAGTGCTTGTAGTTTCCTTTGTCGCAACATTGACACCCGCTCTCACAGTCTGGGCGGCGATACTCCGCGTCACCTGCGCAACACCATACCCCAACGCGAGCGCATCCACCAACGCCTTGCCCTGCTTTTCCGGATCACTGCTGTTCAAGCCGTCATACAGCTCCTTCGGCAATCCGGCCACACCCTTCATCAGGTTGATCGAGGTCTGCGCAGCACCATTTTCAATGATGCTGTTGACCAGGCCGACCGGCGTGGTTATCGGATCAAGAGGGAATAACGATTAGAGCGCGGTTTGACTGCTTTGAGAATCGCCGTCCACACCGGCGAGGGAAAAACACGGGCCGGCTCAATTCCGAAAGGATAAATTGCTCAAATAATAGGCACAACAAAAAGAGAACACCGACAAAAGTTGCCGCTGGCGTATAAAAAACGGCATCTCAATGGCTGCCGCTTATGAAAACTGCCGGTGCTGGCAGTTGCTTCGTCACTTTGGATGTTTGGAAGGGACACAAAGACAGTTCCTGTAGGGCCTGCTGTGTTTGCCCCAACTACCTCATTAGCGAAACTGGAATCGCGCGCCCATTTCCTATATCAATCACGTATGTTCCTCCGTCCCAACGGTACCCTTTTATTCCAGCCTCATCTGCAAAAATATTTGTGAACGGTCCGCTGTCGGCATCGAAATTAGTTTCCACTTGCCAAACGACCTTTCCCCTTGCGTCAAGCAAATAGATGTTCCTCGCACATTCCAGGCGACCATAGATATTTTCTTTAGCAAGCCGATCAAGCAGCACTACACTGGAACCATCCTGTAAATCGATTTTCTTCGTCACTTCCTGCATGTCGATATGTTGGGTCATCTTATTGGACTCCGCTTATTGGCCTCGGCGTACCGAAACTATTTACAGGAATTTGATCAAGCAATTGATACTGGACCCCACCTTGATTTGGAGCTCCAAATGTTGGTTGAGCGGCTACTCGACCAACTTGCATATTTGTTCCTGCTGGAACGGTTACGTCTGCAATTTGTGTCGGCACTTTAGGCAACGCTAAATGCTGCTGAATTTGTTGAGGCGTCATTCCCGCAATCTCGTCCGCCCGAACTAAAAAGGCACCCTGCGGATTTTCCGCTGTCGAGACTCTAACAAACCTAACATCTTCAGTAACCGTAAAAGTTCTGACTTGGGAACCTGCATCATATGGCGCATTCCATCCCTTCGCCAAGAACGGGGCATTTGCTTCTTCGGCACTTATTGCACGTACGTTAGCAATCACGCCTGAATCAAATGCGGTTGTTCCCTTTGCCGCGTCATTAGCCCTAGTCAACAAAGGCGGCTGCAAATACCCGATCTGTCCAACCGGTTCCACCGCGCCTGTTACCGGGTTGATGGTTCCGATCAGCTTGCCATCGGCGCCATACAGCTCGTTTGCTGTCTTGCCGCCTACTCCTGCCGCCGGAACTTCATTCCCGGGCACTTCAGCAGTACCGCGTCCGGTTATGGATTTGCCGGCTGCCGCCGCAATTCGACCAGCCGCTATCGTCGGCCCATACAAATCAACAGCGGCCTTTGCGCGCTCCACACCTACAGGCATGGCCCTGAACATCGCTTCGGACTGCTGATAAGCGTAGCCCATGTCCTTCTGTTGAATCTGCAGCAGTGTATCGCCAAGATCGGGAGCGATGGTCTGTATCGAGATCGGCTCGACCGAGTTGTAGCCAAGTTTGGCTTCACGGTAGTCGGCCATGCAGGCCTCGAAACTGGTGGCGCAATCGGCGCGCATTTTCGCGCTGTTCTTGAGCGATAACGCCATCGCATCTTTCTTGGCATTGTCGAGACAGCCTTGATCGCCTTTGCAGTTCATGATGCGATCGCGAAGGGCATTGGCTTCAGCATGCTTCAGGTAGTTATTCTCGGTCGCCAGCTTGGCGGTAATGGCCGCAGCATTGGATGCCGTGCTGCTCGCCCCCGTCGCGGCAGAGGCGACCTTGCCCACCGCCATCCCCACCAGCAGGATCAGCGCATCCTGATCGGCCTTGCTCAAGCCCTCGATCTGTTCGATGTCCTTGCCGAATTCCTCCACCACCAGCGTGGCGGCAGCTGCACCGGCCGCACCGCTGCCGAAGTCGCCGCCGATCAGCTTGCTCATCACGCCGCCGACCAGCGCATGCACCGCGACCTTCACTTCGGTGGGCTGACCGACCAGTTTGTCGCCGACCTTTTGGTACAGGATCGGCGCGGCCTGCTGCGCCACCTGCGACAGCACTTGCCGCTCTTCCTGCTCGCGCTGCAGCTGCGCCTGATCGAAGATCTTGGTGACTGCGCCGTTGGCGCCGTCGGTATCGCGGTTCAGGCTGGCAATCGTGTCGTCGGCGCTCTTGCCGGTCTTCGCCTGCTGGCCGGCATCGTCGGTGATGCTGATATTGCCGGCGCTGATCGCGGATTTCGTGGTGCCCGAGGCACTGCCGTTCTGGCTGGGCAGTGCATTGCCGGCCGCATTGGCGGCAAGGTTGCTGGTGGCCGTTTGCAGCGCGCTGCCGGTGCTGCTGATGCCGCTTGCGCCACTCTTGCCGCCGCTGTACGACAGGCTGAGGCTGCTGCTGTCGCTCTGGTAGTCGGCATGGTTGGCGATGTCGCTGGCAGTCAGCGTGCCGGTGACGAGTTTGTTTTTGGCGGCCTCGGCGGTGCTGGCGATGACCGCGCCTTTCAGATCGGTGTTGCCCTGAACGGTGACGTCATAGCCGCCCTGCCCGGCGTACAGGCCGCTTTGCTCGACCACCGAGGCGTAGGTACTGTCGGTGTTGGCGTTGGCGACATTGACGCTGCCCGACACCGTGCTGCCGAAGCAGAACGGCGGCACGCAGATGCTGGCTGAGAAGCCGGCACTGTCCTGCTTGCTGTGGAAGGTGTCGGTGTCTTGCTGGCTGGCGATGTTGAGGTCGCGCCCGATACTGGCGGTCACGGTGTCCCCCTTGACTTGCGCGCCGAGCAGGCTGGTGTCGCGCCCGCTTTGCAGCGTGACGGTGTCGTTGGCGAGCACCTGCGTGTTCTGGTTGGTCGCGCTGTCGCCGTTGGCCTTGCCTGCGGACTGGGCGGCGGCCAGCTCCAGCGTGAAGCCGTTCTGCTGGCCGCCGAGGCCGAAGCCGATGCCGATGGAGGCGTTGCTGCTGTGGTCGCTGCTGCGGTTGTTCGCGGTGTCCCGCGCGCTTTGCAGGGCGATGTCGCGGGCGGCGGCGAGTATGACGTTTTGGGCGGCAATTTGGGTGCCGCGGGCGATGAGGTCGCCGTCGATGGCCTTGCCCTGGCTGTCCTTGTCGCCGTTGCCGGTGGCGATCAGGCTGACCGTCTGGCCGGCGGTCAGCGTGCTGCCCTGGGTCCGGGTGCTGTTGACTTCGGACTGGCTGTCGGCGCTCTTGCTGCCGATGCTGAGGGTGGCCTTGATGGCGGCGCCGCTGCTGTTGCTGGGCGTGCCGGCGGCGTTCAACGGGCTGCTGGCGCCGCCGCTGACGCCGTTGTAGGCGACCAGCGCGGCCTTGGCGCCATACAGCGCGGCGAGCCGGTCGTTGTCTTTTTTCTCGTGGGCGTTGGCGGCCTGGTCCAGCGCCTGCGCGGCTTCGACCGCGTAGCCGCTCATCGATAGCGTCACGCCGGCCTGCTGCATTTCGGTGGTCTGCGCGGTGCGGCTGCTGTCGACGCCGGCGTCGATGGTGACGTTGCGGCCGATCGCGCTCAGGTCGCGGCCGGCGCGCAGGTCCGCGCCATGGATGGTGATGTCGTCCTTGGCGTCGAGCGTGAGGTCGCGGCCGGCGGTGAGCTGGCTGCGGATCGTGCTTTGCTGGTTCTGGGCAGAATCGAGCGTGCTGTGTTCGCTGTAGACGCCAACGGTGTTGGAGGTGCCGGTGCTGCCGCTCTTGCCAAGGTCGCCAACCAGTTTCTTGCTGTGGTCTTCCTGATGCGTGCGGTTGTCTTCGCCGCTGCTGATGTCGATCTTGCCCAGTTGCGCGGCGACGGTGAGGTCCTGCACGGCGGACAGGCCGCTGCCGGCAATGCGGACGTCGCCGCTGCGGCTGTTGAGGATGATGTTGTCGGCGCTGACCAGGGTCGGGCTTTGCACACTGGCGGCGCTGTTGGCGCTGTCGCTGCCGTTGGCCTTGCCATAGGGGAAGGCGCCCACGCCGCTGTTGTTGGGGCCGCCGTCGATCTGGCGCAGTGCGTCGCCGCCCGATATCGCTGCGGTCGAGAAGTGCGTGCTGCTGCTGGAGGCGCTGCTGCTTTCGCTGTAGTGGTCGGTCGATGCCTGCAACGTGAGGTTGCGTTCGGCGTCGAACTGGGCCAGGCCGCCGGCGTGCAGCGTGGAGCCGGTGACGGTGATGTCGCCGTCGATGGCACGGCCGGCCGCATCCTGGGCGCCGGTACCGGTGGCGCGCAGGCGGATGTCGCCGGCGGCGGTCAGGCTGCTGCCGCTGTTGACGAGGTCATTGGTGGAGAACTGGCTGCTGCTGTGGCTGTGGTCGACGCTGATGGCGATCTGCGGCGCGGTGAGAGCACTGAAGAAGATCTCGTTCGACGCGCCACGTATCTTGCCGAAGGTGCTCGGATTCTTTTGCGTGTCCTTGAGGTTGCGGAAGGTATCGAGCAGCGTGCCGACCAGCGCAACGGTAAAGCCGCTGCTGCTGGCTTCCTGGGTGGCATTGGTGCGGCTGGCGTCCTGGCCGGGATCGATGGTGATGTTCTGCGCCTGGATGTCGATGTGGCCGGTGGCGTCCAGCACGTCGCCGGCGGCCCGGTTGGCGATCAGGTCGCTGCCGTGGATGGCGGTGTCCTTGCCGGCGGTGATGACGAGGTTGCCGCCGAGCGTGCCGACGGCGCTGCGGCTCTGGCTTTCTGTGGTGGTGTCGCCGTCGATGTTGCTCTTTTGTTCGCGGCTGCCGATGGTAAAGCCGATGCCGGCGCCGCTGCCGAAGATGCCGGACTGCTTTTCTTGCCGGAAGTGGTTTTCCGTGCGGGTTTCCTGAGTGGCTGCAATGGTGACGTTGCCGGTCTGGGCAGTGAGCGTGACATCGCCGGCACCGATGACGGTACTGCCGCGTATGGCCAGATCCCTCCCTGCTTGCAAGGCTGCTGTGTTACCGCTGATCGCGCTGCCTTCGGATTGCGTAGTCGTTACCCGATCGGAAGTCGTGGTTTCTTTCGAGCTCAACAGATTGCTGCTCTTGCTGTAGCTTTCATCAATGGCGATGTGCTTGGTACTGCCGGCGCCGATCGTGACGTCGTTGCTGGCGACGAGCGCGACCTGGCCCTTGTCGGCGTTGACGTTGGCGGCGGTCAGCGTGAGGTCGCCGCTGCTGGCGCTGCCGTTGCCGGTGGCGCGGATGGTGAGGCCGTTGCTGGCGTTGATGTTGCTGGCGACCAGCGTTTCATCGTCGCGCAGTGCTCGGTTGTAGGCCTTGCGCTGTACGGTTTGCAGGTCGGCCATGGTGCGGTCGGCGGCGGCGTCGAGGGTGACGTTTTGCGCCTGGATCTGCACGTTGTCGCCGGCGATCTGCGCGCCGGTCAGATGGGCGTCGCCGGCGGCGGCGAGTACGGTGTTGCCGCCGCTGTGCAGAATGGCGGACTGGTGGGTGGTGCTGGCTTCTTCGAGGTAGGCGGTGCGGCCTTGCGTGCTGCGGCCGCTGCTGTCGTCGACGCGCAGCTGGTATTGGCCGGCGGCGGTGCCGATGCGGATGTCGTGCGCGGCGCTGGCGGTGAGGTCGCCGGTGGCGTCGACGGTGGCGCCGTTGGCGATCAGATCGCGCCCGGCGGCGAGCTGGAGCGCGTTGCCTTGCACGGTGGCGATGTGCTGCACGCTGCTGCGGGTGCTGCTGCCGTCGTTGCTGGCGCTGGCGAGGGTTTGCGTCTGCAGCACAATGTCGCGGCCGGCGAGCAGACTGATGGTCGAATTCGCGCCGGTGCCGCTGATGACGCCGGACAGGTTTTGCAGGTCGTTGCTGGCGCGCAGCAGGATGTCCTGGCCGCTGATGCGGCCCTGGTTGACGAGGTCGTTGCCGGCCATGGCGGTGACGGTGTCGCCGCTGATGGTGCCGCTGTTGGCGAGGTTGCCGGCGGTCTGGATGACCACGTCGGTGCCGGCCATCAGCGCGCCGCTGGGCTGCAGGTCGCCGTCGGCCGGACGGCGCAGGTAGACCTGTGGCACATAGACGTCCTGGGTGCTGCCGTCGGCGAGCGTGACGCTGCGGGTGGTGAGCAGCACGACGTCGGTGGTCAACAGCGCCATCTGCTCGGCGGATAGCGCGACGCCGGGAGTGAGCTGGTACTTTTGCGTGAAGGCGACGCCGGCGTCCATCAGCGCCTGGTATTCCTGTTCGGTGGCGGTGTAGCCGGACAGGAAGCGGCGGCCGGTCAGCGCGAGGATCTGGTCGTTGACCAGCTGCTGTTCGGTGAAGCCGTCGCCGTAGCGCTTGAGCTGCCGTTCCGGGTCGCGCTGCAGCGCCTGCTGGAAGTAGTCGGACGACAGGAAGCTGCGCTGGCTGGTGAAGCGCGGGTCGGTCTCGACTAGGTAGCGGGCGCTCGGCTCCGCATGCACGGCGAACAAGTTGCTGGTCGGGATGACCAGCGCCGGCGGCATCGAGAGGATCACATTGCCGGCATCGCCGACATTGGCGGTGACACTGACGACCGGCACGCGGGTATTGCCGCCGACCTGGCTGGCGCCGGCTGCGGCGGTGGTGTCGGCGTTGGCAGTAGTCACCGCCAGATTGCGCAGCGTGGTGGTATTGCCGGCGTTCTGCTGATAGACGACGTTCGCGAGGTCGGTGGTGACAATGAGCGGGGCCGGGTTGTATGGATTGACGCTCTCCCAGCGGCGGCAATGACTGCCGCCGAATGTGCCACATGAATCGACATGCGTGAATTGGGTAGTGCCGCTGTAGTCGGTACGTTCCTCGCCGTGCGAGACAACGTTGTCGACGGCCGGGCCGACCACTGTCAGCGCGCCGCCGGCGACGATATTGCTTTGCTGGTTGGTGACAGTGCCAGTCAGGTTCATCGTGCCGCCGGACAGGATCTGGCCCGGCGCGGTGGTGGCGACCTCGGTGCGTGAGGTGGACGAGTTCAGCTTGAACCAGGTGTAATCCTCGAAATGGTCGCGCCGGTTGTCTTCGTTGACTTCGGCGTTGTACGCATCGAGCTTGACTGCCAGCTGATCCAGCGTGGCATTGAAGGCAGTGTCCCAGGTAGCGTAGTCAATGCGCCACTGGTTGCATTCCAGGCTGTTGACCGGCCCCGGGCCGCTGTCGCCATAGTCGGTCGTGCAGCCGCCGACGCGATACGGTTCGGCCGGTGGCGCGCCAACGGCAGCGACCTGGAACTGCGCAAACACCGACGAATTCCACGCGTAATTGATTTGCGTGTTGCAAACGATGTTGCCTTCACCGTAATCGATACACGTCTCGGTGCGCGCCGGCGCGAGTGCCGCGCGCTGCCCATAGACGTCGGGGTGCACGATGCAGGAGTTGTCGTCCTGTCCGCCGCCGATGCCGCTGCACAGTCCGCTTGGATAGCGGGTCGCGTTGCTGGTCGATTGGACTTCTTCCTGGTAACCGGTGCCGACCACGACTTGCTGCGTCGTCAGCCCGTCGTTGCGATTGACGACCGTGGTGGCGGCAAGCGCGAGGTTGCGCCCGGCTTCGATCCTGCTCGATGCATTGAGCAGGTTCTGTACCGAACCCTGCAACAGGCCGTTGGCGTCAAAGGCGCCGCCGATGCCGATGTCATTCAGGCTGTAGATCAATCCGCCGCCGGTGTTGTTGATGTTCTGCACACCGAGCAGCAGCGTATCGCGCGCGGCGATCACACCGGTGCCGCTGTTGTTGACGGTGCCGCCGGAAATACGCAGCAGGTCGCCGTAGATGCGGCCGGTATTGTTGATGGTGCCGGCGTTGATGCTGGTGTTGATGCCATCGATCAGGCCGTTGCCGCTGTTGGCGAGCGTACCTGTTACGTTCAGTTGAACGTCATGGCCGCTGATCTCGCCGGAATTGGTCAGGTTGCCGGTATTCGCGGCGAGCGTTTCGCCAGCCGTCAGCGTGCCGCTGTTGCTGATGTTGGCCGCATTCAGCGTCAGGTTTCTTTGCGATGACAGCAGGCCGGTATTGCTGTAGTCGCCGTTGATGTTGAGCGTGACGTCGTTGGCCGAGGCAATGGTGCCGCCGGGCGACTGGCTGCTGGTGGTGACGCTGACGCCGCTGTCGCCGACCAGCGTGCCGCCGCTGTTGTCGAGGTTGACCGAGGTCAGCCCCAGATAGTGCGCCGCGTTGATGCCGCCGCCGGCGTTGTCGGTCGTGCCGGACTGCAGCGTGACGTCGCCGGTGCTGCGCATGACGCCACCGCCGTTGTTCATCGAGGTTGCGGTGACGCCGATATTGGCAGCATCGAGTGAGCCGGCGCGGTTGTCGAGCGTCGTCACGGCCAGCTGCAGGCTGCCGTTGGCGGCGATGGCGCCGCCGCGATTGTCGAACAGGCCGGTCGTGATCCCGGCATTGCCGAGCGCATTAATGCGTCCGCCCTGATTCAGCAGGTTGGCTGCAGCAATGGTGCTGTCGCCATTGGTGACGATCACGCCCGCCTCACCGTTGGCGGCGCGGTTGTCGATGTCCCCGGACACCGTCAGCGTCTGCGTACCGGTGCTGGCAATGAAGCCAGCCTGGTTGTCGATGCTGCCCGCGCCGACATTCAGGGTGCCGCCGGCGACGATGCCGCCGGCATTGCCGCTGCCGGTGTTGACCAGCGCCTGGCCATGGGTATCGATCTGCGCATTGACCGCTGCCTGCAGCAAGCCGGCTGCATTGGAAAGCGCCTGCGTGCCGAGCGCGAGATTGCCGCTGGCGATCATCTGGCCGCTGTCGTTGTTCAACGCGCCGGCCGTCACCGCGACATCCTTACCGCTCACCAATCCCGACCGGCTGGACAAGTCGCCGGCCGTCACGGTGACGTTGCCGGCTGCCTGCAGCTTGCCGTTGTCGTTCACCAGCTGCTGGCCATGGGTATCCGTCTGCAGGTTGCCATTGATCGAAGCCGCCACGCCGCCGGTATTGTCGAAGCGGGCGCTGGCAATGTTCAGGTTGCCGGCCGCCACGATCTGGCCGCCATCATTGGCCAGGGCGGCGCCTTGCGTATCGAGCGCCAGTGCGGAGCCGCTGGCAATGGTGCCGGCGCTGTTGCGAATCTCGCCCGACTGCAGCGTGAGCGCCTGCGAACCGACCAGTTGCCCCTGCGTGTTGTCGAGAACGCTGCTGCCCAATTGCACAGTGGCGGTCTGGCCGGCACTGACCGTGCCGGCATGGTTGTTCAGTGAACTGGTGACGAGGTTCAGGTCGTCGCGCGATGCGAGCCGGCCCCCGGTATTGTCGAGGCTGGCCGAAGTAATCGTCGCGCCGCCCGCTCCTGCCGTCGCAGTGGTGTCGGTGCCGGACTGCACGGCGCCCTGCGTGTTGTCGATCGCGCCGGTAGCGTTCACCGCCAGTTGGCGCGCGGCGTCGATGCTGCCCTGCCGATTGTCGATGCCGGTGGCGTTCAGCGTCAGCGTGCCGGCATTCTGGCCATGCGAGGCAATGCTGCCGCCGCGATTGACAAGGTCGCCGCTGTCGATGCGGACCGCGCCTTCGGCCAGCACGGTGCCGCCGGTATTGTCGACGCTCGCGCTGCCGGCATTGACGACGAGGCCGCCGGCGCTGTACACGGTGCCGGTATTGGTGACGGCGCCGCTGGCGATCGTCACGTCGTTCTGCGCGCCGCGCTGTGCAATGGTGCCGCTGTTGGTCAGCGTTCCGGCATTGACGGCAAGCTGCTGCTGCACCTCCAGCGCGCCCGCATTGTTCAGGTTTCCGGCAGCGGCGAGCGAGGCTGCGCCGTCGCTCTGCGTCTGTCCAGCAAGGCGAACGTTGCCGGTACTGTTGAACTGCATATCCTGCTTTGCGTAGCTGTCCTTCAGCGTCAGGTCGCCGTTGGCCGACAGGCTCAGGTTGCCTTGCAAGGCCGCCATGCGGCCGGTGCTGTTGACGCCCAGTCCCTGCTCGGTGGAGACCAGGTAGATCTGGTTGGCGTACATGCCGCCCAGATCCTTGATGTCGACCGCGAACTGCGGTGCCACGCCCGAACCGGACTGCACGGTATTCTGCAACGTGCCGTACAACACCTGGTTGGCGCCGGCAAGCACGTTGAGGTTTTTCGCCCAGACTTCGCCTTCGATGACGATGCCGCGCGCAATCAGGTCGAGCTGCTCCAGGTTAGCGGCATTCAAGCCATTGCCGCCGACCGTCAGTTGTCCCTGGCGCACGTCGAACGCGCGCAGCGAGCCGTCACTGTTGAATTGCGGCGCGCCGGTGGTCAGGCTGGCGCGGCCGGTATTGAGGAAGCCGCAACCGTCGCAGCTGATGCCGTTCGGATTGGCCACCACGATGTCGGCGCGCTGGCCCGCGACTTCGATGGTGCCGCGCAGTTGCGAGGCATTCGGGCCGACCACTTCGTTCAGGATGATGCGTGCCGGCGTGGGGCCGAGCTGCATGTTGCCGCTGATCCAGCCGCCCTGCTGTGTCTGCACCGGAGACGCGCTGTTGTTCAGGATGGCGCCGTTGGTATTGACGTTGAATTGGTCGTACTGGTTGCGCGAAACGCCGCCGGCGCTGGGCGGCGCGATATGCACGATCGGCACACCGTTTTGCGCGGCGTCCATGATCGGCTTCTGGCCGGATGGCGCACCCGGGCTGGCGGTGATTTGCGCTTGCGCCGGTATGGCGAGCATCACCGTCTGCGCCAGCAGCAGCGCCAGCATGCCGCGCGCCACCTCGCGCACCCATCTGCGACCGCCGATATGGATGTAAGCGCCGGCCGACCCGACGTCGATGCGTCCCGTCGACGGCGGGAAAAAGTTGGTTTGCTGATGGGTGCGATGCGGCTTGTTCATGTTGATTCCAATCGGGTAAATCACATTCCAGGTGCTGCGTGAAAAATCAGAAGGCGTAAGTCAGCGACAGATACGGGTTCCAGCGCTTGGTCCGGAAACCGTCCGGCCTGTACAGCGGTGTGCCAAGCGCCAGGTCGAACTGCAGGCCTTTCCAGCTGCCGCGCAGGCCGAAGGCCGCGCCGGCGAGCTTGTCGCCCACCAGCGTGGCCACGCTCGGCCCCCATACGCGGCCAAAATCCAGGCCGATGAAGGCGGCACTGTCGACGCCGTCGAGAAGGTGCATCGGCGTCGACCATTCATTGCGCACGAAGTAGCCGCTTTCAGCCAGCAGCACGCCGTCGCCGTCAAAACCGCGCACGGTGTACTGGCTGCCGATGGCGAACTGGTCCACCGACAGCGTCATGTCGCGGGTGTACTGCGCGCGGATGTTTGTCGTATGCAGGATGGATCTGCCGCCCAGCTTGAACGGCAGACTGAACGCTGCCGAAACGGTCGTCAGGGTCGGTCGCGTCGTGAGACCGCCGCTGGCGGCCGTGGACAGATCGTCCTGCGCGTTCTGCCACGGCATGCCGCGGCGATAGCCCAGTTCGAATTCCAGGCTGGCATTGCCGACGAGCTGCTTGTAGGTGATCCCCGTTTCAAAGCTCGTCGTGCGCCGGCGCTGCACGATCAGCTCGACGTCATCGAGAAAGCTGTTGGCCCGACGCGTGCCGAGCGCCGCATACAGGCCGGTCTTGGCGGAACTGGTGCGCAGCATGGTGCGGTGCCAGCGGACATCGGCGCTTTCACTGTGCCCGCTGGATAGGAAATGCGCGGTGGTGCCTTGCACGATCTGCGCGAAGCGGCTGTTGCTCTTGCTGAACGTGAAGGTGTTGTAGCCCCAGGGAATGCTGTAATTGAAGGACGCGCTCTGGCTGCGGTGTTCGCTGTCCGGGTTCTCCGCATTGCTGCTGACGGATGCGGAGAAGAGGTCGTTCAGGCCGAGCGGATTATCCAGTGATACATAGCTCGACAGCTGTGCCCTGCCCAGCGCCTCGCCACCAGAGTTGTCCAGCGTGACGCCGCCGCGGATGCGGTCAGCCAGGCTGCCCGTCTGGCGCAGGATGCGCACGTTGCTGGTATCGGGTTCCGCGCCTGGTTCGAGTTCGGTGGCAACCATCTGGCTCGGCAGGCGCTTCATCTGCTCGATGCCCTGCTCCAGGTCGCGCACGTTCAAGACATCACCGGCGCTGACCGGAAAGGCATTGCGCCAGGTCCCCCAGGCGTCGTCGGCCGGCTGGCCCTTCCCGGCTTTCAGCATCCCGATATCGGCTACGCGGCCGATATGCAGTTGGAACGTCAGCACGCCGTCTTTCAGGTTTTGTTGCGGCAGTGTGACGCGCGAGGTGACATAGCCAAGTTCGATCAGTTTTGCATCGAGCGCATCGGCGATCCGCCTGACACCGCCGACGCCTGCGCACTGGCCGAGATACGGCAAGCTCGCATCGCCAAGCCAGCCAAAGCGCGCTGCATCGCGTCCCGTCAGTTGAATATCGGTAATGACGAAACAGGGCGTTTCCTTTGGCAGCGTGGCAGACAGGGTGACCGGCGCCTGCGGTTTGAGCACGTCCGACTTTGTTTGCGTCTGCTGCTGGAGTTCGCGCGCGCGGTCCTCCTGGCGGCGCAGCGCTTCTTCGACGGCCTGGGCCGGCGACAGGGGTGCGATGGTGGCAGCCGTTTGCGCCGTTGCGAAAACCGGAACGCCGCCCAGCACCGTCACGGATACCAGGCAGTGCGCAAGCTGCCGCAGGAACAGCGTGCCGCACGCATCATGCCGTTCACGAAAAAAAGGGCGAGCGAAACCACAGCCGGCAGATTGCCGTCTTTTTACATTTTTCATTTGAAGAACCGGTGTTAAAACTTGCGTACATGCCGTATGAAACGACACGGCGGAAACCAAGCCAGCCAAGCAGCGGGTCTGAGGCTTTCAGGAAGCTCTTTGTACGAACACCGACTTAAAGGGTGCCGCGGGCAAACGCATTGATCGACGCTTGCATCGACACCCAAAACGAGGACCTATTGCAGATTGGTTAAGCGAGCGAATATTAACTTTTAAGCAATAAAAAGAGCAAATGCTTTCATGAAATTTGTTGTATTTTTTTAAACTTATTAACACCAAGAAACAAAAGCCGCCTATCTGCGCCTGATATTCGCCAGCCGTTGCCGTTTTGCATGCAAAACCGAATGACAGGCAACGAATGACAGACAATGCGCCAAGCTTTTTTGCCGCCAGCGCGCAACGCTTCGATGGCCAAACGTTGCTCCGAATACATCGTCGTGATTCGGCGCCGGGCGGGCAATGTCGGATGCATCCAACACTCTGGTTAACCGTTTCCGATTTTTCCCGCCGTGAGAGGGGGAAGATTGCTTTGAAAAAAACTTATGATAAAGTCGGCCGAAGAAACTTTCCGCACAGTCACTTGTATCCCCGAAAGACACCAAATGAATCCATCCCTCCAGCTCAGGCATCGCTGCGGACAACTGGCTTTGGCCGCCTGCATTGTGCTGGCCGGATGTGCAACCCATCAGCCTGAACCAAAGCTGTTCGACCGCCTCGGCGGTTTGCCGGCGATCGCCGCCGTTGTCGACAAGACGCTCGACAGCGTGGCGCATGACCCTCGTACCAACCATAGTTTCGAGGGTGTCAAACTGGAAGCGGTGAAGAAAAACGTGGTTGCGCAGATCTGCGAAGCAACCGGCGGTCCATGCAAATACAAGGGCGACAGCATGCGCGAGGTGCATCAGGGACTGGGCATCACTTCCGCGGAATTCGATGCATTCGTGCAGCAGTTGATCGCGACGCTCGATCAATTCAAGGTCGGCGAACGAGAGAAGCATGACCTGCTGCAGATCCTGGCACCGATGAAAACCGATATCGTGACGAAATGAACCGGCTCACCCACATTGCGCGTTTTACGCTGCCCCTCATGCTGAGCGCTGTCGCGAGCATGGCAGGCGCGGCTTCGCTTGTCGTCACCGTGCAGGACAGTGCCGGGCATCCGGTAGCGGATGCGGCGGTGTATGCGGAAGCGGCCTCCGGCCAGGTGCTGCCGAAATCCTTGAAAGAGGTCGAAATCGAGCAAAGGCATCGCCAGTTCCTGCCGCTGGTCACGGTGGTAGAGGTCGGCACCGAGATCGCGTTTCCGAATCACGACACGGTGCGCCATCATGTGTACTCGTTCTCGCCGGCCAAGGTATTCGAGATCAAGCTGTATTCGGGCACAGGCAAATCGGAACTGTTCGACAAGCCGGGAACGGTGGTGGTCGGCTGCAATATCCACGACCAGATGGTCGCCTATATTCATGTGGTGCCAACGCCGTATTTCGCGAAGACCGATGCCTCCGGCAAAGCCGTGCTCACCGGACTCGTGCCGGGTAAATACCAATTGAAAGCATGGCACTACAGCCTGCCTCCCGGCGCACAGATTGTGGAACAGCCGATCAGCTATGCCGGAAGCGATATGGCCGCTGCCTTCACGCTCAAACTGAAAGCCGCTCCGGCAACCAATTAGGAACACGCATGCGCTTGCGCAGTCTCGAAAGCCGTATTGTCATCCTGTTTCTTGTACTGATACTGGCAGTGCAACTCGCAGGTTTCTTTGCCATTCAGACCGGTATCCGGGAAAACGCCAGGGCATCCATTCGCGAAGAGCTTTCGATCAATCAACGGGTGTTCCGCCGGCTGCTCGATCAATATGCGCAGAAGCTGACGCAAGGCGCGCGCCTGCTGGCTTCGGACTACGGCTTCAAGCAGGCAATCAGCAGCGACGATAGGGAAACTATTGTGTCGGCTCTGGCCAACCACGGCAATCGCATCGAGGCCTCGCATGCGCTGCTGGTCGGACTCGATCGCACGATCAAGGCATCAACCACTGCGGGGCCGGCCGGCAATCTCGACAAATCGGTGCTGAAACTGGTCGACCAGGCGGAACAGAATGGCAGCGCGACCGGCATCGGCATCGTCGAAAACCATCCGTACCAGATCGTGGTCGTGCCGGTGAAGGCACCGATCACCATTGGCTGGGTTGCGATGGCCTTCCCCATCGAACAAAGGATTGCGAACGACATGCACGAATTGTCGTCGCTGCAGGTATCCATTCTGACCACGGGCCGTGATGGCCGGTGGATGGCCGATGCATCCACGTTGTCCAAAGCCGACGCCGCAAGCGTGGCGGACCAGTTGCGCGGCATGCCGGAAGGCACGGATTTCGTGCCGCAGTTCAGCATCGCCGACAGCGACTACAGTGCGCGTGTGATGACGCTGGCGCAAAGCGACAATCAGACGGTCGTGGTCGTGCTGCAGCGTTCGATCAGCGAAGCGATCGCGCCGTATCGACGGCTGCAACTCACGCTGCTGGTCCTCACCGCGCTCGGCATTGTGCTCGCGGTTTTCGGCAGCATATTCATGGCCAGGCGCATTACCGGCCCGTTGCGCCAGCTCGGCGAAACCGCGAAGCGGCTCGGCGCGGGAGATTATCTGGGCCAGATCCAGATCCGGCGCGACGATGAAATCGGCGAACTGTCGAAGGCCTTCGCCAGCATGCGCGACGGCATTTCCAACCGCGAACTCGAAATCCGCCGACTGGCTTACTGGGACATGCTGACCGACTTGCCGAACCGCGCGCAGTTCGCCAACCTGCTCAATGAAGCGATTGCGCAGGCGCGTGCGGACAACGAGGCATGTTATGTGCTGATGATGGATCTGGACCGCTTCAAGAACGTCAACGACGTGATGGGACACAGCTTCGGCGATGCATTGCTGCGCCAGGTAGCCGAGCGGCTGCGGCAGCAGATCACCGATCCGAGTAACAAGCTGGCGCGCCTGGGAGGCGACGAGTTTGCGATCCTGCTGCCGCACGCCGGGATCGACGATGCGCGCGCGCTCGCCGAACGGATCCTGAAGTCGTTGGAAACGCCGATCTCGCTGGAGGAGCAGACTGTCGACCTCGGCGCCGGCATCGGCATCGCGGGATTCCCCGAGCACGGCACCGATGCGGAGCTGCTGCTGAGTCGTGCCGAAGTCGCGATGTACGCGGCCAAGACCAGCGGCAACGAGGCTGTAGTGTACGAACCGGCGATCGACAAGAGCAGCCAGCAAAGTCTTTCGCTGTTGAGCGAACTGCGCCGCGCCGCGGAGAAAAACGAATTCCGCCTGTTCGTTCAACCAAAGGTATTGCTGAATACCGGACTGGTGGTGGGACTGGAAGCGCTGGTGCGCTGGATGCATCCGGAAAAAGGCATGATCTTTCCGGACCATTTCATTCCGTTCGCGGAACAGACCGGCTTCATCCGCACGCTGACGCAATGGGTGCTCGAACAATCGGCAGCACTATGCAGCGAGTTGCAGAAAAACGGCGTGCATCTGCGGCTCTCCGCCAACCTGTCGACGCGCGACCTGCTGGACCAGGATCTTCCCGCCAAGTTCGCGGCGATCCTGGCACGTCACCAGGTGGCGCCGTCGTCGTTCTGCCTGGAGATTACCGAGAGTGCGATCATGGACGATCCGGTGCGCGCGCTGCAAACGCTGGAAGGCTTGCACGCGATGGGCGTCGACCTGTCGATCGACGATTTCGGCACCGGCTACTCGTCGCTCGCCTATCTGAAGCGGCTGCCGGTGCAGGAATTGAAGATCGACAAGTCCTTCGTGCTGAAAATGGAACGCGACGCCGACGACGCGAAGATCGTGCGTTCGACGATCGATCTGGGGCACAACATGGGGCTCAAGGTGGTGGCGGAAGGAATCGAGAGCCTCGTGGTCTGGGATCTGCTCGCAAAGATGGGCTGCGATCAGGGACAAGGCTACTTCATGAGCAAGCCGATGCCGTCGGACCAGTTGTCGCAATGGCTGGGCAAGTGGGCGGCGCCCGGCGCCGCTATCGAACCCGGTTCGAGTGAGAACAGCGCGCGCAGTTGACAGCAGGCCCGGCCGTTTCATCCGCATTGATAACAATCGATAACAACCAGGAAGATCCATCGCCATGATGCACGCGGAATGGCTCCCTATCGTGATGCAGGGCTCGTTCAGCGAGATCTACATTGCCGACAGCAGTACCTTGCATTTCGTCCAGACCAATCAGGCGGCGCGCAAGAACCTACGCTACAGCGCGGCCGAACTTGCCGTCATGACGCCGCTCGATCTTGCACCCAGCCTGTCGCGCGACGCGCTGGCGCGCATCCTGCAGCCGCTGCGCAACGGCCGTACCAGCCGTGCCGAGTTCGACACGACGCATCGCCGCAAGGACGGCACCACCTATCCGATCGAATTCCGGCTGTTTTGCTGCACCGGCGAATCGGGTCCGGTATTCGTCGCGATCGGCAACGATACCAGCGCACGCCAGGCATCCGCCAACGCGCTGCTGCAGAGCGAGGCGCGTTTGCGGGCAATCATTTCCAATGCGCCGGGCCTGGTTTACCAGTTCCTGCAAAGAACTGACGGTGGCGTATCTTTCCCCTATCTGAGCGAGGGTTGTGAAGCGCTGCTCGGACTCACCGCTGAACGCCTGCGCGGCAATTCTTCCCTGTTCCTGGAACTGATCCTGCCGGAAGACCGGCCGTCCTACCTTGAATCGATGGCAGAATCGGCGGCCGGTCTGAAGGCCTGGAACTGGGAGGGCCGGATCTGGGTCGAGAAGTGGAAAGACATCAAGTGGATCAATCTCCGCGCGACGCCGCGCGCCCTGTCCGACCGCAACGTGCAGTGGGAAGGGATCATGACCAACATCACGCAAAGCAAGCTGGAAGAAACCGAGATCAAGCGCTCGCGCCAGCAGCTTGCGGAATTGTCGGCGCACATCGAGACGGCCAAGGAAAAGGAACGCACGCGCATCGCACGCGAAATTCACGACGATCTCGGCGGCAACCTGACCGCGATCAAGATGGCATTGGCGCTGGTTACGCGGCGACTGCCGCCGGACGATGCGGCACTGGCGGAAAAGGCCGGCTATGTCGATGCGCTGGTGGATCGGACCATCGAAGCGGTGCATCGCATTTCGGTCGATCTGCGGCCGAGCATTCTCGATTTCGGCATCGTCGCAGCGATCGACTGGCAGGCGAAGGAATTCGAGAAGCAGCTCGGCATGCCTTGCGAATTTTCATCGAACAAGAAAGACGTCGAGCTGCATCCGGACCAGGCGACCGCGCTGTTCCGGATTTTCCAGGAAGCGCTGACCAATATTGGCAAGCATGCCGGCGCTGATCGCGTCACTGTGAGACTGGTGCGCACCAATCGCAGCGTGCGCCTGGAAGTGGGCGACAACGGACGCGGCATCGGCGCCACTGATCGCCTGAAGCCGAAATCCTTCGGCATCCGCGGCATGGTCGAACGAACCAAGGCATTGGGCGGCCAGCTGTCAGTGGGCAACGCGCCCGCCGGAGGCACGCTGGTTACCGTAAGAATCCCATTGGTGGATGCAACTCTCACCGGACAGCATGATGGCAGCAAATGACACGATAAAAATCCTGATCGCCGACGACCACGCGATCGTGCGCGAAGGCTTGAAGCAGATCCTCGCCGATACCAAGGACATCGTGGTCGCCGGCGATGCCGAAAACGGCAACGATGCAATCAGGCTGGCACGCAACGGCGATTGTGATGTACTGTTGCTCGACATTTCGATGCCGGACCGGAATGGCATCGATGTACTGAAACAGATCAAGAAGGAAGTGCCGAAACTGGCGGTACTGATGCTGACGATGCATCGCGAAGATCAGTATGCGATCCGTTCGCTGAAGGCCGGCGCAGCCGGATACCTGAACAAGCAGAGCGCACCGGCCGAACTGGTCGACGCCATCCGTCAGGTCGCTGCGGGCCGCAAATACATCAGCCCGGCGCTGGCGCAGGAACTGGCCAACCAGGTGGGCGACGAATATCGCGACACCCCGCCGCACGAGACGCTGTCCGATCGCGAATACCAGACCCTGATCATGATCGCGTCCGGCAAGGCGGTCAGCGAGATTGCCGCCGAGCTGTCACTGTCGGTGAAAACCGTCAGCATGTACCGCTCCCGGCTGTTGCAGAAAATGAAACTGCGCCATAACGCCGAATTGACGCATTACGCAATCAAGAATCATCTGGTCGAGTGAACCCATTGGCGCTCTGAAATCCCGGAGCAAACAAATCCGGCGATGTCCATTGCCGGATTTTCAACTGAAGAACTAGCCATATTTTCAATCGCTGATCCGGTGATTACCGGAGATGCAGAAAGAATAATATGACGCCGTATCCGCATAGGGAGCCTGATCATATAGTCACCCGGGTCGCGAGGACCGCCATGCAAGACCAGCCAAAAAAACCAGAACAACAGAGTCCTGCCGACATCGCTCGCGAAGCGTTCCGCCGCCTGGGCACGCGCCGCATCGCTCCGACGCCCGACGCCTACCGTGCGATTTACGAGGAAATCGCCGGGCAGGAGAAACAGCCGGACGCGGAGAAAGTTCTCGCCGATCTTGCCGCCAGCCTGGCCGGCGCCCCAGGCGAAATCGCGCAATACGCAACGCAGTTCAAGCGCGCGCTTGAACTACGCGACTGGCGGGAATATGGCAGCCGGCTCGATCATCTGGTCGAAACATATTTGAAGCGGGCCGCTCCGCTCACGCCATCAACGCCGAAAAAAACGTCGATTCCGCTGATCGATGAGCTGCCGTCGAAGCCGGTGACCGCACTCGCGCAACCGGCGGCGACCGATGAAAGCCCACAAGCCAGAACCCTGCGCGAGCTGCTGGCCCGCACACTGACATTTGCTATCGGCACACTGCTGCAAGGCGCTCCGGAACTGTCGGCCGAAGCCGAAGCGCTCGCAGTACTGGTCAAGGACTCGCATAGCGAGCAGGCGCTCAATGACGTCAGCACCCGCCTCAAGCAATTGTGCTTCAAGATCGAGCTGAAGAGCGCCGACATGGCGGAAGAACACGAGCTTCTGCTGCGGCTGTTCAAGCTGCTGCTGGAAAATGTCAGCGAGCTGCTGGAAGACGATTCCTGGCTGAGCGGCCAGATCACCAGCGTACAGGATATTCTCGCCGGCCCGATCAGTCATGGCGCGTTGATGGATGCCACGCGCAACATGAAGGAAGTCATCTACAAGCAAAGCATGCTGAAACACAGCCTGACCGAAGCGAAGATCAAGGTCAAGAACATGATGATCACCTTCATCGACCGGCTCGGTGCAGTCGCCGTCAGCACCGGCGATTATCATGAAAAGATCGACGAGTATTCGCGCCAGATCAGTCAGGCCAAGGACATCAGCGAACTGAACCGCGTGCTCGACGACGTGATGCGCGACACCCGGATTGCGCAAACCGAGGCCTTGCGCTCGCGCGATGAAATGATGACGGCACGGCAGGAAGTGCAGGAAGCGGAAAACCGCATCCAGGAACTGGAAGCGAAGCTGGAACAGATGAGCGAGCTGGTGCGCGAGGATCAGTTGACCGGCAGCCTGAACCGGCGTGGTCTCGACGATGTGTTCGAGCGTGAACTGGCACGCTCGGAACGGCGCAAATCGCCGCTATGCATCGCGATGCTGGACCTGGACGATTTCAAGCGCCTCAACGACACCTATGGTCACAGCACCGGCGATGAAGCGCTGGTGCATCTGGTGCGCGTAATCAAGGACACGCTGCGCACGATGGATGTGATCGCGCGTTTCGGCGGCGAGGAGTTCCTGATCGTGTTGCCCGATACACCGCTGGCGGACGCGCTCCAGACCGTGACGCGGCTGCAGCGCGAACTGACCAAGCGCATCTTCATGCACAACAACGAGCGGCTGCTGATCACCTTCAGCGCCGGAGTCGCCATGCGCATGCCGGGCGAGGAGGCGGCTGCGCTGATCAAGCGCGCCGACGACGCGCAATACCAGGCGAAGAAGACCGGGAAGAACCGCGTGGTGGCGGCCGGTTGATCTTGGCCCATTATCAGAAAGTCAAATTCCCGCTGCCGGAAGAGTGGCAGCAAGGCGCCGCACCTTCCCACCCTGACGGGGGACACCGGGCAAATATGCGCCGCACTCCGCCTGGAACACCAAATAACCGGTAAAAGCGGCAGTACTCTCGATTTGCTTTTCCCCGCCAGCGGCGATAATGCACATCTCGCTGACTCTTTTTCACGCACAGGCAATGCAAGGCAACTCTGAAGAAACCCTCGATCCGCAGGACTGGCAGCAGCTCCGTGCGCAGGCTCACCGTATGCTGGACGACATGCTCGACCACATCGCGCAGCTGCGCGAACGCCCGGTCTGGCAGCCGGCACCGGCCGAGGTGCGTGCCAAATTCCAGGAACCGCTGCCGCGGCAGGCAACCGCGCTGGACTCGCTGCATCAGTCGTTCATGCAGGACATCCTGCCCTACTCGATCGGCAATGCGCATCCCGGCTTCATGGGTTGGGTGCAAGGCGGCGGCACCGCAGTCGGCATGCTGGCGGACATGCTGGCAGCCGGACTGAATGCGAATGTCGGCGGCCGCAACCAGATTCCAGTCGAGGTCGAATGGCAGGTGCTGCGCTGGGTGCGCGAGCTGTTCCGGTTTCCGGAAACGGCCAGCGGCCTGTTCGTCACCGGCACCTCGATGGCGAACCTGATCGCGGTGCTGGTCGCGCGCACTGCCGCGCTCGGCCCTGACGTGCGCACACAGGGGCTGGCCACCTCGGGCAAGCGCCTGACCGCTTATACCTCCGCCGCCGCGCATCGCTGTGTCGCGCAGGCGATCGACCTGTCCGGCATCGGCAGCGATGCGCTGCGCCGCATCCCGACCGATGAGCGTGGCGAAATGGATATCGAGGCGCTGCTGCGCGCGATCGCCGCCGACCGGGCCGCCGGCTGCACGCCGTTCTTCATTGCTGGCACCGCCGGCACCGTCGATACCGGCGCGGTCGATGATCTCGCGGCGCTGGCCGATATCGCGCGGCGCGAACACCTGTGGTTCCATGTCGACGGCGCATACGGCGCACTGGCGATGCTGGCACCCGATATCGCACCGCGGCTGGCGGGCATCGAGCGAGCGGACTCGATCGCATTCGATTTCCACAAGTGGGGACAGGTGCCGTATGACGCCGGCTTCATCGTGGTACGCGACGGCACGCGGCATCACGACACCTTCACCTCGCCGGTCGCCTATCTGCGCCGCGAAAGCCGCGGCATGGCCGCCGGCTCGCCGTGGCCGTGCGACTTCGGGCCAGATCTGTCACGCGGCTTCCGCGCGCTGAAAACCTGGTTTTCGATCAAGGCCTACGGCGCAGACCGGCTCGGCCAGGTGATTTCCGGCACCTGCACGCTGGCGCAGCATCTGAAGCAGCGCATCGAGAACGAACCGACACTGGAACTGCTGGCGCCGGTGTCGCTGAACATCGTCTGCTTCGGCTACCGCTGCGCGGAACCGGACCGCGTCAACGCGGACATCGCGGTCGCGCTGCAGGAATCCGGCATCGCCGCACCGTCGACCACCAGTGTCAACGGCCGTCTCGCGATCCGCGCGGCGATCGTCAACCACCGCACGCAGGTACGCGATATCGACGCAATGGTCGATGCGGCAATCAAATTCGGCGGCAGGCTTGCTGATGCAACCCAACCTGGGAAAACCTCATGAATTCATCCGTTTCGATGCCTTCGCCTGACCAGGAACGCGCACCGCTGATCGGCCTCGCACCGCTGATGCGGCAAGCGTTTTCCGGCGCCGACATGAAACAACTCGGCGCGCAGCTGATCGAACGTTCCACACAGTATCCGGACGATGCGCACACGCTGATGGATCTATCGACCGTGCTGCAGCTCACCGGCAACCGCGAAATCGCGCTGGCGACGCAGGCACAGGCGTTGGCGATGCAGCAGATCTACCATCTGCCCGCGACCGGCGCGCCCGCGCTGCGGGTGCTGGCGATAATGGCTCCCGGTGACCTGATGGCGAATACGCCGCTGGAATTTTTGCTGGAGGGGTCCGACGTCGCACTCGACCTGCTGTATCTGGCACCCGGACTGGCCGAGCTCCCCGCCCTGCCCGACCACGACGTGCTGTTTGTCGCGGTCGGCGAATCCGACGAGAACCGGCCGCTGCTGGAACAGCTTGCCGGCGTGCTGCCGCACTGGCCACGGCCGGTGCTGAATGCGCCGGACCGGATTGCCTGCCTGTCGCGCGACAGCGCCTGCCGCCTGCTGCAAGCGGCTGAAGGCATCGCGATGCCAACCGCGAGCCGCATCGGGCGTGCTGCGCTGGAACAGGTCGCTCGTTCGCAGCAAACACTTGCGTCCGTCGTCGAAGATGCCGTTTTCCCGCTCATTGTGCGGCCGGTCGGCTCGCACGCCGGCAGCGGCCTGGAGAAGATCGACGCGCCGGCGGATCTGGCCGCGTATCTGGAACGGATGCCGCACGCCGAATTCTATGTCGCGCGCTTTGTCGACTACCGCAATGCCGACGGCCTGTACCGCAAATACCGGATCATGCTGATCGATGGCCGCCCGTTCATCTGCCACATGGCGGTGTCTTCGCACTGGATGATTCACTACCTGAACGCGGGCATGACCGACAGTGCCGACAAGCGCGCCGAGGAAGAACGCTTCATGGCGGACTTCGACAACGGCTTCGCGCGCCGGCATGCGAACGCATTCCGCGCGATCACCGAGCGCATTGGCCTCGACTATGTGGGTATCGATTGCGCCGAAACGACGGACGGAAAACTGCTGATCTTCGAAGCGGACAGCGACATGATCGTGCATGCGATGGACCCGGTCGACCTGTTCCCGTACAAGCAGCCGCAGATGCGCAAGCTGTTTGCCGCGTTCCGGCAGATGCTGCTCGACGCGGCAGTACGCGCGACCGCCTGAACGGGTGAACGATGACGGTCGCCGCCCCCGGAAAAGCGACGCTGCCCGACGATGCCGCGCCGGACCTGCGCCTGGCGCGCACGGAACGGTTGCTGACCGAAGGCGGCGACGACCGCATCACGCTTGCTCCCGGGGCGACAGTGAATCGCTACGGCTGCCCGCCCCGGCCGGATGCGCCTCTGCTGGCGTTCGGCTCATCGACCGCATCGGTGGTTTCGACGACCGGCTTTGCTGCGGCAGACCGCCTGCGACGCAGGCTGTTGCGCGGCGGCGCACCGGATGCATCCGATTATGCGAGAGAACTTGAGCGCATCCGCAGCGAGCTGATTGCACTGTGCGGGCTATCCGGCCTTGCCGGGCTTGATGTCGTATTCGCCGCATCGGGTACCGATTTGCATCTCGTTTCCAGCCAGCTTGCGGCTGCGCCTGGTGCACGATCCACGCTGGTGGTCACGGTGAATGCCGAGGAAACCGGCAGCGGCGTTCCCACGGCGGCGAGCGGCCGGCATTTCGGCGGCCATACCGCGCGCGGGGCGCCGGTGACAACCGGCATGCCGGTCGACCGCCACACGAATATCGATGTCGCTTCGGTTCCAATACGGCGCATCGACGGCACGCCGCGCCGGCGAACCGAGATCGACGCCGACGTCGAAGCCCTGGTCCGGCAAGCGGTGGCCGCCGGCAAGCGCGTGCTGCTGGTGCTGATCGACGTCTCCAAGACCGGCATGATCGCCCCCGGACCGGACTGCGTTGCGGCGCTGCGCCGGCAATGGCCGGACGCGGTCGACGTGCTGGTCGATGCCTGCCAGTTCCGCATTGCGCCAACCACCTTGCAAGCCTACCTGCGGCAGGATTTCATGGTGGCGGTGACCGGATCGAAGTTCCTGACCGGCCCGACGTTTTCCGGCGCACTGTTCATCCCCGACAGGATTGCAGCACGCTTGCGCGCCGCGCCGCTGTCCTCGCTGTCGGCCTATTCCTGCCGTGCCGACTGGCCACGCCGCTGGAGCGGCGCGCAGATGCTCGATAACGTGCCGAATTTCGGCCTGCTGCTGCGCTGGGAAGCCGCGCTGGCGGAATTGCGCGCGTTCCGGGCGGTGCCGGAAGCTGAACTCACAGAATTTCTTCACGCGTTCGCACAAGCCATGCAAACGCGTCTCCGCGACGATCCCTGCTTCGAGCCGTTGCCGGTAGCGCCGCTCGATCGCGGCGCGACAGCCGGCGCCAATGGATGGGATGGCATTCCGACAATCTTCCCGTTTCTTCTGTACCGCTGCAGACCTGGCGGCGGTCGCCAAGCTCTCGGACGCGAACAGACCGCGCAGATTTACCGCCTGCTGCAGGACGATCTCGGCGGCACACATGACGAATCGATTGCTGCCCTGCGGTGCCAGTTGGGACAGCCGGTAATCTGCGGCGAACGTGACGGCATTGCCGTCGGCGCCTTGCGTATCTGCGCCAGCGCGCGGCTGGCGGTCGAAGCCGCAACCGGACATCGCGACGCGGTGATCCGGCGCGCGCTGGCGGCGCTGGACAAGGCGGCATTGCTGACTGACGGCTCCGACCTGTAAGAATACGATCCTCCCTCCACGCTGTCGCCTCGCCGGGCAGACAAGGCGCACAGTAACGGCAGCAAAATCGCAAACTTTAGGCAAGGAATTTTTTGCCGCTTTTCCGGCTTTCCGCCATTGCGCCCCACCTTCTTGTTTCATGGGGAAAAACCGCGTTTCCCGCCTGTCGGCCCGCCCTGGATAGCGGATTGCACGCCAAATAAAGTTTCCGGGTTAAAGATTTTTTCGCGCCTACCGAAACAGGCAGTGTCCGGCATGAGATCGGACAGGACTGAAAAACAAACGGATTCGCCCCTAAACTTTTTCCAGTCCCGTCCGATAAAGCTAACAACAGCGGTGTACACGCGACTGCGAGTACCAGGAAACATCACCGTTGATGGCCCTTGCGCCGGAATCCATCGACCCATCAAGGAGAATCAAAATGGCTTCAGTGATTAATACAAACATTGCATCGTTGAATGCGCAGCGCAATCTCTCGACGTCGCAATCCGGCCTGAACACCGCTCTGCAGCGCCTGTCCTCCGGCTTGCGCATCAACAGCGCCAAGGACGACGCAGCCGGCCTCGCAATTTCGCAACGGATGACCAGCCAGATCAACGGCCTCGACCAAGCCGCCCGTAACGCCAATGACGGCATCTCGCTGGCCCAGACGGCTGAAGGCTCGCTGAGCGCCATCACTGACAACCTGCAACGTATCCGTACCCTGGCACTGCAATCCGCCAACTCCACCAACTCGGCTTCCGACCGCGCTGCGCTGAATGCCGAAGTGCAATCGTCGCTGGCAGAAATCGGCCGCGTCGCATCGACTACCCAGTTCAACGGCTTGAACCTGCTCGACGGCAGCTTCACCAACTCGCAATTCCAGGTCGGCGCCAACGCCAACCAGACGATCAACGTGACCATCGGCGGCGCGACCACGGCGCAGTTGGGCGCGTATCAGTACAACAACTCGACCAGCGCGGTCAGCGGCACGGCCCTGGCTTCCGGCGATCTGACCATCAATGGCGTCAACGTCGGCGCTTCGACCAGCGGTAGCGCGGACAGCATCGTCAACGCCATCAACAGCGTCACCAACCAGACCGGCGTCACAGCCAGCGCGACTTCTTCGATCGTTGCTTCCAATGCCCCGTCCGGCAAAGTCAGCCTCCAGTCCGGCGATCTGGTCATCAACGGCACGAATATCGGTGCGATTACCGGTTCGTACGATCTTGCAACCCAGGGCACGGCGATTGCAAACGCGATCAATCTGAAAACGACAACCACCGGTGTTACCGCGACTGCGAACGCAACTACCGGCGCCCTGACCCTGTCGTCCAGCACCGGCAAGACTATTGATATTACGTCGAGCAACGGAACCTCCGGTGCCGCGCGAGTGGAAAACGCCACCGGACTGGAACTCTCGGCCAGCACGCAGGTCGCCACCGAGACTCTGGCGATCGGCGGCACCAAAGGCAATGCGGTCGGAACGTTTGCGTTCGCCGACGTCACTACCGGCGACACGTTCACCGTTGGCTCGACCCAGTACACTTTCGACGCCAGCAAGACGACTGGTGCGGCGGATGGCGCCGGCGGGTTCTACGTTGGCGGCAGCTTCACTGACGATGCAACGCTCAATACACAAGTGCTCGATGCGATCAACGGCACGACGACTCCAGGATCGGCAGCTCCCGGCGTGGTTGCCACCACCACCGGCGGCACCAACGTCACGATCACCGATAAATTCCTCGGTGTCGAAACCACTGCGTCGCACACGCTTACCGACGGCGGCGGCGGTGCTGTCACCGCAGTCACCAACACAGCCGGTACCGGCATTGCCGAGAACGCGACGGCGATTATCGACGGAACCACCTACACTTTCGTGAAAGGCGCCTCGTCCGGCAACAGCATCTCGCTTACACAGACAGGCAATGATGCAGCAGCCCAGGTTCTGGTAGCCAGTGCGCTCAGCGCGGCGATCAACGCAGGCCACACCGCGAACACCACGGACGTGACGGCTGCCAACGGCGCTACTGCAACCGTAACGGTGACTTCCGATTTACGCGGCACGCCGGGCAATGCAACGGTCGCCGCCACGGGTACCGCCGCCGGTGCGGGCGTGACAGCGGCAGCGGGCGTAACCGCTACCGATGGCGCCTACACCGCCAGCACCACCTACGGCACGATCTCGCTGAATTCCGACAAGGCATACAGCATCGCCGGCAACAATTCGGCCAACGCCGGATTGGCGACCGCATCGTCGACGCTGACTTCGATCAGCACCATTGACGTGTCTTCGGTGGATGGTTCCAACAAGGCGATCTCGCTGGTCGATGCGGCGATTTCGCAAGTCAATACGACGCGCGCCGGCCTGGGTGCAGTGCAAAACCGGTTCAGCTCCACCATCAGCAACCTGCAATCCAGCTCGGAGAATATCTCTGCTGCACGTAGCCGGATTCAGGACACCGACTTCGCCGCAGAAACCGCCGCACTGACACGCGGCCAGATTCTGCAGCAGGCAGGTACGGCAATGCTGGCGCAGGCCAACTCGCTGCCGAACGGAGTGCTCGCGCTGTTACGCTAACATGAACCTTAGCTAGCTTTACAACCCGGCCGGTTTTACCGGTCGGGTTTTTCCCCTTTATAGGGAGATCATCATGGACATCCGGTCAACCGGCAATATCGTTCAACCCAGCCTCAGTCCCGCAGGCAAAGCCCCCATTCCCCCCGAGCCCTCCGCGGACACCACAAAGGCGGTCGGCCCGACACAGACCGCTGCCGCCGTGCCGGAGCCGGCTGCGCTGCCCAGCCCTTCGCAACTGCAGGACGCATTGAAAGAGATCAACAAGGCGCTGCGCGAACAATCACAAGGCATTGAGTTTACGGTCGACAAAGACAGCCACCAGACGATCGTCAAGGTTGTCGATCAGCAAACGAAGGAAGTGATCCGGCAGATGCCGAGCAAGGAAGCGGTGGAAATTGCAAAGGCACTGGACCGTATGCAGGGGCTGCTGCTGAAGCAGAAAGCGTGATACGCGGCAGAATAAGCCCGTAAACAGCCCTCTAAAGTTCGGTTCAGCCGAGCCGCTAATACAGTAAAGTACAACGATATTTTCTGCAGGAGAAACTCGTGGGCCTGTCATCTCCCGGCATTGGTTCGAATCTTGACGTCAACGGCATCGTCACCAAACTGATGTCGGTCGAGTCGCAGCCGCTGCAAACTCTTGCAACAAAAGAAGCCAGCTACCAGGCCAAGCTTTCCGCATACGGCAGCCTGAATGGCGCACTCAGCTCGTTTCAATCCTCGCTGTCCGGCCTGAGCTCTTCCGACAAGTTCCAATCCTATACCGCGGCTGTCACCGACATCGACATATTCAGCGCGAGCGCTACCAGCAAGGCCGTGGCCGGCACGTATGACGTGAACGTCACAAAACTGGCGCAGGCACAGACCATTGCCGCCGCCGGCCAGCTCAGTTCGACGTCCTCGATCGGTGACGGCACCCCGACCACCATCACTTTCCAGTTCGGCACGGTTGCCGGCGGCACCTTGTCGAATGGCTTGTATACCGGAGCAAGCTTCTCCCAGGATTCCAACAAGGCGAGCGGCTCCGTCACCATCGATGCGGGGAACAATTCGCTGCAGGGCATCCGCGATGCCGTCAACAAGGCCAACATCGGCGTCACCGCTTCCATTGTTTCCGACGGCAGCGACACGCCCTACCATCTTGTCTTCACATCGAGCAAAACCGGAGTGTCCTCGAGCATGAAGATTGATGTGAGCGGCGATCAGGGCAGTCCGCTCGCCAGCCTGCTGGCCTACGGCCCGGCCGGCACGCAAAACCTTACACAGAGCGGCGCGGCGCAAAATACCGAGCTCACGGTGAATGGTATCGCCGTCACCAGCGCCACCAGGGACGTCACCGATGCGATCCAGGGCACGACCCTGACGGTTGCCAAGACCGGCGACACGACGCTCACCGTGGCACGCAACACGTCGGCGGTGCAATCGGCGGTAAGCGGATTCGTCCAGGCGTACAACGACCTGAACGGCACCTTGAAGAGCCTGACCTCGTACGATGCCGATACAAAGGTAGGCGGTGTGCTGCTGGGCGATTCGGCGACGCTCCAGATCCAGAGCCAGCTCCGCAATATGCTTACGAAAGCCTTGCCGGGCACGGACGGAGGCCTCACCTCGCTGCCGCAAATCGGCATCACGTTCGCCAAAGACGGCTCGATGACGCTGGATTCCACCAAGCTGCAAAGCGCGATTACCGATCATTTCAACGACATCGGAAGTCTGTTCGCCACCATGGGAACGCCGAGCGACAGCCTGATCAATTATCTCGGTTCGAGCACGAAGACCCAGGCAGGGCAATACGCGGTCAACATCACGACGCTGGCGACGCAGGGAAAAATCACCGGATCGGCTGCCGCCGGGCTGACCATCACCGCCGGCGAAAACGACCAGCTGTCGATGACGGTCGACGGCACCACCGCGAGCATCTCGCTGTTACCTGGCACCTATACCGCCGCGTCACTGGCGGCCAATGTCCAGGCCGCGATCAATGGCAACTCGACGTTTTCCGCCAGTGGAATCGCCGTCAGCGTCGCCGCAGACCCGAGCGGCATCATCACGATTACCTCGAACCGCTACGGTTCCGCCTCCAATGTCAGCGTGGGAGACAACGGCGCCGCGAACCTGCTGGGCGCCGCGCGGACCAGTACCGCCGGCATCGATGTCGCCGGCAGCATCAGCGGTGTCGAAGCCAGCGGGTCGGGCCAGATACTGACTGGTGCTGCGGGCTCGGCAAACGACGGGCTGAAGCTGGAAATCACCGGCGGCTCTCTGGGCGATCGCGGCGCAGTCAATTTTTCTCGCGGATTTGCCTACCAGCTGGACAACCTGATCAGCAACTATACGGGCAGTTCCGGCCTGATCACGCTGGGCAAGAACGGCGCCAACAACAGCATCAAGGACATCGGCACCGCACGCGATGCGTTGAATACAAAGCTCGCCGCGTTGCAGAAACGTTATCTGGCGCAATTCAGCGCGCTGGACACGCTGATCGGCAGCATGACGCAGACGCAATCGTTCCTGACCCAGCAGCTGGAACAGATCAGCAACCTGTCTAAACAATCAATCTAGAAATCAACAAAGGGGATGGCAATGTTTGGATCGACGCGCAGTGGCGCAAATGCCTATACCAGCATCGGAGTCGAAACCGGCGTCAGTTCGGCCAGTCCGCACAAACTGATTGTCATGTTGTTCGACGGTGCAATGATCTCCATTTCTTCCGCCCAGCAGCACATGCAGGCCGGGAATGTAGCCAAAAAAGGCGAAGCCATTTCGAAGGCCATTTCGATTATCGACAATGGCCTGCGCGCCAGCCTGGACAAGAAAATCGGCGGCGAAATCGCGTTGAACCTGGACTCTCTGTACGAATACATGAGCACCAGGCTGATGATTGCCAACCTCAAGAACCAGCCCGCGATTCTCGAAGAGATCTACCAGTTGCTCAAGGGCCTGAAGGACGCATGGGAGGCGATCTCTCCCAAGGCCGGCGCGGTTGCCGAGCCGGCGGCCGGATCGACGGATAGTGCCGAACAGGCCCCGAAGGCTACACCCAGGATCGCAGCTTACGACTCGCTTGCACCCCACACGTCCCGCCTTGTGAAAGCCTGATCGACAATGAACAGCAACGAAGTCCTTTCCCTGTACGAAACGGTCGCGACGATTACCGACCAGATGCTGGCTGCCGCACGCAACGGCGACTGGGAGCAACTGGTAGCGCTGGAATCGCGCTGTGCGAACCATATCGAAACGCTCAAGGTGGAAGAGCCGCGCGCGGCGCTGCCCAAGGAAGAGCGCGAGCGCAAGGTGAGCATCATCCGCAAGATTCTCGAGGACGACCGCGAGATCCGCAACATCACCGAACCGTGGATGGCGCAATTGTCGGTCATGATCAATAGCGTCGGTACCGAGCGCAAACTCTCGAAGGCCTACGGCGCAAACCAGAGCGGGTAACGGCCATGCTGCCGCGGGCCGACCTCAACAGCACCCGGCCCCTGGCCCCGATCGATGCGCCTGCGCCCGTCGCTTCCAGCACGGATGCCCGTCAGGAGGTTTATCACAGACTGACGCAAATCGCGATCGGCCGGCAGTTGCAGGCCGAGGTGCTCTCCAGCCTCGACGACGGCACTTATCTGGTCAAGCTTGCCGACACAACAGCGCGGATGGCGCTGCCACTCGGCACCCGCGTGGGCGACTCGCTGGCGATGGTATTCGTGGCGAAAGAGCCACGCCCGACCTTTCTACTGACGCCGCAGGAAGGCAGCGCCACCGCTTCGCTGAGCACTGCCGCACGGCTGATCAACCAGCTATTGCAAGCCGCGGACCAGGAAGGCGCGCCGACGTCGGTGACCTCAAGCACGCCGCTGCTGCGCTCACAGGCCGGGATGGACCCGAAGCAGGTCGCCGCCGCCTTGCGCAACAGTCTCGAATTCAGCGGCCTGTTCTATGAATCGCATGTGCAGGAATGGGTCAGCGGCGGGCGCAGCATGACGGAGCTGCAACGCGAACCGCAAACGCAGATTGGCGCCGCATTGCGGGAATCCGGAATCGCCACGCAACCGGCGCCGGACAGTCCGGAACTGGCACGGCTAGCCGCCAGCATGCGCGAGCTGGGTGACGGTGTGCATGCCTTGATGGATCTGATCCGCGACGCCCAGCTGCAGCCGGGCAAACCGGCAACGATCGACGCCGATGTGATCGCGCGCGCGCAAGCCGCGCTGCCACCGCTCGACGCCGATTCGGCGCGTCTCATCAACCTGCAGCTGCAGACGCTGGAACAACAGCATGTGCGCTGGCAAGGCGAGTTGTGGCCGGGCCAGCCTTTCGATTGGGAAGTCGGCGAAGACCAGCGGAACAGCGGGGGAAATGACGCGCAGCAGCAGTCGTGGACCAGCGTGGTGCGCTTCCGGCTCCCTGCACTTGGCGACATCTCGGCAACGCTGCGCCTGAGCGGCGAACGGGTGCAAGTACAGGTGAATACGCCGTCGCCCGAGATTGCCGCATCGTTGCGTGCGCAGACGGGCTTGCTGGCCGAAGCGCTGGAAGCGGCCGGATCGCGACTCGATTCGCTGGTGGTGAAGAACGATGAAACGGCCTAATCCGGCGCAGAGCGCGGTTGCGCTGGCGTACCAGACCGGCGATCTGGCGCCGAAGGTCGTGGCCCGGGGACGCGGCCTGATTGCCGAGCAAATCATTGAACGCGCGCGCGAACACGGCGTGTTCGTGCATGAATCGAAGGAACTGGTGGCGCTGCTGATGCAGGTCGACCTGGATAGCCACATCCCCCCTGCCCTGTATCGCGCAGTAGCGGAATTACTCGCTTGGCTATACCATATCGACGCTGAGAAGCATACTGGAGACAAGAACTAGTCGGTGTTGGATCAGGAATTTGTCAATCAGGCAAATCACAAGAACCGTGCCGCCCATGACATCGCCGACAAGTTCCGTTTTCACGGCGTGCCTCCCAAACGAAAATACCGAAGAAACAGAGATCAATGGCATTCAATTCGAAGTTCGGCGTTGAAGACGTAAGCCCGTATCAGGTTCACTCGCGCCGCGAAATCATCAGCCTTCTGCGTGCGATGCAGGAACGCAATCAGCTTGTCAGCATGCAGGCAGACGGCGGTGCGGACGCCGTGGTGACCTCGATACTGGAAGTCGATGAGGTCGGCGGAATGGTGGTTATCGACCGCGCTCCGGCAAATGCGGTCAACCAGCGTCTGCTGGCCAGCGACAACGTCTCGTTCGAGACGGTGCTGGACAGTATCCGTATTCTGTTTTTCTCGGAAAAGGTGGGCGAATGCCTGTACGAGAATCTTCCCGCGCTGTACATCCCTATCCCCGTCAGCATGGTCAGGCTGCAGCGGCGCGAGCACTATCGGATACCGACCCCGGTCGCTTCACCGATACGCTGCACCATCCGCATTCCGCCCGACGACGAGGCCGGCACTGCCGGCACCACCGTAGTGGTGGCGTTAAAGGACATCAGCGGCGGCGGGATCGGGATCGTCGACGAGAAAAAACTGCTGGATAACACGATAGGCCGCATTTACAAGGACTGCCGCATCGATCTGCCGGGCGGCAGCGCGGTCGTCACGACGCTGCAGGTCCGCAATTCGCATGACCTGACGCTCTCCACCGGAAAATCGATCCGCAAGATCGGCTGCATGTTCATCGATCCGCCGCGCCCGATGATGGCGGCAATCCAGCGCTACATCACAAAGCTTGAGCGCGAGCGCAATGCCAAGGCAACCGGGATGAACTGATACGGCACCGGCGCCATGGCGGCAGGCGCGTCACACCTGCATGTTCATGATGTCGTGGTAGGCCGCTACCAGCTTGTTGCGCACCTGCACCGTTGCCTGGAACGAGATGTTTGCCTTCTGCATCGAGATCATCACATCCGACAGGTTCACCTTGTCGTCCCCCATCATGAAGCGTTTGCCAAGCTCTTCCGATTTCTGCTGCGCGCCATTGACCTGATCCAGGGTCGACTTCAGCGCGCTGGAGAAATCCACTTTGGCGGCCGGCTGCTCGCCTTCGATTGCCGCCGCGCCGTTGGCCGGCCGCGTTGCCGCCGCCTTCAGTTGCGAAATCATCGCTTCGATCCTGCTCGCATCAATCATTGCAGGCTTCATGTCGCCCTCCATTCAGTCGATCGCCACATCGGCATGGCTTTTTCACCTCGCTACGGTAGCACGCGAAAAAAAGCCGCTATGCGCGATAAGCGTCGAAAAAATCACTCTGTTCCAGCGATCGAATTGCAGTAACAGGTCGACAATCCACGCTAAGGCAAATACCTCGATCGATGAGGCATCATATGAACAAGATGAACGATAACAACAGTACTTCCGGAGGCGCATCATGGCTGTAGCAGGCGAAAGCGCCGCCTTGCCCGTGCCGGCCGGCCTGGTCGGCTTCGCGCAGACTCCCGGCGGCCGGAATTTTTTCCTGATGCTCGGCGTCGCGGCCATTCTCGCGGTGATGTCGGGCGTATGGATATGGAGCCAGCAGCCGGACTACCGGGTGCTGTTCTCGAATTTCTCGGACCGCGACGGCGGCGCCATCGTCGCGTCGCTGCAACAGATGAACGTGCCATACAAGTTCGCCGAGGGCGGCGGCGCGATCCTGGTGCCGGCCGGCCAGGTGCATGAGGCGCGGCTCAAGCTCGCGGCGCAAGGCTTGCCCAAGGGCGGCAACGTCGGCTTCGAACTGATGGAGAACCAGAAGCTGGGCGTCTCGCAATTTCTCGAACAGGTGAATTTCCAGCGCGCGCTGGAAGGCGAACTGGCGCGCTCGATCCAGTCACTGGCGGCGGTGCAGGCGGCCCGCGTGCATCTTGCGTTGCCCAAGGCATCGGTATTCGTGCGCGATCAGCAGAAGCCGACCGCCTCCGTGCTGCTGAATCTGCAGTCGGGGCGCACGCTCGACCCCCAGCAGGTCAGTGCGATCGTGCACCTGGTCGCCAGTAGCGTGCCGGATCTGCCTGCCAAGAACGTTACCGTGGTCGACCAGAACGGCAACCTGCTGTCGGAAGCGGGCAGGCAGAACAACGCCAACGGTCTCGATCCGAGCCAGCTCAAGTACGTCCAGGAGCTGCAGCAGAATATCGTACGCCGCATCGAATCGATCGTCACACCGATCGTCGGCCCGGACAACGTGCACGCGGAAGCGACTGCCGACGTCGATTTCTCGCATACCGAACAGGCGGCGGAAACCTATGCGCCGAACCAGACACCGAATGCCTCCGCGATCCGCAGCCAGCAAAGCAGCGAAACGCAAAGCGGCTCGCCGACCACCGCCTCCGGCGTGCCGGGCGCGCTGACCAACCAGGCGCCGGCGCCGGCAACCGCTCCGCTCACCGCACCCGCCGGCGCAGCAACCGCAACAACGGCGGCGACGGCGACCAATACGCACAAGGACATGACGGTCAATTACGAGCTCGACAAGACGGTCAAGTATGTGCAGCTGCCGATGGGCGGGCTGAAGCGGCTGTCGGTTGCGGTCGTCGTCAACTATAGAAAGGTCGTCGGCAAGGACGGCAAGGTCTCGATGAAGCCGCTGTCGGACGCCGAAAAGACCCAGATCACCGAGCTGGTGAAGGAGGCGATGGGCTTCAACAAGGAGCGCGGCGACAGCCTCGAAGTGGTCAACAGCGCGTTCGCCGGTGCAGAGAAGGAAATCATCCCGGAGACGCCGGTGTGGAAGCGGCCTGACGTGCTGCGGACCGCGATGGGCTTCGGCAAGTATGCAATCGGCGGCGCCATTCTCGCCTACCTGTTCTTCGGCGTGCTGCGCCCGCTGCTGAGAAGGATCGGCAAGACCTTCGAGCCGCAGGAGCCGGCCGAGGATGCGGTGGTGCATCTGTCGCATGAAGTGGAGCCGATGGGAAGCAAGCCCCGCACCTACCAGGATAATCTGGATGCCGCCAAGCAATTGGCGAAAAACGATCCTAAAATGGTAGCGAACGTGGTCAAGGCATGGGTGGGAACAAATGAGTGAAGACGGGGTACAGAAGGGTGCGATCCTGATGCTCGCTCTGGGCGAGGAAGAAGCCGCGGAGGTGATGAAATATCTCGGCCCGCGCGAAGTGCAGAAGCTGGGCGCGGCGATGTCGTCGATGAAGGCGGTCGCCAGCGAACAGCTGGAACAAGTGCTCGACGACTTCCGCTCCGAGACCGAGCTGAACACCTCGTTCGGCCTCGATTCCGACGAATACATCCGCAGCGTGCTGACCCGCGCGCTGGGCGAGGACAAGGCATCCTCGCTGCTGAACCGCATTCTCGGCACGCGCGACGCCAACGGTATCGAAAGCCTGAAATGGATGGACGGCCAGTCGGTGGCCGACCTGATCCGCAACGAACACCCGCAGATCATCGCCACCATCCTAGTGCACCTTGAACGCTACCACGCGTGCGAAGTGCTGAACTTTTTCACCGAGCGCCTGCGCAACGACGTGGTGCTGCGCATCGCGACGCTGGATGGCGTGCAGCCGGCCGCGCTGCGCGAACTGAACGAGGTGCTGACCAAGCTGTTGAGCGGCAATGAAAATCTGAAGAAGAAGCCGATCGGCGGCGTGCGCGCGGCGGCGGAAATTCTCAACTTCCTGTCCGGCGACATCGAGACCTCGGTGATGGACAATCTGAAGAACTACGACGGCGACATGGCGCAGAAGATCATGGACGAGATGTTCGTGTTCGAGAACATCATCGACATCGACGACCGCGGCATCCAGGTGCTGCTGCGCGAAGTGCAGTCGGAATCGCTGATCATCGCGCTCAAGGGCGCCGGCCAGGACCTGCGCGAGAAGATCTTCAAGAACATGTCGCAGCGCGCGGCCGAAATGATGCGCGAGGATCTCGAATCGAAAGGCCCGGTGCGGTTGTCGGAAGTGGAAGCGCAGCAGAAGGAAATCCTGCAGATCGTGCGCCGTCTCGCCGACGAAGGCCAGGTCATTCTTGGCGCAAAAGGCGATGATGCATTTATTTAACAGCTGCAATTGCAGCTCCGTTTACTCCTTCCCCCTTTTAGGGGGAAGGCCGGGATGGGGGTGGTGCGGTCGGTATACCGCCATCATGTCTTGAGCCAGAAACGCACAAGGCACGACAGCGGCACCCCAAGCACTCTACCCCCTCCCTAGCCCTCCCCCTGCAAGGGGGAGGGAACTCTGAGCCATAGCGCAACCAGGACCAGAACAATGAGCTCCACAGTCATCCCCAAAGAACAGCTCTCCGCCTACCAGCGCTGGGAAATGGCATCCTTCGGCGACGAACGGCCGAGCACGCTCCAGCAGAATGCCGTCAATGCGGCAAGCGCCAGGCAATCCGCCGATCAGATCGCCCAACTGCAGGAGGAAGCGCGCAAGCAAGGCTATGCGGCGGGGTTCGAGCAGGGGCACGCCGCGGGCCTGGAAGCCGGACGCAAGGATGCGGCGCGCGAAGTGCAGCAACTGCGCCAGGTTGCCGCCAGCTTCGGCAATGAAGTGGCGCGCGCCAGCGAAACCGTGAGCGACGATCTGCTGAACCTGGCGCTCGACCTGTCGAAAGCGATGCTGAAGACCGCGTTGAACGTGCGCCCGGAATTGGTGCTGCCGGTCGTCGGCGAGGCGATCCGCTATCTGCCGAGCCTGCAACACCCTGCCCTGCTGGTGCTCAATCCCGCCGACGCCGCGCTGGTAAAACAGCATATGAGCGACGAGCTGGAAAAGGCCGGCTGGCGCGTCGCCGAAGATGTCCAGATGGCGCGCGGCGGCTGCCGTGTCGAAACCGCCAGCAACCAGATCGATGCGTCGCCGTCGGTGCGCTGGCAGCGCATTGCCGAGGCGCTCGGCAAGCAATCGGACTGGCTCGAATGAGCACGCCGTCACCGCACGGCGAGCGCTGGCAGGCCTACCTGCGCGATTGCCGCGCACTGGTCACGATCCCCGAGCCGATGCAGGTGTCAGGCCGCGTCACGCGGGTAGCGGGGCTGGTGATGGAAGCGGTCGGCCTCAAGCTCGCGGTCGGCAGCGCCTGTACCGTTCCGCTGCCCAGCGGCGCGCGGCTGGAAGCCGAAGTGGTCGGCTTCGAAAACGACAAATTGTTCCTGATGCCGCAGAGCGACGTCGAAGGCATCGTGCCGGGCACGCGCGTGTTTCCGGTCGAAGTCGCGCAAAGCCTGCCGAGCCCGGGCACGGTTGAGCATCCGCGCCGCCGTCCGAGCGATCGGGGGCGCCATCTGCCGGTCGGCGACGAGCTGCTGGGACGCGTGCTGGACGGTGCAGGCCGTCCGCTCGACAGCCTCGGCCCACTGAATGCCACGCATGCGGCGCCGCTCAACGTGCGCGCCGCCAATCCGCTGTCACGCGCACCGATCAGCGACACGCTCGACGTCGGCGTGCGCGCGATCAACAGCATGCTGACGGTCGGACGCGGCCAGCGCATGGGCCTGTTCGCCGGTTCCGGCGTCGGCAAATCGGTGTTGCTCGGCATGATGGCGCGCTACACCGCGGCCGACGTGATCGTGGTCGGCCTGATCGGCGAACGCGGCCGCGAGGTGAAGGAATTCATCGAACAGATTCTCGGCACCGTCGGCCTGGCGCGCTCGGTGGTGGTCGCGGCACCGGCCGACACGCCGCCGCTGATGCGGCTGCAAGGCGCGGCCTACGCACATTCGATCGCCGAGCATTTCCGCGACCAGGGCAAGAGCGTGCTGCTGATCATGGATTCGCTGACCCGTTATGCGATGGCGCAGCGCGAGATCGCGCTGGCGATCGGCGAGCCGCCGGCCACCAAGGGCTATCCGCCTTCGGTTTTCGCGAAACTGCCGACGCTGGTCGAACGCGCCGGCAACGGCAAGCCCGGCGGCGGATCGATCACCGCGTTCTACACGGTGCTGACCGAAGGCGACGACCAGCAGGACCCGATCGCCGACGCCGCGCGCGCGATCCTCGACGGCCACATCGTGCTGAACCGGACGCTGGCCGAAGCCGGCCATTATCCGGCGATCGACATCGAACAATCGATCAGCCGCGCGATGCACAACATCACCAGGCCCGAGCATCAGCAGCTGGCGCGCAACCTGAAGCAACTCTATTCGCGCTACCTGCGCAACCGCGACCTGATCAGCGTCGGCGCCTACAGCGCCGGCTCCGACCCGGTGCTGGACAAGGCGATCGCGCTGAACCCGAAAATCGAAGCGTTCCTGCAACAGGACATCAACGAACAGGCGGGCATTAGCGAGAGCTTGGGGCAACTTTCGGCCTTATTCAATGGATAGATTCACGGCTCCTGAACCTATAATGAACCATGGCAACGAATACTGCGCTCGATACTCTTATTGAACTGGCAACGAACGAAACGGACGAAGCCGCCAAGCGGCTCGGCCGCGCAATCCGCGCCTGCGAAGACACCGAACAGAAGCTGGCGCTGCTGCTGCAGTACCGCGACGATTACCAGGCGCGCTTTCGCTCCGGGCTCGCGGCCGGCATCAGTGCCAGCGGCTACCGCAACTTTCAGCTGTTCCTGGACAAGCTCGATACCGCGATCGCCGGCCAGCAGCAGATCGTCGACGACGCGAAGAAGCGGATAAGCGACGAGCGCGGCGCATGGCAGTCGAGCGAACGCAAGCGCATGTCCTACGACACGCTGGCGGTTCGCGCGGAGAAGGCCGAACTGCAAAAGGAAAACAAGCGCGACCAGAAGCTGATGGACGAATTCGCGACCCGGCAGGCCAACTACAAACGATAGCATTCGAGAAGCGGTGGCAAGCATGCAAACATCTCCCGTACAGAACCAGGCCAGCCTGTTGTCGGCCCCGGCCCCTTCCCCGGCCTCAAGGCAATCGGACACATCGATAACGCCGTTCAACCAGATGCTGTCGCGCGAAATGGCCGACCGCCGCGCGGCGGAAACGCCGAAGGCGCCGGAATCCAGGGCCGCCGAGAACAGCCAGCCCGCGAAAGCGCCTGCCGACCCGAAAAACCCGAAAGACGCAAAAACCACGAAGGTCGCCGACAAGGAAAAACCGGCAGACGACAAGGACCCGGCCGGCGGCGTGACTGCCGTTGCCGCGGATCAGGCTCCGACCGATATGCTGGCGCTGGTGGCCAACCTGAATCAAGCCAACCCGCAGGCAGCTGCCGTGCGCGACGTGAAGACGCCAGTCGAGGATGCCGCCGGAGTGGGTGTGGCGGCAACGAAACCGGACCGCAAGGCGAGCCTCGCTTCCGTTATCGGAGAGAGCAAAGGCGATGGCAAGACGAAGGCCGGTCCCGATGCCCTGAATGCAGCGGCAAAGCCGGTGGCCGACCTTGCGGGAAAAAGCCGCGATGCCGCTGCTTCGGAAAGCGCAAGCCTGCCAACCAAGACCGATTTTGCGGCAGAGATCAAGGAAACGCTCGCAAGCGCGACGACCAATACAACGCCCGGCATCCAGCCGTTGCAGCAGGCCGCGCTGCAGGCGGCACAGCCTGTTGTCGCCCACCTGCAAGACAAGCTGACACCCGCCGTGGGCACGCCAGCCTGGGATCAGGCGCTGGGCCAGAAGGTGGTATGGATGGTCGCCGGAGAACACCAGAGCGCATCCCTCACGCTGAACCCGCCGGATCTCGGACCGTTGCAGGTCGTGCTGAACGTAAGCCATTCGACCGCGACGGCGACCTTCAGCGCCGCACAGCCGGAAGTGCGCCAGGCGCTGGAAGCGGCATTGCCGAAGTTGCGCGAAATGCTGGGCGACGCCGGCATCCAGCTCGGACAGGCGAGCGTCAACAGCGGAGCCGCGAATCAGCAAGGCATGGCGGACCGGCAGGCGGCGCATGGTGGGCAGCGCAGCGGCCACGTGGACAGCGGCGTCGAGGCTCCGCTGAGGATCGGCCGGGTGCAGCCGGCCGCCTCCGGACGGGGGCTGGTGGATACCTTCGTATGACGCGTGCCATGACAGGCACGCTGATGGGCGCCCTGTCGATCGCGAGCACGAAGCGCGCCGCCGGATGCGCGGATTTGCAGCATGTTCCGCCTTCTTTTCGGCGCTTGTCCGGCGCCGTTATTCTCGATAATTGAAACGAAACGATGCATGAAAAATCCGCCTGAAAGCGCAGTTGCCGCAATTGCATAACACAGGCGGATTGTCCGGCAGCAAAGAGGAAACAGGATGGCAACAGCGCCAAAAGCAGCACCGAAAGCAGCACCGAAAGTCGTTCCCATCGATGAGAACGTAGAAGCGCCTGCGCCAAAAAAATCGTCGAAAAAACTTTTCGTCATCATCGCCCTGCTGTTGCTGGTGCTCGGCATCGGCGGCGGCAGTGCATGGTATTTCCTTGGCAGCAGCGACGAGCCGGCCGCCCCGGCGAAGCAGGAACCGCCGAAACCGCCGGTCTTTCTTCCGATGGACCAGTTCACCGTCAACCTGCAATCGGACAGCGGCAGCGACCAGTTCCTGCAAGTCGCGTTCACGCTGCAAGTGGCGGATCAGGAGCAGGTCGAGCTGATCAAGACTTACATGCCGCTGGTGCGCAGCCGCCTGCTGCTGCTGCTGTCGAGCAAGAAGGCTTCCGAGATCTCCGGTGTCGACGGCAAGAAGAAGCTGTCCGAAGAAATCATCGCGCAGGTAAAGCAGCCGTTCCTGCCGCAAGGTGCGCCGCAGGCAGTCACCGGCGTGTTTTTCACTTCGTTCGTGATCCAGTAGCGCCACGCGCCATGGCAGACAATTTTCTCTCCCAGGAAGAAGTCGATGCGCTGCTGAAGGGCGTCACCGGCGACCAGGATGAAGGCCATGCGGCCGAGGACGAGTCGGGCATCCGACCGTACAACCTGGCGACGCAGGAACGCATCGTCCGCGGACGGATGCCGACGCTGGAAATCATCAACGAACGCTTCGCCCGGCTGTTGCGCATCAGTCTGTTCAATTTCCTGCATCGCAGCGCCGAAGTGTCGATCGGCCCGGTGCGCGTGCACAAGTACAGCGAGTTCATCCGCAACCTGGTGGTGCCGACCAACCTGAACCTGATTCACATGAAACCGCTGCGCGGCACCGCGCTGATGGTGTTCGATCCGAACCTGGTGTTCCTGCTGGTGGACAACCTGTTCGGCGGCGACGGCCGTTTCCATACCCGGGTCGAGGGCCGCGACTTCACGCAGACCGAACAACGCATCATCCAGCGCATCCTCGGCATCGTGTTCGAAACCTATGCCAAGTCGTGGGAGCCGGTATACCCGGTGGAGTTCGAATACATCCGCTCCGAAATGAATACCCAGTTCGCCAACATCGCGACGCCGAACGAGGTGGTGGTCGCCACCACCTTCACGATCGAACTCGGCCCGGTCAGCGGCGAGATGCATTTCTGCACACCCTATTCAATGATCGAGCCGATCCGCGACATCCTTACCAGCAGCCTGCAGGGCGAGACGCTGGAGATGGACAAGCGCTGGGTGCGGCTGATGACGCAGCAGATTCAGACCGCCGAAGTCGAGATCGTGGCCAACCTCGGCAGCGCCAGGGCGACGCTGGGCGACATCCTGAACATGAAGGCGGGCGACGTGATTCCGATCGCAATCCCCGAAGCCGTCGAGGCGACGGTGGACGGCGTGCCGGTGATGGAATGCACGTACGGCAGGTTCAACGGCCAGTACGCGCTGCGCGTCGAGAAACTGCTGACTTACAGCACCAACGAATTTACCCAAGGAGATGATCATGGCTGACGAAAACGGGGGCCAGGACACGACCGACGACGACTGGGGCGCGGCAATCGCCGAACAGGCGCAGGCGGAACAGGCGGCACTGCAGGCCAAGCAGGCGAGCTCTACCGTGTTCCAGGAATTTTCCGGCGCGGCCGGGGTCAAGTCCGGTACCCATAACGACATCGACTTCATCCTCGACATCCCGGTGCAGCTGACGGTCGAACTCGGCCGCACCAAGATCGCGATCAAGAATTTGCTGCAGCTCGCGCAAGGCTCGGTGGTGGAACTCGACGGCCTCGCCGGCGAACCGATGGATGTGCTGGTCAACGGCTGCCTGATCGCGCAGGGCGAAGTGGTGGTGGTGAACGACAAGTTCGGCATCCGCCTCACCGACATCATCACGCCTTCCGAACGCATCCGCAAACTGAACAAATAATGCGCATCCCTTCTCTCCTCGCACTGGCGCTGACCGCAGCGCCGGCCTGCGCCGCCGAGCAACACCCGGCCGCAGCGGCCGGCAGCGTGCTGCAGGTGCTGCTCGGACTGGTCGCGGTGCTCGCGCTGATGGCCGGCACCGCATGGCTGCTCAAGCGTTTCGGCGTCAGCGGCGCAGCCGGCAGCAACGTGGCCAGGGTGATCGGCGGCGTCAGCGTCGGCAATCGCGAACGTGTGGTGGTGGTCGAAGTGGCGGATCAATGGATCGTGGTCGGCGTTGCGCAAGGACGGGTCAGCGCCCTCTCCACCATGCCGCGCCAGGAACGGCCCGCGAGCGCGCAACAGCCGATGCCCAACAATTTCGCCGGCTGGCTGAAACAGACAATCGACAAGCGCAATGGCAATCAATGAAACAAGGCGCGGCGCAGGCAATCCTGCACGCGGCACGGCGCAGATCATCCGGCGCCTGCTGCCACTGGCGTTGATGGGATTGCCGCTGCTGGCTGCCGCGCAGCAGGTCGGCCTGCCGGCGCTCACCAGCGCGCCGGCACCCGGCGGCGGCCAGACCTATACACTCAGCCTGCAGACGCTGCTGCTGCTGACCGCGCTGACCTTCATCCCGGCCGCGCTGCTGATGATGACCAGCTTCACCCGCATCATCATCGTGCTGTCGCTGCTGCGCCAGGCGCTCGGCACGCAGACCGCGCCGCCGAACCAGGTGCTGATCGGCCTGTCGCTGTTCCTGACGCTGTTCGTAATGGGGCCGGTGCTGGACAAGATCTATACCGATGCCTACCAGCCGCTGTCGGAAAACAAGATCACGATGTCGCAGGCGCTCGACAAGGGCGCGGTGCCGCTCAAGGCGTTCATGATGAAGCAGACGCGGCAGGCCGATCTGGCGCTGTACGTGAAGCTATCGAACGGCCCGCAATTGCAGGGGCCGGAAGATGTGCCGCTGCGGGTGCTGATTCCGGCCTTCGTCACCAGCGAACTGAAGACCGCATTCCAGATCAGCTTCGCGATCTTCATCCCGTTCCTGATCATCGACATGGTGGTCGCCAGTATCCTGATGTCGATGGGCATGATGATGATGTCGCCCGCGATCGTTTCGCTGCCTTTCAAGCTGATGCTGTTCGTGCTGGTCGACGGCTGGCAGCTGCTGATCGGCTCGCTTGCACAAAGTTTCTATTGAAGATCGAGGTATTGCGATGACTCCCGAAAGCGTCATGACCATGGGCCGCCAGGCAATGGAAGTCACTCTGATGGTTGCCGCACCGATGCTGCTGGTGGCACTGGTGGTCGGCCTCGTGATCAGCATCTTCCAGGCCGCCACACAGATCAACGAGATGACGCTCTCCTTCATCCCGAAACTGGTCGGCATCTTCATCGCGATGATCGTCGCCGGCCCATGGATGCTGTCGGTGATGCTCGATTACATGCGGCAGATGTTTACCGGCATTCCGGGCATGGTCGGATAATCGCCGTCCGCGATCGCCGCCCGCCGCATCCATGATCAGCTTCAGCAGCGCCGAACTGAATACCTGGATCGCGTCCTTTCTATGGCCGCTGACCCGGATTCTCGGCCTGATCGTGGCGGCACCGCTGTTCGGCAACGTGAATGTGCCGGCCAGCCTCAAGCTCGGGCTCGGCGTCCTGCTGGCGCTGATCATCGCGCCAAGCGTCCCGAGCGTTCCGGCGATGGACCCGATGTCGCTCGCCGGACTGCTGATCCTGGTGCAGCAGCTGCTGATCGGCACCGCGATGGGGTTCGCGATACAGATCGTCTTCACCGGCATCGAAATGGCCGGCGAGATCACCGGCCTGACGATGGGATTCGGCTTTGCCACCTTCTTCGATCCGCAAACGAACGGACGCTCGTCCGCCATCAGCCAGTTCCTGTCGCTGCTCGCGATCATGCTGTTCCTCGCGACCAACCTGCACCTGGTCATGCTATCGGCGCTGGCGGATTCCTTTGTCACACTACCGATTTCGGCGACGCCGTTCAATGGCGCCAGCCTCCGGGAGGTCGCGCTGTGGGGCGGAACGATTTTCAGCGCCGGCGTGCAGCTGTCATTGCCAATGGTCGCCGCGCTGCTGATTACCAACATCGCGCTCGGCGTATTGACGCGTGCGGCGCCGCAGCTGAACCTGTTCGGCATCGGTTTCCCGATCACGCTCGGCGCCGGCTTCATCGTGCTGGCGCTGAGCCTGCCTTACCTGGCGACACCGATCGGCCGGCTGTTTGAACAGGGGATCGACATGATGCGACAGATCGTCGCGGCAGCGGCATCCTGAGGCCTGTCTGCCGCCCTCCGCAGGATTGGCGGCGATTCGTCAGCTGATGTAGTTGAACAGCGACAGCCCGGAAATCTTGACGAACGACTGCTGCGCCGCCTGCAAGGTAATCTGCTGCTGCGTCAGATCCGAAACGGCTTTCGCGTAATCGAGGTCTTCCAGCCCGGACAACGATTTCTGATACTGGACATTCAGATCGTCGCCGATGCTGTCCTGCGCATCCAGTTCCGTCAATCGTGAACCGACCGATGCGCGCACCGTCAGCACATTCTGCAGGCTTGCATCGATGTTGTTGTTGGCGCTAGCCAGGCCGGTCGCGAGGCCGGTCGTTCCCGGGGTCTGCAGCAAGTTGACCAGGTCGGTCAAGGTCTTGAAGACATCCTGCGAGGTTCCGGGCTGGAACAGGTTCTGCCCGGTCTCGCTCACTGCCATCTGGCGCTGCGGCCCGACCTGCAGCATGCGCTGCCCCTGATCGCCGTTGTAGGTGGCGCCGGTCGCGGTCTTGGTAAATGGCTGAGTGGTTACGCTGTAGCCGGAAAACAGGTATTCACCGGTTCCGTCTTTCGCGTTTGCCAGGCCGATCAATTCATCCAGGCGGCTGCTCAAGTCGGTGGCAATTGCGCTCCGGTCGGCATTGGACAGACCGCCATTCCCCGCCTCCACCACCGAGGTCTTCGCATCCTGCAGCAGCGACGTGACCGAGGCCAGCGTGCTTTCGGCGAGACTGAGAGAATCCTTTGCGTTGCTGCGGTTGGTGGCAAGCCTCGTATTCACCGCCATCGACTGGCGGACGTCCAGCGCGCGGCTGGCTGCGACCGGATCGTCGGCCGGCGTGAGAATCCGGGTATTGGACGACAACTGCTGTTGTGTCTTGGACAGCCCGCTCTGCAATTCGCCAAGCCGGGCAATGCCTGTCTGGTAAAGGTTACTTGTGCTGACACGCATGTTGGTCGACTCCTGTTATCACTGGCCGAGCGTCAGCAGCATGTCGAACAGCTGATTTGCCGTCTGCATCACCTTGCCGGCCGCCTGGTATGCCTGCTGGTAACGAAGCAGGTTGGTCGCCTCTTCGTCGAGATTCACTCCGGATACTGCCTGCTGTGCCGCGATGGTGGAATCGAGCAGTTTTCCTGCGGCGGTGCTCGTCACGTCAAGTTCGTGGGTCTTGTTGCCTATCAGGCTGACCAGTTGTCCATAGGCGCCCTGATAGCTGGTTGTGCCGTTGGCCAGCGTATTGCTCGTCTGCAGTCCGCCCAGCAGCAAGGCATTCCGGGTATCGCCTTTGCCGTTGGTGTTCAGGCCAAGGGAAAACTGATCGCCGGTCGCCGGCGTGCCGCTGATGGTGAAGCTGGCGCCGCCGAAGCTGATGGTCGCGCCAGCGGTATAGGGAACCGGATCGCCGGCGACATAAGGTGCCGGCGGCGCGGCGCCGTTCACCGTAACCGGCACGCCGGCCGGGAAGCCGCTCAGGGTATTGGTCGTGGCGTTGTATGTCAGCGTGACGGTCGGCGTCAGGGTTGCGTTGGTAAAGCTGGCGTCCACGGTTCCGGCACTGATCTTGGCCGAACCCGCCGGGTTGTTGTTGATGCTGAACTGGTCGCCGGTCGCCGGCGTGCCGCTGATGGCGAAGCTGACGCCGCCGAAGCTGATGGTCGCGCCAGCGGTATAGGGAACCGGGTCGCCGGCGACATAAGGCGCCGGTGGCGCGGCGCCGTTCACGGTGACTGCCACGCCGGCCGGAAATCCGCTCAGGGTATTGCTGACGGCATCGTAAGTCAGCGTGACCGCCGGTGTCAGCGTGGCGCTGGTGAAAGCGGCACTTTCGGTAGCGGCACTGATCGTGCTGGAACCCGGCGGCGTCGCGGCGGTGAAACCGGTCAGGACGGCAGGTCCGGCGGCGAAGCCGGTCGTGATCGGCGCTGCGGCCGCAATCTTTGTGACATCGTTGATGGCGACATTGAATCCGGTTGCACCGTTCGCAGTCGGCTTGATCAGAAAGCTGTCGCCAGCCGCCGGGTTGCCGGAGCCGAGATCGAAATCCACGCCGTCGACGGTTTGCGGAAACGTCGTGAAGTTCGTCACCGTGCCGTCCGAAAGCCGGGTGAGCTTGTAGGCGCCCGGCGCTGCCGGCCCCGGAACCGGGGGTGCTGCTGCGGTAACGGTCTGCAGCAGATAGTCACTGGCGGTCAGTGCGCCCGGATCGGAGATGCTGGCGGTGACCACGCCACCACCTTTGTTGTAGATGTTGCCATCGACGACCGGCGCCGCCGCGTTGAAGAATGCGCCACCCAGGTTACCGTTCTGATCGAGGCCGAGCTGGTGCTGCGCATTGAAGGTCAACGCCAGTCCGGTCGCAACGCGGCCAAGGGAATTCTGTGCGGCATCCAGCGAATTGGCACGAAAGTCGAACAGACCGCCGAGCGAGCCCCCGGTCAGGCTGCTCTCGGGCAGCACGTTCACCGCGCCGTTGGCGGAATAGGCGACTTCGGTCCGGCTCGGATCGGACGGCGAGACAGCCGTCACCAGGTTGAACTTCTGGGTGCCGACCACCAGCGGCTGGCCGTTGCCGATGAATACGTTGTAGCTGTTTCCCTGCTTGACGACCGATACCTTCACTTCCTTGCTCAGGTCCGACAACACCTGGTCGCGCTGATCGAGCAGGTCGTTCGCCGGCTTGGACTCGCCCGAGCTTCCCTCTGCCTTTTCAATTGCATCGTTCAGCGTCGCGATCTGCTGTGCATAGCTGTTGATGTTGCTGACACTGGAATCGATCTGATCGTTAACCCCCTGGCGCATTTGATCCAGCTGATTGCCCAGCGCCTGAAAGCGTCCGGCCAGCGTTTCCGCAGACGACAGGACCGACTGACGCGCCGAGGCAGCATTCGGTGCCGCTGCCAGCCCCTGTATGCCGCTGAAGAAATCCTGCAGCGTGGACGACAGGCCGGTGCTGGAGTCGCCCAGCATGTTGTCGATCTGCGTGATCTGCGAGTAATAGCTGTCGAGCGAGCCTTTCGAGGTCTGCGCGGTCAGCAGCTGATTGTTCAGGTACTGGTCGTACACGCGCTGGATCGTGGTCACCTGGGTGCCGCTGCCGACAAAGCCGGAGCCGAAATTATGCGCGCCGGACGCGCTCTGCAAGACCACCTGGCGCGTATACCCCGGCGTATTGGCGTTCGCGATATTGTGACCGGTGGTGGTCAATCCGATCTGCGCTGCCTGCAAGGCGCTCTGGCCGACATTGAGGATACTGGAGGACATGGTCTCTTCTTCTATATCGCGATATCTGTATCAACGGTGCATGGCGGGGAAACTTGAGCCTGCCCCGGGCAGAGTGCGGCAATCGCCGCCTTTCGTTATCAAGCGGACAATGACTGGTTGATGATGCGTGTCAGTTTCGCCGCATAGTGCGGATCGGTTGCATAGCCCGCCTTCTGCAGTCCCTGCGCGAAACCGGCGGCGTCGTTGGCGTTGGCGTTGGCCAGCACATTCTGGTAGCGCGGATTGCTGCTTAACAGCTTTGCGTAATCGCGGAAGGCGTCGGCATAGGAATCGTAGGCGCGGAATTTCTCGACTTTGGTCTGCGGCACGCCGTTCACATATTCGGTGGTAGCGGTCTGCACCACCTGTCCCTTCCAGTCGCCGGTTGCCTTGATGCCAAACAGGTTGTGGCTGGGACTGCCATCGGCGCCCTTGATTTCCCTTTTGCCCCAGCCGCTTTCGAGCGCCGCCTGGCCCAGCATGAAGCGGGCCGGAATGCCGGTCGCACGACTGGCTTCTTCGGCGTGCGGCGCCAGCCGCTCCTGGAATTCGCGAATATGCGCCGGCTGCGAGGCATTCGGTTTGCCGACCCCGGCCGCTTGTGCCCCCACCGCGCCGGCAGGCCCCTGTGGGCCGACCATGTTCGACAGTTGCCGGACCAGCACATCCGCCAGTCCGACACCGCGCGTCGCCATGGTCTGGCTGATCTGCTGATCCAGCATCGAACTGTACATTTTGGTTTGTTCGCTGTCGAACGGGCCGTCCTGCGGCGTCGCGTCGCGCATGCTCTTCAGCATCATGTTCATGAACAGCGCCTCGAACTGCTTGGCGCTCGCCTTCAGCGCTTCCGGCGAATTCTGCTTCGCGCTCTGGCGCAGCTGGCTGATGTCCTTGATGTCGGCAGCAAGGCCTCCGGAGAGATTGGCGGGATTGATCATGGCCGGCTCGCGATCAGATGATTTCCAGTTCGGCGCGCAGCGAGCCCGCCGCCTTCATCGCCTGCAGGATCGCCAGCAGGTCCTGCGGCGTGGCGCCGATCGCATTCAAGGCCTTCACCACTTCCGCCAGCGAAGTACCGGACTTCAGCAGCAGCACTTGGCCCGGCTCCTTCTTGATGTCGATCTGCGAAGTGGCAGCAACCACCGTCTGGCCGGCCGACAGCGGCGCCGGCTGGCTGATCACGGGATCGGTATTGATCACCACCGACAGGTTGCCGTGGGAAACCGCACAGCTGTCGAGCGTGACCGCCTGGTTCATCACCACCGAACCGGTGCGCGCGTTCAGGATCACTTTCGCCTGCATCTGCGCCGGCGTCACGTCCATGCTTTCCAGTGCACCGAGGAAGGCGACCCGCTCGTCGCTGTTGACCGGCGCGCGCACGCGGATCACACGGCCGTTCTGTGCCGCCGCGGTGTCGCCGCCGAAGCGCCGGTTGATCGCATCCACCACCCGCGACGCGGTCGAAAAATCAGTGTCGTTCAGTTCGAGATTGACCACGTCGCCCTGCCCCAGCGCGGTCGGCACCGCACGCTCGACGGTAGCGCCGGAGGAGATGCGGCCCACGCTCAGATGGTTGACCTGCGCCTTGCTGCCGTTGGCCGAAGCGCCAACGCCGCCGACCAGCACATTGCCCTGCGCCATGCCGTAGATCTGGCCGTCGGCGCCTTTCAGCGGCGTCATCAACAGCGTACCGCCGCGCAGGCTTTTCGCGTTGCCCATCGACGAGACAGTGACATCCAGCATCTGGCCCGGCTGCGCGAATGCCGGCAGCGAGGTGGTGACCATCACTGCCGCGACGTTCTTCAGCTGCAGGCTGGTGGCCGACGGCAGGTTGATGCCCATGTTCTGCAGCATGCTGATCACGCTCTGCACGGTGAACGGCGTCTGCGTGGTCTGGTCGCCGCTGCCATCGAGGCCGACCACCAGGCCGTAGCCGATCAGCTGGTTCTGCCGCACGCCCTGGATGCTCGCGAGATCCTTCAGCCGCTCGGCATGGCTGCTTGCCGGCAGCAACAGCCCCAGCGCGCAGCATGATGCGGCGATCCACATCAGCGGCAACTGCCGGGTACGGTTTTTGATATCCATCTCCATCTCCTTACAGCGGCGCGATGCTCAGGAAGAACCGCGCCAGCTTCGACATCAGTTCCGTCTTGTCGATCCGGCTGTTGGTGCGATATTCGAAACGCGCATCCGCGACCTGGGTCGACGACACCACATTGCCCGCCGCGATCGTGGTGGGACTGACGACGCCGGAAAAACGCACGAACTCGATACCCTTGTCGAAGGCGATCTGTTTTTCGCCGCTGACCACCAGGTTGCCGTTCGGCTGCACGTCGATCACCGTGACCGTAATGGTGCCGCTGAATGTATTGCTGGAGCTGGCAGTTCCCTTGTCTTCGAATTTGTTGCTGGTCGAACCGACGGCGCCGAGACCGGCAAGCGTCGATGCCGGCACCTGCAGCAGCTTGCTGATCGAGGAATTGCTGCTGCCGGTCTTGCTGCCGACATCGTCAGCCGACTTGGTTGCAGAGGTCTTCTCGCTGATGGCCACGGTCAGGATGTCGCCCACCATGCGCGCCTGGCGATCTTCGAAAATCGGACGATAGGCGGAGGTCTGGAAAATCGCGCCGTTCGGCGGAGGTGGCGTGCGCACCTGGCGCGGCGCGATGTTCGACGGCTGCTGGATGATGGAATCCGGCACCGAGCTGCAGGCGGCCAGCAGCGACGCGAACGCGAGAAGGGGTAACTTGGTCATGGCAGTCTCGCGGCTATCCAATCAAAGCTGCGTCAGGCGCTGCAGCATCTGATCCGATGTGGTGATCGCCTTGCTGTTGATTTCGTACGCGCGCTGGATCTGGATCATGTTCACCAGTTCTTCCACCACGTTCACGTTGGAAGTTTCGACATAGCCTTGCACCAGCAGGCCAGCGCCATTGCTGCCCGGCGTATTGGTGTTGGGGCTGCCCGATGAAGCCGTTTCGACATACAGGTTTTCGCCCTTGCTTTCGAGGCCGGCCGGATTCACGAAGGTGGCGAGCTGCAAGCTGCCGACCTGCGTTGCCGCAGCGCTGCCCGGCTGCGTGACCGACACCGTACCGTCACGGCCGATCGTCAACGACTGTGCGTCAGCCGGGATCGTGATCGCCGGCTGCACCACGAAGCCGCTCGACGTCACCAGTTGCCCCTGGCTGTCCGTCTGAAACGAGCCGTCGCGGCTATAGGCGGTGGTGCCGTCCGGCAGCAGTACCTGGAAAAAACCCGCGCCCTGGATCGCGACATCCTTGTCGTTGCTGGTCTGCTGCAGGTTGCCCTGCGTGAAAATGCGTTCGGTCGACACCGGGCGTACGCCGGTGCCGATCTGCAGGCCGGTCGGCAATTGGGTCTGCTGCGACGACTGCGCACCGGGCTGGCGCAGGGTCTGGTAAAGCAGGTCTTCGAACACCGCGCGCGAGCGCTTGAAGCCGGTGGTGCTGACGTTTGCCAGGTTGTTGGCGGTGACGTCCATCTGCGTCTGCTGCGCATCCAGACCGGTCTTGGAAATCCATAGTGAACGAATCATTTTTTTCTCCAGAAGCCCTGCATTGGCGCCGGCGGCGAATCAGGCTCGCGAACGGCACGTTTCAAATCCATTTTGCGCCCGCCGTCAACCGCCCAAAGACAGAAGCTCGCTGGCTTTGCCCTCGTTGCTCTCGGCATTCTTCAACAGATTCATGTGCATCTCGAACTGGCGCGACAGGTTGATCATGTCGACCATCGCATCCACCACGTTGACGTTGCTGCCTTCCAGCGCGCCGCCCATCACCGTGACGTCGGCATCCGCGTCGGCCGGATTGCCGTCCTTGGTGCGAAACAGCCCGTCGTCGCCGCGCACGATATTGTCTTCCGGCGGATTGACCAGCTTGATGCGGCCCAGCACGGTGACAGCGCTGGCCGAGCCGTTGGTCGGTATCCCCGAGACGGTGCCATCCTTCGCAATCGCCACAGTGACGTCGGGCGGAATGCTGATCGGGCCGCCATCGCCCAGAACGTTTAGTCCGCTCTGCGTCTGCAGTACGCCGTTTTCATTGGTCTTCAGACTACCGTTGCGGGTGTACGCTTCGGAGCCGTCTTCCAGCTGCACCGCGATCCAGCCTTGTCCCGGCAGCGCGACGTCGAGCGCGCGTCCGGTCTGCTCCAGCGCGCCGGGCGTGAAATCGGTGCCGACCGTGGCATCGACCACGAATGCGCGCGTCGGCAATGGCGCGCCCAGCACCGGCGCCGCGCGGAAAGAGTCGAGCTGTGCGCGAAAGCCGGTGGTGGTGGCATTGGCCAGATTGTTGGAAGCATTCGCCTGCTGTTCCAGGATATGCTTCGCGCCGGACATGGCGGTGTAAATGAGGCGATCCATCGCGTTCTCCCGTAGTCGGCGCGCCTGTCAGATCAAAGCGCCGGCCACTTTCGCTTACCTGAGATTGACCAGCGTCTGCAACACCTGGTCCTGGGTCTTGATGGTCTGGGCGTTGGCCTGATAGACGCGCTGCGCGGTAATCATGTTGACCAGTTCCGCCGTCAGGTCGACGTTGGAATCCTCCACCGCCGATGCCTGCAGCACGCCCATGCCGCCGGTATCCGGCGGACCGACCAGTGCCGAACCGGACGCCGACGTTTCTGCCCAGATGTTGTTGCCGAGCGGCTGCAGGCCGTTCGGATTGGTGAAATTGGCGAGCACCACCTGTCCCAGCGTAGCCGACTTGCCGTTGGTGTAGCGGCCGGTAATGATGCCCTCTTGTCCTATGTCGAAACCGGACAGCCGGCCCGACGTGTAACCATCCTGCGTCAGCTTGTTGATGCTGAAGCTGGCACCGAACTGGGTAGTGCCGGTGTAATCGACCTGAAGATTGAGCGGGTTGGTCGCGCCATTTGCCAGCGGAATCGACACTGAAAACGGTACGGTCGTGGTGGCCGTGTTGATCACGCCGTCACTCGTGAAATTCAATGCGCCCATTTGCACCGCCTGGGTTCCTACCTCGGCGCTCGTAAAGCCGGTTTGCGCGAGCAGCGTGTTCCTGTTCGCGATAGCCGTCGCGGTATCCACTGCTGCGCCGTTCATCGTGATGGATACCGTGCCGCCTGCTGCGGAATTGGTGATGGTGACGGCGCCTGTCGCACCCGATGCGGTAGCGGTAATGCCAGGGATCGTCGCCGCATTGATGGCGGCGGCAATGTTGGCACCTTGCGTGATTGCGTTGCCGCCCGCCGCAACAGCACCTACGCTGACGCCATTGACGGAAAAGGTACCGGCCGCTATCGCGGTAAAGTTGGTCGGCGCACCGCCGGCCAGCGGTGATGCGGTTGCCGTCGGGGGGGAAACGCCAATCGGCACCCCGTCGCTGGTTCCGTAGACATTCCATGTCCCGGACCCTGTCTTCACGTAATAGCTCTGCAGCACATGCGAATTGCCGAGGCTGTCGAATACCGACACCGAGCTGGCGCTGTTGTAACTGGTCGGATCGGTATAGTTGAACGGCGTCGTGGCCGGCACCGTGTTGCGTGAATCGAGATTGACCACCGAGGCGACCGCCGTGGTTGCTTTCGGTGCCAGATCGGCGGTACTGATGTTCAGGTCGACCGGCGTACCGGTCGACAGCACGCCGTTCACGTCGGACGCGTATCCGGTCAGACGCGCGCCGTTGCCGTTCACGATATAGCCGCTCTTGTCGAGCTGGAACTGGCCGTTGCGGCTGTAGGACACCACGCCGTTGCTGCTCATCCGGAAAAAACCGCCGCCGTTGATTGCGATATCCAGCGGATTGTTCGACGCGGTGACATTGCCCTGCGTGAACTGCTGGGCCACCTGTCCGACCTTGACGCCGATACCGACATCGGAAGCGCCGGCGCCGGTCAGCGAACTCGCATACACATCCGCGAACTGCGCCTGCGATCCCTTGAAGCCCACGGTATTCGCATTCGCAACGTTGTTGCCGATGACTTCCAGGCTCTTGGATGCCGCATTCAGACCGCTCAATCCTTGTTGAAAGCTCATGTTCTTCCCCTCGTTTTCCGAATGCCTGCGATTAAAGAATCTGGCGCACGTCCGCCATGTCGACCGTACCCACGTTGGTTACGTTCAGCTTCACGCCGGACGCGCCGGTCGATACGCTGCCGACCTGCCCCAACGACAGCGCCGTCACGTCGACGCTCTCGCCGCCACTGGTGGCCGTGACCTTGAAGGTGTACTTGCCGTCCGCCGCGGCGGTGCCGCTGTCGGTGCTGCCGTCCCACTGCAAAGGCTGCACGCCGGCCTTCTGCGCACCGAGATCGACGCTGTGGATCGCCGTACCCGCGCCATCGAAGACAGTGAGTTTGACGTCGTCCGCCGCCCGCGAAAGATCGATGCCCATCAGCGCGCTGCCGCTGCTCAGCGTGGCATCCGACCCGGGCACCAGCACGCTGTGACCGATCATGCCGGCCGCCTGCAACGACTGGGAAGACTGGTAGCTGCCCATCAGCGAGGTCAGCGTCGCATTCAGCTTGTCGATCCCGCTCACGGTCGACAATTGCGCGAGCTGACTGGTGACCTCCGCGTTGTCGAGCGGATTCAGCGGATCCTGGTTTTTCATCTGCGTGACCAGCAGGGTCATGAACTTGTCCTGCGCCGCGTCGGCGGTGCTTTGCGTCGTTTTCGTCGACGGATTCATCGCCGCCAGCAGATCGTTTGACACGGTATTATTTATCGTACTCATTGATGCTCCTCGATTACTGGCCCAGCGTCAGGGTTTTCAACAACATGGTCTTGGCCGCGTTCATGGTGTCGACATTGGTCTGATAGGAACGCGATGCGGAAATCATGTTGACCATCTCTTCCACCACGTTCACATTCGGCATTGCCACATAGCCGCTTTCGTTCGCCTGCGGATTCTTCGGGTCGTACACCATCTTCGGCGGCGACTGGTCCTCCACCACCTGCTGCACCTTGACGCCGCTGGCCTCCGGCCCGGAGAGCGGCACCGCTTCGAACACCACCTGCTTGGACTTGTAGACACCGCCGGTGGAACTGCTGGTGCTGTCCGCATTGGCGAGATTGCTGGCGACGGTGTTCAGGCGCTGGCCCTGCGCGCTCATGGCGGAGCCGGCAACGTTGAAGATATTGAATAGCGACATGATCGTTACCCCTGGACTGCGGCCAGCAGATTCTTGATCTGCGCGCCGATGAGCGTGATGCCGGCTTCATAGCGCAGCGCGTTGTCGGTGAACTGGTTGCGCTCGACATCCATGTCCACTGTGTTACCGTCGACATTGCCCTGCGACGGCGTCCGGTACAGCAAGGGTGCACCGCCGATATTGCCGGTAACGGTATTGCCCGGAATATGCGCTTTCGCTGTCGTGACCAATTCCGACGGTGCCGATGTACCGTTCGACAGTGCATTCTTCAGCGCACTGTTAAAATCGACGTCCCTCGCCTTGTAGTTCGGCGTATCGGCATTGGCGATGTTCGATGCCAGCAGTTGCTGGCGCTGCGCACGCAGGCTCAGCGCGGTTTCCTGGAAACGCAGTGCTTCGTCTAGTTTTCCGATCATGGCTACCTCCGGAAGTCATCGGCTAAAGAAAGTCCTGCTCGCGCCGATAATGGATTTGTATAGCGTCGATCATACGGACGCCGAATTCCGGCCGATCGGCCGATAAGCGTCAAAAACCCTCGCCTGTTCCGCGCTTTGAATCGCCACCCGGCCGGTAGCATGGACCATGGAATCAATCCATCGGTCACCATGAAGCCATTCATCCACAACCTGATTTCGCTGCTCGCGTTGAGCGCCGCTGCCGTCGCCCCGGCAGCGATCGCGCAAACGCCGGACGCCTACCAGGATCATGCCGCGATCCGCAAGACCGCCGAGCAGTTCCTGCACATGCGCAGCGCCGGCCTGCCCGGCCAGGTCCACATCGCGGTCGGCAGCCTCGATCCCCGTCTCAAGCTCGCCGCCTGCCCGGCGCCCGAAGCATTTTTGCCGAACGGCCGTCGCGTATGGGGCAAAACCACCGTCGGCGTACGCTGCACCGTCCCGGCCCCCTGGACAATTTACATGTCGGCAACAGTAAAAGTGATTGCCGATTACGTGGTAGCTGCCGCCCCGCTCGCGCAAGGCCAGAAAATCGGCCCCGCCGACATCGCCACGGTGCAGGGCGACCTGACATCGCTGCCGCCCGGCATCATTACCGATACCTCGCAGGCAGTCGGAAGAACCGCCACGATTTCCCTCGCGCTCGGCACGCCGCTGCGCAACGATACGCTGCGCAGCCAGCAAGCGGTACAGCAAGGACAGATGGTGCGACTGGTGAGCGCCGGCCCCGGTTTCCGCGTATCGGCGGAGGCACGTGCCCTGGCCAGCGCCGCCGAAGGCCAGGTGATCCAGGCGAAAACCGGCTCCGGCCAGGTGGTCAGCGGCATCGCCAAAGCCGGCGGTGTTGTGGAAGTAACTTATTGAGAGAAATGGCTTTTCCCGTTTGCTCTATTCGGTGCTAAAGTTTCAGCTGATTGCGTCGATAATCAGTATGACAAGATGCGAAAAACCGCTTACCAAACAAGGAAATTGCCGTGAAAATTGATGACTCACCAAAGAAAACCGGAGGGGTGAGCGTCGGCACGACGCAGGCCCGCGCCGGCAAGGGTGCCGAAAAGGCCGGCAGCGTCAGCAGCCAGCCCGCTTCGGTGTCGGACAGTGTCCACCTGTCGTCGCAATCGCAACTGCAATCGCTGACCCAACTGACCGGGAGCAACGGTGTGTTCGATGCAAACAAGGTGGAAGAAATCAAGGCCGCCATCGCGGAAGGCAGGTTTCAGGTCGATCCTGAAAAAGTGGCAAACGGCCTGCTCGACACGGTGAACGACCTGCTGCATTCACGCAAGAAGGCGTAGAGACAAACATGCAATCCTCCGGAACCAGCCCGGCCGACAGCCTGGCCGAAGAACTGATCGCCGCCAGCGGCCTGCTGCAATTGCTTGAGCAGGAACAGGCGCGCCTGGCCGATGCCGATGTCGAGGGCCTGAGCAGGCTCACCGGAGAAAAAGCGAACCTCGTCGCCCGCATGACCGACCTGGCCAAGCGCCGCCACCGCGCGCTGGCCGCTGCCGGATTCAGCGCCGACGAGTCCGGCATGCCGGACTGGTTGCACAGCCCCGCCGCGACAGCCGGCGCGAACCAATCGTGGACCCGACTGCTGAATATCGCGCAGCAGGCGAAAGAACTGAACCGCATCAACGGCCTGATGATCGGCCAGCAGCTCGCACGCAACCAGGGCGCACTCAATATCCTGCAGGGCGAGCAGCAAGGCGGCGCCATCTACGGACCGAACGGTCAATCCGCATCCCAATCCGGCAGCCGCAGACTGGTCGTCGGCTGACGGCTCGCGTCACCGCAAAAAATAATTCCGATCCCGAAACAGCCCGTCGCGAACGATTCGCGACGGGCTGTTTTTTCGTCAGGGCTTTTTCTCTTTCGCCGGGCCGAGCTCGACCGGCACTTCGGTTGCGTTCACCGGCAGGCTGGACAGAATCATGATCGTGACCCGGCGGTTGCGCTGCCGCCCTTGCGCGGTATCGTTCGAATCCACCGGCCGGGTCGACCCGTGTCCGACTGCGGTCAGTCGTTCCTCCGCAATGCCGTTTTCGACAAACAGCCGAACCACGCTGCCCGCGCGCATCGCCGACAGCTCCCAGTTGGACGGAAAAAACGCGGTCCGGATCGGCACGCTATCGGTATGTCCTTCGACGCGGATCGCATGGTCATCGCTTTTCAGCACCGCTGCCACTGCCTTGAGCGCCTCGCTGCTTTCGTTGCTGAGCCGAGCGTCGCCCTGCGCGAACAGGACACTGGCATTGATTTCGACGCTGACCCCGATCGTTGTCTGCGTCACGCGCACCTTGCCTTGGTCGACCAGCGGCGCCAGTACTTTCAGGATGTCACGTGCCATGCTGGTAAGGTGGCTGCGCTCGCGGCGCAGCGCTTCGCTGTCGCGCCGCCGCGGGCTCGGCAGCGCGCGCGGCAGCAAAGGTATCGCCGACTGCGTATTGTTCTTCAGCACCGGCGCGGCGGGGATGCCCGGTGCGCCGCCGAACGCACTGACAAGGGAATTCGCCAGCACCCGGTACTTGCCTTCATTGATCGACGACAGCGCATACATCACCACGAAGAATGCAAACAGCAGCGTGATGAAATCTGCATACGACACCAGCCAGCGCTCGTGGTTGTCGTGCTCTTCCTCGTATTTTTTGCGTGCCATGACGCGCTACCGGTAGGCGGACATCCGCTCTTCCAGCACCCGCGGATTGTCGCCGCTGGCGATGCCGCAGAAAACGTCGCACAGCATTTCACGACGCCGCACTTCTTCCGCGATGATCGTTTTCAGCTTGTTGGCGACCGGCAGGAATATCAGGTTGGCGAGGCCGACGCCATAGATGGTCGCCACGAACGCGACCGCGATGCCGCCGCCGAGCTTGCTCGGTTCGGTCAGGTTTTCCATCACATGAATCAAGCCCAGCACCGCGCCGAGAATGCCGATGGTCGGCGCATAACCGCCGGCCGCCTCCCAGATTTTCGATGCCTGGCGCTCGCGCCGTTCATACGATGAAATATCCGTTTCGAGAATATCGCGGATCTTGTAGGGATCGATGCCGTCGATGATCAGCGCAAGCCCCTTTGCCACGAAACGGTCCTTCACCTCGTCCAGGTAGCGCTCCAGGCTGAGCAGACCTTCGCGACGCGCGGTGGTGCTCCAGAAATGGATGCTCTGGGTCAGATATTCATCATCGTTTTCCGGGGGAGAAAAGATCCAGCGTGCCATCAGCACGCCGCGAATGAAACTCGGCATGCCGCTTTGCAGCAGCACCGCGCCGATCGTGCCGACGAAGACGATGACGAGCGCCGCAGGCTGGAACAGCGAGTCGAGATGCCCGCCGTCGAGCAGCTGCCCGAGCAGGACGCCGCTCAGTGCGAGTACGATGCCGGCTAGGCTAGCCCAGTCCACGCCTTCTCCTTCAGCTTGGCGCGCAGCCGCGCGATCGCCTGGCTGTGCAACTGGCATACGCGCGATTCGGAAACGCCCATCACCGCACCGATCTCCTTCAGGTTCATTTCCTGTTCGTAGTACAGGCCCATCAGGATCTTCTCGCGCTCCGGCAATGCCTCGATCGCGTGAATCACCGCTTCGCGGAATCCGCCGCGCAACAGACTCTGCAGCGGATCGCTGGTTTCATCGACCTGATAGCGGTCGAGGAAGTGGTCGTGCTCGTCCTTCTCGTGGAAATCCTCGTAATACACCAGCTGGTGGCCGCTGCCATCGTTCAGCATCTCCTGATACTCTTCCAGCGAAATCTTCAGTTCCTTCGCGATCTCCGCTTCCTTCGGTGCGCGGCCGAGGCGCTGCTGCAGATTGTTGATCGCGGTCTCGATCTTGCGCATGGTCTGGCGAATGCTGCGCGGCAGCCAGTCGCTGCTGCGCAATTCATCCAGCATCGCGCCGCGAATCCGCTGTACCGCATAGGTCTCGAACTGCGCACCGTGCGTGTCTTCATAACGATTCACCGCATCGAGCAGGCCGATCATGCCGGCCTGGATCAGGTCGTCCACTTCAACGCTGGGCGGCAGCTTGGCTTTCATCTGATGCGCCAGCCGCTTGACCAGCGGTGCGTGTTCCTGCAGCAGGTGATTCTTGTCCGATTTTCCGCTAACGGTATACATATTTTTTGTTCTGGGCGATTGCCGACGGCGGCGCCATTTGCAGATATAGCATGTTATCCCGCTGCCGCCACGTCAGACAATACAAATCGCCCCGCCAGCCTGCGGAACGCGACCGATGCGCCCGCCAGCGGAAATGCATCCACCACCGCCCGGCCCAGATGCATCGCGCGTTTCAGATGATCGTCGGCCGGCACCGAACCCATCGAAGTCAGCTTGACAGCCAGATAACGATTCGCCGCCTGCGCCATGTTCCGGTACACCAGCTGTGCTTCCTTTTCCGAGGCACCGCTGATCAGGATACCGAATGGCCGCCGGCCAAGGCGCGCATTGAGCCGCTTGATGAGCGTGTAAGCCGTCTTGATCGATGCCGGCGTATTCGCCACCTGCACCACGATTTCCCCCTTGCCTAGCAGCGGCACCGGAAAGCTGTCGTCGCTACCGATCTCGGCATCGACCAGCACGATGTCGGAGCGCGCCGCCAGCACGTCGCAGGCATTGGCGATCCGTCGCATCTGCTGCGGGTCCTGCAGTGCCGAGCGCTGCGGTCCACGCATCAGCGACGCGACGCCGAAGCCTTGCGGCATCGCCTGGATCACGTCGTCCAACGCACGTTCCTGTCGCGCCACTTGCAGCAGCGTGGCGCCGCGTACCGCGTCCAGCCGCGCCGAAATGCCTTCGGAAGCGACGCAGGCATCCAGCAGCAGCACATCCCGGCCGGCCTGCGCCAGCGATGCGCCGAGGTTCACCAGCATCGAACCCTTTTCTTCACCCGATGCGGCCGACAGAAACGTGAACACCCGAGGCTTCGGCCCCGCCAGCATGCGGCGCAGGCCTTCGGCCTGATCGAAGTCGAAACTAGCCAAGGCTCACCTCGCGCAGGCTGCCGTCATTCATCGCACGCGTGGTGCTGCCGATCACCAGCGGCAATTCGTCGTCCTGGTATTGGAACGGACCGGTTTCGCGTTTGAGCTTGAATGCGCGGTCGACCAGGTAATGCTGGTTGGCGACGTGCAGATCCTCCGGCACGCGCTGACCGTTAGCCACGTAATACAGGTTCAGTTTCTGGCGGATCACGACATCGAGCACGCTGCCGATGGTCGCTGCTTCGTCCAGCTTGGTCATGATGCAGCCGGCCAGGCCGTCGCCCTGGTATGAACGCACCACTTCATTGAGCGTCTCGCCATTCGACGTAGCGGACAGGCACAGCAGCCGCTTGACCTTGGTACCTGCGCCGGACAGCATCGCCACCTGCTCGGCCACCATCTTGTCGCGCTGGCCCATGCCGACCGTATCGATCAACACCGTATGCTTGCTCTTCAATTCATCGAGCGCGATGCGCAGGTCGGTTTCGTCCTTCACCGAATGCACCATCACGCCGAGAATCTTGCCGTAGATGCGCAGTTGCTCGTAGCCGCCGATACGGTAGCCGTCGGTGGTGATCAGCGCCAGCTTGCCGGCACCGTGCCGCATTACGCAGCGCGCGGCAAGCTTGGCAGTGGTCGTGGTCTTGCCGACGCCGGTGGGGCCGACCAGCGCATACACGCCGCCCTTTTCCAGTATTTCGGTTTCGTTGCTGACGATGGCGAGGTTGCGCGCAAGGATGGACTTCACCCAGTTCATCGCGCCTTCGGCTTTCTCCGTGCCGGGCATTCTTTCGATCAGGTAGCGCGCCAGGCTGGCGGAAAATCCGGCGGCCAGCATCTCGCGCAGCACCAGCGCCTTGGCCGGTTCGCGCTTCTGCTGGCTGCTCCACGCGATCTCCGCCAACTGCGATTCGAGCATGCCGCGCATCGAACGTATTTCGTTCATCACGTCGTTCAGTTCGCCGGCCGAGGGCTGTCTCGATTGTGCCGGCGGCATAGGATGGGTTGCGCCGCGCGCCGCTCCCAGCGCTTCGGCCAGGTTCGACGCCTGGTCTTCCATCGGGCGCCGGGCAGAAAAGGCGGCCAGCGTCGATTCCGACAGCGCCGGCTTGTCGACCGCGGGCTCGGCCAGGGACGACATGTCTTCGCCGGCCAGCGCCAGGATCTCGACCACGCCGTTGATGGTGCGGTTGGAGAGGATCACGGCATCGGGGCCGAGCGCTTCGCGCACCAGGCGCCATGCATCGCGTGAAGTGTTGGCGGTAAATTTTCTGACGTTCATGCTTGTCCTCCAACCAGGCTGGTCACTCTAATCGTTTTCGAATCGGGCAGTTCGGCATGCGACAGCACTTTCAGCTGCGGCAGCGCACGGCGCAGGAAGCGCGACAGCAAGGCGCGCAACGGCGCCGGCACCAGCAGCACCGGCGTCAATCCCATCTGTTCCTGGTGCCGCGCCGCCTGCTCGGTCTGCAGCGCGATCGTATCGGCCAGCCCCGGCTCGATGCCGGCGCCGTCCGGGCCGCTCGACTGCAGCGCCTGCATCAGCAGCCGCTCCAGCCGGTTGTCCAGCGTCATCACCGACAGCTCGTTGGTGCCGGGGAAAATCTGCTGCACGATCGCGCGGCCGAGCGCCACGCGCACCACCGCTGTGAGTTCGTTCGGGTCCTGCACTTGCATCGCGTATTCGGACAGCGTTTCGATGATGGTGCGCATGTCGCGGATATGCACACCTTCGGCCAACAGGTTCTGCAGCACCTTTTGCAGCGTCGCCAGCGGAATCAGTTTCGGCACCAGGTCTTCGACCAGTTTCGGCGCTTCCTTGCCGAGATGGTCGAGCAGTTGCTGCACTTCCTGCCGGCCCAGCAATTCGGCCGCGTGCGTGGTGATCAGATGATTCAGGTGGGTCGCAATCACGGTGCCGGCATCGACCACGGTGTAGCCCATCGCCTGCGCCTGGTCGCGCATGCCGGCATCGATCCAGGTCGCCGGCAGGCCGAATGCCGGATCGCTGGTGAGCGGACCGGGCAGATTGCCGCTCACCATGCCGGGATTGATCGCGAGGAACTGGCCGACGAAGGCTTCGCCGCTGCCGACTTCGACGCCTTTCAACGCGATCCGGTAAGCGACCGGCTTCAGCTCAAGATTGTCGCGGATATGCACCGGCGGCGACAGGAAACCGACTTCCTGCGCAAACTTCTTACGGATGCCCTTGATGCGTTTCAGCAGTTCGCCGTTCTGTCCCTTGTCGACCAGCGGAATCAGGCGATAGCCGACTTCCAGGCCAAGCGTGTCGACCGGCACGATGTCTTGCCAGCTCGCCTCCTCCGGCTCCGGTGCGGCAACTGCTGCCTGCGGCTCCGGCTGTGGCTGGTCAGCGGCTTTTTGCGCACGCTGCGTCACCAGCCAGGCAGCGGCGCCAAGGACAAGCGCGAGCAGCAGAAACGCGAAGTGGGGCATGCCGGGAATCAGGCCCATGCCGCCGACGATGCCGGCGGTGATGTACAGCACTTGCGGCTTGGCGAACAACTGGCCGATCAGCTGGCCGCCGATATCCTGTTCGCTGGCCACGCGCGACACTACGACACCGGCCGCGGTCGAAATGATCAAGGAAGGAATCTGCGCAACCAGGCCGTCGCCGATCGCCAGCAGCGTGTAATTTTTCAGCGCCATCGAAAAATCGAGGTCGTGCTGCAGCATGCCGACCACCAGGCCGCCGACGATGTTGATGATCGTGACCATGATGCCGGCCACCGCGTCGCCGCGCACGTATTTGCTGGCACCGTCCATCGCGCCGTAGAACTCGGCTTCCTGTCCCACTTCCTGGCGGCGGCGACGTGCTTCCTGTTCGGCGATCAGACCGGCATTCAGGTCGGCGTCGATTGCCATCTGCTTGCCGGGCATCGCATCCAGTGCGAACCGCGCGCCGACTTCGGCGATGCGGCCGGCGCCCTTGGTGACGACGGTGAAGTTGATGATGGTCAGGATGATGAACACCACGATGCCGACTGTGTAATTGCCGCCGATCAGGAAGTGGCCGAATGCCTCGATCACCTTGCCGGCCGCGTCGGGGCCGGTGTGGCCTTCGGTCAGCACCACGCGGGTCGACGCGACGTTGAGCGACAGCCGCAGCATGGTCGATACCAGCAGCACGGTCGGGAATACCATGAAGTCGAGCGGCTTGACCGTGTACAGGCTGGTCAGCAGCACGATGATCGCCAGCGCGATGTTGAAGCTGAAGAAGATGTCGAGAATGAACGCCGGCAGCGGCAGCACCATCATCGCCAGCATCATGATGATCAGGATAGGCGCGGCGAAGGCCTTGCCGGATCGCCCTTCCAGCCATGCAGGTAGTTTCAAGCTGTTCATTGCATCGGACCCTTGTCAGCCGACGCTTGCGCGGCGGGGTTGAGTGGATCAAGCTGCGGGGGCACGTTCAGGTCGCCCGGCATCTGCGGACGCACGCCGCCATGGCGGCCGTACGCGCGCAGCTGGAACACGTAGGCCAGCACTTCGGCCACCGCGGTGTACAGCGCTTCCGGAATCTGGTCGCCGAGTTCGGTGTGCTTGTATAGCGCACGCGCCAGCGGCGGCGCTTCCAGCAGCGGCACCTTGTTTTCGGCGGCGATCTCGCGGATCTTCGCCGCCATCTCGTCGGCGCCCTTGGCCACCACTTTCGGTGCGCCCATCTTGCCTTCCGTGTATTTCAGGGCGACCGCGAAGTGCGTCGGGTTGGTCACCACCACGTCGGCGGTCGGCACTTCGGCCATCATGCGGCGCTTCGCCATCTCGCGCTGCATCTGGCGGATGCGTGCCTTGACCTGCGGATCGCCGTCCGATTCCTTGGCTTCCTGCCGCAGCTCTTCGCGGGTCATCTTCAGCTTGTTCGCGTATTGCCACATCTGGTACGGTGCATCGATCAGTGCGATCACCGCCAGCGCGCTGACGATCGCGATAAAGCTGGTCAGCAGCAGATGGCCGAGATGCGCGCCGCCGTCCTGCAGTGATTCCAGCGGCAGCGCCAGCATCGAATCGATCTGGTGCGAGACCACCATCCAGGAAACGCCGCCGACCAGGAGCGCTTTGCCGATCGCTTTCAGCAGCTCGACGCCGGCGCGTATCGAAATCATGTTGCCAAGGCCGGAGAGCGGATTGAGCTTACCGAAATTCGGCTGCAACGACTTGGCGCTGAACAGCCAGCCGCCGATCAGCAGCGGCGACCCCAATGCCACCAGCAGCAGCAGCCCGGCCAGCGGCGCGAACGCAACCAGCACCTCGCCGATGCCACTGCCAAGCTGCATCATCAGCAAGTCGGGATCGAAAACCTGCGCACGGTCGAATGCAAGACCGGACGCCAGCATGTGGTTGAGATGACGGATCAGGCTGTCGCCGAGGGCCCAGAGGCCGACGCCGGACGCGAGCAGAATCGTGCAGGTGGCAAGTTCCCGCGAGCGCGGTACATCGCCCTCCTCGCGCGCCTGCTCCAGTCTTCTGGGCGACGCGGGTTCTGTTCGTTCGAGATCACTGTCTTCGGCCATCGCCGACTCCTGTTTCAGTCCCATCGCGTCGAATGTGGCGCGTGGAGACCCAATCAGGATCGATTATTGAGCAGATGCCAGGATGACGATCGCGGGAACAGGGATGGAAACTCCCCGCTTTTCACAAATGCGCCGCAGGGAGTATGGAGGCAGTAGAGCGCTCGCCGGATCAGAGCTTGAGGCTCTGGGCCCAGGCCAGCGCGGACATGTGGGCCTCGTTGACCTGCTTGTTGCTGATGCACAGCGACATCGCCATCGATTCGACGTCCGCCGAATTCAGTTCGCACGCTTCCGCGAGCGCCAGGAATGGTCCGTAAATGCCTTCGCGCGTCAGCAAGGCCTGGGTCACCGGTTCGGAAAGCTGAACCTTTTCCAGAACGTCTTCCATCGGCACACCAAGCAGTTTGTCGAGCAGCGAAAACATGCCGGCGACGAACAGGTTTTCCGCCTCGTTGCGCGGCAGGTGGGCATGCCCGAGTAACTCGGAAAAACGTCCACGGATCACCGCGGTCTGCATCAGCACCGGCGAATAGCCGGTCGTGGTAGCGGTGGCCAGCAGCAGCGCCAGCCAGCGGTACAGCGGCGAATAGCCGAGCATCGTGACTGCGTGCTTGAGCGACTGGATTTCGCAGCCGAGGCCGAATCCGGCCGAATTGATGTAGCGCAGCAGCTTGTACGACAGCGCGGCATCCCGCTTCAACATGCTTTCGAGCTGCTTGACGTCGGCGTTCTTGCGCACCATGTCCATCAACTGCAGGATCATCGCCTGCGCCGGGTTCAGGTCGCGTGCGTAGGCGCCGGCGCGCGGCGCCAGATGCAGGTTGCCGACAAACGCGTACAGCCCCAGCGACGCGCACAGGTCGTACGCCTGCCAGCTATCAACACCGCGTGCCACCATCCGTATCGACGAGGAATTCAACGAGCGGTACCACTGCACCTGCGCGGCGAAATCGGCGGCGCCGATCGGCACTTCGATATGGGTGACATGTGGCAGCAAACTCTTGTCGAACGATACCAGGTCCACGTCGCGCAGCGAAATGCCATAACCTTTGGCGCGCATTGCCTGCATCGCGGCAACAGCGTCGCCGTCGACGAGATCGGCGGCATGCAATGCCAGCACGGTGCCAGTCGACGGCAGCGCGCAAAACACATCGTTCGCGAACAGTGCAGGCCGGGCTTCGACAAACAGTGCCTGGTCTCCCAGCAGTGCGCCGGATTCCGTCTCGTTCAACTGCTCGGCGACGAAGCGCGCCAGGGCTACCACCTCCTGATCGCTGCACCGGCCTGCATTGCCGGCCTCGCGCTGCCATGACAGCTCGTAGCCGAGAACCCGTTCCTGCGTGTTCAGCAAAGGTTCACGGACGATAAAGTTTTCTGCTCGCATACGTTTTTTCTATTGGAGGACGCTGTCCGGCATTGTCACTACCTCGAGAATTCAAAAACCGAGACTTTCCAGCAGATCGTCCACCTGCCCCTGGTCGGAGACCACGTCCGGCGCTGCAAGAGGGTTGATCTGCGGACCGTTCAGCAAGCCGGAACCGGCATCGCGCCGCACCTCGGGCGGCGCATAATCGAGCAGCAGCTGAACCAGTTGCTGTTCGATGCCATGGGCCAGCTCGGTCACTTTCCTGATCACCTGGCCGGTGAGATCCTGGAAGTCCTGCGCCATCATGATGTCGAGCAGATGCTGCTTGGTGATATTGGCGTCGGCGCGGGCGGCGTCCAGATAGGCCAGCGTCCGCTCGGCGGTCGCGCGATACTGCTGTTCGGAAAACGGCGCCTGTAGCGCAGCTCGCCAGTCGTTCTCAAGCGCCGCACCGCCGGCATCGATTCTTTCCTGCAGCGGCGTCGCCGCTTCGGTCGCATTCAATACGCGCTGCGCGGCCTGCTCGGTCATCTTCGCCACGTAATCCAGACGGTCGCGCGCATCGGGGATATCGTGTGCCGCCCGGGCGATCAGCTTGTCGAAACCGAGGCCGCGCAGATTGTCGTGCAACATCCTCGTCATCTGTCCCACGCGGGCCAGCATTTCGTCGTGCGGGACCGACTCCGCGGCATCCGCGGCCATGACCGGAGGATGCGCGCTGTTCACGTCAGGCTCCCACCTTGTCGAGTTTTTCAAAAATCTTCGACAGCTTTTCATCCAGTGTTGCGGCAGTAAAGGGCTTCACCACGTAGCCGTTGGCGCCAGCCTGTGCGGCGGCGATGATGTTTTCCTTTTTGGCCTCGGCCGTTACCATCAGCACCGGCATCTTGGACAGCGCGGCATCGGCGCGAATGGTCTGCAACATCGTGAGGCCGTCCATTACGGGCATGTTCCAGTCCGAGATCACGAAGTCGAACTGCTCGCTGCGCAGTTTGGAAAGCGCCATGGCACCGTCTTCCGCCTCGTCGACGTTCGTATAGCCCAATTCCTTCAGCAGATTGCGGACGATGCGACGCATCGTCGAGAAGTCGTCAACCACCAAGAATTTAGTATTTGGACCCGCCATGAATTACTCCATTGATTCTTCAAACCGTTATCGACCAAGCCGCGTGCTCACTGACAAAGCTGAACAGCGTCCCAAGTATAATCCTTCCACTGTTGATTATGCACACAACAGCGGCTTTTACCCCATTTGCCGCCCACACAAACCACGGCTTGCGAAGAGCGTGTAATTTCTGACAACGCCGTCCTATACGCGCAGCGCCCGGCTGCTGTTGGCGGCAAGATAACCGAGCACCATTCCCGGCAGCGCGTTCAGCGGCCCCACTTCATGGTTCGCGCCGATCGCGATCGCCTCGCGCGGCATGCCGAATACCACACACGTGGCTTCATCCTGCGCGAAGTTGTAGGCGCCGGCATTCTTCATCGTCAACATGCCGGCCGCACCGTCCTTGCCCATCCCCGTCAGGATCACGCCGACCGCGTTCTTGCCCGCGAACTGCGCAGCCGATTCGAACAGCACGTCGACCGATGGCCGATGCCGATTCACCGGCGGTCCCTGATCGAGCTGGGTCACGTAGTTTGCACCGCTGCGCGCCAGCAGCAGATGCGAATGCCCGGGCGCGATGAACGCATGCCCGGGCAGGACGCGTTCGCCGCCGGCGGCTTCGGTGACGGTAATCTTGCACAGGCTGTCCAACCGGCGCGCGAACGAGCGGGTGAACCCTTCCGGCATGTGCTGCGTAATCAGGATGCCCGGGCAGTCGGACGGCATCTGTACCAGGAAATCCTTGATCGCTTCTGTGCCGCCGGTAGACGCCCCGATGATGATCAGCTTCTCGCTACTGGTCAGCGGATTGCGGATCAGCGGCAAGGCCGTGCCACCGGCTTTCGCCGGATCGGCGGAAGCGATCGTGCGCGGCTTGACCCGCGCTTTCGCCGCAGCGCGGATCTTGTCGGTGATCAGCTCCGCGTATTCGAGCATGCCGCTCTGGATCGACAGCTTCGGCTTGGTGACGAAATCGACTGCGCCAAGCTCCAGCGCACGCAACGTGATTTCGGAGCCGCGCTCGGTCAGCGATGACACCATCACCACCGGCATCGGCCGCAGGCGCATCAGCTTTTCAAGGAAATCCAGACCATCCATGCGCGGCATTTCCACGTCGAGCGTGAGCACGTCCGGGTTGGTCTGCTTGATGAGTTCGCGCGCGACGATCGGATCAGGTGCGACGCCCACTACTTCCATGTCCGGCTGGGTCCGGATGATCTCGTTCATCACGCTGCGAATCAGCGCCGAGTCGTCCACGATCAGTACTTTGATTTTCATGATATCCACTTTCCCGGTAGCGCTCCGTGGAACGCCGCCGGCCTGTCAGAACAATTCGACGTCACCCGCCACCGGCGTGGTCTGCAGGCGGCTCGCATAATCCTGCTCCCGGTTCACCAGCGTGTTGTTGTTCAGTTGCTTGAGCTTCTTGACCAGCACCTTGCCGGTTCTCGGAAAAAAATACACCTTGCGAGGATGAATGTCGTTCAGGTCTTCCGCCATCACGCGGATGTTTTCCGCACGCAGATAATCGCGCACGAATTGCGCGTTGCGCTGGCCGACATTGATCGCAATGAAACCGCGCAGCACGTTGCCGCCGCCGAATACCTTGGCCTCCAGATTTTCCCTGCGAGCGCCTGCCTTGAGCAGGTCGTTGATCAGAATCTCCATCGCGTAGGTGCCGTAGCGCATCGATGCCGAGACCGGGCTGTCGGCATCGGCGCCGCTATCCGGAAGCATGAAATGATTCATGCCGCCGATACCGGTGATCCGATCGCGTATGCAGGCCGACACGCATGAGCCAAGCACCGTGACGATCAGCATGTCCTTGCAGGTGAAATAGTACTCGCCGGGCAGGATCTTGGCCGCATCGCAGTCGAACGTCCGATCGTAGTAGACGTTGGTCGCAAAATGTTCTTCGATTCCAAAGCTCATGGGCTATTTCCCGGGCCGGTCGGGAACGGCACGGCGCGCCCCCGCATGCATTGGATCCAGTTCGTACACGGTCTTGCCTCGTAACTTGAACGCATCGGATACATAGAGAAAGTTTTCGGAATGTCCCGCGAACAGCAATGCGTCCGGCTTCATCAGCGGCGCGAAGCGGGCGAGAATCCTGGACTGGGTGGGTTTGTCAAAATAGATCATCACATTGCGGCAAAAGATGGCGTCGAACGGGCCTGAAACGGGCCAGCTGTCGGAGAGCAGATTGAGCTGCTTGAAGGTTACCATTTGCCGCAACTCCGGTCGCACGCGCACCAGTCCCGCCTGCTCGCCGCGTCCTCTCAGAAAGAAACGCTTCGCACGTTCGGGCGCCATCTTGTCGAGACGGTCGAGCGTATAGATGCCGGCCGACGCAACGTTCAGGACATTGGTATCGATATCGGTTGCGATAACCTGCGCGGAGGACGCCGACGAACCGAGCGCTTCGCACAGGGCCATCGCGATCGAGTATGGCTCCTCCCCGGTGGAACTGGCCGCGCACCATACCGTAACCGATTCCTTCTTGCCGTTCACATGATCGGCAAGAATCGGAAAATGATGGGCCTCGCGGAAGAAGGAAGTCAGATTGGTCGTCAGCGCATTGGTAAAGGCTTCCCACTCGCCGTCGTCGGGCCTGCTTTCCAGCGAATCCAGATACGCTTCAAACGAGCGGATGCCGGTGGCGCGCAGGCGCCTGGCCAGCCGGCTGTAGACCATTTCCTGCTTGCTGTCGGCAAGCGCGATGCCAGCCCGCTTGTAAATGAGCGCACGGACCCGCTCGAAGTCGCGAGACGTGAACTCGAATTCCTTCGTCGTTTCCTGCCTGCTTTGTAGTACTGAATTTACCACGCCAGATTGATCTCCTGTGTCCCTGCTGAGGCGACGTTATCTTCCACACCGTCCGCGTCATTTGAACCGCCGTCATAGCAGCATCGCGACGAACTGCGTTCGATGGCCCATCCGATATAGGCGTATTCGAAGCGTTGTCGCATCATGCAAGCAGAGGCATATTATTGCGCCTGTTATCGAAAAGAAAAAGGCGTGCCCTAGGCACGCCCCTCGAATCGAGAAGCAGGACGGCGATGCAAATCGCCGCCGCTGCAGCGTACCGCCGCCGACTGCCGCGCTGTCAGAATTCCTCCCAATCGTCACCTGTGCCGGCCGGGCTGCGCGACGCCGGACGTGCGGCCAGTTGCTTCGACTCTGGCGAAGCCGGACGTCCTACCTGGTGCAGGGCTTTCGGCTTGAGGCCCGAAGCAACGGCTACCGTCTGCTTTTTTGCCATTGATGGGGAATGCGAAAGTGCAGGCGTGCCGCCGGCACCATTCAGCTTGAACACGGAAACAGTATGCGCCAGCGTGCCCGCCTGGGTCTGCATGCTCTCGGCCGCAGCCGCAGCCTGTTCGACCAGCGCCGCATTCTGCTGCGTCATCTCGTCCATCTGCGTGATCGCCTGGCTGATTTCCTGAATTCCGGAACTCTGCTCTTCGCTGGCCGCGGTGATCTCATTCATGATGTCAGCCACATGCTTGACCGAGGTCACGATCTCGTCCATCGTCTTGCCCGCCTGATCGACCAGCTGTCCTCCGGCATCGACCTTTTCCACCGAATCGCTGATCAGCGACTTGATTTCCTTCGCCGCACCGGCCGAACGCTGTGCCAGGTTGCGCACTTCCGACGCCACCACCGCAAAACCGCGCCCCTGCTCGCCGGCACGCGCTGCTTCGACCGCTGCATTCAATGCCAGGATGTTGGTCTGAAACGCGATGCCGTCGATCACGCCGATGATGTCGACGATCTTGCGCGAGCTGTCCTTGATCGAGCCCATCGTGTCGACCACCTGCCCCACCACCTGTCCGCCGCGCATCGCCACATCCGAGGCCGACACCACCAGCTGGTTCGCCTGTTTCGCGTTTTCCGCATTCTGCTTGACCGTCGAGGTCAGTTCTTCCATCGATGACGCCGTTTCTTCCAGCGAGCTTGCCTGCGATTCGGTACGCGCCGACAAGTCGGCGTTGCCGGACGCGATTTCCCGCGTCGCGACGCCGATGCTCTCTGTACCAGAACGCACGTTGCCGACAATCTCGGCAAGACTTCTGTTCATCTGACGTAGCGCGTCAAACAGCTGTCCGATTTCATCCCGGCTTTTTTCATTGATTTCAGAAGTAAGGTCGCCGGTTGCGACACGACTAGCCACGACGACCGCCTGGTTAAGAGGGGCGGTGATGCTGCGCGTGATCATCCATGCGAGTCCACTGCCGATAGCGAGCGCGATCGCACCAAGGGAAAACAGCAGAATCATCAACTGCTTGTCGTCGGCCACCGAATTGGTCAGCACGTCGCGCACGGCGGCCTGCTGCAAGGCTTCCAGCTTATCCATCTCGGCCACCGCCTGCTGGTTGAGCGGGTCGATACGGCTCGAAATCACCTTGGATGCGCCTTCGCTGTTGAATGCCAAGGCCTGGCCGATCGCTTCCTTGAACGGTGTCGCAATTTCCTGGTCAAGACGCCCAATCTCTGCAACGATCTTTTTCTCTTCGTCGGTCAGGCCGAGCGCGAAAAGCTTGTCCCGCGCCTCCGCGTAGCGCTTGCTCTGCGCTTTGACCTTGCCCTCTTCCTTTTGCATCGCCGCCACATCGGATTGCAGGCCGATATTCCGCATCGCTATGCCACCCTGCAGCAAGGCGCTTTTCATCGTCGTGGCCAGAGTGCCCTTGGTATTCGCGACCTCCAGCCCCTTGATCAGGTTTTGCTTGTTTTGCGTCGTGAGCGCATTGCCGACCACGATCATGATTGCAAGAATCACGAGAATGGCCCCAAATGCGACGCCAAGACGTGCGCCAATTCGTAAGCTGCGCAGATTTATCATGTCCCCCTCCTCCTTCTTGAGCTTGCGTTGTATTTCAACAGCGCGGCGCTCGACAAATATCCACCCAAGCTGCTTGCCGGGTGTTCATATTGAACATATTACCTTGAAGCAATCTGGCAATCCATCCCGCCATCAAAAAAGATCAACTGGGAAAAGAGTATGTTGGGGAAAAACCCGGGCTCGCCCATAACACGATCGTTTTTCGTAAAACCGAACGAGGAAATATGAGAACAGGGTTCGACCTGATGCTGTTATCGGCTTTCGCCGTCTCGAACTTGATAGATCCAAGCGGCGATACCGGACGCTCCTGCTCGATGCTGATCAGATTCAAGCGAGTTCAGCCTGACTGGATCAGTCGAGGCAGAATCTGCGCCAGTGGTCCGTCGATCTTCAGCTTTCGGGTTGGGCCGAGTTGATCGGAGGCGAGTGCGAGGGTGCAGCAGGGGCGCCTCCCCGGCGCGCATTTGCAACGTCGCAATTGCCTCCGGGCAGCCGGCCCAAGCGGAAGATTGAAGGTTGACGGAGCACTAGAATTCTTCCCATTCGTCGCTGCTGCGCAGCGCGGCCACCGGCTTGCCAGGTCTGCTCGCCAAAGTCGCGGGCGTTCTGGCCGTCACCGGCGCGCGAGCCGGGCTGCCCGCTGATTGTCGAACGATGCCGCGTGAGGCCGCTGCTGATTCCTGTTCGAGTTTGAAAACGGATACTGCCTTGGCCAGCGTAGTGGACTGCTCCTGCATGCTATGAGCGGCGGCGGCGGCCTGCTCGACCAGTGCCGCATTCTGCTGCGTCATCTCGTCCATCTGCGCAATTGCCTTGTTCACTTCCTCGATGCCGCTGCTCTGCTCCTGGCTGGCTGCGGTGATCTCGCTCATGATGTCGGCCACATGCTTGACCGAGGTCACGATATCGTCCATCGTCTTGCCGGCTTCGTCGACCAGCTTGCTGCCGGCATCGACCTTTTCCACCGAATCGCTGATCAGCGACTTGATTTCCTTCGCCGCACCGGCCGAACGCTGTGCCAGGTTGCGCACTTCCGACGCCACCACCGCAAAACCGCGCCCCTGCTCGCCGGCACGTGCTGCTTCGACCGCTGCATTCAATGCCAGGATGTTGGTCTGGAACGCGATGCCGTCGATCACGCCGATGATGTCGACAATCTTGCGCGAGCTGTCCTTGATCGAGCCCATCGTGTCGACCACCTGCCCCACCACCTGTCCGCCGCGCATCGCCACATCCGAGGCCGACACCACCAGCTGGTTCGCCTGTTTCGCGTTTTCCGCATTCTGCTTGACCGTCGAGGTCAGCTCTTCCATCGACGACGCCGTTTCTTCCAGCGAGCTTGCCTGCGATTCGGTACGCGCCGACAGGTCGGCGTTGCCGGTTGCAATCTCCCTGGAGCCGACATCAATCAGCGAAGAGCTATCGCGTACCTCGGCAATCATCGATGCCAGGTGACCTTTCATCTCGCCGACCAGCCGCAAGATCGCTCCCAGTTCGTCATGCGCGTCCGCTTTCGGGTCCGGAGCGAGGTCGCCGTTGTGCATCCGCTTCACTGACGCCTCCAGTGTCGTCAGGCTCCTGCGAAACGACGCGTAAAACGCAAACATGAAGTACGCCGAAATCAGTATCGCCAGCACAATCGGAATATCCGCGATCATTTGCCGCTGCCGTATGCCGTCAAGACGTTTGGCCAGCAAGCCATCCAGATCGGAGGAGGCCTGAGCGGCCAAACCGAACACCGCATCGACCGGGACCGCGGTACGGTTCAGATATTCGCGCGGCGGCAATTGGAACAGTTCGCTTGCAGACAGGTCTCCGGCATGCGCAGCCAGCATCGTCTGTACCGTATCAATCTGCTTGCGGGCGGCACCGAGGCTGGCCGCGAGGGAGGCATTCTGCGTGCCGGCGAAATCGATGTCGCCGATCGCATTCGCAATCGACCGTTTCGTCAGCAAACCCATTTCCGAAATTTTTCTGGCTTCGGCCAGCGTGATTTCCTTGCGGGCGACAGCGGCGGCCGCAAGACTGCGGATCTCATCCAGGTCAGCCGCCAGCGTCATCAATGACGAAGTGACCGCGTTCATCAGATAGAAGGAATCGATATCCGGATCCATCGCAAGATTCGAATGCGCGGCGACCAGCTTGACGTATTTCTGCAATTCCGCAACCAGCTGCCTGTATTCGGCATCGGCCGCATCACCGCTGGTCTTGCCGGTATTCTGCCAGCGCTGCTTCAGTTTGTTCCATTCGTCGGCCACACCCAATGCAGTGGCCGCGTCGGTCATGCCGTCCACCTTTTGGAGCTGCGCCTCGGCCTTGTTACGGACTTCCGTATAGGCGGAGCGCATGCCGGCGTCGTCGACTGCCTGCGCGGCGCTCGAATGGGCCCGCACCGTCTCGGTCAGTCTGGTCAGGTCGAGCAGCTGATTGACGTATGCGACGCCGATCCGCTCTTTGTCCGCAAACTCGGCACTGGACATCAATTCCCGTTGCAGCAGAAAAAACAGCGCCAGCAGAGGCACCACGACCAACGACGAAATCAGGACGAATTTCGGCAGGATGCGCATCCGGTCCATCAAGCTGGTCGCAGGCAGCATCAGGCGCTGCAGAATGGTTCGATTTACAGTCATTTCCCTCTCCTCGGCAAGAATCGATAGACCATCCCGGCTGTCAGCGTATTTTCTGTCGTTACGCTATTGTTCGAACCGATTGTCCCGCCGGATGATAGGCGTCTTGCATCACGGCAGCCATTGTGTATTTCACGTAGCTTCGTTATCCGGCGCGATGCTCCTCTCGCCGTTCAGAACTCCTCCCAATCGTCACCGCTCGTTCCTCCGATTGCGGGTCGCGCCGGTTTGGCAAGCATGGCCGGAACGGCCTTGGCGGAAGCACTTCCCTTGACACGCGGCCTTCCCGTAGCCGAGAGTGCGGCGGGAGCTGGGACCTGCTGCATCGACGGCTCATCGTTTTCCCCAAGCTTGAACACGGCAACCGCCTGCGCCAATCTGACCGACTGCTCTTGCATGCTTTCCGCCGATGCCGCCGCCTGCTCGACCAGCGCCGCATTCTGCTGCGTCATCTCATCCATCTGCGCAATTGCCTTGTTCACTTCCTCGATGCCGCTGCTCTGCTCCTGGCTGGCTGCGGTGATCTCGCTCATGATGTCGGCCACATGCTTGACCGAGGTCACGATATCGTCCATCGTCTTGCCGGCTTCGTCGACCAGCTTGCTGCCGGCATCGACCTTTTCCACCGAATCGCTGATCAGCGACTTGATTTCCTTCGCCGCACCGGCCGAACGCTGTGCCAGGTTGCGCACTTCCGACGCCACCACCGCAAAACCGCGCCCCTGCTCGCCGGCACGCGCTGCTTCGACCGCTGCATTCAATGCCAGGATGTTGGTCTGAAACGCGATGCCGTCGATCACGCCGATGATGTCGACGATCTTGCGCGAGCTGTCCTTGATCGAGCCCATCGTATCGACCACCTGACCGACGACCTGGCCGCCCTTCAACGCATAATCGGAAGCGGAAACAACGAGTTGGTTTGCCTGCCTGGCGTTTTCCGCATTCTGCTTGACCGTCGAGGTCAACTCTTCCATCGACGACGCCGTTTCTTCCAACGAGCTCGCCTGCGATTCGGTACGCGCCGACAGGTCGGCATTGCCGGATGCAATTTCCCGCGATGCAACCGAAATTGTCTCCGTGCCCTGCTTGATGTGATTGACGGTATTGACCAGGTTGCCCTGCATGACCTTCAATGAATTCACCAACTGCCCGGCTTCATCACGGGTCTTTGATTCGATCGTTTCGGTCAGGTCGCCATTGGCAATCGTATCCGCGATATGGCCTGCATGTTTCAGCGGTACGGTAATGGTACGAGTGATGAATAACGCGATGAACGCGCCAATGGCAATGGTCAGGATGCCGACAGCGAGCATGCCCATGCGCGTCTGCCGGTAGTTTTCCTGCGACGCTGCGGACGTGACTTTCATCTCCTTCTGCTGATGATCGGCCAGTGTCACCAGGCTGGCCATCCATTTATCGTGCAACGGCTGAAAATCGGTTTTCAGCAGCGAAGCGGCATCGAAATAATTGCCCCCGGCAGCGTTTTCCTTGATCTTCGCGATAACGGGTGAGATGGCCTGCTCCTGCTCGATCACGCTGTTCAGCACGGCTTTTGACTGATCGCCGGCAGCATGCTGCTTGAGTGTATCTTCCGACTTTGCATAAACAGCCAGCAAAGCTTCCAGCCGCTTGCTTTCGCGTTCACCTTCCGTAGCATCCGTCGGCGTCGCAATTTTCCGCAACGCCAAGGCAATCGACCATCCCACTTCCCGCATTTCCATTGCGTTCGTAAGACTGCTCACCTTCTCGTTGACGATCACTTCCGTGTTGGTGTTCAACGCACTCATTCGCCACAATCCCAGCACAAGCAACGCTGTGGCGCAAAGCAGCACCATCCCGAATCCCAAGGCGAGACGGGTGCCGATCTTGATATCGGAGATCATGAACATGGTGCGATCCTTTAATTATTCAGTTTGAAAATATATCGAATGCGTGTTACGTCCGCCCTTAAAACTCTTCCCAATCTTCGCCGTTGCTCGCGACTGCCTTCAGCCGCGCAACGGAAGCCGTCCGCGTTCCCGGCTGCAGGTCACGTTTTTTTGATACTGCGGGCGCCATGGAAGGTGACTCGAAACTCGTGCCGCCCTGAAGCCGGAATACGGCAACCGCCTGAGCCAGCGTATCCGCCTGGGTCTGCATGCTCTCGGCCGCAGCCGCAGCCTGCTCGACCAGCGCCGCATTCTGCTGCGTCATCGCATCCATCTGCGTGATCGCCTGATTGACTTGCGCAATGCCATTGCTCTGCTCCTGGCTGGCCGCTACGATCTCGTTCATGATATCGGCCACATGCTTGACCGAGGTCACGATCTCGTCCATCGTCTTGCCCGCCTGATCGACCAGCTGTCCTCCGGCATCGACCTTTTCCACCGAATCGCTGATCAGCGACTTGATTTCCTTCGCCGCACCGGCCGAACGCTGTGCCAGGTTGCGCACTTCCGACGCCACCACCGCAAAGCCGCGCCCCTGCTCGCCGGCACGTGCTGCTTCGACCGCCGCATTCAATGCCAGGATATTGGTCTGGAACGCGATGCCGTCGATCACGCCGATGATGTCGACGATCTTGCGCGAGCTGTCCTTGATCGAGCCCATCGTATCGACCACCTGCCCCACCACCTGTCCGCCGCGCATCGCCACATCCGAGGCCGACACCACCAGCTGGTTCGCCTGTTTCGCGTTTTCCGCATTCTGCTTGACCGTCGAGGTCAGCTCTTCCATCGACGACGCCGTTTCTTCCAGCGAGCTCGCCTGCGATTCGGTGCGCGCCGACAGGTCGGCGTTGCCGGACGCGATTTCCCGCGAAGCGACGCCAATGGTCTCGGTCCCCATGCGCACCTGATCAATGGTACGTACGAGACTCTCGTTCATGTCTTTCAACGCCTGCATCAACTGACCGGTTTCATCTCCCGAACGGACATCGATGTTTTGCACCAGATCACCGGTCGCGACACTTTTGGCGATCCGCACTGCCTTTTCGAGCGGCATCGAAATTGCGCGAATCAGCCAGAACCCGATCATCGAAGCCAGCAGAACACCAAGCACGATGGCCGAAATGGAAATAATACGAACAGTGTTGTAGACGCTTTGTGTATGTTCGAATTCGCTTTTTGCAATGTCGAGCTGCAGCTTGATCAGAGCATCGATTTGCTCCTGCAGGGAAGCGTAATTTGTACTCATCGGTCCCTGCATGATTTCCATCGCCTGCTGGACATTCATGTTGCGCTGGGCATCCACTGCCGGCTTCAGGCCCTCCGCAAGGAATTTTTTCAGATTCTCCAGCGTCTTTTCCGCAAGCCGTTTTTCATTCACCGTCAGTGAGCTGGCGGCGTAGTGTTCCCAACTCTTGTTGATCTCGCCGATCCGCTTTTCCACGTCATCCATCTTCTTGGTGACGATCGCGGGATCGCCGTTCAAGGACTCGGCAATCGTCATACGATTACGGTCGATCAACCGCACGATATGGTCCAGCTCGCTCATCGGCACCAGGCGATCGTCATAGATGGTTTTCAGCGAGCTGTTGGCAGAACTCAAGCTGCTCAGCCCCACAATGCCAATCGCTACCAGCAACAACGACATGAAACCAATCACGAATACAAGTCGTGACTTGATGGTCAGATTCTTGAACATGTGCCTCCCCCTTTGATTAGATCAGCTCTGCGCCGGCATGCCGGAGTCGCAGGCTGTCTTTCTTGTAATGGTATTTCTTGTTTTTTTACGCCAGGCGAAGTTGCGGCTAGGCGGCAATCTTGTCGATCAACCCCATCTCGGTGCTGGACATGAGCTTGTCAATATCCACGAGAATCAGCATGCGCTGATCTATCGTGCCCAGCCCGATCAGGTAATCGGTGTTCAGCGCCGTGCCCATTTCCGGCGCCGGCTTGATCTGTTCGGGCGACAGTGTGATGACATCGGACACGCTGTCGACCACCATTCCCACCACGCGGCCGCCGATGTTCAGGATGATGACGACAGTGAACTGGTCATACGTCGGCTCGCCCAACTGGAACTTGATGCGCATGTCCACGATCGGTACGATGATGCCGCGCAGGTTCACCACACCCTTGATGAAATCCGGTGCGTTCGCAATACGGGTCACGGTTTCATAGCCGCGGATTTCCTGGACTTTCAGGATATCGATCCCGTACTCTTCCTTGCCCAGCGTAAAGGCGAGGAATTCCTGGCCGGCGATATCGCGATCGGCGTTATCGCCGACTACGGGTATGTTTTGAGCAGTTTGCATCATGGTAGTTGTCCTTGTCAGGAAAAAATGGATTCATCGGTCAGTTGGCGACTGGAACGCAGCAATGCCGCAACATCGATAATCAGCGAGACGCCGCCGTCTCCCAGAATGGTGGCTCCGGAAATGCCCGCCACCTTGCGGTAGTTCGATTCGAGATTCTTCACCACGACCTGCTGCTGGCCGACCAGTTCATCGATAAACAGCGCCGCCTTGCGCCCATCCGATTCGAGGATGACGACGATACCCTGCGACGGATCGGTGAAGCGCGGCTCGATGCCAAACATCTGGTACAGCGGAATCAGCGGCAGATATTCTCCGCGCACCTTGATGACCCGCCCCTGCCCGCTGATTTCCTTCACATCGATTGGCGCCGGCTGCAGCGACTCGACCACATAGCCCAGTGGCAGAATGTAAATTTCCTCGCCAACCTTGATCGACATGCCGTCGAGAATCGCCAGCGTCAGGGGTAGCGAGATCGAGATCGTGGTACCGAAGCCTTTGGCGGAACGGATGTCGACGACGCCGCCCATTGCAGCGATGTTGCGCCGGACCACATCCATGCCGACTCCGCGTCCCGACACGTCGGTCACGGTCTCCGCAGTCGAAAACCCGGGCTCGAAAATCAGCTGCCAGACATCCGCGTCGGACATATTGTCGGCCACCTGCAAACCCTGCTGCTTTGCCTTGGCAAGAATCCGGTCTCGATTCAAACCGCCGCCATCGTCGGTTACTTCGATTACGATATTGCCGCCCTGATGCCCGGCGGACAGAGACAGTTTTCCGGTTTCGCTTTTGCCCGCGGCCTTGCGTACATCGGGCATTTCGATACCGTGGTCGATGCTGTTGCGTACCAGGTGAGTCAGCGGATCGACGATCCGTTCTATCAGCCCCTTGTCCAATTCGGTCGCAGCCCCATGCGTAACGAATTCGATGCGCTTGCCGAGCTTCGTCGCCAGATCGCGCACCATGCGCGGAAAACGCGAAAAGACATAATCCATCGGCATCATGCGGATCGACATCACTGCTTCCTGCAGGTCGCGTGTATTGCGCGTGAGCTGGCTCACGCTGTTCAGCAGTCGCTCGTGGATCATGGGATCGAGAGAGCCGGTGCGCTGTTCGATCATCGCCTGCGTGATCACGAGTTCACCGACCAGGTTGATCAGTTGATCGACTTTTTCAATTCCCACCCGGATCGATGACGATTCCTGGTTGTGCGCTATCTTGTCCGAGTCTCGTTTTGCCTGGCTCTTGCGGTCGGGGGCCACATTACCGGACGCCTCCGCCGCTGCCGACGCCGCAGTCGCCGCCTGCGCCTGGACCGCTGCAGCTGCCGCAGCCTCTCTTGCCTCTTTCATTACCGGCGGCTCGAAAGGCTCGAAAAATCCGTAGCCCTGCTTTTCTTCCTGCGCCGCCTTCGCGGCCGCCGCATTCCGCACCTCTGCCGGCTCGATCGGATCGAAGAAGCCGTAGCCCTGAGCCTCTTCCTGCGCTGCCTTGGCTTCGGCCGCGGTCAGCACACGAGATGGGGGAGAATCTTCGGTGATCTTCAGATCAGTCGGATTGACGATAAAAGAGCAGATAGCAATGATGTCATCCGGCCCCTCATCCGTGGAGAGAGAGAACACCGCATGCCCTTCAGCATTGTTCGATGCGCTGATTTGACCCAGCAAGCCGAGTTCCGCAGAAAGCGCCTCGACATCTTTTGCTGCAATTTGCGGCAATTCGATACGAAACTGTCGAACGCCGGCAGGCGCCGGAGCGGCAATCGCAGATGCCATATCCAGAACTGCAGTGGGTAATGCATCCGGCACCTGCCCTTGCGACAACGACTGCAGCATCATCCGCACATCGGCCACCGCATCCTGGTCCACGGGTGTCTGCAACCGGTGCCCATCCAGCTGCATCTTGAGAATATCCTTGGCAACAAGAAAAGCGTCGACGTGTTCTGCCGTCAGTGCCATTTCTCCCTTGCGAATGCGATCGAGCAGTGACTCCAGCACATGTGTGACATCGGTCAGATCGGTCAGACCAAAAGTGCCTGCGCCACCCTTGATGGAATGCGCGGCACGGAATATCGCATTGAGATCTTCTTCGTCCGGTGCCGATACGTCTATGGCCAGCAGCAGTTTTTCCATTTCTGCGAGAAGTTCTTCGGTCTCGTCAAAGAACACCTGAAAGAACTGGCTCATGTCAATGGTCATTATGAAACTCCGTCATCTACGCTATACGTGAATCACCGGACACGCGCGTTGCGCATTAGCCGATCACCTTCTTGACCACTTCGGTCAGTCGCTGCGGGTCGAATGGCTTTACCAGCCATCCGTTGGCACCGGCGGCACGGCCTTTCGACTTCATCTCGTCGCTCGACTCGGTAGTCAGCATCAGGATCGGTACTTTCTGGTAGGGCGGCAGCGTGCGCAACGACCGGATCAGGGTCAAGCCGTCCATGCGGGGCATGTTCTGGTCGGTCAGCACCAGATCGAAGATCTGCGCCCGCGCCTTGTCGAGACCATCCTGGCCGTCCACCGCCTCGGTGACCTGGTAGCCGGCGGCCCGCAAACTGAACACCACCATCTGCCGCAGCGAACCCGAATCGTCGACCGCTAGTATCGTTTTTGCCATCGTTGTTACTCCTGCTATTTTCGATTTCAGGCTGAATGCCTGCGTTCTCTTCTATTCGTACACTGTCAAAACAGCTCGATGTCGCCACTCTCCATATGGGTTTGGCATACAGCCTTCCATAGTGCGCTTTCAAGCTTGACACTTTGCTCTTCAAGAACCTGGTTAATACTGTTCAGGGTGGCGATCATTTCGTCGAGATTGCCTTCCGGCGGCATGCCGGAGCTGCTCGATCCAAGTCCGCCCAGCACTTCGCGCAGCCCGGTCACGCGCCTGACCGTTCTGCCGATCAATTGGCTTGTCATGTCTTGGAATTGCAGGCCGGTGACCGCGGCATTGACGTGCTGCCCGATCTCACTGTGCTTGGCCTTCAGCTTTTCGGCTATTTCTGGAGTAGGTTTCGCGCCGGACAGCAGCAGATCGATCGCTTCCTGCTGGGCTGTGATCGCCTCGTGAATTGCCATGAAGCTGGCGCCCAGTTTTTCGATTGCTTCGCCGAGCAGGAAGCTGGTCTGGACCAGGTCTGTCTCGACTTCCGTCAGATGCTGGGTGCCGTGATCCGACAGATTGGAAAGCAGATGCTTTACCTGCGACCCCAACAATTTTGCTCTTGTCATGAAAATATCCCGTCCCCCGAACAGTCTGTCGGCCTGACTGCAGGTCGGATTCGCTTACTTCGCGACGGACCCGGCCAACTCCTGTTTGGCTTGCGCCTCGTTCGAGACCGTCACGGCCTCGTCCTCCTTCAATGCGGATTCTTCCGTCTTCTTGTTCATTACGATGATGCTGATGCGCCGGTTGATTGGATTGAAAGGGTCTTTCTTATCGAACAAGACCGCTGAAGACAATCCAACCACACGCAACACCTTTGACTCATCCATTCCGCCCGCAATCAACGCCCTGCGCGAAGCGTTTGCCCGGTCGGCGGACAACTCCCAATTGCTGTAGCCCTTCTCGCCACTGACGTATGGCGTCGCATCAGTATGCCCGGACAGACTGACCTTGTTCGGTACATCGTTCAGCGCCTTCCCGATCTCCAGCAGGATCTCTCTGGTGTATGGCTGAAGTTCGGCCTTCGACAAGGCAAACATGGGACGATTCTGCTCGTCCACGATCTGAATGCGCAAGCCCTCTGTTGTAATATCGATCAACAGCTGATGCCGAAACTGCTTGAGTGTCGGCCTCGCATCGATCGCCGCTTCGATCTTTTCCTTCAATCCGCGCAGACGCGTCATTTCAGCTCGTTCGAGTTGCGCTTGAGCTTGCGCTTGCGCCTCCTTCAGATGTGCCGCCTGCAGATTGTAGGTCTTCTTGATCGTCGGATCATCTCCTTTTTTGATCTGGCCATCCTGGCGTGTCAGATCCTTGCCACCACCCTGCACGATGCTCGAACTGTCGCCGCTGCCGGAACCTCCCGAGAACGCGACTTTCAACGGGGTCTTGAAGTATTCGGCGATGCCCTGCAAGTCTCCCCTGGTAGTGGAACCCATCAGCCACATCAGAAGGAAGAACGCCATCATCGCAGTCACAAAATCGGCATACGCGATCTTCCACGCACCGCCGTGATGACCGGCGCCGGATTTGTTGACCCGCTTGATGATAATGGGGCGAAGCCCTTCGTCGGCCATATCTTTGTGTGGTGTGTTGTTCCGGCTTACTTGGATTTTGTCTGCTTGATGTGCTCTTCAAGTTCGAGGAACGACGGACGTTCCGTCGAAAACAGCACCTTCCGCCCGAATTCGACCGCGAGTGCCGGCGCGTAGCCATTCAGGCTCGCCAGGAGCGTCACTTTGACGCACTGGAATATCTTCGACGACTCATGAAGTTTCTGTTCAAGCAGGCTGGAAAGCGGCCCGACAAAGCCGTATGCCAACAGAATGCCGAGGAAAGTGCCTACCAGCGCATGCGCAATCAGGATGCCGAGTTCCTGCGGCGGCAGCCCGACCGACTCCATCGTATGCACCACTCCCATGACTGCTGCGACGATACCGAACGCCGGCATGCCATCGCCGAGCCTTGCGATGCAATGCACCGGAATCTCGCCTTCCGCATGATGCGTCTCGATCTCGTTGTCCATCAGGTTCTCGATCTGGAATGCGTCCATGTTCCCCGAGACCATGAGCCGCAGGTAGTCAGTCATGAACTCGACGATATGATGGTCCGACAGAATGCCGGGGTATTTGCTGAAGATGGGGCTTTCCTCGGGCTTCTCGATGTCGCCTTCGATTGACATCAGGCCCTCCTTGCGCACTTTGCTCAGCACCTCGAACAGGAGCGCCATGAGTTCCATGTAGAGCGCCTTCGTATACCTGGAACCCTTGAAAAGACCCGGGATAGCCTTGAGCGTGGATTTGATTGCCTTGCCGTTGTTGCCGACAAAAAAAGCACCGCAAGCGGCGCCACCGATCATCAGCAACTCGACCGGTTGGAGCAAGGCAGCCAAATGGCCGCCAGCCAAAGCGAAACCGCCGAAGACGGATGCACAAACAATGATATATCCGACAATGACTAGCAAGAGGGGATACTCCGATCGTTAGAAAAGCAATTTCCTTTGGACAATCATTTTGCCAATTAGCAGTCAGGATAACAACCTGTATCTTTTTTTCATACAGCGAAAGAGACATCTGAGAAAGAGACATCTGAAGGAGGACGTCAACTGAATTACGACGTGAACTGAAGAAACTTGAGAAAGAGTCGCCCCGTCGGAAAAGGCTGGAGCGAAATCGCATTCACTCAGATCGGGTTGGGCAACGGGCACGTGCCCAGTCTGACCTACAAGTACCACCCATAAAGGGCCGGCCCGTTTTCAACCGGGTGATCGACAATGTGCGGCGTTGCGCCGGGAATCGGAAATTCGTAACTGAGCAGCAGCGTGCCGGGTCGCATCTCCGCACGGGCCTTGCACCACAATGCGGGCATCGCGGCCGGCGAAAGAAAGGCAAACACCACATCATAAGCGGATAAATCGATGCGGCCGTAATCGCCTCGCATGAATCTCGCATTGCTGCGCCTCGACCTCGCTCGCACCCGGCTCATCAGCCAAGGCAGCGGCGCGATCTCGATGCCGAAGAAACGATTTCCCGGAAACCGCCTCTCGAGATGCAGGACGAGACCGCCGAACCCGCTGCCGATATCGATGAATCGAACAGACTCTGGAAGTCGTGCAGCAATCGCTGACCAAATCGCGAGATTCGATGGGTAGAAAGGGACTTGCGTACGGAATGTGCTCCAGAACAGCCCCAGCAGTAGCAGGAAAGCCGCCAGAAAAATCCATGGTGGCAGGTGCAGCGCGAGGAACAGGATCGTTGCGAGCGGAAAGAAGAACTGTATCGGGAGCCACCATCGCGCCAGCTTGCGCCAGTACGAGAGTGCTGCAGCAAGGCCGCCCTGCAGCAACGCGGCAAACCCGATTGTCATCCGGATTCCAGCCATCCATTCAGCAAAAGATGCGATAGCAAAAACCAGGGCCAGCGACAAGACTTGAATCAGCAGCGCCCGAACGGCCGGCGCATCAAGTAGCGAGCGCCTTGGCGGCGCATCCCTATTGAGCATTTATCGCTGATGAATAAATCGGATATCAGGCCGGCATTGCCGCGCTGCTCGCGGCATCTTCCCGGGCCTTCTTGGTCTTGCCGGCACGAGACGGCATATGGCACAACCCGCAAGTATAGTCAGTGTGCAGATCCAGCCGGTGTACCACGAAATCGCCGCCACACTTGCTGCAGCAAGCAGTCTCCAGCATTTTGCTTTCAAAAAAACGAATCAGCGTCCAGGCCCGCGTCAGTGACAGTACCGGTTCACCGCTGGAATCAGGCTCGACCTGCTCCAGATACAGCTTGTAGGCTTTCATCACCGCCTCGATGCCGGAGATCTGCGCATGCTCGACAAGATACTTATGGATATTGATGAATAACGATGCATGAATATTCGGCTGCCAGGTAATGAACCAGTCGGTCGAAAACGGCAGCATGCCTTTGGGTGGCGAGACGCCCTTCAGCTCCTTGTACAGCTTCAGAAGACGTTCACGCGATAGTGTCGTTTCGGTTTCCAGCAACTGCAGACGCGCACCGAGGTTAATGAGCTCGATAGCGAGCTGAATTTCCTGTGCTTCCGTGACCACGCTTTTTTTCGTCATATTCGCCTCCCCCGCATTGATTCCGAATGCTGCTGCCACCGACAAAGAACCCGCTTAAACGACCTCTTCGATCGGCTGACAAGCCATCAGAATGGCAGCGTGGGAGTGGGTCAATTCCCGATCCTTGTTGTAATTTGTCAGCATGCCGAGAATGGCACCGTCGTCAAAGCGGAACCGCGCCAACATCATGTTGGTTCCGGCGAGCTTCAGAATCTGTGCGTTATTCATACCCTCGATCAGATCGGCGATGGCGCTGCTGATACCGAGACGGAAAATGGCAGTGGCCTTATCAGAACGGATCATCTGCTGTGCCAGCATCAGGTAGCTCAAATTGGCATCCCGGATCTCGGCCATCATGTCATTGGTATTCATTTCACATCCCCCGTCCGTTGAACATCGGTTTGCAGATTTGCATCCCCAGTGAGATGCATTCTGAGTGCGTAATTGCAATGGGGAAATAGGCTGCGATCTGTATTTTTCGTCAGACGCAATACAGCGCCACCTGTAGGCGTTTGTCTTACAAACGTCAGGCAGCGAAGATGACGCACTTGCAAAAAAGTGCGGGAATGGCTTGTAGCTTGGCTTTCCGGCCGGTTCAATCAGCCTTGATCGCCCTTCAACAGAAATAATTTAACGCGTGTTTGCCCGTTTAATCCTTCTTGTTACCGTTCGTTTCCAATTAATTCAGACAAGGGGGATGCCTGTCTATGTTGTATAACGGCAGCAAATTCTCAAACTTTAGGGTTCTCGCAAAAAATTTTTGAATAAATGCGATATTCCTATTAACGGTCGCATGACGGGCAACTTTAGGGGACGTATCAAAAATATTTGAAAGTAGCCTGGAAACAGTGAATTGATGACAAAAAAACAGGACTACACGGAGTCTAAATAGGCAGAAAAACGTCAAGCCCGCATCACGAGAACCCTAGGGAGAAAAGAAAACACCAGGCGCTGTCAAACCGTCCTGCATGCCAAAACAAAAACCCGCATTCTCGAAGGAGGGATGCGGGTTCATTGGACTGCTTTAGATGATTATCTGGCGGAGACGGAGGGATTCGAACCCTCGATACAGGTTTAAGCCCATATGCTTCCTTAGCAGGGAAGTGCCTTCGACCACTCGGCCACGTCTCCACACTCGCCAACAAGGCAACATCAAACTGCCCTAGCGAAGCCACGCATAATAACTGTTGAAGGTAAGTTGGTCAACGAAACTATGCTGCTTGCTGGAGAATACTCAAGCTTTTTCGAGGTCAAACGCCTTGTGCAAGGCGCGCACTGCCAGCTCCATGTATTTCTCGTCGATCAGCACCGAAATCTTGATCTCGGACGTAGAAATCATCCGGATGTTGATGCCTTCTTCCGACAAGGTACGGAACATTTGCGATGCAATACCCACGTGGCTTCGCATGCCCACGCCGACAACCGATACTTTCGATACCTTGGTGTCGCCGATGATGCTGGCAGCACCGATATGCTCCTTGACGCTATTGTTCAGCACATCCATCGCCTTCACGTACTCGCCGCGCGGCACCGTGAACGTGAAATCGGTTTTTCCCTCTACCGACTGGTTCTGGATGATCATGTCGACTTCGATGTTGGCATCAGCAACAGGACCGAGGATCTGGTACGCGATGCCTGGCTTGTCGGGGACGCCCAGCACGGTAATCTTCGCTTCATCGCGATTGAAGGCAATGCCGGAAATGACGGCTTGTTCCATGTGTGTATCTTCCTCAAACGAAATCAGGGTACCGGAATTGGCTTCCTCTTCCAGCGACATCAGCGGGTCTGTCAGCGACGACAGCACACGTGTCGGCACCTTGTAATTGCCCGCAAATTCCACCGAGCGTATCTGCAGCACCTTTGAACCGAGAGATGCCAGCTCAAGCATTTCCTCGAACGTGACCGTCTTCAGGCGCCGGGCTTCCGAAACCACGCGGGGATCGGTGGTGTAGACCCCATCGACGTCGGTATAGATCAGGCATTCCTGAGCCTTCAGCGCGGCGGCTATCGCCACTGCCGAGGTATCGGAGCCGCCGCGGCCGAGCGTCGTAATGTTGCCCGCGTCATCGACGCCCTGGAAACCGGTAATGACGACGATCCGGCCTGCGTCGAGGTCTTTGCGCACACGGATGTCATCAATCGACTGGATGCGCGCCTTGGTGAAAGCGGAATCCGTCTTGACGGGCACCTGCCAGCCTGCATAGGACACGGCTTGCTTGCCGATCATCTGCAATGCCATCGCCAGCAACGCGACCGACGCCTGCTCGCCGGTCGATGCCAGCATGTCGAGTTCGCGCGAATCGGGCTGCGCCATGATTTCTTTTGCGAGGCCGATAAGCCGATTGGTTTCCCCGGACATCGCGGACGGCACTACAACGATCTGGTGGCCAGCGTCGTGCCATTTCGCGACGCGTCTGGCGACATTCTTGATGCGCTCGGTCGAGCCCATCGAAGTACCGCCGTATTTGTGGACGATTAAAGCCATAAGGTTGAAAAGCTATGCTGAAGAAGAGAGAATTTTTATAAAAATCAACCCTTTACTTTACATGCTGCAACGTGGAAAGGCAAGTACCCGAAACCGGGTTTTATATCGTCAACGCGGCACTCCGGCTCAGGCTCAGTCTTGCAACCAGCGCAGCGTGACAGAATTTGCGCCTCCAGCAGGAAGCTCGTGCCAGTTCAAGCCGATCCCTGCAGCAAACAACAATTGCCCTGCCGCCAGTATGATTGGCAAATGCTCGCGCTCCCATGCCGGAACATCCAATGCCTGGTAATGATGCTTCAGACTTCTGGTGGGGCGATTCGGTGCAAGCTTTAATTTCTCACCTCCGCTACGCGGCCGGATTACGAGCTCCTGGGCCATAAGCCAGTTGTTATCGATCCCCTGCTCCCCCCTATCGAAATGCACACTTCCGCCGTACCCTGGGAAATGTATGCATGACTCGCCGTACCAGCGAAACGCCACCGGCGACAGCGGTCGGTCCGCGCCGCTCGATCGTGGCACAAGAAAAATGCGGCCGCGATGTCGGCGAATTTCGCAATCCGGATGGGTAACGCAAACCCGGGCATCATCTCTTGCTGCGAAAATTTGTGCCCGCATCTCGCTGAGCCACGCTGTCGCAGGCATGCGCATGCCGCGTGAAGCCATCCAGTGGCGCAGCACATTGTCGATCCTGTCGGAACTCAGTTGTTCCAACAAATTGATATCAATACGGTCGCCATCCTGGCAAGCAGTCAGGTCTTGCGCAGCGAGTTCGTCCAGCAGTCGCCGGGCGGCTTGGGCATGCTGCGCGGTACGCGCAAGTCGCTGCTGATATCCGGGAAAATGCTCGGTGAGCGCCGGTGCCACCTGATGCCTCAATGCGTTACGGGTATAACGGGGATCGACATTCGATTCGTCTTCGACGTACGTGATATCTTGCGACGCAACGAACTGCTCAAGCTCACTGCGCGAAGCACCGAGCAAGGGGCGCGCCACGACTAGATCCGAATCCCCAAGCAATTCCGGCGCGGTATTCGCATTTTCCATTCCGCCCAGTCCGGCGATTCCGGATCCACGCAGCATTTGCAGCAAAACCGTCTCGGCCTGATCGTCCAGATGATGCGCAGTAAGCAGCAGCGGAACGCGATGCAGGCGACATAACTCACCCAATGCCGCATAGCGACTGATGCGCGCCGCTTGCTCAAGTCCGTCGCGCTTGCGCCCTGCAACGCTGATCCGTCGCATATCCAGTCGAATGCCAAGCCGCGCGCACTCGCTCTCGCAGTGAGCAAGCCAGCTATCCGCGTTTGGACTGATGCCGTGATGAATATGAAACGCGAACAGCGCGATGCCGTTATCGAGCGCATAGTGATGTGCAAGATGCAGCAATGCGGAAGAGTCAAGCCCGCCGCTGTACGCGACGGCGAGCGTCTGCGGTGATTCGTCGCCCGATTGTGTCGGACTTGGATTCCGCTGCCGTCCACGCGAGCGACTTGTCGTCAAAACAGAAACGCGCGCCAGAATATTCTGTAGCGCGCGTTCAAAAGCGTCGACAAGCGACGCTGACTGATGGTTCGACACGATTATTCCGACGGCGTGATTTCCTTGAATTTACCGTAACTCATCAGCTTTTCATGACGCGCCGCCAGCAGATCCTTGGTCTTTATACCTTGGAACTGGCGCAGCGAATCGGCCAGTGCGCGCTTGAGCATCACCGCCATTTGCTTGGGATCGCGATGCGCTCCGCCCAAGGGCTCATTGATGATCTTGTCGATCAGGTTCATCGCCTTGAGGCGATGCGCGGTCAGGCCAAGCGCATCCGCTGCGTCGGATGCCCGTTCGGACGTTTTCCAGAGAATGGAAGCACAGCCTTCCGGCGAAATCACCGAATAGGTTGCATATTGCAGCATCAGCACCGCATCGCCGACAGCGATGGCAAGCGCGCCGCCCGACCCGCCTTCGCCGATGATGGTTGCAATCAGCGGCACCTTCAATTCGGCCATCACGTACAAGTTATGCCCGATCGCTTCCGACTGGCCGCGCTCTTCCGCATCGATTCCGGGAAATGCGCCCGGCGTATCGACAAAGGTAAACACCGGCAAACCGAATTTCTCGGCCAATTTCATCAGTCGCATCGCCTTGCGATAGCCCTCCGGTTTCGGCATGCCGAAATTGCGCATCGCACGCTCCTTCGTATCACGCCCCTTCTGATGACCGATCACCATGCAGGACTGGCCGTTGAAGCGCGCCAGTCCGCCGATGATCGACAGATCATCCGCATAGGAGCGGTCGCCGTGCAACTCATGAAAATCGGTGAATATCTCCCGCACGTAATCCATTGTGTACGGACGCTGCGGGTGACGCGCGATCTGCGAAACCTGCCATGGGGTCAGTTTCGTGTAAATATCCTTGGTGAGCTGTTGGCTCTTCTTCGACAAACGGTCGATCTCTTCGGAGATGTCGACCGCCGAATCGTCCTGCACGAAACGCAATTCTTCGATTTTTCCCTCCAGCTCCGCAATGGGCTGTTCAAAACCGAGAAAAGTTGTTTTACTCATCGTGCCTCCTTTGATCGCAACACGAGTGGATAGATGACTGACTAGACTACCGGCGCCGAATCAAGACTGCGCCACAGATACCAGGTCGCAACAGTACGCCATGGCTCCCAGTTTGCAGCAACTTCGCGCGCATCGCTACGCGACACCGGCTCGCCGGAAAAATAATTCACGCTGATCCCTTTGAGCAACCCAAGGTCATCCAGCGGCAAAATGTTCGGGCGGAGCAGATTAAATATCAAAAACATCTCCGCTGTCCAGCGTCCGATTCCGCGAATCTGGATCAGCTCGGCAATCACTTCCTCGTCATCCATCTCGGACCACTCGTCGGCGTGAACGCGCTTTGCCTTGAAGTGGTCGGCGAGATCGATGATGTATTCCGCTTTTCTCTTTGATAGTCCGCACGAGGCAAGTTTCTCGGGACCAGCCTTGACCACCTGAGCGGGAGTGCATTTCGGACAGACTTCCTTGACTCTCTGCCAGACCGATTCTGCAGCCCTCACCGAAATCTGCTGGCCGATGATCGAGCGCGCGAGCGTCGTAAATGCTTCGCCGCGCCCAATCAGATGCATATCGCCGAATTGCGGGATCAGCTTGCGCATGATGCGGTCCCGCTTCATCAGCTCTTCTTTTGCATCATGCCAATAGGCAGGCACACAGATTTTATTCTCCGCTTGTCGTGCTGTCGCCATGCTGCCTATGCCCTTCTCCACTCTGTTACGCCACCCGGCTTGTCCTCTAGGACAATGCCGTCCGCCAGCAATTCGCCACGAATCCGGTCCGCTTCGGCAAAATTCCTTGCCTTCTTTGCCGTCGCGCGTGCATTGATGCGTTCTGCAATCGATGCTTCATCGCGAGTGCTCTCTCCCGCAACGCCGGCCTGCAAGAATTCCTGCGGTGTGCGCTGCAGCAATCCAATGATGCCGGCCAGTCCCTTCAGTTGCCGTGCGAGCACTCCAGAGCCCGTCTTGTTGATTTCGTTTGCCAGATCGAACAACACGGAAATTGCCACTGGCGTATTGAAGTCGTCATTCATCGCATCCGAGAAACGGAGTGCATGCTGCTCGGCCTTGTCGAGCGGCAAGGCATCCGGTGTCACATCCTTCAGCGCAGTGTACAGACGCGCAAGCGCATGCCTGGCGTCATCAAGATGTGCATCGGAATAATTGAGGGGGCTGCGATAATGGGCGCGCAGAATAAAGAAACGCACTACTTCCGGATCGTATTTTTTCAGGACATCACGAATTGTGAAAAAATTGCCGAGTGATTTCGACATCTTTTCGTTGTCGATCCGGATGAATCCGTTATGCATCCAGTAATTCACGAAGGGACGCTGATGCGCGCCTTCCGATTGTGCGATTTCATTTTCGTGATGGGGAAATTGCAGATCCTCGCCACCGCCATGGATATCAAAATGCTCACCCAGCAACTCGCAACTCATCGCCGAGCATTCGAGATGCCATCCTGGCCGTCCCTTGCCCCAGCGTGAATTCCATTTCACCTCATCCGGCTCGGAATCTTTCGATGCCTTCCAGAGAACGAAATCCAGCGGATCACGCTTGCCAGTATTCAGCTCGACACGCTCGCCAGCGCGCAGATCATCCAGCGATTTGCCGGACAGCTTGCCGTATCCCGGAAAATCGCGCACCGAATAGTTGACGTCGCCATCGGAAGCCTTGTAGGCGAGTCCGTTGTGTTCCAGTTTCTCGATCAGGTCCAGCATTTGCGGCACATATTGCGTTGCGCGCGGCTCGTAGTCCGGTTTCTGCACACCGAGTGCAGCAGCGTCCTCATCCATGGCGTCAATAAACCGCTGTGTCAATTGAGAGATCGACTCGCCGTTTTCCACTGCACGTTTGATGATCTTGTCGTCGATATCGGTAATGTTGCGTACATAAGTCACGTTCAGGCCAGATGTCCGCAGCCAACGTTGCACCATGTCGAACACCACCATGACACGCGCATGTCCGAGATGACAATAGTCATACACGGTCATTCCGCAAACATACATGCGTACGGTACCGGCTTGCAATGGAACGAAAGATTGTTTTTCACGCGCAAGCGTGTTGTAGATCCTGATGGAGGTCATGGGCGGTTTTTCCGTTTCGGCAAAAGACTCGTCACTTGCGCAGCCAGACGGTTCCGTCTCCGATGGAGCCGGCGCGTGACATATTGTTATTGGATCGCCGATCCCCTTTTGTGATACGTATTTTGATAAAATGCACGTTTTCGCCGCAGTATAACATCGATAAAAAATCCCTCCGGTCGCGTGCAAATACATCTGGATTCGCCAAGGCAACGCAGGCTGTCAACCCCGGGCTCTTGTCGATAGGCGCAACAAGCATCATCTCTGCTCGATGAACGCCCGTGACATCTGCTTTTCAATGTATGTCGGCACCGCGATGAAGGCGCAAGCGATGGCCTGCCGTCAAAGGGACATGGAAGATACACAATCAGAAATTCCCTGTAAAGAGAATGAGGAATAAATTAATGTGCAAACCACGTCGATATTTTATGCAGTTGCTGGCCGTCCTGTCGTTGACCGGAGTCATCCATGGGGCCAGCGCGGCGGAGCCACCGCAGGTAGCGCTGAAAACCAGCATGGGTGAAATCGTACTGGAACTGTATCCGGACAAGGCACCGAAGACAGTCGCCAATTTTCTGCGATACGTCAGGAGTGGCCACTACAACGGCACGATCTTTCATCGCGTAATTGAAAACTTCATGATCCAGGGCGGTGGCTTCGACAAGGACATGCAGCAAAAGCCAACCAATCCACCCATCGAGAACGAAGCGAAAAACGGATTAACGAACGACACCTACACCGTAGCGATGGCACGCACCGCTGCACCGCACTCTGCTTCCGCTCAATTCTTCATCAATGTCCAGAACAATCGCTTTCTCGATTATCCCGGTCAGGATGGATGGGGTTACTGCGTGTTCGGCAAGGTCATCAAAGGAACCGATGTGGTCGACAGGATCAAGTCGGTCGAAACCACCAGCAGCGGCATGTATCAGAACGTGCCGGTAAAACCGGTCGTGATCGAGTCCGCTGCATTGATCAAATAACGATTACCCACTTTTCAAAAAGGATTTTCATGGCTGTCATTCTCATCACCAATCACGGCAAGATCAAACTGGAACTCGATGCAGAAAAGGCACCGAAGACTGTTGAAAATTTCCTGTCGTATGTCCGTGCGGGTCACTATGACGGCACGATTTTCCATCGCGTCATTGACGGCTTCATGATTCAGGGCGGCGGTTTCGAACCCGGCATGAAGCAGAAACCGACCAACGATCCAATCGAAAACGAAGCGAAGAATGGACTGAAGAACGAGCCCTACACCATTGCGATGGCGCGCACCTCTGCACCGCATTCGGCCTCGGCACAGTTCTTCATCAATATCAAGAACAACAGCTTCCTCGACTACCCGGGCCAGGACGGATGGGGCTATTGCGTGTTCGGCAAGGTAACGGAAGGAACGGACGTGGTCGACAAGATCAAGGCGGTAAAAACCACGCGCACCGGCATGCATGCCGACGTACCGGTCGAAAACGTCGTGATCGAAAAAGCAGAAGAAGTCTGACAGCGGCTCCGCACAATCACTCATACGCGGCAGCGCAACGCCATATGCCAGAGAATGCTCGCGCTCCCAAGGTAGCGCAATCGAAACCGATTGCGCTTTTTGCTTCGGACGTCCATCTGCAAGCTTCGCTGCCGCGGACTACGCGAGCGTTTCTCGATTTCCTGCATGACCGGGCGATCGAGGCCAGGCAGTTGTATCTGCTCGGAGACCTGTTCGAATATTGGGCAGGTGACGACGACATCGCAACCCTTTATAACAAGCAGATTGCCACCGCGCTTCGAGATGTCAGCGATGCCGGCGTAAAGATATTCTGGATCGCAGGTAACCGCGATTTTTTGATCGGCGCCGATTTCGCAGCAGCCACTGGCGCGACCATCCTCTCAGATCCGTCAGTAGTGACGATTGCCGGCCATCGTATAGCGCTGGCACATGGCGATGCGCAATGTACCGACGATAGTGACTACATGGCGTTTCGTGAAAAGGTGCGCCAGCAAGAATGGCAACGGAATTTTCTTGCAATGCCGCTTGCGCAACGCAAGGCGATCATCGAGGGTTTGCGCAGCGACAGCCGGGAGGCGCAACGCGCGAAGTCGTACGCAATCATGGATGTGAACGGACAGGCGATCACATCGCTGTTCGATGCGAGCGACGCATCCATTCTGATTCACGGGCATACTCACAGGCCAGCCCGTCACGAAATTCAATGGCGCGGCGCCACCCGGATTCGCTATGTGTTACCGGATTGGGATTACGACGCAAATCCACCGCGCGGCGGATGGCTGGAACTTCATGAAGACGGTTCATTCAAGCAGGTGGGCACCACAAGCTAAAGGAGCAAGAAGGTGTCCAGATTCTCAGTCGAACTGCTTCTTGAATTCTTCAAACTGCGCACTCAACCGGTCAACCTCCGCCCGTAATCGAACCACTTCCTCTTCCAGTTGCGCCACGCGATCCTGACGACGGGTTTCCACTACTGCAGAAAAACCCGCGGCAGGATCTTGCTGTTGTATCGGTTCGTCGCCGGACAGCAGGTGAGCATATCTTGCTTCCTTCGTGCCCGGCGCACGGGCGAGGCGCGCAACCAGCGGCGGGAATTTGTCGACCAGGAACTGCAGTCCTGCCTCCACGTCCGCGACTGTTGCGAAATCATGCAAGCGCCCGCTACGCGAGCGGATTTCCCCTGCCGTTTGTACCCCTCGCAACATCAGCATGACGAGAACCGCGAGTTTGTCCTGTTCCAGCGACCACTTCATGCGCATCCGATGCTCGTACTTCGACACGCGCGCGCCGGCTTGCCGGACTTCGGTCACGAATTTCCTCTGCAGCAGCCGCAGCAGCACTTCCTGCACCGTCTCTTCAGAAATCGACATTACCGGATCGCGGCTTGACAGCTGATTGCAGCCATTCGTCAATGCATTCAGCGACAACGGATAACTATCGGGCGTAAGCGCTTCTTTTTCCGCAAGAACGGCAAGCACACGAATCTCGAAAGGATCGAGCAGTTCCCGCCCGTCTATGTCAGCGGCATTGGCTGAAATGTTGTCGGTCATTCGAACAGTCTCACTCAACCAGTTTGTTCAATTGGGCCGGATCGAACCCATCCGATGAAAGCAGCACTTCGCAGCGTACACCGGCAGCGTTCAACGCCGCGAGAATCTTCTGCATTTGGTGCTCCTGGGTGACCACATGATCGATTAACTTGTGCAGCGCCGTCGCCAGCGGATCGTCGCCGTTAGGCGTCACGCCGTATGCGGCGAACATCCGCGCAGCGGCTTCCTCGCGCTGCCTGCCGCCATCCTTTTGCACGATGTGAGCGGGATTGCCGACAGCGGTTGCACCGGCCGGCACTTCCTTCACCACCACGGCATTGGAACCAATCTTTGCGCCTTCGCCCACGGAGAATCCACCGAGCACTTTGGCTCCGGCGCCGATGATGACGCCGCGCCCCAAAGTCGGATGGCGCTTGGCGCCCTTGCTCAACGAGGTGCCGCCAAGCGTCACGCCCTGATAGATGGTGCAGTCATCCCCGATCTCGGCAGTTTCGCCGATCACCACGCCAAAGCCATGATCGATGAATACACGTCGGCCGATCGTGGCACCGGGATGAATCTCGATCCCCGTCAGTCCGCGTGCCAAATGCGAAATAAAGCGCCCCGACCATTTCATTCCGTGCATCCAGCACCAGTGCGCCCAGCGGTGCATCGCAATCGCATGCAAGCCCGGATAACAGGTGAGCACCTCCCAAGCCGTGCGTGCGGCCGGATCACGTTCGATGATGCTTGCGATCTCTTCGCGAATGCGACTGAACATGAGGAAGTAAAGTGTGTTTCAGGATTGGAATGTCAACGGATGCCGGAAATCATCCGATTGCAATGACGGCCCGACGCATAGCTCTCATCGTTCATGCTGTGGCGATCCTCTGCCGGCGGGCCTCGTATAGGCAAACCCCGGAAGCAACCGACACATTCAGGCTTTCCACCGCGCCATGCATGGGAATGCTTACCAGCAGATCGCAGTTTTCCCGCGTCAGCCGCCGCATGCCCTCGCCTTCGGAACCCATCACGAGCGCAGCGGGTCCAGAAAAATCTGCCTGATATAGACTCTTTTCCGCATCGTCCGTGGTACCGATCAACCATATACCGCGTTCTTTCAACTCGCGCAAAGTGCGCGCAAGATTGGTCACGGTGATATACGGCACGGTATCGGCAGCGCCGCTCGCGACCTTCGCCGCGGTTGCGTTCAGGCCGACTGCCCGGTCCTTGGGTGCGATTACGGCGTGAGCACCAGCACCGTCCGCGACACGCAGACAGGCCCCCAGATTGTGCGGGTCGGTTATGCCGTCCAATATCAGAAGCAGTGGCGGGCCTTCGATTGCATCCAGCAGCTCATCGAGATTGCGTGCCAGCGACAATTCTCCCGCCTTCGCGACCACACCTTGGTGACGTCGGGTTCCCACCATGCCGTTGAGACGCTGGTCATCCGCCTGGATGATGCGAACCTTGGCGCTTTCTGCCGCGCGTAGTAGTTCCTGCATGCGCCGGTCGTGGCGGCTTGCGTCGACGTAAATTTCCTCTACAGAAGACGCTTCATGACGCAAGCGGGCCGTTACGGCATGAAAGCCGAAAATCATTTTGCTTTTCATTGCTTATCTTTTTCTCTTGCCAGCCTTCGGATGGGACTTGACAGACCGCGAAGTTTTGGTCGTTGCGGATCGCCCGGTCTTGCCGGGTGCAGCGGTACTGCTGGTCGTTTTGGCCTTCGTCGTTTTGGCTTTCGCCTTTTTATCCCGCCCCTGTTCACCCTCGGCGCGGCGTGCTTCATTTTTCAGCATCGTATGGATCCCTGGCTCGGTCACTAGACGCAAGTCGATCTTGCGAGCATCCAGATCAACCCGGCCAACCTGCACAGTGACACGATCGGTCAGCTGGTAGCGAATGCCAGTGCGTTCTCCACGCAGTTCGTGGCGAACTTCGTCATACTGAAAATAATCTGCACCGAGTTCGGTGACGTGTACCAGACCCTCGATAAAAAGCGCGTCGAGCTGCACAAAAATACCGAACGGCGTAACGCCGGAAATCGTGCCGGTGAATTCTTCGCCCAGTTTATCGCGTACAAAATAGCATTTCAGCCATGCCTCGACATCGCGCGACGCCTCATCGGCGCGACGCTCGTTGGCGGAGCAATGAATGCCGAGCGCTTCCCATACAGCCAGCTCGCCTTCTTTTTTCTTCTTGCCGTCAGCCTTGTCCTGTGCATGCATACGGCGGGCAGCCGGAGACAGTGTGGTGTTCAGTGCACTGGTTTCGATACCCTTCGGCTCGTAACGTTTACCCTGGAGAATCGCCTTGATCGCACGATGCGTCAGAAGGTCCGGGTAACGGCGAATCGGGCTTGTGAAATGGGCGTACGCTTCATAGGCAAGCCCGAAATGGCCGATATTGTCCGGGCTGTAAACGGCCTGCTGCATGGACCGCAGCAGCATGGTCTGCAGCAGCACTGCATCCGGGCGCATCTTGATCTTGGGAATCAGTTCCGCATAATCCGACGCTGCCGGCGTATCGCCGCCGCCGAGATGCAAACCCATTTGTTTCAGAAAAGTTCTGACCTGATTGAGTTTTTCTTTCGATGGCCCTGCATGAACGCGATATACACCCGGATGCTTGTGTCGCGCCAGTAAATCGGCGGCGCAGACATTCGCGGCCAGCATGCATTCTTCGATCAGCCTGTGCGCATCGTTGCGCGTGCGCGGCAGAATTTGCTCGATCTTTCCTGCGGCGTTACAGACAATGTAGGTTTCGGTTGTTTCAAAGTCGATTGCTCCACGCGCCTGTCTGGCTTGCAAAAGTGCCTGGAATACCGAATACAGGTTTAGCAGATGCGGCACCAATGATTGCTTCTTCGCCGCTTCCGTACCTTTTGTGTTCGCCAGTATCGCAGCGACTTCCGTATAGGTCAGTCGGGCTGCCGAATGGATAACCGCCGGATAGAATTGATATGCCTTGATTTCGCCCTTCGCCGTAATGACGGCGTCGCAAACCAGAGTCAGCCGGTCGACTGCCGGATTCAACGAGCAAAGTCCATTCGACAGCTTTTCAGGAAGCATGGGAATGACGCGACGCGGGAAATACACGGACGTGCTCCGTTCCAGCGCATCGATGTCAAGCGCATCATTCGGCTTCACATAGTGGCTGACATCTGCGATTGCAACAATCAGACGATATGCAGTGCTGCGACCGATCTTGACCGGTTCGCAGTAGACGGCATCGTCGAAGTCGCGCGCATCCTCGCCATCGATCGTGACCAGCGGAACGTCGCGCAGATCCACACGATCAACCAGATCGGACTCCCTCACTTCGTTCGGCAGCTTCGACGCAAGCTTTTGCGCAGCAGCGGAAAATTCGTGAGGCACGCCATATTTGCGCACAGCGATTTCGATTTCCATTCCCGGGTCGTCGATATCGCCCAGCACTTCGACAATTTTCCCGACCGGCTGCGTATACCTTGAGGGTTGCTCGATCAATTGAACGCTGACGACCTGCCCGGCTTTTGCCTTGCCTGGCGATCCGGATAACAGGATGTCCTGGCCGATGCGTTTGTCTTCCGGCGCGACAACCCATGCGCCGTTCTCATTAAGCAGACGGCCGATCACATGCGTATTGGCACGTTCCACCACTTCGACAATCGTGCCCTCGGGCCGGCCTCGCCTATCGGTGCCGATAATGCGGATTTGCACACGATCGCCGTGCAGTACTTTCTGCATTTCTTTTTCAGGCAGAAAAATATCGGCACTACCGTCATCCGGAATCAGGAAACCATATCCCTCGCGATGTCCGCTGACGCGGCCTTCGATGAAACTGGGTTGATGAGCAAGTTGATAGTCGCCATGACGATTCGGCTTGATCTGGCCATCGCGCTCCATCGCGTTCAAACGACGCGTAAGGCCTTCCAGTTCTTCTTGCTTGACATTAAGCGCCGCAGCGAGCGACTGCACGTCTTGAGGTTCAGTCGTCGTACGCAGGATGCCGAGAATTTCCTCCCGGCTGGGGATGGTGTAGGAATATTGGTTCAAATGGGTACTTCAGTTCGTTATTATTGATACAGGGGCCTAGTGTAACGGAGTCGGGTTGGAATCACCTAGACCCGGTTTCCGTAAATACATTGCATTCGCGAATTGACTTCGCCGATTTTTCCGCTATAATTTTGGTCTTTCGCATCGCCCAGATGGCGGAATTGGTAGACGCACTAGGTTCAGGTCCTAGCGGTGGTAACACTGTGGAGGTTCGAGTCCTCTTCTGGGCACCAAGTTAGCAGAAAGGTCCGCTTATGCGGACCTTTCTTTTTTTCGGAACCCAAAAATACCGTCTCGCTCACGGTTTCGCCTGTTTTACCCGCGGGACGTTAAATCATACACGTCCTGAATTCCACGAAAAATCGGCTGGAGACAGGCTGGACGGTTAATTAATAAGAAAGTGAAGTGTCCGCCTTTATTTTGAGTCCGAAATAACGCTGGAGTTCTACTGCGTCGGCTCGCCCTTTTTCAACCATGCCGCCAGCTGGTGCGGCCGTAAACTGTCGAATTCCTCGAACGGTTGATGAATCCACGGATTGGATGGCAGATACTGGAGGAAATAATCAGGCCGAACCGATGAGCAAGCCTTGCACCATATCACTGCCGATTTCACTTCCGTAACCGCCGGAAAATTTTCCTTCAGATGACGCTGCACCGCTTCCAGGGTTACCCCGGAATCGACCAGATCGTCGAGCAGCAGTACTTTTCCCGACAGCGTGCCCTTGGTCATCGTGATATGCCGGCCGATGTCCAGCATCCCTTGAACCGTGCCAGCCTCTTCACGATAAGAACTGGTCGAAAGGATCGCAAGTGGAACATCGAATATCCGCGAAAATATGTCGCCTGGCCGCAGGCCGCCACGAGCGAGGCACAGTACTTGGTCGAACCCCCAGCCGGAATCATGCACGATACGCGCCAAACTGGCGATCGCGTTATGGTAATCGTCCCACGAGACCCATAAGTCCTTGTCGTTCGATATGCCCATGGGAATATCCATTGTCTGTGTGCCAATCATACGAAAGGATGGCGCAAGACGATCGTTTCCTCGCGGTCCGGCCCGGTAGAGACCATATCGACCGGCACTCCAACCAGTTCCTCAATCCGCTTGATGTAGGCACGAGCATTTGCCGGCAACGCGGCAAGGGATTTTGCGCCGACGGTGGACTCTTTCCAACCCGGCATTTCTTCATAAACCGGCTCACAACGGGCCGCCTCTTCGGCGCCTACAGGGAAAATGTTGACTGAGGTCTTGCCGTCCAGTTTGTAGCCGGTACATAGCTGCAGGGTTTCGAGACCATCCAGCACATCAAGCTTGGTAAGGCACATACCGGACACGCCGTTGATTTGCACTGAACGGCGCAGCAGCGCGGCATCGAACCAGCCGCAGCGGCGTGCCCGTCCCGTTACCGTGCCGAATTCATGGCCGACGCTGGCGAGATGCTTGCCGATACCCGCATCGGTCGGCAGCTCGGACGGGAACGGCCCGGACCCGACCCGCGTGGTATATGCTTTCGTAATCCCTAAGACGTAATGCAACATGTTCGGCCCGACACCAGAGCCGGTAGATGCGTTTCCTGCGACACAATTGCTCGATGTGACGAACGGATAAGTGCCGTGATCGACATCCAGCAAACTGCCCTGCGCTCCTTCAAACAGCAAGCTTGCGCCGGCCTTGTGCGCGGCATACAGCGCACTCGACACATCCGCGACCATCGGAGCGATACGTGGCACCGTTGCAAGGGCGTCGTCCAGGGTTTTCTGATAATCGACCGGCTGCGCCTTCAGGTACTGAGACAAAACGAAATTGTGATAGTCGAGATTTTCCCTCAGCTTCTCGGCGAAGCGTTCCTCGTTCAGCAAATCCGCGACCCGGATCGCGCGCCGCGCGACTTTATCTTCATAGGCAGGACCGATTCCCTTGCCCGTCGTACCGATCTTGGCTGCGCCCCGTGCCGCTTCGCGCGCTGCATCGAGTGCCGTGTGATAGGGGAGGATAACAGGACAGGCTTCCGATACTTTCAGACGGGTGGCAACTTCGACGCCGATCGCCTGCAGCTTGTCGATCTCGCGTAGAAGATCCGGCACGGACAGCACGACGCCGTTGCCGATATAGCAGGCGACTCCCTCACGCATGATGCCGGACGGGATCAGCTGCAAAGCTGTTTTTTGTCCGCCGATTACCAGCGTATGTCCCGCGTTATGCCCACCTTGAAATCGAACGACGCCTTGCGCGTGATCGGTCAGCCAGTCGACGATCTTCCCTTTTCCTTCATCGCCCCACTGGGTGCCGATGACAACGACATTTTTTGCCATGCTAATCAACCTACTTTTTTAAGAATCCAGTTTTCATTTTCAAGTACGATCACGCGATCGCAATCGAACTCATCCTGATCGCTTTCATGTCCAGGCAAAGTCTGGATCACGATTTCCCCCGCCCTGCGCAATTCTGCAATTCTTGCTCGCAATAGCGGTTCGGTTCCCCATGGAGCGCGAATCGCACGCTTGCGCTCTGCACCCGGCATCAGTCTTGCCAATTCTCGCAAGTCCAGCGAAAAGCCGGTCGCCGGCCGGGAGCGGCCGAACGCCTCGCCGACATGATCGTACCTGCCGCCGCGCGCTACCGCGTTCGGCAGTCCCGGCACATAAGCTGCAAACATGACGCCGCTGTGATAATGGTAGCCTCGCAAATCTGCCAGATCGACGGTCACGCTCGCGGAACCGGCGAGTGCGATCAGAAACTCCAGTTCGTCCAGCGCCCGGGTGATTCCGGATATGCAAGGCAGTTCCTGGCGCGCACGCGCGATGGTCGTCGCGTCGCCGTACAGACTCGGTAGCGCCAGCAGCGCCTTCCTTGTCACCTCATCAAAATCCTGCATTAGTGTGCGCAGACCGGGCATGTCCTTTGCCTCAAGCAGTGCGAACAATGCCGCTTCCTGCATGCGCGCTTTCGCGTCGTCGGCAATAATCGCGCGCAACACGCCGACATGGCACAAGTCGAGCCGCACATGCGAAATTCCGGCCAATGCAAGCGAAGCCAATGCCAATTCCTGAATTTCGGCATCCGCTTCGAGACCGCCATGGCCGTAGATCTCGGCACCGATTTGTAGTGGCTCCCGGGTTGCGTGAAGCCCGGACGGACGGGTATGCAGCACACTGCCCGCATAGCATAACCGCGTCACCGATGCTCGATTGAGCAAATGGGCATCGATACGCGCAACTTGCGTCGTCATATCGGCGCGTATTCCCATTGTGCGACCGGACAATTGATCCACCAGCTTGAATATCCGCAGATCCATGTCGCGACCTGCGCCGGTCAGCAGCGATTCAAGATACTCCAGCATCGGGGGCATCACCAGCTCGTAACCGTACAGACGGAAATTATCGAGCATCGCGCGCCGGAGTTCTTCTATCTTGCGCGCCTCGGACGGCAGGACGTCGGCGATATTTTCGGGAAGAAGCCAGTTTGGCATGGAAGGGGAAATTATTTCAGGAAAAGAATTGGGTCGGGACGAGCAGAACCATACCGCAAATAAGCGCTAACAAGCCAGGAAAGCGGATATAACCATCGATCAGGATAAGTTATGCGACCAAAGGTCACGCCATTGATTGGCTAAGCGCCGATGCGCTGACACCGGCCGCGAGCTCAATCCTGACATACCCATCCATGAACCAGCCGTGTCTTTGCCACATCATTTCTTTGAGCGAGATGTGGGTCCCGGACCAGTACTCTTGAAGTACTTGAAGAATTCCGAACTCGGATCGACCACCATCATGTCACTATGATTCTTGAAACTGGCACGATATGCTTCAAGGCTGCGGTAGAACTTGTAAAACTCGGGGTTCTGACCGAACGCCTGCGCATAGATCTGCGAGGCCTTTGCATCGCCGTCACCCCGGATGATTTCGGCGTCCCTGTACGCTTCCGCAAGGATTACGGTACGCTGCCGATCGGCATCGGCACGAATTTTTTCGGACTCCGCCGCCCCCGTCGATCGCAACTCGTTGGCGACGCGGGCTCGTTCCGACTTCATCCGGGCATAAACCGAATTGTTGATCTGATCGACATACTCGACACGCTTCAGCCGGACATCAACGATTTCGACACCGATCTGCTTTGCTTCGGCAAAAACCTTCTCCCGTATCGCCTCCATTACCTTGCCGCGCTCGCCAGCGATCACTTCGCGTACCGTCCGCTTGGTGATTTCGTCGTTCAATGCGGCCTTGACGATCTGAGACAATCGGTCTTGCGCATGACGCTCTTCGCCGCCAAAACTTACAAAATATAGTCGTGGGTCGACGATGCGCCACTTCACGTAGGCATCCACCAGAATATTTTTCTTTTCCGCGGTAATGAAACGATCCGCCTCAGGCGTGTCGAGCGACAGGATACGCTTGTCCAGGAACACCACATTCTGGAACGGCGGTGGCAGCTTGAAATGCAAGCCGGGTTCGCTGATCACCTGCTTCACTTCACCAAGCGCGAAGACGATCGCATATTGACGCTGATCGACGATAAACAGCGTCGACAGCAACGCGGAAACAACGATCAGAGCCGCGATGACATAGGCAATAAGACGGTTCATTAGCGCGTCTCCCGCTCGCGAGAATCGCGTCCATCGCGACTGCGCGAGTCGCTCTGGGATTGGGAATCCGTCGGCTGTAACGAGTCCGGCGCCGGCGCTCGGGAAGGGGCCGTGCCCGCCTTGCCCGTTCCGTTATCGCCCGCAATTGATTGCGCAATCAGTTTATCTAACGGCAGATAGAGCAAATTGTTTCCGCCTTTACTGTCGATCATTATCTTGGTCGTATTCGAGAAAATCTGCTGCATTGTTTCCAGATACATGCGGTCACGCGTCACTGCAGGGGCCTTCTGATATTCCACAAGCACCTGCTTGAAACGAGACGCATCGCCCTGTGCCGTTGCCACTACGCGGGAGCGGTAGGCTTCGGCCTCCTGCAGCAAGCGCGAGGCCGCACCCCGCGCCTTCGGTATCACATCGTTTGCGTAAGCCTGACCTTCATTCTTTTGACGCTCGCGATCCTGGCCCGCCTTTACCGCATCGTCAAAGGCCGCCTGCACCTGCTCCGGCGGCTGTACGCCTTGCATGGTCACATTGGTAATCTGCACGCCCGATTTGTAGTGATCAAGCACTTGCTGCATCAACTGGCTCACATCCAGGGCGACCTTCTCACGACCTTCATACAGTACAAAGTCCATCTTGCTATGGCCGACAATTTCGCGAATGGCAGATTCGGCGACTTGCCGCACCATGTCTTCCCGGTCGCGGTTATTGAACACCCAGTCGGATGCGTTCTTCAGCCGGTACTGCACGGCGAACTGGATATCGATGATGTTCTCATCATCGGTCAGCATCAGCGACTCGCGCGGCTGCTTGTTCCTGACACTGGAACGATAGCCGACCTCGACGGTCCGAACCTGTGAGACATTGACAATCTCGTGACTTTGAATCGGGTAAGGCCAGCGCCAATTGAAGCCAGCCGGAGTCATATGACTGTATTTTCCAAAGGTCGTGACCACGCCGGTCTGACCTTCCTGCACAATGAAGAAGCCACTGACCAGCCATAGAAAAAGCACGATGGCAGCGATGAGTCCAATACCGATGCCTGCCCCGCGCATATCCGGACTGAAGCCGCCGCCCCCCTCACCACGACCGCCGCCCTTATTTCCCAGCAGGCGATTCAGGCGTTGATTGAATTCGCGCCACAATTGGTCAAGATCAGGCGGCCCGTCGTTCGGCTTTTTGCCATCCTGATTCTGGTTCTTCCCGTTATCTTGAGAGCCGCGTCCCCACCGAGGATCGTTCAGCGAAAATTTCAGGCCATTTTTTTTGAATAAAGGAAAAGGCATTCGCGCGCTATCCGGCTTGTTTAGAAGATTGCATCACTGGTTATTAAGAGCCTTCGATACGAAATCGCACAATGGGCCTCCCTTGCCATCAGAAGCGGAAGCCGACGGGAACCTCATGCCGCAGCGACGTCATGAATGGGAAACGCGAAAACTCGCTACAGAAAAATCATCGCGCCTTGCGCCCGAGTTCGCACAACCATCTATGCCGGCGACAGACTTTTCAGCAAAATCCGTCGGCCACCAGCTCAACGGCTCAAGTACCCGCAACGTGAACGCGAACCGAAGACATTCGTTCAAGACGCGCTACTGCACTTGTCGTCGCATACTCTGCGACCGCTTCACGCAGCAACTCTATACCGGCCCCGGTCTGGGCGCTGATAAAAACACGTCGGATTTTATCATATTCGTCACGCTCCAAAGCCGGCTGCAGATTAGCAGAATCAATCTTGTTCCAGATCAGAATCTGGGGAATATGATCCGCCCCGATTTCGCTTAACACGGCGTTCACCTGCTCGATCTGCTCCATCCGAACCGGGCTGGCGGCGTCCACGACATGCAACAGCAAATCGGCATGAATCGTCTCTTCCAGGGTTGCACGAAATGCCGCCACCAACTGGTGCGGCAATTCGCGAATGAAGCCGACGGTATCCGACAGGACGATATTGCCTGCTTCGCCCAGATAGATGCGGCGCGATGTCGTATCCAGCGTCGCGAACAGTTGGTCCGCCGCATACGCTTGTGCCTTCGTCAGTGCATTGAACAAAGTGGATTTTCCGGCATTGGTATATCCGACCAGCGATACCGAAAAGGTCTGGCTTCGGCCGCGGGCGCGTCGCTGGGTCTCACGTTGCCGATGCAGTTTGTCGAGACGCGCACGCAACGCCTTCACGCGGTCGCCCAGCAGACGACGGTCTGTTTCCAGCTGCGTTTCACCGGGGCCGCGCAAACCGATACCGCCCTTCTGCCGTTCAAGGTGAGTCCATCCACGAATCAGGCGAGTGGCAAGATGCTGCAATTGCGCCAGCTCGACTTGGACCTTGCCTTCGTGACTCTGGGCGCGCTGCGCGAAAATATCAAGGATAAGACTGGTGCGATCGACGACACGCGTCTTTAAATGGCGTTCGAGATTGCGTTGCTGAGCCGGCGATAACGCATGGTTGAATATGACAATGTCAAGCTGCTCCCGTGCAATCGCATCTGCAACCTCGTTCGCCTTGCCGGAACCCACAAACAAGGCGGCGTCCGGACTGGCACGCTTCCCGGTAATGGTAACTACAGGGGCGGCACCAGCTGATTTTGAGAGCAGGGAGAGTTCTTCCAGGCTTGCAGCAAAGTCACCCTTGCCGAAATCGACGCCGACTAACGCAGCGCGCATAACATAGATAGGCAACTTGACGATGGGTTATTCCGCGTCGGGTTCAAGATTGAGATTGACGGCCCGCGCCGGAACCACGGTGGAAATCGCATGCTTGTAAACCATTTGCGTTACTGTATTACGCAGCAGAACGACATATTGATCGAACGATTCGATATGGCCCTGGAGTTTGATACCGTTGACGAGATAGATTGAAACGGGAACGTGCTCTTTGCGCAAGGCATTGAGAAACGGGTCTTGTAACAATTGCCCTTTATTGCTCATGGCGGCTCCATTGTGTTGTTGTGATGTGGAGTTGGAGGCTACTTGAAGAAATTCAAGAGCCCGGGGATACAGCGAATTACGACTGTAATCGATTTTTGCGTTTCATGCCAAGCGAAAGGCTATTTTTCATCCTTGGCAAAAGGATTTTTACTTGAACGCAGCTCTATACGCAATGGAGTGCCGACCAGCGAAAAAGTTTCGCGAAAATGCTTCTCAAGATATCGCTTGTAGTTGTCGTCGATTGCATCAAGCGCATTGCCGTGAATGACAACAATAGGCGGGTTTTGCCCGCCCTGATGCGCATAACGCAGCTTCGGACGAATCGAGCCTTTGCGACGCGGCTGCTGATGCTCGACCGCCTCGATCAATGCGCGCGTCAATTTCGGTGTCGACAGGTTGGCGGTCGCCGCAACATACGCCTCATCGACAGATTTCATCAACGGCCCGATGCCCGTGCCTTTCAAAGCCGAAATGAAATGGAACTTGGCGAAAAACAGAAAATTCAGCTTGCGCTCCATGTCCGTCTTGATCTCGTCGCGCTTGTCGCTATCCAACCCATCCCATTTATTGACTCCGACGACCAGGGCACGACCTGATTCAAGAATAAAGCCGGCGATATGCGCGTCCTGCTCGGAGATGTCTTGCTGAGCGTCAAGCAACAGCAGTACGACATTTGCTTCAGAGATCGACTGCAGCGTTTTAACAACTGAAAATTTTTCGACCGCCTCAAAGACCTTGCCGCGCCGCCGAATACCCGCGGTATCTATCAAGGTATATTGTTTGCCGCCACGTTCAAACGGGATTTCGATCGAATCGCGGGTAGTACCAGGCATGTCAAATGCGATCACACGGTCTTCGCCGAGCAGTGTATTCACCAGCGTGGACTTGCCGACGTTGGGGCGCCCGACGATCGCGATCCTGATGCCCTTCCCGCCCGGCTCGGAGACTTCGGCCTCCGGCGGCCGCTGCGTGAAAGCGATGTCCAGCGCTTCGTTGATCAGGTCGACCACACCGTCACCGTGTGCGGCCGATATCACGTAGGGATCGCCAAGTCCAAGCTCATAAAAGTCGGCGGTTACCGACGTGTACCGCATGCCTTCCGCCTTGTTGACGACCAACATCACCGGACGTCCGGATTTGCGAAGAAAATCGGTGATTGTCTTGTCATGCGGCGTCATTCCCTGACGACCGTCGACGATGAACACGATGACATCCGCCTCCGCCACGGCCTGCCTGGTCTGCTTGGCCATTTCGTACATGATGCCGTCTTTCGCAACCGGCTCGAAGCCGCCGGTATCGATCACGAGAAATGGTCGCTCGCCGACTCGCCCTTCGCCGTAATGGCGATCGCGTGTCAGGCCAGGAATATCCGCGACCAGAGCATCGCGGGAACGGGTCAGCCGATTAAACAGCGTTGACTTGCCGACATTCGGTCGGCCTACTAATGCAATAACCGGCTTCATTGAATCATTTACTCGACCACCAGCGCGGCCACTGTTCCTGCTTGAGTTTGAAAAATAGCGCTTCTCCCGTCGACCAGCGGCGCAGTCGCCACAACCGGGCTGCCATCGGTTTCGACGCGCGCCAGGAATGCACCGTCTTCGCGGGAGAGGAAGTGCACGTAGCCCTGCCCGTCGCCAACGGCAACTGCCCGTCCGACGGCTACCGGAGTGCTCAGATGGCGATTGGCCAGCTTGTTGTTACGCCATGCGCCTGTGCCGTTTTCCCGGCTCAGTGCCGTCACGCTGCCATGCTCGTCCGCTGCATAAATAAAGCGCTCGTCAACGCCCAGACCGACATCGCTCGACAGTTCCCTGGCCCAATGCGGCGTTCCGGTAACAGCATCGAAACATGCAACGCGCCCTTGATAGGCAACCGCGCAAATGTCCTTGCCGGCTACCACCGGCGCACCGGAAATGTCGGCAATGCGCTCCAGTTCGGTCGTCCCTCTCGGATCACCGACCGCGACTTCCCACCGGGGACCGCCGTTGGCCATGGCAAGCGCCAGCAAGCGTCCGCCGGGCAGCCCAACGAAAGCGGTAGAACCGACGATGAGAATGCCGGGCGCGGTGCGCAAGGTCAATGACGGCGCAGTGCGTTGCACTAACCAGCGCCGAGCTCCGGAATCGGCATCATACGCGGCGATCTGATTATCAACGCTGCGCACGACCACCATTCCCTGTCCGACCGCCGGCGCGGACAACACTTCGCTGGACGCCTGTGCTTTCCAGCGTAGTTTTCCCTCCGCATCAAACGCCAGTAACTGGCCCTTGTCGCCGACCACAGCCACGGTCATGCCATCACTACCAACGCCCGCAGTCAATGAAGAGCCGGCATTGATGCGCCATACAGAGCGTCCACTGGCGCTGTCGATACGCGCAATCGTGCCATCTGCTGCTGCGACGAAAACACTATCGCTGGTAACCGCCGGAGAAAAAACGAATGTACCGGCATTGCCGACCGAAGTAGACCAGGCGGTACGCACTGTCATTGTGGGCTTGAAATCAACCAATGCGGCGGGCGGATTTCGCGGTGCCGGCTTGCTGGAAAACGGATTCAGCGACGACAAAGTGGAGCAACCAGCCAAAGCAGCGACGGCGCCGATGCACATCAGTTTTACTGCAATACGCATTTTTTCCCCTTTGCCCATCATGCCGCCGCTTTCTCGCTGGAGCCGCCGATTGCATCCAGTTTTGCCTGGATCAATTGGCGTGCCGGATTCTTTTGATCCATCTTGTCCAGCGCTGTCCGATAGGCCGAACGCGCGTCGGCAAGCTTGTTTTGGGCAACCAGAATATCTCCTTTGCGATCCGCTACAACGCCGGCGAACTGCTCAGGAAATTCTCCGGACAGCAGTTTCACACCGTCGTCATACGCCTTCTCGTCAAGCAAAATGCCAGCCAGGCGAATCTTGGCAATCGCCTTGTATTCCTCACTGCCCTTGTCGATTACCCATTGGAGCCGCGCCTTCGCTTGCTTCATGTCGTTGACGTCGTAAGCGCTCTTTGCGGCTGCAAGAGCCGCCATCTGTGCGTACGCTGTCCTGCCGAATTTGTCGGTCATGTCTGTTGCGGCACGCTGGACCTTGGCGTTGTCTTTTGTTTCAAACGCCTTTTGCAGTTCCACGTAAAGCTGACTCGCTTGGGCAGATTGGCTGCGCTGATAATAATTCCATCCGGACCACGCCGCGTACCCGGCGAGCACTGCGGTCAGCAGCCATGTGACGAGATTGCCATAGCGCGCCCACCAGGCTTTGAGGGTGTCAAGCTGCTCTTGTTCTTCGAGATCGTATGCCATGATAATTTGATGTCAATGGAGATGATGGTGATTGTGTTCAGAGTGATTGCAGTCGTCGTCGCACACAATCTGGCCAATCACGTAATCGGCGACCTGCTCGAATGCAACACTGGTCTGGTTATTTTCCATGTCCTGCGATCGCAGCGATTTGATAGTCGCAACGCCTTTCGCGACCTCGTCCTCGCCAAGAATCACTGCAAAATTTGCACCGCTCGCATCGGCCCGCTTCATCTGCGACTTGAAGCTACCCCCGGCTCCCGCAGATGCGCAGTGGAGCACCACATCGAGCCCCGCATCGCGCAAACGCTCCGCGATCACAAATGCCTGCAGTTGCGCAGCCTCGCCCTGATGCACCACATATACGTCGCATTGATTCGGCGCAAACTGTTCGCCGCTGGCCTTCATCAATTCCAGAAGACGTTCTACGCCGATTGCGAAACCACAAGCGGGCGTTGGCTTGCCGCCGAACATTTCGACCAGCGGATCATAGCGGCCGCCGCCGCATACGGTGCCCTGCGAGCCCAACTGATCGGTCACCCATTCGAAAACCGTACGGTTGTAGTAATCCATGCCGCGTACGAGGCGGGGATTGATGGAGAACGGAATGCTGTTATGGCGCAAAATTTTCTGGACGCCTTCAAAGTGCGCGCGCGACTCGTCACCTAGATAATCAAGTAGCTGGGGAGCGGCATTGACCATTTCCTGCATTGCAGGATTCTTGGTATCGAGTATGCGCAGCGGATTCGAATGCAGGCGGCGCTGCGCATCGGTATCGAGCAAATCCTTGTGCTGTTCGAAATAGGCAATCAGATCAATCCGATGGCGATTGCGTTCGTCGGCATCGCCGATGGAATTCAATTCAAGCCTGATGTCCTGCAAACCGAGATCGTCCCACAAACGCTGACACAGCATGATCAGCTCGGCGTCAATATCGGGGCCGGTAAAGCCAATCGCCTCCGCGCCGACCTGGTGGAATTGCCGGTAACGTCCGCGCTGCGGCCTTTCATGGCGAAACATCGCTCCCGCATACCAGAGCCGCTTCGGACCGTCATAGGTAAGATTGTGCTCGAGCGCAGCCCGCACGACCCCGGCGGTGCTTTCGGGACGCAGCGTCAGATGGTCGCCGTTCATCGAATCGACGAACGAGTACATCTCTTTCTCGACGATGTCGGTCACAGCGCCAAGACCGCGCGCAAACAGCGTGGTCGACTCCACGATAGGTGTACGGATCTGCTGGAAGCCGTAGCTCTTCAATACCGATTGCACGGTATTTTCGAACAGCTCCCACAACGGTGCGTCGGCCGGCAGGATATCGTTCATCCCCTTCACGCCGACGATTTTTTCTGCTTTCTTGTTTTCTGACATTCTGTTAAACGATGATTGTTCGGTTCATTCAAGCGTCGAGCGTTTCACTGCCATAGCGGGTTTTTACGTAATCCAGCACAATGGCCTGAAATTCCTCCGCGATCCGCTCGCCGCGCAATGTGAGCTTCTTTTCACCATCGACGAATACCGGAGCAGCCGGTGACTCGCCTGTACCCGGGAGGCTGATGCCGATATGCGCATGCTTGGATTCACCCGGTCCGTTCACGATGCATCCCATCACGGCGACATTCATGTTCTCCACGCCGGGATACTGCTTTTTCCAGACCGGCATCTGATCGCGCAGATAGGTCTGGATCTTGTCGGCCAGCTCCTGGAACACAGTCGACGTCGTACGGCCGCATCCGGGGCAGGCAATGACCATCGGCGCGAACTTGCGCAATCCCATGGTTTGCAGAATCTCCTGCGCCACCACGACTTCCTTGGTGCGATCGCCGCCGGGTTCGGGTGTCAGCGAAACACGAATGGTGTCGCCGATTCCTTCCTGCAGCAATACCGCCAGCGCCGCGGTCGACGCGACGATCCCTTTGCTACCCATGCCCGCTTCAGTCAGGCCGAGATGCAGCGGATAGTCGCAGCGCCGTGCCAGTCCCCGATACACGGCAATCAGATCCTGTACGCCGGACACCTTGCAGGACAAAATAATTTTGCTGCCGGCCAAGCCAATTTCTTCTGCTCGCTGCGCGTTCTCGATCGCCGACGTTACCAGCGCTTCGTACATTACCGCCTGCGCGCTCCAGGGTTCGACCCTGCGGGAGTTCTCATCCATGATGCGCGCCAGAAGCTGCTGATCAAGGCTGCCCCAGTTGACCCCGATGCGGACCGGTTTGTCGTGCCTGCAAGCAACTTCGATCATCTGTGCAAACTGGGTGTCCCGCTTGGCGCCCTGGCCGACGTTGCCGGGATTGATCCGGTACTTTGAAAGCGCTTGTGCGCATTCCGGAAAGTCGGCGAGAAGCTTGTGACCGTTATAGTGAAAATCACCGACCAGCGGAACATCCACCCCCATCCTGTCGAGTTGCTCGCGAATCGCGGGAACTGCCGCAGCGGCTTCCGGATTATTGACAGTGATGCGAACCATCTCGGAACCCGCGCGCGCAAGATCCTTCACCTGGATCGCCGTTGCAATCGCGTCTGCAGTATCGGTGTTAGTCATCGACTGCACAATTACCGGTGCGGCACCGCCGACGACGACTTCCCGCATGCCGTAACGCACACTGACGCTGCGGCTCTTGCGCCGCGTAAGCGGACCCGACGCAATCGGAGAATAATTTATCGACATAGAGACGCGTTTTACTTCAAGTTAAGTCTGGCGACATTGTTATTTGCGCTGCTTTTAAGCTCCAGCGGCGCGCTGCGGAAGCTCGCCTCGACGCCAGCCGCATTCCCGATCACCACGGATACCGGCTCATCCACATCGATATTTTCAGTAGTGCCTGCCTTGGCGATACGCGAAATGACGATGCTGTTGTTGCTGATGCGCCGGACTTCGATCCATGAATCGCTGTTGATTTTCAACTGAAGGGGGCTCTTCCCTGTCGGCGCTGTATTTTCGGCAGCAGCCGCTGTGCCCGGGCCGCTCACCGCCGGTTCCGTGGAAGTCGACGGTATAAGATTCTCAGGTTGAGGCACTTCCGCGCCGGCCTCATCGCCAGGAACAGTGGACGCTGGAACGGGGGCTGGCGCTGGCGCCGGATCGACTTTCGACGGTTTTTGTTCAGTCGACGCAGGATGCGACAGGTAAGCCAGTCCGCTTTCAACGCGTGAAGATGCGGATCGGGATAATCCTTCAATTTCACCGGACTGATGAGTGGCCCATAGTGCCACCCCAGCCAAAAGCAGCAGCAACACCAGAAACAGCCATTTCGAAGACAAACCGGATCGCTCGGCCATGGTAGGCAGTCGCGCTGCCGCAAAGGGCGTCGAAAGCGTCTGTCGAGGAGCGATACTATCGCCCAGGAACACGGCCTGCCCTCCCAGCGCTGTCAGCATCGGCGAAGGATCGATTTTCAACAACTTGGCATACGCACGTATAAAGCCACGCACAATGGCCATGCCCGGCAATGCAGGATAATCATCACTTTCCAGGGCGACGATTTGACGCGGAGCGAGGTTCAGTTGGCTCGCCACCTGCTCCACGGTCCAACCACGCTCCTGGCGACAGGTGGCCAGTTGTACTCCAGGGGAAATACTTTGTCGGCTCGCGTCCGCCTGCCCGTTTTCGTTGGCCGACGAAGACTCGTTGATGCATGCATCACTCATCGAATGCTCCACGCTCATAGGCTGCATATTCGGCGGATGCCGGATACCGGCGACGCAACTGCGTGACAAAACTGTCCTCCGCAGCCCTGTCACCTTTCTTGTGCGCGATTTTAGTCGCCAACCAGAGTACATCTGCCGGCATCACGTCCGCCTTGATCACACGACTGATATAAAAATGCGCGCGCTCGTAATCTTTCTGGTCGTAGTACAGTTGGGCGAGATTGTAGTTCGTCTTCGGATTGGCAGGGTCATGCTGGAACGCACCCGTAAAATAGCGCAATGCTGCCGACTTGTCCTTCAATCGCAAACTGCATATGCCGGCATTGTTGTAAGCCTTGGCCGGCGATTCGTAGGCTCGATTGTTGAACGCGGTTTCGAAATAGGAAATCGACTGGCGCTCGCGCCCGGTCTGGCAAAGAAACCAGCCGTAGTTATTACTGAAGTCGGGATTGCCAGGGGAGAGTTTGAGAGCCGCGAGAAAATCCTTTTCAGCCAGACTGTTCTCTCCCATGTCCATATAGATCAGGCCTCGCATGCTGTACGCGTCAGCGAAATCCGGTTCTGCCTGGAGTGCTCGCTTGATTTCATCCAGAGCCACTTCCATTTGATGCTGTTGATAGTAGCTGACCGCGAGTTGCAGCCGTATCTGGGCACGTTTCTGATTGTCGGTTCGATCGGAGCTGGTGGACAAACTGCTCTGATCGGAATTCGGCGAATTCGACGCGCATCCTACCAGCATCAAAATCGATGCAATGCAAACCAGAAAACAGGAACGGCAGGACATTTTCCTCATCTCGGCACCTCTACGAGACGGCCAAAATTTTTTCCGAATTTCTCCTGATATTCCGCCATTTTCTGCATCCTCTCCTGAACACGAGTGCGATCCTGAACCTCGCCCGCAAGCTGGCCACAGGCGGCATCAATGTCGTCACCACGCGTCTTGCGTATTGTCGTAACAATGCCTGCATCCATCAATATCTGGGCAAAAGCCTTGATCCGTCCATTACTGGAGCGAATCAGGCCGGATTCGGGAAACGGGTTGAACGGAATCAGATTAAACTTGCAAGGCACCGAGTCCGCGCCGTTCTGCACCAGCGCGACCAATTCGCGCGCATGCACGTCGGTGTCGTTCACACCGTCCAGCATGCAGTATTCGAAAGTGATGAAATCTCGCGGCGCATAATCAAGATAGCGCCTGCATGCGGCCATCAATTGCGTCAACGGATATTTTTTATTAAGCGGTACCAAGCCATCGCGCAACTCGTCGTTCGATGCATGCAGCGACACCGCGAGGGCAACGGGACAATCCTGCGACAGCTTGTCGATCATCGGGACCACGCCGCTGGTCGACAGCGTCACTCGACGTCGTGACAAGCCATAGGCATTATCATCGAGCATGAGCTTTAACGCAGTAACTGTCGGCTCGAAGTTCAACAACGGCTCGCCCATACCCATCATTACTACATTCGTGATCTGACGCTCGCCTTTGGGCCCCGGTTCGATACCCTTGGTCTTGCGCAGCTCGAACTCCGCCATCCAGAGCTGGCCGATAATCTCGCCCACCGAAAGATTGCGACTGAACCCCTGCTTGCCTGTCGAGCAAAACCTGCAGTTGACCGCGCAACCGGCCTGCGTCGAGACGCAAAGCGTGCCGCGGTTTTCCTCGGGGATGAAAACGGCTTCGATCGCGTTGCCCTGTCCAACGTCGAGCAACCACTTGCGGGTGCCATCGGCAGACGTGTGGTCGCTGATCACAACAGGAGCAGCAATCACTGCACGGCTTTTCAGCTTGTCGCGCAGTGACTTCGCCAGATCGGTCATCGCATCGAAATCGCTGGCGCCGAATTGATGAATCCAGCGCTGCAATTGCTTCGCGCGAAACGGCTTCTCACCCAACTCGCCGCAATATGCGATGAGTTGCGCGGGATCGAGATCCAGCAGATTGGTGAGAGCCGACATAAGGATAAGGAATCTTCTTCATGCCATTCATCGCTGGAGCCACAAGATCATCCGGATGAATGGCGTTTGCAATTAACGGGAATAAACGTTCAGGGCCGGGAAGAAATAAGAGATCTCGACTTTGGCCGTATCAGCCGCGTCGGAGCCATGCACTGCATTGGCATCGATGGAATCGGCGAAATCGGCACGAATCGTCCCTTTTTCCGCTTTCTTCGGGTCAGTCGCACCCATCAGCTCGCGATTCTTGGCAATCGCATTCTCGCCTTCCAGCGCCTGCACCATTACCGGACCGGAGATCATGAAATCGACCAGATCCTTGAAGAAAGGACGTTCGCGATGAACCGCATAGAAACCCTCGGCTTCCGCACGGGACAAATGCACCATGCGGGCAGCGACGATTTTCAGCCCGGCATTTTCGAAGCGAGTATAAATTTGACCGATCACGTTTTTCGCGACTGCATCCGGTTTGATAATCGACAGGGTACGTTCGATTGCCATCTGTAAAAACTCCAATAAAAAGAAAGGGTTAAGATTACTAATCAATAATTCAACTAACCTTCGATTTTAGCACGAAACACCTTCCCAAAGGGACTTCTTGAACCCACCGACGGCCATTTCCGTAAGGCGCGAAGGCACAGTTGCGCCCGCGCGCGCCGGCCATGCTATCCTTTTCCCACGTTCTTCTGTAACCAACAAATCTGGAGGCAATATGGACCAACATTTGCAACAGGCGTACAGCCCTTCCGGCGCTGCGGCCATCGGACGCAACCGCGTTCTACGAAACACGTACTGGCTCCTAGCCATTTCAATGATTCCGACCATATTCGGCGCGTGGGTCGGAGTGCAGTTTGGAATCTCGCTTTTCTCGGGCAGCCCGGCGATGGGATTCATTGCATTCATGGCAATCGCCTTCGGTTTCTTCTATGCGATAGAGAAAACCAAGAACTCGGGGATCGGCGTCGCAATCCTGCTCGGCTTCACCTTCTTCATGGGATTGATGCTGTCGCGCCTCATCAGCCACATTCTCGGATTTTCGAACGGCCCGGCTCTGATCATGACGGCGTTCGGCGGTACTGCACTCATCCTCGCGACGATGGCGACCGTCGCAACCGTCTCCAAGCGAGACTTTTCGGGACTCGGCAAGTGGCTGTTCGCCGGCCTCCTGGTCATCGTGGTCGCAGGCTTCGCCAACATCTTCCTGCACTTGCCCGCGCTATATCTGGTGGTTTCAGTGCTGGCAATTGCGATTTTCTCCGCGTACATCCTGTTCGATGTGCAGCAAATCATCAACGGCGGCGAAACGAATTACATTTCCGCGACACTGCGTATTTATCTCGACGTGTACAACATCTTTGTCAATTTGCTGGCGCTGTTGGGAATTTTCGGCGGCAATCGCGATTGAGCGAGAGTACATCAAAAAAAGCCGGCCCTCGACAGGCCGGTTTTTTTATTGCGCCGCCTATCGTTACTGCGGCAAATCGAATACTGCCATTGACTCCACATGCGCGGTATGCGGGAACATGTTCACCACACCGGCGTGCGAGAGCACATACCCGCCCTGATGCACGAGAAAACCGGCATCTCGTGCAAGGGTAGACGGATTGCAGGAAACGTACACGATCCGTTTCGGCTTGCTGTCCGCCTGCATTTCTCCAAGCGCGACGATAGCCTGACAAACCGCGAGCGCGCCTTCCCGCGGCGGATCGATCAGCATGCGATCAAACTTGCCCAGTGCTGCAAAATCTTCTGCGGTGGCCTCGAACAGATTACGGCAGTGGAAGGAAAGTTTGCCCTGCAAACCGTTACTGCGCGCATTTTCCAGCGCCCGTTCAGTAAGCGCGGTACTTCCCTCGATACCCACTACTTCGCGCGCCAGCGTTGCAATCGGCAAGGTGAAATTGCCGAGCCCGCAGAAAAGGTCCGCAACACGCTCATCCGCTTGCGCATCCAGCAGGCGCAACGCTCTCGAGACGAGAACGCGATTGATGTGGTGATTGACCTGCGTAAAATCGGTCGGCTTGAACGGCATTCTGACGCCGAACTCGGGCAATGCATAATACAACTGGACGTCGGCAGGATAAAACGGATAGACCGTATCGGGCCCTTTCGGTTGCAGCCACCACTGGACCCGATGCTTATCGGCGAATGTGCGCAGCTTGTCTTGATCGTCAGCCGTCAGCGGCGCCATGATTCGCAGCACCAGCGCAGTAACGTCTTCGCCGACTGCCAGTTCTATCTGCGGCATCTGCTCGAAAATCGTCAGCGACTCCACCAGCCTGCGCAACGGAACCAACATCGCGGATACATGGGCCGGCAATATTTCGCAGGAGTCCATGTCCGCAATAAAGGAGGACTTGCGCTCATGAAAACCCACCAGGACGCCGCCCTTTTTCTGAACGTTGCGCACCGACAGGCGTGCGCGATATCGATACTCCCATGTCGGACCGTAGACCGGACGCATCATGGTCTGCGCGCGTACTTTGCCGATGTGCCAGAGATTGTCTTCCAGAACCCGCTGCTTGATCGCGACCTGAGCCGACGGCTCCAGGTGCTGCATTGCACAGCCGCCGCAGGTACCGAAATGCACGCACTTTGGCTTTACACGCAATGAGGATTCGCGATGCAATTCAATCAGCGTGGCAGCCTCCCATTTGGGCTTCCTGCGAAATGACTGGAAACTGACGCGCTCTCCCGGCAGTGCGCCTTCGACAAAAATGACTTTGCCCGGAGTGCCGTCTTCATTTTGCAAATGACCGACACCGCGGCCTTCCATGTCGAGAGATTCGATATCGATTGTGTTCTGCTGCATAAGAGGGAGAGATGAACAGGTGGACTGCCTGCAGTCCGTATTATAAAAAGCGGAACGAGATTCAGGACTGCGGGAGGCGCCACGCAGCCAGATATTCTTGCCAGTGCGCGCCGTCGAGTGCAGCCAGGGACGATCGAACCAGTACGACCTCGGCATCATAGGCTGCCTGGCTCAACGCACCGCGCATCAATTGAAAGCGGCAGTACACCAGGTAGGTGTTGACGACATCGGTTTCGCAATAGTCCCGAATTTCGCCCAACCTGGCTTCCTGAAACAGTGTCCAGACCTGCGATCCATCGACGCCGAGCTTGCCCGGGAAGCCGCACAGCTTTGCGAGATCATCGAGCGGTGCATTGGCGCGGCCGGTATAGAGCGCAAGCAGGTCCATCAGGTCGAGATGGCGAGTGTGGTAACGACTCAGGTAATTGTTCCACTTGAAGTCCCGATCCTCATCGCCCATCTCCCAATAACGGGACGCAGTCACGCCATTGATCATTGCCCGGTAGTGCAGTACCGGAAGATCGAAACCGCTGCCGTTCCATGACACCAGCTGCGGCGTATATTTGTCGATGACCCGAAAAAAATCGTGCACCAGCTTTGATTCGGAATCATCCAGCCCGCCCAGCGAGCGCACTCGAAAACCGTCGTCGTCACGAAATACGCAGGAGATCGCCGCCACTCTATGCAGGTGATGCTGCAGGAAATCGGAGCCGATCTTGTCACGTCGTGTCGCGAACGCAGTCGCTGCAACCTCGGCATTCGTCATGGAGTCCGGATGGTTGTTGAGTACGCGCAGTCCTGCCACGTCGGGGATCGTCTCGATATCGAACACCAGAACCGGTATCACAGCAACGCGTCCTTTCCGACACCGCGTGCGGTCAATGCGCGTTTCAGCTTCACCAGCGCTTCCTGCTGAATCTGTCGCACCCGCTCCCGGGTAACACTCATCTCCGCAGCCAGCTCTTCCAGTGTTGCCGGATCGTCGTTATCCAGTCCGAAACGCCGGACGATCACGACGCGTTGCTTGTCCGGCAGTTTTTTCAGCCAGTCGCGTACCAGAACGGTCATTTCATGATGCTCGGCGCGCGAATCGGGACCGTCATCAGTGTCGCCCGGCAGCATGTCCATCAGACTGGCCTGCGGATCATTGTCGAGCGGAGCATCCAGCGAAGTCGCATGCTCGGAAAGCGCGAGGATGTCCTGCACATCCTCGACCGGGCGATCAACCAGGTGCGCGATGTCTTCCACCGTCGCGTCCTTACCATCGTGGTGTTGCGCCTCCAGGTGATACTTCGCGCGCAGGATCTGATTCAGTTCGCGGACCATGTGCACCGGCAGCCGAACAGTGCGCGCCTGGTTCATGATCGCGCGTTCAATGCTCTGACGTATCCACCAAGTCGCATAAGTGGAGAATCGAAATCCGCGCTCCGGCTCGAATTTGTCGATCGCGCGCATCAGGCCCAGATTCCCTTCCTCGATCAGATCGAGCAGAACCACTCCGCGGTTGATGTAATGCTTGGCAATCGACACAACCAGCCGCAGGTTATGTTCGATCATCTTTTGACGCGCTTCGAAATTACCCTGTTTTGCGAGAGTGGCAAACCGGACTTCTTCCTCCACCTTCAACAAAGGCCGTGCGCCAATCTGGTTAAGATAATGCTGCGTCGTATCGGTGGACAGCTCCGCCGCAAGCACGGTTTTCAATTCCTCGACCGGATCGACAACCGCAGCAGCAGCCCCCTCAACATGACGCCCCCCATCCGCCTCTTCGCTCAGGTCATCATCGGCATCTTCCGATGCATTAAGCGGCATATCGTCAGCCATGTCGTCCGACGGCGCTTCATCATTGAGAGGATCGTGAGGGTTACGTGTCATTTAACGACATTTCATTAACGGCTCGGCAAAAACTTTGAAGGATCGACCGGCTTACCCTGCTGCCGGATCTCGAAATGCAGCTTTACCGCATCGCTGTCGGAATTTCCCATTTCTGCAATTTTCTGGCCTTTGCTGACAGTTTGATCCTCTTTGACGAAGATGGTTTTGTTGTGCGCATAGGCCGACAGCAGATTGTTGGTGTGTTTTACGATGACAAGATTGCCGTAACCACGAATTCCACTGCCTGCATACAGCACCTTGCCGGCGCCTGCGGCAAACACCGGCTGCCCCATCTTGCCGGCAATATCAATTCCCTTTTTGCCATCGCTGAAGGTCGAAATAACCTTGCCGTCGGCTGGCCACATCCAGGAGACAGCGGCGTCGTCAGGGGTTGCAGGTGCAGACGTATCGGGTGCTTTTTCGCCGCTCTTTACGGAGTCGCTTCGCGATGCTGCAGAAGACGCCGGCGCAGCGGCATCCGGCTTTTGCAACTCGGCCAGAGCGCTCTCCGAATACGGACGCTTGTCGCCGCGCGGTCCTGTCTTGTTGGGCGCAGCGTTCACCGCAGCGGGCGCCGGCGTCGTCAGCGGTCTTACCTCGACGCCAGATGATGTGGCAACACTGCCGGTCTGGGCGGCCCCTTCCGGCGGCAAGACACGCAACGGCTGACCAACCTTGATGTCGTTCGCGTTGGCAAGATTATTCCAGCTGACGATATCACGGTAGTTTTGTCCGAAATCGAGCGCAATTTGATGAAGCGTATCGCCTTTCCTGACCACGTAATATCCGCGGTTATCGGCGCGTCGTGGCCCCGTCTGCGGGGCAGGAACTTCTACTGGCCGAACTCCGGTTGTCCGGTCAATTACCGGAGCAGTGTGATTGGTTGTGCTGCATCCGGCCAAGACACCGGACAGAATTGCAAAAAAGAGGAAACGGTTTTTTTTCATTCTCATAAATTCAATCGTTTGACGGACGCTGATCGGAACGGGATCTCCTGGGGCGATCAGGCCAGACCTGGACGCAAAGGGACAAAATGGCAGACCTCCAGAGTGGAGGTCGACCACTCGAATTTGCCGATCCGTTCGATCAGCTGCAACACCTGATTGCGCTCTCCCACCGGTGCGATCAACCGGCCGCCGACACTTAATTGTTCCAGCAAGGCTTGCGGCACTTCCAGTCCGGCTGCGGCCAGAATGATGCCTTCGAACGGCGCTGCTTGCGGAAGCCCAAGCATACCATCTCCATAGTGCAGTCGAATGTTCGCGATGCGCAGCGGACGCAAGTTCGCCTTGGCCAGTTCATGCAGGGGTTTGATGCGCTCAATCGAGTACACCTCCTTCGCAACCATGGACAGAACGGCAGCCTGATAGCCGCAACCGGTACCGATTTCAAGCACGCGGTTCAGAGCCGCGCCGCGCGGATTATCGCGCAAGATCTCGATCATGCGCGCAACAATATAGGGCTGCGATATGGTCTGCCGATGGCCGATTGGCAGGGACGCGTCGACGTATGCCTGGCTCGCAAGCCCGGGTTCCACGAACATGTGGCGCGGCACGGCCTCCATCGCCGCTAGCACCTTGGCATCCCGCACACCTTGCTTGGCGACGCGGCCCACCATCGCAGTTCTGATAGCAGCGGAAACCAGCGCCGAAGGCCGGGAAGAAACAGAGGACGCGGTTGGCGACCGCGTCGCGGATATGGACTGCGATTCGGCAGCCTGGCCCGCCCGGGCCATATTTTGCGCAGCATTTTGCGTTGCTGTTTGAGGCGTCGCAATTTTGCTTGACAGAGGTCTTGCATTGACGCTCCCAGCCGATTTGGCGACGACGGAAGAAAGCGACAATGGAAATCGCTTGTCTTTGCCCGTCATGACACTCCCCTGGACAACGCCTGCAGTTGCGCTGCATGAGTAAGATCGATTTGCAAAGGTGTAATTGAGACAAAACCACTCGCTACCGCATGAAAATCGGTTCCCTCGCCAGCATCCCGCGCCTTGCCTGATGGGCCGATCCAGAAGATCTCGCGTCCATGCGGATCGTGGGTCTTGATTACCGGCTCCGATTCATGTCGTTTGCCGAGACGCGCCGGACGAATGCCTCTGATTTGCTCGTACGGCAGATTCGGGATATTCACGTTCAGCAAATACGGTTTCTCCAGCGCGTCAAATTGCCTCTCGACGATTTCCCGCGCGATCCGGGCCGCCACGTCGAGGTGCGCCCATCCTTTCTCCGATTGGGAAAAGGCGATGGCAGGGATACCGAACAGGAAACCTTCGGTCGCAGCAGCGACGGTACCGGAATACAAGGTATCGTCTCCCATGTTTTGCCCCTGATTGATGCCGGACACCACGAGATCCGGCTTGAATGAAAGACCGCCGGTCAATGCCACGTGAACACAATCGGATGGTGTACCGTTGACGAAGTAAAAACCGTTGTCGGCACGATAAACCGACAACGGTCGGTCCAGCGTCAACGAATTGGAGCTTCCCGACCGGTTGCTGTCAGGTGCAACGACCACAATTTCGGCAATGGCCGCCAGCGCTTCAGCCAGTGCGATGATACCTGGCGCGAGGTAACCATCGTCGTTACTAACAAGAATTTTCATACCGCGATTTTAACCGAAGCGATGCGCGCAGCTTTTGAGGATATTGACATTTTTGGGCATGAGTTTAAAATAAAACGATCGTTCTATTTTAAAACCCAAAAAAAGGAGACAACATGAAAGCGATCCTCTGCAAATCCTGGGGCTTGCCCGATACACTGGTTGTGGAGGAATTGCCGGATGTTGTTCCCGGCCCTGGTCAAATCGCGATTGACGTTCAAGCCGCAGGCGTCAATTTCCCGGACGTCCTCATCATTCAGAACAAATATCAATTCAAACCGGAACTGCCCTTCACGCCAGGCAGCGAGCTTGCCGGCATCGTTCGCGCAGTGGGTGAAGGCGTGACTCAATTCAAGACCGGCGACAAGGTACTTGCCTTCGTCAGCCAAGGCGCGTTTGCCCAACAAATCGCCGTTCCCGTCCAGATCGCCATGCCAATGCCGCCCGGCCTCGATTTCGATACCGCCGCCGCAGTAACACTAACCTACGGCACATCACACCACGCGGTAGTCGATCGCGCTCAGCTCAAAGCCGGGGAAACCATGCTGGTATTGGGAGCCGCCGGCGGCGTCGGCCTGGCCGCGATCGAAATCGGCAAGGCACTGGGTGCACGCGTGATCGCAGCGGCGTCTACCGATGAAAAGCTGGAGGTCTGCAAGGCCCACGGCGCGGATGCCACGATCAACTACTCCACTCAGGATTTGCGCGAGGCGATCAAGACAGCCACCGACGGCAAGGGCCCCGACGTGATTTACGATCCGGTGGGCGGCGTCTATGCGGAGCCCGCATTTCGTTCAATCGCATGGCGCGGACGTTATCTCGTCATCGGCTTTGCCAACGGCGAAATTCCGAAACTGCCGCTCAATCTGCCGCTGTTGAAGGGCGCATCCCTGGTGGGCGTATTCTGGGGTGAATTCGCCCGGCGGGAACCTAAGGCCAACCTTGCGGCGATGCGCGAGCTGATGAGCTGGATGGCCGAAGGCAAGATCAAGCCGCATATCTCCGGCCGCTACGCATTGGCTGATACGCCGAAGGCCCTGAACGACATGGCGGCACGCAAAGTGACCGGTAAAGTCGTAATCCAGCCGCAACGCTGAAGGTCAACTCGGAAGGGGGACGGCGCCAGAAGCCGCCCCTGACGGCTCACTCGCCTTCGGCAAGCGTCTGATGCACGAAAGCCGAAAGAATCAGGCGTTCATGGATGGCCACGTCGAGAAACTCGAATCCATGCCGATAGCCGTCCCCGCTCTCTGAAGGTGCAATGGAGCGCAGCACAGTTTTCAGGTTCAGGTACTCGTCCTGACCGGCTGCGTGCACCTTGAACTTGATCTGCCCTTCCTCTCCTTTTTTTCCAAGCACCTGCCTGGCAGTTCCGGAAGCGCCGCCCATACTGAGATCGGTCAACGTAGCGCCGGCCGTGCGTTCGGGAGCCAGCGAAACGGCTGCGATAATCTTTACCGCCGCCCGGACGCCTCGCCGCACAACCGTACATCGCACCTCTTTCGGATACGACAGATGAAGGTAGGGATGCGGAGAGTGTACTGACTTGACTGCGGCTGCAACGAATGCATAAGCCTTCTTGCCGGAGAAGGCGCGCACGATGAACATCTGTCCGTCGCGGATGAATTCGAACTTGCCGTCGATCGCCGGCGCCGTGACGAAAACCGTCTTGTTCCTGACGAAACCGATAAGGCGCACCGTATAGCGCAAGCCCGGATTGTCGGTCAGTTGCAGATAGAGGTTTTCGCCGACAAACCAGCGCACATCTTCCATGTTGACGATGACTTCCTTGTCACCGTCTTCGTCCACCTCTGGAGATTCGGAAGCGCGACCTGCCTTTTTCATTGAGGTCATTGGCGGTGCTGAAGGTGGTTTCTGGCTTTGGATAACGTCCCAGCTGGCATCCTGGATGAAACCATTCTCCATCAATCCGTCGATCTGGCTCTGGTTCTCGATCACAAACCCGGCTGCGAGCAACAGTTTTCCATGCCAATCATAGACCGCGCGTTGAAGCGGCTTGCCGACGGTCAGGTCGCCTGCCCGCACCGGCATCAACGAAATCACAGGTTCAGCCATGTCGCCCCTTTACCGATCCGCAAGAATTGTGCAGCGGATTTTCCTGGTGAATATTCTTGCCGCCTCAGTATAGCCAGTATCATCTTGCTTTTCATGATGAACCGGACCGTGGTCGCCGATACCAATGGCCCGATTTCTCAGGATTCCTGGATATCCGGAACGCCCGACGGCGCGGCCGAAAAGAAAGCGCGTGCGACAGCCGCGTCGCGCGTGCGCCCGAACGGCGGCAGACTTTGCCAGATACGCCGGCCATAAGGCTTGCTGATCAGTCGGGGATCGCAAATCATCAATACGCCGCGATCGGTTTCGTCGCGAATCAGCCGACCCGCACCCTGCTTCAGATTGATGATCGCGGCCGGCAGCTGGTGATGCATGAAACCGTTCAGTCCCTTCTTTTCCAGCGCTTCGATGCGCGCGGCGAGCACCGGATCATCGGGCGGCGAAAACGGCAGTTTGTCGATGATGACGAGCGACAGTGCTTCGCCACGCACATCGACGCCTTCCCAGAAGCTCTGGCTTCCTATCAGTATTGCATTTCCGGCAGCGCGAAACCGATCCAGGAGTTCGGTACGCCCCGCCTCCCCCTGCACCATCAGCGGGAACGGCAGCTTGCGGCTGGCGAACTCTTCGCGCAGGCGCTCCGCGGCCCGATTGACTGCCCTGAGCGTCGTGCACAACAGGAATGCGCGCCCGCCTGCCGCCTCCAGCATCGGCAGTGCGGCATCGATGACGGCATCGGTGTAATCGGGCGAGTTCGGCTGCGGCAAATTTTCCGGAACATACAACAACCCTTGGCGACCGTAATCGAACGGACTGGGCCAGGAATGCGCCGGTTCGTTCCACAGGCCCATCTGGGAAGCGTAATGATTGAAATCGTTTTTGACCGCGAGGGTGGCCGAAGTGAAGATCCATGCACGCGGCGAACCTTCACGCTGCTTGCTGAAGATCGGCGCGATCGACAAGGGCGTTTGATGCAGCTGCAGCGACGAAGAAAATGCTTCAACCCAGAACACCCGCTCCTGCCCGGCCTCCGGTTTCGTCGCACCGTGCGGGGAGGCATTCCATGCCTCCAGCCGGTCATTCAATTCGATAGCCCGGGCCCGGCATTGCTCAATGGTTTCGGCGCGCTCCGACTGGGTTTCCAGGACGGCGATCAGACCCTGCATTTCTTCCTTCAGCTTCTCAAGCGCAGGAAAAAAGGCACTCGACGACGCGATCTGATGAATTGACAACCGAACGATATCTTGCGGAAAAGCGAGGCGCAGGTCGCGCGCTGCACGCTCGACCGGCGCCACCACTTTGGCCCATTCGGCACCGTCGCGCGCATGCGCCAATCCTTCGGCCAACACGTCCCGGCACAATTCGAGGACTTGCGAGGTCGATGTCGTTTCACCAAAAAACAGCGTCGCGGTTTCCGGCAGCTGGTGGGCTTCGTCGAATATGATGGTGTTCGCCGACGGCAGAAGCTCCGCCACGCCGGTATCTTTCAATGCAACATCGGCAAAAAACAGATGATGATTGACCACCACCACATCGGCCTGCTGCGCTTCCTTGCGCGCTTTCATCACGAAGCAATCCTGGTGATACTGGCATTCGGCACCAAGGCAGGTGTCGCGCGTTGACGTGACCAGGTTCCAGACCGGCGCGGACTCCGGTACCTTCGACAGTTCAGCCTTGTCGCCCGTCGTCGTCGTCTTTACAAAGCGTGAAATCTCCCGCAGATAGCCGACATCCTCTCTCGACGTCAGCCGTCCATTCTGCAGGGTTCGCTCGGTGTGGTAGTGGCAGACATAATTGGCACGCCCCTTCAGCAAAGCCACCGAGACAGGCGTACTCAAGGCCTTGCGCACGGTCGGGATATCGCGCAAATAAAGCTGATCCTGCAGATTCTTGGTTCCGGTGGAAAGTATGACTTTCCCTCCCCATAGCAATGCGGGCACAAGATAGGCGAAGGTCTTTCCGGTCCCGGTCCCAGCCTCGGCGATCAGCGTCTGTTGCTGCGCGATCGTGCGTGCAATCGCTTTTGCCATCTCCGTCTGCGACTGACGGGGACGAAAACCGCCGACCGCCCCGGCCAAGGGGCCGTTCGCATCAAACAAACGATCTACATCGGCGTCATGCGTGTCGGGTGAAGAGGAAACAACAGCGTTCTCGATCAAAGCGGCCAGCAATCGTGAGAGGCATTATCCAATGCAAGTGGATCAGGCCGGGACATCAGGAATAAGCTGCATTTTCAGCAATGTTATATGATCCTTCAACTGCAGCTTACGCTTCTTGAGACGACGTAATTGAAGCTCGTCATGCCGCGCGTCCCGGATCAGCAGGTCGATGACCGCATCAAGGTCGCGGTGCTCGACTTCCAGCTCGACGATTCTTCGTTGGATGTCTTCCGGGGGGATCATGATTTTTATGATGAAGGCTGATGCTCTATTTTAAGTGAAAGTCGCTGCCGTATACGAATGGCTGAAATACTAATCTCATCTGACTCCGGAACGACCGAAGTGCAAGGAACGCGCCTGACTGCGGCAATTCACGGATTATGCCGATTGTCGATCTGAAGCTTTTTCAAAAAACCGTTTTCATTATGCAATCAGTCGACGTATTTCAACAACAAGATAGACGACGGATATAGCGACATAGGGGAAATGTAACAAATATCAAAAAGTCGGCTACCTCATTTTTTCACATGCAATAATTCCCTGCGGCAACGCAATGTAATCTACCCAGAATCATGAGCCAATACAAAATCGAAGCAGGTACAGGACAACATATCGGGGATCGTAAGGAACAGCAGGATCGAGTTGCGCTGCTTACCGCACCACGCTCTCCCGGCTATGTGATGGCGGTTCTGGCGGATGGCATGGGCGGCCTCAGCGGGGGAGCACTCGCCGCGGAACAGGTGATCCGGACTGCCCGGCAGGCATTCGAACTGTTCTCCCCGCAGACGGACTCCGTCGAAAAACTGCTTGACACGATTGCGCATGATGCGCACACGATCATCAAGCTGACCGCAATCTCCTCGGAAAAACATCCGCACAGCACCATGGTCGTATTGGTGATTACACCTGAACGCAGCGCCGTATGGACCCATGTCGGGGATTCACGGCTATACCGTTTCGAAGGGCCGAATTGCGCGGAGCGGACCATCGATCATTCCTACATCGAAAGCTTGATCGCGCAGGGCAAATTGTCGCGCGAAGACGCCTTGAAACATCATCTTGCAAACGTGCTGATCACCGCTCTTGGAATGAGCGAGCATCTGCCACCAGCAACCGTTCACCGCAGGGACAGGCTCAAGGCGGGTGATGCGTTCCTGCTGTGCACCGACGGCCTCTGGCATTATTTTTCCGACGCGGAACTGGGTGCCGCAGTCGCAATGAATTCCCCGCGCCAGGCATCGGAAATGCTGATCAACAAGGCCCGCGAGCGCGCGATCGGCACCTCTGCCGACAACTGCACGCTGGCGATAATCAAGCTTGTCGAACCGCCCAAGGAGCAGCGCAACTACACCGTGGAAAAAATGCGGCGGGCCGTCTAGAACCGCACAACGCTATCAAGCGATATCGATCAAGCAGATTCACCTGCCTCCGCTTGATCGGGCCGGTGATTATTTCGTCTCAGGCGGGTTATTCAGCCGATTCAGACGCGCCTGCTCTTTTTCCGCCATCTTCCTTTCCACTTCCTTTTTGTGCTCCTTAGCCTCTTCTACCTTCTTCTCATACGCAGCAATATTTTCCGCGCGCTTACGCGCGTCGGCTGCCTCTTCCGCTTGCAGTTGCTTCATCTTGCGTTCATGACGAGCAACACGGTCGACCTGGTCCGGGTCAGGTTCCTTGAGCGGCGCAACTGGCGTCGGCTTCACCGTTTCGGTTTTGGAATTGCGTTGCCTTTCGGCCTGTGCGGCCTCGTCCTGCGCCCGTTTTTCGACAAGCGCCTTGTCACGCTCCTGCACGCGCGCCTGACGTTCATACAGGTTGGCTTCATTCTCGATGTTACGTAGCCGCTCCAATGCGCTGCGCCGCCGTTCCTTTGCGTCTTCAAGGCATGACGCGACAAAAAATCTGTTATAGCATGCGCGTTCGTCCTCTGCGAACCGCATTTTCACTGCTTCGCGCTCCTTGCCGACGTCGGTCAGTGCGCGTTCGGCGGTTTCGACCGATTTGATCGATCCGGATGGATATCGCTCGGCGACTGAAGTATCGGCAGTCTCGCCTGCCGGCTGCGTGAACGCACTGACGGAAAGGCTAAAAGCGGCCAGTACCGTCAAGAACAGCCGCACCATGCATTGCAGTAAAGCGCGAGAAAAATTCATCCTGGCATCCGTTTTTTTAAATAAACCCGCTTCAAACAATCGAACCAGCGACATTGCGCCGTTCGCTTTGCATGTACTCATACGACTGCATCTCGATAATTCGAGAGACGGTACGATGGAATTCGTTGGCCAGCATGCCGTCCGTGTAAAGTTCGGCCGGCTCGACTTCCGCCGACATGACCAGTTTTACGTTATGGTCATACAACACGTCAATTAGCCAGGTAAAGCGGCGCGCCTCCGATGACATCGCGGCCGACATGCGCGGTACGCCGGACAGGAATACCGTGTGAAATCGGCTGGCGATCTCGAGATAATCGTTTTGCGATCGCGGTCCGCCACATAGCGTCGCGAAGTCGAACCAAACGACGCCGCCGGCATGACGCAAGGATTTGATCTCTCGCGCCTCAATGTGAATGCGTGGATCCTCGTCCGCCGTTTCGGCAATATTCGCAAAAGCGTTACGCATTGCATGATCTGCAGCCGCTCCCAATGGCGTATGGTAAACATCAACCTGCTGCAAAGCCCGCTTTCGATAGTCCAGGCCCGCATCAACATTCATCACATCCAGCCGCTCTTTCAATAAGGCAATCGCCGGCAATATCCGATCCCGATGCAAGCCGTCCGGATAGAGCAAATCCGGCATGTAGTTCGATGTCATGACGAACGATACATCGTGATCGAACAACGCTCTCAACAGGTTATACAGGATCATCGCGTCCGCAATATCGGACACATGGAATTCATCGAAACAGATCAACCGGTATTTCCTGGCAATACGGCGCGCAACCTCGTCGAGAGGATCGGCCACGCCCTTCAGATCATCGAGCTGCCGATGCACACCGCGCATGAATTCGTGAAAATGCAGGCGAGTCTTGCGCACGACCGGAACGACAGAGTAGAAGCTGTCCATCAAAAACGACTTGCCTCGTCCGACACCGCCCCACATGTAGACACCGCGCGGGACATCCGGCCGGCTAATCAACCTTTTCAACCGGCTGGCACGATGCGACTTGTACGCGATCCATTCTTCGTAGGCCTGTTGCAAACGTTCTACCGCTCGCAGCTGCGCTTCGTCCGAATGAAAACCGCGCTGAGCCAGCGCATGTTCGTAGAACTCCCTTACATTCATATCGTTATATTTGTGTTGACTCCGCCGCATCGTTTCTGTGGACCGGCCAAGTAGGCAATATGGGTACGCAGATGCCACGCACAATTCGCCCGCCCCTATGCATTCCCACTTTTTCAAATACCCAAAAAAATGGGCGAGACAGGCTCGCCCGCGAATTCGACGAAACGCGCATTATTGAGGATTCATGTCGACGGTAATCCGCGACGGATAAGCGCCGCCTCCAAGAGTGATCGGAACACTCAATCCGACACCAACGCCGACATGTCCGCCTCCACCGCCGGCGCCAAGGCCAAGGCTCGATCCAAACGGACCCGCGGGTCTGAAAATCATTTCCGAGGTCCGATATCCGTCCTTGTTGCAAACCACATGCAAATCGCCATTCGCACTTCCGACCACCACTTTGCCGGGGGTGACCACATTCCAGCTGCCGGCGTTGTTGCTCACAACGCAATTTGCACCCGCCAGCGGTTGTCCCCGAGATACGGTTTCGATCGCAATGGCACCGCCATTCAATCCCGTCGTGGCGCAGGCGGCAAGCGCTAGCGGCAGCAACAGGATCAAGTGGCGCATGACGGACTCCTAGAAATTGAGCGAACGCTTATCTACGGCAAGCGCGGCTTCCTTGGTCGCTTCGGACAACGACGGATGCGCATGGCAAATACGTGCGATGTCTTCCGAAGAGGCACGGAATTCCATTGCCACCACGGCTTCCGAAATCAGCTCGGACGCCATCGGACCGATGATATGTACGCCAAGAATCTCGTCGGTTTTTGCATCGGCCAAAAACTTCACCATGCCGGAAGTGTCGCCGAGCGCGCGGGCACGACCATTTGCCATGAAAGGAAAAGTACCGGCCTTGTAAGCTACGCCTTCCGCCTTGAGCTGCTGCTCGGTTTTGCCAACCCACGCGATTTCCGGAGATGTATATATGACCCAGGGAATTGTGTTGAAGTTCACATGTCCGTGCTGACCCGCAATCCGTTCGGCAACCGCGACGCCCTCTTCTTCCGCCTTGTGCGCCAGCATCGGGCCGCGCACCACGTCGCCAACGGCCCATACGTTTGGCAGATTGGTCTTGCAATCGCCGTCAACCGCAACGAAACCACGCTCATCCAGCTTGAGGCCGATACCTTCCGCATTCAGGCCGATCGTGTTCGGAACGCGGCCGATCGATACAATCAGCTTGTCGAACACTGCCTTTTGCGCATTGCCCTTGTCGTCCGTGTATTCGACGCTGACATCCTTCTTGCCGGCTGTAATTGCACCAATTTTCACGCCGAGGCTGATTGCCAGGCCCTGCTTTGCAAACAGCTTGTGCGCTTCCTTCGCGATCTGTTCGTCGACCGCCCCCAGAAAGGCAGGTAGCGCTTCCAGTACCGTCACTTCAGAGCCCAGGCGGCGCCACACGCTGCCCATTTCCAGACCGATGACGCCGGCGCCAATCACGCCCAGCTTCTTCGGCACGCCGTCGATTGCCAGCGCGCCGGTATTCGACAGGATCAGCTTTTCGTCGAATGCCGCATTCGGCAATGCGCGCGGATTCGAACCAGTCGCAACAATAATGTGCTTGCCGACAATCGTCTCTTCCGATGTGCCGGTCACCTTGATCTCATAGCCGTCCGCGCCCGCTTTCACGAACGAGCCGCGGCCATGGAAGAACGTGACCTTGTTTTTCTTGAACAGATAGAGAATGCCGTCGTTGTTCTGCTTGACCACGGTATCCTTGCGCGCCAGCATCTGGCCAAGGTTCAAACCCAGCCCCTTGACTTCGATACCGTGTTCCGCGAATGCGTGTCCGGCATGCTCATAGTGTTCGGACGATTGCAGCAATGCCTTGGAGGGAATGCACCCCACATTAGTACAGGTGCCGCCGGGTGCCGGCCCGTTCTTCACATTTTTCCATTCATCGATACAGGCTGTGCTGAATCCCAATTGCGCAGCGCGAATGGCTGCTATGTAACCACCGGGGCCGCCGCCAATGACAACCACATCAAATTTTTTCGACATATTCTTGACCTTGTTCGTAACCGATTTCGCTGCGGAACGCGGAACCTCCACGGAGCGGGAAAGCTGCCCCGCTCCGTGAATGCATTCCGTATACCCTCTTACAGATCCAGCAACAGACGCGCCGGGTCTTCAAGCGCTTCCTTCATTGCGACCAGGCCGAGTACTGCTTCGCGGCCATCGATGATACGGTGGTCGTAAGACATGGCCAGGTAATTCATCGGACGGATCACGATCTGCCCATTTTCGACGACGGCACGATCCTTGGTTGCATGCACGCCGAGAATTGCGGATTGCGGCGGGTTGATGATGGGGGTCGACAGCATCGAGCCGAACACACCGCCGTTGGAGATCGAGAAGGTGCCGCCGGTGAGTTCGTCGAGCGTCAGTTTGCCGTCCTTGGCCTTGACGCCGAATTCGGCAATCTTTTTCTCGATGTCGGCGATCGACATCTGATCCGCATCACGCAGGATCGGCACGACGAGGCCACGCGGCGAGCCTACTGCGATGCCGATGTCAAAGTAGCCGTGATAAACGATGTCGTTTCCGTCAACCGATGCATTGATGACCGGGTATTTCTTCAATGCGGCAACAGCGGCCTTGACGAAGAAGGACATGAAGCCAAGCTTGACGCCGTGCTCCTTTTCAAATTTATCCTTGTACTTGTTGCGCAGATCCATCACCGGCTGCATGTTCACTTCATTGAACGTAGTGAGGATTGCATTGGTGGCTTGCGACTGCAGTAGGCGCTCGGCGATACGTGCGCGCAGACGGCTCATCGGCACGCGCTCTTCGGGACGATTCGCGAGGTTCAGGCTGATCGGTGCAGCAACCTGTTGCAACGACGGCTTCGGCGCCGCCGCAGGCGCCTGGGTCGCAGGTGCTGGCTTCTTTTCCAGCGCACTGATCACATCACCCTTGGTAACACGGCCATCCTTGCCGGTACCGGCAACTTGCGAGGCGGCCATGCTGTTCTCGGCAAGCATCTTGGCTGCAGCAGGCATTGCGACGCCACTTGCCGCATTCGAAGCAAGTGCGGAAATCGCAGCAGTCACAGGATCGGCGGCCTTAGCGGGAACCGGAGCCGGAGCGGCCGCCGGCGCTGCAGCAGCCGGAGCGGCAACTGCACCTGTAGTAGCTTCGGTATCGATCTTGGCAATCACTTCGCCGGCAATCACGGTGCTGCCGTCACCTTTGACAAGTTCCACAATCACGCCGGAACCAGGCGCCGGCAGTTCGAGCACCACCTTGTCGGTTTCGATATCGATCAGATTTTCGTCGCGGGTAACTGCTTCGCCTACTTTTTTATGCCACTGCAACAGGGTCGCTTCCGCGACAGATTCCGACAATTGCGGAACTTTCACTTCAAGAATAGCCATATAACTCTCCGTTTCGGGTTGTTCGTTCGACGCGCCAGTTTCTAGCACGCCGTCGGGTCTTTATTTCGTCAGGACAAAACCTTTGAGCTTGGAAAAAGCCGTATCGATCAGCGCCTTCTGCTGTGCATAGTGCTTGTCGTAGTAACCGACCGCAGGCGATGCACTGGCCGGGCGTCCGGCATAGGCCAGCTTCTGGCCTTCTTCCAGGTTCTCGAAAATGTTGTGCTGAATCTGGAACCACGGGCCCTGATTCTGCGGCTCGTCCTGGGTCCATACCAGCTCGGTGAAATTCGGGAATCGCTTCAGCTCGGCGGCGAACGCCTTGTGCGGGAACGGATACAGCTGTTCCACCCGGATGATCGCGGTATCCGACTGCCCGCGCTCCTTGCGCGCCGCCATCAGGTCGTAATACACCTTGCCGGAGCAGGCCAGCACCCGCTTCACCTTCTTCGGATCGATCTTGTCGTCGACCTCGCCGATCACCGTCTGGAATGATCCCTTCGCGAGTTCGGACAATGGCGAACCGGCATCCTTGTTACGCAACAACGATTTCGGTGTCATGATGACCAGCGGCTTGCGGAACAGACGAATCATCTGGCGCCGCAGCAGGTGGAAAATCTGCGCAGCGGTAGTCGGCTGAACCACTTGCATATTGTTGTCTGCACAGAGCTGCAGATAGCGTTCGAGGCGCGCGGACGAGTGTTCCGGACCCTGCCCTTCATAACCGTGCGGCAGCATCATCACGAGACCCGATGCACGGCCCCATTTCACTTCGCCGGAGCTGATGAACTGGTCGATGACGACTTGCGCACCATTGGCGAAATCGCCGAATTGCGCTTCCCAGATTGTCAGAGTATTCGGCTCGGCAGTGGAGTAGCCGTACTCGAAGCCGAGCACCGCTTCTTCCGACAGCACCGAGTCGATGACGGTGAACGGCGCCTGATTTTCGGAGACATTCTGCAGCGGGATGTAGGAACCGGCATCCCAGCGTTCGCGTTTTTGGTCGTGCAGCACCGCATGGCGGTGCACGAAAGTGCCCCGTCCGGCATCCTGACCGGTCAGGCGTATCGCGTAGCCGGAGGACACTAGCGAAGCATATGCCAGATGTTCGCCCATGCCCCAGTCGAGATTCATTTCGCCGCGGCCCATCGCGGCACGGTCGGCAAGCACTTTTTCAACCAGAGGATGCACCTTCAGGGATTCCGGCACCTCGGTAATGCGCACAGCGAGGCGCTTGAGTTCCGCAAGCGGAACCGCGGTATCCGCCGCATCTGTCCACTTGCGGTTGAGGAACGGCATCCAGTCGACCGCATACTTGCTCTTGAAATTCGAAATCACCGGATCGACCGTATGCTTGCCAGCGTCCATCGCATCGCGGAAGGCTTTTACCATCGCGTCGCCGCCATCGGCGGGAATCGTGTTTTGCGCAGCCAGCTTGTCTGCATACAGCTTGCGGGTGCCGGGATGCTGGCCGATTTTCTTGTACATCAACGGCTGGGTGAGCGCCGGCGTGTCTTGTTCGTTGTGCCCCAGCTTGCGGAAGCAGACGATGTCTACCACGATGTCCTTCTTGAACTCGAGGCGGTAGTCGAGTGCAATCTGGGTCGCGAGCACCACAGCCTCCGGGTCGTCGCCGTTTACGTGCAGCACCGGCGCCTCGATCATCTTCACCACATCGGAGCAATACAGCGTCGAACGCGAATCGCGCGGATCGGAAGTGGTGAAACCGATCTGGTTGTTGATCACGATATGGACAGTACCGCCAGTGCCGTAACCACGGGTTTGTGCAAGGTTCAGGGTTTCCATCACAACACCCTGGCCTGCGAATGCGGCGTCGCCGTGCACCAGAATCGGCATCACCTGCGAGCCATCCTTGTCGCCGCGGCGCTCCATACGTGCCTTGACCGAGCCCTCGACCACTGGATTGACGATTTCGAGGTGCGACGGGTTGAATGCGAGCGACAGGTGAACCGGACCGCCCGGCGTGGAGATGTCGGACGAGAAGCCCTGGTGATATTTGACGTCACCGGCAGGCAGGTCGTCCGCATGCTTGCCTTCGAATTCTGCAAACAGGTCGTTCGGCATCTTGCCGAGAATGTTGACCAGCACGTTCAGGCGACCACGATGCGCCATGCCGATCACGATTTCCTGAACACCTTTTTCGCCGGCACGCTGAATGGTTTCGTCCAGCGATGTAATGAAGCTCTCTCCGCCTTCGAGCGAAAAGCGCTTCTGACCGACATAACGGGTATGCAGGTAGCGCTCAAGCCCTTCTGCTGCGGTCAGGCGATCAAGAATGTGCTTTTTCTTCTCCACACTGAAATTCGGGGTCGAGCGTGACGATTCTAGCCGCTCCTGAATCCAGCGTTTCTGGGCCGGATCGCTCACATACATGAATTCAGCGCCAATCGAGCGGCAATATGTGTCGCGTAGCGCCTGCAGCAGGTCGCGCAATGACGCGTTTTCAGGGCCGAAATAGGTATTGCTGATATTGAACACGATGTCCATGTCGGCATCGGAAAAACCGTAGAATGCCGGCTCCAGCTCGGGAAAATTCGGGCGCTCTTGGCGCTGCAGCGGATCGAGGTTCGCCCAGCGGTTGCCAAGCACGCGATAGGCGGCGATCAATTGGGTCGCGGCGACGCGCTTGCGGCCCATCTCGACGTCTTGCGATGCGATCACGGTACGCATCGGCCCCTGCTTTGCACGTTCGGCAAAGGAAGCGATCACGGGTGCATGGGCAACGTCCGGTTTGCTGGAGCCATCGACGGCAGGAACATGCTGCATCGCGTCGAAATACGCGCGCCAGTTATCAGGAACGGAGCCGGGATTGTTGAGGTAGGCTTCGTACAGTTCTTCCACGTACGGAGCGTTGCCTCCAAACAAATATGAGTTGGAGAGGGACTGCTGCATCATTTTGCTCACCTTTCTTCGCGTTTCGCGAGATTAGCGGGTTAATTTAACCTTCCGCGACACGGCCTGACCGGTTAGCGGATCGCACATCAAGTTGTGGGGGAAGGGCTACGTGACCTGAGGTGGTTCCATATATTTATGGAGCCGCTAGAATAGCACAATTGCTTCGGTCAATAAAAAAGCGAGCCACGCGGGCTCGCTTTTCATGCTGATCGTAGTCAATCAGCCACGCTTGGCCATTACAGGCACGTCACGTTTCGGCGCGCCGACGTACAACTGGCGTGGGCGACCGATTTTCTGCTCGGGATCGGAAATCATTTCGTTCCATTGCGCAATCCAGCCGACGGTACGTGCCATTGCAAAGATTCCGGTAAACAGAGAGACCGGAATGCCGAGCGCCGACTGCACGATGCCGGAGTAGAAGTCGACGTTCGGATACAGCTTGCGGGACACGAAATAGTCGTCTTCCAGCGCCACTTTTTCCAGAGCCATCGCCAGCTTGAACAACGGATCATTTTCCAGGCCAAGCTCGTTCAGCACTTCATAGCAGGTTTCGCGCATCAGCTTCGCACGCGGATCGTAGTTCTTGTACACGCGATGACCGAAGCCCATCAGCTTGACGCCGGAGCTCTTGTCCTTCACCTGCTTGACGAACTCGCCGATCTTGTCGACCGAGCCGATTTCCTTGAGCATGTTGAGCGCTGCTTCGTTCGCACCGCCGTGGGCCGGTCCCCACAAGCAGGCGATGCCGGCTGCGATACAGGCGAACGGATTGGCACCCGACGAGCCGGACAAACGCACGGTCGATGTCGACGCATTCTGCTCATGGTCGGCGTGCAGAATCAGGATGCGGTCGAGCGCGCGCACCAGCACGTCGTTGACCTTGTATTCCTCGCACGGCGTGCCGAACATCATGCGCATGAAGTTTGCGCTGTACGACAGATCATTGCGCGGATAGACGAACGGTTGGCCGACCGAATACTTGTATGCCATCGCGACCAGCGTCGGCATCTTCGCGATCAGGCGAATCGCGGACACCTCGCGGTGATGCGGGTCGTTGATATCGAGCGAGTCGTGATAGAACGATGCCAGCGCGCCAACCGTGCCGACCAGCACCGACATCGGATGCGCATCGCGGCGGAAGCCGCGGAAGAAGAATTGCATCTGCTCGTGCACCATCGTATGCTTGGTCACGGTATCGACGAAGGTTTTTTTCTGCGTCGCATTCGGCAGTTCGCCGTTTAGCAGCAGGTAGCAGGTTTCCAGAAAGTCGCAATTGACTGCAAGCTGCTCGATCGGATAGCCGCGGTACAACAGCTCGCCCTTGTCGCCGTCGATGTAGGTGATCGACGAGTTGCAGGCAGCGGTCGACATGAAACCGGGGTCATAGGTGAATTTGCCGGTGGCGCCGTACAGCTTGCGGATATCGACCACGTCCGGGCCGACGGTCCCTTTGTAGATCGGAAGGTCCAGCGACGGGGAACCATCGGAGAACGACAAGGTTGCTTTTGTTTCAGAGTTGGTCATGGCTCTTCCTTCAAGTAAGGAGGGGTGAGTCGATAGGGATAAAAAGCGAAAAATACAAACGAAACAGTGCTTGCATCAAGCGCTGCGCAGCCTTGCCAGCAATGCATGTACATGGGGCATGTCCACGTCGCCGACCGGTTCCTTGCGCGCCAACAACAAATCCATCAGTTCATTGTCCGCCAATTCCATCAGACGCGAAAACGCGTCGACTTCTTCATCGGTCAGCTCGGCTTCGTACGAGTCGAGAAAACGCGTGACAATCAGATCGTTTTCCAGCAGCCCGCGACGTGAACGCCAGCGCAGGCGGGCACGCTTTAGCGGATCGGCTTGATGGAGGATGGACATAAGTTTCCGTTGCTTATTTCATCTGCATTCCGACTCATCACACATGGAACGCAGATGGAATAAGGCGAGGCGAAACAGGCGTTCGCCTCGCCGGACAATTACACGGCGCGACGCACCATCAGTTCCTTGATCTTGCCGATTGCCCGCGTCGGATTCAATCCTTTCGGACAGACATCGACGCAGTTCATGATGCTATGGCATCGGAACAGGCGGTACGGATCTTCCAGGTTGTCCAGGCGTTCGCTGGTCGCTTCGTCGCGGCTGTCCGCAATGAAGCGATAAGCCTGCAACAAGCCGGCCGGACCGACGAACTTGTCCGGGTTCCACCAGAACGATGGGCACGACGTCGAGCAGCATGCGCACAGGATGCACTCGTAAAGACCATCCAGTTCCTCGCGCTCGGCCGGCGTCTGCAGACGCTCCTTCTCCGGCGGAATCGTATCGTTGATCAGATACGGCTTGATCGAGTGGTATTGCTTGAAGAACTGCGTCATGTCCACGATCAGGTCGCGGATCACCGGTAGGCCGGGCAGCGGACGCAGCACGATCGGCTCGGTCAGCTCGTTCAGGTTGGTGGTGCAGGCCAGGCCGTTCTTGCCGTTGATGTTCATCGCGTCGGAGCCGCAAACGCCTTCGCGGCAGGAGCGGCGCAGCGCGAGCGAATCGTCGACGTCGGCCTTGATGCGCTGCAGGGCGTCGAGCAGCATCTTGTCCGTATCCTTCAGTTCGACCGTCAGGTCCTGCATATACGGTTTCTCGTCCTTGTCCGGATCGTAGCGGTAGATTTGAAATTTGAGAGTACGTGCCATGTTCTTACCTTAAAAAGTACGTGCCTTGGGCTTGAAGGTTTCCACTGTCAACGGCTTGGTCTGGACCGGCTTGTAGTCGAGGCGATTGCCTTCGGAAAACCACAGCGTGTGCTTCATCCAGTTGTCGTCGTCGCGCTTCTCGTAATCGCGATGCGCATGCGCGCCGCGCGATTCCTTGCGCGCTACAGCCGACACAATGGTTGCCTTGGCAGTCTCAATGAGATTGTCGAGTTCCAGCGCTTCAACGCGCGCCGTGTTGAAGACCTTCGATTTGTCCTTGAACGACACATGCTTGCGCCGCTCGTCCAGCTCCATGATCTTGTTGTAGCCGGCTTGCAGCAGCTCGTCGGTGCGGAACACGCCGCAATATTGCTGCATGGTCGAGCGGATCGCATTGGCGACGTCCTGCACGCGCTCGGAGCCGGTGCTCGTCTCCAGATGCGCCAGGCGAGAAAGAGCGAGCTCGGCCGCATCTGCCGGCAGCGGCTTGTGGCTTTTCGCCTGCAAATTGCTGGCAACGATGTGGTTGCCGGCTGCGCGGCCAAACACCACGAGGTCCAGCAGCGAGTTGGTGCCGAGGCGGTTCGCGCCGTGCACTGACACACACGAGCATTCGCCGATCGCATACATGCCATTGACCACTTCGTTCGGATTGCCGTTCTTCGGCGCAACAACCTGCCCATGGATGTTGGTCGGAATGCCGCCCATCTGGTAGTGAATCGTCGGCACGACCGGGATCGGTTCCCTGGTCGCATCGACGTTGGCGAACTTGTGGCCAATTTCGAGAATCGACGGCAGACGCTTCTTGATGGTATCGGCGCCGATGTGGCGCAGATCCAGCAGCACGTGATCCTTGTTCGGGCCGCAGCCGCGGCCCTCCTTGATTTCCTGATCCATCGAGCGCGATACGAAGTCGCGCGGCGCCAGATCCTTCAACGTGGGCGCATAGCGCTCCATGAAACGTTCGCCGTTGCTATTGATCAGGATGCCGCCCTCACCGCGCACACCTTCGGTAATTAGCACGCCGGCACCGGACACGCCGGTCGGGTGGAACTGCCAGAATTCCATGTCCTGGATCGGCAGTCCGGAGCGCGCAGCCATACCGATGCCGTCGCCAGTGTTGATGAACGCGTTGGTCGATGCAGCAAAGATGCGCCCCGCTCCGCCAGTGGCGAACATCGTGGTCTTGGCTTCGAGAATCATCACGTCGCCGGTTTCCATTTCCAGCGCGACCACGCCCAATACATCGCCGTCCGCATCGCGAACCAGGTCGATCGCCATCCATTCGACGAAGAAGTGGGTCTTGGCGCGCACATTGCGTTGATACAACGTATGTAGCAATGCGTGGCCGGTACGGTCGGCGGCGGCACAGGCGCGCTGCACCGGCTTTTCGCCAAAGTTGGCGGTATGGCCACCGAAAGGACGCTGGTAAATCGTGCCGTCCGGGTTGCGGTCGAACGGCATGCCGAAGTGTT
>CBIHNU010000008.1:0-146288 GCA_966211585.1 uncultured Noviherbaspirillum sp. | reverse complement strand
CTGGCCTGCGGCATCATCACTTGGCGAATCCTCGGCCTACTGGGATAGGCTCTAAATCCAAAGCGCATTCCTCAATACCAAAAATCTCCATAGCGTTAGCGTGCAGCCTTCTTGTCAACGGATGCGCGGTTGATCCGAATAGCGGGCAGCCTTCGTTTAAAGAGACTTTCAATAGTGATGATCCTTGTTCAAACAATTCCCGGAACGTAGGTATTGCGGTTGGGGCTCTATTAGGCGCGGTAGTCGGGCATCAAATGGATCACCGTTCCGGCAAATTTGTCGGCGCAGGAATCGGTGGACTCGTCGGCGGATTAATCGGCTCCGATATGGACAAGCGGCGCTGCGAGCTCGCCAAGGTGGCGAAGCAGTACAACCTGGACATGTCGTTTGCTACTGTGGACAGCCAAGGCGCCATAGTGGAGGATGCTACGCTCAACGCCAGCCCGAATGCCGAGGACATAAAGAAAACGGCGATCGGCAGTGTCGTTTCGATACAAGACCACACGCCCGAGGGCGGGCATTTCGAATCAGGCTCGGACAAGTTGACGGCACGTGCGCAGCAGTACTTTGCCGCTATTGCCGACAGCTACAATGCGAGAAAAACCGCAGAGGGCATCGCGGACAAGAAAGTCCGGGAAGACTATATCCGGCAAATCGTAAACCGGAAGCTTTTGCTGGTCGGGCACACCGACGATACCGGCTCATCAAGGTTCAATGCAGAGCTGTCGGAGCGGCGGGCAAAGGCTGTTGCGAAATTCCTTTCCGAGCATGGCATCTCCCTGGATTCATTGTATTTCCAGGGCGCGGGAGAAAGTTATCCAATCACCGATAACAGCACGGAAGAAGGGCGTGCCCGAAATCGCCGCGTCGAGTTCGTTGAACTGTCGGATGACGCAAATCTTCGAAAATACCTGAACGCGCGCAAGCCAAAGTACGAATACTATCGTCCTGCGGATGCCGGGGCACGGAGGGACATGGCTGTCGTGTCTGTTCCATCGGGGACAGCCGGTGAAAAAACGGCAGCAAAGATCACTGCATCTACCAAGGGGCATGCCAAGACCCATGCCGCATCCCGTTCGGCGCCAAGCGCTGTGGCAACGGCGTCGCCGGCCGCGAAAACCTCTAACAAGACAGGGTTCATTGACTTTGGCGGCCAGCCTCTCGGCCAAGCTGTTGCCTTGGCCAACGTGGGCAAAGTGGAGGCCCATAAATCATGGTTTTCGCTGCTCAGTCCTGCATATGCGGACGAACCGGCTGTTCTCCGCGATTGTTCACAAGACCGTCCCCGCGTTTCCGGCGCCGTCAAGGCACTGCGCGACGGGAAACAGTACGAGACCAGTGAATACCTCCCTGGGCTGTATGGGAAAACCTGGACCGACAATGTCAATGGACATCAGGTCATCATTAACAAGATATCCGTGTTGCGGGATGACGCGGCCGTCGCACGATTGCCGGAATTCAAGGTGTACGCGAACTACAATCCTTCCGTCAATCGTAATCCGGTACCCACCATATCGACGACACCAGAGGTGAATACTTACAGGGGCAGTAATGGTGTCTTGTATCGGATGTTCATCGAAGGGAATTCCGGTTTGACATGCGTGGATATCCTGTTCGCCGATAACGGCGCATCCGCGGCCAAAGCGGGCAAGCTCATTTACCTGCACAACAATCAGCCCTACGTTGCCGATTTCAGGCCCACCAGAATCCAACACTAAAAAGGAAGAGCCTTATGAAAGAATTTTTTGCAGCCTACCCTGCGGCGGCGTGGAGCATTGTCAGCGTCATGCTGGCACTGGTAACGATAGCGACATTGTGGGAAAAAATAAAATGGTGGTGGCATAACACCTGGTACAGCTTCCCGCTGAGCGGAAGAATTGCGCGCCTGTCCAAGGATGGCAACATGGATTCATCCAATTCCGGGTGGTACAAGGCGGAGCGCACGCTATGCCGCGACTACAAGAAATTCATCCGGATTCAGGATGAACATGATTTCAACGAAAAGATCACCTATCTCACAAAGGCCGGGGATATTGGACGCAGCGAAACGCCCAAATGGATCTGGCTGCTTACCATTGCAATGGTGTTTGTCGAAGCCATGGGTTTCAGTTATGTATTGGCCGGGTACACGCTGCCCGGGGCAAGTGAAAACCTGCAGCAAACCGGCGCTTACGGGATCGCCTTTTTGATTTCGGTGATTCTGGTCGCCTTTACCCATTTTGCCGGCCACGAGCTGTACAAATCCGGCCAGATCAAGAATGCGCGACGCGAATGGGTCGAAGATAACCGCCGTCACAAGATCACAACGGGGATTGTGCCGCTTGCCCGACCGCAGACACTGGATGATGACCAGCCGAACTACGCACAGTTGGCCAATCGCGTCGGCATACATCCGGGTTACGTGATTTCCATCGCCACGCTTGTTTTCGTATTGATCATTGCAGGATTTGCCACCTATGTACGCGGCCAAGTCCTGGAAAAACAACTGCAACAAGAAGTGACCGGGCAGCTCAACCAGTCCGCTTCCTCTCAGAACGCGGGTCTGGATGGCCTGGACATGTCGGCCACCGACAGCAAGAACCTGCCGGACGCAGATCTCAACGCAAACAAGGAGGCGGACGACAAGGCGATCAGGGATGAAGCCAATATCGACCGTCATGGCGGCTGGGGCACGTTCATCGTGCTTGCCTTCGTGTTCATGTTCCTGCAGCTGCTGGGTGTGATCTTCGGGTATCGCTGGGGCTTTGCCGGTAAAAACAGTGTCGAGGCATTTCGGGCAATTGGAAAAGGCCGCTACGCTACCTATGCCGACGTGCGTGAGCATTATCGGGAAATCGCCGACGTCGCCCAAAGCAAGCTGGAAAACCTGCAGCAAAAAATGATGGACAGGAATTCCGTTGGCGGCACAACCGGCCAGCACCTGCACAAGACGTTTCTCGACTTCATGCAAGAGTCGCGTGAAGAGGAAGCGAAAGACCGTAACAACGAGCGGAAACATGCGGCGGAAAAAGCCGCCCACAGCCTTTCGGCGATTGCTGCCCCGGCGGCGTACAAGCCCGCGGTAACCCCGCAAGAAAGTCTTTCCACGGTCGAGAAAGTGATCGAGCAGCTTGATGCTCTGACCGACAAGGAAGCCAAGAAGGCGCTATTGGACACGTTGCCCGACACGCTGGATGCGGAAGTGCGTGCCGCACTAAAAGTTCGCAAGGAAGAAGCGGAACGCAAGAACCGCGAGCGCGATGCGGAACTGGAGGATCTCTTGTGAAGCTGTTTGCATTCCTTGCGGGCTTGATGCTTTCCGGGGCCGCACTTGCCAGTCAGTTAAATGCCCTTCCGGTCTGCCATGACGACAAGAGGTTGCCGCCCAATGCCGGTCCGCTGGACACCGAAATCTTTGTGGCCATCGACCAGACAACACCGCTGGATGTCAGGTTGAAGCAACTGGCGGCAGACAATATCAAACCATTCATCCGGCCGAATAACGGCTTCTCGGTGATGACATTCTCGGCCTACACACAAGGACACTATATGGAAGTCAAGGTGTCCGGCAAGCTGGATGCCGTGTTGGATACGGAGCAGCGCAATGATATCTCCAAGCCGGTGCTCGCAAAATTCGATCAGTGCATCGTGCAGCAGCCCCGGCAGGCGGCGCAAGTCATCGGGAGTGCGTTGCGTGCTGCATTCGAGGGCACGAGCAGCGATATCGCAAAATCCGATGTGCTGGCCAGCATCAAGGCAATTTCATCGAAAGTCCGTGAATCGACTGCTCGCAACAAAGTCGTCCTCATCGTTTCAGACATGCTGGAAAATTCATCGATGTCCAGTTTTTACAGCGACAGGGGAAGGGCTGTACGAGAAATCGATCCCGTCAAGGAAATGAAAGTCGTCGACGAAAATCAAATGCTCGCCGATTTTAATGGCGCACGTGTATATGTGATTGGAGCGGGCCTGCTGTCCAGCGATGCTGGCAAGGCGAAGCGTTATCGTGATCCCAAGACCATGCAGGCATTGGCCACCTTTTGGCGATCTTATTTTGAAAAATCGAAGAGCCAACTGGTTGAATTCGGTCAGCCGGCATTGTTGAATCCCGTTCGGTAAAGCCTTATTCCGGGCAGGCCAATAAAAAGGGCGCGATACCATCGCGCCCTTTTCCATTTCCCGCTCGCCGCTTATGGAATGTAGCCCAGCGTCTCCGGCAGCGGCGGGTTCACCGGCACTTCGAACAACAGGCCGACGCCATCCGGGTCGATCACCGTCGCGCCGTTCGTCGCGAGGAACACCGCGATCTGCTGCTGTGCGCCGACCGCATACGGTGCCGCAGCCGGGATTGCGATATTGGTCAGGAAAGTGTGCGGATTCTTCGGCACCGCCGGATTGGCTGCATACGCAAGGTCGTTGCGGAACAGTGTGGCATCGGCGGCGAGATCGCCGGCGCGCAGGATCGCGGTCGCGGTCGGGTTCGGCACGGTGCCGTCGCCGCGGGCGAACTGGAACAGCACCGGCTTGCCGGTGTTGCCGGGCAGCGGCTGCTTGCGGATGAACGGCGCATACGCAACCGGATTGCCGGCCTGCTGCGCCCACTGCGACCAGTCCAGCACCTTCGCGATGTCCATCGCGCCCGGCACGTTGTTGATCACCGGCGGCAGATTGCGCAGCGGCATGTTCTCGTTGAATGCGATGCCGCTCGGATCCTGCACATTGATCAGCGACGGCATGCGCGTCGCCAGCGAGATGCCGGTCAGCGGACGGAATACGCCGAGGCGCGCGACTTCGACGATCGAACCGCCGGCGACGTTCATCACGCCGGCCTTGATGTCAGGTTCGATGCCAAGCAGGATCGCGCCGTAAATGCCGCCGAAGGACTGGCCCGCATAGTAGATGCGCTGAGCATTCAGATCGGCGCTGCCGTCGCCGTCGATATCCATGCCGACCTGCACTTCGCGCACCAGTTGCATCAGGTCGATCGTGGTCTGGCGCAGGCCGTCGCGGTTGCCGAGCACGGTGCGCGGCGGCGCGGTGTTGACGCCTTCGGTCGAGTCGATTACGCCGTTGCCGTCCTGGTCGAAGCCGCGTCCGCCGGCGTTGATTGTCACCGGGGCGCCGGCCGTGCGCTGCACCGTCAGCGTGCCGAGCGCGCCGCCGCCATGGCCGACCACGTTGATCGACAGCGTCGCGATGCCGCGTGATGCGAGCACCGACGCGACCGTCCATGGCGCGCCATACATGCTGTCAGTGAAACCGTGGCCGAAGATCGCCACCGGCCAGCCGCCGGCCGGCTTCGCGCCCGCCGGCACGAACAACTGGAACATCAACGGATTGCTGCCTTGCGGCTGCGGCTGGCCGCTGAGCGTGCCGGTGGCCGGTATGTACTTGGCCGCTGTCTCATAGTCGGGCGAGTTGAAACTGCCGTAGGCGATCTGCCCGACCGCGCCCGGCACCACCTGCAGCGCCGCCAGTGGCAGCGGCGACGGGGTGAAGCTCGGCGCGGTGCCGGTTTGCCGCTTGAACTCGATGCCTGTGATGCCTGTCACGGGAAAGGCCGCGCGCACCGTGCCGCCGGCGCTGCTGCCCACCATGAAGCTGGCCGGCGCCGGCGTCGACTGCTTGATCTGCCGCATGATCTTGTACAGGTCGGCGCTGATGCTCTGCGTGGTAAACAGGCTGCCGGCGACCACATGGTGCGTGCCGAAGTAAGGCACGCGCATCGCGTCGCGCAGCTCGCGGCGGTAATCGCTGGTGTCGCGATCCTGGCCCACGCCGAACACGTTGCCGAAGCCGCCCGACTTGATCGGCTTGCCGGTCGCGTCGCGCACGCCGTCGGTGACCACCAGCGCATAGCGCGAATGCTCATTGAGCAGCGCATCGGGCTGGAACACCAGCGTCTTGCTGGCAGGGTCCCACAGAATCTGGTTGATGCCGACTTTCTGTCCCGCATCGGCGAAGGTCCGGTTGTCGCCAAGGTTGTACAGGAAGACAGTGTTGCTGTTGACGCTGTTGACGTCGATATCGCCGGTGAACGGCACCGTGATGCGCGGCTGCGTGGAGAAACCGTCCAGCGTGTTCAGCACGTCGATGTCGGCGCAATCGCTCGGGCGTTGCGCGCAGTTCGGCTTCGGCAGGTTGATGCGGCGATCGGTGTTCTGCGACCAGTCGATTACAGTGAAACGGTTGCTCGGGAACGGGCTTGCGGCCGGGTCGGACAAATCGAATCGGACGCTGACGCCATCGGCCAGCGCGGCCAGCGGCATGCTGATGAATACCAGGGTGGCTGCCAGCCGGCGGCCATGGAATGTGGACATGCGTGTCTCCTTGTTATTGGTTGTATTCGGTTCTTTGCAGCGCTCAGCCGGATCTGGTGACGCGAGGTCGTGCAGGAAACGGGCGAGGAAAGGCGGTCAGACGGGCGGTAAACTGCCAATTTGCCGAATTACATTAACTTTTTCCGAAACGCATGTTTTGTTTTTGATCAATGGCGTGTTCGCCTGGCTTCGATGGTGAAGAGAATGGCAGGATACAGACTGCTCTTGCTTTTTCGAGTCTGCGTCTGCCCCTTCCCTGTGGCCGGGGAGACGGTAGTTAGGTTGTTATCGCAGACGCAGGCACTGCGCTACCCCGGTCCCATGCTTTCCCTGCCAAAGCGAAGGAACCCGTCGGAAGGCGTCAATCACTTTGCTTGCATGGCACTTCGCACGTCTGTCTCAAGCCTCCTTCCCGCAACCGTCGGCCTTCAGCACCCGCTCCGTCGAGGCCGGATATCTGGCCAGCTTGTCCGCCGGTCGCCGCGGCCGTGCCAACAATTCGCCGCCGCAGTTCGGGCAGACACCCTTCAATTTCGTATCCGCGCAGTTCGCGCAAAACGTGCATTCGAAGGTGCAGATGCGCGCGTCGGTCGATTCCGGCGGCAGGTCTTTGTCGCAGCATTCGCAGCTGGGTCTCAATTGCAGCATGTTGTTTCTCCCTCGTCAGTGCAGGTTCGCCATGTTTTCGTCCATGTCCGCGCCGCGGAACCGGCTCGGCGGCAGGCTTTCGAATTTGCTCCATACCCGGCGCAACTGGCGGCTCGAATTGAAGCCGGCCCGCTCCGCGACGCGCTCGATATCGAGTTCGGACTGCGTGAGTAACTCGCGCGCCAGCGCAACGCGGATACGCTGCAGATAGTCGACAATGCCAGTGCCCGCATGTTCGCGGAACAGACGGGTCAGATGGCGTTCGCTGGTGCAGGCGATGTCTGCGAGCTGCACCACGCTCCAGTCTCGCGCGGGATCGCCGATGATCGCATCCTGCACGCGGTGCACGGCCGGATGAATGTGGTTGCGGTAGGCCATCCATGGCGACAGTTGCGGATCGGCGCCGGAGCGCCGCAGGTAGATCACCATCGTGCGCGCGACGGCGGCGGCGAAACGATGGCCCGCGACCTGCGCCACCAGATGCAGCGCGAGGTCGATGCCGGCCGTGACGCCGGCGCTGGTGTAGGTGCGGCCATCCTCGACGAAGATGCGGTTTTCCAGCACCTGCGCTTGCGGTGCGATGCGGCGCAGGCTGTCGCAGTGGCTGTGATGCGTTGTGCACTGTCGCCCGTCCAGCAAGCCCGCATGTCCGGCCAGCAGCGCGCCGGTGCAGATGCCGACCAGTCGGTGTTCGGGCGTCACATGCCGCCGCAGCCACTCGACCGCCTGCTGCGCGCATGCGCTGCTGAAGTCGTCGTCCGTGCCGGCGCAACCGATCAGCATCAGCATTGCATCCTGCGGCAGATGGTCGGGCAATGCGCTGAAGCCGCACAGGTCGAGGCCGATCGAGGTATCGATGCGCGCTTCCGCGCTGATGTAGCGCAAGGCAAACAACGGCGGTGCCCCGTCCTTTTCCGCAACACGGTTGGCATAGCGCAGCACCTCCGCCGGCCCAATCAGGTCGAGCGCCAGCGTGCGTTCACGCAGCAAGAAATAGACGGGAAGCGGCGGTGTCGGGGACGATTGTTCCATGCGGGTTCCAGGAGTATTCCATTTGTTTTGCGGTTGCCAGCGCGAGATCGCGTCCGGCGATGCGTTCGATCAGGTGCAGGCTCATGTCGATGCCGGCTGAAATGCCGGCGGAGGTAACAACTTTATCGCAATCGATCCACGATGCGCCGGCCTCTACCCGCACCTTTGGGAAGCGCGCCTGCAGTTCGTCGCGGTCTTCCCAGTGCGTGGTCGCTGCCAGGCCGTCGAGCAGTCCGGCTTCGGCCAGCAGGAAGGCGCCGGTACAGACCGATGCCGCCACCGCCGCATCGCTGGTGCGCAGCCAGTCGATCACTTCGGCGCTGCGCATCGTCGCCGACACGTCGCCGCCGGGAACGATCAGGATATCGATATCGCCGCGCGGCGGCAGCACGCAATCCGGCAACACCTTCATGCCGCCACGGGCGCGAACCGGCTGCATCCGCTGCGCGATCAGGAAGCAGCGGCAGAGATTGTCGCCGCCGTGCCGTGCCTGCACCCGAGTCGCCGTGGAAAACACTTCAAACGGGCCGGAAAAATCGAGTACCTCGACCTCGTCGAACACCAGTATGCCTACGCTCAACATGATTGCTCCTTCGCGATCGTTTTATCTTGAAGGCATGTTAAGCAGGAGCAGCGCGCGGCGAAATGCGCGCGGCGGACAGGATGCGGACAAAAACGGCCATGCTGCCGCCTATCGGTATCGCGCGGTGCGTTTTATCTCGTCGCGCCGCATTCACGAGAAGTCAAAACGGCAGCAACCCCTTCTGCCAAAGATACTTCCCCAGCATCACCACGCACACGGTAACGATCATCGGCCGTATCAGCCGTGTGCCGCCGCGTACCACCGCATGCGCGCCGCACCAGGCGCCGATCACCTGGCCGACGATCATCGTCGCACCTGCCGCCCACATCACCTTGCCGCCGATGATGAATACCGCCAGTGACGCGATGTTGCTGGCGAAGTTGAGCACTTTCGCATGTGCGGTCGCGGTGATCAGGTTCTGTCCGCGCAGTGCTACGCCGGCCAGCGAAAAGAACGAGCCGGTGCCGGGGCCGAACATGCCGTCGTAGAAGCCGATGCCCGGTACCACCACGCCGTGATAGCCGCCGCCGCCGATGCGCGGCTTGCGTTCGAGCGCGCCGGCATTCGGCGCGAACAGGAAATACAGCGCGATGCTGATCAGCACGACCGGGATCACCACATCGAGCGTCTGCGCGCGCACGAACTGCACCGCGAATGCACCGAGCGCGGCGCCGGCCAGCGAACAGGCGAACAGCCAGCGTACGTCCGATAAGTGCACTAGGCGTTTGCGAATCATCATCAGCGAGGAGGTCAGCGCGCCGAAGCTGCCCTGCAGCTTGTTGGTGGCGAGCGCCTGTAGCGGCGGTACCTGCGCCAGCAACAGCACCGGAATCGTAATCAGTCCGCCGCCGCCGGCGATCGCATCGACAAAGCCGGCAATTGCCGCAGCACTGAACAGAATGGCAAGCACTTGCGGCGTCAACACGAAATCCATCTTTTATCCCGATTCGATTTATTGGCAGCCGCCATCGTAGCGGATTGACGAGCGGCGCGCCGGCGCAAGTTTGCGCATCAATATTTTTCCATACGGCAAACTTTCTGCCGATCCCGATGTCTGTAGGAACTTCCTCTCTTTCCGAACGGCATCCCATGTTGCGTTCCGCACAATTCACGCGTGTAGCTCGTCTGGCAAATCTTGGTGGTGCCCTGGCTGTCGTCACTGCACTGGGCGCTTGCGGCGGCGGTTCCGGTGACGGCATTTCCTCGTCCGGCTCGGACACCAACACTGCGCTCTCCACTCCCAATGCGAGCACGGGCGGCGCGACCGGCCAGCTGGTCATTGCAGAAATCGGAACCAACTATTACAGCGATGACATCGCCTGGCTCGAAGTGCACAATTCGAGCGCCGCGCCGATTTCATTGTCCGGTTATTCCCTGCGCAGCGGGTACGTGATACCGGCCACCGGGCAGACTTCGTCCTCGCCGGTCAGTTTCGCGCTGCCCGATGTCAGCGTGCCGGCGCAGGGCGACCTGGTCATCGCCGGCAAGGTCTATGACAGCCTCGCGAATACCGGCCAGATCGTCTATGTGAAAAACGGCGCAATGGTGCCGTTCTGGAATGGCAGCGGCTCGGTCGAACTCGTCGGCGGCGGCGCCACGATCGATTTCGTCCGCTTCGGCAGTTCGAGCGCCGTGCCGCTCAGCGACAGCGCGTGGTCCGGCGCCAATGTCGCCGCGCTGCCTTCCGGCGCCGACCAGCACGGCAGATCGATCGTGCGGCTGGCGTCCGGCGGCTTGGCCGATACCAACACCGCGGCCGACTGGACGCTGGTGAATTTTGCGACGCCGGCCGGACCGAACGATGTGCCCGCCGGCACGGTCGATTCCGATCACGACGGCATACCGGATACGGCGAAGCGCGCTGGTGGCACCTACGCCGGGCTCGACCTGTGGAGCATGGGCGCACGACCGGGCCGGCGCGATATCTTCATCGAAGTCGATCACATGACGGGCAACGATCCCGCATTGACGCCGCGCCGCGAGGCATTGCAAAAAGTGGTGGATGTGTTCGCGGCAAAAAACATCGCGCTGCATATCGACGCCGGCGATCTGTACAGCAGCGCATTCGACCCGGCCGGGTTTAATCTCGGCGGCGGCAATGCGGTCGGTTTTGCGTCCTGCATCGAGCTGGTGATTGCCGGCAACGACGTCACGCCGGGATGCATCTCGCTCTACACCTACAAGGCCGCCAATTTCGACGTGCGGCGCCGGCTCGCGTTCCACTATGCGCTGTTTTCCAATTCGCAGAATGCCGACGGCAGCGCCGGTTCGTCCGGCGTCGCCGAACTGCCCGGCAATGACCTGATCGTGACGCTCGGCGGTTACGGCTTCAGTACCGGCACGGCCAGCGGCCTGAACATGCTGATCAACCTGCAGGCCAGCACACTGATGCACGAGCTCGGCCATAACCTCGGCCTGCGCCATGGCGGCAACGAAGAAGTCAATTACAAGCCGAACCATTACAGCGTGATGAACTACATGTACCAGTTCGCCGGCCTGAGCGCGACGCCGGACAGCGTCAACGCGGCCGAGCGCTACTATCTGGCGAACGGCCTCAAGGGCAAGACCTACTGCAACCTGGTCGAGAACTCGCCGTGCGGCAGTGCGTTCATCATCGGCTATTCGGATGGCAGCGGCGCCGACCTCGATGAGAACAGCCTGTCGGAAGCAGCGAATATCGGCCACGGCAGCGTGCCCGGTGCCTATGCCGACTGGGACAACAGCAATTCGCTGACGCCCGGCACATACGCGCGCAACATCAATCCGCTGGACGGCACAGCCAGGAGCGTGCTGAAGGATTATGATGAATGGAGCAATCTGAAAATCGCGTTTTCGCGCAACTATTCCGGCAGCAATTCGGGCAATGTGTTTTCCGATACCGCACCGGTACGCCAGGCCGATCCGATGAGCGAGCGCGCGCACAGCAGCGTGATCGAAAAAGCGCCGCCGGCCGAACTGCTCACGACGCTGCGCAATCTGGCGCCGCCGCATTGCGAGCGGGACGATAGCAACGGCGATAACGAAGGCAACCGAAGGGATCGATGACGATACGACGCAGACATCTTGCTGCAGCCAGCATCGCACTGCTCGCGTGCGCCGCCGCGCACGCGCAGCCGCTGCGCATCGACGGCATCAGTCCGTTGGCGCCACTCGCCGCTGCGGATGTCGCGCCGGTGGTCGTCGCGCATCGTCTGGAAATCCGTTTGCAGGACGGGCGGCTGTTGAGCGTGGCGCCGTGGCCGGCATTTTTGCCGCAGCGCTTCGCTGTGCAGACGATCGAAGCGAGCCGCAAGATGCATCCGGCCGGCCCGGAAGATCGCCTGTCCTTCATCCACAGCCCTGCCCGGCAGCCCTGGCTCGCGGTTGGCAACGGCGCCCGCCAGGGCACCGTTCTGATCGGCGCGTGGCACCTGCAACACGCCGGCAACGGCTGGGCGATTTCCGACGGCAGCCACAGCAAAGCGTGGACGCATGCCGCGCCTGCGCGCGTCGCGGTTGGCGGCAATCACTGGTGTCTGTATCTGCTGGACGCCGGCATGCCGCACCGGCAGGCGGGCATTGCGACCGAAGGCGAAGCGCGGGTCACATGGGCGGCGCAACGGCTGCGATCAGCATTGCACCAGCAATCCTGCCCGGCGCAACGCTAGGACGGATCACAGCCGCGCCGCTTCAGGCGGCAGGCTTGCGCAGCCGGATCAAGCCTTCCTGCGCCAGCGTCGCCACCAGCACGCCTTCGCGGTTGTACACATGCGCGAAGCACAGGCCGCGCCCGCCGGACGCATTCGGACTCTCCATCGCGAACAGCAGCCATTCATCCATGCGGAACGGCCGGTGGAACCAGATCGTATGGTCGAGGCTGGCGATCTGCAAGCGCGGGTCGCCCATCTTCACGCCGTGCGGCTGCAGCGCGGTCCACAGCAGTCCGTAATCGGACACGTACGCGAACAGCGTTTCATGCGTGAGCGCATCATCCGGCAGCGGCTGCGGGCAGCGGGTCCAGACCTGCTTGGTGGTCAGACCGATATTGCCGCCGAAAATATCGCCCGGATGATCGGCGCGAAAATCGACCGGCACCGGCTGGTACGGCCGCGTGGTCGATGCGGCGCGCTCGCGCCAGGTCGCGAGGTTGGATACCAGTGATTCCGGATCGGCATGCGGCGGAGCTTCCTTCTGGTGCGACAAGCCTTCCTCGTCGTTCTGGAACGACGCCGACATCACGAAGATGCGCCGCCCTTCCTGATAGGCGACCACGCGGCGCGTACTGAACGAGCCGCCGTCGCGCACCCGCTCGACTTCATATTCGATCGGCAGCCGGTGATTGCCGGGCAGGATGAACAGCGAGTGCAGCGAATGCGGGCGCCGCTGTTCCACCGTCACGCTGGCCGCGTACAGCGACTGCCCCAGCACCTGGCCGCCGAACACGTTCGGGCTGCCCATGAAGTGACTCTGGCCGCGAAAGCGGTCGTCGCCGATCTGTTCCAGCTTCAGCAGATTCAGTATCGTTTCGGTGTTGAACAGGGATGGGTCGGACATGATGGTCATCGAATAAAAAGGTTGAACAACGGTGACGTGCGTTTGCCCGCCGCTCAGGATAATGCCGGCCGGTTCGCCGCGAAGCGGTCGCGCAGTTCGCGCTTGAGCACCTTGCCGATCGCGCTGCGCGGCAGTGTGTCGGTGATTTCGATCGCCGCCAGCCGCTGCGTCTTGCCGAGCCGCTCGTTGGCCCACGCCAGCAGCGCCGCCGCATCGAGCGCGATGCCGTCTTTCGGCACCACGAAGGCCACCGGCGTTTCGCCCCAGCGCGTCGACGGCACGCCGACCACCGCCGCATCGGCCACGTCCGCATGCTGGCGCAGCACGCTTTCGAGGTCGCTCGGATAGACGTTGAAGCCGCCGGAAATGATCATGTCCTTCTTGCGGTCCATCAGTGTCAGGAAACCATCGGCGTCGAAGCGGCCGACGTCGCCGGTGCGGATGAAGCGCTTGCCGCTCGGGTCGTACCATTCGGCTTCCGCCGTCTTCGCCGGCTGCTTGTGATAGCCGGCCATCATCGCCGGCGAATGGCCGACCACTTCGCCCAATTCGCCCTGCGGCACTTCGTTGCCGGCGTCGTCGATCAGCCGGATGTCGTGGCCCGGCGCAGGCTGGCCGACCGTGTGCAGCTTGTGCGGATGTTCATGCGCGTGCAGCACCAGCGTGCCGCCGCCTTCGGTCATGCCGTAATACTCGATCAGTCCGCCCGGCCAGCGCTTCAGAATATCCGCCTTCAGCGCCGCCGAAAACGGTGCACTGGTGCAGAATTTCATATGGAAGGCCGACAGGTCGTAACGATCGAAATCGGCATGCGCCATGATGCGCTGGTACTGCACCGGTACCAGCATCGTGTGCGTGACGCGGTGCTGCTGCGCCAGCGTCAGGTACCTGCCCGCGTCGAACTTCGCCACCATCACCACGGTGCCACCGAGCGTGATGGTGGGAAAGAAGCTGACCAGCGTGGTGTTCGAATACAGCGGCGTCGAAATCAGCGTCACCGTGTGCGCGTCAAAGCCGTTGAGGCTGCCGCGCTGCACATGCGTCCAGCGCATCGAATGCGGCTGCACGATGCCCTTCGGCGCGCCGGTCGTGCCGGACGAATAAATGATGTTGAACGCCCAGTCGGGCTGGATCGCGACCGACGCCGACGGCGCTCCGGGCGCTGCCAGCCAGTCGCTGAACGGGCGCGCCGCATCGCTGTCGTCGAGCGCGATCAGCGTCGCGCGGATCGATGCCCGCACCGGTGCGATCGCATCGGCAACCGTCTTGTCGACGAACAGCAGCCGCGCATCCGCATCGGCTGCCATCGTCGCCAGGCTTTCGGGCGAAGAAGAAGGCGCCAGCGGTGCGACGGCGACCCCGGCGCGCAAGGCGCCAAGGAATACCGCCGCGTAGGCAATCGAGGTCGATGCGCAGATCGCGATCGCGTCGCGCGGCTGCATGCCGTCGCGCTGCAGTGTAGCCGCGACGCGCTCCATCAGCGCATCGAGTTCGGCGTAAGTGAGCGTCGTGCCGTCCTGCACCAGCGCCGGATGATCGGGACGCGCGGCCGCATGCAGCCGGATCAGTTGCGGGATCGTGTTGAAGTCTTGTTCGAGCGCACGCTCGATCGTCGTATCGTCGGTAGTCATCTGGAGTACTGGTGTTTGCAGGCTGGCTCAATACTATTCCAGATTTGGCGTTTTAGTACGATCGTGCGTAAATTTTGTGCGAGGCAGAATCGGTGCCGGTGAAAGAATGGCAACAAGCGCGTCATGCCGCGTTCATTGTTTCGCGGCTGCGAGTGCCGCGCCGAAGAACAGGAAGCTTGCGCCGCCCACCTTGTTGATCGCACGTCCGCCGCGATGCGACGTCAGCCAGGTTTTTGCATGCTGCGCGAAAAACGCATAAAGGCAATGGATCACGACCACCAGCGAACTGTAGGTCAACACCAGGATCGTAAATTGGCCCATGTAATTTGCCGACCGATCGATGAATTGCGGAAAAACTGACAGGAAAAAGAAGATCGCCTTGGGGTTCGTCAACTGCAGCGACAGGCCCTCGCCAAAGCGCCGCCCGAAGCCGGCGCGATGAACCGGCACATCGTCAAACTTGAATGCCGGTGCGCGCCACAGCCGAACACCGAGATACAGCAGATAGCCGGCACCAGCCAGTTTCAATGCAGTAAACGCGAGTGCGGAGGTAGCAAGAATAACGCCAAGGCTGGTTGCGGATATCGCCGCCACCGCGAGCGCGCCGCAGGCGATCCCGAGTATGCCGCCGAAGGTTCCCGAGAATCCGTAGCGCAGCGAATTTGTCAGTGTCATCACGACGCCGGGTCCGGGGCTGAAGACGGTGACGGTGGCCATCAAAAGAAACAGCGGATAAAGCTTCATCATGTATCCCCGGGAAATAATGTCAGTCAGGCAGAATTTTCAATGACGGATGATGTGTCGCGCGGCACTTCCTGGAGCGGCAAAAACACATCGGTAATCGCTTCGTTTTCCGGCACATCGGGAAAGAATTGTACGCGCTGCAAATAGACCGGGAAATCGCGCAACGCCTCGCCGCTTTGCGGCAGCCATACTGCATAGAGGAATTTGATAGTTTCACCGAGCGTATCGTTGGAGCCGATGTGCCGCAGCACCGCACAGCGTCCTCCCGGAATGGTTTTGGATACGATGCCGGACGCGTTCCCGATCACGTCGCGGTCGGTGGCCGCGCACAGATCCAGCCGATAGTCTTCCGGCGCGACTTCTGCGGGATTGTCGTAAAGAATGTTGAACGTGGCGCTGACGCGCGGATGCAGTCGATTCTGCTTTCGCCATGCGATGAAACCGCGCACCGCGTCGCCGATCAGCCGCGAATCGCCGCGATGCTCGAAAACCGCGACCCTGGTTGCAGGGAAGTCGATGATGCCGACCTGGTCGATCCGTGTTGCCGGTTTCATGTGATGGCTCCTCAGTTCGTTCAATGGTTGATAGACGACGTGCCAGGAATCCCATTGCGGCTGCTTTCTGAATCCGGACGGCGATTGCCCGATGCTTTTCCTGAACGCGCGCGCGAACGACTCGGGGCCTTCGTAACCATTGGCCAATGCGATGTCGATGATCGAACTATCGCTGCGAAAGGCAAGCTGGCTGGAAGCGCGTTTCAGGCGGCACAACTGCACATACCTGTACACGCCGATGCCGAAGAGTTCGGAAAACTGCCGGTGAAAATGATATTTCGAGAACGCAGCAATGGCGCTGAGAGCGTCCACCGTCAGCTCGTCGCCCAGATGGGCGTCGATGTATTCCAGCACTTGGCGGAATCGTGCGTGATAGCGTTCAGCGTTTGTCGTATTCAATGAAATATCTCTCATGGCATACGAAACAATAACGCCGACGGAGCGAAAAATCCTGACAGAAATTGCTGAAGATCGGGCATCAACCCTGCTGGTACGGCGGCAGCGGCGCGCCGCAATCCTTGCAGAATTTCGCGTCCGCTTCGTGGCCTTCGCTCAGGCAGTGATGACAGGTGCGCGTGGTCGGCCGCCGCTGCAGCCGCTGCGTCGTCATCTCGGCGGTGACGATGCCGGTCGGCACCGCCAGCACGCCCCAGCCGAGCAGCATCATCAGCGACGCAATGGTTTTGCCGGCGCTGGTATGCGGCGCAATATCGCCGTAGCCGACGGTGGTCATCGTCACGATCGCCCAGTACATCGCGGTCGGAATGCTGGTGAAGCCGTGCTCCGGACCTTCCACCACATACATCACGGTGCCCATCAGCAGCACCACCATCAGCACCAGCGACAGGAACACCATGATCTTGCGGCGGCTGGCGCGCACCGCACTGGTCAGCACCTGGTATTCCTGCACATACAGCGTGAGTTTGAAGATACGGAAAACGCGGATCAGGCGCAGGATGCGCACGTCGAGCAGCGCATGGATTTCGGGGATGAAGAAGCCGAGATAGGTCGGCAGAAACGACAACAGGTCGATCACGCCGAAAAAGCTGGTCGCGTAGCGTAACGGATATCGCACGCATGCGATGCGCAACGTGTACTCGACGGTGAACAGCAGCGTGAACGTCCATTCGAGCGCATGGAGCGCGGCCTCATAGCGATCACCAATGGTTTGCACGCTATCGAGCAGCACGACCAGGATGCTGACCAGGATGGCAATGATCAGCCAGATATCGAAACGCCGTCCGGCAACGGTGTCGGCTTCGAAGATGATGGTGTACAGGCGCAGCCGCCAGCCGCCAGCGGGCTTGCCGAATTGCGGCGTGGCGGGGGACGGTGCGGATGCGGGTGGAATCATGTTCATGATGTGCTGCTTGTGGCTGGCCGGTTTCGGGGGAACGGCGGGCGGAGCCGCCCTACCGTCTGTGAATGGATGTTCGGCTGCGCGTGCACCGGGTCAGGCGCTCGCCGTCGGATGGCCGATTGTTTTATCGCCATAGGCACGAAGGACTTGCGCGATGATGACCTGATATCCGCTCAGCCATTCGCTGTAACGCCGCTTGGCTTCCAGATGGTTGGGGTGTTCGATCAATTGTTTCAGTCCACGTTCCGAATTCCAGTAATAGACGTTGGCGATGCGCCCGGTTTTCGGATCTTCCCACGCCTCCTCGCCGAGATAACCGTCGGTTTCCTTGGCCGCCGCTGCAATGAGCGCGTCCAGTCGGTGAAACTCGCTGTCGAACTGCCTGGTATCGAAGATGAAAGTTGCCGAGTACATCGGATCCTCTGTTAAACGTTAATTTGATTGGCGCGTGCCAGCCCCGGTCCGGCGGTCCCTTAGATGTCGTCGTCTTCTTGTTTTCTGCTTCTGTTTCTTTTCGATGGAAAAGACCATCCAAAAACGAAGGTCTCGATCACTACCCGCAGCTTGTCGGCAAGCGTCATCCTGTCGGCTTCGGATACCGTGGACTGGTGCGAAAACACGGAGAGCAATTCCAGCGCTTCCGCTGCCTGACCGGCAGGAACCATCAAACGTCGGGCATTGTAGAGGTCCATCTGCATGCCGGGATACAAGCCGCCGAAGCTCTGGTTATGAACGTAATGCCGAATCCCGTGTGCATCGAGCAGGCTCACCATCACCGCCAGTTCGGACTCGGTCTGCGGGGTGGCTACAGGTAGAAAATCCATAGGCGCTCAACGCTGAGTTAATTGCGCAACCGAGAGCAACGGATAGGCGCTGTTGAATCGAACCGGTATCCGTGGCGGCGATACGGGCGATTGTAAGCTTGCATGTGATTGCCCTGGCAAGGATTTTTCGCCCCTGGTGCGGGCCGGCGCCGATCGCACATCCAAGCATTTAACGAAATCCGGCTTAATCCGGGTCATTCTGCACGGATACCTGCCCTGCTATATTAGCGGGCCAGACAGACACCTTCAGGGAGATTTTCGCCATGCCAGCCAATCGCCAAGTCACGTTTTTCCATTCGCCGAATACCCGTTCTTTCGGCACCCTCGTCCTGTTCGAAGAGCTGGGCGCGAACTATCAATTGCATGTGCTCAACATGAAGGCCGGCGAGCAGCGTGGCGCCGACTATCTGGCGATCAATCCGATGGGCAAGGTGCCGGCGATTCGGCATGGCGATGCGCTGGTCACCGAGCAGGTCGCAATTTTTCTCTACCTCGCGGACCTGTACCAGGAAGCCGGACTGGCGCCGGCACTCGACGATCCGCTGCGCGGCCCGTATCTGCGCTGGACCGTGTATTACGCGTCGTGCTTCGAACCGGCGCTGATCGATCTCTCATTGAAGCGCGAACCCGCGCCGCCGTCGCGGTCGCCTTACGGCGACTACGATACGATGCTGAAAACCCTCACCAACCAGCTGGCGAAAGGGCCGTACCTGCTGGGCGAGCGCTTCAGCGCGGCCGATGTATTGTGGGGTGCGGCGCTTACCTGGACCACGATGTTCGGACTGGTGCCGGAACTGCCGGTGATCAAGGCGTACATGGAACGCGTCAATGCGCGTCCGGCGGTTGCGCGGGCGCGCGCAAAGGATGCCGAGCTTGCTGCCGCACAGGGACAGTAGCGCACTGCCCGTCGACTTTACGGTGTTTGCGCAAGACTGAATTTCAGGAAAAGCGCTCTCCTGATACCACCTTCCTCCTCGTGCGTCCCACGGCAAGCAGCAAAATCGCGCCTGCGATATAGTGGCTGCGCCTCATCCGAGCAGCCGGAACCACGTTGCCGACCTGCCCATCAAGTTTCCCGATCGGGACAAGATCTTCCGATAAGCGGGGAATGCTGATGCGCCAAAAGCGCCTCAATAATCTCGTATAAGAATTAGAACCAAGATACAACTCGACATGAGTAACGGAACACCGGGCCATGATGCCGCTGCCCTCAGAAAAGAGCGGATCAAGTTTGACGCGATGAATTTACAGGTCGGCGGGAAGCTGCAACTGCTGGTAACCCGGGACATAAAGCAAGTACAGCTATTTTCCAATCTGATCGGATACGTCAAAGACGAATATCTGCTGGTGCAAATCCCGATGGACAGCTTGACGCTATTCCCGATACGCGAGGGCGAGAAAGTCACCATGCGCGTGTTTTCGGGAGTCCATGTTTGCTGGTTCGATACGGCGGTAGTGAAAATCTTTTCTCCGCCTTACTCGTTCATGCATGTCTCCTTTCCCCAGGAAATCTATGGAACACCGCTGCGAACAGCTGTCCGGGTAAAAGTGGATATACCGGCGAAGGCGCAACTGTCCATGGCGAATGGCGCGGGTAGCGAATTCGGCATCAGCCTTCAAGACCTCAGCGTTGCCGGTGCGCGCGTAAAGGCGACAAGCGAAATTCCGGAATCCGTTGAACTGATTGAGTTGATCTTCCCGATATCCATACAGGTTGGCGCATTCACGATTGAGGTCCGGGCGCAGGCAAAAGTCCGAAACCGCTCAGGACAGATCGAGCCCGACCCGATAAACCCCTATATCTATTCCTATGGCGTGGAATTTGTGCGGCTCGAAGCAACGCATCAGCTGGCGGTGCAAAACTTCATATACGAGAGGCTGGCCGAAGATTGGCGCAGCTTGGTATAGCGAGGATAGCGACCGGCGTTCCGGACTGTATCTGCATCAGTTGTGTCTGCCTATCGTACCTGGTGCCTGACCGTGAGATCAATACGCTGAAAGTATTCGCTTTCGATCCGACGCAGCGGCAGCGTGCGCAGCGCTGCATCGAATGCCTGTTGCAGCGCGAGACCTTCCGGTGTGCGCTTGAAGCAGATATACAGCGGCAGTTCGGCCAGCGGCTTGTCGTGGAACAGGATGCGCTCACGATCCTGCCGCAGGCTCGGTTCGGTCAGCAGCAGATAGCGCAGCACCAGCTTGTCGATGACGACCGCGTCGACGCGTCCGGCTACCAGCTTGCGCAGATTCAGCATGTCGCTCGGCGACGCGTCGACATGCAGCCGGCCTTCGCGCACCAGCGCGTCGAAAGCCGGTCCGTTCGAAAAACCGGCGACCACGGCGATCGTCAGTTCGCTCAGGTCCTGCAATGTCTGCCACCGTAGCGGCGTGCTCTTCAGATAGGCCAGTCCGACCGTGCTGCTGCCGATTGATGCCGAGAAGTAGCATTGGCGTGCGCGTTCCTCGGTGTAGTAGGCAGGAAAGTAGCCAGCGTAGTGCGGATCATGCAGCCCGAGCTGCATCGCCCGCACCCAGGGAAAGTAGTCGACCTGTACGCGATAGCCGAATTTTTGCGCGGCACGGTCGGCAATGAAGGTCGACAGGCCCTGCTGCTGCAACTGGCTGCCAACATACGGCAGCCACTCCAGGCTCGCCAGGCGCAGGATGCGCGGCGCCTCGGTTGCCCGTGCGGGCAATGCGAGGCACAGCAGCAAACCAAGCACACGGACGCAATACATCGATATTTCCTTTTTTATGCGTGAAGCCGTCTGCAGCGGCATTTCTGTCTCTCACATGATGGAATAAGTGTAGTCCAGTTCAACGGCCGCTACTTGCGTTTGAGGAGGGGCGAGGCCGGCAATGCCGGTTACATCCCGGACGGGTATCAACTGCAGCAGCGGGCATTCACGCCATCGCCGGACTATCGCGCCTGCATCCCTCCCTGCGGGATCGGAATCGAAAATGTCAGCGTGGTGCCGGAGCCCGGCGTGCTGTGGATGTTGAAGGTGCCGTCCAGCGCATGCAGCCGTTCCTTGATGCCGACCAGGCCGAACGACCTCGGCTTGCGCTTGTCGCCCGGAAAGCGGCCGATGCCGTTGTCGGCGACTGTCACCTGCAACCGGTCGCCGATGCGGCGCAGGCTGATCTCGACCCGGCTGGCGCGCGCATGCCGGCTGACATTGGTCAGCGATTCCTGCACGATCCGGAACACGGTGGTCGCCCGTTCGTCGTCCAGCGTGTATTCGACGCCGGCATGATCGACCACCAGCGTGCAGGCGATGCCGCTGCGTTCCCGGAATTGTGCGACCAGCCATTCGATCGCCGCCTGCAGGCCAAGATCGAGTACCGGCGGGCGCAGGTTGTTGATGATCGCCCGCACCGATTTCATCGTCGCGTCGATCTGTTCCAGCAGGATGCGGATGCTCTTGCCCAGTACCGGATAGGCCTTGGTATGCGTATCCAGCACCGATACCTCGATGCGCAGCGCCAGCAGATTCTGTCCCAGGTCGTCGTGGATTTCGCGTGCGATGCGCTTGCGTTCGTCTTCCTTCACTCGCTCCTGATGCGCAGCCAGTTCGCGCAATCCCTCCTGCGAGCGACGCAATGCCAGTTCGACTTCCTTGCGCGCGGCTACGTCTGCGATCAGCAATGCGTTCGCCTTCGCCAGTTCCTCCGTGCGTCGCGCCAGGGACCGCAGGTAGGCCGCCAGCAACACGCTGATCAATATGCCGGCCAGCAGCGCAAGCAAGGAACCGACATGCGATCCGCGCACGCTGCCGGGCGAGGTATCGACTACCAGGTGCCAGGTACCGCCGGCGACATTGAAGGTATAGGCGAAATGCGCCGGCCGGATGTCATACCGCCAGCTAGCCCATGCAGCGGGCGGCGGTGCGGCACTAGTGGCGCCACTGTGATGAAAAGCCAGATTGCGCTCATCCGCGGTGCCGCCGGCATAGAGACTGAGTTCGATGTCGTCGTTGCCCAGCAAGTCGGCACGCTGCAGGATCTTTTCGGACAGGTCATCGGCGCGGAACACGGCCGTCGTGAATCCGGTCGCGGCGCGCCTGCGTGCATCAACATCATTCAGTGCGGCGCCGTGCCGGTAGACCGGCATCACGATCGCGAACCCGCGCTGCGAACCGGTCTCCTGCAACAGGCGAAACAGTCCGGTCGCGCAAGCCTGTCCGGTGTCGCTGGCCTGCTGTACCGCATTGTCCTGGAATGGTACCGACGACGCATCCAATCCGAACACCACCTCATTGCCGGTCAGCGGTTCGACGAAGTGCACTACCCGGTAGCTCGCCTTGCTGCGCGCCGGAACCTGCTTGCCGTTGCGGATTTCGGTCAGCACGAATCCCGGATACTGTTTGCGCATCATCGCCTCGTAGGCGGGCCGTTCCGCCGCCGATACGACGCGTTGATAGACCAGCGCCTGAATATGCGGATAGTGTCTGAGCAGCGGCTGCGTGAATGCGTGGAATTGCTCGCGGTTGATCGGATCGACAGTCGCGAACAGGCGATTGACGGTAGCGAGCGCTTCCTCCGCGTCCTCCAGGCCGCTCTCGAAGGCCATCAGCCTCGCTTCCGCCTGCTGCTGAAAGGCAATATCCGCCTCGTGATCTTCCACGCTGCGCAGCCATACCGCGAGAATGCCGCTGCCGGCGAGGCCGATGGCGAGTGCCAGAAGAGCTGCAACGAAGATGGAGCGAGGCGGGAGGTGGTGGAGCATCAAATACTTGCAAACAATTCAAAACGATGAATTCAGCCATGCTACTGCCAAGCAACCGTGAAACACGAACGAACAAGGCTCCTGGCCGGCTTTGTTTGACGCAGATCAAAAATGCATGGTACCTCTACTGGTTGTCACGCGTCTGGAACCGCATTGAAGCTTCATCGAATCGGGATGATAAAACCGCGGACTCGACGGCAACTCAGGCGTTCCGTTATTGCCATCGGCCAATAATTGCACACTGGCCGATACGCCAGCCGGAAGTGCCGGGGCGGCGTCATCGAGAGTAGCAGGCGACGTAATGAATGCAAGAGAAGGTTTTTCGCCACAGCCTGGACGGCTCCGTCGACAGACAGCGGGTATCGAAGCGCGTCGATCCATGCACCTGGGCCACGAAGAGCGTCAGCGGAGACTTCTTGAAGCATGGATGCGTCGACACGGCGCTACAACGACTGAAACAGGATCTGGAGTCGCTTGCGCCGCCGATTTCGTCGGCGTCGGATTGTGTTGAGCGTGGCTTTAGAGCAATGGGATGGACGCCCCTACCCGTCATGCCGAGCGCAAGCTCGATGCGCAGGGATCAAGGTTGTAAAACCTCAAGCTCAATCCGCATCGCTTGAGGTCTGGCAGGTCAATACATTCTGTCTAATGGCTTTTCTTCCGACGTCTCAAATCCCGCCGATGCAGCAGTACTTGACCACCAGATAGTCGTCCATGCCGTACTTCGATCCTTCGCGCCCGAGGCCGGATTGCTTGACGCCGCCGAACGGCGCCACTTCGTTCGAGATCAGGCCGGTGTTGATGCCGACCATGCCGCTCTCCAGCCCTTCCGCCACGCGCCAGATGCGGCCGATGTCGCGCGAATAGAAGTAGGCGGCAAGTCCGAACTCGGTGTCGTTGGCCATGGCGATGGCATCCGCATCGGACTGGAAACGGAACAGCGGCGCCAGCGGGCCGAAGGTTTCTTCCTTCGCCACCAGCATGTCGGCGCTCGCGCCGGCAATCACGGTCGGCTCGAAGAAGCTGTGGCCCAGCGCATGGCGCGCGCCGCCGGTCAGCACGCGGCCGCCTTTCGCCACCGCATCGGCGACATGCTGCTCGACCTTGGCGACGGCGTCGGCATCGATCAGCGGCCCTTGCGTCACGCCCGGCTCGACGCCATTGCCTACCTTCAGCTTTTTCACGGCGGCCACCAGCTTGTCGGCAAAGGCTTCATAGACGCCGTCCTGGACATACAGGCGATTGGCGCACACGCAGGTCTGGCCGGCATTGCGATACTTCGATACGATCGCGCCTTCCACGGCGGCATCGAGATCGGCATCGTCGAACACGATGAACGGCGCATTGCCGCCGAGTTCGAGCGAGAGCTTTTTCACGGTCGTCGCCGATTGCTGCATCAACAGGCGCCCGACTTCGGTGGAACCGGTGAAGCTGAGCTTGCGGACCACCGGGTTGGACGTCATCTCGCCGCCGATGGCGCGCGCGTCGCCGGTCAGCACCGAAAAGACGCCCGCCGGAATGCCGGCGCGCTCGGCCAGCACCGCCAGCGCCAGCGCCGAAAACGGCGTCGCTTCGGCCGGCTTCAATACCATCGGGCAACCGGCGGCCAGCGCCGGACCGGCCTTGCGCGTGATCATTGCCGCCGGAAAATTCCATGGCGTGATCGCCGCGCACACGCCGATCGGCTCCTTCATGACGACGAGGCGGCGATCGGCCCACGGCGAAGCCAGCGTATCACCGGCGACGCGCTTGGCTTCTTCCGCGAACCATTCAATGAACGATGCCGCGTAGACGATTTCGCCTTTGGCTTCCGCCAGCGGCTTGCCTTGCTCGGCGGTCATGATCAAAGCCAGGTCATCGGCATGCGCCAGCATCAGGTCATTCCACTTGCGCAGGATGGCGCTGCGTTCCTTGCCGGTCCTGGCACGCCAGCCGCGCCAGGCCTCATTGGCGGCAGCGATCGCGCGCCGCGCTTCGGCCGCGCCCATGTCCGGCACGGTGCCGATGGTGACGCCGGTGGCGGGATTGGTGACGGCAAAGCGGGCGCCATGGTCGGCGTCGCACCACTGGCCGTTCAGGTAAGCCTGTTGCCGCAGCAGCGACGGGTCTTTCAATTGCAGCATGAAGAGTCTCCTGGAAAATTCAGAATTTGGCGGCGGCCTTGTTGCGCCGGCGCAGCCATTCCAGCGTCAGCAGCAGGCAGGTCGAGAACACGATCAGGATCGTGGCCAGCGCCGCGATGGTCGGGGTGATGCTTTCCCGGATGCCGGCAAACATCTGGCGCGGCAAGGTCGACTGGCTGGGGCCGGCGATGAACAGCGTGATCACCACTTCGTCGAACGACGTGGCGAATGCAAACAGCGCTCCCGAAATCAGGCCCGGCGCGATCACCGGCAGCGTGATGCGGAAAAAGGTGGTGAGCGGACTGGCGCCCAGGCTCTGGCTGGCGCGCACCAGGTTCTGGTTGAATCCCTGCAGCGTGGCGGCCACCGTGGTCACCACGAAAGGCGCGCCCAGTGCGGCGTGCGCCAGGATCAGGCCGGTATAGGTTTCCGACAGGCCGATCCGGGCAAAGAAGAAATACACGCCGACACCGACCACCACTACCGGCACCACCATCGGCGAGATCAGCACCGCCATCACCAGCGCCTTGCCGCGGAAGTCGGCCTTGTTCAGGCCCACTGCCGCCAGCGTCCCGAGCACGGTCGCGATCAGGGTCGCCGTGGGCGCGACGATGAAACTGTTCTTCGCCGCGCTGATCCACGCCTCCGAGTGGAACAGGTTGTGGTACCAGCGCAGCGACAGGCCCGGCATCGGGTACAGGAGAAAGCTGCTGTCGGAAAACGACAGCGGCACGATCACCAGGATCGGCAGTACCAGAAACAATAGCGTCAAGCCGTTGCCGCCGCGCAGAACGAAGAACCAGGCGCGCTCGGCGAACGATTGATGCGGCGCGAATAATGGACGGTATGGCCGGTTGTTTTTCATGATTTATCCCATGCTCACATCGATCTTCACGAAGCGCCGGTACACGCCGTACAGCAGCAGCGTTGCCGCGAACAGCAGCGCACCCAGTGCGCAGGCCATGCCCCAGTTGATCGTCTCGTTGATGAAATACGCGATGTAGTAGCTGACCATCTGGTCATTGTTGCCGCCCAATAGTGCCGGCGTGATGTAGTAGCCGAGCGCGAGTATGAACACCAGCATGGTGCCGGCGCCGATGCCGGCCGTGGTCTGCGGCACATAGACGCGCCAGAATGCCGCGAACGGGTGGCTGCCGAGCGATACTGCGGCGCGCAGATAGGTCGGCGGAATCGATTTCATCACGCTGTACAGCGGCAGGATCATGAACGGCAACAGGATGTGGGTCATGGCGATGTAGGTGCCGGTGCGGTTGAAGATCAGCTCCAGCGGCGCGTGCGTCAGATGCAGCCACATCAGCGTCTCGTTGACCAGCCCCTGCGATTGCAGCAGCACCATCCATGCCGCGACGCGCACCAGGATCGAGGTCCAGAACGGGATCAGCACCAGGATCATGAACAGGTTGGCGCGCCGCTCGGGCATGCACGACAGCCAGTACGCCAGCGGATAGCCGAGCATCAGGCAAAACAGCGTGACGGCCAGGCTGATCTCGAACGTGCGGCCGAATATGTGACGGTAGGCAGAACGGCTCTGATCGGCCTGCACGATTTTGCCGAAACCGTTCTGCTTCAGGTCGAGTGCGGCGAGCAGGTAGTAAGGCGAATGGCGTGAGGCGTTGTTGGCAATCACGCGCCAGTATTCCGGCGCACCCCAGTGCGGGTCGAGGTCGATCAGCGCCTGCATGGTTTGCAGTGCGTTCAACGGCTGGCCATCCTGGCCCGGCAACGGCATCGCATGCACCGTTTTCATGATGACCGAACGGGCACCGGGAATTTCGGTGTTGATGCGGCGTGCCATTTTCCCGGCGGTCTGCTGCGACTGCGCCTCTTGCAAGTCTTCGGCCAGGGCCGCGTAAGCCGCCGGCGGCGGGGCGGCGATGCGGTCCCAGTGCGTCAGCGCGCGTACCGTGCGCGGCAGCGCGGTGGCGATCTCCGGATTCTCGACCGCGCGCTTGAGCAGCAGCACGATCGGCATGACGAAGGTCACCAGCAGGAAAATCATCAGCGGCGCAATCAAGGCGATCGCGGTCACACGCTTGCGCAACTGGGCGCGCGCCAGGTCGCGCTTCAACTGCGCGACCGAGGGTTCGGCCGGCACCAGATCGATCGCCGGATCGGCTGCGGTGGAAATCATGTCAGTGTTGCGCCATTCAAGGGTGAAGGGATGATGCCGCTGTCACCGCGGCATCAGGCATGGACGCTGTGCCGAACTTAACGTGCGGCCCAGGCCGTAAACCGCTGCTCCAGTTCTTCGCCGTGATCGGTCCAGAACTTCAGGTTCTGCTGCACCGAATCCTTGATGTTAGCGGTGGAGGTCGGCAGTTGCGACAGCATCTTGTAGTCCATGCGCTTGAATGCGTAGTTGTTGACCGGACCGTAGGCGATCTTGCTCGCGTAGTGTGCCTGCGCTTCCGGCGTGCTGGCGAAGGCGATGAACTTCTCGGCGATGTCCTTGTTCTTGGCGCCTTTCGGAATCACCCAGTAATCGAGGTCGTAGATCGCGCCGGCCCAGGAGATCGCCAGGTTCTGGCCTTCGCGCTGTGCGGCGTCGATGCGGCCGTTGTACACGGTCGACATCACGACGTCGCCGGCGGCCAGGAATTGCGGCGGCTGCGCGCCGGCTTCCCACCACTGGATATTGCCCTTCAATTCGTCGAGCTTCTTGAATGCACGATCGACACCAGCCTGGGTCGACAGCACCTTGTACACGTCCTTGGTCGGCACGCCGTCCGCCATCAGCGCAAATTCCAGGTTATAGCGGGCGCCCTTGCGCATGCCGCGCTTGCCCGGGAATTTCTTCACATTCCAGAAATCGGCCCAGCTGGTCGGTGCGGCCTTCAGCTTGTCGGCGTTGTAGCCGAGGACGGTCGACCAGACGAAGGCGCCGAAACCGCAGTCCTGGATTGCGGCCGGAATGAAGGCTTTCCGGTCGCCGAACTTGCTGACGTCCAGCTTTTCCAGCAGCCCGTCTTCGCACAGGCGACCGAGCACACCTGATTCGACCTCGACCAGGTCCCAGCTGACGCGCTTGGCTTCGACCATCGCCTTGAGTTTCGCCATTTCGCCGTTGTACTCGACGACGGTGACATGGTTGCCGGTGGCCTTTTCGAACGGCGCAACATAGGCGAATTTCTGGGCATTGCTATTGGCGCCGCCGAAATTGACGACGGTCAGTTCGCCGGCATGCGCGGCGCCCGCGAGCAGCGCAGCCGCAACGAGGACGGGTTTGATGGATTGAATCATGACGGCTCCTTTTCTCTCTGATGGAAGTGGTGGTGACGAAAATCAATGAAAGATGCGCAGGCGTTCGGGCTCGATACCGAGCGCCACCGGGGTGCCGGTCCGCAGCTGCGGCAGCGCAGCGTCGTTGAGCGCGAGCTTGACGAAACAATCGTCCTGCAGCGGCAACGCGCAGCGCACGCGCACGTGGTCGCCGAAGTAGATCAGATCGGATACCGTACCCGCCAGCGTGTTGGCCGCGCCGTCGTGCGCCGCGAACAGGCGGATGCGTTCCGGCCGCACGCAGGCATGGACGGGGCGGCCGACCGCGGCGGCATTCACGTTCACGCCGGTCACGCAACTGCCGTCCGGCAGCCGCATCACGCACAACTCGCCGCGGTGCTCGGCCACGGTGCCGCTCAGGCGGTTGTTGTCGCCGATGAAGCCGGCGACGAACTGGTTCTGCGGATATTCATAGAGTTCGTCGACCACTGCCAGTTGCTGGATCACGCCCTGGTCGAATACCGCGACGCGGTCCGACATGGTGAGGGCTTCGCTCTGGTCATGCGTGACGTATACGAAGGTGACGCCAAGGCGCTGATGCAGCGCCTTCAATTCCAGCTGCATGTGTTCGCGCAACTGCTTGTCGAGCGCGCCCAGCGGTTCGTCCATCAGGACCAGCTTCGGCTCGAACACCAGCGCGCGCGCCAGCGCGATGCGCTGCTGCTGGCCACCGGACAACTGGGCCGGATAGCGCTCCGCGAACTTGCCCATCTGGACCATGTCGAGCGCCTGCCGCACCTTGTCGGCGCGCGTGTTCTTGTCGACGCCGCGCACCGAGAGCGGATACGCGACGTTCTGCGCCACCGTCATGTGCGGGAACAGCGCATAGTTCTGGAACACCATGCCGATGTTGCGCTTGTGCGGCGGCACCTTGTTCAGCAACTGGCCATCGAGGCGGATCTCGCCGCTGGTCGGGAATTCGAAGCCGGCCAGCATCATCAGGCAGGTGGTCTTGCCGGAACCGGAAGGACCGAGCAAGGTCAGGAATTCGCCCTGCTCGATATCCAGGTCCAGACGCTTGACCACCAGGGTTTCGCCGTCATAGGTCTTCTTCACGCCGCGGAATGCCACCAATGGATCCCGCTTGCTGTCTCGTTGCTGTGTCACCGTATGTTTCCCCCTCTCGATCTGGCGCGGTACATTGCCGTGCCAGGAATTTGTTTGCTGTTGCCGCAATCAGTTACTGCGCATGGCGTCGGCGAGAATTCCCAGCGCTTCATCCATCACCGCGTCGCTCATCGTCAGCGGGAACAGGAAGCGGATCACGTTACCGTACACCCCGCAAGTTAACAGCAGCAAGCGGTTTTCGAGGGCGCGCGCCTGGACCTGTCTTGCGAATTCCGGATCCGCTTCGCGCGTGCCCGGCTTCATGAATTCCACCGCGACCATCGCACCCGGACCGCGGACGTCGGCAATCCGGGGCACGCTGGCGCGCAATTCGTTCAGGCAGTCCTTCAGCTTCCGGCCTAGGACCTCGGCGCGCTGCACCAGTTGCTCTTCTTCGATCACGTCAAGCACTGCCAGCGCCGCAGCGACCGCCAGCGGATTGCCGGCATAGGTACCGCCCAGGCCGCCAGGTGCCGGCGCATCCATGACCTCGGCGCGGCCGCAGACGGCCGACAGCGGCATGCCGCCGGCCAGGCTTTTCGCCATCGTCATCAGGTCGGGAATGACATCGTAATGCTCCATCGCGAACAGCTTGCCGGTACGGGCAAAGCCGGTCTGAATCTCGTCGGCGATCAGCAGGATGCCGTGCTGGTCGCAGATGCGGCGCAAGGCCCGCATGAAGTCGAGCGGCGCCGGATAGAAGCCGCCCTCGCCCTGCACCGGCTCCAGGATGATGGCCGCCACCCGCTGCGGGTCGACGTCGGACTTGAACAACTGCTGCAGGGCCGCCAGCGATGCGTCGGTGCTGCCGCCGTGCAGCTCGATCGGAAACGGCGCGTGATAGACCTCGCCCGGGAACGGCCCGAAGCCGACCTTGTACGGCACCACCTTGCCGGTCAAGGCCATGCCCATCATGGTGCGGCCGTGAAAGCCGCCGCTGAAAGCAATCACGCCGGCACGGCCGGTGGCGGCACGGGCGATCTTGATGGCGTTCTCGACGGCTTCGGCGCCGGTCGAAAACAGCGCCGTCTTTTTCGGATGGGTGCCCGGCGTGATCGCATTGATGCGTTCGGCCAGTTCCACGTAGCCGGCATACGGCACGATCTGGTAAGCGGTATGGGTGAAACGGGCCAGCTGCTGCTCCATGGCGGCAATCAACTTGGGATGGCGATGCCCGGTATTCAGCACCGCGATGCCGCTGGCAAAGTCGATGAAGCGGCGCTGTTCCACGTCCCAGAGCTCGGAATTCAATGCCCGGTCTGCGTAAAACTGGCACATCACCCCGACTCCGCGCGGTGTGGCTGCGTCCTTGCGGCGCTGTAATTCGGCGTTATTCATAAACTAGGCCTCCCTTTTTTTGCTGTGTATCAATCCGTTGCTGCATCTTAGTGGCGCTTTGGCTCTATGATGTAGAGCCACTTTTATTTATTTGATGGAGCCACTTTGCGTATCGCCGCCCTTTCCGACTACCTGCTGCAACGCATCGACCGCGGCTCCGGCACCCCGGTCAACCGCCAGCTCTACCAAGTGATCCGGGAAGCGATCCTGGCGCATGTGATGCCGGTCGGCTTGCAACTGCCGTCGTCGCGCGACCTCGCACGCGAGTTGACGATGTCGCGCAATACGGTGACGAATGCATACGAGCAACTGGTGGCGGAAGGCTATCTGGAGACCCGGGTCGGTGCCGGCACCTTTGTCGCCGATACGGTGCCGGACCAGATCCCGGAACCGGCGCCGGGTGCCGCCGGCCTGAAGCGGGCCAGCGATCCAGGCCTGTCGGCGCGCGGGACGCAACTGGTCAAGCAAGCCGGCGCGTACCGGCTGCAATGGGGGGCGTTCATGCCGGGCGTGCCGGATGTGACGCAGTTTCCGAGCCGGACCTGGAGCCGGTTGCAGAACAAGTACTGGCGCCGCGCGCGGCCGGACCTGCTGACCTACGGGCACGGCGCCGGCTACCTGCCCTTACGGGAAGCGATCGCCGAATACCTGCGGGTGGCGCGCTCCGTCAACTGCACGGCGGAGCAGGTGCTGATCACGACCGGCATCCACCAGTCGATCGACCTGGCAGCCAAGCTGCTGGGCGAAGCCGGCGAGCATGCCTGGGTCGAAGATCCTTGCTACTGGGGGACCCGCAGCGTACTGCAGGCGCTCGACGTGCGACCGGTCCCGGTCGCAGTCGACGCCGAGGGCATCGACTTGCGCAGCAGCGACTGGCACCATCCGCCGCGCTTCATCTTTGTCACGCCGTCGCACCAGTATCCGCTCGGTCCGGTGATGAGCCTGTCGCGCCGCCGCATGCTGCTGGAATATGCGGCCGTCCACAATGCCTGGATCATGGAAGACGATTACGACAGCGAATTCCGCTACAACAGCCGCCCGCTGGCGGCGCTGCAGGGCATGGATACCTACGATCGGGTGCTGTATCTGGGCTCGTTCAGCAAGACGCTGTTCCCGGGCTTGCGGATCGGCTTCCTGGTGGTGCCGCCGGCGCTGGCGGCGCCTTTTGCCACCGGCTTGTCGGAGTTGTATCGCGGCGGCCAGCTGTTTGCGCAGGCAGTGCTGGCCGACTTCATCAACGAGGGGCATTTCGCCTCGCACATCCGGCGCATGCGGGTGCTGTACGAAGAACGGCTGCGGCTGTTGCAGGATGCGATCCGGCGCCACTTCGGCGAGCTGCTGCCGACCTCCGGCGGCGACGCCGGACTGCACCTGACGCTCGGCATGCCCGACCATTGCGACGACGTCGCGATCAGCCGCCACGCGCAGTCCGAAGGCATCATCGCGCGGGCATTGTCGCGCTACTACATGGCGCCGGAACGGATGCGGCGTGGGCTGATTCTCGGTTATGCCTGCGTGCCGAATGACGCGATCGGACCGACCTTCGCCCGGCTGGCAAAGATCATCGAGCAATACCTGCCGGTCTCGCACGCCGGTGCCGGTGCGAGGTCAGGCAGCACGGCCGCCGACGGCGACTAGAGCGTATCGGTGTGCGGGTGATGCGGATGGGATTGAGGTGGGCCACTAAGGACGGGGTAGTGCGTTCGCGACAGAATTGCCGGGTCTTGCGCCGCACTATCGCCATCCTGACCGTCCCACGTCCGGCCTTGCAAGGCCAGACGATTTTTTCCGGCTGCGTCGGCTTCCCGGTGACATGTAGTCAGGCCGCGGCCTGACGGTCGATGCTGGCGGCGTTCGCGCTGTCGATGCCGAGCGTTGCGGCAAGCACGCGGCTGACCAGGCCGGCAACCACCACGATCCGCGCGCGCTGCTCGCGCAATGCCTGCGCCAGCTCTTCGGCGGATAACGACAAGGCTTCCTGCCGCTCGGCGGTGGCAAACACATACAGGCTGCGCATCGGGCTGACCCAGGCCAGGCGGACCTTGCGTGCCGCGCCGTCGTGCTGCGCGAATTCCAGCCAGGTATCGATTTGCAGCGTTTGCACGATGGCGTCGCATTCATCCGGCTCGGGTTGCGGTTGCTGCGCGGCGCGTTTCTGCAGGCGCCGTTCGGTGGCCTGTTTCGCAGCCTCGATCGCGAGCGCCGCCTGCCGTTCCGGCGGCAGGTCGAGCGGTGCGCGCACGATCGATGCATGGCATGCGGCAAGATCCCTGAAAAACCGCTTGCGTTCGGTGCCGTCCCATTTGATGAGATCCAGCCATTTGTTCAGCGTCGCCACCATCGACGGCAGCTTGGCCAGCAGTTCCTTGCGTTCGGCCATCGTGATCTTCGGCTTCACACTCCAGACCAGGTCGTCCATGGTCTGCACCGCATTCGCGACCAGCTGCGGTTTTTCGTCTTTCACGCCATAGGCGAGCGTCAGTACCGCGACCCATTTGTCTTCGAGGAAGGTTTCGACGAAGGCGACCACTTCGCCGCTACCGACCCGCAGCGCGACTTCGTCGTACGCAGCGCGCGCCGCCTGCTGCCGCTTTTCGCGCTGCAGCGCCTGCGCGATCGGCGTCGCCAGCAGTCGCTCGGCGGCACGTCGTTCCTTGTCGGCAAACGATTCCAGCGTCGAGACGAGCTCGGCAAACACCGCTTGTTGCGGCCCGCTCTGGCGCCGGACGCGATCGACACTGCGCCGGATCGCCTGGTAGTGCGGATCGGCCTGGCTTTTTTCCGGCGCCCAGCCGATGCCGGCTTGCGCCAGCAGCTCAAGCGCGCGCCGGGCCGGATGCTGCGCGGTGAAGAAAAAATCCTTGTCGGCCACCGCAGCCCTGAGCAACGGCAGCTGCAGCGAGCCGATCAGCGCGCCGAACTCGGCCGCAATGTCGGCATCGCGGAACGTTGCGTCGAAAATGCCGCCCAGCAGATCAAAGGCATATTCATCGGCCGGCGTCAGCGCGTCTGCCGGTGCCTGCCGCCGGACCGTTTCCAGTAGCGGCGCCGCAGACGGTGCCTGCGCGGCCAGGCTTTGCTGCAGGTTCGCCAGGTAATCGAGCAGCTTGTTGCGCGCGGCGACCTCTTGCAGTGCGTCGTCCTGAATCAGGGTCGGGAACGAACCGTCCAGCGGGCGGTCGCTCTCGTGCATTGCGGCGACTGCGGGAAACAGTTGCCGCAGCTTTCGCGCCAGCGCGTCGTTGGCCGGTTGCTCGCGGACCTTGAGGCTATCGCCCGTTGGCGCAGCCGGCGCCGCTTTCGGCCGTGCCTGGACGCCGCGCCGCGTCAGCGTTGCATTCAGCGCATGCAGTATCGGCGCCAGATCGATGCACAGATCTGCCTGCAAGCAGGGGAACAGCAGCGCATGGGCTTCGGAGTCGGGATGGAATTCGCACCATGCGTCATGCAGCGCGGACAGGAACACATGCGGGTGGAACGGATTGTGCACCAGCGCCAGTTCGTCCCGCCCCAGCAGCGCGGCGAGGCGCTGGCCGAGCAGCGTCAGGCGTTCGGTGTGTTCGCTTTCGAGCGCGCGGCTGACCTGGATGAAATGCAGCTTCCTGTCGATTTCGACATCGGGCGGCAGCGGCTTCAACGTGCCGCGGCTGTTGTCGTGCGAGAGCGAGGGCTGCGTGACAAGCTGGATCTCATACTGCAGCGTGGCCCACAGCCGTTCCGACGCGACGTAATAAAACGGGTAGCGGTTTTTCTTCAGCAGATTTGCCGCGTTGGCGGTCAGCTGTGCTTGTGCCGAGTCGGTGCACTGCGCTGCGCTGCGTTGCAGCGCGTCGGCCAGGCGGGTCGTCAATCCGTCGAGCTGGGTGTTGGCGTTGGTCGACGCGAGGTTGATCAGTTCCTGCAGGATGTCAGCGCGTACTGAAGCTGCATTCGGGCTGACGGTAGGCACGCTGACGGTGGGATCGGAAGCCATGGTGGCACTGTTTCGGTTGCGAATATCGGGCGGAGCAGCCCGATAAATCCGGGAAGGTAATTCATTCTCGCACAAGCTTTCCTTAAGGCAATATTCAAATTGTAATGAAACGTTTCTTGTTTTATTTCTTGCTGAAATTGTCAGGAGGGCAATTCAAGCCAGCCGGCGACTATGAAATGCCAGATGGTCTTCCATGAAAGTCGAGATGAAGTAGTAGCCGTGGTCGTAGCCTTCATGCCAGCGCAGGTCCAGCGGTTGTTCCGCGACCACGCAGGCATGCTCGAACTCGCGGGTACGCAACTGCTCGTGCAGGAACTGGTCGCCCAGCCCTTGGTCGATCAGGATGCCTTCCGGGAACGGCGTGAGGCATTGTTTCATCAGCTCGCTCGCATCGTGCGCATCCCACACAATGCGATCACTGCCGAAGTAGCGGGAAAATGCCTTCTGTCCCCATGGGCAGCGGGTCGGCGACGCGATCGGTGCGAATGCCGATACCGAGCGGAAGATTTGCGGATGGCGCAGCGCGAGCATCAGCGCGCCGTGCCCGCCCATCGAATGGCCGAAGATGCCGACCCGTTCCGCGTCGGCGTTGAATTCCTGCAGTACCAGCTCGCGCAGCTCGTGCACGATGTACGACTCCATCCGGAAATGCCGGCTCCATGGCGCCTGCGTCGCATCGACATAGAAGCCCGCGCCTTCGCCGAAATCCCAGTCCTGCTGCGCGCCGGCGATACCGGTATCGCGCGGACTGGTATCGGGCGCGACCAGCATCACGCCGTACTGCGCGGCCCAGCGTTGCGCGCCGGCCTTGATCATGAAAGTCTCTTCGGTGGAGGTCAGCCCGGCCAGATAGAACAGCACCGGCATCAGCTGCCGCTGCTCCTGCGGCGGATGGAATACCGAAAACCGCATCGGCAAGCCGGTCTCGCGCGCGTCATGCCGGTAGAACGCCTGCACGCCGCCGAAGCAGGCGTGTTCGCTGATGATGTCGAGCATCGCGCATCTCCTCAATAAAGCACTACCGAGCGGATCGATTCGCCGCGCTTCATCAGATCGAAACCGTCGTTGATTTTTTCCAGCGGCAGCCTGTGCGTGATCAGGTCGTCGATGTTGAGCTTGCCTTCCATGTACCAGTCGACGATCTTCGGCACGTCAGTGCGGCCGCGTGCGCCGCCGAACGCCGAGCCTTTCCAGACGCGCCCGGTCACCAGCTGGAATGGCCGCGTGCTGATCTCTTCGCCGGCCGCTGCGACGCCGATGATCACCGACTGGCCCCAGCCTTTGTGGCAGCATTCGAGTGCCTGCCGCATCGTGCTGGTGTTGCCGATGCATTCGAAGCTGTAATCGGCGCCGCCGTCGGTCAGCTGCACGACCGCGTCGACCACATTGTCGACCTGCTTCGGATGGATGAAGTGCGTCATGCCGAACTTGCGCGCCATCGCCTCGCGCGCCGGATTGACATCGATGCCGATGATCTTGTCCGCGCCGACCATGCGCGCCGCCTGGATCACGTTCAGCCCGATGCCGCCAAGCCCGAACACCACCACATTCGCGCCTGCCTCCACCTTGGCGGTGAACAGCACCGCGCCGACGCCGGTGGTGACGCCGCAGCCGATGTAGCAGACCTTGTCGAACGGCGCATCGGCGCGGATTTTCGCGACCGCGATTTCCGGCACCACGATATGGTTGGCGAAGGTCGACGTGCCCATGTAATGGAAGATCGGCTTGCCGTCGAGCGAGAAACGGCTGGTCGCGTCCGGCATCAGCCCGCGTCCCTGCGTGCTGCGAATCGCCTGGCACAGGTTGGTCTTGCGCGACAGGCAGAACTTGCACTGCCGGCACTCTGGCGTGTACAGCGGAATCACATGGTCGCCGGCGCGCAGCGAAGTCACGCCTGCGCCGACTTCCAGCACCACGCCCGCGCCCTCATGGCCGAGGATGGACGGAAAGATGCCTTCCGGATCGGCACCCGACAGCGTGTAGTAATCGGTGTGGCAGATGCCGGTCGCCTTGACCTCGATCAGCACTTCGCCGGCCCGCGGGCCTTGCAGGTCCACCTCCTCGATCGTGAGCGGTTCCCCGGCTTTCCATGCGACTGCGGCTCTGGTTTTCATCGGACAACTCCTTATGATGGAACTGGTTGGACGGCGTTTGATGCAAGAGATTCCGGCTTGCCGCGTTCAAAGATCGATCGCCGGACCGTAATGCGCTGTATCGATGAATTTCCATTTGCCGAGCCAGGTCGCGATCAGCAGCGCCAGCACGCCCTGCGCCGCCACCACGCCGAGCGCCGGCAGCCAGGCGCCGTCGAACGCGCCGAACAGGCTGGCGCGGAACGCGCGCACCACCCAGGTGATCGGCAGGAAAGGATGCAGCGTCTGGTAAAAACCGCTGGTCAGCTCGATCGGAATCAGCGCGCCGGCCGACGACAGCTGGATGATCAGGAAAATCACTGCGACCGCCTTGCCGGCGTCGCCGATCAGCCGTATCAGCGCCAGCAGGATCGCGAGGAAGGTCAGCGACGCGACCGCCAGCGTGATGCCGAAGGTGAAGAGATCGGGCACCCGCACATCGAGCAGCAGGCGCAGCATCAGCAGCATGATCAGCGCCTGCGCCAGCACCATCACGCCCGGCACCACCAGCTTGCCGAGCACCTGTGCAAAGCGTGGTGTGTGCCGCAGCAATTCCGGCAAGCGGCGGAAATAGAAAATGAAGGTGGTCATCACCGCGCCGACCCATAGCGCGACCGGCACGAAATTCGGCGCGAAGCCGCTGCCGTTGTTCGCCACCGGCGCGGCGATCTCGATGTCCGGCTGCACCGAGCCGGCCAGCCCGGTCGCACTGCCGTCGAGGCCGCCGACGCCAGCCGGCAGCGATGCGTCGACCAGCGCGAGTCCGGCCGCCAGTCGCGCCGACCCATCCTGTAGCTGTCCCATGCCTTTCGCCAGCGCGGCCGCGCCGTCGTCGAGCGCGGCGCTGCCGTCGGCAAGCTGTTTCGTGCCGGTGGCCAGCGCGTCGAGCTTCGCATCTTCCGGCATTTTTGTGGCTGCGGTGTGGATGCCGTCGTTGAGCTGCGTTAGCCCGCTTGTCAGTCTGCTGACGCCGTCGTCGAGACGGCGTGCCCCGTCCGCGAGCCTGGCCTGGCCGTTGCGCGCATCGCCCAGGCCGGCAGTCAATTGCGCTACACCCGCCTCCAGTTGCGCCGCGCCCTTCGACACCTTGCCGCCGACCAGCGGAATGCCGGCGGTCTGTTCTTTCATCTGGCGCGCGCCGTCGGTCAGGCGTTTCGATCCGGCATGTAGTTGCGCCAAGCCTTTGCCGAGTTCGGCCTCGCCTGTCGCAAGAGTATGTGCGCCGTCGGCCAGCGCCTGCAGGTCGGCCTGCGCCGGCTTTTTCGCGTCCATCGTGCGCAAGCCGGCGCCAAGCTGCTTCACGCCGTCGGTGAGTTGCGCGGTACCGGCGTTGACCTGTTGCGCGCCGGCACGCAACTTCGCTGCGCCGTGTTCGAGGTCGGTCGAACCCTTGTGCGCATCGGCCATGCCCTTGTTCAACGCGTCGGCCCCGTTCTTCAGTTCGGTGATGCCGCTTTTCAGCTTGCCCAGGCTTTGCTGTGAACCGGCGGCGGTCGCCAGCACCAGTTCCCAGCGTTTTTCATTCAAGGCCTCGTTCACGCGATGCGCGATCTCCGGCGCGAAGCGTTTCGCAAATCCGGCACCCGCGTAGTTGTTGCCTTCCGACGTATAGATCACCAGCTTCGCGCCGCCCTGCTGTGCGCCCGGCACGGCATTGCTGCTGAAATCCTTCGGGATCAGCAGTGCGAAATACAGCGTGCCGTTGCGCACCGCGGCGCGCGCCGCTTCCGCATCCGGATAACTGCGGTAGCCGAACAAGGGCTGCTTGCCCAGCGCGGCCACGATTTCCTTGCCGACGTTGACGTCCTGGTCGCGGTAATGCACACCCGCGTCGTCGTTCACCACGCCGACCGGCAATGCGGTGGTGCGCGCATTCGGCTCCCATACGCTGCCGAGATAGATCAACGCATAAATCGCCGGCACGAACAGGATGCCGAGCGCGGCCAGCGTCAGTTTGGGGAAACGCCGGAACAGCGCGGCATCGACCTTGACGACTTCGGTAACGGCGTGGGCGAAGCGGCGGAATGCGTGCATTTTTATCCTTTTTATTCTGGAAACTGTTGACGATACGCCAAATGCCGGCCGAATTCACTCTGCACGGTATCGATGGCAATGGAGGATGGTATTGAATGCCGCCGGGTTTGGATACGGCCTGGAATAGGCGCTCTAATCGGCGCGTCGAAAAACAAAAAGCGCGGACAGGTTGCCCTGCCGCGCTTTCATTTGCTGCTTCCTCTTCAACGGAGGAAATGCGGTTTTTTACATTACGCGCCCAAGCGTTTTTCCAGATGCGCCTTGGTCGATTGCAGTTCCGCCGGCAAGCGGTGTTGCAGCTTGTCGAACAGTTCGTTGTGCAGCTTGAATTCCGCTTCCCATGCTTCGCGGTCGATCGACGTGATCTTGGCGAACAGTTCTTCAGTGAATTCGAGGCCGTCCCAGGTCAGGTCGTCGAAGGTTGGGCTGATGCCGAACACGTGCTCCTTGCCGCTGGCCTTGCCTTCGATGCGGTCCAGCATCCACTTCAGCACGCGCATGTTGTCGCCGAAACCGGGCCAGACGAACTTGCCGTTCTCGTCGGTGCGGAACCAGTTCACGCAGTAGATCTTCGGTACTTCGGCCGGCGATGCGGCGATCTTCTTGCCCATGTTCAGCCAGTGGGCAAAGTAGTCGCTCATGTTGTAGCCGGTGAACGGCAGCATCGCGAACGGATCGCGCCGCACCACGCCCATCTGGCCGGCAGCTGCAGCGGTGGTTTCAGAACCCATGGTCGCGGCCATGTACACGCCTTCGACCCAGTTGCGCGCCTCGGTCACCAGCGGCACCGTGGTCGAGCGGCGGCCGCCGAAGATGAAGGCCGAGATCGGTACGCCGGCCGGATCGTCCCAGGCCGAATCGATCACCGGATTCTGGGTTGCGGACACGGTGAAGCGGGCGTTCGGATGGGATGCCTTGCGGCCGGTTTCCTTCGCGATTTCCGGTGTCCAGTCCTTGCCCTGCCAGTCGATCAGATGCGCCGGCGCTTCTTTCGTCATGCCTTCCCACCAGACATCGCCGTCGTCGGTCAGCGCGACGTTGGTGAAGATGGTGTTGGCGGTCAGCGACGCCATGCAGTTGGAATTGGTCGCGGTGTTGGTGCCCGGCGCGACGCCGAAGTAGCCGGCTTCCGGATTGATCGCGTACAGGCGGCCGTCGGCACCCGGCTTGATCCACGCGATGTCGTCGCCGATGGTGGTGACTTTCCAGCCCTTGAACGCGAGCGGCGGAATCATCATCGCGAAGTTGGTCTTGCCGCAGGCCGACGGGAATGCGGCAGCGACGTAATGCTTCTTGCCTTCCGGCGATTCGACGCCGAGGATCAGCATGTGTTCGGCCAGCCAGCCCTGGTCGCGGCCCATGGTGGACGCGATGCGCAGCGCGAAGCATTTCTTGCCCAGCAGCGCGTTGCCGCCGTAGCCGGAACCGAACGACCAGATCTCGCGGCTTTCCGGATAGTGCACGATGTATTTGGTCGGATTGCACGGCCATGCGACGTCTTTTTCGCCCGGCTGCAGCGGCTTGCCGACCGAGTGCACGCACGGCACGAATTCGCCGTCGGTGCCGAGCACGTCATACACGGCCTTGCCCATGCGCGTCATGATGCGCATGTTGACCGCGACGTAAGGCGAATCGGACAGTTCGACGCCGATATGCGCGATCGGCGAACCGAGCGGGCCCATCGAGAACGGCACCACATACATCGTGCGGCCCTTCATGCAGCCGTCGAACAGGCCATTCAGTGTGGTGCGCATTTCAGCCGGGGCCATCCAGTTGTTGGTCGGGCCGGCGTCTTCTTTTTTCGCGGAGCAGATGAAGGTGCGGTCTTCGACGCGCGCCACGTCGGACGGGTCGGAGCAGGCGAGATAGCTGTTCGGGCGCTTTGCCTCGTTCAGCTTTTTCATGGTGCCCGCGGCAACCATTTCCGCGCACAAATGATCGGCTTCTTCCTGCGAACCGTCGCACCAGTAGATGCGGGACGGCTTGGTGAGGGCGGCGATTTCGGCTACCCAGTTGATCAGTTTTTGCTGTTTAACGAAAGACGGAGCGTTAACGGGTGCAACGCCACCCATGACGGGCTGATTCATAGAACTAACCTCCAATGCCAATAAAGAATTCTGTCTTGTCCCGGCACGGCAGGATCGTCGTCAGCTTTTGGCTCGGCTAGCGCAGCGGGCTAGCGGTACGGCGGTCTTGTCGAAGGCGGTCGGGTTGACGACCGCTCAACCCGAAAAATGGAATAATACTCGGGTCGGTGGGCTCGCGTCGGGACGGGTTTTTGCGTCGGCCAAAGCGAGAATCGAGGGTCCGATTGTACACGCCGACATACTGCGGCTCAATGACTTGCCACAAAATTGTAATAAAAATGGTTGACTTTTGTAGTAGGCCATTTGCCTTTTTCGGCAGAGTCGTCGCATTTTTACGAAAACCAACTTTGGCTGCCAGGAACTTATGAAAATCGCCATTCTCGACGACTACCAGGACTGTGTGCGTCATCTCGACTGCTTCCGCTTATTGGATGGCCATGAGGTCAAGGTGTTTACCAATTCGGCGCGCGGTGTCGGTCAGCTCGCGCTGCGGCTGGCCGGGTTCGACGCGCTGGTGCTGATCCGCGAACGCACCGCGCTGTCGCGCCCGCTGCTGGAAAAACTGCCGAAGCTGAAGCTGATTTCGCAGACCGGCAAGCTCAGCGGCCATGTCGATGTTGCCGCGGCGACCGAGCGCGGCATTGCGATCGTCGAAGGTGTCGGTGATCCGACCGCGCCCGCGGAGCTGACCTGGGCACTGGTGATGGCGGCGTCGCGCAAGATTCCGCAATACGCGAGCAACCTGCGCGAAGGCTTGTGGCAGACCTCGTCCATCATGCCGGAGCTGAATACGCTCGGTACCGTGCTCAAGGGCAGGACGCTCGGTATCTGGGGTTACGGCCGCATCGGCAAGCTGGTGGCCGGCTACGGCAAGGCGTTCGGTATGCGGATCATGGTCTGGGGACGCGACGCCAGCCGCGAAGCGGCGCAACGCGACGGCTATCAGGCGGCCGCATCGAAAGAGGAATTTTTCACCCAGGCCGACGTGCTGTCGCTGCATTTGCGGTTGAACGACGCGACGCGCGGCATTGTGACCGCGGCCGATCTGACGCGGATGAAACCGAGCGCGCTGTTCGTCAACACCAGCCGCGCCGAACTGGTGGCCGACGGCGCATTGGAAATGGCGCTGCGGCTCGGCCAGCCCGGCTACGCGGCGCTCGATGTGTTCGAAACCGAACCGCTGCCCGCGGATTCGCCGCTGCTGCGCTATGCGAACGTGCTGTGTACGCCGCACCTCGGCTACGTGGAGAAGGACAGCTACGAGCTGTATTTCCGCGCGGCGTTCCAGAACATCGTCGACTTCGCGAACGGCACGCCGAAGAACGTGCTGAATCCGGAAGCGTTGCGCGAATCCGGCGCTCAGTAACTTTTCTCAGTAACTCTTATAAGGCAGGAATTTTCCGGACAGGACCATGTTGACGCGATCGCCTTTCGGGTCCGGCTCGCGCTGGATATTCATCGAAAAGTCGATCGCGCTCATGATGCCGTCGCCGAATTCTTCGTGGATCAGCTCCTTGACCGCGGTTCCGTACACGCTGACGATTTCATACAGGCGATAGATCAGCGGGTCGGTCGGCACTGCGGTGGGCAACGAGCCCTTGTACGGCACGATCTGCAGCCACGCGGTTTCCTCGTCGCTCAACTCGAACAGGCCTTGCACCACTTCGGCCTGCACCTTGCTGAACGTCATCTGGCCGAGGCAGGCGGCGGTCGTCCATTCCTTGCTCTGCCCGATCCGTTCGGCAACGTCGGACCACTTCAATCCCTTTCTCACCTTGGCGCTGATGATTTTCAGCGTCACGCTTTCCCGGTTCATCATCAAATTCCTTTCAGGGTTGGCAAGCGTGACACCGGCGCCGGTGTCACCCGCTTTCTGGTTCAGCAAGAGGCGTGCCAAATGAATCGCATCCGAAACGGAGGAATCCGCACCAATTCCGGGCACGGGCCGGCGCCTGCAGGTAATCACGCGTTTGGCTACACTGGAACGCTGTTTACAGGAGTTCTCATGCAACTGAAGCTGTGGTCTCTTACCCTCGGCAATTTCGCGATCGGCACCGGCGTGATGATCGTGCCCGGCATGCTTAACGATCTGAGTGCCGGCCTCGCCGTGTCGCCGGCCGCGATCGGCATGCTGATTTCCGCGTTCGCGATGACGATCTGCATCGGCGGTCCGTTTCTCGCGGGCTGGACCAGCGCGATCGACCGCCGCAAGCTGCTGACCGCATCGCTGCTGCTGTATGCGGTGATGCATCTGCTCGCCGCCATCGCGCCCGGCTACAACACGCTGCTGGCGGTACGCATGGTGACCGCGATCGGCGCCGCGCTGTTCACCGCGCAGGCGGCCGCGACCGCCGGCCTGCTGGTGCCGCCGGAGACGCGCGGCAAGGCGATCGGGCTGGTGTTCCTCGGCTGGTCGATTGCGGCGGTAGTCGGCACGCCGCTCGGCGCCTGGCTTGGCGCGCATATCGGCTGGCGTCCGACGATGGGGCTGGTCGGCCTGCTGTCCGCGGTGTTCGCCGCCGGCGTGTGGCTGCAGATTCCGGACAAGCTGTTCGTCGCGCCGATGGATCGCGCGGCATGGAAATCGCTGCTCACCAACACCCCGCTGCTGCTCGCGATTTCGGTGACCGCGATCCAGGCGCTCGGCATGTTTTCGCTCTTTTCCTACATGGCGCTGCTGCTGAAGGATTTCATCGGCGCCACGTCGAACGTCATCAGCCTGGTGTTCCTCTGCTTCGGCGCAACCGGCGTGATCGGCAATGTGCTCGGCGCGCGCATGATGGACCGCATTGGCCCGACCCGGGTCGGGCTTGTGGCGATGGCTTGCATGCTGGCGGCGTTGGTGGCGTGGCCGCTGACGCGCGGCTCATTGCCGGTCACGATACTGCTGACGCTGGTCTGGGGCCTCGGCTGTTTCGCGGTCAATAGCGCGCAGCAGGCGCGGCTGGTCGCGATGGCGCCCGCGCTTGCTTCAGCATCGGTCGCATTGAATTCCTCCGCGATCTATCTTGGTCAGGCGGCCGGCGCCTTCATCGGCGGCGTGATCGTCACGACGCGCGGCACCGGCGACCTGTCGAAGTTCGGCGCCGTGCCGATGGGGCTGGCGATCCTGGTGTCGCTGCTGGCGGCGAATCTGGTGCGGCGGCGTCGGCTGGCGCGGGCAACATGCAACTGCTGAGCGTCAATCGGTCCGGGGTCGGCAGCCTGTTCATTCAACAGTCGAACGAACTGCACCGCATCGCGACCGGCATCCACAAGATGCCGGTCAGCGGCGCGGTGCAGCTGAAAAAGCTCGGCCTCGACGGCGACGAACAGGCGGACCTGAGCGTGCACGGCGGACTCGACAAGGCGGTGTACGCGTATCCGTCCGAGCATTACGCATTCTGGGTGGCACAGCGGCTCGCGGTGTTCAAGCGCGAGGAGCCGTTGCCGCCCGGTTCAATGGGAGAGAACCTGACCTTGCAAGGCCTGCTGGAAAGCGACGTATGGATCGGCGACCGGCTGCATGTCGGCGACGCGATACTCGAAGTGACCGAGCCGCGCCAGCCCTGCTACAAGTTCAATGCGAAGATGGGTTTTCCGCACGCGGTGAAGCTGATGGTGCAGAGCGGCTTCAGCGGCTTCTACCTGCGCGTGGTGCAGCCCGGCGCGATCTCGGCCGGGCTGCCGATCGCGCTGGTTCCCGGCGTGCGTGAAGTATCGATCGCGCAGGTCAACGCACAGCGTCGGAGGGGGCGCCAGCGGGAGCTTTTCTGAAGCTGGTGCGCACCAGCGCCTGGCCGCCGGTCCACATGCGCGCCCAGCCGGGCGGCCACGGCAGCTTCGGCCCCGCATACGCGGGCACACCGCGCCGCACCGGGATCACCGGCAGATGGTCGGGCACTGGGCCGTCGCGCAAATCCCAGCCCAGCGTGTACGCATAATTCGGCAGCAGCGCTTCGCAGATCGCATCGAACCACGCGGTGTGATCTTCATCGCGGCTCAACGCCTGTGCCATTCCTTGCGGATCGAATTGCGCCAGCGCGCGCGCCAGTTCCGGCACGGTCGCGCCGGGCGCATCGCCCCAGCCGAGCACCGGATTGAAGTTGTAGTCGGCGCCCGAACCGTACCAGCCTTCGCGCCACGCGCGGTCCATCCAGTTGCGCTGGCCGGTGAACAGATGCCAGCGCCAATGCAGGCCGGACGGTTTCGGCCAGCTGTACAGATACAGCCGTTGATAGCCGGCGCGATGCAGCTCGCGCACCATCGCCATCAGCCGTGCATGCGGCATCCGGTCCGGCGGATCGCGGCGGAAGCGGATCGGTTCGCCGTCTGCGTGTTGCAGGTCGTCGTGCGACAGGTTCAGGTCCAGCGTGCGCACTTCGTCACCGAAGCGCGCGGAGACCCAGCCGGTCAGCAGGTTGACCGAGGTGATGACGCCATAACCGCGATGGCGATGAAAGATGACGGTGCCAGGTGCGACAGGTTTCATGAGCAGCAAAAAACGATCAATCAGGATATTCAATTCAACAACAAGCGCCGTGCGATGCTGCTTGCAGGCATCGAATCGCAACGCGTTCGATACACTGTAAACCATTCGCGCCGACAAATCACCGTTGATTTGAGGCGTCGCGTGTGCTTGTTGTTTCCACTTGTTTCAACAGGAAAACGCAGGGTGATGCCGAGCCCGCTGCCGTCCGTGCACCGACAGAAGCGGATGCATCACTTCGCGCTTCACGTTCAACGCGACATGCCCGCCGTCGCGCCGAAATCGATCAGCTGCAGATGCGTAGTATCGGTCTGGTCGAGACGGGCCGGCAGCAGCAACTGCTGTACTCGGGGATAGTGCGGTGAACACCGGCGATGACTTGTTCGATCGCGCGATGGCGTTGCTCGCTTTCGCGACCAGTGCCGCTTCGGCATGACCCTGGATCGCGGCGAGCGATGTTCTCGATTCGTGCGCGACGCCGGCGGTGAATGGACGCTCCCTGTCGAGGGAGCTCTGACAAGCGTTCGAGTAATTTGTTCAATGAATGCACACGTGACAAGGGCGGCCTGCGAGCCGCCCCTTTTCGTTTCATCGCGGCGCGCTGGGCCTCACCACAATATTGCCTATCGGCACTGAAAAGGTGCCGTCCGCCCGGCCTGGCGGCATTTATGCTGCATCACAACAAAAATTCATCTGGATTTGACATCGTTTGTGCGCCTTAAGGGGCTGGCCCGTTACTTGCAATATTGCTGCGTCGCACCAGACAAACCGGGCACGGCCACAAACCGTATTGCGGATTGTGCCGGTCGCCGCCCCATCACCCCTTACCCAGGACCGCCATCATGGATCATGCCGCGCCGCTCGCCATCGACACTTTTCTTCCCTACATGCGCGACGTCACGCGTTGCGAGCAATCGCTGCGCGAGCTGAACCTGATGTGGCGCATGATCGAAGCGTCGGCCAAGATGAACTGTCCGGCCGAGGCGCGCACCATCCTGCCGACCATGGCCGCGACGCGCGCCGGCTTCAACCGGCTGGAACAGGAACTGGTGACCAGCCTGGTGCGCGAAAAGGTGGCTAACGTGCTCGATGAAATCGGCACCAAGGCGCAGTACGTGATCGACATCGTGGTGCGCAACCTGTACGAGCGCACCGCCGATGTCGGTTTTCTCGCGACCGACCGCGAACTGTGCGCGTTCGTCGCCGACCTGCACGACAACGCAGATGCGATCCGCTACCGGCTGCGCGCCTACCGCAGCAAGTACACCGTGTACGACGAAATCATCCTGCTCGATACCGCCGGCAACGTGCTGGTGCAGATCGACGAGAGTACGCCGCTGGAAGGCAGCAGCGATCCGCTGATCGCGCAGACGCTCGCGTCGTCCGGCTATGTCGAAACCTTCCGCGCCACCGACCTGCGTCCGGGCAAGAAGGAGGCGCTGATCTACTCGCGCCGCATGCTGCATCCGGACACCGGCGTCGCGGTCGGCGTGCTGTGCCTGTGCTTTCATTTCGAGGAAGAGATGGCCGGCATCTTCCGTTCCCATCGCGATGCGGAAGCACGTTCGAACATGCTGCTGCTGGACGGCGCCGACCGCGTGATCGCGAGTGCCGACGAGCGCTGGATTCCGGTCGGCGCGACGGTGCCGGTGAATCGCGAAGCGAGCCCGCGGCTGCTGGTGTACGGCGGCCGCGAATACCTGGTGTGCACCTTCGCCGCCGAAGGCTACCAGGGCTACATGGGACCACCGGGCTGGCAGGGGCAGGTGATGGTGCCGGTCGACGTCGCATTCCATGGCAGCAGCGGCAACACGCTGTCGACACTCGATGCGGATATCGCCGACGGACTGCTGTCGCATGCGCGCTCGTTCTGCCCGCCGCTGTTCGAGATCATGAGCGCCGCGGAAACCATCCGCCGCGTGGTGTGGAACGGCCAGGTGATGACGGCCGGCCAACGCGGCGAGCTGCAGAAGCTGAAGACCATCCTCGACCAGATCAGCGAAACTGGCAGCCGCAGCGACGAACTGTTTTCGCAATCGATCCGCGACCTGTATGAAACGGTGCTCGCGTCCAGCTTGCGCGATTCGGAATTCGTTTCACACCTGCTGGTCGACCTGCTCGACCGCAATCTGTACGAGCGCTCGGATGACTGCCGCTGGTGGGCGCTGACGCCGGAGCTGCGCCACGCGCTCGCGTGCGACGAAAGGGATCTGGAAACGATAGCCGGCATCACCGCGATCCTCGATTACATCAACCGGCTGTACACGGTGTACACCCGCATCGTGGTGTACGACGTCGAAGGCTGTATTGTCGCCAGCACCAATGCGCTGGAGAACGGCATGTCGGTGATCGGCACCCACATCGATAGCACGGCACTCGCCGCCGTGCGCGCGCTGCACAGCGAGCAGCAGTATTACGTGACGCCGTTCGCGCCGACGCCGCTGTACGGCAACCGGCCGACCTATATCTACCATGCGGCGATCCGCGATCCCGGCGACGCATCCACGATCGTCGGCGGCATCGGCCTCGTGTTCGATTCCGCGCCGGAATTCGCGGCGATGCTGCGCGGCGCGCTGGGCGACAAGCAAGACGTGCATGGTCTGTTCGTCGACCGTGGCGGCAAGGTGATCGCCAGCACCGACCCGGCGCGGCCGGTCGGCGCGCTGCTCGATATCGATACCGCGCTGCTCAGGCTGGCCAACGGCATCAGCGCATCGCGTATCGTGCTGCACGACGGCCATTACGCGATCATGGGCTGCACCGTGTCCAACGGCTATCGCGAATTCAAGGTGTCGGACGGCTACCGGGAAGATGTGATCGCGGTGGTCTACGACATGTTCGGCGAAGTGTGCGACCGCAGCGCTGCCATCAACCGCGCCGAAACGGCGATCGAGGCGGAGCCGACCGCCGGTGACGGCCACGAATACGCCAGCTTCTTCATCGACGGCTTGCCGTTCGCGATTCCCGCTGGATGCGTGCTGGAGGCGCTGCCCGCATCCGAGATCGCGCCGGTATCGATGGGCGGCCGGCCCGAGCGCATCGGCGTGCTGGCGCAGCAGCGTGTCGGCGAAAGCCGCAATTTCGTCTGGGTGTTCGATCTGCGGCACCTGATGCGCGGCAAGCCTTCCGAGATCCGCAACAGCAGCCAGGTCGTCATCGTGCGTCACGGCGGCCAGGAGATCGGGCTGCTGGTCGACGAGCTGCATGGCGTGCCGCAATTCCGGCCGGCGCAGATCGTGCCGACACCGTTTGCGCTGAACGCCGACGGCCTGCTGGTCAAGCAGGTGATCCAGGCCAACGCCGGCCACCTGTTGATCCAGGCGCTCGATGTCGCGCAACTGTTTGCCTGCCTGAAGGACCCTGCGTTGCCCACCGTGCTCGACCTTGGAGACCTGCGCCGGCTTGCCGGCGGCAGCCATGAAGATGCGGTCGCGTTAATGGGAGAAGCGGCATGAGCGAGATCGACCAGTTCATCATCGGCGACAGCGCGTCGTATGCGCGCCTGTGCCTGATTGCCGAAGTGCTCGGCAAGTTCATATCCTGCACGCCACGCGCGCTCGACATTGCGCAACTGCAGCGGCAGACCGGGCGGTCGCGCAGGGAATTGCGGAAGCTGTGTGCGCTGTTGTGCCGCGAGCGGTTGCTGCAGCCGTCGCAACCGCATGCCTGGACGCTGGCATGTGAAGCAAGCCGGGTGACGCTGGAAGACGCGTTTCGCTGCATCGTCGCTGAGAGATCAGCGCGTGCGAAGCCGAAAGCGGCAACGATGAACAGCGCAGAAACGGAGGACGCACCACGCCGTGAAGTCAATCTGCTTGTCATGCAGGCCGCGATGGGAATCAACCAGAGGGTGTTCCGGCATCTGCGCCAGTTTTCGCTGGATCGGCTGAAGATGGGGGCGAGCGACATGTTGCCGGCACGCTACCAGGACATCAACGCCGGACCCTATCCGCGGTTGTCGTTTTCCTGAATCGGCGCCGCACCTTGTGCGTCAGGCCATGCTGCGCGATTTCCAGCGCCGCACGAGGCGAAACAGCGGCCCGATCGTCAGCACCAGCGTCACCATGCGCGTCACATGGAACGCGGTCACGACCGGCACGCCGAGCTGCAGGTTCTTTGCGGTCAGGCTCATTTCCGCGATGCCGCCGGGGGCGGTCGCCAGGATCGCGGTGGCCGGATGAATCCCGCTCAGCGCCGCGAGTGCGAGGCCGAAGCCGGCGGCCAGCAGCATCGCCAGCGTGCTCGCCAATCCCACGCTTGCCATGTAGCGCGGCGCGGTGCGCAGGAATTCCGGCGAGAAGCGGGTGCCGAGCGCGACACCGATGAACAGCTGGCCGAAATGCACCGCCCATTCCGGCAGCGCCGACAGATGCACTTCGAACGCAGTCAGCGCGATCGTCATCAGCAGTGGTCCGATCACCCACGCGTTCGGCCAATGCATGCGCTGCAGGCCGAGCGCGCACATGCTGGTCAGCAGCGCCAGCAGCAACAGACCGTCGTAGTGCACGATGCGTGCGCCTGGCACGTACAGGTCGAGGCCGTGCACGCCGGAGAACTTGAAGCAGAACGGAACGATCGCGACCACCATCATGAGGCGCAGGCTGTGCGCGGCCGCCACGCGGTCCACCGCCGCGCCGTGGCGCTCGCCCTGCACTGCCATTTCCGATGCGCCGCCGACCGCCATCGCAAAGAATGCGGTGGTGGGATCGGTGCCGGCCAGCCGCTGCAGCATCCAGCCGCATGCCGCGCCCAGCGCCATCGCGAACACCACGCCGGCCGCGATGAAGCCGATGTAGGAAACCAGCGTCGCCAGCACCGCCGGCGTGAAATACAGCCCGAGCGCGGTGCCGATCGCCCACTGTCCGGCCTGCCGCACCTGCACCGGACAGTGCAGCCGCACACCCGCCATGCGCGCGCCGGCGGTGGCGAACAGCGGACCGATCAGCCAGGGCAGCGGTGTGTTGAGCCGCAGGCAGAGCGCGGTGGCCAGCAGGCCGATCGACAGCGTCGGAACCAGAGAGCGCAGGACGGTGATGGAGGGATACGGCATGGATCGAGTGTAGCAAGCGCCGATATTCCGCGCAGGGCGATGCTGCTCCCTACATGGACCGGCCTGGAGTGGATTGCAGCGCCTGCCGCGCCATCGTCAATGCGCCTTCAAACGACACCGCCGCCGCGATGAACAAGCCGTTGTGGCAGAACACCGCATCCGGCACGCCCGTCACCGCCGCCAGCTCCGCGCCGCGCAGGCCGGCCCAGGTGGCGGGCAGATCGCGCCGCGCCTCGAACGTATCGGTGGTCGCCGGCACCGTGTGCAGCATGTAGCGCTGCTCGGTACGGTCGTAGCTGATCACGAACAGCACTTGCGGCATTTCATTGCGCACCACTGCGGCCCACGGCAGCGCGCCGTTTTTCAGCAGCAGCAGCCGGCCGTCTTCGAGTCGCTCCGCCTGTCGCACCTGTTCCACCGCGAGCAGGCTGCCGACCCGATACTTGACCTGGTTCACCAGCACATCGGTGATGAATTCCATCGCGCGCCGGAACTGCCGCTGTCGCAGTTCCTCCATTGCCGTGGCGCTGCCCGCGCGTTCCTCGTCCATCCAGTTCGGATTGAAACCGGAAATCACCGCCGACAGGCCATAGCCGCCCGGCGCATTGCGTGCCGCGCCGGTATCCGACATGTCGAGGTACTGCACCAGGTCGTTATCGATCGCATAGGCGATGTCTTGCGCCTCTTTCGCCGCCAGGGTGTGGCCGGCATGCGTTTGCGCCAGCAGCGTCACGCAGCGCGCGCCATATTCCTTCCACACCAGCCCCGCGCTCGCATAGATCACGCCGGATTGCCGCGCGCCGGCAAAGCCTTTCTGGTGATGATCGAAACGCCCGTGCTGCGGGTCCCAGATGCCGCCGACATCGACCGCGAAATCGGCCGCGTCGATGCGCGCCGGATCGCGCGTGCGAATCAGTTCGCAGCCGGGAAACACAAGGTCCAGCACCGCCACGGCCCAGACGTCGTCGGCGTGGAATTTTCCGGAGTGGGTGGCGATGATCAATGCAGAGTCCTCTCGATTCAAATGGTTTCTTCACGGATTTTCCGGCGCGCCGGAACGGCAAGACCGATCCGCTCTCGCGCGATCGTCCGCGCTTCAGAACTGTTGGCCAGATTCACACTCTACTTATACCCGCGATTACCAGGAGGTCCAAATGGAAGTGGAAGTCATCTATCGTCGCCCGGACGGAACCCGCACCGAGCTCGGCGTTCGAAAGCTCACGCATATGCCGCCGATCGGCGAACCGTTCGCGGTCGACAGCCGTCAATACATTGCCGCCTCTTACATCGGCCCGGACGCGGAAGGCAGATACCAGTTGGTTCTGGAAGATACGCCGGACACGATGCTGCACTGAAATAATTCCCTGCCACACGACGGGAGCGCTGCCCGCCATCGCCATGGCGCTCCGCAACTTCTCCTCGCGTCTTGCCTCGCCTTGACACTGCAAGCTTGCAACCGCACAACATCGTAAAATCCGCGGTAAAGCAAAAGTTGCAGCCTGTTTCCCGTCGACGCAATTCACTCCGCATCCAATGACAATCTCGAACTACCTGACTGCATCACCTCGCCTCGGCGAGAGAATCTATCACCACCAATCAGCGCAAATCATCGGCGACGTTCAGCTTGGCGACGATTCGTCCGTCTGGTGCAACGCGGTTCTTCGCGCGGACGTGAACCGCATCGTGATCGGATCCTGCAGCAATATCCAGGACTTCACGATGTGTCATGTTTCTCATAAAACCGGCAACAAGCCACTCGGCTCGCCTCTGATCATCGGCGACCATGTCACCATCGGACATTCGGCGATCCTGCATGGCTGCGAGATCGGCAATGAGTGCCTGATCGGCATGGGAAGCATCGTGATGGACGACGTGGTTATCGCGAATCAGGTAATGGTCGGGGCGGGCAGCCTGGTGCCGCCCGGCAAACATCTGGAGAGCGGCTTCCTGTATGTCGGAAGGCCGGCGGAGAAGGTCCGCCCGTTGACGGAGGCCGAGATCGCTTATCTGCGCTATTCCGCCGAACATTATGTTCGCGTCAAAAACAACTATCTCTGAACGTTCGGATGCGTTCGACCCAGGCGCCCGTTATCCGTGACGCCTGAGTCAGCGATTCTCAAAACACCCAGAGATTTTCTTCCGGCAACTGCAGCCAGTACTCGCCCGCTTCCAGCTTGTACGGTGAATACGCACGCAGACTGATCTCGTTGATGCCGCCGCGATGGAACAGGCATTCCCAGCGGTCGCCGAGATACATGCAGGTCAGCAGCGGCAGCTTGATTGCATTCTCGGTTTGCGTGTGCGAGATGCGCACCTGCTCCAGCCGGATTACTGTCGTCACGTCGGCGCCGACATTGCTGCCGCGCGCTGTGCCATGCATTGTGGCGTCGTCCACCTGCAGCGTGACGCGCGCGCCGTCGCGCTGGATCACCTGGCCCGGCAGGCGGTTGTTGCTGCCCATGAATTCGGCGGTGAACAGCGTGTCGGGCGTGGCGTACATGCTCTGCGGTGAACCCTGCTGTTCGATCTTGCCGTTGTTGAGCAGCAGGATGCGGTCCGAGATCGCCATCGCTTCGGTCTGGTCGTGCGTGACCATCAGCGCCGACAGGCCGAGTCGCACGATCAGTTCGCGCAGGAAGGCGCGCGCTTCTTCGCGCAGCTTGGCGTCGAGGTTGGACAGCGGTTCGTCGAGCAGGATCACAGGCGGGTTGTAGACCAGCGCGCGCGCGATCGCGACGCGCTGCTGCTGTCCGCCAGACAGCTGGTGCGGAAAGCGTTCGCCGAGGTGGCCGAGACCGAGTTGCGGCAATACCTTCTTCACGCGTTCGGCAATGTCGCTGCTGCTCATTTTGCGCAGCTTCAGGCCATACGCGACGTTGTCGAACACGGTCTTGTGCGGCCACAGCGCGTACGACTGGAACACCAGCCCGAGGTTGCGTTCCTCGGCCGGTACTTCGAGATCGCGCTCGCCGTCATAAATGCTGCGCTCGCCGATGCGGATGGCGCCGGACTTCGGGCTTTCGAGTCCCGCGACCGCGCGCAGCAGCGTGGTCTTGCCGCTGCCGGACGGGCCGAGCAGTGCGACCACTTCGCCGCGCTGCAGCTCCATCGACACGCCTTTCAGGATCTGGTTGGCGCTCGCGCCGCTGCCGTAATCGAGATAGAGATTGTTGACGCTGAGTTCAGACATGATGTTTATCCTTATGTATTAGTCGTGCAGCTTGATGCCGAAGCGCAGCGCAATGCCGAGGCCGATCGCGACCAGCGCAATGTTGATGACCGATAGCGACGCCACCAGGTCGACCGAGCCGGCGGCCCACAGCGACACCAGCATCGCGCCGATCACTTCGGTGCCGGGCGACAGCAGGTAGACGCCGGTTGAATATTCACGTTCAAAGATCAGGAACACCATCAGCCATGCGCCGAGCATGCCGTAGCGCACCAGTGGCAGCGTGATGTGGCGCGTGACCTGGCCGCGACGGGCGCCGACCGCGCGTGCCGCCTCTTCCAGTTCCGGGCCGACCTGCAGCAGCGAGGTCGAAATCAGGCGCAAGCCGTAAGCCATCCACACCACCGAGTACGCGAGCCAGACCGAGAAGATGGTCGAGCGCAGCGCACGCATCTGCGGGATCACGTTGTCGATCAGCCAGTGCGAAAAGCCGTTGTCGAAATGTTGCAGAAATCCTTGCAGCGCCGCCGGCACGAACAGGAATACCCACAGGAACGACAGGCCGGCCAGCAGGCCCGGCACCGCGCGCGGCACCAGCACGCTGTAGTCGAGAAAACGGGTGATGCCGTCAGGCTTGCGGTGGCCGGCCAGTGCAATCGCCGAATAGCAGATCACCGCGATGGCGCCGCCGACCACACCGATCAGCACGGTGTTGAGAATGCCGCGCATCAGCGACGGCTGGTCGAGGATATCGGTGAAATGCTGGATCGTCAGCGCGTCCGTCAGCTTCACGCCCTCGCCCCAGTACGACACGAACGAGCGCAGCACGATGCCGGAAATCGGCATCACGATGGTGAACGCCAGCCAGGCGGCGAGGAGAGCGAACGCCAGCCACTTCCATCTACCCAGCGGCAGCGCCTTCTGGCGCGAGCCCTTGCCCTTGATCGAGACGTATTTGTTGGCCGATTTCAGCAGCCAGCGCTGCACCATCACCAGCGGCATCGTGACCGCGACCAGGCACACCGCGACCGCTGCCATCAGGTGGTAGGACGGCGTGCCGAGCTTGTTGGTGAGTTTGTACAGATAGGTCGCCAGCACCAGGTGGCCTTCCGGATCGCCCAGCACCAGCACCAGGCCGAACACTTCGAATCCGAGGAAGAACACCAGCACCGCCGCATACGCGAGTGCCGGCATCACCATCGGCAGCGACACGTGCAGCGCGACCTGCAGCGGCGAGGCGCCGGCCACGCGCGCGGCTTCCTCGACGTCGGAACCGAGGCTCTTCAATGCGGACGAGGTGTACAGGTAGACGTGCGGCACGTGGGTCAGGCCGGCGACGATCACGATGCTGGCGAACGAATAGATGTTCCACGGGGTGACGCCGATCAGCTCCTTGACCCACACCGTGTAGAAGCCGACCGGGCCCATCGATACCACATAGCCGAAACCGATCACCATCGGCGACACGAAGATCGGCACCAGCAGCAGCGGCGCGATCCAGGATTTGCCGGGCAGGTCGGTGCGTACCATCAGGAACGCCAGCATCGCACCCAGCGGCACCGCGATCGCCGCCAGGCCGAACGCGAGGATCATGCTGTTGCGGAACCCCAGCCAGAAATCGGGATCGGCGAAAATGAAGCGGTAGGCGTTGAAACCGAAGCTTTTCAGCGGCATGAAGAACGGCGCCGACAGGAAGCTCTGGTAAAAGATCAGCAGCAGCGGCAGGAAGATCGCGACGGCGGCCAGCGTCACGACGATGCCGCGCGGCCAGTTCAGTCGTGCCAGCAACGAGCGGCTGCGGACCGGAGCGGTTTGGGGGAGGGTCAGGGTTTGCATGCAAGCCTCGGTTTGATGGCTGGTAGTGATCTGCTTCGGGATGATAGTAGGCACAGGAAACGGTCACTCCCCTCTCCCGCGAGAGGAGAGAAGGAGGACATTGCATTGATGGCTTGACTGCGGTGGTCAGGCCGGGGCGGGAAAGAGGTTCCCGCTCCAGCCGGTCGGACCGCTTACTTCGTGGCCATCGCTTCCTTCCACTGCTTCAGGAATGCCAGGCGCTTGGCCTGGTCCAGGTAACCCAGCAGCGAGGCGTTGACTTGCAGCGGCTTCAGGCCCTTGCCGATTTCCTGGATCAGCTCCGCCGACGTCGTCGCACCGGTGACATCGGGACGGAGCGAATACAGTTTTGCCTCGTTGGCGATGCCGGTCTGGCCGCGCTTGGACAACAGGAAGTCGGTCCACAGCTTGGCGGCATTCGGATGTTGCGCGGTCTTGTTGATGAATTCGACGCGCGACAGCACCAGCGCGTAATCCTTCGGGATCACGACGCCCAGGTTCGGGTCTTTCTTCGCCCGCACCAGCGCATACGAACCAAGGATGTTATAGCCGAGCAGGTCTTCACCGGACGACACGCGCTCCATCATTGCGCCGGTCGACGATTGCACCTGCACCTTGACCTTGCCGAGGGCCTTTGCCAAATCCCAGAACTTGCTGTTGGCCTGCATGTCCTGCGTGATGAACATGAAGCCCACGCCCGATTTCTCGACGTCATAGGTGATGACCTTGTTCTTGTAGCGGTCGGTCTTGGTTTCCAGCAGCTTGACCAGTTCGTCATGCGTGTGCGGCACTTCGGCTTCGCTGACCTGGCGCTTGTTGTAGATGAAGACCGCCGGCTCGAACGTAGTGCCGTACGCGGTGTCGTCCATCTTCGCCCAGGCCGGCAGTGCGGCGGCTTCGCGCGACTGGTACTTCAAGCCGTAACCGTCCTGGACCAGCTTGATCTGCAAGTCCATCGCCGACGACCACAGCACGTCGGCGGTGGCGCCGCCGGCCGCGACTTCCGAGATGAAGCGGTTGTAGATCTCGGTCGAATTCATGTCGTTGTATTCGACCTTGATGTCCGGGTAGATCTTGTTGAAATCCTTGACCAGCGGTTCCGCTGCCTTGGCATCGGTGGCGGCGTAGATCACCAGCTTGCCTTCCTTCTTCGCGCCGTCGATGATCTTCGCGTAATCGGCCGGATAGCCGGCCGGCACCTGTGCCGCGGCGCCGAACGCTGCCGCGGCGAAGACCGTGGCGACTGCCGTTACGATGATATTTTTCGAGAACATTCTGTCTACTCCTTGTTGTTAAAGTTGCTTATCGAATCAAACCCAGTTCTTTTGCCTGCTTGCCGTAGTTGTCTACAGTCTTATTGATATATTCGGTGAGCTCGTCGCCGGTCAGCGCGAACGGATGCAGCCCGTGCGCGGCGCGCAGTTGCGCGAACGACGGCTGCGCCATCATGCGGTCGAACGTCGTCACCCATTTGCGATAATCGGCGTTCGATACGTTCGGCCCCACGTACACGCCGCGGATGATCGGCCAGGTCACGTCGAAACCCTGTTCGTGCGCGGTCGGCACCTCGGCCAGCGGACCGGCCAGTCGTGCATCCGACAGCACCGCCAGTACGCGGATCTTGCCGGCGCCGAGCTGCTGCGCCGCTTCCGACACGTCGCCCGAGACCGCCTGCACGTAGCCGGCCATCAACGCGGTGAACGATTCGCCGCCGCCTTCGAACGCGACGAAGCGCAAGGCCTTCGGATCGGCGCCGCCCTGCTTCGCGATCAGCGCGACCTTCAGCCAGTCCTGGCTGCCGATGGTGCCGCCGGCGCCGATCGTCACCTTTTCCGGGCTGTGCCTGAGCGCGTTCACGAAATCGCGCAGCGTCTTGTACGGCGAGTCGGCGCGCACCGCGATCATGCCGTAGTCGGTGCCGACACCGGCCACCCAGCGCACGTCGCTGGCCGATGCGCGTCCGAACTTGCCGAGCGCAATGTTGAGCAGCGATCCGCCGGAGAAGGCGATCAGCGTGTCCGGCTCCGCGCGCCGTTGCGAAATGATCGAACTCCACGCGACCGCGCCGATACCGCCGGGCAGATAGCTGATGTGCAGCGGCGTTTCGCCGTGCGGCGCCTGCGGCAGTGTCTGCAAGCCCTTCTGCACCAGCTTGCAGGTCAGGTCGAAGCCGCCGCCCGGCTTGGACGGCACGATGCACTCGCCCGCCGCAGCGATCATCTGCGCGCTTGCCAGTGCCAGCATTGCCGCCAGCAGTAATTGACGAAAAATCAACCGCATGTTGCCAGGTCCTTTACGAATTGCTGCGCATGGTACGTACCGCGTCTTTCAATTGGCTTTCAGCAATGCGCATGTTGTCGCGTTGCGCAATTGCAAATGCGGCGAATCTCGGTATGATAAAAAGCGATGCGAATCATGACGGCGTCTCCTTGATTCTTGTGTTTTCCGTCAAGATAGCCGTTCCCGCTTTCAATCTGCTTTCAGTGGCTTTCACGCCCGTACATATCATGCGCATCCTGCTGGTCGAAGATCATGCCGAACTCTCGCGCTGGGTCGCCAAGGCCCTGCACGATGCCCGCCTGTCGGTCGAATGCGCGATGAACGGCGCCGATGCGGACGCGCTGCTGCACACGCAGGAATACGCGCTCGTGATCCTCGACCTGACGTTGCCGAAGATGGACGGCCTCGACGTGCTGAAGCGGCTGCGCGCGCGCGGCAGCAAGACGCCGGTGCTGGTGCTGACCGCGCGCGGCGGCCTCAACGACCGCGTGCAGGGCCTGAACCTCGGCGCCGACGATTACCTCGCCAAGCCGTTCGAGCTGGCCGAACTGGAAGCGCGCGTGAAAGCCCTGCTGCGCCGCACCCAGGGCAATGAAGCCGTCACGCTGACCTGCGGTGCACTGTCGTTCGATACGGTGTCGCGCATGTTCACCTACGGCGATGCGGCGCTGGCGCTCACGCCGCGCGAACATGCGGTGCTCGAAGTGCTGATCACGCGCGCCGGCCGCGCGGTATCAAAAGAGAAACTGTTCGACGAAGTGTTCGCGCTGGACGACGACGCCAACCTCGACGCGATCGAAATCTACATCCACCGATTGCGCAAGAAACTCGAACGTGCCGATGCCGGCCGCGTCGCGATCACCACGCTGCGCGGTCTCGGCTACCTGCTGGAAGCGGCGAAATGACGCAGGCGTTCGCGGCCCGTGCAGCGGCTGCGGCTGTGGCAAAACCGCTCGGCAGCCTGCGCGGCCAGTTGCTGCGCTGGCTGCTGATCCCGCTGATGATCCTGGTGGCGTTCGACGCGGTGTCGGTGTACCACAACGCGATCGAAGCGGCCGACCTCGCCTACGACCGTTCGCTGCTCGCCTCCACCCGCGCGCTGGCGGAACGGGTATCGATTGTCAACGGCAAAGTCGTCGCCGATGTGCCGTATGTCGCGCTCGACAGCTTCGAAACCGACACGCTCGGCCGGCTGTACTACAAGGTGACCGGCATCAAGGGCGACTTCGTGTCCGGTTACGACGACCTGCCGCCGCTGCCGAAGAATGCGCAGCGCTCCGACGCGTATCCGGCGCTGGTGTATTTCTATTCGGCCGACTACCGCGGCGAGGCGGTGCGCATCGCCGCGCTGTACCAGCCGGTGTATGACGACACGATGCGCGGCATCGCGCTGATCCAGGTCGGCGAGTCGCGCGAGGCGCGGCGCGATCTGTCGCGCAAGATCCTGTTCGACACGCTGTGGCGCCAAGCGGTGCTGGTGAGCGCCGCCGCGCTGCTGACCTGGTTCGCGGTGCGCTTCGTGCTGCGGCCGCTGATGCAATTGCGGCAAGACGTCGAAGCGCGCGCCTCCACCGACCTGTCCGATTTCGATCCGACGCTGGTGCACAAGGAAGTGCGGCCGCTGGTGGCCGCGATGAACGGCTACATGGCGCGTTTGCAAACCCTGATCGCCGGCCAGCGCCGTTTCATCGCCGATGCGTCGCACCAGTTGCGCACGCCGCTGACGGTATTGAAAACGCAAGCGGAACTTGCACTGCGTGAAAACGATCCGAAGGCCATGCGCGAAATCGTCGAAAGCATCGCCCAGACCACCGACGCCACTGTGCACCTGGCAAACCGGCTGCTGACGCTCGCGCGTGCGGAACACGGCGCGGCCGAGGGCGAAATCATGCCGATCTCGCTGACCGACAGCGCGCGCCAGGTCGGCCTGGAACTGGCGCAGGAGGCGGTAAAGAAAGGCATCGACCTGTCGCTCGAAGCCGACGACGAGGTGATGGTGCAGGGTAGCGCCTTGCTGCTGCATGAAATGATTGCCAACCTGGTCGACAACGCAATCCGCTACACGCCGCCGGGCGGCCTGGTAACGCTGCGCGTGCGCGGTGGCGCGCGGCCGCTGCTGGAGATCGAAGACAGCGGTCCCGGCATTCCGGCCGCCGAACGCGAGCGCGTATTCGCGCCGTTCTATCGCGCTGCGTCGGCACAGACCGTCAATGCTACCGGTACCGGTCTTGGCCTGACGATCGTGCGCGATATCGCGGCTTCGCACGGCGCCATGGTCGGGCTGTTCGACGGTACGTGCGGCGGCCTGAAGGTCGAGGTGCGTTTTCCGGAACCGGGAGCAGGATGAGGCATTGCCGGGCTGTCTGTTGCGGCTGCATGCTTGCCGCCCTGCATTTCTGGACAAACTTGCAACCGAATGTAAAACCCTGCATCTAACCGGGGCTTTTGAATAGGGTTGCCGTCAAAATGACGGCTTTCTTTTGTCTTGCTTTGAGGAATTCACGATGGGGAAACCCACCCGACATTTACTTTCCGCTTTACTCGCCTCACTTGTTCTGGCCGCTTGCGGTGGCGGGGGCAGCAATAACGCAGCCCAGGCGCCCTCCACTTCCGCCACGCTTCTCGCGCAAGAGCCGAACGCGCCGCAGGCAACCGGAAACACCGCAACCGACGGCTTCAACTGGTTCAATTACCGCCGTGCCCAGGCCGGCCTGCATGCCGTCAGTCGCAACAGCAAGATCGACACGGCGTCGCAAGGCCATTCGAATTACCAGGCGGTCAACGACACAATCACGCATTACCAGACGCAAGGCAATCCCGGCTTTACCGGTGTGGAACCGGGAGACCGGCTGGCCGCCGCGGGCTACACCTTCCCGGCAAATAATTACGCGTACGGCGAAGTGATTTCCAGCACTTCCGACCCGTCCGGTTTCAACGCCGCCGAGAACCTGATTGCGGCCATCTATCACCGTTTCGTGATTCTCGATCCGATGTACAAGGAGGCCGGCGCCGGCGCGGCTGTATCGGGCAGCGGGCTGACCTACTTCACCACCGACTTTACCGCCATCGGCCTCGACAATGGCCTGGGTGCAGGCAATGTCGCGGTCTATCCGACCGCCGGCCAGCAACATGTGGCGGTCAATTTTTTCAGCAACAACGAACTGCCCGACCCGGTCCCCGGCCGCAACGAAGTCGGCTATCCGATCAGCGTGCACGCCGATATTCTCGATGCGGTAACGGTGCAAAGCTTTACCGTGCGGCCGCATGGCGGCAGTACCTTGCAAGTGCAGCTGATCGACCATGCAAGCGACGCGAACATGCAGGCCATGGGTTTCGATTCCGCCGCGGCGATCGTGCCGCTCGACCCGCTGCAGTCGGCCACCACCTACGACGTGAGCTTCGTCGGCACTGCCGGCGGCGTTGCGGTCACCCGCAACTGGTCGTTCACCACCCGCTGAGATTGCCCGGCCGCCTTTCCTGCGCGGCTGGCAAATTTGCAACATTCGTTGTTCTCGGCAGGAAATAAATCCGGTTTGGCGACATAATGCTTTTCCGTATCGTGCGGACCGGCTGCGGTCGGTCCGCGCACGATAGCTGAATCGGAAGATGAGCCGCATGACGGATGCAGGTCAGACACCCGCGATGCATGACGACCACGAGCTGCTGGAGGCGGCGTTCGAGGCGACCGGCATCGGCCTCTGTTTTCTCGACGAGCGCGGCCTGTTCCTGCGCACCAATGGCGCGTTCTGCCGCATGCTCGGCTATGCGCCGCCGGAACTGGCCGGCCAGCCCTGGACGCTGGCGGCGCCGCCGCAGATTGCTGTCCGCGCCGAGCGTTTCCTGCGGGCGCTGCTCGCCGGCTCGCCCCGTATTCCCGACGAATGGCAATTCCGCCGCAAGGATGGTTCGCACCTGAACGCGCTGGTCGGCTTCAAGGTGCTGACGCAGAGCAGCGGCGCGCGCCGCATCGCCGTCACCGTGACCGATATCGACGAGCGCAAGGCCGCCGTGGAAAGCGCCTTGCGCCGCTCGCAGGATCTATACCGCGATGTGGTGGAAAACGTCAGCGAAGGCATCGTGGTTACCCAGGGCGAACGCGTTATCTACGGCAATCCGTGCGCAGTGGCGCTGTGCGGCTACCCGGTGGCGGAACTGCTGACGCAGCCGTTCAGTGCGCTGGTGCACCCGGATGATCTGCCGGACGTGATGCAGCGCTATCAGCGCCGCCTGGCGGACCAGCCGGCCAACCGCTACGCGCAGTTCCGCATCGTGCGCAAGGACGGGCAGGCGGTGTGGGTCGAAACCAGTGCGGTACGCATCGAATGGGAAGGCCAGCCGGCGGTGCTGGCTTTCTTGTCCGACCAGAGCGAGCGGCGGCGGCAGGAGGCGGCGCTGGTCAAGTCGGAACAGCATCACCGGCATGTGGTCGACAACGCGACCGAAGGGATCGTCGTGATCCAGGACGGCCGGATCGCGTTCGCCAATGCGCGCTTTTATGCGCTGACCGGGTACACCTCGACCGATTCGCGGATGCAGTCCTTGCTGGACGACGTGCATCCGGACGACCGGAACTTCGTCGGCGAGCGTTATGCGCGTCGCATGCGCGGCGAGCTGGTGGAACCGCAGGCGATCTTCCGCATGCGCAACCGGCGCTCCGGCAACATCGCATGGATCGAGGTATCGACCGTCACCATCGACTGGGAAGGCCAGCCTGCCGTGCTGGCGTTCATCAACGACATCACCGAGCGCAAGCTGCTCGAAGACCGGCTCAAGCAAAGTCTCGACGAGCGCGACACGATCCTCGAAAACTCCATCGTCGGCATGGTGTTCCTGAATGCCGCCGGACGCGTGCATTGGGCCAACGGCGCGCTGTTCCAGATTTTCGGCGTCGACCGCCATGATGCGTTCGGCGAATCGCTGGAGCCCTACTATCCGTCGCGCGAAGCCTATCTGCAGACCGGCGCAGCGGTCGCGCAGGCGGTGCGGCAAGGCGTCGCATTCGAAACCGAGCGGCGTATGCGGCGCGGCGATGGCAGCCTGTTCTGGGCCTGGCTGTCGGGCCGCGCGGTGAATCCGGACGACCTGTCGCGCGGCACCGTCTGGGTAGTGATGGACATCACCAAGCGGCGCCAGCTCGAAGAAGACCTGAATAAATCCGAAGAGCATTACCGGCAGGTGGTGAACAACGTCACCGAATGCATCATCGTCGTGCAGGACGGCCGGATCGTGTTCGCCAATCCGCGCCTGTCGGAACTGACCGGCTACACGCAGCAGGAAATTTTCGCGCTGCCGTTCGTCACCGCGATCCATCCGGACGACCGGCCTCTGGTGATCGATCATCATCTGCGCCGCCTGCGCGGCGAGTCGGTCGAGCAGTACTACCATTTCCGCGTGGTCAACCACAGCAGCGGCAAGGTCATCTGGGTCGAATTATCCGCCGTCACGATCGACTGGGAAGGCCGCGAGGCGACGCTGTCGTTCATGACCGACATCACCGAGCGCAAGCAGCTCGAAGACAGCCTGCGCGAGAACACGGCCGAGCGTATCCGGCTGGAGACGCTGCAGTTCCAGCGCGAGCTGAAGGAAGCCGAGCTGGCGCGCCGTCATGCGGAAGACGCCACACATGCGAAATCGATGTTCCTGGCCAACATGAGCCATGAAATCCGCACACCGATGAATGCCATCATCGGCATGGCGCATCTGACACTGCGCACCGAGCTCGACGCCAGGCAGCGCGACTATGTCGAGAAGATCCGCGGCGCGGGAATTTCGCTGCTCGGCATCATCAATGACATTCTCGATTTCTCCAAGATCGAAGCCGGCAAGCTCGACATGGAACGCATTGATTTCAATCTCGACGAGGTGCTCGGCAATGTGTCCACCGTCACCAGCGTGCGGGCGCATGAAAAAGGGCTCGAATACCTGTTCCGCTTTCCGCTCGACCTGCCGCGCGGCCTGGTCGGCGATCCGCTGCGGCTGGGGCAGGTGCTGATCAACCTGATCAACAATGCAATCAAGTTTACCGAGCACGGCGAGATCCGTGTCGCCTGTCACTGTCTTGCCGAAACGGCGGACCGGATCGAGCTGCGGTTCGAGATCAGCGATACCGGCATCGGCATGTCGCAGGAGCAGACCGCACGGCTGTTCCACGCTTTCAGCCAGGCCGACGAATCGACCACCCGCAAATACGGTGGCACCGGCCTCGGGCTGTCGATCGCGAAGCGGCTGGTGGAACTGATGGACGGCACGATCTGGATCGAAAGCGCAGTCGACGCCGGCACCACGGTCCATTTCACCGCGTGGTTCGGCCTGACCGAGGCGCTTGAACGCCGTGCGCCGCCGCGCACGATGCTGGCGGCGATCGACGGCATGCGGGTGCTGGTGGTGGACGACAACACTGCCGCGCGCACGGTGCTGGCCGAAAGCCTGGCGACGCTGCCGCTGCGCATCGAACTGGCCGGCGACGGCCATGAGGCGCTGGCGCTGATCCGCGCCGCCGACCGCGGCCAGCCGTACGGCGTGGTGTTTACCGATCTGCAGATGCCGGGTATGGACGGCATCGACCTGATCGATGCGGTCAACGCCGATCCGGATCTGGCGCTGCCGCCGCGCATGGTGCTGCTCGGCTCGCACGGCAACGATGCGGCGCGTTTTCGCGTCGAAAGCGCACATGCGGACGGCTTCCTGATGAAGCCGGTCAGTGCATCGATGCTGGTCGACGTGCTGGCCGATCTGTTCGCGCCGCAGGTGCACGACGCGCTCGCGCATTCCGCCGAGGCGCCGCTGCGTTTCCGCGGCCTGACGATCCTGCTGGTCGAAGACAATGAAATCAATCAGCAGATCGCCGGCGAGCTGCTGCGCGCGGCCGGCATTGGCGTCGAGATCGCCGGCAACGGCCGCATCGCGCTCGACATGCTGAATGCCGCCGGTCCGCAGCATTACGGCATGGTGTTCATGGATGTGCAGATGCCCGAGATGGACGGCCATGAAGCGACGCGCCGTATCCGCGCCGATGCACGCTTCGCCACGCTGCCGGTGATCGCGATGACTGCCCATGCGATGGTCGAGGAGCGCGACCGCTGCTTCGCAGCCGGCATGAACGACCATCTCGCCAAGCCGATCAATCCGCCGCAGCTGTACCGCGCCATTGCGCGCTGGTGCCCGCAGTATCTGGTGCCGCAGGCGGCGCCGGGCGACGCGCAGCGCGACAAGCCCGATTGCGCCGATTGCGGCGAAGCCGGCGAGCTGATCATCGACGGTGTCGACGTGCGGGGCGGACTGGCGCGCACGCTCGGCAACAAGCCGTTCTACCTGGAGATGCTGGGGCGTTTCCGCGACGGCCAGCGCGACACGGTAGCCGGCATCCGTCATGCCCTCGATACCGACCGGGCACTGGCCGAACGGCTCGCGCACACGCTCAAGGGCGTCGCCGCGCTGCTCGGCGCGAACGCGGTGCAGCGTCTGGCCGGCGTGCTGGAAGCCGACATCCGGCGCGGTGCGCAGTGCGATGCGTTGCAAGCGATACTGGATGAGCTCGATCAGACGATGCGCACGCTGCACGACGCGATCGATCGTGTGCTGCAGGATAGCGTGCCGGCGCCGCAGCATGCGGCACTGGCCAACGAGCTGATCGATCGCGAACAGGTACAGGCCGTCATCGATCGTTTCAGCCGCCTGCTGCGCGGCAGCGACAGCGAAGCGGTCGACGTGCTGGCGGAATCGGCGATACTGCTGGCTGCGGCGCTCGACGCCGACACGCAACAGCGCATCGAGCGCGCGCTCGCGCAGTATGATTTCGACGCTGCGCTGCTGGCGCTGGCCGAGGGCGCGCAGACGGCCGGCTACGGCATCGGCTGAGCGCCGCGCAGCACAAACATCCATCGGAAGGGAGCCCTCGATGACCGGACCGTTCGACGTTCCGCAAAAGCAGACGATCCTGATCGTCGACGACACGCCCGACAACATCGCGCTGCTGTCGGCGCTGCTGAAGGACAGGTACCGGGTGAAGATCGCGACCAACGGCGTCAAGGCATTGCAGATCGCGCAGAGCGAGCTCTATCCCGACCTGGTCCTGCTCGACGTCGTGATGCCGGAGATGGACGGCTACGAGACCTGCCGCCACCTCAAGCAGCATCCCGGCACCGCCGACATCCCGGTGATTTTCCTCACCTCGCGCGTCGAGCCGGAAGACGAGGAAATGGGCCTGAGCCTCGGCGCCGCCGACTATATCGCCAAGCCGATCAGTCCGCCCATCGTGCTGGCGCGCGTGGCGACGCAGCTGAGCCTGAAGGACGCACGCCAGTTCCTGCAGCATCAGAACCGGCATCTGGAGCACCTGGTCATCGAGCGCACCCGGCAAGTGGTGCAGATGCAGGAAGCGACGATACTCGCGATGGCGTCGCTGGCGGAAACGCGCGACAACGAGACCGGCAACCACATCCGCCGCACCCAGGCGTATGTCGCCGCGCTCGCGCGCCGCTTGCGCGACCATCCGCGCTTTCGCGCCGTGCTCAGCGACGACAATATCGACCTGCTGTACAAGTCGGCGCCGCTGCACGACATCGGCAAGGTCGGCGTGCCGGACCGGATCCTGCTCAAGCCCGGCAAGCTCGACGCCGAAGAATTCGAGTTGATGAAACTGCATACCGTCTACGGGCGCGACGCGATCCTCGCGGTGGAAAAGCACCTCGGCGGCAGCAACGGCTTTCTCACGTTCGCACGCGAGATCGCCTATTCGCATCAGGAAAAATGGGACGGTTCCGGCTATCCGCAAGGCCTGCGGGGCGATGCGATTCCGGTATCGGCACGCCTGATGGCGGTAGCCGATGTCTACGACGCGCTGATTTCGCGGCGCGTCTACAAACCCGCGTTCAGCCATGAAGAATCGGTCCGCATCATGCGGCGGGGACGCGGACGGCATTTCGATCCCGACATCCTCGATGCCTTCCTGGAGATCCAGGAAGAGTTCCGCGCCATCGCGCATCGCTATCGTGATGACGGACACGGCGCCGAGGACGCGGCGCGCGCAGCAATATGACGAGATTCCTTCTGGAAAGCGGGTATGCCGCCGCGGCGAACGTACTGTGCGATCGATAGTCTATTCATGCTCACGCATCGAGGAGGCGAGCATGGCGGCAATACGATACATGAAGGCAAACTGGGTCGCGCAAGCGGATATCCAGGAACTGGCAAACGGCAAGTTCCAGGGCGTCGTGCTGATTTCGCAGGAAAACGCCGCGCCCGGCAAGGAAGCGCAACATACTGTCGCCACGGCAGCGGACAGCCCGGCGGAGGCACTGGAAGAAGCCAAGGCGCTCGCGCACCGGCTTCTGGCAGGCATCGACGGCTGACCCGCTGCGCGTGCAGCGGCCATCCGGTATGCGTCGCGCAATGCGCAACCGCAACCTGTTGCCGGCTTCGAGGTCAGGCCTGAATCCCCGAAGAAGAAACCGAATTCAACAAAGACAATCCGCCCAATAGCCGGCTTGCCGTCTCTCCCTGTCCGCACCCGGATGAATTGGTGCATCTTGTTCACAAGCTTGGGATTGCCCACATTTACCGTGGACAATACTCTGGATAAGCGCGAACAAGTTTCGTTATCCTGTTGATTGGCAATGAAATTTTCGCCTTGATGAAAATCAAGGCAGCCGATGCGGAGAGAACGCGAAGGGAATTCGATCCGGCCGTAAAAAAGCCCGCAAACCTTGCGGCTTGCAGGCTAATCCAACTTGGTGAAAGCTGGAGGAGACGGCTTGAATATATCGCAGCCGAAATATTGCCGCATCCCATGAAAAGGAGAGGCAAGATGACAATGCCCTGTTCCTGCTGCGACAGGCGCTCCCGGCTCGGCCGGTTTGCGTCGGCATCCCGGTTTCGCATACCATGAGGCCCGCTGTATCCAGCGTATTTCCAAGGAAACAATATGAAGCGCATGAAGGGCCTTACGATTGTTCAATTGATGGTCGTGCTTCTGCTTGCCGGTCTCGTTGCCAAGATCGTCATCGAGGTGTTGATCGACAAGCGCTGCGAAAGCGATCCCTCGACTCAGTTGTGTGCCGACAGGAAAGACACGCTTGCAAGATAATTGCACTTCGCAAGTCGCTAACGAAAACGACACCACCGTTTCCAGCGTTTCCAAAGGCAGCGCATAAAAAAGCCCGCAAGCGGGGAGGCTGCGGGCTGAAACCCCAATCAATGAATCGGGGAGGAGGGGAGACTTCAGCTTGATCCCCAATACTTAAATGACGCTTAAAAGCGGCAAATCGCCGGCGCTTTTATGACTAGTGGTCCGGCATGCTTGAATTTTCGGATTGCGTTTGGGCAGCCATCATAAGGTTCCCTCCCCCTGCAAGGGGGAGGGTTAGGGAGGGGGTAGTGTGTCTGCGCCAGCGATAACGCTGGTTCGAGCTCTCTACCCCCATCCCAACCGTCCCACGTCTGGCCTTGCAAGGCCAGACGATTCGACCGGCGCAAAGCGGTGCTTTGCGAAACACCGGTCTCATCCCCCTGCAAGGGGGAAGGAGCCTGACGGCGCATATGCATGCGCAACCCGAAAATCAAAGCGTGTCGGACTACTAGTGTCTGCTTGCGCAATGCGTACCGCACGCGTCCGGCTTTTGTCGTCACGCCGCCGAACCCCAAAGCAGCGTGAGACGCCGAGCCGCTTCTCCTACCAGCTGTGATCGCCGCGATGCGATTCGAAACGCTTCACCAGAAAATCCACGAACACCCGCGTCCTCGCCGACAGGTTATGTTTGGTCGGATAGAGCGCCACGATGTTCGCCGGCGGTGCCTCCCAATCGGGCAATACGGGCTGCAGCCGGCCGGAGCGCAGATAGGGCGCAATATCCCATTCGGAACGCAACAGGATGCCATGTCCGTCGAGTGCCATGCGCACCGCGCATTCACCGTCATTGGTGCTGACGCTGCCGCGCACTTTCACGGTTTCGCTTTTCACCCCCTGGTGCAAATGCCAGGTGCCATAGGTTTCGTCACTCTCGCGGATGATGATGCAGCGATGCGTCTGCAGGTCGGCCGGCCGCTTCGGCTTGCCGGCCTTGCGCAGATAAGCGGGCGCCGCGCACAGCAGGCGCCGGTTGCGGGCAATGGTGCGCATCGTCAGCTGCGAGTCCGGCATCTCGCCGATACGGATGGCCACATCGAATCCGTGTTCGACCATTTGCAAAGGCCGGTCGCCAAGGTGCAACTGCACTTCGACGTCGGGATACTTGTGCAGGAATTCGGATACCGCCGGCGCGATGTGGTGACGCCCGAATCCGAGGGTCGCGTGGACGCGCAGCAGCCCGCGTGGCACGGCGCGTGCGCCTGCCACCTTCTGCTCCAGAAGATGCAATTCATCGAGCAGCCGCGAGCCGTCGGTCAGATAGGCCTCGCCTTCGCTCGTCAATCCCACTCGCCGCGTCGTGCGATTCATCAGCCGCACGCCGAGCCGGCGTTCCAGGGCCGCCAGCCGCTTGCTGACGGTGGGCGACGTCACGCCAAGCTGCTGCGCCGCGGCCGTCAGGCTGCCCGCGCCGGCAAGCAAGACAAAAAATTCGAGATCGGATATTCCATCGCCGCCGGCAGTCATCGTTCACCTTCCCTTGCATATTATTTCTTCCCAGGCACTAATGTTATTCCAGTTCAGCTATTGTTTCCATCCTCAGCCGGCCTAGAATGAGCTCCATCATTCACAGCAGGGAAATCAACGTGACTACGCCTCTTTTTTCCGGCTTTCGCAGTCAGCCTGTCGAGGTCGACAAGGGTGTCCGTATTCATACCATTGTCGGCGGCAATGGTCCGCCGCTGCTCCTGTTGCACGGTCATCCGCAAACCCATGCGATATGGCACAAGGTCGCGCCGCGGCTGACCGAGCGCTTTACTGTCGTCGCCTGTGACTTGCGCGGTTATGGCGACTCGTCGAAACCCGCCGGCACGGGCGACCATGGCAACTACAGCAAGCGCGTGATGGCAAACGATATGCGGCGCGTGATGCAGATACTGGGGTACGAGCGTTTCGGCGTCATGGCCCACGACCGCGGCGCGCGCGTGGCGCATCGCCTCGCTGCCGATCATCCCGATGCCGTGCAGCGGCTGGTGCTGCTGGATGTCGCACCGACGCTGGCCATGTACGAACAGACCACCGATGCCTTCGCCCGGGCCTACTGGCACTGGTTCTTCCTGATCCAGCCGGCGCCGCTGCCCGAGCGCCTGATCGAGGCGGACCCGGAAGCCTACGTGCGCGATGTGATGGGGCGTCGCTCCGCCGGACTCGCGCCTTTCGACCCGCGTGCGTTGCGCGAATACATGCGCTGCCTGGCCTTGCCCGGCACCGCGCATGGCTTGTGCGAAGACTATCGCGCCTCTGCCGGCATCGACCTTGAACATGACCGTGCCGACCGCGAGGCCGGCCGCCTGCTGCAAATGCCCTTGCTGGTGCTGTGGGGAGAGCAGGGCGTCATTCATCGCTGTTTCCAGCCGCTGCAGGAATGGCGAAGGCTGGCGGCCAAGGTTGACGGCACTGCCCTTCCATGCGGCCACTACATTGCCGAGGAAGCTCCCGAGGTGCTGCTCGCCCATGCAATGCCGTTTCTTGCGGAGCTGTCATGAGCGCGAAAACCCTGTACCGCAAACTCGTCGATTCGCATACGGTCACCACCCTGGATTCGCAGAACGTGCTGCTGTTTTGCGACCTGCACCTGATGAACGAGTACACCAGCCCGCAGGCTTTCAACGGGCTGCGCGAGGCGCATCGTCCGGTGCCCATGCCAGGGCAGAACCTGGCCGTCGTGAGTCATATCATCCCGACTCACCCGACGAAGATACGGGTGATTTCGGATACCGCTTCCGCTTTGCAGGCAAGCAATCTCAAGCGCAATTGCAGCGAGCACCGCATTCCGCTCTTCGATACGAACGATGCGTTGCAGGGCATCGAACATGTCGTCGCGCCCGAGCACGGCATGATCCGTCCCGGCATGGTGGTGATTTGCGGCGACAGCCACACCACCACCTATGGCGCCCTGGGCGCACTGGGTTTCGGCATCGGCACCTCGGATGTGGAACATGTGCTGGCCACGCAAACCCTGGTGTACCGGCTTGCCGGAGCAATGCGCATCACTGTCGACGGCGTGCTGCCGACGGGTACCACCGCCAAGGACCTGGTTCTGATGATCATCAGCCGTATCGGCGCTCAGGGCGCACGCGGCTATGCGGTGGAATTGCGGGGAAGCGCAATTGATGCCCTGAGCATCGAGGCGCGCTTCACGTTGTGCAACATGATGGTCGAAGCAGGAGCGCGGGGCGCCCTGATCGCGCCGGACCAGCGCGCGATCGACTATGTGTTGGCCAAGGCTCCCGACATTGCCGGCGAATGGCGGCAGCGCGCGCTCGCCGAGTGGGCGACATTGCGCTCCGATCCCGAAGCCGTGTTCGAGGTCGAGCACCGCTTCGATGCCAATGAGGTGGCGCCCTTCGTGACCTGGGGAACCAGCCCGGACCAGGCCATTCCGATCGATGCGCGCATTCCCTTGCCGCAGTCGCTCGATACCGATATCCAGCGGCTCAGCGCCGAACAAGCCTTGCACTACACCGGCCTGGCGGCGGGACAGCCGCTCGAAGGCGTCCTCATCCAGCATGTATTCATCGGCTCCTGCACCAATGCCCGGATCGAGGATCTGCGGCAGGTTGTCGCAGTCATCGGCAATCGGAAAGTCGCGCCCGGCGTACGGGCGATGGTCGTGCCGGGCTCCGGGGCCGTGAAACTGCAGGCCGAGGCGGAAGGTATTGCGGCGCAACTGGAATCGGCTGGCTTCGAGTGGCGCCAGCCGGGGTGCTCGATGTGCCTGGCGATGAACGATGACGTGCTGGCGCCCGGCATCCGCTGCGCATCGACCACCAACCGGAATTTCGAAGGCCGCCAGGGACGCGGTGCGATCACCCATCTGATGAGTCCCGCGATGGCCGCCGCCGCCGCGATTACAGGCCGCATTACCGATGTACGCAAGCTGGAGAACCGCCATGTCTGATCACGCCATTATTGATGGCCGCGCAGTCGTGTTGCGCATCGCCAATCTCGACACCGACCAGATCATGCCCAAGCAGTTCCTGCGCGGCATAGACAAGGCCGGACTGGCGCAGGGGCTGTTATATGACTTGCGCTTCGACGGCGACGGCAATCCGCGGCAGGAATTCATCCTGAATCGACCGGCCTACGCCGCATCCGATGTGCTGATCGCAGGGCCCAATTTCGGCTGCGGATCGAGCCGCGAGCATGCGGTGTGGGGAATGCAGCAGTTTGGATTCAAGGCGGTCATTGCGCCCAGCTTCGCCGAAATCTTCCATGCGAATGCGATGAACAATCGCCTGATGCTGGTGACGCTGCCGGAACCGGTAGTGGAGGCACTGATGCAGGAAGCGGAAACAAGCCGCGACCCATTGCCGATCCGGATCGACGTCGAGCGCCGCATCGTGCGAAGCACAGCGATGACGGCTGAATTTCCACTGGTCGAACGATACCGGCGCATGTTCCTCGACGGACTGGATGTGATCGGCGCGACGCTGATGCACCAGGAAGCGATTTCGACGTTCGCCGCAACCCACTGGGCCAGCCAGCCATGGCTTGAGAACGTCGCATGGAAAACCTGCGAACGGCTGGCGCAGGAAACGCGGGATCGGACGGGCAGGCCGGGCTGCACCGCCGTGCCGTAGGCCATAGGCATAAACCGCAAGACGATATTCGAGGCACAGGCGTTGCCCGCAACGCAAACACAGTGCCCGCACAGGAGCGTCGCAAAACGCTCGCTACTTTTAAAGGAGACAACATGTCAAAGTTCAAGAAACTGCTGGGCACGCTTTACGTCCAGGTTCTCATCGCCGTCACCGCCGGTATCGCCCTCGGCGTGTTCTATCCCCACCTCGGCACCGAGTTCAAGCCGCTCGGGGACGGCTTCATCAAGCTGATCAAGATGGTCTTTGCGCCCGTGATCTTCGCCACGGTCGTGCTCGGCATCGCCAAGCTGGAGAACATGAAGGATCTGGGCCGCATCGGCCTGCGCGCACTGATCTACTTTGAAGTGATGTCGACCTTTGCGCTGGTGCTGGGCCTGTTCACCGTCAACCTGATCGGGCCGGGAACGGGGATGAACATCGATCCCCATGCGCTTGATGCGAAAAGCATTGCCGCCTATACCGCCGTGACAAAACACGATTCGTTCACGGGGTTTCTGCTGCAGATGATTCCTGTCAGCGTGGTCGATGCGCTGGCGCGGAACGAAATCCTGCAAATACTTCTGTTTTCCGTCTTGTTCGGCGTCGCCCTGGCCCGAATGGGAAAGCGGGCCGAACCGGTCGTCCATTTCCTCGATGCCTTTTCGCACTCGATGTTCGTCATCGTCGGCATGATCATGCGCCTCGCGCCTCTGGCCGCTTTCGGCGCAATGGCATTCACCGTCGGCAAATACGGTTTCGGATCGATCGCTTCCCTGGCCAAGCTGATGGGAGCCATGTACCTCACCTGTTTTCTCTTCGTTGCCGTCGTGCTCGGCGCGATCGCACGGATTTGCGGCTTCAGCCTGTGGAAGTTCCTCAAGTACATGCGGGAGGAAATCCTTACGGTCCTCGGGACCTGTTCATCGGAATCCGTCCTGCCCCAGATGATCGGCAAGCTCGAGCGCGTGGGTTGCTCCAAATCCGTGGCCGGCCTGGTCGTTCCCTCGGGCCTGACCTTCAATCCGGACGGGCAATGCATCTATTACACGATGGCGGCCATTTTCATCGCCCAGGCCACCAACACGCCGCTGACGCTGGCCGACCAACTGATCGTGCTGAGCGTACTGATGCTGACGTCCAAGGGTTCGGCCGGTGTTGCCGGCGCCGGTTTCATTACGCTGGCGGCGACGCTCGCGTCGCTCGGGAAGATCCCGGTGGAGGGCATGGTATTGCTGCTTGGCGTGGACCGTTTCATGTCCGAAGCGCGCGCCATCACCAACACCATCGGCAATGCCGTGGGCACCATGGCGATCGCGCGCTGGGTTGGCGCAATGGATGTGAAGAAGGTGCATGCGGTTCTGAACGGCGAAGCGCCGGAACAGAACGGGCTGGCCGAGGACGAATCGGGCGCGGCAACGGGAACCATGCCGCACCCACAGCCGCGCGGGATGCAGCCAGTGCCGGGCAGCGCGGCATAGTTCCGTACGATGCCGGATGCCACGCTCGAAATGCAGCCGCCCCATTTCCGGCATCTTCACGGTGGGCGGCACCTGTTCTTCCTCCGGTCGCAGGTGCGGGAAGAAGACGGCATGGCTCGCTATACCTATACGCCGAGATATCCGGCCAGCGCATCGGGCGCCGCCAGCAACGCGGCCGATTCGCCCTGCAGCATGATCCTGCCTTTTTCCAGCACCACCGCCGAATCGGTGTGCGCCAGTACCGCGCGATAGTTGCGGTCGACGATCAGCGTGCTGATGCCGGTGGCACGGATGTTGCCGATCACTTTCCAGATTTCCTGCACGATCAGCGGCGCCAGGCCTTCGGTCGCCTCGTCGAGGATCATCAGGTCCGGATTGGTCATCAAGGCGCGGCCGATAGCCAGCATCTGCTGTTCGCCGCCCGACAATTGCTGGCCGCCGTGATCAAGGCGCTCCTGCAGCCGCGGGAAGGTTTCCAGCACGCGTTCATAGCTCCAGTCGCGCCGGCCGTTCGGGCCCGGGCGGGCGCTCATCACCAGGTTCTCGCGCACCGACAGGTTGGGGAAGATGCCGCGCCCCTCGGGCACATAGCCGATGCCCAGGCGCGCCATCTTCTCCGGAGCAAAGCCGGTCACCGGCTTGTCGTCCCAGCGCACCGCGCCGGATGCAGCGGGAACATAGCCCATCAGCGAGCGGATCAGCGTGGTCTTGCCCATGCCGTTGCGGCCCAGCAGGCCGATGGCCATGCCGCGCGGGATATCCAGGTCGACGCCGTGCAGGATATGGCTGTCGCCGTAATAGGTATCGAGGGACCGGATCCGCAGCATGCTAGTGTTCTCCGAGATAGGCGACCTGCACGGCCGTGTTGTTGCGGATCGCCTGCGGAACATCGCTGGCGATGACTTCGCCGTTGACCATTACGGTGATGCGGTCGGCAACGCGGAACACCGCGTCCATGTCGTGCTCGACCAGCAGCACTGCATGCGTGCGCTTGAGATTCTCCAGCAGCGCCAGCATGCGCTCGGTTTCCTCGGCGCCCATGCCGGCCAGCGGTTCGTCCAGCAGCAGCACCTGCGGCATGGTGGCGAGGCACATCGCGATTTCGAGCTGGCGCTTCTTGCCGTGGCTCATGCTGCCGGCCTGGGCTTGCGCGGCATCGCCCAGGCCAGCCGCATCAAGCGAGCGGCGGGCGATGGCGACGCTGTCGGCGCAATGCGCGGCCGACTCCCACAGCGCCCATGCGCGCGGCCGTATCGCCTGCGCCGCCATGCGGCAGTTTTCGAGCACCGTGAAGTTCGGGAAGATGGTGGTGCGCTGGTAGCTGCGGCCGATGCCGGAGCGTGCGCGCTTCGGCTGCGGCAGGCCGGTCACGTCGGCGCCGTCGAGCAGGATGGTGCCGCTCGATACGGGAATCTCGCCGGACAGCATGTTGATCAGCGTGGATTTCCCCGCGCCGTTGGTGCCGATCACCGCATGCACTTCGCCGACATGCAGATCGATCGACACATTGCTGACCGCCTTCAGGCCGCCGAAGCGGCGCGTCAGTTTGTCCGCCTGCAGCAGCGGGCGGGGTGTTGTCTGGTTCGTCATTTTTCCGCTCCTGCCGCAGGTTTGACAGCGCCCGCGCGGCCGAACCGTTTCGCCAGCGCCGGCAGCCCGATCAGGCCGCTGGGAAGCAGCGCGACGAAGAAGATCATGGTCAGGCCCAGTGTCAGTTGCCAGCGCACCGCGAATGCGCCGAACAGCGCCTCCGACGAATAGCATTCCTTCAGCAGCACGAACGCCACCGCGCCGATCACGGCACCGCGCAGGGAGCCGAGTCCGCCAAGGATGATCATCAGCAGCACCGCGCCCGATTCATGCCAGGACAGCATTTCCGGATTGACCACGCCGTTCTTGGTCGCCATCAGGAAACCCGCGAGGCCGGCCAGCATGCCCGCGAGGACGAAAGCCGCCAGCTTGTACCAGTAAGTCTCGAAACCCGCGGCGCGCATGCGCTGCTCGTTGATGCGAATGCCCGCCAGCGCATGGCCGAAGCGGGAGCGTTGCAGCATGGCGAGCAGGCCGAAGGTGAAGACCAGCGCGCCGAGCGCGAAGAAGTACAGATGCCTGCCGTTGTCGAGGTCGATCAGCACCGTTGCGCCGGCAGTCAGCGCCGGCCGCAGGGTCAGGTACATGCCGTCGCTGCCGCCGCCGATCGACGTGTCATGGAATACGAAATACGCCATCTGTGCGAACGCGAGCGTCACCATGATGAAGTACACGCCCTTGGTGCGCAGGCTGAGCGCCCCGACCAGCAGCGCATAGCCGCCGGCGGCCAGCACCGCCAGCGGCAGCAGCACCGGCAGCGCGCCTGCTTCCGCCTCCGGCGACGCGAGCCCGGTGACGTAGGCGGCGATGCCGAAGAATGCGGCATGGCCGAGGCTGACCAGCCCCGTGGTGCCGACCAGCAGTTCGAGGCTGAGCGCGAAGATGGCATAGATGATGATCTTGAGCACCAGGTCCTGCAGATACGACGACAGGAACAGCGGCAGTACCGCCAGCGCCGCGATCACGACGACCGGCGCGATCCAGCCGCTGTTGCGCCGGCCTTCCGGCAGGACGGCGCTGGTTGCGAGTAGGGAGGCTGCCATGGCTTAGTATCCTTTGCTCTTGAGGCCTTCCGGGCGCCAGATCAGGATGACGGCCATCAGCACATAAATGCCGATGCCGCTCAACTGGGCGAAAAACACCTTGCCGAAAGTATCGACGAAGCCCACCAGCAGCGACGCCAGCAGCGCGCCGGAGATCGAGCCGATGCCGCCGATGACGACCACCACGAAGCAGACGATCAGGACGTGGCCGCCCATGCCGGGATAGACCGAACTCATCGGCGCGGCGATCATGCCAGCCAGGGCGGCCAGGGCAACGCCGCCGGCGAACACGATGCGGTACAGCAGGCGGATATTGATGCCCAGTCCGCGCACCATGTCGCGGTTGCTGGCGCCGGCGCGGATCATCATGCCCAGCCGCGTCCGGTTGACCACCAGGTACAGCCCGATCGCCACCACGATGCAGGCGGCCGACGCGAACAGGTTATAGACCGGGTACCGCATCACGTCTCCCAGTGCGATGCCGCCGGAAAGCCAGTCCGGCGTCTTCACGCCGTGCACGTCGTTGCCGACGAGGATGCTGCGCAATTCCTCGAACACCAGGATCAGCGCATAGGTCATCAGCACCTGCTGCAAGTGGTCGCGCTGGTACAGGTAGCTGAAGAACACCCATTCCAGGACAAAGCCGAACAAGGCCGACAACGCGATCCCGGCCAGCAGCATCATGATGAAGTGGTCGCCGAAAGCCGGCGCGATCGAGAACGCGAGGTAGGCCCCGATCATGTAGAAGCTGCCGTGCGCGAGATTGATCACGCCCATGATGCCGAAGATCAGGGTCAGGCCACTGGCGACCAGGAACAGCAGCAAGCCGTATTGGGTCGCGTTCAGGCATTGCACCAGGAAGGTGGATATGTCCATGATTTGACTCGAAGTGAAGGGACGGCCCGCATGCTGCGGGCAGCGTCCAGAGGGGCGATCAGAACAGCTTGCAGCCGCGGGCCGGGTCGGCCAGCGCCTTGATGGCAACGCCTTTCACGTCGTTGTATTTGCCATTGACTTCGCGCAGGTAGATATCCTGGATCGGGTTGTGCGCCGGCGACAGCGTGAATTTGCCGCGCGGGCTGTCGATCGTTGCGCTGCGCATCGCCAGCAGCATCTGGTCGCGCCTGGCGATGTCGCCGCCGACCGCCTTGACGCCGGTGGCCAGCAGTTGCGCCGCGTCATAGCCCTGCACCGCGTACACGTCGGCATTGACCTTGTAGGCCTTGGCGAAACCGAGGCGGAATGCCTTGTCGCGCGGGTTGGTGAGGTTGTCGCCGTAATGCAGTGTCGTCAGCATGCCTTGCGCGGCCGCGCCTTGCGCCTCCAGCGTGCCGTCGGTCAGGAAGCCGGGACCGTACAGCGGAATGGTCTTGTTCAGGCCGGCTGCCGCGTAATCCTTGACGAACTTCACCGCACCGCCGCCGGCGAAAAATGCATAGACCGCATCAGGTTTCTGCGACGCGATCTGGGTCAGCAGCGCCTGGTACTCGACGTTGGGAAAGGGCAGGGTCAGGTTCTGCGTCACCTTGCCGCCGCCTTTTTCGAAGCCTTCGGTGAAGCCCTTCACGGATTCGTTGCCGGCCGCGTAGTTCCAGGTAATGGTGACGACTTTCTTGTGTCCGCGTTCGGCGGCCACCTTGCCCATCGCGTACGCCGGCTGCCAGTTGGTGAACGAGGTGCGGAAGATATTCTTCGCGCACATGGCGCCGGTGATCACGTCCGCGCCCGCATTCGGCACGATCAGCAGCGTGTTGGTTTCCCTGGCCACCTTGGCCATGCCAACCGCCACGCCGGAATGAACGGTGCCGACCACCACGTCGACCTGGTCGCGCTTGATCAGCTTGTTGATGTTGTCGGTCGCCTTTGCCGGATCGGACTCGTCATCCACCTTGAAGTATTCGACCGCGCGACCGCCCAGCTTGCCGCCCTGCTCATCGACGTAGAGCTTGAAGCCGTTTTCGATCATGGTGCCGAGATTGGCGTAAGTGCCGGTGGCAGGCAGCATGAAGCCGACCTTGATTGGCGGCTGCGGCTGGGATTGTGCCAGGGCAGGGCCGGTGGCGACAATGCCGGCGACGGCAAGGCTGGCGATGACGGGTTTGAAAATCTGCTTCATGGAGGTCTCCTCGTTATGGGTGCTTCTTGGTCGAACTGATGATGAATCGGGCGGCTTCTTGGATGAGCGCTTCGGGTTGGTCGCGATGCGGTGAATGACCGCATTGCGGAAGGACGAGCAGGCGCGTGTGCGGCGCCATTCTCTGGATGCCGTGGATCTGCTCCAGCGTGCCGTATTCGTCATCCTCGCCTTGCACGGCGAGGATCGGGCAGGTGATGAGCGGCAGCTGGTCTTTGATGTTCCAGGCGCGGAATACCGGGTCGAGCCAGATGTTGTTCCATCCCCAGAATGCGGAATCGGGATCGTCGTGGTAGCGCGCCAGCTTCGCGCGCAGGTCGGTCGACAGGTAAGTCTCGCGCGCCTGCTCGATGCTGGCGATGGTGAGTTCCTCGACAAAAATATGCGGCGCAGCAACGACAATGCCGCTGACCGCATCGGGGAAACGGGCCGCATGCAGCAGCGCGATCGAGCTGCCGTCGCTATGGCCGAACAGCCACGGCCGTTGCACGCCGAGGGCGGCGAGGAAGGCCGGCAGCACCTCGTGCGCCTGCGCATGCATGAAGCTCACCGGCCAGCGTTCGTCCGTCGGGCGCGGCATGGATCGGCCGTAGCCGTAGCGCGAAAACACCAGGCCGGTGAAGCCATTCCTGTTACAGAACTGCTGCGGAAAGTCCTTCCACAGCGCGATCGATCCCAGGCCTTCGTGCAGGAACACGACCACCGGATAGCCGGATTCGACCGCGCCGACCCACTGGTACTCCAGGCGTATCGCCCGGCCGCGCCAGTCGAGGTCGACGAATTCGGTCGTCGGTTGATGCAATGCGGTCATGCGCCGCGTTCCTGCAATGCACGCAGCTTGAAGCGCTGGATCTTGCCGGTGGCGGTCTTCGGCAGCTCGCTGACGAACAGGATTTCGCGCGGATACTTGTGCGGCGCCAGCTTGCCCTTGACGAAGGCCTTGATGTCGTCCGCCAGTGCAGGCGCCGCGCTCTGCCCTTTGGCGAGCACCACGTAGGCCACCGTCTTGACCAGGCCTTCCGCATCGGTCCTGCCGATGACCGCGCATTCGAGCACCGCGGTATGCTCGATCATCACGTTTTCCACTTCGATCGGCGATACATACTGGCCGCTCACCTTGAGCATGTCGTCGCTGCGGCCCGCATACGAGTAATAGCCGTCGGCATCGACCACGTACTTGTCGCCGCTCTTGAGCCAGTCGCCGAGGAAGGTGGCGCGGCTTTTCTCGCGGTTGGCCCAGTACAGCAGCGCCGCGCTCGGGCCGCGTATGTACAGGTCGCCGATTTCGCCGGCCGGCATCTGCCGGCCGCTTTCATCGCGCAGTTCGACTTCGTAGCCGGGCACCGGCTGGCCGGACGTGCCGTAGCGCACGCTGCCGGTGCGGTTGGAGAGGAAGATGTGCAGCATTTCCGTCGAGCCGAGGCCGTCCAGGATCTCGCAGCCGAAATGCCTGTGGAATTTTTCGCCGACTTCGCGCGGCAAGGCTTCTCCGGCCGACGCGCAGACGCGCAGCGCGACATCTCCCTGGTCCGGCAGTGCGTCCGACGCAAGCATGGCCACATACAGCGTCGGCACGCCGTAAAAGATGGTGGGCTGGTGTTCGGTCAGGCGCTGGAACACGGCTTGCGGCGTCGGCCGCTCGGCCATCAGGATGGTGGTCGCGCCGACGCTCAGCGGGAAGGTCAGGCCATTGCCCAGGCCATAGGCGAAAAACAGCTTGGCGGCGGAAAAAACGGTATCTTCGACGGTGATGCCGAGGATGGGTTTGGCATACAGCTCCGCGGTCCAGAACAGGTTGCCGTGCGAGTGCACGGTGCCTTTCGGACGGCCAGTGGAGCCCGAGGAGTACAGCCAGAACGCGAAATCGTCGGCACAGGTATCGGCGCCGGCATCGCAAGCGAGCGGTTCCGCCGCCAGCAGGTCCGTCATGCTGCGCAGGCCCTCGTTCGTATCACCGGCGACGATCAGCTCCGGGCGGGCGTCGGTCTTGGTCAGCGCTTCCTGCACGCAGGACAGCAGTGCCTGCGACACGAGCACGGCCTTGGCGCCGCTGTGCTCCAGCATGTAAGCGTAATCGTCGGCCGGCAACAGCGTGTTGACCGGCACCGGAATGACGCCGGCAAACAGGGCGCCAAGGAAGGCGACCGGCAGGTCGCTCGTGTCCTGCATCACCAGCAGGATGCGTTCTTCGCGCCGGATACCGCCGGCAAGCAGACCGGCGGCAAAGCGCCGCACGCGCTGGTCGAGTTCGCCATACGTCAGTTGGCCGTCATCGTCGATATAAGCGGTCTTCGCCGCACGCCCGGCGTTGAGTTCCAGGATGTAGCGCGCGAAGTTGAAGCGCTGCGGAAGTGCCACTGTAGGATGTTCCATCTCTCTCTCCATGTGCTGCGGTCACATTGCAAGGCGGTTCATGCCCGCTCTTATTCGACGAAACAAGTATCCGGTCATCCGGATGATTGGCAGGGCGGAAAAGCGAAGCGCCTTCCGCCGCATGTGCCTGTGTTTGCTCCATACGGCGGATAACGCTGCGCTCATCCGCCCTACGACTTTCTATTCACGCAATTCATCCTGACGTTACGGCAAATCAATACTGAAAGACGGTTGCACCGGCAGCGAGCTTTTCCAGGGTCGCGGTCGATCCCTGCACCGCGCTGCGGCGGTGATAGAAACCGAGTCCGCGCAATCCGCCCAGTTCTTCGCCGCCCCCGGCACGGCCCGGCCCGCCGTGAATCGACGCTGGCATTACATTGCCGTGGCCGGTTTGCGTTTTTGCGACCGCCGGCGTCACGGCATGCACGCGTCCATGCGAGCCCGACAGTTCGCATGCCGCACGGGCAAGCCATGCCTCATCAGCGCTGAAGACCGAGGTCACGAGCGAGCCCAGGCCGCGATGCGCAAGCTGGAGCGCATGGCCGGCATCGCGATAGCCGAGCAGCGTCGATACCGGGCCGAACACTTCATGGTCGTGCACCAGCGATGCCTTGTCCGCATCGGCGATGCCGAGCAGGGTAGGGGCAACGCAGGCGGCGACGGCGGGGTCGGCATCGATCAGCGTTCGTGTCCTTCCGTCATGGATCAGGTCCGCTTCGGCGGCAAGCGCGGCGATGCCTTGCTGCACGCTGTCGTATTGTTCCCGGCTGACCAGCGATCCCATGCGCACATCCGCATTGCGCGGATTGCCGACGGCGACCTCGGCCAGCTTCGCGGAGACGGCTTCCGCGACTGCGTTGAAATAAGCTGCCGGCACCAGCGCGCGCCGCGTGGCCGTGCAGCGCTGGCCGCTCTTTGTCGTCATTTCCCGTACGATTTCCCTGACATACAGTGCGAACGCCTCCGTGCCCGGCGCCGCATCCTCGCCGAGGATTGAGGAATTCAGGCTGTCCGCCTCGATATTGGTGCGCACCGAATGGCGCACGACAGCCTGGTGCGAACGGACCTGGGCCGCCGTGTCGGCCGAACCGGTGAAGGACAGCACGTCGAAGGGTTGCAGCGCGTCCAGCAGCCCGGCCGAACTGCCGCAGACAATCGACAACGCACCGGGCGGCAGCACGCCCGCCGCGACCACGTCAGCCACCATGCGGTGCGTCAGCCATGCGGTGACAGTGGCCGGCTTGACGACCACCGGCACACCCGACAGCAAGGCCGGTGCCGCCTTTTCCCACAAACCCCAGGCGGGGAAGTTGAAGGCATTGATGAACAGCGCCAGCCCGCGCACCGGCGTCAGGATGTGCTGCGACTGGAAGGCCTGGTCTTTCGACAGGCTGACCGCGGCGCCATCCAGCAATGTCCGGGCCTCGCCGAGCGCGGCACCAGCCCTGGCGTAGTAATTCAGTGTGAATGACGCACCCTCGATGTCGACGGCGGAGTCGGCCTGGGTGGTGCCGGAGTTCGCCAGCGAGATTTCATAATAGGCATCGCGATTGGCCTGCAAAACTTTCAGCACGTCCGCCAGCATCGCGGCGCGCTGGCCATAGCTCATTGCCTGCAGCGCCGCCGCACCCTGCGTGCGGGCAAACGCAAAACCGGCATCCAGTCCGTCGGCGCGTCCTCCGGTGACGGCCAGTTCCTGGCCGGTGACCGGATCGCGCAGGATGTTGGCGCGCTGCGTTTCCGCCTGCCAGTCGCCGGATAGATAGTTGTGCAGGAAAGTCGTCATAAATTTCTCTATTCAATAGTCATGAATTCATGCAGCGGCGGTGAACTGGATCGCGCCTTGCGGCAGCAGGTATAAAACCAGTGCGCGTCCCTGGCTCACGGTGGGACGATGTGCGCTGCCGGCTTCATACACGCACCAGCCGGCGGGCCGGCCGTCGAAACAGGCGCCCGGAGTCAAGGGCATGATCAGGTCGATTTCGCCATGGGGATGCACATGATGCGGGCCGGCGATGCTGTCCATGTCGACCACGTCGACGCTGAAATCGTGCGTGGCCTCGGTTGCTTTCAACACCCGGCCGTAGCGGATGCCGTCCGCTTCGCGATTGCACAGCCAGCCGTCGCGCACGCCGGTCTTGCAGGCATCGAAAATCAGTTCATACAAATGGGTGCCTGCACCGTGTTCCGCATTCAGGTGCGATTCCAGCGAGGAATCAAGGGGGACCGAAGCGATTTCTTCGGTGAGGCGGCTGATCAGGTTCTGAAAACCGGCGACGTCCATGGCGCTCCTCTTTTAAAATGCACTGTAGTGCATACTGCTCGTGTAGGATTTATAGTGCTTGTGCGACGAGTTTAGGTGAACTATCTTGCATGTGTCAAGGGATAAAGTAACTATATTTCATCTGCGCTCTGACTGCATGCATTCCTTTTCTGCGATAATTCGCCATTGAAAGGATAGGCCTCGTTCTTAAATCATGGAAAGACAGACCCTCATGACCGCGCCAGAAAGAATGATGGGAAACCCGGAAGAGGAAAAAGACCCGTTTTTGATCGCACTCGGGGAGCGCCTGCGCGCCTTGCGATCGCGCCGCGGCCTGACCCGCAAGGCCCTGGCCAAGCTGGCCGACGTCTCGGAGCGCCACGTGGCAAACGTGGAGTCCGGCGTCGGCAATGCTTCCATCCAGTTCTTGCGGCAGTTGACCACGGTATTGAACTGCTCGCTGGCGGAAATGATCGGCGACGAGACCGCGACCTCGCCGGAATGGCTGATGATCCGTGAAATCCTGCGCGGCCGTTCGGATGAAGACCTGGCCAGGGCGCGCTCCGCGCTGGCCGGGATTTTCGAGGCGCCCGTCAGCGAGACGGCGCGCAGGCAGCGCATCGCGTTGATCGGCTTGCGCGGCGCCGGCAAGTCCAGTCTCGGCAGGATGCTGGCCGATCACTGGATGGTGCCCTTCGTCGAACTGAGTCGCCATGTGGAAACGCTGGCCGGTTGCAGTGTTGCGGAAATCCACGCCCTGTACGGTCCGAACGCCTATCGCCGCTATGAATACCGGGCGCTCGAAGACATCATCCAGCGCTACCCGCGCGCGGTGATCGCCACGCCGGGCGGCATCGTTTCCGATCCGGGCACGTTCAACCTGCTGCTGTCGCACTGCTATACCGTCTGGTTGCAGGCCTCGCCGAAGGATCACATGGAGCGCGTGCTGGCGCAGGGCGACACCCGGCCGATGTCCGGCAATCGGGAGGCGATGGACGACCTGAAGAACATCCTGGAAAGCCGCGCGGCGTTCTATTCCAAGGCGGACCAGGCATTCGATACCAGTGAAATGACGCAGGAGACCGCGTTCTTCGGCCTCATGGACGAGTTGCGCGAGACGGTCCGGCTTCCCGGTTGATGCAAGATTGGCCCGTAGCCCGGATGGCGTGAAATGACATCCGGGTTTGCGGAGACACTCGCTGTCTCCGTAAAAACATCCCTCCAGACAGCCTGTCGCAGTTCCCATTCAGCGGGCCTCCCCTCGGCGAGCTCCCAAACTTCGGCCTGCGGTCTCGTTTTCCGTTTCACTTCATCCGGGCCGCTTCCTCCCTCCGCTGCATTCCACTGCTTGTTGAAAAATAAAATGCACTTTTTTGCTTGACACCTCATTTATGATGAAATATAGTTCATTCACACTAAGTCGAACGCAACATATTTCATCGAGGAGCAAATGAGTACCGTACCCCAAATCCAATACGAAACTTCTCCGGAGCGTTACAAGCACTGGAGCCTGGACGTCGACGGCCAGATTGCGACGCTGACCATGAACGTCAACGAGGATGGCGGCTTGAAGGAGGGCTACAAGCTCAAGCTCAACTCTTACGACCTCGGTGTGGATATCGAACTATATGACGCCGTCCAGCGTATCCGCTTCGAGCACCCGACGGTGCGCACGGTGGTCCTGACCAGCGGCCGCGACCGTATCTTCTGCTCGGGCGCGAACATCTTCATGCTGGGCAAATCCTCGCATGCCTGGAAAGTCAATTTCTGCAAATTCACCAACGAGACCCGCAACGGCCTGGAAGACTCCAGCCGCCATGGCGGCCTGAAGTTCGTCGCGGCCGTGAATGGCGCCTGCGCCGGCGGCGGTTACGAACTGGCAGCGGCCTGCGACGAGATCATCCTGGTCGACGACCGCTCCTCCTCGGTCAGCCTGCCGGAAGTGCCGCTGCTGGGCGTGCTGCCCGGTACCGGCGGCCTGACGCGCCTGACCGACAAACGCAAGGTGCGTCACGACCACGCGGATATCTTCTGCACCACATCGGAAGGCGTGCGCGGCCAGCGTGCGAAGGACTGGAAACTGGTCGATGAAGTCGCCAAGCCGGCGCAATTCGCCGACACCGTCCGCAGCCGTGCGCTGGCCCTCGCTTCGAAGAGCGAGCGTCCGGCCGCAGCCACCGGCGTGAAACTGACTCCGCTGAACCGCAAGCAGTCCGGGAACACGATCGACTACGAGTTCGTCGGTATCGTCATCGACCGCGCCGCCCGCACTGCAACCCTCACCGTCAAGTCGCCGTCCGCCGCGCAACCGAAAGACGCCGCCGGCATCGAAGCCGCGGGCGTCAACTGGTGGCCGCTGCAGTTCGCGCGCGAGCTGGATGACGCCATCCTGCACCTGCGCACCAATGAATCGGACATCGGCACCTGGGTACTGAAGTCTTCGGGCAACCCGCAGGCGGTGCTTGACGTCGACGTGACGATCGCCGCCAACAAGGACAACTGGCTGGTGCGCGAAACCGTCGGCTTCCTGCGCCGCACGCTTGCCCGCCTCGACGTGACCTCGCGTTCGCTGTTTGCCTTCATCGAGTCCGGCTCCTGTTTCGCCGGCACCCTGCTCGAAGTAGCGCTGGCCGCCGACCGCATCTACATGCTCGCGTTGCCCGGCGACGCAGAGCAGGCGCCGAAGATCGCCGCCTCCGAACTGAACTTCGGCACCTATCCGATGATCACCACCGAGTCGCGCATTGCCCGCCGCTTCTATGGCGATGAAGCCGCTGTCGCGGCAGTGCGTGAAATGAAGGGCCGCCTGCTCGACACGGGCAAAGCGATGGAACTCGGCCTGATCACTTCCGACCCCGACGACCTGGACTGGGCCGACGAAACCCGCCTGGCGCTGGAAGAGCGCGCCAGCATGTCGCCCGATGCGCTGACCGGCCTGGAAGCCAATTTGCGTTTCAACGGCAAGGAAACCATGGAGACCCGCGTCTTCGGCCGCCTCTCCGCCTGGCAGAACTGGATCTTCATCCGTCCCAATGCGGTTGGCGAGCTGGGAGCGCTCAAGGTGTACGGCTCCGGCAACAAGGCACAGTTTGATTTCAACCGCGTTTGATCACTCATTCAAGGACCGCATCGTGAGCACAATCGATTACAACGAAAAGATTCCCAACAACGTCAATCTGTCAGAAGACAAGACCCTGCAGCGCGCGCTGGAACACTGGCAGCCGAATTACCTGCAGTGGTGGCGCGACATGGGGCCGGATGGCTCTCTCGACTTCGACGTCTACCTGCGCACCGCCGTCAACGTGACGCCGGAAGGCTGGGCGCACTTCAGCCACGTCAAGATGCCGGATTACCGCTGGGGCATCTTCCTCGCGCAGCAGGAAGAAGGGCGCAAGGTCAACTTCGGCGAGAACAGGGGCATGGCCGCGTGGCAGGACGTGCCCGGCGAGCACCGTGCCAACCTGCGCCGCATCATCGTCACGCAGGGCGACACCGAGCCGGCATCGGTCGAACAGCAGCGCCATCTCGGCATGACCGCGCCGTCGATGTATGACATGCGCAACCTGTTCCAGATCAACGTCGAGGAAGGCCGCCACCTGTGGGCGATGGTCTACCTGCTGCACAAATACTTCGGCCGCGACGGCCGCGAGGAAGCGGAAGCGCTGCTGCAGCGCAATTCCGGCAACCAGGACAATCCGCGCATTCTCGAAGCCTTCAATGAAGAGACGCCGGACTGGCTCGCGTTCTACATGTTCACCTACTTCACCGACCGCGACGGCAAGTTCCAGCTCAACGCGCTGGCGGAATCCGGTTTCGATCCGCTATCGCGCACCTGCCGCTTCATGCTGACCGAAGAAGCGCACCACATGTTCGTCGGCGAATCCGGCATCTCGCGCGTGATCCAGCGTACCGTCGACATCATGAAGCAGCATCGCGTCGACGATGCGGCGGAAGTGCGCAAGCACGGCGTGATCGACCTGCAGACGATCCAGCGTTACCTGAATTTCCACTTCAGCGTCACCGTCGACCTGTTCGGCGCCGATCAGTCCTCCAATGCCGCGACCTTCTACAGCGCCGGCCTGAAGGGGCGCTATGAAGAAACCAAGCGCGACGACGACCATCTGCTGAAGAGCCATCAGTACCGGATTCTCGAGATCGCCAATGGCGCCATCGTCGAACGTGAAGTACCGATGCTGAATTCTCTCAACGAAGTGCTGCGCGACGACTACATCCGCGATTCGATCGCCGGCATCGGCCGCTGGAACCGCATCATCGAAAAGGCCGGCCTGGGCTTCCGCCTGCAGGCGCCGCACAAGGCATTCAACCGCCATATCGGCACCTTCGCCGGGTATCGGGTATCGCCGGACGGACGCGTGTTGTCGGAAGCCGAATGGGCCGCCAACGTCAACGGCTGGCTGCCGACCGAAGAAGACCGTGCCTACGTCGCCTCGCTGATGGGCCGCGTCATCGAGCCGGGCAAGATGGCGAACTGGATCGCACCGCCGGTGATCGGCATCAATCGCCAGCCGATCGATTTCGAGTACGTCCGCTTCAACTGACAAGCAAGTGCATCATCCGGTCGGCGCGAACAGCGCCGGCCCTGTTTCTCCTCACACACTGATTGGCCGCCATGAACGCTCCCGAACCGATCGCCTTCATTCGTCAGCATCTCATCGACCCCGAAGTCTGCATACGCTGCAACACCTGCGAAGAGACCTGCCCGATCGATGCGATCACGCACGACAGCCGCAACTACGTCGTCAACGCGGATATCTGCAATGCCTGCGGCGCCTGCATCTCGCCCTGCCCCACGGGCGCGATCGATCACTGGCATGGCGTCGCGAAGGCGTCGGCCTACTCGATCGAAGAGCAACTCGGCTGGGACGAGTTGCCGCCCATGCAGGACATCGATCCGAGCGTGCTGGACCAGACGGGCGCGGAAAATGCCGCCGAGGTCAATGGCGGCATGCAGTCCAATGCCGCTGCGTCCGTTTCGTCGCCGATTCCGCCGTGGTCGGCCGCGCATCCGTACGTCAACCTGTACACGCTCAAGACGCCGGTCACTGCGACGATCGCCGGCAACTATCGCCTCACGGCGCCCGATGCGCCAAGCGATATTCATCACATCGTGCTCGGCTTCGGCTCGCAGGTGTTCCCGATCCTGGAAGGCCAGTCGATCGGCATCATTCCTCCCGGCGTCGATGCCAACGGCAAGCCGCACTACATGCGCATGTACTCGGTGGCCAGCCCGCGCACCGGCGAACGGGAAGGCTACAACAACCTGTCGCTGACCGTGAAGCGCGTGGTGGAAGACCATGACGGCAAGCCCGTGGCCGGGGTGGCATCCAACTACCTGTGCGATCTGACGAAAGGCGCGACGGTGCAGGTTGCCGGCCCGTTCGGCGTGAACTACCTGATGCCGAATCACCCCGGCTCGGACATCCTGATGATCTGCACCGGCACCGGCGCCGCGCCGATGCGCGCGATGACCGAGCATCGCCGCAGGCTGCAAGCGGCCGGCAAGAAGCTGGACGGCAAGCTGATGCTTTTCTTCGGCGCGCGCAATCCGGAAGAACTGCCTTACTTCGGGCCGCTGCTGAAATTGCCTGACGATTTCATCGACAAGCATTTCGCGTTCTCGCGTGTTCCGGGGCAGCCGAAAGCCTACGTGCAGGACAAGATCCGCGAAGCCGGCAAGCAGGTGGCGGAACTGGTCAGGGGGGATACCTATCTGTATATCTGCGGCCTGAAGGGAATGGAAACCGGGGTGATGGATGCATTGCGCGACATCTGCGCGGCGCAGGGCGTGGATTGGCCATCGTTGCAGGAAACGATGATCAGGGAAGGGCGCTTCCATGTGGAGACGTATTGAATGCAAGCATCGGCCAAGGCGAGCCCCTTTACGAGGCGCGCTCCGTAAAGCGCCTTCCCCCTCATAGGGGGAAGGAACTGGACGGCGCGTTATTCACGCACCGGTAATGCATCCACGATTTTCATTCCATCATGTCGACCCAAACAAACCACCAAACCCTGACATCAACAACAGACAACCGCGGCGTTACGCGCATCACCCTGTCGCGCGAACAGACCCTCAACGCCTTCGACGAAACGATGATCGCCGAACTCACCGAGGTGTTCACCACATTGGCGCAATCGGAAGCCATCCGCGTCATCGTGCTGGCAGCCGCCGGACGCGCATTCAGCGCCGGCGCCGACCTGCGCTGGATGGAACGCGCCAGCAAGAACACGCAGGAAGCCAATCTCGAGGACGCCCGCTGTTTTGCACGCATGATGCAGGCCATCTACGAATGCCCGAAACCAGTGCTGGCCAGGGTGCAGGGCGCCGCGTACGGCGGCGGTGTCGGCCTGTGCTGCGCGTGCGACATGGTGTTCGCCGTGCCGCAGGCGCGCTTCGCCGTCAGCGAAGCGAAATTCGGCATCCTGCCTTCCGTCATCGGCCCTTATTTGAACAATGCAGTCGGCAAGCGCAACGCCTTGCGCCTGGCCCTGACCGCGGAACAGATCGACGCAGCCCTGGCGGCGCAGATGGGACTGGTGCAGCACGTGGCAGAACCTGACCAGATCGATGCCGCGATCGAGAAAACCGTAACGCAACTGCTGGTCAACGGACCGAACGCGCTCGGCGAGATCAAGCGCCTGTTCGGCAAGCTGGCCGTCGCGCCGGTCGATGAAGCCGTGCGCGAACTGACCGCGCACACCATCGCCCGGGTGCGCGCAAGCGACGAGGCTCGTGAAGGTTTCGCTGCTTTCCTCGCAAAACGCCCGGCAGCATGGGTGAAGCAATGAGCGCCAATCTGACCAACGCGATGGGCTGGCTGCCCAACGAGCGTCCGCTCGACCAGCAGGTCGTCGGCGTGATCGGCGCCGGCACCATGGGTGCAGGGATTGCGCAGGTCGCTGCCGGCGCTGGTCACCCCGTCATGCTGATGGATGCACGGCCGGGTGCGGCGGCGCAGGCCCATGAAAAAATCGGCGCGGCACTCGACGGCCTGGTGAGCAAGGGCCGCATGACGGCGCCGGAACGCGAGGCGCTGCTGGTGCGCATCGTGCCGGCCGATCGTCTTGAGCAACTGGCTGATGCTGCGTTGGTGATCGAAGCGATTGTCGAAAACCTGCAGGCAAAGCAGGCCTTGCTGCGCGAACTCGAGGCGCATGTGAGCCGCCATGCGATTCTCGCGTCCAACACTTCATCGATTTCGATTACTGCACTGGCCAACGACATGGCGCATCCGGAGCGCGTGGTCGGCATGCATTTCTTCAACCCGGTGCCGCTGATGAAACTGGTCGAGGTGGTGTCCGGTGCGGAAACCGCGCCAAGCGCGGCCTCCATGGTGGTTGAAACCGCCAGGAGGTGGGGCAAGACCCCGGTGCATGCAAAGTCGACGCCGGGTTTCATCGTCAACCGCATCGCGCGACCGTTCTATGCCGAGGCCCTGGGGTTGTTGCAGGAACAGGCCGGCACGCCGGCGGATCTCGACCGGCTCGCACGCAGTGCCGGATTCCGCATGGGGCCGTGCGAGCTGATGGACCTGATCGGGCACGATATCAATTACGCGGTGACGCTGTCGGTGTTCGAGGCCAATTATGGTGACCGCCGTTATGTTCCGTCGCTGGTGCAGAAGGCGCTGGTCGACGGCGGACGGCTCGGGCGAAAGGTCGGCAAAGGGTTTTACGAAGGCACGCCGGCGGCAGCGTCGCCGGCGATGGCGGGAACATTGCAGATGCCGCTGCAGGTGGTCGGCGATGGTCCGATCGCGCAAGGTTTGGCGATTTGTCTCGATCATGCGCAAGTGTCGTTCTCGCGCGATGCCGGAGAAAACTGGGTCGGCCTGCGCATCGGTGCGACCGCGCTGCATGTCACGGACGGGCGCACGGCCAATGCGCTTGCCGCTGCGCAGGGAACCAGCCATCTCGGCGTGATCGATCTGCCGCTGTTGTTGCTGTTGTCGGGTAGCGAGCGCGCCATCGCGCTGGCGTTCGCGCATGGCGTGCCGCCCGAGGAGCGGGAACAGGTCAAGGCCGCGCTCCGTGCCTGCAAGCTGCAGCCGGTGGAAATGCGCGACGTGCCGGGCTTGCTGGTCGCTCGCACCATTGCCATGCTGATCAACGAAGGCGCCGATGCGGTGTATCAGGGGGTGTGCGACGAACAGGACGCGGATCTCGCGATGAAACTCGGCACCAACTATCCCGCCGGGCCGTTCGAATGGCTGAAGCAACTAGGGGAAGACTACACCGTGACGGTATTGAACAATCTGTTCGAGGCCTACCGCAGCGAACGTTACCGTGTCAGCCCGCTGCTGCAGCAGCGTTACTGGATTGCGAGGACTTCATCATGATCTCATCCCACCCTGTTCAGACCAGCGACTTCCGGGTCGACATCGATAGCCAGGGCATTGCGCACCTGGTGTTCCAGCCGGCCGGCGGCATGCCGGTGACCGGCGCCCAAGGCCATGCCGAACTCGCCCGCGTGTGGGCAAGTTTGAGCGAACATCCGCAGGTCAGGGTCATTCTCGTGCGCAGCGAGGGCAAGGCATTCTGCGCCGGCGGCGAGTTGGCCATGGTCGATGACATGCTGGTGTCCGAGCATGCGCGTCAGCGCGTGATGCGCGAAGCGCGCGAGATCGTGCGCGGCATGATCGATTGCGACAAGCCGATCGTCTCCGCCATCAACGGCGCTGCGGTCGGCGCCGGCCTCGCGGTTGCATTGCTCGCCGATATTTCCGTCGCGGCGAGCAACGCGAAGCTGATCGACGGCCACACCAAGCTCGGTGTAACCGCAGGCGACCATGCCGCCATCATCTGGCCGCTATTGTGCGGCATGGCCAAGGCGAAGTATTACCTGTTGTTGTGCGAAACCGTGAGCGGAACGGAAGCCGAGCGTATCGGCTTGGTCAGCCGCGCGGTCGATCCCGAGCAAGTGCAGAACGAAGCCTTGACCATCGCGCAACGCCTCGCCGCCGGCAGCCGTTCTGCATTGGCGGGCACCAAGCGCTCGCTGAACCACTGGCTGCGCGCCGCGTGGCCGGCGTTCGAAGCCTCGCTCGTCGCGGAAATGATGGACTTCAGCCAGGCCGATGCCAGGGAAGGCGTCGCCGCGATCAAGGAAAAGCGTGCTCCCGATTTTGGCGGCGCGGCTTCATGAAATTTGCGGACATTACTGCGGGACGGCGTTTCGTGCTCGGCCCGGTCACCGTGGACGAGGAGGAAGTGATCGCGTTTGCCGGGCAATACGACGACCAGTGGTTCCATACCGATCCGGCACGTGCCGTCGACGGGCCGTTTCAAGGCCTGATCGCCAGCGGCTGGCATACCTGCGCGCTGGCGATGCAACTGGTCTCGAAAGGCATTCTCGCCGGTTCCGAATCGTATGCATCGCCGGGACTGAGCTATGTGCGATGGCCGAATCCTCTGCGGCCGGGCGATGCGCTGACGCTGGACGTTCTGGTGCACGAATCGCGCATCTCCTCGTCGCGGCCATGGCTGGGTATCGTGCGCTGGCAGTGGGTGATGCATAACCAGCAGGGCGGGCAAGTGCTCGACCTGGAGGCGACCAGCATGTTCAAGATCGGCGACGCAGATACGCGTCCGCGGCAAAGCATGGCGTGAGGCCGCAGGCAGGCGCTGCAAGCGCCGGCTTTATCGCTTTTTCTTCAGCCAGCGATGCAGGGTCGACCTGCTGATGCCAAGATGTTGCGCGGCCAGGGTAACGTTGCCGTCAAATTTGCGTAGCGCGTCCTCGGTCGTTCTGGCCGTCATGTCCTTGAGCAATGCATCGTCGCGCGCCGTCGCATCATGGGCCGGGTTCATCGACGCCTGGCCGGCGCGCCTGACCCGTTCCGGGAAATGATCCAAAATGAAGGACTCCTCGCCGTTACGCATTGCCTTGGCATGCCGCAGCGCGTAGCGCAGTTCCCGAACGTTCCCCGGCCAGTCGTACGCCAACAAGGCGTCTCGCGCTTCAGTCGAAAGAAGTTCAGGCGCAATTCCTTCCTCCTCGCTGACACGTCGAAGCAAGTCGCCAATCCTGGCGCGGGAACGCAAGGCGGGAAGTTCCAGCGCGATACCATTGATGCGGTAATACAGATCGCCCCTGAAGCGGCCCGTCTCGACCAGATGCTCCAGGTTCTGATGGGTGGCGCAAATCAATTGAATGTCCACCTTGCAGGTGGCGCTCTCTCCCAGGCGGGTTACTTCGCGCGTTTCCAGGACACGCAACAGGCGGGTCTGCAATTCAAGCGGCATATCGCCCACCTCATCGAGAAACAGGGTGCCTTGATGCGCCTGTTCGATCTTTCCCTTCGCACCGCCGCGCCGCGCACCGGTGAATGCACCGTCGGCATGGCCGAACAACTCTCCTTCGATCAGTTCCCGGGGAATCGCGGCGCAGTTGATGGCAACGAAAGGCCCCTGCTTATGCCGGCTGCCGTCGTGCAGTGCGAGTGCAGCCACTTCCTTGCCGGTTCCTGTTTCGCCGGTAATCAGTACCGGCAAGTCGGCGGCAAGCGCGCGTTGGCCACTCGCCAGCCGCGCGGGAATGCGGTCGTCTCCAAATTCGCGTAACGGCGGCGTCACGCCGGCAGCGCTCGCGGGCCAGATCGACTTTTTATGGGGCTTGGCTGCAATACTGCTTATTGCGCGCGCATAGAGGCAAAGCCCGAAATGCAGCCGCAGCGTCACTGAAGCGTCAGCGCTTCGCAGCATGGTGACCAGGTCGCCAAAGCCGCCGCAAAACAGATCTTCATAGTGCGTGACTGCGACATCCGGAGAAAGGCCGATCAGTGCGCGGCATGCGGGATTGAGGGCAACGACCTCTCCATCGGGACCGAAGGAAAGCAACGCGGGAGCCGTACTGCCCAGATAAGCCTGCGTCCAGTTCAGCAACACGGTAACGTATGCCGGCAGTTGCAGGAATAGCGCCGTCTCGATTGTGACCGCGCACTCGGCGACCAGCGGCAATGCGGGACAATGCGCCCCCGCACCATCACGCGAGATGTCGATCGATCCGATCACGGTGCCTGCGGGATCCAGGATCGGCGCCGCCGCGCACTGGAAGACATGATTTTGCGAAAAGAAATGCTCGGCGCCGATGATGCTGACCGCCTGCCTTTCTGCGATTGCCGTTGCCATCGCATTCGTGCCGATCGCCTGTTCGGAGAGGTCTACGCCAGGACGAAGCGCCTTGCGCATCAGCCTGCCACCGCTATCCACGGAACCGTGAACGGCCAGTGCGGCACCGCAAGCATCCGTCAGCAACACGCCGTATCCCATGCCCGCGACAGCGCCTGCCAGTTGCAGCATGGCCGGTTCGGCGGCGCCCAGCAGTTGCCGGTTTCTGGCGAGCAGATCGCTTACCGGATGTCGTGAGACCGGGTTGTACTCCACTCTTTCCGCTATCGTCCTACCGTCATCCATGCACCTTCGCCATGAGCGGATCACCGCATCGTTGATCAGGCCGAGCGGCACGTTGCCTTCCTGAAAGAAAAGCTCACGCGCGTATAGTAGGTTGGAAGGGGAGGGAACGGTTAACGACATGCTGTCTCCTTGCTTATCGTATTAAGGCACCGCGCGGAATAACTTGCACAATTTTGCTGGTCGTAGCGGGCCATGCGGCAGCGCGCCCGCTACGACCAGCAAAATCAACGTTGCCGGGAATGCGCTACACGCACCTTACCCAGCTCGAACGATACCAGATTCACCTTCTCGGCCAAGCCGGCCACCACCAGGGCGAAATCGCCAGCATGCTCGAACGCGGCAAGTCCACGATCAGTCACGCTACACGTTCCTTGGCAAGGATTGAATCGATATCTGTCATGTGCCGGGACTGATGCCGGTATCGCTGAGAAAAATCAACAAGAACATAAACTATAGATTGCATCATTAAATAATATTGCATATAGTATATATCGCTGACGCAGCCAGAAGGACCAGGAATAAGGTCCCTTTATTTATCCAAATGGAGCAGGAGAAGACATGATTGCAACCATCAAGCCGCGCCTTGTCGCGACCGCCGTGCTGGTTACGCTCGGGAGCAGTGTTCCGGCCTGGGCCGACATCAACGTCGGCATTTCGCTTTGCGCAACCGGGCCGGGTGCTGCGCTCGGCATCCCGGAGAAGAACACGGTGGCGTTGCTGCCGACGACTATCGCCGGCGAGAAGGTGAACTATATCGTCCTCGACGATGCCACCGACGCCACTGCAGCCACCCGCAATGCCCGCAAGTTCGTCACCGAAGACAAGGTCGATGTCATCATCGGTTCTTCGTCGGTGCCGCCGGCCCTGGCGATCGCCGAAGTCGCCAATGAAACAAAGACGCCGCAGATTGCGCTGGCTCCGCTAGACATTGCCGGCCCCAAGAACGCCTGGGTCTTCCGTACGCCGCAGCACAACTCGCTGATGGCGAAGGCTTTGGCGGAGCACATGAAGGCACACAACGCGAAAACGGTGGGCTTCATCGGCTACACCGACGGTTACGGCGAAAGCTGGCTGAAGGAACTCACCAAGGCGGTCGAACCGCTCGGCATGAAGGTGGTGGGCGTCGAGCGCTTCAACCGCACCGATACCAGCGTCACCGGCCAGGCACTGAAGCTGGTTGCCGCGCGTCCCGACGTGATCCTGATCGCCGCCTCCGGCACGCCGTCGGTAATGCCGCAGCTGGCCTTGCTCGATCGCGGCTACAAGGGCCAGATCTACCAGACCCACGGCACCGCCACCAGGGAATTCATGCGCGTCGGGGGCAAGGCGGTCGACGGCACCATCCTTCCGGTGGGGCCGGTCGTGGTTGCCGAGAAGCTGCCCGATTCGAACCCATCAAAGAAAGTCGCGCTCGATTACAAGCGCGCGTATGAAGAGAAATACGGCGCCGGCTCGTTCTCGTCCTTTGGCGCGCATATGTACGATGCCTATCGTCTGCTGGCCCAGGCAGTTCCGGTCGCGATGAAGAAGGCAAAGCCGGGCACGCCGGAATTCCGCCAGGCGCTGCACGATGCACTGGAGTCGGACGGTGAGGTCGTCGGTGCACACGGCGTGTTTCACATGACCCCGGCCGATCACTTCGGCCTCGACACGCGCGCTCGCGTGCTGGTCCAGGTGAAAGGCGGCGATTGGGAACTCATCAACGACAAGTGATGCCGGGATCATGAACAACACACCTCTTTCAGGCTTGGTCGAGGCGCCGTCGTTGCTGTTCGACCCCGGCGTAACCGTAACCCGCCGCGCCGACGGCGCCATATTGCTCGAATCGCCAATGCCGCTGCAAAGCCATGCGAACTGCATGGGCGAACACCTGGAGCAGTGGGCGCAGTCGTGCCCGGAGCGCGACTTCCTTCTCGAACGCGACGCCGGCGGTGGCTGGCGCGGCGTCACCTACGGACAGGCGCGTGAAAAGGTCTACCGGATAGCCACCTGGCTGCTGCACAGCGGCGCATCGACCGAACGGCCGGTCGCGGTCCTGTCGGGAAACAGCGTCGAACACGCACTGCTGATGCTGGCTTGCATGCACGTCGGGATTCCCTATTCCGCGTTGTCGACAGCCTATTCGCTGGTATCGAAGGATCACGCGAAGCTGAAGCTGCTGATCCGGCGTCTCGATCCCGGCGTGATCTATGTCGGTAATGCGGAGCGCTTCGCTCCCGCGCTGCGCGCCATCGCCGGCCTGCATCAAGCGGTAGTGGTGACGTCGGAAGGCGAGCCGGCGCCGACTGGCATACCGTTTTCGGTGTTGCTGCAAGAGGCCGACCATGGCTTGGTGCAGTCCGCGTTTTCCCGGGTCGGGCCGGACACGGTGGCCAAGATCCTGTTTACCTCCGGCTCCACCAGCGAACCGAAGGGCGTCCTCAATACCCAGCGGATGCTGTGCAGCAACCAGCAGGCGCTGGCACAGCTGTGGCCGTTCCTGAAAGAGACACCGCCGGTGCTGCTCGACTGGCTGCCGTGGAACCACACGTTCGGCAGCAATCACAACTTCAACCTGGCGCTGCGTAACGGCGGCACGCTTTACCTGGACAACGGCAAGCCGATGCCGGGTGCATTCGACGCCAGCATCGCCAATCTGTGCGACGTCCGGCCCACGTTCTACCTGAACGTGCCGCTCGGTTTCGAAATGCTGGTACCGGTGCTGCGCGCGGATGCCGCCGTCAGGAAAGCGTTCTTTTCCCGGTTGCAGGTGATCTTTTACGCGGCCGCAGCCTTGCCGCAGCACCTGTGGGACGAACTGATCGAATTGTCCACGCGCGAAGTCGGTTATGCGCTGCCGATGGTGACGGGATGGGGCTCGACTGAAACCGCGCCGTCGGCCGCCGCCTGCTCCTACCTGGCCAGGCAGTCCGGCGTGATCGGCCTGCCGATTCCCGGTGTCAGCCTGAAACTGGTGCCGAATGGCGACAAGATGGAAATCCGGGTCAAGGGGCCGAACATCATGCCGGGTTACTTCCGCCAGCCGGAACTGACGCCGAAGGCGTTCGACGATGAAGACTTTTACCTGATTGGCGACGCGGTGCGTTTTGCCGACCCGGAAGCGCCGCACCTGGGACTGGTGTTCGATGGACGCGTCACCGAGGATTTCAAGCTTACCTCCGGTACCTGGGTGCATGTCGCCACGCTGCGGCTGAAGGGCATCGAAGCCTGCAAGCCCGCGATCCAGGACATCGTGGTGACCGGGCACGGCGAGGAACAGCCGGGCTTCCTGATTTTCCCGAATCTGGCAGCCTGCCGCGCGATTGCGGGCCTGGCGGTCGATGCCGGGGTAGCCGAGGTGCTGGATTCGCCGGCGTTGCGCGAGCATATCCTGGCCGGCATGCGCAAACTGCGCGAGCAAGGCAGCGGCGGCTCTACCTTTGCTGCACGCGCCTTGCTGCTTCCGGAACCGCCTTCAGTCGACGGCGGCGAGATTACGGACAAGGGCTACATCAACCAGGCGGCGGTGCTGAAGAACCGGGCGTCGATGGTTGAACGGCTGTATCGGGCGCAGCCCGAAGCCGACGTCATCTGCCTGCAAGCCTGAGCGGGTGTTCGACGATGTGCAATCTTCACCGGCGCTCACGAGAGGACGCATAGCATGATTCAGGGATTGTCAGAAAGCGGGCTGTCATCGGCCTACAACGACATTTGGCTGGTGGCCGGCGCGCGCACCCCGTTTGCCGATTACCAAAGCGTGCTGCAAGCGGTATCGCCGACCGACCTCGGCATCTTCGCGGCCCGTTCGGTGCTGGCGAAAAGCGGCGTGCCCGCCAGCGATGTCGGCGCGGTGGTTGCCGGCAACATGGCGCAGTCGAGTTTCGACACCTATTACCTGCCGCGCCATATCGGGCTCTATGCGGGCGTGCCGCTGGGAGTGCCTGCGCTGCTGGTGCAGCGCTTGTGCGGAACCGGCTTCGAGGCGATCCTGACCGGCGCCGACCAGATCGCATTGGGCAAGACAAAGCTCGTGCTGTGCGTCGGCGCCGAATCGATGTCGCGCAATCCGGTCGCGGCCTACACCCACCGCAGCGGCTTCCGCATGGGCCAGGTCGAGTTCAAGGATTTCCTGTGGGAGGCAACGTTCGATACCGCAGCCGGCACGCGCATGGGCGATACCGCGGAAAACCTGGCAAAAGCCTATGGCATTTCGCGCGAGGAGGTGGACCGCTTTGCCGCCACCAGCTTCGCCCGCGCGGTCCGAGCATGGGACGACGGCTACTTCGACGACGAAGTGGAGGCCGTCACCAGCCAGACCTGGAATCTCGACGCTTATGCGCCGCGCTCGCTGCAACTTCCGCGCAAGGTCGAGTGCTTCGCGCGCGACGAGCATGTCCGCCCTACCCCGTATGCATTGCTGCAATCGCTGCGCCCGGCGTTCAAGGGTGTGCAGACCGGCGGCAACAGTTCGGCCATCGTCGACGGCGCCGCCGCGGTGCTGGTTGCGTCCGGCGATTACGTGCGGGCAAACGGACTGCGCCCGCTAGCCCGCATCGTCGCAGGCAGCACAGTGGGCGTGCCGCCGGAGGTGATGGGCATCGGTCCGGCGCCGGCGATCCGTTCGGTGCTGCGTTCGTCCGGGCTGGACCTGACCAATGTCGGCCGTTTCGAAATCAACGAGGCGTTCGGCGCCCAGTACCTGGCAGTGGAGCGCGAACTGGGCCTGGACCGTGAGCGGGTGAACGTCTGCGGCGGCGCAATCGCCATCGGCCATCCGCTGGCCGCTTCCGGGATACGCCTGTCGACCACGGTGGCGCGTCAGATCCGACGCGACGATTGCCAGTACGGAATTTCTTCGGCCTGTGCCGGCGGCGGCCAGGGCATTGCGATTCTTTTTGAAAATGCCTGACCGGTGCGGTGGTATCGGCAGACGGGTGCCGTTGTCGGCCTCTGGCAGCGGATATTCGAATGCATAATCCTGACTTGCAAGGTTTGCGGTGTCGTGGCCGGCCGGCCATGGATTGCGCAAACCTGTTTTTCAAGGAAAGCACTATGCCGGGCAAAAAATCGAATCTGACCAAAAGCAGCGCGACCAGTGGCGCAACCCGCCGCCCCCGGACCGAACGGGCCGCGGCGCTCGCAGCCGCGTCGATGGCGGCCAGCGACAGCGACGATCGGATTGCCGAACTGTCGCTGCGGCTGGGACAAAAAGTCCGGCACGCGCGCGCCGCCAAAGGCATGACGATGAAACAGCTCGCCGCCCAGGCCGATATTTCGTTGCCGTATCTGTCACGCGTCGAGAAGGGCGACGGCAACATTTCGATCGCCGTGCTTTACCGCTTGGCGAAGGCGCTCAATCTGCCGATCGAAAACCTGCTGTCCGACAGCGACCGCTATGGCGCCGACTACACGCTGATCGTCGAACTGTTGAAGCGCCAGTCGCCGGAAGAACTGGCAGAACTGCGTACCTGGCTGGCCAAGACGGTCGGTCATCGCGCTGAACGCAAGCAGCCGATGCGAATCGCCCTGATCGGTTTGCGCGGCGCCGGCAAGTCCACCATCGGTGCGCTGGCGGCCAAGAAGCTCAAGGTGCCGTTTGTTGAACTGAACCGGGAAATCGAGGCGGAGGCCGGCGTCACCATCACCGAGATTTTCAACATGTACGGGCAGGGCGGCTACCGGCGCCTGGAGCGGCGTTGCCTGGAACGTGTCATCGCCAGCTATCCGGAGGTGGTGCTGGCCACCGGGGGCGGCATCGTGACCGAGCCGGCCAGCTATGAACTGTTGCTGCACTCGTTTTTCAACGTGTGGATGTACGCGTCGCCGGAGGACTCGTTCGAGCGCGTGATGAAACAGCACGATGCCCGTATCGCCAGTCCGCAACTGCGGGAGGAGGCGATGGAAAGCATCCGCCAGACGATGCAGGCGCGCGACGAACTGTACAAGCTGGCGCATGCGCGGATCGACAGCTCGGGAAAGACTGTCGCGAAAACCGTCGACGAGCTGGTGCGCGCCCTGACTGCCAGGAAGTCTGCATGACAGGAAGCCGGTCCGCGCGACAGCCGGCGTCCGAATGAGTCAAACACCTATTCAAGGGGAGCAAGTGGAATCAATCGAATGGCGTTACGGCTGCGGCCGCGAGCGGCAGGGCCGACCCGATCCGGTCTGGAAATAGGGCGGTCGCATGGACTTCTCGATTTTCGCAATTCTCGCCCAGGACGGCATCACCAACGGCGCCATCTACGCATTGCTTGCGCTCGGACTGGTATTGGTGTTTTCCGTCACCCGAGTCATCTTTATTCCGCTCGGCGAATTCGTCTCGTACGGAGCGCTCACGCTGGCTGCGATCGAGGCCGGCAAATATCCGGTCACGGCCAGCCTGCTGTTGTTCCTCGGGGCATGCACCTTCGCGCTGGACCTGGTTGGCCAACTGCGTGACGCCAATGAAGAACGCGCGTCTGCTTTGCCGGCGATTGCACGCAGTTTCGCCAAATTTCTGCTGGCGCCGGGCGCGTTGCTGGCGTTTGCCAAGGTGGCGCCGCTGGCGTCGCTGCCGATGCCGGTGCAGGTGTTGTTCAGCATGGCGATCGTGATCCCGATGGGGCCGATGATCTACCGCCTGGCCTTCCAGCCGCTGGCCGAAGCATCCATCCTGGTGCTGCTGATCGTCGCCGTCGGCGTGCACTTCGCGCTGGTCGGCATGGGGCTGGTGATGTTCGGCGCCGAGGGCTCGCGCACCGCCACATTTACCGATGCGCGTTTCGATTTCGGTGCCGTCAGCGTATCCGGCCAGAGCCTGTTCATCATCGCCACCTCGTTGCTGACGATGATCGCGCTCTACCTGTATTTCGGCCGCACGCTGCCGGGGCGCGCGCTGCGCGCGACGGCGGTCAACCGCCTCGGCGCACAGCTGGTCGGCATCGGCACCACGCAGGCGGGGCGGCTGGCATTCACGGTGGCGCCGGCGCTCGGCGCACTATGCGGCGTGCTGGTGGCCCCCCTGACCACCGTCTATTACGACAGCGGCTTCCTGATTGGCCTCAAGGGTTTCGTCAGCGCGATCATCGGCGGCCTCGGCAGCTATCCGATCGCCGCCGCTGGCGCGCTGCTGGTCGGCCTGCTCGAAGCATACGCGTCGTTCTGGGCCAGCGCGTTCAAGGAAGTCATCGTGTTCACCCTGATTATTCCGGTGCTGCTGTGGCGCTCGCTGCGCAATCCGCACGCGCTTGACGGAGCCGAATGATGACGCGTTCACTGAGCGGCTTTGCACTCGCGCTGCTGGCATTCGGCGTGCTGCCGTTGCCGCCATACTGGGTCACGCTGGCCAATTACATCGGCCTGTATTCGCTGGTCGCACTCGGGCTGGTGCTGCTGACCGGGGTCGGCGGCCTGACCTCGTTCGGCCAGGCGGCCTTCGTCGGCCTCGGCGCCTACGCCACCGCCTACCTGGCCTCGGTGCACGGGCTGTCGCCCTGGATCGGGTTGCTGGCCGGGCTGGTGATTACGGCCGGCACGGCCTTCCTGATCGGCGCGATCACGCTGCGGCTGTCCGGGCATTATCTGCCGCTGGGCACGATCGCCTGGGGCCTGTCGCTCTACTACCTGTTCGGCAACCTGGATTTTCTGAACAAGTACGACGGCATTACCGGCTTGCCGACGATCCACCTGTTCGGCCTTGACCTCGGCCCCGGCCGCCGCATGTATTTCCTGATCTGGATCGTCGTGGTCGGGGCGGTGGTGGCGCTGCGCAACCTGCTGAATTCCCGGCCGGGCCGTGCGATCCGCGCGCTCAACGGCGGCGGTTTGATGGCCGAGGCGATGGGCGTCGACACTGCGTGGATGAAGATTGCGATCTTCGTCATCGCAGCGATGCTCGCCTGCATCTCAGGCTGGCTGTACGCCCATCTTCAGCGCGCGGTGAATCCGTCGCCGTTCGGACTCAACGCCGGTATCGAATACCTGTTCATGGCGGTGGTCGGCGGCGCCGGCTACCTGTGGGGCGCCATCCTGGGCGCCGCATTGCTGACGCTGCTGAAGGACCAGTTGCAGGCGATCCTGCCGGCCTTGCTAGGCAATAACGGCAACTTTGAAATCATCGTGTTCGGCGTGCTGATGGTGATCCTGCTGCAGCGGGCGCCGGAAGGCATCTGGCCGTTCATCCAGCGCTTCTTCCGCAAACGCCATCAGGCGGTGGCGCCGGCCCAGGCGCAGGCGTTGCCGCTGCGGGCAAAGCCGCGCGCCGGCGAAACCCTGCTGCAGGTGGTCGGAGCGCGCAAGCAGTTCGGCGGACTGGTGGCGGTCAACGACATGCAGTTCGATGTCAGGGCGGGCGAGATCGTCGGCCTGATCGGCCCCAACGGCGCCGGCAAATCGACCATGTTCAACCTGGTCACCGGCGTGCTGCCGGCAAGTGCCGGCCAGATCCGTTTTCATGACGGCCGCGCGCTGAAGCGCATCGATGGCCTGGCGTCGCGCGAGATCGTCAAGCTCGGTATCGCCCGCACCTTCCAGCACGTGCGGCTGCTGCCGGAGATGAGCGTTCTCGAAAACGTCGCGCTGGGCGCGCATCTGCGCGGCAGCAAGGGCATACCCGGCAGCATCGCCGGGCTGAACAAGGCTGAGGAAGAGGCGCTGCTGTACGAGGCAAGGCGGCAGCTGGAACGGGTCGGCCTGGGCCAGTCGCTGTACGAAGACGCCGGCAACCTGGCGCTGGGGCAACAGCGCATTCTCGAAATCGCGCGGGCGCTGTGCTGTGACCCGTCCCTGCTGTTGCTGGATGAACCGGCAGCCGGCCTGCGCTACAAGGAAAAGCAGGAACTGGCAAAGCTGTTGATGAAGCTCAGGGGCGAGGGCATGAGCGTCCTGCTGGTTGAACACGACATGGACTTCGTCATGAACCTGACCGACCGCCTGGTCGTCATGGAATTCGGCACGAAAATCGCGGAAGGCCTGCCCCGCGAGGTGCAGAAGGACGAAGCAGTGCTGGAAGCCTATCTTGGCGGGATCGAATAGACGATGAATGCTCCGATTTTGGAAGTTACGGATTTGCACGTGTCGTACGGCAATGTCGAGGCACTGCACGGCGCCAGCATCCGCGTGGCGGCCGGCCAGATCGCGACGGTGATCGGCCCGAACGGCGCCGGCAAATCGACCATGCTGAACGCGATTGCCGGCGCGGCGCTAAGGAATTGCCGGGTACGCGGCGGCATGCGCCTGGCGGGACGCGATATCGGCGCCGCCGCGATAGAAAGCCGGGTGGCCCAGGGGATGTCGCTGGTGCCGGAACAGCGCGAGCTGTTTTCATCGATGAGCGTGGAAGAAAATCTCTTGCTCGGCAGTTACTCGCGCTACAAGGCCGGCGACAAGCATTATCGCGATCAGATGCCGGTGATCTACGACCTGTTTCCGCGCTTGCGCGACCGCCGCATGCAAGTCGCCGGCACGCTCTCCGGAGGTGAACGCCAGATGCTGGCGGTAGGCCGGGCGCTGATGGCGAAACCGCGGCTGCTGATGCTGGACGAGCCCAGCCTCGGACTGGCGCCGCGCATCGTCATGGAAATTTTTCGCATCATCGTCCGGCTGAAAGACACCGGCGTGGCGATCCTGCTGGTCGAGCAGAACGCGCGCGCGGCGCTGCAGGTAGCCGACTATGGATACGTGCTGGAGACCGGCGACATGGTGCTGGAGGGACCGGCGCACCAGCTGGCCAACGACCCGAAGGTGATCGATACCTATCTCGGGTTGACCCGGCAAGAAGCGATAGAGACCTGAGCCGGCAAGGCGCCGGCGTGATGTACCAATCTGTGTAGGAGAAACGGGATGTCGGAATTTCGGAAAGTGAAGCGGGTGGCGGTGGTTGGAACGGGTGTCATCGGCGCCAGTTGGGCGGCGTATTTTCTTGCCCAAGGATTGGCGGTGAGCGCCACCGACCCGTCGCCGGGCGCGGAAGAGCGCCTGCGTGCCGCCGTGAAGGCGCACTGGCCGAGCCTGGAGAAGCTCGGGTTGACGGCCGGCGCTTCGATGGAGAAACTGACTTTCAGCACTGACCTCGAAGAGGCGCTCCATGGCGCCGATTTCGTCCAGGAAAGCGGGCCGGAAAAGGCAGACCTGAAGATCGAGCTTTTCCGCTGCATGGATGCCGCGCTGCCGGCTGACGTGATCCTCGCCTCCAGTTCGTCGGGCCTGCTGATGAGCCTGGTGCAGTCGGCCTGCGCGCATCCGGAACGGGTGCTGCTCGGGCATCCTTTCAACCCGCCGCACATGATTCCATTGGTCGAAGTCATCGGCGGCGAGAAAACGTCGGCGCAGGCGGTGGCACAGGCAATGGCGTTCTATCGCGCGATTGGAAAACGGCCTATCCACCCGCGCAAGGAAGTCAAAGGACATATCGCCAACCGGCTGCAGGCCGCGTTGTGGAGGGAAGCCTTCCACCTGGTCGAACAAGGCGTGGCGACGGTGGCGGACATCGATACAGCGATTGCGCATGGCCCCGGGCTGCGCTGGGCGCTGTTGGGCCCGTTCATCAATCTTCACCTGTCCGGCGGCGAAGGCGGTGTGCGCCACGTACTGGATCACCTGGGGCCGCCGATGGAAGACTGGTGGGCCGACCTCGGCACTCCGAAGCTGAGCGAATCGCTCAAGGAAATGGTGGCGCAAGGCGTAGCGGAAGAGCTGGCCGGTAAATCGCTGGAAGTGATCACTGCGGAGCGTGATCGCTTGCTGACGAAACTGATCGATGCAAAAGCCGGGACTGACGGGCTGCCCTGAGAGGGTGCCCGAAGCGAGCGCAGACGGTGCGGCAGAAAACCGGCGCAATCAATTTTTGCTGCGACTGCCGGTTTTGAAGGCAAGGAATTGTTGATGAACCGGCCTCCTGGCGTACCTCCGGCAGGGCCGCGGATAACACACAGATTTGGACTACTTCTCATGAATCAATCAAATATTCCTGATGCGCTGGCGGTCAGCATGGATGGCGAGATCGCCATTGTTTCAATCGATCGTCCGGCCAAACGCAATGCGTTGAACGACGCGGTTATCGGTCGACTGCACGCGTTTTTCGAGCTTGTCGGCGCCGATGTCAAGGCGATCGTGCTGCAGGGGATGGGCGACCATTTTTGCGCCGGACTTGACCTGTCCGAGGTGCGGGGCCGCGATGCGGTGGAAGCGATGCATCATTCGCGCACGTGGCACCATGCGTTCGAACGCATCCAGTTCGGCCGCGTCCCTGTGCTTAGTGTGCTGAAAGGGGCTGTGGTGGGCGGCGGGCTGGAACTGGCAGCGTCCTCGCATATCAGGGTCGCGGAAAGCTCGGCCTTTTATGCGTTGCCGGAAGGGCAGCGCGGCCTGTTTGTCGGCGGCGGCGGGTCGGTCCGCATTTCTCGGCTGATCGGTGTGCCGCGCATGATGGACATGATGCTGACCGGGCGGGTGCTGAATGCGGAAGAGGGACATCAGGCCGGTATATCGCAATACCTGGTTGGCGATGGTCATGGATTCGACAAGGCCATGGAACTGGCCAAAAGAATCGTTGGCAATGCCCCGATGACCAATTACGGCGTCATGCATGCGCTGCCCCGGATTGCCGAACAATCGATCAACGACGGTCTGATGACCGAAGCCCTGATGGCTGCTGTCGCCCAGAGTGACCCGACTACCCAGGACCGGCTGACGGCATTCGTTGATCACAAGCTCAACAAGGTGTATCCGGGCAATTGACCGGGAGATGATGCATGGCTCGCCTATACATACATACTGTGCAAGTGGAATTTGGCGACTGCGATCCTGCGCAGATCGCGTATTTTCCTAATTTCTTTCGCTGGTACGACGCCGCCTCTCGGCACTTCTTCAGCAGTTGCGGTGTGCCGCCATGGCGGGAGCTCGAACGCACGATCGGTATCATTGGTACGCCGGTAGTCGAGGCCAGTTCCCGCTTCATCAGGCCAACCAGCTACGGTGACGAAATCGAGGTGCATGTTTCGATCGAGGAATGGCGGGAAAAATCCTTCGTGATGAAATACGAGCTCAAGCGGGGCGCCGAGTTGCTCGCCGAAGGCCGGGATGTAAGAATTTTTGCGATTCGCCATCCAGAAGACTCATCTCGCATAAAGGCCGTGCCGGTACCACCCGACATTCGCCGTCTTTGCGAGTGATGCGCCCGCAGTCTGGAACGCCGCTCCAGATGGGAGCGGCGTTCCAATCGACGATGCCGATCAAACTCAGAACGCGTGGCGCACGCCTACCATCAGACCGGTCTGCGATGCCCCGGCTGCCGGGTTGCTGCCTGCGGCGCCGGCGCTGACCGAAAGGTTGAGCGTGCCGTCGTTCGAAATATGCCCGGCCGTCACATATCCGACCGTACGCTTGGAGAAGCTGTACAGTCCGCGCAGCGCAAACAGCGTGGCCTGGTTCGCACTGTTCTTCATATCCAGCTTCATCAGTTCGGCATCGAGCGTGAATGCCGGTGTGAACGCGTAGGCGCCGCCGATATAGTAGAGATTGCTCTTCGGCGTGGCGCTGCCCTCATTGTCGCGGCGAATGACGCCGCCACCGACTTTTGCCTGGCCAAACTTGATGTAGCCGTTGAGTGTGGTGCGGCTGTCGCTCAGGCTGCTGCTGGTCAATCCCCCGAACGCGCCCGGCCCGCCATTGAGGCGGTCATGCGCGGCCGCCACTCCCCAGCCTGCCGTGTCGTATTTCACCATCGCCGACCACTCGCGGCAGGCCTTGCCATCGGCCGCGCTCTCGCCGGCGCAGTTCGTCCCGGCAGGGCTCGGACCGGCGTTGACGGCATCGCGTCCCAGGCTGTAGGTGGCGCCAACGGTCAGGCCGCCGAAGCTGCCGCGGTAGCCGATGGCATTGTCGGCACGTGCGTTGGGAATATAGCTGTCGAGCGAACTCGTGCTATAGACGTTCGGCCCGAGGATATCGCTGTCGAACAGGGACCAGAACAGCATCGTGTATTGACGGCCGAGCGAGACGGTGCCCCAGGAACCGGACAGGCCGACGAATGCCTGCCGGCCGAACAGGCGGCCGCCTTGGCCCGACCCTCCGCTATCCGGTGCAAAGCCGTTTTCGAGGGTGAATACGGCTTTCATGCCGCCGCCGAGATCTTCCGCACCGCGGAAGCCGATGCGGGACGGCAGCGAGCCGGTGTTGGTCGGCATGCGCGTCAGGCTGCCGCCCGCGGCACCCACGTTCGTGACGTGTTCAACGCCGCTATCGATCAGACCGTACACCGTAACGCCAGAACTCTGCGCATGCACAGCTGTTGCCGCGATCGCCATCAAGCCGGCAGCAATACATTTCTTTTTCATGGTTTCTCCTCCGTTGTTGAAATACAGGCAAAAAGCCTCCCTTGGCAGCGACCGGATGGGCGCTACCGCAAACTGCTTGATCATGTTTTGATTGCGCTGCTACGGGCGGCAGCCGTGTGCCTCTCGCGCAGCGGTGAGGGCGGTCACTTCACTTTGAAGATGCCGCTCAAGACGAAATAGTCGTCGACCCGCTCCAGGTAAGCCGACCTTGGCTCGATCTTCTTGGTGACCGGATTCACCCACTCGAAGTCGACCCATCCCTTGCCCTTGGTCTTGGCGACATCGATCTCTTCCCGTACAAAGGACTTGCCGTTCACGTCCTTGACGTCGAGCAAGGGCTTGCCAATGAGTTTTTGATTGCCTCCGCTGGCGAGCACGATACCGTTCAGGTCGACGGCCACGATATACAACTCGCGGTCGATGAATTGCCCTTGCGGATTGCTGAACTCGGCCATGGCTTTTTCCCTGCCGTTTTGCTTGACGTAGTCGATGGCCTTTTTCACGAACGTGACGGCTTCTTCCTTCGTTGCGTGCTCGCCCACCGCGAAAGCAACGGAATGAAGCAAAGCCGCAAACAACGCGACAGTAATGAGTTTGAAAAAATGAAAACGCATGATGCCTCCCCTTTTATAAAAGTATGTCAAGGACAGGAGTCCTAAACTCCAAGATATTGATGAATGACGTCTTCCCGGCTGCGCAATTCTTCGGAGCTGCCTTGCCAGACCACTTTTCCCTTTTCCAGCACATAGTGGCGGTCGGCGAATCCGAGCAGGGCGCCGACATTCTTGTCGATCACGATCTGTGACAAGCCTTCCCGTTTCAATTCGGTCAGTGCTTTCCATATCTCGGCGCGGATCAGCGGCGCCAGCCCCTCGGTTGCCTCGTCGAGTACCAGCAATTGCGGATTGGTCATGAGTGCGCGCCCAATGGCCAGCATCTGCTGTTCGCCGCCGGACAACTGCGCGCCGAGGTTGGTGCGCCGTTCCTCCAGGCGCGGAAAGAAACGGTAGACACGCTGCAGCGTCCAGGGCTGTAGTTGCGCTCTCGCACCGGTCGCGTCGCCGCGGGCCCTGGCCGTGGCCACCAGGTTTTCCTCCACCGTCAGGTTCGGAAACACCTGGCGCCCTTCCGGCACTAATCCCAGCCCCAGCCGCGCAATGCCGTACGAAGGCAGACTATGGATGGCTTTGCCGGCGAAAGTAATGGAGCCGGCCTTGACCGGCAGCAGGCCGAACAGGCATTTGATGGTGGTTGAGCGGCCCATGCCATTGCGGCCGAGCAGGGTGACCACTTCCCCGGCCTGCACATTGAACGACACGCCAAACAGTGCCTGCGCGTGCCCATAAGAGGCCTGCAAATCCTGAACTGTCAGAAATGCGCTCATGTCTTACACTCCCTCTTCACCAAGGTACACAGCCCTGACTTCGGGGTGATTCCGCACCTCGTCGGGCGTGCCGGTGAACATCGCCTTGCCGTAGACCAGCACGGTAATGCGATCGGCCAGGGCGAACACCGCGTCCATGTCATGCTCGATCAGCAGGATCGAATAGCGGCCCTTCAATTTCTGCAGGAGGGAAACCACGGCGCCGGATTCCTGCACGCTCATGCCGGCCATCGGCTCGTCAAGCAGCAGGAATGCCGGCTGCGCGGCCAGCGCCATCGCCAGCTCTAACTGGCGCCGCTCGCCATAGGCCAGGTCCGCAGCCGGCACCTCGGCGCGATGCGCCAGTCCCGCCGCCGCCAGCGCCGCATTGGCGGCTGCCATCAGCGCGCTGCGCTTCAGCAAGGGCTGCCAGAAGCGGAACGCGTGTTCCTTGGCGCCCATCGCCGCGAGCACGGTGTTTTCGCGCACTGTGAATTCCTCGAAGATGGAAGTGATCTGGTAGGAGCGCAGCAGTCCGAGGCGTGCGCGCTGATGGATGGGCAGCGTCGTTACATCCCTGCCGGAGAACAGCACCCGGCCCTCGTTCGACGCCAGCTCGCCGGACAACTGGTTGATCAGCGTGGTCTTGCCGGCGCCGTTCGGACCGATGATGGCGTGCAGTTCGCCCGGCCGGATATCGAGAGAAACACGATCGGTTACCAGGATGCCGCCGTAACGCTTGACCAGCGCTTCCGTTTGCAGTGCCGCCGCCGTCATGATTTTCCTCCTGCCTTTTGCCCCGCCAGCGGAGTGTTGACCGAAACTTCGGCCGTGTTGTCACGTCGGCTGCGCAGGACACGCCGGCGGTCGAGCATGTCGAGCAATCCTGCAATCCCCGCCTTGCCCATGAGCGCTACCAACAGGACGATCGGACCGAAAATGGCGAGCCAGTATTCGGTGAATGACTTCAGGATTTCTTCCAGGCCGAAGAAGGTGAGCGCGCCGAGCAGCGGACCGAACACCGAGCCGACGCCGCCGAGCACCACCATGACGATGAGATCGCCGGAAACGGACCACGACATGGTGCTGGGCGAAGCAAAGGCATTCAGATTGGCCAGCAGCATGCCGGCAATGCCGCATAGCACCGCCGACAGCACATAGGCCGACAGCTGATAGCGCTTGCTGGGGAAGCCGATCGCGTTGATGCGGCGCGCGTTCTGCCGGGCGCCGCGCAGCACCATGCCGAACGGCGACACCCGCAGCCGTGCCAGCCACCAAGTCGCCAGCACAAGGACGATCAATGCCGCCGCATAGACCGTGGTCGAGTTGCCCAGGTCCAGGCCAAAGAACTTGCTGGTCGAGAAAATGGTGGTGCCGTCGTCGCCGCCATACTGCTTGAGGCTGACAAAGGTGAAGTAGCCCATCTGCGCAAACGCCAGCGTGATCATGATGAAGCCGATGCCCGAGGTGCGCAGGCTGACGGCGCCGGTCAGCAGGCCGATCAGGGCGCAGCCGGCCACGCAGACGAGCAGGTGGATCCAGCCGCTGTCCACGCCGTGGAAGGCCGGGATGGCCACGCTGTAGGCGCCCAGTCCGAAGAACAGCGCGTGCCCGAGGCTGACCAGGCCGCCGTAACCCAGCGCCAGATTCAGCGCAGTTGCGGCAATCGCATAAATGATGATGCGCGCAAAGAAGGCCACATAGAACGACTCGCCCATGGCATTGGCCACAAACGGCACCGCTGTCAGGAAAACGAAGAGCAGCAAGGGCAGCAGGGTGCCGATTCTCGATAAGGATAATTTCGCGAACATCAAGCTCTCCCTGCGGGGAACAGTCCTTGCGGACGCACGGCCAGCACCACGGCCATCAGCACATACACCAGCATTGAGGCCAGTGCCGGGCCGGCCGCATTCGCCACTTCCCGGCTCATTACTTCACGCAACAGCATGGGCAGAAAGGCGCGACCAAGGGTGTCGGCGATGCCGACGATCAGCGCGGCATAGAACGCGCCGCTGACCGAGCCGATGCCGCCGATGACGATGACCACCAGCGCTGTGATCAGCACTGGCTCCCCCATGCCCGACTGGATCGACAGGATCGGTCCGGCCATGACGCCGGCCAGGCCGGCTAGTGCCGCTCCCAGCGCAAACAGCAGCGCGTTGAGGAACTTGATGTTGACGCCCAGCGCGCCGACCATTTGCGGATTGACCGAGCCGGCGCGGATGAGCATCCCCAGGCGCGTCTTGTGCATGAGCAGGTGTGCGCCGGCGGCAACGGCCAGTCCGACCACGATGATGGCGAAGCGGTAGGCCGGATAGGTCACGCCGAACAGATCGACAGTGCTGTCCAGGAAGGCGGGAACCGGCAGGAAATACGGCTGCGGGCCCCAGATCATGCGCGTGATTTCATTAAAGAACAGCACCATGCCGAAGGTTGCCAGTACATGGTCGAGGTGGTTGCGGCCGTACAGTCGGGAGACGGCCAGTTTTTCGAGCAGGAAGCCCAGTACGATGCAGCCGGCCACGGCAGCAACCACCGCCAGGGAAAAGGATGCGGTGAGCTTGAATGCGGTGGCGGCGAAGTAGGCGCCCATCATGTACAGCGAGCCGTGCGCCAGATTGACAAAACTCATGATGCCGAACACCAGCGTCAACCCGGCCGCCAGCAGAAACAGCAGCACGCCGTACTGCACGCCATTCAATAACTGCGGTATGACCAGACCTAATGCCATTTTTGTCTCCTTGATTTCTTTTTCGTTCAGGACGGCTGCGAGCGATGGGTTCACCGGTTCATGATTGCCTATAGGAACAGAGCGGTGCACGCGCCAGGGTCAAATCGATGCTGCACATTCCAGACGACGATAAAAGATTTCCGGGCTTGGCATCGGCATCGGCTCTCAAGTTGGCGCACATGGAATCCATCCCCCTCTCTGCGGATACGCAGCCTTTTTCTCCTCCATGAAGTCGAGCATCTCGATGATGTCCTTTGCGCCGGGCCGGGCAAAGGGCGCCGAATGCAATACCTGATATGACAGCGTCATGTCTTCCTTGATGAGAAATAGAGCCGGTTCGCTGAACACCGCCGGCTGCTTCAGCGCGCTGCTGCCGGCCGACATGAATACGCCCCATTGCTCCATTTGCTGCACAGTCAAGCCGTAACAAATGCGCAAGTTTTTCAGGTGCAGGGTATCGCTTGCAAAGCGTGCCTGGGTTTCATCATCGGCACTGACGAAGACCAGATCCACGCCGCGCTTGCCGAACTGATCGGCCAGGCTGTCAAACTCCTGCAGTTGCCGGCGGCAATAGGAACAAAAGACGCCCCGGTAAAAAATCAGGAGGGTATAGCGCCGCTGCGGCGATGATTCGAGTGCCCAACGATGGCCGCCGATGGCGGTTCCTTCGAAGCTCGGCGCGGCAACGCCGGGAAGAAGTTTTTGTGTATAAGCAGGCATAGTGTGTGCAACGTAAATGCGTGTTCACCTCGGATGGATTTTCATCCGCATCATGCGGCGGTGTGTCTTTGATTCATGCAGGCGCCGCGCCTTCGAACGCTCTTTGCAGCAGTTCGCGAATCGGGCCGCGCTCAAGCGGGCGCGGGTTCGGATAGGCGGACTGGACCGCCAGATCCGCGGCCTTGTCCAGATCGCCCTCGTTCATTCCAAGCTGCCGCAACGACAGGGGCGCACCGAGTTCCGCGGCCAGGCGGTGCAGGCCAAGGGCGGCGTCCTGCACACCCAACGCGGCGGCAATTTTCTCCATGGCCGCTTTCGCATGGGGCCGGTTATAGGCGAGCGCGTGCGGCAATACCACGGCATGCGTTTCCGCATGAGGCAAGTTGAAAGTGCCGCCCAGGGTATGGCAAAGCTTGTGATGCAGGCCCATGCTGGTCTGCCCGAGAACCGTGCCGCAGAGCCAGGCGCCATACAACGCCATCGAACGCGCTTCCATCGTCTGCGGCACATCCTTGATTGCCGGCAGCGCTTTCCCGAGCGCCTCGATGCCCGACGCGGCCATCATGGTCGTAATGGGATTGCCATCATGCGCATACAAGGCCTCGGCGGCGTGGGCCAGGGCATTCAGGCCGCTGTTGATACTCAACTGCGCCGGCAATGCCCGTGTCAGGTCCGGGTCATAGATCACGACCTTCGGCAAGACCACCGGGTCCCGGCCGGTGCGTTTGAACCTTCCTTCCGTAATGCCGTAGATGGGCGTTACCTCGGAACCGGCGTAGGTCGTCGGGATCGCGACGATGGGGAGCGCGGTACGCAGCGCCAGGGCTTTTGCCAGACCGACGGTCGAGCCTCCGCCGAAAGCGACGAGACAATCCGCGTTCAGGCGTTGAATTTCCAGCAGCGCATGATCCACGGTTTCGACCGGTACATGCATCACCGCGCCGGCATGGACTCCGGCACTCAGCGTGCCGAGCAGGTCTGAGATGTCGCGGGCCGCGTCCTGTTGATTTGGCGTGGAAAGCACCACTGCCCGGGTTCGACCGAGCTGCTCGACCTCATCGCGGACCCGGGCGACTGTTCCTTCGCCAAAAATGATCCGCGAGGGGTGGGCAGCATAGACAAAATTGTCCATCGCATCTTCCTTATTTCGCATCGGGCGCGGCATCGCCCGTCAGCACAAAGTCATAGTCGAGGCGATACGCACCATCGGCGCCGGGATTCCAATCCGCGATCAGGGAAGCGCGTACACCGAACACGGCATCCGAATGCAAATACTCGTCGCCGTTGCGAAATACATGGGTGACGAGCGTCTTGTAGCCCGGGGCCGAAATCATGAAATGCAAATGGGCCGGCCGCCAGGGATGACGATCGGTGGCAGCCAGCATCACGCCGACGGGGCCGTCGTGCGGAATCGGATACGCGCTGGCCAGAATCGATTTGAAATGAAATTCTCCCTGCGGGCCGGACCGCAGCACACCGCGCGCCTGTGCCTGCGCGAGCTCGGGCCGCTGTACGTCGTACATGCCGTCTTCGTCCGCCTGCCACACCTCGATGGTCGCGCCGGCGATCGGCGCGCCATCCAGGTTGCGCACATGGCCGCTGACAACGCATGGCGCGCCTTTCGCTCCGTTCGAGACATCTTCTCCATGCTCGTAACATGGCGCGCCGGCCACATGAAACGGACCGAAAACAGTCGATTCCGTCGCGCCTTTCGGCGTCGGATTGTTCATTGCCGTCACCAGCATGGACAAGCCGAGCGTATCGCTCAGCAAGATGCATTCCTGCCGCTTGTCATTGCATTTCTGACCGACCCTGGTGAGGAAGTCGATGCCTGCAGCCCACTCTTGCTCGGTGAGCTCGACTTCCCGCGCAAAGTCGTGAAGATGGGTGACTATGCCGGTCATCAATTTCTTGAGCCGCGCATTCGGCGTATTTTCAAAACTCTCGAGCACGAAATCCGTGATCGTTTCGTGATTGACTTCTCTCACAGCACACCTCGCTATCGTCAGGCCCTTGGATAATCAAATCTTCAGGTCAAACAGCTTGATCGCATTGTCCCGGCCGATCTTCTGCCTATCGTTTTCACTGATGTGGACCGCGTCGAACCAGGTTGCGGCGTCCTCGTGTTTCTCGAACGGATAGTCGACGGAGAACATGATCCGGTCCGCTCCCATTTCCAGCATCGAACTGAGCAGCGTCGGCGTGCGGAAGTTGCCGCTGGTTGTCAGATGGACGTTGCTGCGCAGGTAGTCGCCGATTTCCCGTTCTGCGCGCATGCCGCGCCGTCCCTTGCGCAGGATGTGGTCGATGCGCCAGATATTGAATGGGATGCCCTCGCCGAAATGGCCGAGGATCATCTGCAGTTCCGGATGGCGGTCGAACAGGCCGCTTCCCATCAGACGCAATGCGTGAATACTGGTTTCCACCGCGAAGGCCCAGGTCGGTCCGGTGAGCCAGTGCTGGTCGTCATAGATCGGCTCGCGCTTCGATAGCGGGTCGCGCGGATGCATGTAGAACGGTTTCTCCAGGGCAGCGGCGGCCTTCCAGAAGTCGCGATACTGATCCGCATCGTAATAGGCTACCTGGTCTTCCGATCCAACCTGGCAGAATCCGTTGACCAGGAAGCCGTGGAAGCCGAGTTGTTTCACGCAGCGTTCCAGTTCGCGCGCGGCGGCGTCCGGATCTTGCATCGGCAGGGCGGCAAAGCCACCGAAGCGTTTCGGATGCCGGCCGATCTGCTCCGCCAGCAAGTCATTGGCTTTTTTCGCCACCTCGATGGCGCGCGGCACTTCATGGATTGCCTGCACGGCCGGCGAGTTCAGCGAAAGGATCGCGTATTCGACGCCATACTGGTCCATCTGTTCGATCCGCTGGGTCTCGAAGTCGAGCAGCTTCGACTTCAAGCCTTCCCACACTTCGGGCCGCGCATACACCATCGAGTCGCCGATGGTGTCGTCGATCGCGAAATGCTCTTCGAGAGCGATTTTTCCTTGCATGTTTTTCTCCTTGATTGATCGTTGTGTCGTGACCGCGTCATGCGGTAGCGGAATGCGGCTTCGGCTGCAGGTCGGCGAACTCACCGATGGCGCCGAGCCTGCCGGCATGGGTGACGAGTGGCACCTCACTTTCATGAGAGAAGCGTTCGACTTTTCCTATCAGGATGGTGTGATCGCCTTCCTTGTGCCGCGAATAAGTCGAGCATTCGAACGTCGCCAGGGCGCCGCGCAATCGCGGGCAACCGTCGAAGCCCGTTTCGAATGCGTGCTCGTATTTCTCGAACTTGTCCACGGCCGGCCTGGCGAAATGCAGCGCCAGTTCCTGCTGCTGCGCGCCGAGCACGCTGACGATGAAGCGTCCGCTCGCGAGAAATACTTCTGCGCTGCGCGCGTCATCCCGGATGCTCCACAGCACGAGCGCCGGCTGCAAGGACACCGAGGCAAAGGAATTGATCGTCATTCCTTCCCGCTTGCCGTCGTCGGCGATGGTGGTGACCAGGCAGACGCCGGACGTGAAGTTGCTTAGCGCGGTCCTCAGACGCCGGGCATCGGCATTCAAGTCTGCCGCGCCAAATCCATCAAACCAGGAATACATGATCTGCCTCTCCCCGTGTTCAGTATTGGCCCTTGGGTTCCAGCCCCAGCAGGTGCTGCCCGCACATCGACGAGACGGCATCCCAGTTCAGGCTGATGTGCTTGGCGATCGCATTCGCGTCGCGCCACATGCGCTGGAGCGGCTGGTTCAGCGCGAGACCGGCGCCGCCGACGCTGGCAAACACGCAATCGACGGCATCCCTCGACAGGCGTGCGGCAAACGCATGGTCGCGCCGGTTGCGGATGCGGTGCTCGACGCTGATGCGCTCGCCGGACGCGGCAATGCTTTCGACTTCGGCGGTATCGCGATAGATCAGCAAGCGCGCGGCATCCAGCGCGGCGGTTGCTTCGGCCAACCTCGATTGCACCGGGAAGAAGTCGCATAACTGGGTGCCGCCGCCGGAGACGGCGCCGCGCGTCACGCGCGAGCCCGCCATGGCGATGAATTCCTCGATCGCGCCCTGCGCGGTTCCGAGCAGCGGAGATACCAGGCAGACCGGCACCGCGGAAAGGAAGGGAATGCGGTAGATGGAATTGGGGTTTGCCTGGCTGCCCGGAGGCGCGTTCGACGACAGTTCGGCAAAGGAAATCTTGCGGTGTCCGGGGATGAAGATCGGCTTGTCGATCGCCACGGTCTTGGAGCCGGTTCCGGCTTGCCCCGCCACGAACCAGGTGTCTTCGATTTCCCAGTCCTTGCGCGGAGCCAGCAGGAAGCCGGGATACGGCGCGGGATGCTGCTCGTCCGGCGGGAACATCACACCCAGCAAGGCCCATTGGGAGTTGTCGACATTGGATGCCCAATGCCATTTGCCTTCCACCAGATAGCCGCCATCGGCGGCGACGGCTTTGACTGCCGGCGCATAGGAACCGCAAACGATCGCGTGCGGATCGCGGCCCCATACATCCTCTTGCGCCTCCAGCGGGAAGGTGCCGACCAGCCATTGATGGACAGCGCCGAGCGAACAGCCCCATGCCGACGAGGTGCAGCCGCGGCCCAGCTCGCTGATGATGTCGATGAAGGCGGTGAAGCCGTATTCGTAGCCGCCGAAGCGGGCAGGCTGCATCAGCTTGAAGAAGCCGGCTTCACGAAATTCCGCGGTGGTCTGGTCGGAAACGCGCCGCTCCGCCTCGGTCTGTTGCGCCCTTTCCCTCAGTTTTGGCACCAGCTGCCGTGCGTTGTCTATCAGTGTCTCGATTGCCGGCGCATTGGCGACAGGAGAAACGCGACCGGCGGCCTCGCGCAGCCCCAGGTCGGTGTATGCGAATTGTGCTCTAGCGTTCATGTGTACCGTCTCCAAAATGAATTTGCTGGAATAAGCAAATTCATTAAGCCTGTTTTTATTTGCAAATGCAAGTAAACATTTAAAATTTTTTGCCTTTTACGAACTCGCAAGCATTAGAGCAATTGGCGAATTAAAGCCGCTTTCGAATCATCGTAGGGCATGTGCTTCGCGCACCAATACCGTCGCCAATACGCCGGTGCGCAGAGTGCTGCCTCCCTGGCTTTCATTGGAGGGCAAGTCGTAGCAATCCGTACTGTGTTTCGGCAGATCCGGAACGAGATCCGTCCGCCATGTCGCGCGTCCCTTACTGCATCGCACACTTGGCGTAATAAGCATCCTTGTGCCGGGTAAGCGTGGTGCCGAGCATCTTGACTACGGGTTTGCCGGCCTCCTTGGCAACCTTGAAAGCGTAGTAGTTCTGGATCGGAAGATTGTTGGTATTGAACTGGAAGGGGCCGCGCACCGAACGGAACTCCTGTCCGGCGGCCTTTACCGCAGCCGCGAACGCCTTTTTGTCCGACACATTGCCCTTGAGTTTGCGTGCCGCGACGTCAAGCAACTGCGCGGCGTCGAACCCGGTGGCCGCGTATTCGCTGGGAGTGCGCTTGTATTTTGCCTCGAAGGCGGTGACGAACTTCCTGTTCTCCGGCGTATCCAGCGCCACATCCCACATCGCTCCCGAATAGGTGCCCACCGCCGCATCGCCCAATGCCGGCATCGTCGTGCCGTCCACGGTGAACACCGAATAGTTCGGCAACTTGCCGAGCAAGCCGGCCTGGCTGAGTTGCCTGACGTAGTTCACCCCCATGCCGCCCGGATAAAAGGCAAAGACCGCGTCCGCCTTGCTCACGCTCAGTTGGGCGATTTCAGCCGAATAGTCGGCCTGGCCGATCTGGGTGTACACCTCGTCGACGATTTCACCCTTGTAGAAACGCTTGAAGCCGGCCAGCATGTCCTTGCCGGCCTGGAAATTGGGTGCCATCAGGTATACGCGTTTGTGGCCTTGGTCTTGCACGAACTTGCCCATGCTTTCGGCAGCACCGTCGTTTTGCCAGGCAATCGAGAACACATTCGGCGCGCATGCGGCCCCGGCCACGGGAGAGGGGCCGGCCTGGGTTGCGATCGCGACCGTGCCCGATTCGACGAGGGGCCTCAGGCTTGCCATGAATACATTGGAAAAGCCAAGGCCCACGATGACGTCCACCTTGTCCTTCTCGATGAACTTGCGCATCGTCTGCAGGCCAAGTTCCGGCTTGAGCCGGTCGTCTTCCTTGAGGACCGTGGTTGCCTGGCCGCCCAGCTTGCCACCCAATTGCTCAAGCCCGAGCATGAAGCCGTCATATTGATCCTGTCCCACGGCGGCCTCGCTTCCCGACAATACGCCGGAAAAACCGACCTTGATCTGTGCCGCGGCGGGTCCGGCAAGCAGCACGGCTACGGCCAGGGGTGCCAGCATATGTTTGTGGAAATTCATTCCTGTCTCCTTTTTGTCTATGAAAATGATGTTTCCGACAGGCGGTTGCGAAGCCGGGATGTGCTCCGGTATCGTCACAATGTCTTTTCATGCCGGAAAACTATTTTCAGGGTTGTCTGGATGCCTTGATCCGCATCAATTATTTTCATTTTCAATTACATTGAATCACAGCTTATTTGTAATTTCAAGCATTTCATGCGATGATTTCGATATGGCTGAAAACGATACCTTTGTCCTGCAGGACTATTCTCTCGAGAATGCGCTTCCCTATTTGTTGAACCGTGCAGGCGTGCGGATCGGGGACACGTTTTCCAAAGAGCTGGAGAAATTCGATATCACCCTGCCGATGTGGCGGGTCCTGGCGTCCTTGCTCCATGAAGATGGGCAGCGCATGACGCAACTCGCGGAACATACGTCCATTGAGATCTCGACGCTGTCGAGGCTGGTGGCAGGGCTGGAGAAGAAGGGTTTCGTGAAACGCAAGCCCGCGGAAGATGATCGCCGCTCCGTGTCTGCGCAGCTGACCAGGACTGGACGGAACCTGGCGGTGCAGATTGCGCCGCTTGCCGACCTCTATGAGCGGATAGCCCTGGCCAGTATTTCATCCGAGGATGCCATGCTGCTCAAGCGTCTTTTGCGGCAGATCTATACGAACATATCCTCGCTGGGACCCCAGGTTCCCTAAACTGGCCGAACACATAGGCTTGCTTCATGGCGCCGTTGCGCGCCATGAACAACCGCCACTCTTCCATCTACCGGCTCTCCAGCCAACCCGATCCCACTCCCGCGCCCCCATCTGCAGCCTGGCCTCGCATAGACGCATGCTGCGACACCCCACGAAGCCTTCCGTCTCACTGTGCGACAGTCAAACCTGCTACTCCATACAGAGCGGGAAGAAATCCCGAGAAAAATCAGTGACTTGCTTATGCCAGGCCGGGCATCGGCGATATGGCATATGTCTTGCGATGAGATCTCGTGCAATGCCGTTCATCAATTAAAACAAATGGAGACTTCATGAAAAGTGGCGACACCCCGGACAACGATCTCGCACGCGGCGACATGATCAACAGCCTCGAACTGGCGATGATGCAGGGCAGGCTCGATCGGCGCGGCTTCCTGAAACTTGCCGGCGCGCTCGGCCTGTCAAGCACGGCAGCGTCCGCGATGGCACAAAAGGCTTCCGCCGTTCACGCCAACCAATCCGCGCTGACACGCAATCTGAAAGCGAACTATGACTACATCATCTGCGGAGCCGGATCGTCCGGCTCTGTCATCGCGAGCAGGTTGACCGAAAACCCCGACATTCACGTGTTGTTGATCGAGGCCGGCGGCACGGATCAGCTGGACAACGTGCAGAATCCCGGCATGTGGCCCACCAACCTCGGTACCGAGCGCGATTGGGGACACAAGTCCCTGCCGCAGCGCGCGCTCAACGAACGGGTTGTCGGCCTGTCGATGGGCAAGGTGCTCGGCGGCGGCAGCAGCATCAATGTGATGGCCTATGCGCGCGGCCACAAGAACGACTACGACTACTGGGCCGCGGAAGCGGGCGACCCCGCGTGGAGCTACCGGCATGTCCTCGAAATTTACAAGCGCATCGAGAACTGGCAGGGCAAGCCTGACCCGGCGTACCGCGGTACGGGCGGCAATGTGTGGGTGCAGCCGGCGAAGGATCCCAATCCGATTGCACCTGCCATGGTCAAGGCGGCAGCGTCGGTCGGTATTCCTGCGTATGAGGACCATAACGGCGAAATGATGGAAGGTCCGGGCGGATGTTCGATCGCCAATACCACGATCAAGGACGGACGCCGCCGCAACATGGCGGCCCAATATCTTTACGATGTCATGGACCGGCCGAACCTGACCGTGCTGATGCATGCCGAAGTGCAGAAGCTCGCGCTAAAGGGCAAGCGCGCCACCGGCGTGGAATTCGTCTGGAAAGGAAAATCGCACAGGATAGCCGTCACCAGCGAAGTCATCCTGTCCTGCGGCGCGATCAATACCCCGAAAATCCTGATGCTGTCCGGGGTCGGCGAGGAAGCCTCGCTCAAGCGCGTCGGCATCCGCACCGTCCATCACCTGCCGGGAGTGGGCAAGAACTTCATGGATCACATCCTGGTCGGCGGATGCGTATGGGAGTACAACACGCCGCAGGCGCCACGCAACAACATGGCGGAGTGCACCTTCTTCTGGAAAAGCGACTCCCGCCTCGACACGCCCGATCTGCAACCGTTCCAGATCGAGGTGCCCTATGCCAGCGAAATCACGGGCAAGCAGTACACGCCGCCGCCAGCTTCCTGGACCATCGCGCCGGGCCTGGTGCGTCCGGCGAGTCGAGGCTATATCGAGCTGCGTTCTGCCAAACCGCGCGACCCGATGAATGTCCACGCCAATTTTCTCAGCGAGCCGGCGGACATGAAGGCACTGGTGCGTGCCGTCGAACTGTGCCGCGAGATCGGCAATGCGCCCGAGCTGCGCGAATTCGTGAAACGCGAAGCGATGCCGGGCCCGATCAAGGGCGCGGAGCTGGAAAACTTCATCCGCAACGGCGCACTGACTTACTGGCACCAGACCGGTACCTGCAAGATGGGCCGCGACGACATGGCGGTGGTGGACAGCAGGCTCAAGGTGCGCGGCATCGATAACCTGAGGGTGGCCGACGGCTCCATCATGCCGCGCGTCACCACCGGCAACACCATGGCACCCTGCATGATCATCGGCGAACGCATGGCCGAAATCCTGAATAACAAGTCTGCATGACACACCACACCCAATGAAAGGACGAGACAACATGAACGCACCCGCAATGAACAGCGCATGGGCAGGCAAGGTTTTCATCAACGGATGGACGGATGCCGTTGGCGGAACCGTCCCCGTAGTCGAACCGGCCACCGGTGAAAAGATCGGCATCGCCGGCACCGGCACGGCCCAGGACATCGACCATGCCGCGACGTCGGCGGCGCTTGCGCAACACGCATGGGCCGGCACGCCCTTTGACCGCCGCGCTGAAATCCTGCGTGAGGCCGCACGTCTGCTGCGCGAGCGCGCCGGCGAGTTCAACGATTGGAACGTGCGCGAATGCGGCTCGATTCCCGCCAAGGCCGAGTGGGAACTGCATGCCACTTACGAGCAATTGCAGATGGCTGCCGCCATGCCCATGCAGGCGGAAGGAAGCCTGTTCCCCTCCGCCATGCCGGGCCGCCTGAACATGTGGTGCCAGGTGCCGATCGGCGTCATCGGCGTCATCTCGCCCTGGAACTTTCCGTTGCTGCTGGCGATGCGCTCCGTCGCTCCGGCGCTGGCGGTCGGGAATGCCGTCGTGCTCAAGCCCGATCAGCAGAGCGCGGTCTGCGGCGGCCTGCTGATCGCCAAGCTGTTCGAGGATGCAGGCTTGCCGAGCGGCATATTGCAGGTGGTTCCCGGAGGCGCGCAAACAGGCGACGCGCTGGTGCGCCATTCCGCGGTCGGCATGATTTCCTTTACCGGATCGACCGCGGTAGGACGGCAGATCGGCCAGATTTGCGGCCAGATGCTCAAGAAGGTGGCATTGGAACTGGGCGGCAACAATGCGCTCATCGTGCTGGACGATGCCGATATCGACGCGGCGACTTCCAGCGGCGCCTGGGGCGCCTTCCTGCACCAGGGCCAGATCTGCATGCAGGCCGGCCGGCATCTGGTGCATCGCTCGGTCGCCGCCGAATATGCCGGCAAGCTCGCCGAGCGCGCGAACAAACTCGTTACAGGAAATCCCCATACCGGCCAGGTTCACCTGGGACCGCTGATCAACGCCAGGCAGCGCGACCGCGTCGATGCCCTCGTGCGCAACAGCATCGCCGCAGGAGCGACAGTGCTGGCCGGCGGAACCTTTCAAGACCTGTTTTACCAGCCGACGGTGCTGTCGGACGTCACACCGGACATGCCTGTCTTCAAGGAGGAGATCTTCGGGCCGGTCGCTCCCGTCACCGTATTCGATGCGGACGAGGAAGCCATCGCGCTTGTCAATGGATCTCCCTACGGCCTGTCCGCAGCGATCCATACGCGTTCAATTGCGCGTGGAATCGCCATCTCGCGCCGCCTCAAGACAGGCATGGTGCATGTCAACGACCAGACGGTGAACAACGAATTCCATGTGCCGTTCGGTGGTATGGGCGACTCCGGCAATGGCGGGCGTTTCGGGGGACCGGCAAACGCACATGAATTTACGCAAAGCCAATGGATCAGCGTGATGGATAAAGCTATTCACTATCCGTTCTAGGTGAATATGCAAACGTCTTTGAGCGTCTAACGGTAGATGGCGTGCAACCGATTCGGAGAAACGGCTGCCTTCGATTCACGAAGCGTTTCTCCGATTGGGCCGTGCAATCATCTGCTGGCAAACCCTGAAAAAATCATTTTGTCAGGCGCTCTTATTTTCCGATGCAGAATATTGAGTGAGCCGTGTAACCCGCATAAGCACACGGCTTGCGCACAAAAAGGATGATTGTGTGTACCTAAATGTGTACCAATAGCGCGAAATGTAGACTTGCGCGCTGCTGAAGTCCCTGGATAGCTAGGAACTTCGCACGCTCCTATTTTGGTGGCTTAAACGCAGATAGAATCGTCGTTGCTGTTTCTGTCTTTAGTCCAAGTTTGTCGATCATGCCTTCAATGCCTGCTTGCTTGCGCTTCCGCGCCGCAATCTCGGCCTCTGTTTCGCGGCTTAGAAGAGCTGCGAAAGTCTTCTCTTTAGCTTTAGACGGATACGGAATGTACAATTCTTGCATAGCCTCCCACTTCACCCGGGTTCTGTTAGCTCCAGTGGCAACAAGCAACACTTCGGAAAGCACTACAGGAGATCGAAGTATTGCCCAAATGGTCGTAGCGTCAAACCCTTCGACAGGATTAAGCACGGTGTATTCAGTCGAGACTACGCAGCCATCGAGCTCGGGCGGAACTACAGCTATGCTGCCATAGCTAGCTGCGATGTTCGAAATTACGATATTTCCAGCAGATACCCTGTAGAGCTTATTGTGCTTGGTATCGGCCGGAAGAAGTGTTCCGCCCGCTTCTGCGCTTCCGTCATACCGGACAAGTAAGGCAATCTCCTCTTCTTCATGGGTAGCGCAATCAATGACGTCACCCGCGCCGAAAACTTTCGGTTCAAGCACGTCTTTAAGCTTTTTGATTTCAAATCCTGCGGCTTCCCATTTTGCTACGTTTTCGCCTGTAGACATTAGGCAATGCTTGACGTCAAGGCGATCAGCAACGCGATCGGCCGAAACCAAGTACGCGTCGCTTCCCTTACCTTTCAAAAACTTCTCGTACTCTTTTAAGACCTTCTGAATTTCCTCTTTAGCATGCTCACGATTCTGTGCGTCGATCGGCAGAGTGCGGGCTCTTGCTGGGTCATCAATTCCCACGGCTTCGCACGGGTACATGAACACGTCGGGCTGCTGGTCGTCTTCAGAGGTTCGACGGGTCAAGACAAGGATTGACGTTTTAACTCGAGCCATCGAGCGTTGGAAGGCGTCTCCAGGAAGCGAGACAACGGCGTTTATCAGGAACTCGCTTCGAAGCCAATTTCGGAACCATACGTAGTCTTTGGCGCTTAAAATGCCGTCATCAAGAACTGTCACCAGTCTCCCGCCAGATTTGATTAAATCCCGGTACCGCTCCATGAACATCAAGTTGGAGCGCAATTCTAGCTTCTCTTTCCCGCCCTCAAACGTACGGAGGTCATACCGCTTCAGAATGCGAGATGCAGTTGATTCCTCAGTATTTCCTTTCTTTCGAACTGCTGAATAAGTCTTTGCAAACGGTGGATTGGTTATTACCACATCGAAGAATCCATTGGGCATTGAGCTGATCTTGCGCAACTGATCTTTTTCACCCGCCATCTCAGGCGAATCTGTCCGCAGCGTCGGCAGTTCCTTATCAAGTCCATCAACATTGAAGATCGAACTGCCGCCATCGCCGTGGAGGTACATGTTCAGCCGGGCGATACGGGCAAGATTCGGATCACGACCAATGTCTGCACCAAAAATATGCTCGTTCGCGATCTTCTGTCGTAACGCTTCCTTCTGCCCTTCGGAGAGCGCCCGATTGGCGTTGACCTTGGCCCACATATCCGCAAGCACATCAATCAGGAAGCCACCTGTTCCGCAACAGCCATCGTAAACACGATCTGTGCTGTCAAAATCGGTCGGATCAATTCGTAATCGGGCTAAACCCACTCCAAGCTTAACAACACTGCGAGGGGTAAAGTACTGTCCCAAATCCTTCCCTCGCATTGTCGCGCTAAGGAATGTTTCGAATAGTCGTCCGTTCAGATCCGCGTCAATACCGAACAAGAACAGCGGTTCTAGCCGTTCCACGACCCCGCCAATAGTCTCGGGAGAGAGCTTGATCTCATCCGTCTGATTGAAGATCCGCTTCTTCTTCTTTGTTGCGATCTCCAACTCCATTGTCTTTATAAAATCCGCAAACCAGATAGTGCTTAACGGATTCGGCGTGTGCCGCTGCTGCTGCAATAGCAGCACTTTCGAAAAACTGACATCTGCAAGTGGCACTTGAAATTTTGGGCTTCCGATAAGTTCAGGATGCTTCTCCCGAATTCTCTTGTCGGACAGTAGTTTCAGCGCGATTATCTTTACGAATTCCATAAAGGCCGCACCTTGGCTTATATTGTCAGTTTTATAAATAAACTGATGGCACCACGCGAAAGCCTCATTAATGTCCTTCAGCGGCGCTTTACGTAATTCCAAGTATTCAGTCTCGGCCTCCTCTTCCTCATCCAATGCAATGTGGTCTCTGTCAACAAGAGAACAAAGCTTTTTATACTTCGCTGAACCTTTAGCAAATTGCTTAAAAGTCAACTCAAGGATCGGCTCATTTACATCGGGGCGGTAAATGCGCGTTAGGTGACCATTGGTGAGCAAATAGAAACGAACAGGGTTCTTGTCCGAATGAGCACCATTCAACGTCACGCAGTAGTCCCGAGGTTGTAGGTAATGATCATCAAGGTCCTCGCCCGGCCCCTTTGCCTCTACGACCATTCGTAAGTCGCTGCCCACCTTTATTCCAAAGTCTGGACGGTACTTCTCGGCACGGCGAGACCCGAGCTTCGAAACGGACAGTTCTTCCAACGAACGTTTCGGCTTAATGTTCTTGTTCTCATAGCCCAGATCTCTCAATAGGGGCAAAACAAAGAATGTTTCGACATCGGCCTCGTTTGTGAGGTCGTTTAATTCACAAAACTTATTTCTCATAGTTCTTTTCTACGAATTCTTCGGAAAGTCTGTAGTGGGTACCCTGTGCATCCCGGCCAGCTTTCTCGAAGATCTCCGGGTGACGGTACAAAATGGATCGAATTGAGGATGCGCTGACATCAAACGAAAGGCTCACAGCGCAGATTGACTGGAGTTCACGGAGGCATCTGCTTGGCCTCGCATTCGACGGTATCGCAGGCCAAAGCGCCTGTATAAGCGTATTCGCGATGGAAGACTTCCCCTTGCGGCCAGGAATGGGAGTGGGCGCGTGCATGCTATTGCTCTAATAAGCAGAGAAATTGATGCTATCATCATTGTTGCTTATTTTCAATAGAGAAAGCGGTTGCCTAGCGCCTTTTTGGTAGGAAGGCGCGCAGATCTGCGAGACCTGAAATCTTTTAGGCAAGGGGGCGTCAGGCGGAGGTAGGTCAAGGAAGGACACTTGTTGCGTGTACCGCCAGCGACGGAAAGTTGTCTGAACTGATCGGTTGCCAGCAACTTTGATCTTTCTTCGCTAGGTAAGCGACCGCGCCATATTGCCATGTTGCCAAGATCATTAATTATTGATTGCTTCTCTCGGCGCTCAGGACTTACCGAACGCAACGTTCAAATACCACCGTAATACTCAGCTAAATTTTCTCCCCCTAACCTGCGGGCATAAGTACCGGTGTGTCCCAGTACTTATGTCGTCCTCTCGATTCAAAGAAATCTCAGACACATATCACCCTGTTGAGGCTGAAACAGACCTGCCTTACTACACATTTTTCAACGAATTGAACAAACGGGGGATCGAATGAACCAAAAAATATCAGCGTTATTAGTAGAGCAAGGCAGAGGCACGCTTGCTTGTCCAAACTGTCACTCGGATCGAATTCACAGCAAAAGCCATGGTAGGAGGGCGTGCGGAACAATTGGAGCAGCCTCCGGCTTCGCCGTTGGCGCGTCCAGCGCCGCAGGCGGGGCCAAGATGGGCGCTTACGCTGGTCTCATTGCTGGTCCCGTAGGCGCTACAATCGGCGGAATCGCCGGTGCAATTTTAGGGGGAATTCTTGGATCGTGCGCAGGCTGCGTTGCAGGGGCCCAAGTCGGCGAAGCAATCGACGATAACGTGTTCGAAAATCATGCTTGCTTGGATTGTGGGCACGAATTTAGTCGCTTGAGCACCTGACTCTACTGAACCAAATGCGATGGCATTTAACAACCTAAATGGATATACGGGCGTGCGAGCTATTTCTTGCTCATAGCAGCTATCCAACGAACCATCTCCTCGCTTTCACTCCTTGAAGGCATCGAAACTAGGTAGCCGAGAGCTAGATTGACCTGCGCATAGTCGCGGATTTTTGGATTGCCATCCTTCGATAGACCAAAGGCACTTCGTTTCCTGTCGGTCAACCAAATCGGCACATCGGGTAATGGCTGACCGACAGGAATGTCTTGCAAGTATTCCATAATTAAGTATTTTCCCGAGCGACTGATGCTTAGGATCTCGCCAAACGACGAACTGTTATCCAAGTGAGTATAGATAACGAACTCCGTCCAGTTCGCGGCGTTGCTGCCAAGCGCGACTTTAATGACCTTATCTGGATGCCCCTCAATCCGGAAAACGTGGCGGGAAGTACCTATTCCCAATTCCTCGGCCGCTTCTGGGATAAGCGCCGCGAACTGCTCGTCTGGGGCATGGAATTCAGGAATATTTATCGTAGACATCTCATGTTAAAGATAAGGGTTCTCCACGAAGTTGCATTCTAACAAGCGTTAGTCTCACAAAGCCTATCACTAGGCCAGGGCCAAGTGATCCTGCCCGTCCTCCGGCAGAAAAACTATCAATACAGGCTGTTCTCTAGAGGCTATTGATAATCTCGTAACATTTAAACCCTACTGATAAAAAGAATGACCATGACCATATACGGCTACGCCCGTACCTCGACCGTTGAGCAGGTCGCAGGGCTTGCGGATCAGATTTCAAAGCTCAAGGAAGCCGGTTGCACCGATCAATCGATCTATCAGGAACAAATCAGTAGCGTCAAGATGGAAGACCGCGTTGAATTTGCCAAGGTGCTTGCCGCTCTCAAAAGTGGCGACGTGCTCGTATTCAGCAGCCTGTCTCGCGCAGCGCGCTCGATGATCCACATGATCGAGATCGAATCAAAGGTCGCGGGTGCCGGTGCCACGATCCGCATTCTTGACTTGGCAATTGACACCGCCACGCCGTCCGGGCGGCTGACATTCAACCTGTTCGCCTCCATCGCTCAGTTTGAACGGGAAAACATGCTGGAACGTCAGAAGGTAGGCATCGCAGCCGCAAAGAAGCGCGGAGCGTATATTGGCCGTGCACCGACGGCGCAGGCAAAAAGTTCGAGGGTTCATTCGCTTCATGCGAAGGGATTGACAAAACAAGAAATTGCCGACGCTTGCTCAATCGGGATAGCATCGGTATATCGAATCTTGAAAGCTGCTACCTAAATGGCGGAGCCATTTCAACCAGTTCTCATAAATCAATCACGCCGGTTATTTTTGTTGCGACTTCAAGCAATGCCTTCTTGTCGGCATCTGACATACGGTGAAACGAAACAAGCAACCTTGCCTCGTTTTCGTCGGCAGCATAGAAATACGTCAACGGCAAATTGAGCACATTTGCGATTCGCTCCATCAACTCCAAGCTCGGAACCCGCGTCCCACGTTCATATCGATTCATTCTAGCGCTGGCACTCTCAACCTCAAGACCAGCTTGAAGTCCTAGTTGCTCCTGTGACAGGCCGCTTTTAAGCCGCACCTCTTTTAAGCGCTTTCCCAGTACCGACATCTTCCTCTTCCAAGTTCCAAAGAGAAAGATGGTCCGCGTTTCAGCTTGCCCTCATACTACCGTATTGGTAGGATTGTCTTGTCATGAATCAACCAATACATCTTGAGAGTAAAGCGTAATCCAGGAACTTTACTGTACGCAACAACGAGGAAAAATATGCGAAATTTACAAAAGTATTTATTGATTTCAACGCTCTGCGTCATCGGGCTAGTGCTACAGGGCTGCGAGAGCAAAGTAGATTGCAATGGCAACAAGGTAAAGGAAAATGCCATCGAAATTATTCAATCACATCTGAATAACGCGATTTGGTACAGAGAAATACATGCTGCGATATCTGGCATGCCGGAACTCACGAGCATAAAAACATTGTCCCGCAACGACGAGCTGAAGCAAGGACAATGCAGCGCCAAATACACATTCATGTATAACGGCAAGCCTCGGGAAATCGACGTTCCTTATGATCTTGCCTACCTCCAAGACAAGGATGAGACAGAAGTCAAAGTCGCCGTAGGCGACGTACAGAGTGGCGTTATGGCGATAGTGATGACAGAACCTCCTATCAAGAATGGTGTCGAGAAAATAATGGACCCCAAGACTGGAAATCTTCAAACAAAGGTTGAATGGAAAAACGGCCTAGAAGATGGTCTCGTGGAGATCTACAATCCTGCCATTAACAAATTGATCGCTCAGGTCAACATGGTTAATGGCAAAAAAAACGGCTCCGAAAAGCGATGGAGTGACGACGGATCGACACTGCTGATTGACCTTAACTGGGTTGATGGAAAAGCAACTGGTTTTGAGAAACATTTTGACTCTACTGGCCAAAAGTTGATTGTTGATCTCGTTTGGAAAGATGGGAAAGCAACCGGGTTTCAAACAGTTGGTTCACCCGGTGAATCGTCAACTGGCTATGATGAATACCAAATCAAAGACGGACAGTTTGACGGTCCCCACAAGAAATACCTTCCCAGAGCCTTTTCTCCTTATGGCATGTTCCTGTCCAAGGCCGATAATTACAAAGAAGGAAAGCTCGACGGGCCTGCCCAAGAATTTAATGAGGCTGGAAAAGTCGTGGCGGAGAGCAGTTATAAAAATGGGATTGAGAGTCCAGTCAGCGCTCAACCCGCTTCATCTGCAACGAGCGTTGATAATGTCAGATTGGAGGCATGCGTGGATTCCAATATCGCCAGATTTCACAAGGAACAAGGTAACGATGCCCTGATATCGAATGACATGATCACGGAATGGAAAGCCGCATGTGGTCGCAGTGGCCATTCGTAGCTTCGTTCCATCCGTACGTGGGGGGTTTCTGATAAGTAAACCAAACAGCCTGCCGGATGGGTGAAATTTGCTGACTTCGAACTTAAGGATCTTCAAAACTGCAATCTTTAACAAGTTCCGCTCCGAGACTGGGCATCTCGGAGCGACTATTATCGGCAACATTAACGGCAAGGTATCCGAGGATATACGCTGCAGCCAAGATGCTACTGCTCAGTCTAAGTTAGTTTGAGCCCGTTCCTTCGAGGGCGGCCCGACGTTGACGAACGTGCGGACGGAGGCCGCCCTCGCCCCCAACAGTGGGTCTTAGGCGAGTGTTTTTCGCGCACGGTCTGATCCTCCTTGTGCATGTACTCCACGACATCTAGGAGATTGCGACGTTTCTCATGATCGTCGTGTGAAATCATGCCGATACCGACGCGCTTGTATTTCAGCTTTTTGGCGTTGCAATTGAAATAGATACCCTTCCCATCGGTCACTTTTATCCAGTCCGTCCCGATCTCGCCAGCTAGGTATTCGTCCTTGCGTACCTTTGCGCCGTCGAAGAAAAAAATCACGTGAAAATGGTATCCCTTGAGTTTTCCGTATTCGAGGCGCCATATGTAGCCCCGAAGCGCTTCATAGAGCTTCTTACCGCGTTTGTTGTTCAAGAAGCGTCCGAGACATTCTTGCGCGGCTTCAAGATTCACTGGATGGACCAAGATGGGATTTGACGTGCGAAAGCCGAAGTCAATTCGAAGAACAAGTAAGCGGGACCAACGTGCGAACAATGCATCAATGTATTCCTCTGCATTTTCTCGCCCACGTTTAATGGCTTCCCTCCGGGCATACAGCTTTTTTTTGAAAGAGCGACCAGACATCCTCGTTGACATTTCCTCAATCAGCTTGTTAAAGAACTCGCCTACTTTCATTTTGAAGGACGGGTTATATGCGTTAGGACCACCTACAAAGTCGTGGGCCACGAGGCCGTACTTGGTTATGCACACGTCAAAGAACAGGCTCACCTCTGGGCTATATGTCTTTCTTGGCGAATGAACTGCTAGGAACGCATTCATCAGGGTCAGGTAGCTGGCGAGTGCTAATGGCTTCATACATTCGTGCCGAGACTTCTCGCTTGAGAATGCCTTCTTGCCTGCCCTGATCTCACGCATGAAGCGCTCAATAAGGAACAGGCAGTTGCCGAAGTCTTCGCCGATGACGGTGATTTTTTGACCGCCATCTTCAATCTCAATAATGTTTGCATTTTCATCAATGATCTTGTGAATCTGATAGATCGTCGGTTCGTTCCATTCATCGACTTCAGGGCTAATTGAGGAGATTCCCTGCGGGGCCTCTTGGCGTAGCTCCATGTCTAATTACCTCTTAATTCTAAGTTCTTAATAATTAATTAAATTAATAACCAAAATTCCGATAGCGTTGGTTCAGCGTGCTATTCCGATATTTTTTGCGCAGCCATAGGCCTGGCCTACGCTTTTCGGCCTCTTGCTGGTACGGACTTGTGCGGAACACGCTTGTCCGAAAACTTTGTATGTGTGGCCGCTTACTTTGTATGCGGCTTCTCGGCTATCACCGGGGGCTCTAGTGAATGAGGTTCAGTGTTCAGTTCCTAGTTGATGTCATGTATAGATGAGGGCCGGTAGCCCAGTTTTTTCGGCCTTCACGGAGCCATCCGAACTGCTGTCTTTCCCATTGAAGTTGGTAACTCTTGCCCCATGAGGGGCAAGAGCGAGCTGTTACGCTTTTGGCCTTTGTGGCGACCACAGTACGTTTGCCTTTCCATGTCGGATTGCTAGTTAATATCCTGCGTGAGCGAGCGTGCGCCACGCAGTTCTCTTGGCCGCTACGAGGGCCACCGTACTTCGTGCCTTTCTTTGTGGGTTGCTAGTTGTTCTCGCGCATAAGCCGGCGTACCTTCCCCTTTCTTGAGGGCGAGTTTCCGTCGAGTCGGCGGTGAATCACGTGCGGCTGGCGCGGATGCGCGATTTAATCCACGCTTCGACCTCCGACTCGATCCAACCTACTGCCCCGCCGCCAACGGATAGACGGACCTGCGTCGGGAAAAGTGGGTCATGGCGCGGCGATTTTGGATTTAGCCTGTCGTACAGCCCGGAAGATGAAAGCCCGGTTCGGGCTTGCACTTGCTTGCGACGAAGGATTGTCAACGCGCTCTTGTTTGCTTCGGTCATATGCAATCTCCTTGTCTGCGTTTGGAAGCAGGAGGAATGATGCCGTGCCGAAGCAGCATAAAAAAGGGGAAAGGAGAGAAACCCAACGGTTCTCTCCTTTCCCCTTTACGTGCCTCACGCTCTTTCTGGTAGAGGCTATTCAGCGGATCGCGGTCTACCCTCCTTTATGGCGCCTTCTGGCGACACGATTCTCCAAGCCGCTTTCGCCAAATAAGACGCGAAGCCATACTTATTCTGCAGCAAGCGCAGAATTTCCGATCTATTTGGATAAGTTTCGAGTTTCTCTGTTCGTTCGCCCTGCTGAAGGTCTGCATTTTTCCAGTGCTGAGCTACGTACACGACCGCATCGAATTTATTCAGTCCTGTTGGCGCAAAGCTAACTGGCTTGCCTTGCTTCTCTTCAGCCACCTTGGCACGATTGCATTCGTATTCGTCCTGATCCCAGTTTTCGTAGGAGTCTCTCAAGATTGTGGCTGCAGCTTTGGCTGTTTTTACTCCCCACTTTCGATCTTCGCCCATCAGCCAGGTTGCGACATCTGCGTTAGATGGCGATGCCCAATCTGCCCGGCTGCAGTCCCAGAACCGCATTGCGGCTTCGTTCAACTCAAGCAGCTTTTTTGACATCTGCGGCTCCTCGCTAAACCCATTATCAAATCGAGGATGCGCGTTGTCAGAATTGAGGCCATAGTTCGCAAGGTCGCTGCGACATACGCGCAGCGCCGAAACAGCCAATCGGATACTTACTGGAGTAGCGTCTGTTGGCATTCCCAAAATGAAGGGTTCTCGATTTCGCAAGTAGCACACGATAAACTCCGTCCCAATGTCTACGGCGTTCGTTCCCATGCCGGTTCTAGGCTGGTCGATTAAGGTCAGGTCAAGCTCTTCGGAAAATCGAAATGCCCCTGGAAAGTCCAGCTGATAAGCTTCACCATGGGCGGCAACGAGTCGGCATGTGTTGGGATGCAGCAGAAGAAACGTAGCGTCGCTCAGCAAACGCGGGCGAATTCCACTTGCAAACTGCTGAATATGCACCCGCTGCAAGAGTCCAGCATAAATTCCATTATTCCTTCCCAACAGCGCGTCGTTAGTTCTGTAGGCTTGTATGTCCTCAGGTATGCGAGCATATATCGGCAAGTGGCCGTCACCTCCAAGAGAGAGGATGTGGCTAACCGAGTTTCCGATTAGGGCCGCCGCCTCGGCCAATGAATACATCTGCCGCACGTTATCAGCTTGTGGGTTTTCCTTCACCTTCATTGGCTGCCAGTCCTTAAGGTTGCTATGCCGTTCTGAAGAGCGGCGTGACAGTCGCGCCGTCGAGTTGCGCTTGAACGAAGTCCGCCCACGCTTGGAGAATCACGCGACGCTGGTCCGCATATTCCGCTCGGTTGTAGACGCCTTTGATCCCTGGGATTTTGTGGGCAAGCGCTCGTTCAATGGCATCAGAAGAATGCCCCATCTCGTGCAGATGGGTGGATGCAGTGCGTCGGAAATCGTGCAGAACAAAATGCTGAACCTCCAGCGAAAGCGCTCGCACTGCTTGATTCAATGTGCTCTTGCTAATGGGGCGATCCTCATAGCCTCGCGTGCTTGGGAACACGTAGGGCGACCTCCCGGAGAGCGACCTAAGCTCATTCAGTATGGCGACGGCCTGACGCGATAGAAAGACGCGATGGGGCTTGTCCTTCTTCATTCGCTCGGCTGGGATATCCCATATTGCCGATTCCAGATCAAATTCATCCCAAGCCGCCTCGGTGAGTTCAGTCTTGCGCACCATCGTGATGAATAGCAGATTCAAAGCCAACTTCAGCGCACGACGAATGTCGGACGCATAGATCCCTCTCAATATCTGCCCGATCTCAGTGGGCGACAGCACGCGTGTGCGACTCTCCTCGGTGGCAATAAAGCGGGCGACAAGCGCAGCCGCCGGGTTCGACTCAGCGAGTTGGCGTGCGATGGCGAAATCGTACATCCGCCTAAGCACGTTCCTCGTCAATAGCGCCATCTTCGGCGATCCTCGCGACTTGATCCGGTCGCACAACTCCATGATGTCCACTGGCTTAACCTCTGCCAGCGGCATGCTCCCGAGTATCGGGAAAACATCCTTCTGCATAATTCGGTGCATCGTCGAGACATAGCTGTCCGACTTGCCTGTCACTTGTTCCTTAAGCCACTCGGCACCGAATGCCGCTACCGTGTTTAGCTTTGCTGACTTCGCAGCTTGCACTGCACGCTTTGGAGACTCACCGCGCGCGACCAGGATGCCCCACTCGTCACGTCGCTTCCGGGCCTCTGCCAGGCTGATCTCAGGGTAACTGCCGATGGTCAGCGTTGGCTGTCGAACACCGTGGAGTTGGTAGCGATACCGCCATGCCTTCGATCCACTCGGCATGATCTCAAGAGTCAGACCGCCTGTATCGCTCACGCGGTAGCGCTCACTCTTCGCCTTGAGCGACTTAATCTTGGTATCGGTGAGTGGGGTTGCTTGGCGGGGCATATACACAATCCTTTTAGGTACACAATCGAGTATCATCGCTCGATCGTGTGCCAAATTGTGTACCTAAAACATCGGGAAGTCTACGTAAGATTTTGGAGTCGATAGGACAATTAATTCACAGATTACAGAGGGAGATATTGGAATATTGGAGCTTATTGGAAGCCCTCGGAATCTCAACTATTTTCCGATGCAGAACCGGCTGAAAATCACGCCCAGCAAATCATCCGACGTGAATTCGCCGGTGATGCTGTTCAGCCGTTCCTGCGCAATCCGCAATTCCTCGGCCAGCAAGTCGAGCGCCTGGTCGCTGACCTGATTGTCCCGGGTCGCATGCTGCGCGGCGACTTCGAGATGATCGCGCGCCGCTTTCAAGGCCAGCAGATGCCGTTCGCGCGCGAGAAAACGCGATTCGCCGGTCTGCTGCCAGCCCGCCACGCGCAGCAGTTCGGTGCGCAGCAGGTCGATGCCGGTCCGGTCGGTCGCCGACAGGTAGATATGCGTCGCATCCGGCATCCGGTCGACCGTCGGCTTGTGTCCTGACAGGTCGATCTTGTTCCAGACGCGCAGCACTGGTACGTTGGCCGGGAAGCGTTCGACGATCTCTTCATCGTCGCGGGTCGGACCGCGGCTGGCGTCGAGCAGGTGCAGGATCACATCGGCTTTCTGCACTTCGCCCCAGGTGCGCTCGATGCCGATGCGCTCCACTTCGTCGCCGCCTTCACGGATGCCGGCGGTGTCGATGATGTGCAGCGGGATGCCTTCCATCTGGATCGTCTCGGTCACCTTGTCGCGCGTGGTGCCGGCAATCGGCGTGACGATCGCGACATCGGAGCCGGCCAGCGCATTCAGCAGCGACGATTTGCCGACGTTCGGCTGGCCGGCCAGCACCACGTTCAGGCCGTCGCGCAGCAGCGCGCCCTGCGCCGCCTGCGCGAAGATCGCATCGAGATTGGCGCGAATGCGTTCCAGCTGGCCGCGCGCATCCGATTTTTCAAGGAAGTCGATTTCCTCTTCCGGAAAATCGAGCGTCGCCTCCACCAGCATGCGCAGATGGATCACCTTGTCGACCAGTTCATGGATCGTCTTTGAGAATACGCCGGACAGCGATTGCGATGCCGAGCGCGCGGCGGCTTCGGTCGACGCCTCGATCAGGTCGGCCACCGCTTCCGCCTGGGCCAGATCCAGCTTGTCGTTGAGGAAGGCGCGATGCGTGAATTCGCCCGGCTGCGCCAGGCGCAGCCCGATCTCACGGCCGGCGTCAAGGCAGCGCGCTAGCAGCATCTGCATCACGATCGGGCCGCCATGCCCCTGCAGTTCGAGCACGTCTTCGCCGGTATACGAATGCGGCGCCTTGAAATAGAGCGCAAGGCCCTGGTCGATCGCGCTGCCGTCGGCATTCCGGAACGGCAGGTAGGTGGCCTGGCGCGGCTGCAGTTGCGTGGTGCCGCACAACGCCTGCATCACCGGCTCCAGGTTTTTGCCGGAAACGCGCACCACGCCGATGCCGCCACGTCCTGGCGCGGTGGCGATCGCCGCGATCGGGGAAGAGTCGTAATTCATGAAATCGATTTTAACGAGGGTTGAAATAATCAAGGCGACAAAAAAGCCCGTGAAAACATCGCACGGGCTTTTTTACAACAGGCGCCGCGCGGACGCGGCGGTCGCTCAGGTCTTCTTGCCGGCGCTCATATTCCTGGTGATGACCCATTGCTGCGTGATCGACAGCAGGTTGTTCACCACGTAGTACAGCACCAGGCCGGCGGGGAAGAAGAAGAACATCGCCGAGAATACCAGCGGCATCACCATCATCACCTTCGCTTGCATCGGGTCCGGCGGCGTCGGGTTCAGCTTGGTCTGCACGAACATCGAAATCGCCATCAGGATCGGCAGGATGCCGATCGGGAAGCCGTTGATGTGGCCGAGCAACTGGTCGGGAGCGGCCAGATCGTGAATCCAGAGCCATGGCGCGTTGCGCATTTCAACGCTGGCCGACAGCACCCAATACAGCGCGAGGAACACCGGAATCTGCACCACGATCGGCAGGCAGCCGCCGAGCGGGTTGATCTTTTCGGTCTTGTACAGTTCCATCATGGCCTGGTTCATCTTGGCCGGATCGGATTTATGGCGCTCGCGGATCGCCTGCATCTTCGGCGTGACGGTCTTCATCTTCGCCATGCTGCGATAGCTGGCGGCCGACAGCGGGAACAACACCAGCTTGATCAGCAACGTCAGCGCGATGATGGTCCAGCCCCAGTTGCCGAGCGCCTTGTGGATCTGCGTCATCAGCCAGAAAATCGGTTTGGCGACGATGGTCAGCCAGCCGTAGTCCTTCACCAGTTCCAGTCCCGGCGCGACCTTTTCCAGTGCTGCCGATTCCTCAGGACCCGAGTACAGCTGCGCAGTCATCGTCTTGCTGGCGCCGGGTGCGATGGTGCCCAGCGGCAGGATGGTGCCGATTGCATACAGGTTGGTATCGACCTTCTTGGTGAAGATTTCGCGTGGCGTATTCTGCGGCGGCACGAAAGCCGACACGAAATAGTGCTGCACCAGCGCGATCCAGCCGTTGTCGGCCTTGGTCGCGTGTTGCTCCTTGCCTTCCTCGATCTTCTTGAAATCCAGCTTCTGGAAATGTTCGGCTTCGGTATACACGGCCGGGCCGGTGAATGCACTGTAGAAGCGTGTCTCGCCTTCCGGCTTGTTGCCGTCGCGCAGCAGTTGCAGATAGAGCGACGGGTTGATCGGCGCGCCGCTCACATTGGTGACTTCATGCTTGACGCCGATGCTGTAATCGCCGCGATGGAAGGTATAGGTCTTGGTCAGCTTGACGCCGTTCTGCTCCGATTCCAGCACCAGCTGCACTTCGTTGCTGCCATCCAGCGAGCGCGGACCGGCCTTGGCGACGAAGGTCGACTTGTGATTCGGGAACGGGCCGCCGATCAGGCCGGTCTGGGCGAGATAGACATGGTTCTGGCCGTCGTCGAACAGCACCACATTTTTGGTGGGGTCGGCCGTGTCCTTCTGCTTCAGCAGCTCCAGTCGTTCCAGTTGGCCACCCAGCAAATCGATGTCCGCCTTCACCACATCGGTGGTGATCGTGACGCGCTCGCCATGTGCCTGGGTCGGCGCGGCCGGTACTACGGCGGGACTCGGCGTTGCGGCGCTGCCGGTCTGCGGCACCGGCACATCTGCGCTGCCTGCTTTCGGAGCGTTGCCGGTCGCAGCCGGCTTGGCGGTCTGGGTTGCTGTCGGGAAGAACATCGACTGCTTGCCGTTATGTCGCATCCAGTTGTCCCACAACAGCAGCAATGACAACGAGAATACAACCCAAAGTACGGTACGTCGGATATCCATAAGCGTATTTAATCGAGAGTAATCAGAATTCAGGAGTGGCCGCAACCATGCGTGGTTGCAGTCGCAGGGTCGGCGGATTTTTTTGGTACCGGATCGAGTCCGCCCGGATGCCACGGGTGGCATTTGCACAAGCGCTGCGCGGCAAGCATGCCGCCCTTCGCCGCACCATGTTCACGAATCGCTTCGGCGGCGTAGTCCGAGCAGCTTGGGTAAAAACGGCAATTCTGCCCGAGAACCGGGCTGATGCCCAGTTTATATGCACGCAACAGCAATAACAGCAGCGTTTTCATCGGCAGGGTTCGGTTCCGGCCTGCGATTGCAGCAGGCGGCGCAACTCGTCGCGCAGCTCCGATTTCAGGCGTGCCGACGTTGCGGGACCGGTTTTCGTGTTCACGGGTTTGGACAGGCGGACGATGCAATCGATCGCCGGCAGGGCCGATTGGCGGAACAGCTCACGTGTGACGCGCTTGATCGTGTTGCGCGTGACCGCGCGCGGCGCGAAGCGTTTGGCGGCGACGATGCCGAGGCGCGCGTGACTTAACTGATTGCTACGCACGTACAGCACGAAATGCGCTGTCCGCTGCACGGGCCGCAAACGAAAAACGGATGAAAATTCATCCGTTTTAACGATTCGTCGATCGCGCGCGTAGTTCTCGGGATGGTCTCCGGTCACGCCGGCAGCCGATACAGTGCGCTCGGCTTAGACAGCCAGGCGCTTGCGGCCTTTGGCGCGACGGGCATTCAGCACAGCGCGGCCGCTGCGGGTTGCCATGCGCACGCGAAAGCCGTGGGTACGCTTGCGGCGGACGACGGAAGGTTGGTAAGTACGTTTCATTATGGTCTCGCTAATCAGCAAAAATGGGTAGGATCATCACGCCCCTCGCAATGATTGCCATACCGAGGCCTGAGGCTGCGGAGCAATATAACGAGCAGTGAACCCTGAATTAGACAGCATTTTCCGCTTCTCTGTCAATTACTTAGGTGTGCCGAAGGGACAAGGCTGGCTCGTCCTGTGCCCGGCAGCGCGGATGCGGCGGCGGCGAAATGCAAGCCCCGCCGGCATCGTTCCGCCAGTGCGGCACCCTCTTCCGTACGCCGAAAATCCGCACGATTGCAAGGACTTTTTTATGTCCGAAAAGTGACCTGGCCTGTGGATAACTTTCCTTGTCGGGAGTAGAATAGCCCGCTCGTGTGGACCGCTCTCGACTCCATGACGCCGCTTCGGCATCCCCCTGCGCAGACCTCCTGACGGACTGTGCAGCGGACTGCCGGAAGAGAGCAATCGGTGGATGCAGCGGTGCTTCATTCCGTTTCCGCACGCCCTATCATTAGAAAAAATTCATGGAAAATTTCTGGCAGACGTGCTCCGCATTGTTGGAGCAGGAATTGACGCCGCAACAATTCAGCGCCTGGATCAAGCCGCTGGCGCCGCTGGATTATGAAGACGGCCGTCTGCGCATCGCCGCGCCTAACCGCTTCAAGCTGGACTGGGTAAAAACCCAGTTCGCCAGTCGCATCACAACTCTCGCTTCGCAATACTGGCAGGCGCCGGTCGACGTTCACTTTGTGCTCGACCCGCGGCTGAACAGTGTCAAGAAACCGGCGCCGATGCCGGCTGCCGCCGTTGCCAATGGTTACGGCGAGATCGACATGCCGGAAGTGCCCGACCGCGTGAATGTTGTCATGGAGGCAACCCCGCGCCGCGACCAGAGCAAGATCAACGAGGCGCTGACCTTCGAGAGTTTCGTTACCGGCAAGGCCAACCAGTTGGCCCGCGCGGCGGCGATCCAGGTCGCCAACAACCCCGGCGTTTCCTACAATCCGCTGTTCCTGTATGGCGGCGTTGGCCTCGGCAAGACCCACTTGATCCACGCGATCGGCAACCAGGTGCTGGCTGACAATCCGAACGTCAAGATCCGCTACATCCACGCAGAACAATATGTTCGAGACGTAGTGACCGCTTACCAACGCAAAGGTTTCGACGATTTCAAACGCTATTACCATTCGCTTGATCTGCTGCTGATCGACGATATCCAGTTCTTCGCCGGCAAGAGCCGGACGCAGGAAGAATTCTTCTATGCGTTTGAAGCTTTGATTGCCGCCAAGAAACAAATCATCATCACCAGCGATACCTATCCAAAGGAAATCAGCGGCATGGATGACCGCCTGATTTCCCGTTTCGATTCCGGCCTGACAGTCGCCGTCGAGCCGCCGGAACTGGAAATGCGGGTCGCGATCCTGCTCAAGAAAGCCGGCCAGGAAGGAGCGGTACTGTCCGACGACGTCGCGTTTTTCGTGGCCAAGCACCTGCGCTCGAACGTCCGCGAACTCGAAGGCGCATTGCGCAAGATCCTCGCGTATTCGCGTTTCCACGGCAAAGACATCACGATCGATGTTGTCAAGGATGCATTGAAAGATCTGCTTTCGGTCCAAAATAGACAGATATCGGTCGAGAACATCCAGAAGACCGTCGCCGACTTTTTCAACATAAAAGTTGCCGACATGTACTCGAAAAAGCGGCCAGCCAATATTGCCCGGCCGCGGCAGATTGCAATGTATCTTGCGAAAGAGTTAACTCAGAAAAGCCTGCCCGAAATCGGCGACCTGTTCGGCGGCCGCGACCATACCACGGTGCTGCATGCGGTGCGCAAGATCGCTGCCGACCGCAGCAAGAACCCGGAAGTCAATCACGAACTGCACGTTCTCGAACAGACATTGAAAGGTTGAGTCGGCTGCCTATTGGCTTGTGGATAACTTTCCGGCGGCGGGGTTGACGAGGATCTTTCCCGGGCGAGCGTCCGGGAAAAGAAGCGGTCTTCCTGGCGCTCGCGCAAGTAGCCGAAATCGGGCTGTCAGGGCTTGTAAAGAAGGCAAAAATGCCTGAGTTAGATTCTTTTGGAGGAATGTTTTCTGTCAAAATAGAGGCTGATATTGCGTTTGTTTGCCACGGTAAGAGTCTGCCTTTTCTAGACCTGCCTTATCCCTGAAATACAGCACCGTCTCAACTATTACTACAAGGACAAAAGCATGCAATTGGTCAAAACCCAACGCGACACGCTTCTACGGCCTCTGCAGATCGTGAGCGGTATTGTCGAGCGTCGGCACACCTTGCCGATTCTGGCCAATATCCTCATTCGCAAGGACGGCGAAAAGGTGTCATTTCTGTCAACCGACATCGAAGTGCAGATCACCACGCACGCCGAGGTCGGCAGCGGCGGTGAAGTCGCCGCGACCACGGTCGCCGCGCGCAAGCTGCTCGACATCCTGCGCGCGCTGCCGGATTCCGGCGATGTCACGCTGACGCTTGCCAACAAGCGCATGACGGTCCAGGCCGGCAAGTCGCGCTTTGCGCTGCAGACGCTGGCCGCCGAGGAATTTCCGACCGTTGCGCAGGCCGAACACTTCAACGCCAAGGTCACGCTGCCGCAAAAGACGCTGAAGCACCTGTTCAACATGGTCCACTTCTCGATGGCGCAGCAGGACATCCGTTATTACCTGAATGGCCTGCTGCTGGTGGTCGACGGCAAGAACGTGATCGCGGTCGCGACCGACGGTCACCGCCTCGCGTTCTGCCAGGTCGAGACCAACCAGGATTTCCCGCGCCAGGAAGTCATCATCCCGCGCAAGACCATCCTGGAACTGCAGCGGCTGCTGGAAGATCTCGATAATCCGGTCGATCTCGAAATCGCCAACAACCAGGTCAAGCTGAGCTTCGCTGACATCGAGCTGATCTCCAAGCTGGTCGAAGGCAAGTTCCCCGATTACACGCGGGTGATCCCGAAGGGTTACAAGAACAATTTCACGATCGACCGCCTGCAGTTGCTGCACGCGCTGCAACGCACCGCGATCATGACCAGCGACAAGTTCAAGGGCGTGCGCTGCATCATCAGCCCCGGCAGCCTGAAGATCAGCTCCACCAACGCCGACCAGGAAGAAGCGGTGGAAGAAGTTGAAATCGATTACGGCGGCGACAGCGTCGACATCGGCTTCAACGTCACCTACCTGCTCGATGTACTGAACAACCTCAAGTGCGACAACATCAACATCGCGCTTGGCGACGCCAATTCATCGGCGTTGATCACCGTACCGGACAACGCAGACTTCAAGTATGTCGTGATGCCGATGCGTATTTGATTTGCGTATTTACTTGATTAGCAACGCAATCCGCAAGGGGGCTGCCGTAGGTGAGGCGAGCCCCTTTGCCACATTTTAGAAATCCCAAATCCTGACTGTCAGGTTCCCTCCCCCTTGCAGGGGGAGGGCTAGGGTGGGGGTAGAGTGTTTGATCAGCGGTAACGCCGGTTCGAGCGCCCTACCCCCATCCCAACCTTCCGCCTGCAAGGGGGAAGGAGCCGACAGTCAGTTTGCTCTTTGTCGTAACCGTTTTACAGAAGGCAGCCATGTCCGCGATCCCCCAACAAAACAACCCGCAAACGCAACAGAACCAGTACGGCGCGTCGTCGATCCAGATTCTCGAGGGCCTGGAAGCCGTGCGCAAGCGTCCCGGCATGTACATCGGCGATACGTCGGACGGCACGGGCTTGCATCATTGCGTGTTCGAAGTGCTGGATAACTCGATCGACGAATCGCTGGCCGGACATTGCACCGAGATCCACGTCACCATCCATTCCGATAATTCGATTTCGGTCACCGACAATGGCCGCGGCATCCCGACCGGCATCAAGTGGGACGACAAGCACGACCCGAAGCGCAGCGCCGCCGAAATCGTGATGACCGAACTGCACGCCGGCGGCAAGTTCGACCAGAACTCGTACAAGGTATCCGGCGGCCTGCACGGCGTCGGCGTATCCTGCGTCAACGGCCTGTCCAAGCAGCTCAAGCTCACCATTCGCCGCGATGGCAAAGTGCACTACATGGAGTTCGCCAAGGGCGTGCCGCAAAACCGCGAAATCGAAACGCAGGACGGCGTCGCGATCTCGCCGATCAAGGTCATCGGCGACACCGACAAGCGCGGCACCGAAGTGCATTTCTGGGCCGACGAAGAAATTTTCAACAATGTCGAATTCCATTACGACATCCTCGCCAAGCGCATCCGCGAACTCTCGTTCCTGAACAACGGCGTGCACATCAAGCTGACCGACCAGCGCACCGGCAAGGAAGAAGACTTCGCGTTCGAAGGCGGCACTCGCGGCTTCGTTGAATACATCAACAAGAACAAGAGCGTGCTGCACCCGACCATCTTCCAGGCCACCGGCGAGAAAGTGTCCGACCAGGGTACCAACATCACCGTCGACGTCTCGATGCAATGGAACGACGCGTACAACGAGCAGGTGCTTTGCTTCACCAACAACATTCCGCAGCGCGACGGCGGCACTCACCTGACCGGCCTGCGCGCCGCGATGACACGTGTCATCAACAAATACATCGAAGAGCACGAGTTCGCTAAGAAGGCGAAGGTTGAAGTCGCCGGCGACGACATGCGCGAAGGCCTGACCTGCGTGCTGTCGGTCAAGGTGCCCGAGCCGAAGTTCAGCTCGCAGACCAAGGACAAGCTGGTATCGAGCGAAGTGCGCGGCCCGGTCGAAGAGATCGTCGCCAAGACGTTGACCGATTACCTCGCCGAAAAGCCGAACGACGCCAAGATCATCTGCGGCAAGATCGTCGAAGCCGCGCGCGCGCGCGAAGCCGCGCGCAAGGCGCGCGAACTGACGCGCCGCAAAGGCATCATGGACGGCCTCGGCCTGTCCGCCAAGCTGGCCGACTGCCAGGAAAAAGACCCGGCGCTGTGCGAGCTGTACATCGTCGAGGGTGACTCCGCAGGCGGCTCCGCCAAGCAAGGCCGCGACCGCAAGTTCCAGGCCATCCTGCCGCTGCGCGGCAAGGTGCTCAACGTCGAAAAGGCCCGCTTCGAAAAGATGCTGTCGTCCGAGCAGATCACCACGCTGATCGCCACGCTCGGCACCAGCATCGGCCCCGATGAATTCAACATCGACAAGCTGCGCTATCACCGCCTCATCATCATGACCGACGCCGACGTCGACGGCGCGCACATCCGTACGTTGCTGCTCACGCTGCTGTATCGCCAGATGCCGCAACTGGTCGAGCGCGGCCATGTCTACATCGCGCAACCGCCGCTGTACAAGGTCAAGCATGGCCGCGACGAACGCTACCTGAAGGACGACGTCGAAGAAGCCGCCTACATGATGCAGATCGCGCTCAACGACGCCGCGCTGATCCCGACCGACAACGCACAACCGATCATTGGCGACGCGCTGGCCGAACTGGTCCGCCAGTACAACACCGCCAACGCGATCATCATGCGGCTGTCGCGTGCGGTCGACGATGCGGCTCTATCGGCCATCATGACCGGCGTCACGCTCAATCTCGACAGCGTTGCCGACGCCGAGACCTCGGCCACCGGGCTGACCAAGGCGATCAACGATCCATCGGTCGAAGTCATCGTCAAATCCGACGAGCTATCCGACAAGCACATGCTGCGCGTGCAGCGCCGCCACTTCGGCAACCTGAAGGTCAGCGTGATCGATGCCGACTTCGTCGCCGGCCCCGACTACCAGGTGCTGGCCAACGCCGCCGCCACCTTCAAGGGCCTGATCGGCCCGGGCGCGATGGTGCGCCGTGGCCAGGGCGACAAAGCCAAGGAATTCGCGATCCGCGACTTCCACGAAGCGATGGCCTGGCTGCGCGACGAAGCCGAGCGCGGCGTATCGAAGCAGCGCTACAAAGGTCTGGGCGAGATGAACCCCGAGCAGTTGTGGGAAACCACGATGGACCCGACCGTGCGGCGTTTGCTGAAGGTGCAGATCGAAGACGCGATCGCGGCGGATCAGATTTTCACGACGCTGATGGGGGATGACGTGGAACCGCGTCGGGCGTTTATTGAGTTGAATGCGCTGCAGGCGGGGAATATTGACGTTTAAGCCTTGTCGGATGACACGGAAAGTGAAAACTGTGCCAAGTAAGTGAAAAAAAGCTGACACAGATAGTGAAAAAAAGAAAAGGCCCCCCTTTAAGGGGCCTTTTCTATTCCAGCGTAGGAAAGAGGATTGTTGCAACTAGCGAGCTGGGAATGAAATGCAACAATCTTGGTTACTGTAATGATGATTATGCAAGTGATGGGCGCAGGCTTTCGGAAGGCGGGCTCTTGCAGTGAATGACGTCAAGGACCGAACAATTCAAATGAAGGGAATCCCATTGTCGGCTAATGAATTTGGGTGGGCGCTTACTAGAGGCGGCTTCTTTGGGGGCTGGCGATGGCCGCTTCGCGCCACCACCTGTCGTTCAAATTTGCGAGGTGAACTACAGAGATCGGCCAGAAGCGGGCGTTGGCTGAATAACTCCGTAACTAATCTTGAATCCCGGTGCCAAAATGTAGGTAGCTAAGGAAGGGCTCGTCGCAAGTTCATCGCCCAAGGCTCATTAAGAAATCATCGATCCGATCAAATAGAAAAGCATTTGGGTCAGAGCCTTGATCCTTCCCAACGAGAAGGGACACAACTTCACTGACCTTGAGGGGAAGGATAAGCTTGCCGTGTTCTCGCATTGCGCCATGGATCACCCTCATCGCTGAAGGCGAGCAGCCATGAGGAGAGATACCGAAGCCAAACAAGGCAAGGCAAGCAATCATCGCAACGGTAGTAGCCCAA
>CBIHNU010000007.1:0-162119 GCA_966211585.1 uncultured Noviherbaspirillum sp. | reverse complement strand
CGAACCGGATCGTGTTCATGGACCAGGGGGCGATTGTCGAGGATTGCAGCAAGGAGGCGTTCTTCGGTTCGCCGCGCTCGGAACGGGCACGCGATTTCCTGGCGAAAATCATTCATTAGTCGCGTCGCGTCGTATTGCAAAGGGCCGGGGCGGCTTGCCGCTTACCGGCCCTTGGTCTTTTGTGATGCAGGCATTCTTCCGCAGAACGTCACGCTGCGACGACAAGGCTAGCGGGTAAAATAACGGCAATCCAAACAAGGAATTGCCATGTTAAGTACGTCCATCGAAAACACCTCGAACAGCATCACGATTACCCGCCCGGATGACTGGCATCTGCATCTGCGCGATGGCGCCACGATGGCAAGCGTGTTGCCGCACAGTGCGCGGCAGTTCGGGCGTGCGATCGTGATGCCGAATCTCAAACCGCCGATTACGACAACCGCGCAAGCCGGCGCGTATCGCGATCGCATCCTTGCAGCGCTCCCGAACGGCATGCATTTTCAGCCGCTGATGACCTTATACCTGACTGACAATACGCCACCTGATGAAATCCGGCGCGCGAAAGACAGCGGGTTCGTGCATGCGGTAAAACTGTATCCGGCCGGTGCAACCACCAATTCCGATGCCGGTGTGACCGCGTTATCGAAATGTTATCAGGTGCTTGAGGCGATGCAGGATGTCGGCATGCCGTTCCTGGTGCATGGCGAGGTGACCGATCCCGCCATCGATATATTTGACCGCGAGGCGGTATTCATCGAGCGCGTGATGCAGCCGCTGCGGCGCGACCTGCCGGCACTGAAGATTGTGTTTGAACACATCACTACCAGGGACGCCGCACAATATGTGACCGATGCGGACGATCATGTCGCCGCCACAATCACCGCGCATCATCTGCTGTATAACCGTAACGAAATCTTCAAGGGCGGTATTCGTCCGCACTATTACTGCTTGCCTGTCCTCAAGCGCGAAGAGCATCGGCAGGCGCTTGTGCGAGCCGCTGTTTCCAGCAGCAAGAAATTTTTTCTCGGTACCGATTCCGCACCGCATCCGAAGAATTTGAAAGAACATGCGTGCGGCTGCGCCGGCTGTTATACGGCCCTGCATGCAGTGGAGCTGTATGCGCAGGCATTCGAACACGCAGGGGCGCTGGATAAGCTGGAAGCATTTGCCAGCATCCACGGCCCGGCATTTTATGACCTGCCGCGCAATACGGATACCGTCACGCTAAAGCGCGAACCCTGGACAGTGCCTGCGGAACTGGTCTTCGGTGACACAGCCATCGTGCCTTTGAACGGTGGTGAAGTTGTTGAATGGAAGCTGGTCTGAGTGCACGTCTTCGTTCATTATTTGTTGCATGAGTCGAATGCATGGTGAGACCAGGAAGCAGTGAAGCCTTGTTTGCTGCGATCGATTGGCAGCGCCCGTGGCTGGCACCTTTCAGGCCCGTTGCCCTTCAAATTTTGCAAGCCGCGGATTGGCGTCTTGCCTTGAATGTCGAGGCCGCCGCAATTGGCTTGCGAAATCATCGGGAGCTGCCAATCCGTTTTGTACCCCAACAGCACCTCCCCTCCGATGTACCCTATGAACGATTTATCAGTGATACCGGCTGCGTGCCGACGCGAGAAAATCTTCACGATTTTTTCAATGCACTGGCATGGCTCACTTATCCAAAGATAAAGATCCGGCTGAACGCGCTGCAGGCCTCAGAACTTGAGAAATTCATCGCGCCAGTGGCCAGGGATTTATCGAAGTCAGGAATGAGTCGGGGGCGACTGCGCGATGCAGCGACAATTTTCGATGAAAACGCCGCATTGATGATGACCAGCGATGCAAGCTTGATTGACGCATTGTGCGCACATGACTGGCGTGAGATATTCATCAGGCGGCGAAGCGTGTTTGGCCTGCGATGCGAAGTGCGATTATTTGGTCATGCATTGATCGAGAAGCTGGTATCACCGTATAAAGCCATTACTGCACACGTATGCCCGCTACTCGTGAACGCAGCGTTTTTCGAGATGCCGGAACGCGACAGGCGGGCCTGGGTAAATGACACAATTGCACAACAGCTGACCGACGGATTGACAATGGCAGGCTTTACACCGCTACCTGTGCTTGGCGTACCGGGATGGTGGCCATGCCAGGATGAAGCGTTTTACGAGGATGCCACTGTATTCCGACCCAGGAAAACATGAGTGCAGAGGAGCTGTTCATGCGGATAAACGCAATGCCCATGCGAGAGCCGGGCAACAAATTCAAAAGCTGGAACGGCAGCTCATAAAAATAAAAAAAGGCTCACAAAGCTGTGAGCCTTTTTAATTTGTCGACTACCGTCAAACCGATGTTCCGATCTGATTTTGCCGGAAATCCCGCGTTTGACTGCAGAGCAATCAAGCGCGTTGTTGCTTAGAACAGGTGGTTGATACCAACCGAGAAACCGGTTTGGCTGTCATTGCCTTTGCCAGCGGTCAGAGTGCCAGCAGTGCCGTTATAACGCTTGTTGTCGATGTCAGCGTAGAAGTTCGTACGCTTGGACAGTGCGTAGGTCGCACCGACGATGAACAGCTTGCGCTTGCCATCAGCGGTCAAAGCACGATCTGCCTTCGTTTCATAGTAGCCTGCGGTCAAAGCAGCAGCCGGGGTCAGAGCATAGCTACCACCAAGCCACCAGTCTTTGGTCTTGTCCGTACCGCCAGCAACATCTGCCTTGAGCTCGTTGTAGCCAGCTGCAACACGGAACGGGCCAGTGGCAAATGCGCCGCCAATGGTCCAGTTCTTCTTGTCCAGATTTACGCCGCCTGCATCAGGCTGCTGAGTGTAAGCGGAGCCGACGGTGAACGGGCCGCCTGCGTAAGTTACGCCGATTGCGCGAGTGGAGCCTTGGCTGGTGCTGCCGGCGACTTCACCGAGTGCATATTCTGCGCGAGCGGTGACCGGGCCGAAAGTGCCAGTATATTTGACATCGTTATCCAGACGGGTCAGGCCGCCCAAGCCTGCCAGCGGGATGATGCCGGTGTACTTGTAGTTGAACGGATCGTAGGCGCCAACGGTCTGGAAGTTGACCGAGTACTGATGGCCGAGGTCCAGCGAACCCCAGGAACCGCCGAGGCCGACAAACGCGGAGCGCTTGAACAGGGCGCCGTCTTGCACGCCAGTGCCGGTATTGAAGCCGGTTTCCAACGTAAAGTGAGCATTCAGTCCGCCGCCGAGATCTTCAACGCCTTTGAAGCCGATACGGTTGGAGTTGTAAGTGCCGTTCGAGCTCATCGTCGTGTTGCTTTGACCAGCTGCGTTCGAGTTGCTGAGATGACGCAGACCGCCATCGAACGAACCATAAACGGTCACACCGGTTTGTGCTTGTGCGGCACCTGCAAATGCACCCAGGACTGCCAGTGCGAGAAGCGATTTTTTCATTAATAAATCTCCAAGGGTTGGCGTGCTAAAAATTTTTTTGCATGCGTTCAGCAAGGCCACTAGTGGCGACGTCCTTGCCGAGACTTCTGAACAGTTTGGTCAAGAAGCTAAGAGTGATTTCATCAAATATGGGAAATTAGGGCAAAGAGAATTTGGTTTTTTCGGATAGGAGCTACTAGTTATGTGGCTTTCAAACAACAAATCATGGATATTTTGTGTCTAATAAGCAATAAAGGAGTGTTTGCGCAATTAATCCGGAAAGCTTTAAGCTTGTCCTCCAAATTTAGGGCGGGCAGTTTGTTGGAATGTGTATGTTTGAACTGTGTATTTATCGACTGTAATCAGACAAATCGTCTTTAAAGAGGGGAGATATGAAGGAGATCGATAATTTGATCGGCAGCCTGGACAAGGCATTGCGCGTAATTTCCGGGGTGGCCTCTGCCTCTCGTCCTAATCCCGCATTGAAGGTGCCCGACGGTGTGCTGAGCGAGGCCGAGCGCCGTCGCAGTGCAGGGCTGATGCGGGTCAACCATGTTGGTGAAATTTGTGCGCAGGCTTTGTATGATTCGCAACGTCGACATGCGGCCAGTGATGCCATAAAAAGACAGTTTGCAGCGGCTGCGCGCGAGGAAGAGGACCACCTTGCATGGACAGCTGAGCGCCTGGAAGAGCTCGGATCTCGTCCCAGTCTTCTGAATCCGCTGTGGTATGCCGGATCCTATGCGTTGGGAACGATTGCGGCTCGAGTGGGTGATACGCAAAGCCTTGGCTTTGTCGTCGAAACGGAACGGCAGGTCGAAGCACATTTGGCGAGCCATCTGCATGACTTGCCGTTGCAGGACGAGAAATCGAGAGCGATCGTCGAGCAGATGCGCCTAGACGAAATCCTGCATGGAGCGAAGGCTGAGGCAATGGGGGCGGCAGACACGCCGCCTGTCGCGCAGAAGATAATGCGTGCCATGGCTAAAATCATGACGACGACTGCCTACCATATTTGATCAGAAGCGCTTCGGGTTCATTGAGCCAGATGTCCTGTCTTTCGTGGCCTGGGAATTTGAAGCGCTTTTGCAGTTTTTCCGTCGCAAATAGTTAAGCCTCTGTATCCGAGTCGTCAATAATTTCAAATGAGTGGGTCAACTCTGCCGTTTTTTCGAGCATGATGGACGCCGAGCAGTATTTTTCATGCGATAGTTTTATTGCGCGCTCGACCAAATTGGGCTTGAGATTTCGACCCTGAACCGTGAAGTGAAAGTGGATCTTGGTGAACACTTTCGGGTCTTTCTCCGCCCGCTCCGATTTGAGCGTGACGTCGCATCCGCGAACATCCTGATGGCTCTTGCGCAGGATAAGCACTACATCATAGGCTGTGCAGCCCCCCGTCCCTGCCAGAACGATTTCCATAGGCCTTGGTGCCAGATTGCGGCCGCCGCCATCAGGCGCGCCATCCATCGCCACAACGTGGCCGGAGCCGGTTTCGGCCAAAAAAGTCATTCCGGACAAACCCGTCCAGCGTACTGTGCATTCCATTGCGTTCTCGCTTGCGTAAACATAGTCAGGAAGCGACTTATTGTAGCCGGTTTGGCATTCGTGGCTTCGTCCGCGCAACTCGATAATTGTCTTTTCCGGGTTCCGTCGTGCGCTCTCTTGGTAGGATGGGCATTACGCTCTATTTCGATAGCATTTGACGCCAAGTCTTTGAAAAGGCTATAATTTCAGGCTTTCCGTTCGCTCAGGAAAGATAACAAGGAAGAGTCCGTACGTGCCACCTTTTTATGGCGCGGCTGCGGAACCGCCAATTTGAGCGAGTTAATTCATCTAGGACATCATCATGAAAACCTTTTCCGCTAAAGCCCATGAGGTACAGCGCGAGTGGTTCGTGATTGACGCAACGGACAAAGTCCTCGGACGTGTCGCCAGCGAAGTGGCACTCCGACTGCGCGGCAAGCACAAACCCGAGTTCACCCCGCACGTCGACACGGGCGACTTCATCGTCGTCATCAACGCAGGCAAGCTGCGCGTGACCGGCAACAAGGCACTGGACAAAACCTACTACCGTCACTCGACTTATCCGGGCGGTATCTACGAAACCAATTTCCAGAAAATGCAGCAGCGTTTTCCTGGTCGTGCGCTGGAGAAGGCGGTCAAGGGCATGCTGCCCAAAGGACCGCTCGGCTATGCGATGATCAAGAAACTGAAAGTGTATGCCGATGGCTCCCATCCGCACGCTGCTCAGCAACCCAAAGCACTTGAACTCTAAGGAACGGACATGATCGGTAACTACAACTATGGAACCGGCCGTCGCAAGAGTGCTGTGGCTCGCGTTTTCATCAAATCCGGCACTGGCCAAATCGTCGTCAACGGCAAGCCGGCTGCGGAATACTTTTCTCGTGAAACCGGCTTGATGGTGATCCGTCAGCCGCTCGAACTGACTGGCAACGTCGAGCGTTTCGACATCATGGTCAACGTGCATGGCGGCGGTGAATCCGGCCAGGCAGGCGCTGTACGCCACGGTATTACGCGTGCATTGATCGACTACGATGCGACTCTGAAGCCGGATCTGGCAAAAGCCGGTTTCGTTACGCGCGACGCACGTGAAGTCGAACGTAAAAAAGTCGGCCTGCGCAAAGCACGTCGCGCAAAGCAGTTCTCCAAGCGCTAATCTGCGTTTTCAGAGCATCGAAAAGCCGCCAGGTTTGCGCCTGGCGGCTTTTTGCTTTTAAGGCATGATGTTTTTCGCGGAAAGCGGAAGTGGCCGCTGCTAAAATTCAACCCAAATGATGTAACGTTTTCAGTAAGGGAAAATATGATCAAGGTCGGCATCGTCGGTGGTACAGGGTATACAGGCGTGGAATTGCTGCGCCTGCTGGCCGCGCACCCGCAAGTGCAACTAACCGCAATCACCTCTCGCAAGGAAGATGGGATGCCCGTAGCGAATATGTTTCCCTCGCTGCGCGGCCATGTCTCGCTTGCATTTTCATCGCCGGAAAAAGCGAAACTGACGGAATGTGACGTGGTTTTTTTCGCCACTCCGCACGGTGTCGCGATGGAACAGGCGCGTGCGCTTCTTGATGCCGGCGTGAAGGTCATCGATCTCGCAGCTGACTTCCGTCTCCGGGACACGGCGGAATTCGAGAAATGGTATGGCATGCCGCATTCTGCGCCAGAGATTCTTCAGGAGGCGGTTTATGGGCTTCCTGAGGTGAATCGGGAAACGATCAAGACCGCGCGCGTGATCGGCCTTCCCGGCTGTTATCCGACCTCGATGCAATTGGGTTACGCGCCATTGCTTGCACAAGGCAGGCCGCTGGTGAGCGAGTCGGCGCTGATCGCCGATTGCAAATCCGGTGTGTCCGGTGCTGGCCGCAAGGCGGAAGTGCACACGCTGCTTGCGGAAGCGGCAGACAATTTCAAGGCATATGGCGTGCAGGGTCATCGCCATTTGCCGGAGACCGTACAGGGATTACAGGCGATCGCCGGCCGCAAGATCGGCTTGACCTTTGTCCCGCACCTGGTACCGATGATTCGCGGCATTCACTCCACGCTATATGCAACGATATTGCCTGAGGCGCGCGAGACCGATTTTCAGGCGTTGTATGAAAACCACTTCAAGGGAGAGAGATTTGTCGACGTCATGCCGGCCGGCAGTCATCCCGAAACGCGTTCTGTGCGTGCGTCCAATAAATTGCGGATTGCCGTACATCGTCCGGGCGGCGGTGATTTGCTGGTGATTCTGGTCGTCGAAGACAATCTCGTGAAGGGGGCCGCGGGGCAAGGTGTGCAATGCATGAACATCATGTTCGGGATTGATGAAACGACGGGATTGATGCACATTCCAGTATTACCTTAAGCCCTTGCTTCTCAAGCTCATGACGCATTCCAGTTCTCTATTCAATAGCATGAAGTTCCGGCTTTGGCGCCGCCGCATGTCGGTGTCGTCCCGTCGGATGACAATCCGAACGCAGATAGCGTGGCCGATACGGCTTGTCGGCATTGCCGCAATGATCGGGCTGTCGGTTGCCGCTGCCATGTGGACCTATGATCTGGGCCGCGGCCTGACTGCGCCGTCCGTTAACGATTCCGGCGATCAGTTGATCAAGTACAAGGAGCAGATCGAACAGCTCAGCGCCGAGCGCGATCGGTACTCGGCAATGGCGCATGCTTCGGAAAGCGAGATCAATATGGAGCGAGCGGCGCAAAAGCAGCTCGCCCTTCAGGTAAAAACGCTGGAAGCGGACAACACCGCATTGAAGGAGGATCTGGCTTTCTTCGAAACCCTTTTGCCAAATGCGATAGGCTCGCAAGGTATTGCAATTCGACGCATGAAGATCGATCAGCCCACCCCTAACCAGCTGCACTACCGCTTGCTAATCATGCAAGGAGGCAGTGGCGAGCAAACCTTTGTAGGTAATCTGCAACTCGCAGTAACGACTCTACAGAACGGCAAAAGTGCTATGATGATTTTCCCCGCATCGAATGCTGCTGCCGAGCAGGAAAAATTCAGGCTCAGCTTCAAGCATTACCAGCGTGTCGAAGGAGTTCTCACTCTGCCGCAAGGCGCATCGACCACGCTGGTTCAAGCCCGCGTGCTCGAAAAAGGTCAAATACGGGCGCAACAATCCGCGAATTTCTGAAGGAGAGCGATCATGCTAGGCCGCAAAACTAAAAGCACAATCGATAGCCTGATTGGCATATCGACCACTATCGAAGGCAACGTGCATTTCACCGGCGGTTTGCGCATCGATGGCCATGTGAAAGGTAACGTTATTGCGGATAACGAGACGCCTAGCATGCTGGTTATTTCCGAGTTTGCGAAAGTCGAGGGCGAGGTGCGAGTGGCCCATCTGGTAGTGAATGGCGAAATTAGCGGGCCGGTATATTCGTCGGAACTACTTGAATTGCAGCCGAAAGCCCGCATAACTGGAGATGTCTATTACAAGGCGCTGGAAATGCACGGCGGCGCACTGGTTGCCGGAAAACTAACACATGACCAGCTCGGCGAACCGGTATTGAAGCTGGCTTTGTCGAATACGTGAAAACCGCTCTGCGCCTATAATTGAATTATTGATGTTTGCCCAGCAGGAGTCCAAAATGAATGCCGTTACCGAAATGCCCGCACCGATCGTGTTTACCGATAGTGCAGCAACAAAAGTTGCACAACTGATTGAGGAAGAGGGCAATCCGGATCTCAAGCTACGGGTGTTCGTGCAAGGTGGCGGTTGTTCCGGTTTTCAATACGGATTCACCTTTGACGAAATCGTTAACGAAGACGATACGACCATGACCAAAAATGGCGTGCAGTTGTTAATCGATTCGATGAGCTATCAGTATCTGGTTGGCGCCGAAATCGACTACAAGGACGATCTGGAAGGCGCTCAGTTCGTTATCAAGAATCCCAATGCCTCTACTACTTGCGGTTGCGGTTCATCGTTTTCTGCCTGACATTCCCTGATCTAAAAAAGCGCGGATTTTTCCGCGCTTTTTTTTCGTCTGCCGGAGCAGATTTTGCCTGCTTGTCGAGACCGATAGTACACTTGCAACAAGGCGGAGTGCAGTATGGTGAAGCCACACAAGCGCAACATCAGGCGGGGTATAACGCGCCCAGAATGCATGGTTTTACTGCGCCTGTTACCGCGGGGAGATTGCCTGGCTGTCGCACAACATGGCGATGCGCGAGCCAGGCGAACGCGAGGGCCTCTACATGGTTGGGCGATACGCCAAGCGCATCAGTCGAGTGAACTCTTGCCGGGTGCCGTCGATCGGCCAATGCTTGTTGCAACAGGTGCATCAGGTAAGTGTTATAGGCGCCTCCACCGCATACATACACAGCAGCGGCACTGGCTGCATAAATCCCGATCGCTTCAGCCAGACTGGCTGCGGTAAATGCGGCCAAGGTCGCTTGCACATCTTCCGTTGCAAGATCGGGAAACAGCGCGAGCTTTTGTGTCAGCCAATCCATATGAAACAGATCACGACCGGTGCTCTTCGGTGGTGGCAGCGCAAGGAAAGGTTCCGCCAGCAACCCGTTCAGCAATGACGGAACCACTTTCCCGCTTGCTCCCCAACTGCCGGCCGCATCATAAGCCATGCCACGATGCCGCATGATCCATGCATCCAGTAACACATTGCCCGGGCCGGTATCGAAGCCGACGATCGCTCCCCTTTCCTGCAGGATGCTGATGTTGCTGATGCCGCCGATATTGGCGATCACCCGAATCTCGCCGGATTTGCTAAAGATTGCGTCATGAAAAGCGGGCACCAACGGCGCGCCCTGGCCGCCAGCAGCAATGTCGCGACTGCGGAAATCAGCGATCACATCGATGCCGGTGAGTTCTGCCAGCAGCGCCGGATTGTTGATCTGCCGTGTATAGCCTAATTCGGGGCGATGGCGAATGGTCTGACCATGAGCGCCGACGGCCCGTACGACTGCGGGCGAAACCTCGCCCTGATCAAGCAGTTGCGCGACGCAGTCGGCATAGTGCCGTGCCAAGGCGTTCGCAGCCAAAGCCTCGCAATGAATTTCATTTTCCGTCGGTGCCTGCAACCTCATCAGCTCTGCCCGCAATGGCGCGGGAAATGGGAGGTAGGCCGTTGCAAGTATGCGGGCAGGATTGGCTGCGTCTTCCTTGAGGAACGAGGCGAGAACGCCATCGACGCCATCGAGGCTGGTGCCTGACATCAGGCCGATGAAAAGACTGGAGGGGGAGCTGGACATAAAAAAACCGTTCAAGGGTCAGCCGATTTTACAGGCCCTTGAACGGTTTTTGGATTCACTCGGGATTCGCTTACTTGGAGGCGAGCTGAGTACCGCTGTCCGCTGGATTCAGTAATGCAAACCGGTGGCGCATATCGCTTGCGACCAAGCGGAATCGCTGCAACTCGGCACCTGCCAAGGGCTGTGCATTCGGTATGTCGATCGACATCGGGTCCCGGGGGTGATTATTGACGCGGAATTCGTAGTGGAGATGTGGACCGGTGGCCCAGCCCGTCATGCCGACGTAGCCAATGACATCGCCCTGGTTGACCTTCTCTCCTTTTCTCAGGCCGCTCGCAAACCGGCTCATATGCGCGTAGACAGTCGAGTAATTACTCCAGTGCTTGAGAATGACAACGTTGCCATAGCCTCGCTGGACACCGGCGAATTCCACTGTGCCGTCTCCCGATGCGCGGATCGGCGTACCTGCCGGCGCGGCGAAATCGACGCCTTCATGCTTTTTCCACAAGCCTGAAATCGGGTGCAGACGCATCGAAAAGCCGGACGAGATGCGCGTAAAGACGAGCGGGGATTTCAGGAATGCCTTCTTCAGCGACTTGCCGTCGAAGGTGTAGTACCCGCCCCCTTGCTTGCTGCCCGGCTCATCGAACCATACCGATTGGTACCGGTTGCCGGCATTGACGAATTCACCCGCGAGCACGCGTCCGGCGCGAACATATTCCCCGTTTTGCCAATAGGTTTCGTAGACAACGTTGAAACGGTCGCCGCGTCGCAGGTCCGATGCAAAATCGATATTGGTCGCGAACATGTCGACGATCTGCATCGCGACATTGTCGGGAATCTGCGCGGCGTCGGTAGCGGCAAACAGCGAAGACCGGATTTCGCCGGAATGCATTTCAATGCGTCGCTCCAGCGGACCGGCAGCCTCATTCGAGGTGAATTTATCGCCATCGCGTTCGATCACGATATTCTTGACCGGATTGCCGTTTCCGTCGGGGACGGTTGCGACCAGACGTTGCAACGTGCCGTCCTTGTCGGTCTGCACTTGCACGCGCCGGCCAACTTTCAGTTGCAGCACGCTGTATGCAGTGCGGTCGTTCTTGATGAATGCGGTTGCCGCGTCATCGTGGACGCCGAGGCGCGACAGCAGTGCCGCCAGCGTGTCGCCGGGGCGTACCCGATCTTCGCGAACGTAGTACTGTTTTTCCGACTCCAGTTGTGCGATCTGCTCGGACAAGCTGGGAATGGCGAGTTCGCGAGTAATCGACCTGACCGGAAGATCGGAGGGATCGGGAGCCATCGGCGCAACGCCGGCGGCACCGAATGCGCAGGCAGCCAGCACCAGACCGGAGATCGACACGATACGTGTCTTGCGCGATGAGCCGACAAGCAGCTTGCTGCTTGCGGCCAGACGCTTCAATTTGTCTATGGGGAGCATGCAATAAGTTAAAATTTGTTGTTTTGGCTGATGCGCTTGTAAAAACGCTTCATCGCGATGTGTTCCAAAGATGGCGCTGCAGATACCGCTGCAGTTCACAGTTGCGCGCCAAGCTTTAACTTTGTATTTCGCTGCTTTTGTTGCTGCAATGCAAGGCAAAAAGCAAGCAGGGATTATACCAACACATAGTATTGATCTTTCACCGTTGTTTCTTAATTTTTCTCATCTCATGAACGTGTCCCAGCAATTGCAAAACAGCCCGTCGATGCAACCGGGCAAGCAGAACCCGCTGCTGCCCTTATCGAGCGCAGTCCAGGAAGCGTTGACAATCGCCAAGCGCGGCGTCGACGAACTGCTGATCGAAAGCGAATTCGCGCAAAAGCTTGCGCGCTCGGAGGCAAGCGGCAAGCCGTTACGGATAAAGCTCGGTCTCGATCCGACGGCCCCGGATTTGCACCTTGGCCATACGGTCGTATTGAACAAGATGCGGCAATTGCAAGATCTGGGGCATACGGTAATCTTTCTGATCGGCGACTTTACCTCGATGATCGGCGATCCTTCCGGACGCAACATCACCCGTCCACCACTGACTCGTGAGCAGATCGAGGAAAACGCGAAAACCTATTTCGCACAAGCCAGCCTGGTGCTTGATCCGGCACGTACCGAGATCCGTTACAACTCCGAATGGTCGGACCCTCTTGGCGCGCGCGGCATGATCCAGCTGTCCGCGAAATACACGGTTGCACGCATTCTGGAGCGGGAAGATTTCACCAAACGCTTCAAGGCCGGAACACCGATTTCGGTACATGAACTGCTGTATCCGTTGATGCAAGGCTACGATTCGGTCGCGCTGCAATCGGACCTCGAACTCGGCGGCACCGACCAGAAGTTCAATCTGCTGGTCGGCCGCGAATTGCAGAAAGACTATGGACAGGAGCCGCAATGCATCCTGACGATGCCGTTGCTGGAAGGGCTGGATGGCGTCGAGAAAATGTCGAAATCCAAGGGTAACTATGTCGGCATTACCGAACCGGCAAACACCATGTTCGGCAAGCTGATGAGCATTTCCGATACGATGATGTGGCGTTACTACGAGCTATTGTCGTTTCGCACGCTGGCGGAGATCGGGCAGTACAAGCGCGAGGTCGAGGAGGGCCGCAATCCGCGCGACATCAAGGTACTGCTGGCGCAGGAAATCGTTGCGCGCTTCCATTCGACGCAAGCAGCCGAAGACGCGCTGGCCGATTTCAACAACCGCGCCCGAGGCGGGATTCCGGACGAGATTCCGGAGGTGGCGCTGTCCGGCGCGCCGCTTGGCATTGGCCAATTGTTGAAGCAGGCCAATTTGTGCGCATCGACATCGGAAGCGTTGCGGATGGTGGACCAGGGCGGTGTGCGTATCGACGGGGCAGTGGTCAGCGACAAGGGTTTGAAGGTCGATGCCGGCACCTTTGTGCTGCAGGTAGGCAAGCGCAAGTTTGCGCGCGTCACGCTTGCCTGATCCCGCTGCTGCATAAGCGATGATTGCATTGTTGCAAAGGGTTGCCAACGCTATGGTCGCCGTCGATGGTGCGACCGTCGGCACAATCGGTTCCGGCCTGATGGTACTGATTTGCGCAGAGCGAGGCGACACGGAAAGCGAAGCCGACATGCTGGTGAACAAGTTGCTTGCCTATCGCGTGTTTGCCGATGGCGCTGGCAAGATGAATCGCAGTGTGGCCGACGCAGGCGGCGGCTTGCTGCTGGTGCCGCAGTTCACGCTCGCCGCGGATACGCAATCCGGCACCCGGCCTTCCTTTACGCCGGCAGCGGCGCCTGCTGACGGCAAACGTCTGTTCGACTACTTCGCGGCAAAAGCGCGCGAAAAGCATCACACTGTCGAAACGGGCGAATTCGGTGCCCACATGCAGGTAAGTCTGGTCAATGACGGCCCGGTGACGTTCTGGCTGCAGGTTCGGCCGCGCGGTGCGCTGAACCCGCGGACGTGAGCGAACTCACAACTTATCCTTAACCGCTGATTAACAGGAGGTCACGATGAAATTCTGGAGCGATTCTTTCAAGGACGGCGATTCCATTCCGGGCGAATTCGCATTTTGCGTCATCAATCCGAATGCGCATGTTGCGATGTCGAGCAACCGGAATCCGCATTTCGCATGGAATGACCTGCCGGCCGGCACCAAGTCGCTGGCACTGATCTGCCACGACCCGGACGTGCCGTCGCGCGGCGACGATGTGAATCAGGAAGGCAAGACCGTGCCCGCCGATTTGCCCCGAGTAGAGTTTTTTCATTGGACGTTGATCGATCTGCCGCCCGATCTCGCATCGATCGGCGCAGGTCAGTACAGCAGTGAAATCACGCCGCGCGGCAAATCCGGTCCGCAGATCGGCGGTGGCCGCGCTGGTCGGCAGGGCATCAACGATTACACAAGCTGGTTCGCCGTCGATGCCGACATGGCCGGCGATTATTTCGGCTACGACGGTCCGTGCCCTCCTTGGAACGACACGATGGTGCATCACTACGTGTTCACCTTGTTCGCGCTGGATATCGAACGCCTGCCGGTCGACGGGAAATTCACCGGACCACAGGTGCGCGATGCGATGCGCAGCCACGTGCTTGCCCAGGCAACTGTCACCGGCCTCTACACCTTGAATCCTTCACTGGCGAGGGCCGGGTGACGGAAATCCTGTTGATCCGGCACGGTGAAACCGCCTGGAATGCGATCAAGCGTCTGCAAGGCCATCTCGATGTGCCATTGAACGCGGCGGGCGAGCGGCAAGCCGCCGCGCTCGGGCGCGCGCTGCGCGATGAGCCGCTCGATGCGATCATCGCCAGCGATTTGCAACGCGCCCGGCAAACCGCGCAGGCGATTGCGGAGCCGAGCGGGATGCAGGTCGCGTGCGATCCGGGCTTGCGCGAACGCTGCTATGGCGCGTTCGAAGGTTTGCTTTACTCGGAAATCAGTCAGCGCTACCCGGAAGCCCATGCTGCCTGGCAGAGGCGCGACATCGATGCGCGTTTTCCGCCGGGCGTGCATATTGCCGAAACCCTGAGGGAGTTTTCGCAGCGTGCGGTCGGTACGATCAGCCGTCTTGCAAGTGCCGGCAAATATCGGCGAGTCGCGCTCGTCACGCATGGCGGTGTGCTGGAATGCGCGCATCGCGCGGCGCAGGGGCTGGGTTTCGACCGCGCGCGCGATTTCGAGATTCTCAATGCGAGCATCAACCGCTTTGCATGGGACGGAACGTCAATGAAACTGTTGCACTGGGGCGATGTAAGGCACCTGGATGACCTTGCCGTGCTCGATGAAATCGACGAAGCCTAGCATTCTCCCGATCGCGATAAAATGCCGGTTTTTCCCCGCATCATTCTTTCCCCGTGAATATCGGCCCGCATTCGCTGCGCAATAACGTGTTCGTCGCTCCGATGGCGGGGGTGACCGATCGACCTTTCCGTCAGTTGTGCAAGCAGCTGGGTGCCGGGTACGCAGTGTCGGAAATGGCGGCGTCCGATCCGCGCCTGTGGGCCAGCGAGAAGACTTCGCGCCGCACCAATCATGACGGCGAAATGGAGCCGAAGGCGGTGCAGATCGCCGGCGCCGATCCGGCTGTTCTCGCCGCATGCGCAAAATTCAATGTCGATCGTGGCGCGCAGATCATCGATATCAACATGGGCTGCCCGGTGAAGAAGGTCTGCAACAGCTGGTGCGGCTCGGCGCTGTTGCAAAACGAGAAACTGGTTGCGCAGATTCTCGCAGCGGTCGTCGCTGCGGTCGATGTCCCGGTTACCTTGAAATTCCGTACCGGCTGGGACCGGCAGAACCGGAATGCGCTGACCATTGCGAAAATGGCGGAAGCGAGCGGCATTGCGATGCTGACGCTGCACGGGCGCACTCGCATCGATGGCTATCGCGGCGAAGCGGAGTACGAAACGATTGCGGCAGTCAAGGCTGCGGTCGCGATTCCCGTGGTGGCCAATGGCGATATCACGACTCCGGAAAAGGCGAAGGCGGTGCTGGCGGCGACCGGTGCCGATGCCGTAATGATCGGCCGCGCGGCACAGGGCAGGCCATGGATTTTCCGCGAGATCACACATTTTCTGCATACCGGTGAATATCTGCCGGCGCCGCAGGTGGCCGAAGTGCGTGCGCTGATGAACGAACACCTGCAGGCGCATTATGCGTTTTACGGTGAATTCATGGGGCTGCGAACCGCGCGCAAGCACATCGGCTGGTATGTGCGCGACCTCGCCGGCGGCGAGGCGTTTCGCCAACGCATGAACCGGCTCGAAAGCTGCGACGAACAGTTGAGGGCGGTCGATGCATTTTTCGAATCCCAGTCCGCTTTCGGCGAGCGGTTACAATACGGCCTTGCCGAGCAAAAACAGGCTGCTTGATTTATTCCCCAAAGTGCATTCACACCGCGATGAGCAAAGACAATATCCAGGACGTCGTCAAGAAAAGCCTTGAAAAATATTTCAAGGATCTGGGCGAGCAGCAGCCGTCGAACGTCTATGAAATGGTGGTCTTTACGGTGGAAAAGCCGATACTGGAAGCAGTGATGGAGCGCGCCGACGGCAATCAGTCGCTGGCCGCTGAAATGCTCGGCATCAACCGCAATACCTTGCGCAAAAAATTGCAGCAGCACGGCTTGCTGTGACGTGCGTCGGCCAAAGGGCCGCCTTGCAGCATTCGGGTTTGCGTTAAACGATTTCATCATGCGGTCTTAAGGACGGCATCGCGTCGCAGTCAGCGACGCACAGCATGCACAATATCTATCACTTCCCGTACGTTCATCATGATCAAACAAGCCCTGATTTCCGTCTCCGACAAGACCGGCGTTCTTGAATTCGCGCGCACCCTTTCCGGCATGGGCGTGAACATTCTTTCCACCGGCGGCACCGCCAAGCTGCTGGCCGATAACGGCATCAAGGTGACCGAGGTCGCCGATTACACCGGTTTCCCGGAAATGCTCGACGGCCGCGTGAAAACCCTGCATCCGAAAGTGCATGGAGGCATCCTTGCGCGCCGCGATTTGCCGGAACATGTCGCTGCGCTGGAAAAGCACGGCATTCCGACCATCGACATGGTGGTGGTGAACCTGTATCCGTTCCAGCAGACCGTCGCCAAGGAGCAATGTTCGCTGGAAGACGCGATCGAGAATATCGATATCGGCGGCCCGACCATGCTGCGTTCGTCGGCCAAGAATCACAGGGATGTGGTGGTGGTGTGCGATCCGGCCGACTATAGCCGTGTGCTCGACGAGATGAAGGCGAACAACGGCGAGGTCGGCTACGACATCAAATTTGCCTTGGCGAAAAAGGTGTTCGCGCATACCGCGCAATACGACGGCGCGATCACCAATTACCTGACGGCGCTCGGCGAAGACAAGCAGCATGCGACACGCAGTGCGTATCCGCAGACGCTGAACCTGCATTTCGAGAAAGTGCAGGAAATGCGCTACGGCGAGAATCCGCATCAGTCCGCCGCGTTTTATCGCGATCTGGTGCCGCTTGCCGGCGCACTCGCGAATTACACGCAGTTGCAGGGCAAGGAGCTGTCGTACAACAACATCGCCGATGCCGATGCGGCATGGGAATGCGTGAAAACCTTCGACGCATCCGACAACAGCGCCGCCTGCGTGATCATCAAGCATGCGAATCCGTGCGGCGTCGCGCTCGGCGCCGATCCGCTGGAAGCGTACAGCAAGGCATTGAAGACCGATCCGACCTCGGCGTTCGGCGGCATCATCGCATTCAATCGCGAACTCGACGGCAAGGCGGCCGAGGCAATCGCAAAGCAATTCGTCGAAGTGCTGATCGCGCCGGCATTCAGCGCCGAAGCGAAGCAGGTTTTTTCGGCAAGGCAGAATGTGCGCCTGTTGCAGATTCCGCTGGCGCGCGCGATGAATGCCTATGACTTCAAGCGTGTTGGCGGCGGTCTGTTGCTGCAATCGCCGGATGCGAAAAATGTCATGCCGGAAGAACTGAAGGTAGTAACTACCAAACAGCCTACACCACAGCAGATGCAGGACCTGATGTTCGCGTGGCGCGTCGCTAAGTTCGTCAAGTCGAACGCGATCGTGTTCTGCGGCAGCGGCATGACGCTTGGTGTCGGTGCCGGCCAGATGAGCCGTGTCGATTCCGCACGCATCGCGTCGATCAAGGCGCAGAATGCCGGCCTGTCGCTGGCCGGCTCTGCCGTTGCTTCCGACGCTTTCTTCCCGTTCCGCGACGGCCTGGATGTCGTGGTGGATGCAGGCGCAACCTGCGTGATTCATCCGGGCGGTTCGATGCGCGACCAGGAAGTGATCGATGCGGCGAACGAACGCGGCGTGGTGATGCTGTTCACCGGCACGCGCCACTTCCGCCATTAACCGCTCTCACGGCAACATGGCGTTCCCGTGAGAGCGGGAACGTCGACACCATGAAAATCCTCGGCATCGACCCCGGCCTGCGCACCACCGGCTTCGGCGTGATTCACAAGCAGGGCAACAAGCTCGCCTACATCGCATCGGGCACGATCAAGACGCCCGATGCCGATCTGCCGCAGCGGCTGAAAGTCATCTTGGCAGGGGTATCCGAAATCATCCGTACCTATGCGCCCGATTGCGCGGCGATCGAAAAGGTCTTCGTCAACGTCAATCCGCAGTCGACCTTGCTGCTCGGACAAGCGCGCGGTGCGGCAATCTGCGCGCTGGTCAGTGCCGAACTTGCCGTCGCCGAATATACGGCGTTGCAAATCAAGCAGGCGGTCGCCGGCCACGGCAAGGCGCAGAAGCAGCAAGTGCAGGACATGGTGCAGCGACTGCTGCAGCTGTCAGGCATGCCGAGCACCGACGCAGCCGACGCATTGGGCGTGGCGATCTGCCATGCGCATAGCGGCGATGCGCTGACGACGCTCGGCGGCTTGGCGCCGGCATTGGCCAAAAAGGGCTTGCGCGTACGGCGCGGTCGGCTGGTCGGTTAAATCTTCTTTTCCGCCCTGCGCGCAGCAATTTCAAAGCGATTGTGCCAATAGGCATCGCGGCCGCGCAGCGCCGCCCAGGCGCTGGACGCAAGATAGGCGAACGGAAAGACGATTCCCCAGCGCGCTGCCTGGCGCACATGCTCAAGTTCGTGAATCAGGATACGTGCTGATACGCCCTGGTGTTCGGCGATAACGACATGACCCAATGCCATTGCGCTCATCGCGCCGAATGGATGCCGGCTCAGCATGCGATCGGCCACGGGGCCTCGCACCAGGAGTGCGACCGTGTTGCCATGGATCAGCTGGGCGCGGCCGTGAAATACCAGTACTGGCAGCGCGAGTAACACTCCCGCCAGGGTAAGCGGTAAAGCCCATGCGATTCCTAGTATGGTGCCGAGCCAGAACAGCGGTTGCCGGATCGGCTGGTTGCGGCTGACATGACGAAGCGGCATGCGCATTGGTCAAATTAAGCGAAGAAGAGGTTCCTGCGGGGAGGCGCTGCTGAAACCGGCACCATGTCCTGTATCATGCATCTAACTTTTTTGAGTCCTCACCACCATGATAGGTCGACTTTCCGGAACACTGCTTGAAAAAAATCCGCCGCAACTGCTCGTTGATTGCAATGGCGTCGGCTATGAAGTCGATGTGCCGATGAGCACCTTCTATAACCTGCCGGCAATGGGTGAAAAGGTGGTGTTGCTGACCCATCTTGCAGTGCGCGAAGATGCGCATCTGCTGTATGGTTTCGGTACTAATGAAGAGCGCAATGTCTTCAGGCAGCTGATCCGGATTTCGGGTGTCGGGGCGCGTACCGCGCTGTCCATCCTGTCGGGCATGTCGGTGGCCGATTTGGCGCAGGCGATCACCTTGCAGGAAGCGGGCCGTCTGACGAAGATTCCCGGTATCGGCAAGAAAACCGCCGAACGTCTGTTGCTGGAACTGAAAGGCAAGCTCGGCGCCGACCTGGGTGCGGCAGGCGGCGTGCCGCGCAGCGATGCAAGCGCCGACATCTTGAACGCATTGCTGGCGCTTGGCTATTCGGACAAGGAGGCCTCGTTGGCATTGAAGCAGGTGCCGGCAGGCAGCGGCGTGTCGGAGGGCATCAAGCTGGCGTTGAAAGCGCTGTCAAAGGGCTAGTGCATCGCGCAATTGAGGAACCCGTTTCATGAGCATCCAGACCGACAACTTCACTGAACAACGGATCATTGCGGCAACGCCGGTTTCGCCCAACGAAGAGGCGATCGAGCGCGCGCTGCGCCCGAAGCAGCTCGACGAATATGTCGGGCAGGAAAAGATCCACGCGCAGCTCGACATCTTTATCACGGCCGCGCGGCAACGGCGCGAAGCGCTCGACCATACGCTGCTGTTCGGCCCGCCGGGCCTCGGCAAGACCACGCTGGCGCATATCATCGCGCGCGAGATGGGCGTCAACCTGCGCCAGACTTCCGGCCCGGTGCTGGAGCGTGCCGGCGATCTGGCGGCGCTGCTGACCAATCTGGAACCGAACGATGTGCTGTTCATCGACGAGATCCATCGCTTGTCGCCGGTGGTTGAGGAAATCCTTTATCCGGCGCTGGAAGACTATCAGATCGATATCATGATCGGCGAAGGGCCGGCGGCGCGCTCGGTTCGACTCGACTTGCAGCCGTTCACGCTGGTTGGCGCCACCACCCGGGCCGGCATGCTGACCAATCCTTTGCGCGACCGCTTCGGCATCGTCGCACGGCTGGAGTTTTACACGCCGCAGGAGCTGGCAAGGATCGTCACTCGCAGTGCAGCGCTGTTGAACGCAGCGATCGTCGAGGACGGCGCGCTCGAAATCGCCAAGCGCAGCCGCGGCACGCCGCGCATCGCGAACCGGCTGCTGCGCCGTGTGCGCGACTACGCCGAAGTGAAGGGGGATGGCCGCATCACGCGGGAGACGGCCGATGCGGCGCTGAAGATGCTGGACGTTGACCCGGTCGGTTTCGACGTGATGGACCGCAAGCTGCTGGAAGCGATTCTGTTCAAGTTCAACGGCGGTCCGGTCGGCCTCGACAACCTCGCGGCCGCTATCGGCGAAGAGCGCGACACCATCGAGGACGTGCTGGAGCCGTATCTGATCCAGCAGGGTTTCCTGCAGCGCACGCCGCGCGGCCGTATCGCAACGCCGAGCGCTTATGCGCATTTTGGCGTTACCGCGCCGCGCGTCGGGCCGAACGGCGACTTGTGGGATCAATCGCCAGCGTAGCCTGATAGCGTTCCTGCAATTTTCCCGGACAATTGCTGTCCATACCTCACTGCGACCGACGATCGGCCGCCGATTCGAGAAGTTGTCATATTTTCATTGGTAGAAATACGGTATTGACAATAATAAATCGGGCGGTTGGATAGATTCCCCCTATAATGCTTTGTTTAAGCACGGTCGCGCTTTTTTGTTTGAGGTAACGCAATTCTGCGGCATGCCGATCGCGTCATGGGCACGTTCGTCGCAGAAAATGCGATGTCGACCAGAACCCTTTTCCGCTCGAGTTTTGCCATGCTCATGTCCACGCAAGCCAATCGCTATGCGCACCAATTGCTCGATGCGCGCGCACGGGCGCAACTGATCCCGCCGCTGTCGGCCAATGCGCCGCTGTCCCTCGCGGACGGCTACGATGTCGTCAAGAGCATCATCGATATCCGTACCGCCCAAGGCGAAACCATGATCGGCCGCAAGATCGGTTTTACCAATCGCAAGATCTGGTCGAAGTATGGCGTTGAAGAGCCGATCCGGAATCCGATCTGGACACCGATGTTCGACGCGACGGTGCGCTTCACCGAAGACAATCGCGGAATCCAGAGCCTGCGTGGCGCATTGCAGCCGCGCATCGGCCCCGAACTCGTCTTCAAGCTCGGCGAAACCCCGGTGCCCGACGCGAGCATGGAAGAGCTGGCCGAATGTATCGAATGGATGGCGCATGCATTCGAGATCGTGGTCTGTCCGTTCCCGAACTGGAAATTCGAGATGGCCGATTCGATTGCCGCATTCGGACTACACGGGTCGTTGATCGTTGGCGAACCGAAAGTGCTGTCGGCGGCCAGTCGGCGCAATCTCGGTGAAGTCCTGGCCAATGCCAGCCTGTCGCTGTCTTGCGGCGACGAATTGCGCTCGGCGGGATTCGGCAGCGACGTGTTCGGCAGCCCGATGCACGCGCTCTGGCATTTGCATCAGCTGTTGCAAACGCAGCCGCAATTTGCACCGCTGTCCGCCGGCGAGATCATTACCACCGGCACCTGGACCGACGTTTGCCCGATCGCGGCTGGTCAGACCTGGATGTCTGCGTTTTCCGGCGTCAGCCTGCCGGGAATGACTGTTTCCTTTGTGTAAACCCGGCGCATTGCTTCGCAGTCGCCGGCGCTGAGCGCCCAATCGGTGCTGCAATTCTGTGCAGCCAACCTATCGCCTGATTCGTTTTCCCTTGTTTGAGAAGTTTGAGAAAGGTGCCGCCTTGGCCTGGATTGTCTTGTTCGTCGCGGGTTTGCTTGAAATTGTCTGGCTGGTGCTGTTCAAGCAGTCAGAGGGCTACACGCGCTGGGGTTATGCGGTTGCCGCGCTGGTGGTATCCGTCGTGAGTTTCGGGATGGTCGGCTGGGCGCTGAAGACCTTGCCGGTCGGGACGGCGTACGCGGTATGGACCGGCATGGGTGCTGCCGGAGCAGCGGTGATCGGCGTGCTGATGTTCAATGAACCGGCGACGGCGCTACGCTTCGGTTGCATCGCATTGATCTTGCTGGGAATCGTCGGCCTGAAGCTCACGCATTAACTTGCGCGTCAGCGCTCTGCGCCAATCCTGACAAGATGGAAGACGCGCATGCGCCTTCCTTTGTCGCAAGGATTATTCTTCGCGCAGCCAGGTTTGCGTTCGTCCGAATAGCGGTACACCGATATAGCCGCGTACATCGAGTGCCTTGCCGTCGTTCGCGAGCGACATCTTGCTCTTGTAGATTTTGCCATTGGCCGGATCGAGAATCCAGCCGCCGTCGTAGCCGCCACCGTCCGGTTTCATACCGGTCAGGATCGTCATGCCGATGATGGGCTGGTCCTTGCGCGCATCTTCGCATTTGTCGCATTTCGGGTTCGGGTCTTCGCCCGGATCACGAAACAGTTTTTCGATTTTCCCCCGAAGTTCGCCATTGCTTTCTGTAATGCGTATCAGCGATTTCGGTTTGCCGGAATGATCGTCAATGGTTTTCCACAAGCCGACCGGCGTTGCATCCTGCGCCCAGGCGCCGAATGAAGCGAAGGCGCTTGCCGCAAACGCGATGATGAATTGTTGTCTCGTCATTTTTCTTTTCTCCTTTGGAAATCATGATCTGCCGTGCGTTGCCGCTGCAGCAGATCAAGAGTGTCCCGTCGGTGCGCTTCAGCTCTTTTGCAGTTTCTCAAACTGTTCGCGCAGTTTTCCGAGTGTGGCTCCAAAGGTCAACAGACGCTCTTTCTCCTGGGCGACCACTTGCGCCGGCGCGCGCGCGACGAAGCTTTCATTGCCGAGTTTCGCATTTGCCTTGGTGATCTCGCCTTCGAGCCGGGCGATTTCCTTCGACAGGCGCTCACGCTCGGCGGCGATGTCGATCTCGACCTTCAGCATCAGCTTCACGGTACCGACTACCGAGACCGGCGCCGGCGATTCCGGCAGCGCGTCGACCACTTGTACGTCGGCCAGTTTGGCCAGCGTCTGCAGATAATGCGAGAACGACTGCACGTGCACCTTGCTGTCGCTACCGGCTTCGATGATCAGCGGCACCCGCTGCGCCGGCGACAATTGCATTTCGCCGCGCAGGTTGCGGCAGGCATCGGTCAGCGCTTTCAGTTGCGCCACCCAGGCTTCCGCCGCCGCATCGATCTTTTCCGCATTCGGCATCGGATACGGCTGCAGCATGATCGATTCGCCGGCGGGATCGAGCTGGCGGTCGGTCATCGGCGCAATTTTTTGCCATAACTGTTCGGTGATGAACGGGATGATCGGATGCGCGAGGCGCAGCACCGTTTCCAGCACGCGCAGCAGCGTTCGGCGCGTGGCGCGCTGTTGTGCTTCGGTGCCGTTCTGGATCTGCACCTTCGCGACTTCCAGATACCAGTCGCAATATTCATCCCAGATGAACTTGTAGATCGCCGATGCGATGTTGTCGAAACGATAGTCGGCGAAGCCTTTCTCCACTTCGGCCTCGGTCCGCTGCAGCAGCGACACGATCCAGCGGTCGGCCTGCGAGAAATCGCGGCCGCCTTCGCCGCAGCTTGCCGCGTCAAAGCCGCAGTCCTTGCCTTCGGTATTCATCAGCACGAAGCGGGTTGCGTTCCACAGCTTGTTGCAAAAATTGCGATAACCTTCGCAGCGGTTCAGGTCGAAGTTGATGTTGCGACCGAGCGAGGCGTAGCTGGCCATCGTGAAGCGCAATGCATCGGTGCCGAACGCGGGAACGCCGTTCGGGAATTCCTTGCGGGTGGCCTTGGCAATGCTTTCCGCCTGTTTCGGATTCATCAGGCCGGTGGTGCGCTTCTTCACCAGGGATTCGACGTCGATGCCGTCGATCAAGTCGATCGGGTCGAGCGTATTGCCCTTCGATTTTGACATCTTCTGGCCGCTGGCGTCGCGCACGAGGCCGTGCACGTAGACCTTCTCGAACGGTACCTTGCCGGTGAAATGCGTCGTCATCATCACCATCCGTGCGACCCAGAAGAAGATAATGTCGAAGCCGGTCACCAGCACCGACGACGGCAGGAACATCTTGTAATCCGGCGTCTCCTGCGGCCAGCCGAGCGTGGAGAAAGGCACCAATGCGGACGAGAACCAAGTATCGAGCACGTCGTTATCGCGCGTGATATTCTTGCCTCCGGCCTGCGCTTTCGCGTCTTCCTCATTGCGCGCGACGTAGATGTTGCCCTCGTCGTCGTACCATGCCGGAATCTGGTGGCCCCACCACAACTGGCGCGAGATACACCAGTCCTGGATATTGTTCAGCCACTGGTTGTAGGTGGTGGTCCAGTTTTCCGGGATGAACTTGATGTCGCCGTTTGCGACTTTGTCGAGTGCGGTTTCAGCGATCGACTTGCCGGGGAAGTACGTGCCTTCCGGCGCCGGCTTGCTCATCGCAACGAACCATTGATCAGTCAGCATCGGTTCGATGACCGCACCAGTGCGGTCGCCGCGCGGCACCATCAGCTTGTGCGGTTTCACTAGATCCAGCAAGCCCTGCGCGTCGAGATCGGCGACGATCTGCTTGCGTGCGTCGTAGCGGTCCAGGCCTTGATACTTCGGCGGGCCGTTTTCATTGATCTTCGCGTCCAGCGTCAGGATACTGATCTGTGCGAGCTGGTGCCGCTGTCCGACTGCATAGTCGTTGAAGTCATGTGCCGGCGTGATCTTCACGCAGCCGGTGCCGAATTCCTTGTCGACGTAGTCGTCCGCAATGATCGGAATTTCGCGATCGGTCAGCGGCAGCTTCAGCATCTTGCCGACCAGATGGATATAACGTTCGTCGGTCGGATCGACTGCGACCGCGACGTCGCCCAGCATCGTTTCCGGACGCGTCGTGGCGACCGTGATATGGCCGCTGCCGTCGGCAAGCGAATAGCGGATGTGCCACATATGGCCGTCTTCTTCTTCCGACACCACTTCCAGGTCGGACACCGCGGTCAGCAGTTTCGGATCCCAGTTCACCAATCGCTTGCCGCGATAGATCAGGCCCTGTTCATACAGTCGCACGAACACTTCGGTGACCGCCTTGGACATCTTCGCGTCCATCGTGAAATATTCGCGGCTCCAGTCAGTGGAGGCGCCGAGGCGGCGCATCTGGCCAGTGATAGTCGAACCGGAATGTTCTTTCCACTCCCACACTTTTTCGAGGAACTTCTCGCGGCCGAGGTCGTGGCGCGAAATTTTTTGCGCGTCGAGCTGCCGTTCGACCACGATCTGCGTTGCGATGCCCGCATGGTCGGTGCCGGGAATCCACGCGGTGTTGTAGCCGCGCATACGGTAATAGCGGGTCAGGCCGTCCATCACCGTCTGGTTGAAAGCATGTCCCATATGCAGCGTGCCGGTCACATTAGGCGGCGGCAACTGGATGCTGAACGCAGGTTTGTCGGCGTCGGTGGTCGCAGTGTAGTAACCGCGCTGTTCCCATTCGGTGCGCCAGTGCTTTTCAATGTCGGCGGGCTCGAAAGACTTGGCTAATTCCATGATTTGACTTATGTTTTTGCGAAACTAGTGATTATAAAGGACGTCACTAACGAGTAACGCCCGGGCGGGCGTATAATTCTGCGAATGTCGCCTTGAGGCGGCACAACGCTAGGGGTCCTGGCTGGCTTACGATGACCGAGCCGCCGGGTGAGAAATACCCTTGAACCTGATCTGGATAATGCCAGCGAAGGGAAGCAATCGGAATTGCCTCTGTTTTCCACTTCCGATGTTCCTTCGCTTTTCTGATAAGCAAAGGAACAACATGAGCGCCAATCCCCAATTCCTCGCCGCCACCGCCAAGGTGGACGAAGCCGCGATCCACCCGCTGCCGAATTCCCGCAAGATCTACGTCGAAGGTTCGCGTCCGGACATCCAGGTGCCGATGCGCGAGATCAGCCAGTCCGACACGCCGGCCTCGTTCGGCGCGGAAAAGAATCCGCCGATTTATGTGTATGACACGTCCGGCCCGTACAGCGATCCGGAAGCGAAAATCGATATTCGCTCCGGCTTGCCGGCGTTGCGTGCCGGCTGGATTGCCGAGCGCAACGATACCGAAGAACTGGCCGGTCCGTCGTCGCAATACGGCGTCGAACGGCTGAATGATCCGAAGCTGTCCGAGCTGCGCTTCAACCTGCATCGCAAGCCGCGCCGCGCATTGCCGGGCAAGAACGTGTCGCAGATGCATTACGCGCGCAAAGGCATCGTTACGCCGGAAATGGAATATGTCGCGATCCGCGAAAACATGCGGCGCAAGGAATACCTGGAAGGCTTGAAAGCCTCCGGCCCGATGGGGCAGAAACTGGCCGACCTGATGGGCCGCCAGCATCCGGGGCAAAGCTTCGGTGCGGCGATTCCGGCCGAGATTACGCCGGAATTCGTGCGCTCCGAAGTCGCCTGCGGCCGTGCGATCATTCCGATGAACATCAACCATCCGGAAATCGAGCCGATGATCATCGGCCGCAATTTCCTGGTGAAGATCAATGCCAACATCGGCAACTCGGCGGTGACTTCGTCGATCGGCGAGGAAGTCGAAAAGATGACCTGGGCGATCCGCTGGGGTGGCGACACCGTGATGGATCTCTCTACCGGCAAGCACATCCACGAAACCCGCGAATGGATCATCCGCAATTCGCCGGTGCCGATCGGCACCGTGCCGATTTATCAGGCACTGGAAAAGGTCAACGGCAAGGCCGAAGACCTGACCTGGGAAATTTTCCGCGACACGCTGATCGAGCAGGCCGAGCAGGGCGTCGATTACTTCACGATCCACGCCGGCGTGCGCCTGCAGTATGTGCCGCTGACCGCGAACCGGATGACCGGCATCGTGTCGCGCGGCGGCTCGATCATGGCGAAATGGTGCCTGTCGCATCACAAGGAATCCTTCCTGTACGAGCACTTCGAAGACATCTGCGAAATCATGAAGGCCTACGACGTGTCGTTCTCGCTCGGCGATGGCCTGCGTCCCGGCTCGATCTACGATGCGAACGACGCAGCGCAACTGGGCGAGTTGAAGACGCTCGGCGAACTGACGCAGATCGCGTGGAAGCACGACGTGCAGGTGATGATCGAAGGCCCCGGGCACGTACCGATGCACCTGATCAAGGAAAACATGGACCTGCAACTGGAGCAGTGCCATGAAGCGCCGTTTTACACGCTGGGCCCGTTGACCACCGACATCGCGCCTGGTTACGACCACATCACCTCCGGCATCGGCGCCGCGATGATCGGCTGGTACGGCACTGCGATGCTGTGCTACGTGACGCCGAAGGAACACCTCGGCCTGCCGAACAAGGCGGACGTGAAGGAAGGCATCATCACCTACAAGCTGGCCGCGCACGCAGCTGACCTGGCGAAGGGTCATCCGGGCGCGCAGATTCGCGACAACGCGTTGTCGAAGGCGCGCTTCGAATTCCGTTGGGAAGACCAGTTCAACATCGGCCTCGACCCGGACAAGGCGCGCGATTTTCATGACGAGACCTTGCCGAAGGACTCGGCCAAGGTCGCGCACTTCTGCTCGATGTGCGGCCCGCATTTCTGCTCGATGAAGATCACGCAGGACGTGCGCGACTATGCGGCGGCGCAAGGCATCTCGGACGAACAGGCGCTGAAGAAGGGCATGGAAGTCAAGGCGGTCGAATTCGTCAAGAGCGGCGCGGAAATCTATCGCAAGCAGTAAGAGCCGGTCATGGAAATCGAACTGAACGGTACGCCGCATCCGATTGCAGAGAACGTGAACGTGCAGGACTTGATTGCATCGCTGGATTTGGTGAATAAGTCATTGGCGGTCGCGATCAATCGTGAGGTGGTGCCGCGGCAGCAGTGGCCGCAGCGCGTACTGCAGCCGAGCGATCGGGTCGATATCGTGCGCGCGATTGGCGGCGGTTGAAACATCGTTGTAAAGTCCCCTCCCCCTTGCAGGGGGAGGGCTAGGGTGGGGGTAGTGCGCTTGATTAAATACGAGCGTTGCTTAACCACTCTACCCCCATCCCAACCTTCCCCCTGCAAGGGGGAAGGAGTAGTAAGCGGAGGATTTATGAGCAACTCACAGAATCAAATACAACCCGAAGACCTCACCATTGCCGGCAAAACCTACCGCTCCCGCCTGCTGGTCGGCAGCGGCAAATACCGCGATCTTGAAGAAACCCGCGCCGCAACCGAAGCCAGCGGCGCCGAAATCATCACCGTAGCGATCCGCCGCGTGAACATTGGCCAGGACCCGACAGCACCGAACCTGCTCGACGTGGTGCCGCCGTCGCAATACACGATCCTGCCCAACACCGCCGGCTGCTACAACGCGAAGGATGCGGTCTATACACTGCAGCTCGCGCGCGAACTGCTGAACGGCCACAAGCTGGTGAAACTGGAGGTGCTGGGCGATGAAAAGACGCTGTTCCCTAACATGCCGGAAACGCTGAAAGCCGCCGAGACGCTGGTCAGGGACGGCTTCGATGTGATGGTCTACTGCAGCGACGATCCGATCCAGGCGAAGATGCTGGAAGAGATCGGCTGCGTCGCGGTCATGCCGCTGGCATCGCTGATCGGTTCCGGCATGGGCATCCTGAATCCGTGGAACCTGTCGTTGATCATCGAGCAATCGAAGGTGCCGGTGCTGGTCGATGCCGGCGTCGGCACCGCATCGGATGCAGCGATCGCGATGGAGCTCGGTTGCGACGGCGTGCTGATGAATACCGCAATCGCCGGGGCGCGCGACCCGATCCGGATGGCGCGCGCGATGAAGCTGGCGATCGAAGCCGGCCGCGAAGCGTATCTGGCCGGCCGCATTCCAAAGAAATTTGCCGCGTCGCCGTCGTCGCCGATGGCAGGGCGCGCAACGTGATGCGTCCGTCGGTCCTGATCTTTGCCGGCTCCGATCCGAGCGGCGGGGCGGGACTGCAGGCGGATATTCAGGCAGTTGCCGCGTTCGGCGCACATCCGCTGTCGGTCGTCACCGCAGTGACTGTGCAGGACAACGACCGGGTATACAACGTACAGCCGGTCGCGGCCGACTTGGTGCGGCGGCAGGCGCAGGCACTGATCGACAAGATCGACGTCGCCGCGATCAAGATCGGCATCGTCGGCAACCGTGCGAATGCGGAAGCGATTGCCGGCATCATCGGCGCATTGAAGCAGCGCCGGCCCGGCTTGCCGGTGGTGCTCGATCCGGTGCTGGCAAGCGGCCACGGTGATGCATTGTCAGCCGATGACGCGATGCAGGCCATCATGCCGCTGCTGCCGCTGGCCAGTATCGTGACGCCGAATCTGCCGGAAGCGGCGCGGCTGTGCGGCGGCGAGTCATGTATCGACGCGCAGGCCGGGATGCTGCTGCGGCATTGCCCGAACGTGCTGATCAAGGGCGGCCATGGCGATGGTGCGAATGTGCGGAACAGCTGGTTCAATCAAGACGATCATCGTACGTGGTGCTGGCCGCGCCTCGACGGCAGCTTTCACGGCACCGGCTGTACGCTGGCATCGGCGATCGCCGCGCTGCTGGCATGCGGCAAGCCGATGGTCGAAGCGCTCGAAGCCGCGCAGGCTTATTGTCACCAGGCGTTGTTGTCGGCATATGCGATCGCCGATGGACAGCGAATTCCGGAACGCCGGATTTCTATCGAGGATGCCGCATGAAAGGACTGTATCTTGTCACGCCCGACTGGGACGATACGCAGAAGCTGCTGGACGTGAGCGAGGCAGCATTGCGCGGCGGCGCGGCGCTGCTGCAATACCGGCACAAGACTGCCGATGCACAGTTACGCAAGCAACAGGCGGTCCAACTCCAGGCACTCTGCCGCCGTTATGCAACGCCGTTCATCATCAACGACTTCGTCGACCTGTGCATCGAACTCGATGCGGATGGCATTCACGTCGGTGGCACCGACGCCAGCGTGGCGCAAGTGCGCGCCGCAGTCGGCCCGGCGAAAATCGTCGGCGCTTCCTGCTACGGCAGCATGGATCTCGCGCGCGATGCGCACCAGGCCGGCGCGAGCTATGTCGCGTTCGGCGGCTTCTATCCGTCGCGCGTGAAGAAATACGAAGTCAGCACGCCACCGGAGATCGTCGCGCAGGCAAAAGCGGAAATCCCGCTGCCGAATGTCGTGATCGGCGGCATGACGCCGGAAAATGCCGCGCCGCTGGTCGCGCAAGGCACCAACATGGTGGCCGCGATCAGCAGCGTTTATATGGCGACTGATCCGGAAGCGGCGGCGCGCCGCTTCACGGAACTGTTCCGGGATTAGCGTCACACGCAGTCGAGTTGTTTCAGCAACGGCGTCAGCCGCTCCCTGAGTGCAGCGGACGCCGGTTGCATCGGCGTGCGCACTTCATCGCGCATCTCTCCCATCATTGCCAGCGCCGCTTTCAATGGCGCGGGATTCGGCTCTTCGAACAGCAGCCTGATCAACGGCAGCAAACGATAGAACAGTGTTCGTGCCTCCCCCAGTTCACCCTTCGCCACTAATTGTGCGATCCGCACATACCAGTCCGGCCGGATATGCGCGGCGGCAGTAATTGCGCCGCTGCCGCCGAGGCACAAGCTTGAAAGAATCTGCTGGTCTTCTCCGGCCAACACTTCCAACTCGGCTTCTGCAATCAGCGCCATGGTGGTGGCCTGGTTGCCGCCGCAATCCTTCACTGCGGCGATGCGCGGATGCTGTGCCAGGAGTTGAAATGTTGTGCGCTCGATCGCCACGCCGGTGCGATACGGAATGTCATACAGGATGATCGGCACGGTTGCCGCATTCGCGATCATGCGAAAGAACTCGGTCACGCCAGCCTGTGAGGGCCGGATGTAGTATGGCGGCGGCACTTGCAGTCCGGCGATTGAACGGCGCTGAATCTGCTTCTGTTGTTCGAGCAGATGCGCCAGGTTGTTGCCGGCCAGGCCCATCACAATCGGGCAGCCGGGAACCGCCTTCAATATGGCATCGAGCACCGCCAGTTGTTCGTCATCGTCGAGCGACGCGGCTTCGCCGGTCGAGGCGCAGGCAACGAGGCCGGCCACGCCGGCATCGGCGATGCGGCGCGCCAGCGCATGCAGTGCCGGGAAATCAATTTCGCCATTGTGAAACGGGGTGACCAAAGGCACCCAGATACCAGTAAAACTTGTCATTGCAAACTCCCATTGCTTGACCGACAGGTCACCGCCAGGAAGGTTTGCAAGTATGCGGATACAGAGGAGGGATTCGGCCTTTGCGTCTGCTGTCCTGTCAGCCCACCTGACGGGACAGCGCGCCCCGGTCAGATGAGCGACTGTTTTTTCGATTTATCGTTGCCGGACGCGCAAGACTGCGTACGAGCGATGAAGCTCGATGCAGTGGCGCGGTGGGCGGAAACGATAAACATGTGATGTGTTTGAAAACGCGAAAGTATCCTGATTATCAGCACGCCGCTATTGCCCGTCAAGAAACTTGTATTTGGTCGTCATCTTGCGCGGCTGGCAACAGCAGATATCAGCCGCGGCCGCGCTGTCTGCGCGGCTATAATCTGTGGATGCAAAATCTTCTTCACAATCTCAATCCCGAACAACTCGCTGCAGTTACTTTGCCCGCACAATCGGCGCTGATTCTGGCTGGCGCCGGCTCCGGCAAGACTCGTGTGTTGACCACCCGCATTGCATGGCTGATCCAGACCGGGCAAGTGTCGCCGGCGGGTGTGCTGGCGGTGACATTTACCAACAAGGCGGCGAAGGAGATGACCGCACGTTTGTCGGCAATGCTGCCGATCAATACACGCGGTATGTGGATCGGGACTTTCCACGGCTTGTGCAATCGCTTGTTGCGCGCGCATTACCGCGACGCGGCGTTGCCGCAGACCTTCCAGATTCTCGATTCGCAGGACCAGTTGTCGGCGATCAAGCGCTTGTTGAAATCGCTGAACGTCGACGATGAAAAGTACCCGCCGCGCAACCTGATGTATTTCATTAACGGCGCGAAGGATCAAGGGCTGCGCGCGAAGGATGTCGAGGCGAACGACGACTACAACCGCAAGTTCGTTGAGCTGTATGAACTCTATGACCAGCAATGCCAGCGCGAAGGCGTAGTCGATTTCGCCGAGCTGCTGTTGCGCACCTATGAACTGCTGATGCGCAACCAGCCGTTGCGTGAGCATTATCAGTCGCGCTTCCGGCACATCCTGGTCGACGAATTCCAGGACACCAACAACCTGCAATACAACTGGCTGAAGCTGATGGCCGGCGAACACAATGCGGTGTTCGCGGTTGGCGACGACGATCAGAGTATTTACGCGTTCCGTGGTGCGAACGTCGGCAACATGATTGCGTTCGAGCGCGAATTCCACGTACAGAACCTGATCAAGCTGGAGCAGAACTATCGCTCGCACGGCCATATTCTCGATAGCGCGAACACGCTGATCGCGCACAACAGCAAGCGCCTCGGCAAGAACCTGCGTACCGATGCCGGCCATGGCGAGCAGGTGCGCATCTATGAAGCGAGCAGCGATATCCAGGAAGCGCAGTGGGTGATCGAGCAGGCGAAGAGCCTGATCGGCGAAGGTGCGGCGCGCAGCGAGATTGCGATCCTGTACCGCTCGAACGCGCAGTCGCGCGTGATCGAGCACACGTTGTTCAGCGCCGGCATTCCGTATCGCGTTTACGGCGGCCAGCGCTTCTTCGAGCGCGCCGAGATCAAGAACGCGATCGCCTACCTGCAGTTGATGGATAACCCGCACAACGATTCGGCGTTTCTGCGCGTCGTGAACTTTCCGACGCGTGGCATCGGCGCGCGCTCGATCGAGCAGTTGCAGGACGCGGCGCGGCAGTACGGCATTTCGCTGTACGCGGCAGTGCCGTATGTCGCCGGCAAGGCCGGCAGCTCGCTCGGCGCGTTCGTGAAGCTGGTCGAAGGCATGCGCTTCGAGACGCAGAACCTGCCGCTGCAGGAAATGGTGCAGGTGATGCTCGACATGAGCGGCCTGATTCCGCACTACCAGAATGAAAAGGAAGGCGCGGACCGCATCGAAAACCTGGAGCAACTGGTGAGCGCGGCGATGCTGTTCGTGTCTGAAGAAGGTTTTGGCATCGATGCGCCGGCTTTCCTCGGTCCGAAGAGCGGACCGCTGGCTGGCACGCCGCTGCCGAATGGCGATGAAGTGCTCGATGCCGACGCGCCGTTGTCGAACGTGATGTCGCCGCTGTCGGCCTTCCTGTCGCACGCATCGCTGGAAGCAGGCGACAATCAGGCGCAGGTCGGGCAAGATGCATTGCAATTGATGACAGTGCACTCTGCGAAAGGGCTGGAATTCGACGCGGTGTTCATCACCGGACTGGAAGAGGGCCTGTTCCCGCACGAGAACAGCGCGAAGGAAGAGGGCGGGCTGGAAGAGGAGCGGCGGCTGATGTATGTCGCGATCACGCGCGCGAAGAAACGGCTCTATATGAGCTTTTCGCAGACCCGCATGCTGCACGGTCAGACTCGCTACAACATGAAATCACGCTTTTTCGACGAGCTGCCGGAAGAAGCGCTGAAATGGCTGTCGCCGAAGGTGCAGCATCAATGGTTCGGCCATCGCAAGTCGGCGTGGGACGAAGCGCCGGAAGCCGGGGCGAACGCGATTGCGCAGAATTTCAACAGGAAGGATGCCGGCTGGCGTATCGGCGAGACGGTGTCGCACCAGAAGTTCGGCGAAGGCGTGATCGTCAATCTTGAAGGCGGCGGCACCAATACCCGCGCACATATCAATTTCGGCCGGCACGGGATGAAACTGCTGGACCTGAATATCGCGAAATTGGAGCGGGTTACCAACCCTTGATGAGCAGCGCGGGCACTTTGTGTCCACGCTACGCCTGATACGCCTGCCCTACGCCAGGCTGAAAAACTTCATCGGATCGACACGCCATTTTTCCGGCGATTCATGGCTGACGATCTTGTCCCCGCCGCCCATGCCGAGCGGTTTCGCCAAATCGACTTCCTGCGGCTTGATATAAGTGTTCGACTTGGTGCTGAAGAACACATTCACCTTCGGCGCCAGCAGATTGGTTTCGTGCGGTTCGGTCACCACGCCGAGCCGGCCAGACTCCAGCAGCACCAGCGTGCCGACCGGGAAAATGCCAACGCAGCGCATGAACGCCTGCACATGCTGCGGATTGAAATGGAACTTGCTCCATTCGTAGATCTTGCGCAGCGCTTCGGCCGCCGACATGCCCTTGTGATAGCAGCGGTCGGCGGTGATCGCGTCGTACACGTCGACGATCGCCGCCATCTGCGCCAGCGTGCTGATCTGTTCGCCGGGCAATTTGTCCGGATAGCCGCTGCCGTCCATCCGCTCGTGGTGATGCAGCGTGATATCGAGCGGAATTTCGCCGACCTGCGGCGTCTGCAGCAGGATCTCGTAACCATCCTTCGGATGCTTCTTGATGATCTCGAATTCCTCGTCGGTCAGGCGGCCCGGCTTGTTCAACACTTCATCCGGCACCAACGCCTTGCCGGTGTCGTGCAGCAATCCGCCCAGGCCCGCCTGGCGCGTCAGCGCGGTATCCATGCCGGCCGAGCGGCAGAACGCGACCAGTAGCGTACACACGCTGACCGAATGCAGGAAGGTGTAGTCGTCCTTGTTCTTGATGCGCAGCAGGCCGGTCAGCGCGCCGGGATTGCGCAGGATCGATTCGGTAATGTTCTGCACCACCGGTTCGACCTGGTCGAGTTCGATCGCCTTGCCCAGCCGCGCGTCATGCATCACGGTACGCACCAGTTGATGCGCCTGGTTCTTGACCTGCCGCGCGCGCGCCAGTTCTTCGGTGACCGATACACGCTGCGGCAGTGCCGGCTGGCGGCTGGCGATGTCGAGCATTTCCCGTTCCAGAGCCTGCTGCGCCTGTTCAGCCGTTGGCGCATCCTTCACGTCGAGACCCTTGTCGGTATCGATATACAGTTCGTGGATGCCGGCCTCGATGATTTTCCGTATCTCGTTGTCCGATGAAATCAGCAGGCGATTGCGAACGAACGGGTGTTCCATCCAGTTACAGCTCAGGTCGTGGACATACATGCCGACCTTGAGCTGGCTGATGCCGATTTTCTTGATCATGGGAGTTCCTTCGCATGCCGACGGGAGCTGGCGGACTTGCTGGAAGTATAGCGGCAATCAGTTTCTTTTTGGAAACTGCGAAGGCCTAAGGCCGGATGCGAGGACATCCGCTCAGGCGGGCGGCGTCGCTGGCTCGGGGCGACCGAAGATGGCCGTGTAGGTCGGATAGAAAGAGCAATACATCACTACGGTGAGTATCAGCGACAGCGGCAGCAGCACGATCATCACGACAATCGGCCGCGATATCAGCAGCGCGATGATGCTGGTGACGACGGCCGGCACCAGCACGCCGATCAACGCCCACGCGAGTCCGTATACCAGGAAGGCCTTGCGCGCCTTGTGTACCGCGAAGAAGCTGTAGAAAATCGCCTTGCCGACGCCCATGCCTTGCCATGCAATCAGCGGCGCGGCGTACCAGAATGCCATCGCCGCCGGTATGTACACGACGGCGGAAAACAGCATCGCAAGCGACATGCCCGAGTTGCGCACCGCCTCGGGATCGAGCTCCGCCTGGCCGCTCATGACTTGCCAGAAGGCGCCGCCGTCGATCAGTGCCGATGCCGCGATCGCCAGCACCGCGGCGGCCAGATACAGCATGCCGAGCTGCAGCAGCTTGCGCAACGCAGGCGACCGGAAACCGGTCAGCAGCAGGTTTGGGTACACCTTTTTCCCTTGCTCGATATTCGCGCACGCCTGCATGAATGCCATTGAAAACACCGGCACCAGCAGCATCGGCAGGATCTGGCCGATCAGCGGCAGAATGCCGATTGCGAGCATCAGGAACATGTAGCTCAGGAACAGCGTTGCGGTTTCCGCGGGTTGCTTGCGGAAGAGCGCAAAGCCTTCCTTGACCCACAGCCAGCCGGCACGTGCAGGCAGATTTTCCATGTCAGAACAGGGCGGGAGCCGGGTTGTCGATACGCTGGCGCAGGATGCGCTCGAAATGGGTCGGGTCGTGCGGCGTCAGCATTTCCGCTTCGCGCGGCAGGTAGAAATCGTACAGCCGCGACAACCAGAAACGCAACGCGCCGGCTTGCAGCATTGCCTGCCAGGACGCTTTCTCGGCCTCGGTGAACGGCCGTACCGCATGATAGGCATCGAGCAGTGCACGCAGCCGCGCCTGATCGAGAGCGCCATTGTCGACGTTGATGCACCAGTCGTTGACCGTCACTGCGACATCGAACAGCCAGGCATCGCAGCCGGCGAAATAGAAATCGAAAAAACCGGTCAGGCGTTCGCCATCGAACATCACGTTATTGCGGAACAGGTCGGCGTGGATCGGTCCGCGCGGCAACCGCTGACAATCCGGCGAGGTCGCGTACGTCTCCTGAAAATGCATTTCGGCGCGCAGCATGTGTCGCGCGTTCTCCGGCAGGTGCGGCAACACCACCGGCGTCGTCGCGCGCCACCAGTCGAGACCGCGCAGGTTCGGCTGGCGAATGCCGAAATCCTGTCCGGCCAGATGCATTTTCGCCAGCATCGCGCCGACCGCCGCGCAATGCACTGGCCTCGGATCAAGTTGCGAGCTGCCATCCAGCTTGCTCACGATCGCAGCCGGTTTGCCGTGCAATGCATGCAGGATTTCGCCCTGCCTGTTGGCGACAGGCGCCGGCACGAGTACGTCGCGTTCGGCCAGGTGGCGCATCAGGTGCAGGTAAAACGGCAGTTGTTCGAATGTGAGCTGTTCGAAGATCGTCAGAACGAATTCGCCGGCTTCGGTCGTGATGAAAAAGTTGCTGTTTTCAATGCCGGAGGAGATGCCTTTGACGGCGAGCGGCTTGCCGAGGGAAAACTGGGTCATCCATTGCACGAGGTCTTCCAGGCTGACCGGGGTGAATACTGCCATGAGCGAAATCGAAAAAGAGGAGGGTCGAAAATAAAGTCGGCGGTCGGGAGCTGGCTATTTCTTTCCGGCTGGTGCTGCGCCTTGCTCGGGCGGCGTCGGAGCGGCTTCGGCGGCCTGCTCTTCCTTCTTTTGCTGCGCGTGGCGTCCGAGATCGAACTCCATCACTTCCCATTGCGCACCGCGGTTCGTACTGCCCTGCGTATCTCCGGGAGCGGCACTGCCGGCCGGATCGTTCGGCTTCAGATAATACGTGCTTTTGCCACTGGTGACTTTTATTTCAGTCACCTTGCCGCCGGGCGCGCGTTTTTCGGTGACCGTGCTGCGTTGTTCCGGCTTGCGAATGGTTACTGCCGGAGGCGTGCCTTCCTCCAGTTTTTCCAGTTGCGGCGGCGGTGGCGCGGCGTTGTCCGGTGCCGGCTGGGCGCCAGCCGGGAAAGGGATTGCGCAAGCGGCCACGCAAGCAATGACGATGTGCCGAACCTCGAATGTGCGCATGATATTTTTGATATATTGTTTAAACGCGAGAGGATGGGCTCTCTTTCTATGACATTCTAGCAAACCGTCCCGGTAAATTCCGGAAATCCTGTGTTAAAGGTAGGCGCCGGTTTCCTTGCCCTGGTCGGCTGACAACAACTCGCCGCGCGCTTCGTAAAAGGCAAAGATTGCGTCGACGACATTGGCCGGTTCGTCGATCACCTGCACCAGTTCCAGGTCTTTCGCGTCGATCATGCCGCTCGGCACCATCTGCTTGCGGAACCAGTCGAGCAAGCCTTTCCAGAACGAAGTGCCCATCAGGATGACCGGAATGCGGCGCGATTTGCCGGTCTGGATCAGCGTCAGCACTTCGGTTAATTCATCGAGTGTGCCGAATCCGCCGGGCATCACCACATACGCGTCCGCATATTTGACGAATGCCACCTTGCGCGCGAAGAAATGGCGGAAATTGATCGAAATATCCTGCCAGGTATTGGTGACTTGTTCGTGCGGCAATTCGATGTTCAGCCCGACTGAAGACGATTTGCCTTCAAACGCTCCCTTGTTGGCAGCTTCCATGATGCCGGGCCCGCCGCCGGAAATCACCGCGAGACCCGCGTCGGACAGGCGGCGCGCCAGGTCGACGCACTTCGCATAGTCCGGGTTGTCGGCCTTGATGCGCGCCGATCCGAAGATCGACACCGCCGGCCGCAACTCGGACAGGCGTTCGGTCGACTCGATAAACTCTGCCATAATCGTGAGCATATGCCACGACTCGCGCGCCTTTTTCGTCGTTGCGCGTTCGATGTCGGCCACCTGCCGCAGACGCGGCACGTTTTTTCCCTTTGACACCATATGAATAAAACCCTGTTGTTGGTTGACGGTTCCAGCTACCTGTACCGCGCGTTTCACGCGATGCCCGATCTGCGCAGTCCCGAAGGCACGCCGACCGGCGCAATCCACGGCATGATCAACATGCTGCGCAAGCTGCGCAATGACTATGCAGCAGCATACATTGCCTGTGTATTCGATGCAAAAGGGAAAACCTTTCGTGACGACCTGTACCCCGAATACAAGGCGCACCGGCCGTCGATGCCGGAAGACCTGGCGAAGCAGATCGAGCCTATCCATGAAGCGGTACGCGCGCTCGGCTGGCCGATCCTGATGGTCGACGGTATCGAGGCCGACGACGTGATCGGCACGCTGGCGGTGCAGGCAGTCGAGCATGGAATGCAGGCAGTGATCTCGACCGGTGACAAGGATCTGGCGCAACTGGTGAACGAGCATGTCACGCTGATCAACACGATGAGCAACGAAAAGCTGGACCGGGCCGGCGTAATCGCGAAATTCGGCGTGCCACCGGAGCGCATCGTCGATTACCTGACCCTGATCGGCGACAGTGTCGACAATGTGCCGGGCGTCGACAAGGTGGGGCCGAAAACGGCTGTCAAATGGCTGACGCAATACGGTACGCTGGATGAAATCGTCTCGCATGCGAAGGACATCGGCGGCGCGGTCGGCGAAAACCTGCGGCGGGCACTCGACTGGTTGCCGCAGGCGCGCGAACTGCTGACGGTCAAGATTGACTGCGATTTGTCTGCGCACATGAAGACGATCCCGGAGTCGCTGGTCGCGCAGCCGGCCGACAATGAGGTGCTGATCGATTTCTTCAGGCGCTATGGCTTCAAGACCTGGCTGCGCGAACTGAGCGGTGAATCCGCTAACGGCGTGCGGCCGGCGAACCAAGTCCATCACGGCGCGCCGCAGGTGAATCTGTTCGATCCTGCCGCCGCCGTCACGACGACCGAATACGAAACAGTGCTGACCGACGAGCAACTCGACCGCTGGCTGGCGACGATCAATGCCGCAGCGCTGACCTCGGTCGATACCGAAACCACATCGCTCGACCCGATGCGTGCGCAGCTGGTCGGCATCTCGCTATGCTGCACGCCCGGCATCGCCGCCTACATTCCAGTGGCACACAATTACCAGGATGCGCCGCCGCAGTTGTCACGTGAACGGGTACTGGAAAAACTGAAACCATGGCTGGAAGACGCCGGCAAGCCGAAAGTCGGCCAGCACCTGAAATACGACAGCCATATCTTCGCGAACCATGGTGTGCAGTTGCGCGGCATCGCGCATGACACGCTGCTCGAATCGTATGTGTTCGAGTCGCATCGCAGTCACGACATGGATAGTCTCGCGCTGCGCCATCTGGACCGCAAGACGATCACCTTCGAGGAGGTGTGCGGCAAGGGCGCATCGCAGATCTGTTTCGATCAGGTGGCACTGGAGCGTGCGACCGAGTATGCGGCCGAAGATGCCGATATCACCTTGCAATTGCACCAGGCGATGTGGCCGCATATCGAGGAAAACGCAGGGTTGACATTCGTCTATCAGAAGATCGAGGTGCCGACCTCGGTCGTGCTGCAAAAGATCGAGCGCAACGGCGTGCTGATCGATGCGCAATTGCTGAGCGCGCAATCGCACGAACTCGGCAAGCGCATGCTTGAGATGGAAAAGCAGGCGTACGAACTGGCGGGCCAGCCGTTCAACCTGAATTCGCCGAAGCAGATCGGCGAAATTTTTTTCGACAAACTGCAATTGCCAGTGGTGAAGAAAACGCCGTCCGGCACCCCGTCCACCGACGAAGAAGTGCTGCAAAAGCTGGCGGAAAATTATCCGCTGCCGAAAATCCTGCTCGACTATCGCGGCATGGCGAAGCTGAAGTCGACCTATACCGACAAGCTGCCGAAAATGGTCAACCCGGCCACCGGCCGCGTGCATACCAATTACGCGCAGGCCGTCGCCGTGACCGGGCGGCTCGCCTCGAATGAACCGAACCTGCAGAACATCCCGATACGCACCGCCGAGGGCCGGCGTATCCGCGAAGCGTTTATTGCGCCGCCGGATAGCGTGATCGTGTCGGCCGACTATTCGCAGATCGAGCTGCGCATCATGGCGCACATCTCGGGTGACGCCAATCTGTTGCGCGCGTTTGCGGAAGGCGAGGACATCCACCGCGCGACCGCTGGCGAGATTTTCGGCGTTGCACCGGCGGACGTCAGCAGCGAGCAGCGGCGCTATGCGAAGGTCATCAACTTCGGTTTGATCTACGGCATGAGCGCCTTCGGGTTGGCCAGCAATCTTGGCATCGAGCGCGCGGCGGCGCAGATGTATATCGACAGGTACTTCCAGCGTTATCCGGCGGTGGCGCAATACATGGCCGACACGCGCGCGCAGGCAAAGGCGCGCGGCTATGTCGAAACCGTGTTCGGCCGCCGGCTCTGGCTGCCCGAGATCAATTCGCCGAACGGCCCGCGTCGCCAGGCCGCCGAACGCGCGGCGATCAACGCGCCGATGCAGGGCACCGCTGCCGATCTGATCAAGTTGTCGATGATTGCGGTGCAGGACTGGCTGGAAGGCGAGCGCCTGCAATCGAAGATGGTGATGCAGGTGCATGACGAACTGGTGCTCGAAGTGCCGCAGACCGAATTGCCGTATATTCAGCAGAAGCTGCCGGAGTTGATGAGCAGCGTCGCACAACTGAAAGTGCCTCTGACCGCCGAAGTGGGGATCGGCAGCAACTGGGACGAGGCACATTGATTCACGACGCTTGCGTGTGCCCGCTCCACGCAACGATCGTCGCAGCAATTGCCCATTCAACAGTGTCCCCTTTTCTGGAGGCGTGTCATGTCGTATCTGGAAGAAGATTGTGAAAGCCTGATTGCAAAAACGCCGCTGCCCGACAAGTTGGAGCGCCGCGATTTCCTGAAGACCGTGCTGGGTACCGGATTTGCGGCGGCGGTAATGCCGGTGGCTGCGCAAAGCGTGATTCATACCGACACCGCAGGCCTGACTGCAGGTCAGGTCATCATTACGGTGAAGGGGCAGAAAGTCCCGGCCTACCGCGCACAACCCCAGGGCCAGACCAATCTGCCGGTGATTCTGGTCGTGTCGGAAATTTTTGGTGTGCATGAGCATATCGCCGACGTGGCGCGCCGCTTCGCGATGCAGGGCTATCTCGCGCTCGCGCCGGACTTGTTCGTGCGACAAGGCGATCCGGGCGCCTACGGCACGGTCGCGGAATTGATGCAGGAAGTCGTTTCGAAAGTGCCTGATCCGCAAGTGATGGATGACCTGGATGCCTGCGTGGCCTGGGCCGGGGATAACGGCGGCAATCTCGACCGGATCGGCATTACCGGTTTCTGCTGGGGTGGACGCATCGTCTGGCTGTACTCGGCGCACAATCCGAAGGTGAAGGCCGGCGTCGCCTGGTACGGCCGGCTGGTCGGCAACAAGACGCCGCTCGCGCCGGCGCAGCCGATCGACATCGCGGCCGGCCTGAAGACGCCGGTGCTCGGTTTGTACGGCGGCAAGGACAGCGGTATTCCGCTGGATACGGTCGATCGGATGAAAGCCGAGCTGGCGAAAGGGCAGAACCAATCCGAGTTCGTGATCTTTCCGAATTCCGGCCACGCATTTCACGCCGATTACCGGCCCAGCTATGTTGAAGCCGATGCGAAAGAAGGCTGGCAGCGCTGCCTTGCATGGTTCAAGGCGCACGGCGTATAGAAAATCCGGCCGTTCCACAGCATTGCGATAATCCGCCGGACATCGCGTCAACGTGCGGTGCCTGCTTCCATGTCGGATGTACGGTTTTCTCGCCTGAATATTTGCCGAAACAGCCTGTCTGTGCTTTAATTTGCAACTTTGTTGCAATTTGAGGGGCCAAAAATTCACTCCACCCTGTTATCCATCCTGCTCGCCACGACGATTGCGGGCGTCGTCAGCATTTCTGCGGCGGCGGTTTTTTCGTTCGCGCTGCTGTCGAAAATGGTCGAGCGGATGGTCAGCCTGTCGGTCGGCATCCTGCTGTCAACCTCGCTGCTGCACGCGTTGCCGGAAGCGTTCGAGTCGCAGGCCGACGCGCATGCGCTGTTCGCGACCTTGCTGGGCGGATTGCTCGGTTTTTTCCTGCTGGAGAAATTTGCAGTGCTGCGCCATTCGCACCACTATGAGGGTGACGGCCACGGCCATGTGCATGGACACGACGCGCACGAGGCGGGCAAGGCCGGCTGGATGATTCTGGTCGGCGACGGCCTGCATAATTTCACCGATGGCATTCTGATCGCGGCAGCCTTTCTCGCCGATCCGAATCTCGGATTGATTACTGGCCTCGCGATCATCGCGCATGAAATCCCGCAGGAAATCGGCGACTTCATCGTGCTGCTGAATGCCGGTTTCAGCCGCGCCCGTGCTTACGCGTACAACCTGATCTGCAGCCTGATGGCGGTGATAGGTGGTTTGCTGGGTTACGTCATGCTCGGGCAGGCGACCGGCTGGATTCCGTATGTGCTGGTGTTCGCGTCGTCCGGCTTCATTTATATCGCGGTCAGCGATCTGATGCCGCAGATGCAGCGGCGCGCGACAGTGCGCGAAACGATTCCGCAGATCGTCCTGATTGCCGTCGGCATTGCGCTTGTGCTGTTCCTGACCGGGCACGCGCACAAGTAAGGCTGATGCGTCAGGCTGGCCCGGTTGCGACCGGGCGCGCCGGGTCGGCGCACCATTCGCTCCACGAGCCCGCGTAAAGTGCCGCGCCCGACAAGCCGGCGATTTCCATCGCCAGCAGGTTGTGGCAGGCGGTGGCGCCGGACCCGCATTGCATGATGGCGGCCTGCGGCGCATCGATCAGCACACTGAATTCGGCGCGCAACTGGTCGGCCGGCTTGAAGCGGCCATCGGGTTGCAGGTTGTCCTTGAAGAAGCGGTTTCTCGCTCCGGGAATATGGCCGCCCACCGGGTCCAGCGTTTCATTCTCGCCGCGGAATCGGTCCGGCGAGCGGGCATCGATCACGATCCGTGCCGCGCTTTTCAGATTGGCAAGCACATCATCGGCGCTCACCAGATGCATGTTCGATGCATGCGGTTCGACGTTGCCGTGCGGTTTCGTTGCCGGTTCGGACGACAACGGCAGGCCAAGTGCCTGCCATGCTTGCAGGCCGCCGTCGAGTACCGCTATCGCATTGTGTCCGACCCAGCGCAACATCCACCACAGGCGAGCGGCAAACATGCCGCCATGCGCGTCATAGGCGATGACTTGCGATCCGTGGTTGACGCCGAGGCGGCGCAGCGTCTCGATAAAGACGTCGCGCTCGGGTAGCGGATGGCGCCCGCGGAATTCGCCGTTCGATCCGGGCGATTTGTCGGACAGGTCGGTGTCGAGATGCGCGAACCGGGCGCCGGGAACGTGCGCGGCGGCATAGGCGTTGCGGCCGGCGTCCGGGTTGGTCAGGTCATGCCGACAATCGATCAGGATCCAGTTCGGATCCTGCAGGTGGGGCGCCAGTTCAGTCGCGGAAATCAGCGTGGTGTATTCCATTTTTCCCTCTACACTTCCGTCGCGATCGGATCGTTTGCTTCGGCTACTGGCACGAGGCCGGCGGGCGCAGCGATGCTGCGCGTATTGTAATAAGTGGCTGCGATACCGCTGCCGAGGATGACGGCGATGCCGAGCCAGCTGAAAGCACCCAGTATATCCTGCCACAGCAGCACGCCCCACAGGCTGGAAAACACGATGCCGGTGTATTGCAGGTTGGCGGTGACCAGTGTCTTTCCCAACCGATAGGCGCGCGTCATCGCCATTTGCGCGACCGTCGCGCTGACGCCGATTCCCAGCAACAGCAGCAGACCTTTGCTGCTGTGATGATGGAACACCGAAGTGCGCGCGCCGTCGAGTCCGGGGCTGGCCAGCATGCCGAGCAGGCCGGCAACCAGGCCGGTCAATGAAAAATAAAATACCACCCGATATTCCGGCTCGCCCATCTGCCCGAGCCTGCGGACCTGTAGGTAAGCCAGCGCGGACAACACGCCGGATGCCAGGCCGACCAGGCCGGCGAGCCATTGATCCGCGTGAATGGCGGGCCGCAGCAGCAGCGTCACGCCGACGAAGCCCAATCCGATCGCGGCCGCCAGTTTCCATTCAAACCGGTTTTGACCGCGCCACCAGCCGGCGCCGAACAGGATCGCGGCAATCCAGATCGGTGCCATGTAATTGAGCGTCATGCCGGTTGCCAGCGGCAACTTGCCGAGCGAATAAAACCAGAGCCACACCGCGGTAATGCCCACGATGCCGCGCCACAGGTGATGCCAGATCAATGGCGTCCTGAAGGAGCCGCCGCGCAGCAAGATCAATCCGAACAGGAAGGCGACGCCCACGATGCCACGGTACATCACGATCTCGGAAATCGAATACATGTCCGAGGCCATCTTGACGCATACGCCCATGATGGAAAAAACAAAAGCGGCAAACAGCATCCAGAGCGATTGCATGGAGGTCGGGAAAGCGTGGAGTGGGGCGGAGAATGGGGGAGGCGGACCGTTCGTCGAACAGCCCGTCTTCTAGACGTCGATACGGTTCCGATACCACTCGTGGAAATGCTGCATGCCGTCTTCCATCGGGGACTGGTACGGGCCGGCGTCACTGACGCCGCGCTCCAGCAGGATGCGGCGGCCGGCGTCCATGCGCAGTCCGATCTCGTCGTCCTCGATGCAGGTTTCCATGTAGGCGTCGCGTTCGGCTTCGACGAATTCGCGCTCGAACAGCACGATTTCTTCCGGATAGTAGAACTCGACCACGTTGACCGTCTTTTGCGGGCCTTTCGGCCACACGGTCGATACCGCGAGCACATGCGGATACCACTCGACCATGATGTTCGGATACAGCGTCAGCCAGATCGCGCCGTAAGGCGGCGCCACGCCATTGCGGAACTTGAGGACCTGTTCCTGCCATTTCTTGTATTTCGGTGTGCCGAAGCGGGACAGCGCGTGGTTGACGCCGACCGTCTGCACGCTGTAATGCTCGCCGAATTCCCAGCGCAGGTCGTCGCAGGTGACGAAGCTGCCGAGGCCAGGATGGAAAGGCTCGACGTGATAGTCTTCCAGATAGACCTCGATGAAGGTCTTCCAGTTGTAGTCGCACTCGTGCACTTCGACGTGATCCAGCATGTAGCCGCTGAAATCGAGGTCCTTGGTGACGCCGAGCCGTCCCATGGTTTGCGCAACATCGAAACCGTTCTGTTCGAACAGCAGGCCGTTCCAGCGTTGCAGCGGCGTCCTGGACAGGTTCAGGCACGGCGTTTCGCCGAAATGCGGCGCGCCGATCAGTTCACCCTTGAGATCGTAGGTCCAGCGATGCAGCGGACAGACGATATTGTTCGTATTGCCGCGGCCGTCGAGCATCTTGGCCTGCCGATGGCGACAGACGTTCGATAACAGTTCGATATCATGTGCATTACGCACCAGCATGCGACCTTCGTTTTCCCATGCGAGCGTCGCGTAATCGCCGGCGTTCGGGACCATCAGTTCATGACCGGCATAGCGCGGGCCCTGATGAAAAAGTTGCCTGATTTCCTGCTGCAACAGCGCGTCGTCGAAGTAGACGTTGACCGGAAGTTGCGCGTCGGAGCGCGCGAGCTTGGCCACATTAGCCAGATCGGACATCCCCACCCCCAAATTAATTTGCACCAACCTAAGAGAGAAAGAATCCGCAAAAACCAGTATTCAAATAAGATGAAACGGAAATTTTGGACAGAACTGACAATTATACCCGATGCGGCATTTCGCGAGCCGCGGCAGATATTTCGCCTTTATCGGTGGTTTCCTGGAAAGGAATGCTTTTCTGACAGGAACCAATAGTTGCTGCCGAATCGGGGAGAGGCTGAGTCGGACAGGCAAAACCGGTAACTTTTTTATTGCCCAATATGAAATCGTGACATGCGGCGAGCGCTACCGCTGCGGGACGTCGAAGCCGGAAATCGCACAGATCCGATTTCTGATTCTCAACTGTGTCAGATGGTTTGTTCTAAAATAACGGGCTACACTTCAATTTTGCCCACTATGTCAAAGAAACCCCTGCCTGCCGGGCAGCCCGCGTCGTTCGAAGATGCGATGGCGGAGCTGGATCAACTGGTCGCGCAAATGGAAGCGGGTGAATTGCCGCTGGAAGCAGCGGTTGCCGCCTACAAGCGTGGTTCGGAACTGGTCAAGTTCTGCAGCGGACAGCTCGACAAGGTGGAAAGCCAGGTCAAGGTGCTGGAAGGCGACATGCTCAAGCCGTTCGCCGCCGAACCCGCGCCCGAGGCGGACGAATGATGCTCGCGCCCGCATTTGACGTCTGGATGAAAAGCGTCCAGTCGGCAATGGAATCTGCGCTCGACGCTTTTTTGCCGGCACCGGCTGCGTTGCCCGCGCGGCTGCACCAGGCGATGCGTTACGCGGCGCTCGACGGCGGCAAGCGGGTTCGGCCATTGCTCGTATTTGCGGCCGGCGCCCTGTTCGACGCCGACGCGGCTGCGCTGGCGCGCGCGGCGGCGGCGATAGAGATGCTTCATGTGTATTCACTGGTGCATGACGACATGCCATGCATGGACGATGACGCGCTGCGGCGCGGCAAGCCGACCGTGCATGTGAAATACGATGATGCTACGGCATTGCTGGTCGGCGATGCATTGCAGTCGCAAGCCTTTCTGGTGCTGGCGGAAAGCGGGAGCATTGATGATCCGGCTCGCCAACTGGCGATGATCCGTTTGCTGGCGCAAGCAGCGGGTTCGACCGGGATGTGCGGTGGTCAAGCCATCGATCTGGCCAGTGTCGGCGTGTCGTTGTCGCTATCCGACCTGGAGCAGATGCACCGCCTGAAAACCGGCGCCTTGCTGCGCGCAGCGGTACTGCTCGGCGCATGGAGCGGCAAGGCGTTGTCCGAGCGCGAAGCGGTCGCGCTGGACGCGTATTCGCATGCGGTCGGTCTTGCGTTCCAGGTGGTCGACGATGTGCTCGACGCGACGGCCGATTCGGCCACGCTGGGCAAGACCGCCGGCAAGGATGCTGCGGACAACAAGCCCACTTACGTATCGATACTCGGTCTGCGGGAATCGCAGAATCTGGCCGAAAAATTGCGGAATGACGCGCATGCCGCGCTCATGCCATTCGGAGACAAGGCGCAGCGCCTGCGCGAGATCGCCGATCTGATCGTGCAGCGGAAAGCTTAACCAGGTAAAACCTCATGGACTTGCTCAAACATATCGACGACCCCGCCGACCTGCGCAAATTGCCGCGGACGCAGTTGAAGCCGCTGGCGGACGAATTGCGTGCATTCGTGCTCGATTCGGTGTCGAAGACGGGCGGCCATCTGTCCTCCAATCTCGGCACGGTGGAACTGACGATCGCGCTGCATTACGTGTTCAATACGCCGGACGACCGCATCGTCTGGGACGTCGGCCATCAGACCTATCCGCACAAGATCCTGACTGGGCGGCGCGATCGCATGCATACGCTGCGCCAGCTGAACGGCGTGTCCGGTTTTCCGCGGCGCGACGAAAGCGAGTACGACACCTTCGGCACCGCGCATTCGTCGACCTCGATTTCGGCGGCGCTCGGCATGGCGCTGGCGGCCAAAACCAAGGGCGAAAACCGGCATGCGATCGCGGTGATCGGCGACGGCGCGATGACCGCCGGCATGGCGTTCGAAGCGATGAACAACGCCGGCGTCTGCAATGACATCAACCTGCTGGTAATCCTGAACGACAACGACATGTCGATCTCGCCGCCGGTCGGCGCACTCAACCGCTACCTGGCGCGCCTGATGTCGGGCAAGTTCTACGCGACCGCGAAAAACGTCGGCAAGTCGGTGTTGCCGGGCCCGATGCTGGAGCTGGCCAAACGCTTCGAAGAACATGCGAAAGGCATGGTGGTGCCGGCCACCATGTTCGAGGAATTCGGCTTCAACTACATTGGCCCGATCGACGGCCATGACCTCGATTCGCTGATTCCGACGCTGCAGAACCTGAAGCACCTGAAAGGTCCGCAATTCCTGCATGTAGTCACCCGCAAGGGGCAGGGCTACAAGCTGGCCGAAGCCGATCCGGTGCTGTATCACGGCCCGGGAAAATTCAATCCGGCCGAGGGCATCAAGCCCGCAGCTGCCGGCAAGCTCACCTATACCCAGGTGTTCGGCGACTGGCTGTGCGACATGGCCGCGCATGACAAGCGCCTGATCGGCATTACGCCGGCCATGCGCGAAGGCTCCGGCATGGTGCAGTTCGAGCAGCGCTTTCCTGATCGCTATTACGACGTCGGCATTGCCGAGCAGCATGCGGTGACCTTCGCCGGTGGCTTGGCATGCGAAGGGATGAAGCCGGTCGTGGCGATCTACTCGACTTTCCTGCAACGCGCCTACGACCAGTTGATTCACGACGTGGCGCTGCAGAACCTGGACGTCACTTTCGCGCTCGACCGGTCGGGACTGGTCGGTGCGGACGGCGCAACCCATGCCGGCAATTACGACATCGCCTATCTGCGCTGTATTCCCAACATGGTGGTCATGGCCGCGTCAGATGAAAACGAGTGCCGCCGCATGCTGTCCACCGCTTTCCAATACCAGGGGCCGGCAGCGGTGCGCTATCCGCGCGGTTCCGGTATCGGCGCCGCGGTCGGCAAAGACCTGCAGGTTCTTCCATTCGGCAAGGGCGAGATCCGGCGCGAGGGCAAAGGCATCGCGATCCTCGCGTTCGGCACCATGGTTGCGCCGAGTATCGCGGCGGCAGACGAGCTGAATGCGACGGTAGCCAACATGCGGTTCGTGAAGCCGCTCGACGTCGAGCTGGTAAAGCAGCTTGCGCAAATGCATGACGCGCTGGTTACCGTGGAAGAGGGGGCGGTCACGGGCGGCGCCGGCTCCGCGGTAGCAGAAGCGCTGGCGGAGGCCGGTATCGTCAAGCCGATCCTGCATCTCGGACTGCCAGACAGATTCATCGACCACGGAGACGCAGGACAACTGCTTGCTGCGTGCGGACTGGATGCGAAAGGCATCGCCGCCGCGATCAGGAAGCGATTCGACAAGGGCGAACCACGCCTCGTCGTCAACAATTAACCATGCATTTGCGGTCGCTCGGCCGTAAAAAATTACAGGCGATGCGATGAATACCCGCGATCTGACGCTTCATTCGATACCCGACGTGCAAAGCACGATCGATACCCGGCATTTGTCGATTCAACGCGTCGGCGTCAAGGGCGTGCGCTATCCGATCGTGGTGCAGACCGCCAGCGGCGTGCAGCCGTCGGTCGGCACCTGGAACATGTATGTGCACCTGCCCCAGGAACAGAAGGGCACGCACATGTCGCGTTTCATCGCGCTGCTGGAAGACAATCGCACGCCGCTCGATGTCGCGAAGTTCGGTTCGCTGCTGCAAAAGATGGCCGCCTTGCTGGACGCCGATGCCGGCCGCATCGAATTGTCGTTTCCGTATTTCATCAACAAGGTTGCGCCGGTGTCGGGTGTCGAAAGCCTGATGGATTATGAAGTCGGCTTCATCGGGGAAATCAGAAAAGGTATCGCGGAAATCACGGTGAAAGTGATGGTCCCGGTGACCAGTCTGTGCCCGTGCTCGAAAAAAATCTCCGCGTACGGCGCGCATAACCAGCGCTCGCACATCACCGTCAGCGCGCTGCTGGCGGACGTCGATCTGCCGGTCGATGAACTGATCGCGAGAATCGAAGAGCAGGCTTCCTGCGAACTGTATGGACTGCTGAAGCGGCCGGATGAAAAATACGTCACGGAGCGCGCGTACGACAATCCGAAGTTCGTCGAAGACCTGGTGCGCGACGTGGCCGGCATGCTGAATACCGACCCGCGGATCGCCGCGTATACGCTGGAAGCCGAGAACTTCGAGTCGATACACAACCACTCCGCATATGCTTTGATCGAGTGCGACAAGCGGGACGAAAAACGGGCGCGGTAAAGCCGTTTGGCCGAATAAAAAAGCGACGCATCTGCGTCGCTTTTTTATTTGCCGATGGATCGGCTTTGCCGTATGTCAAGCGTCGCTGCCGGCATCCCGCTTCCTGTCCTTTTCCCATAACACGTCGTCGCCGCCCGCATAACGGTTCAGCACTCGTGACAACACGAACATCAGGTCCGACAGCCGGTTCATGTACTGCCGCGGATTGTCGTTGATTGTTTCGCTGTTGCCGAGGCTGACGATGGCACGCTCCGCGCGGCGGCAGATGGTGCGGCATACATGTGCCAATGCGGCCGCGCGCGCGCCTGCGGGCAGGATGAAATCCTTCAGCGGCGGCAGGCCGGCGTTGTATTTCTCCAGCAAACCATCGAGCCGCCCGACATGCACCTCGGTAATCAGCGTGTAGCCAGGAATACATAATTCTCCGCCGAGATCGAACAGATCATGCTGAATGGAAATCAATTCTTCGCGCAATGCCGGCGGCATGTCTTCGCATAGCAGCAGGCCGATGTGGGAATTCAATTCGTCCACATCGCCCATTGCATGCACCCGCAGGCTGTCCTTGCCGACGCGGCTGCCGTCGCCCAGTCCGGTGGTGCCGTTGTCGCCGGTGCGAGTGGCGATTTTCGAAAGTCGATTGCCCATGGTCGTCTGTCTGAATGAGATTAACAAGAGGGAAGGATACGGCAAAAACACGCGCCAGTCTGTCATTCGCGCGCTGATCGGCAACAGCAGCGCGCGCGGAGTAGAATCGAAAAAAAAGGAGACCATCATGAATCATCCCGCCCGGCTCGACGCTGTGAAGAAACCGCTTCCCGCGGAACTGCTGGCTGCGCTCGAAGCCTTGTTTTCCGATCGGCTGTCGACCTCGCAGGCGATGCGCGAGCATCACGGCCGCGATGAATCCTCGTACGATCCGATGCTGCCCGACGCGGTCGTGTTCGCGCAGACCACCGACGAAGTCGCCGAAGCGGTGAAACTCTGCAGCAGTCATGATGTGCCGATCATTCCATACGGCACCGGAACCTCGCTGGAAGGGCATGTGCTGGCCTTGCGCGGCGGCGTCACGATCGACCTGTCGCAGATGAACCAGGTGCTCGCGGTGCACGCCGAAGACCTGACCGCGACCGTGCAGGCAGGCGTGACGCGCAAGCAACTGAATCAGGAGATCAAGGATAGCGGCCTGTTTTTTCCGATCGATCCGGGCGCCGATGCATCGCTGGGCGGCATGGCGGCCACGCGCGCGTCCGGCACCAACGCAGTGCGCTACGGCACGATGCGCGAAAACACGCTGACGCTGACGGTCGTCACATCGGACGGCCGCATCATCAAGACCGGCTCGCGCGCGAAAAAATCGTCGGCGGGCTACGACCTGACGCGCATCTTCGTCGGCAGCGAAGGAACTCTGGGCATCATTACCGAAGTGACGGTGCGGCTTTATCCGCAACCGGAAGCGATTTCCGCCGCCGTCTGTTCATTCCCGAGCGCCGCCGACGCGGTGAACACGGTGATCCAGACCATACAGATGGGTGTGCCGGTTGCCCGTGTCGAATTCCTCGACGAGAACAGCGTGCGCTCGATCAATGCGCACGACAAGCTGGGCTTGCCGGAAAAGCCGTTGCTGCTGTTCGAATTCCACGGCAGCGAACACGGGGTACAGGAGCAGGCGCAGCAGGTGCAGGAAATCGCGGCGGAATACAATGCGATCGGCTTCGAATGGGCGACACGGCCGGAAGACCGTTCGCGACTGTGGGCTGCGCGGCACAACGCGTATTTCGCGATGCTGCAGATGCGGCCCGGCGGCCGCGCGATCACGACCGATTGTTGCGTGCCGATTTCCCGGCTGGCCGAATGCATTCTCGATACCAAGGCCGATTGCGAAAAGAACGAGATGATCTATTCGATCATCGGCCATGTCGGTGACGGCAATTTCCATGTGCTGATGATGGTCGATCCGCATGATCCGGCCGATGTCGCGAAGGCCGAAGGCATCAACGAGCGCATGGTGGCGCGCGCGATTTCGATGGACGGCACCTGTACCGGCGAGCATGGCGTCGGCATGCACAAGATGGATTTTCTGGTGCAGGAACACGGCGAAGGGGCGATCGAGACCATGCGGATTCTGAAGCACGCATTTGATCCCAGGAACATCATGAACCCCGGTAAAATCCTCCACTGGTAGGGGATTCGGCCCGCAGACCTACTGCGCGCCGCAATCTCGGACCTGCGATGCTCGCCGTACGCCAGTACGGCTGCGCTTCTCGATCCGAGCTTGCGCCGCTCGCTACGGTTTTCAAGCCGAATCGGGCCTCATCAACTTACGTTAAGCATTTCCCATGGCGACACGCCTGCCTCCGGTTCACGCACTGTCCGCATTCGAAGCAGCGGCCCGCCACGGTTCTTTTGCGATCGCGGCGGAAGAGCTGTGCATCACGCCGTCGGCGTTGTCGCATCGGATACGGTTGCTGGAGGAATTCGTCGGCGAGCGGCTGTTCCTGCGCGATGGTCGCACGGTCGGGCTGTCGGAATTCGGGCGCCGCTACCTGGATGTGGTGCGCGCCGCGCTGCGCACGCTGAGCGAGTTTCCGCTGCCGCATCGCAGCGTGCCGGCCCAGCCGCGCATCAAGCTCACGGTGACGCCGACTTTCGCGCGCTGCCTGCTGGTGCCGCGCCTGGCGGAATTCACTGCGCTGCATCCGGAGATCGTGCTCGACCTGTTTCTGTCGGTGCCGCTGTACGACCTGAGCCTGTCGGAGAGCGACGTCGAGGTGCGTTTCGGCGGCGGGAAATACCCGGACATCGTGACCGAAAAGCTGTTCGAGGAACCGACTTTTGCGGTCGCCAATCCGCGCTATCTTGAACAGATCGGCGGACTGCAGGTGCCGTCCGATCTGCAGAAGGCGACGCTGCTGCGTTCGGCGCTGGAACCGTGGCAGCCGTGGTTCGAGGTGGCGGGACTGGATTGGCCGGAGCCATCATCCGGGCTGCGGCTGGACGATCTCGGCCTGTTGCTCGAAGCCGTCCGGCATGGATATGGTGTCGGGCTGACGCGCAAGCATTTCGCGCAGGATCTGATTGCAGACGGCGAAATCGTGCAATTGTTCGACGATGTGCAACTGACAACGCCGCCGCATGCGTATTACATGGTGTATGAACAGCATGTGCGCCAGCGGCCGGAAGTCGACGCCTTCGTTGAATGGATGCTGACGACGTTTCGCAACCTGTAAACCGGCGGCGGCGTTCGTCCGCTATTCGGCGCCGTTTCCGTTCTTGCACGTATAAAACGCCAGTCGAACCGGGGGCGTGAAAAGATTTCATCGCCGACGGCAAAGCTTTTCAAGCGCCGCGTGCCTGTTTCCGCGCCCGCGGAGAGCGGGATTTCGATACACTCTTTTTATCCCTGCCGGACGCGATAGGAACCGATAATGAACGCCCCTTCCGAACTTCAATTCAGCATCGCACGCCAACGCGAAGTGGCTGCGGCGTTGCGTGCTGTCGTACCGGCCGGCTGCGTGCTGTTCAACGAAGAAGATACCCGCCCCTACGAATGCGACGGGCTTGCCGCGTACCGGCAGCTGCCGATGGTGGTGGCGCTGCCGGAAAACGAAGCGCAGGTGGTCGACATCCTGAACACCTGTCGCCGGCTGGCGGTACCCATCGTGCCGCGTGGCGCGGGCACCGGGCTGTCCGGCGGCGCGATGCCGATCGCCGACGGCGTGGTGCTGTCGACCGCGAAATTCAACAATATCCTCAAACTGGACCCGTATTCACGTACCGCCGTCGTGCAGCCTGGCGTGCGCAATCTCGCGATTTCGGAGGCGGCCGCGCAGCACAGCCTGTACTACGCGCCCGATCCATCGTCGCAGATCGCCTGCACGATCGGCGGCAACGTCGCTGAAAATTCCGGCGGCGTGCATTGCCTGAAATACGGATTGACCATCCACAACGTGCTGCGTGTGCGCATGGTGACGATAGACGGCGAGATTGTCGAACTCGGCAGCGGCGCGCTCGATGCGCCCGGCCTCGACCTGCTCGCGGTGTTCATTGGCTCCGAGGGCATGCTGGGCGTGGTGATCGAAGTAACGGTGAAACTGATTCCCAAGCCGCAACTGGCGCGCGTCATCATGGCCTCGTTCGACGACGTGGTGAAGGGCGGCGATGCGGTGGCGAACGTGATTGCGGCCGGCATCATTCCAGCCGGCCTGGAAATGATGGACAAGACATCCTCACGCATGGTGGAGCCGTTCGTGCAGGCCGGTTATGACACCGATGCCGCAGCGATCCTGCTATGCGAATCGGACGGCATGCCGGAAGAGGTCGAGGAAGAGATCGCGCGCATGAGCGCGGTGCTGAAAGATTCCGGCGCCACCGCCATCGCGGTATCGCAGAACGAAGCCGAGCGCCTGAAGTTCTGGTCCGGGCGCAAGAATGCGTTTCCGGCGGCAGGCCGCATTTCGCCCGATTATTACTGCATGGATGGCACCATTCCGCGCAAGCGGCTGGCAGAGGTGCTGACGCGCATTGCCGACATGGAAGGCAAGTACGGCTTGCGTTGCGCGAACGTGTTCCATGCCGGCGACGGCAATCTGCATCCGCTGATCCTGTTCGATGCCAACCAGGAAGGCGAATTTCACCGCGCCGAATTGTTCGGTGCGGAGATTCTCGAGTTGTGCGTTGAAGTCGGCGGCACCATCACCGGCGAACATGGCGTCGGCATCGAGAAGATCAATTCGATGTGCGTGCAGTTTTCGCCGAAGGAAATCGATGCATTCATGGGCGTGAAGCGCGCATTCGATACCGCCTTTCTGCTGAATCCGGACAAGGCGATTCCGACGCTGCAGCGCTGCGCCGAGTACGGCAAGATGCATGTCAAACGCGGCCAGTTGAAGTTCGCCGATCTGCCGCGCTTCTGATGCCCGATTTCATCGCCGATCGATTCTGATCTATCTTCACACTGCCCGCTGAACATCAAGACGGCATGCCGCCGCAGGAAAAAATGGACCCGGTACTTCAACAATTCAGATCGCGCATCGTCGAGGCAGCTGTCAGCAAGACGCCGCTGCGCATTCGCGGCGGCGGCAGCAAGGACTGGTACGGTCAAAACCTGCAAGGCAGCTTGCTCGACACGCGCGCCTACAGCGGTATCGTCGCCTACGATCCGACCGAGCTGGTGATTACCGCGCGCTGCGGCACGCTGCTGGCCGAGATCGAAGAAAAACTGGCGCAGCATAACCAGATGCTGGCTTTCGAACCGCCGCAACTTGGCCCGGATTCGACCATCGGCGGCGTCGTCGCAAGCGGCCTGTCCGGTCCGCGGCGGCAAGCGGTCGGCGCACTACGCGATTTCGTGCTCGGCGCGGTGCTGATGGATGGCAAGGGCGAAGTGCTGCGCTTCGGCGGACAGGTGATGAAAAACGTCGCCGGCTATGATGTGTCCCGGCTGCTGGCCGGCTCGCTCGGCGTGCTCGGCCTGATTCTCGAAGTGTCGCTGAAGGTATTGCCGCGGCCGTTCTTCGAAACCACCTTGCGCTTCGCGATGCGTAAAACCGAGGCGATCGAGCAATTGAACCGCTGGGGCGGGCAGCCGCTGCCGATATCGGCCAGTGCCTGGCATGGCGGCGTGCTGATCGTGCGCTTGTCCGGTTCGGAGCCGGCGGTCAACGCAGCCGCGCGGAAAATGGGCGGTGAAGCGCAGCCGCATGCCGATGCATTCTGGCGCGACCTGCGCAACCAGACAAACGAATTCTTTACCGCGGCATCCGAGACGGATCCGTTATGGCGCCTCTCGCTACCATCGCACATGCCGCCGCTGGCGTTGAAAGGCGAACAATTGATCGAGTGGGGCGGCGCACAGCGCTGGCTGCGCACCGATGTCGATGCGGCGACGATACGCGATATCGTGCAGCAGGTCGGCGGACATGCCACGCTGTTCCGCGGCGGCCGCAAGAGTGCCGGCGTATTCCATCCGCTCGCGCCGGCCGTTGCCGCGATTCACCGCAAGCTGAAAAACACCTTCGATCCGGCCGGCATATTCAATCCGGGCCGGATGTACGACGATCTGTAATCATGCAAACCAATCTCGCCGATTTCATCAAGAACACTCGCGACGGCGAAGAAGCCGATGCGATTCTGCGCAAATGCGTGCATTGCGGTTTCTGCACCGCGACCTGTCCGACCTATCAATTGCTGGGCGATGAGCTCGACGGTCCGCGCGGCCGCATCTACCTGATGAAGCAGGTGCTCGAAGGCAGGCCGGCGACCGCGAAAACGCAAACCCACCTCGATCGCTGCCTGACCTGCCGCAACTGCGAAACGACCTGTCCATCCGGCGTGCAGTACGGGCGCCTGGTCGACATCGGCCGCAAGATCGTCGAGCAGCAGGTGCCGCGTTCGCTATCGCAGCGCATCGTGCGTACCGCGTTGAAGGAAACCCTGCCGCGCAAATGGTTGTTTACGCCGGCGATGAAGGCCGGGCAGCTGGTGCGTCCGCTGCTGCCGAAGACCTTGCGCAACAAGGTGCCTGCCAGACAGGACGCTGGCGCATGGCCAACCGCGCAGCACGCGCGCAAGATGCTGCTGTTGGATGGTTGCGTGCAACCGGCGATGGCGCCCAACATCAACGCCGCGACAGCGCGCGTGCTGGACGCGCTCGGCATACAGCTGGTTGTTGCTTCGAAGGCCGGCTGTTGCGGCGCGATCCGCTATCACTTGAATGACCAGGAAGGCGGGCTGGACGACATGCGCCGCAACATCGATGCGTGGTGGCCGCATGTCGAAGCCGGCGTGGAAGCGATCGTGATGACCGCGTCCGGCTGCGGCGTGACGGTCAAGGAATACGGCCACCTGCTCGCGCATGATCCGGCCTATGCGGCCAAGGCACAGCGCATTTCGGCGTTGACCAGGGATCTGAGCGAATTGCTGCCGGCGCATGAAGCGGAACTGCAACAAAAACTGGGTGGAAAAATCACCAAGCGTATCGCCTGGCATCCGCCCTGCACGCTGCAACACGGCCAGCAGATCCGCGGCAAGGTGGAAAGCGTATTGCGCGCGCTCGGCATCGACGTGCAGCTTTGCGCGGACAGCCATTTGTGCTGCGGTTCGGCCGGCACCTATTCGGTGCTGCAACCGGAACTGGCGTATCAATTGCGCGACAACAAGCTCGCGAAGCTGCAGGCAACCGGAGCGGAAATGATCGTCTCTGCCAACATCGGCTGCCTGACGCATTTGCAATCGGGAACGGAAATGCCGGTCACGCACTGGATAGAACTGGTGGACAATGCGTTGTCCAGGGCAGGGTAAACACCGGATAGATATTCCAAATTCGAATATCCGGATATCGTAAACAACAATTAGATTAATAACTGGATGGTTTCTATACTGTGACCGTAGAAAGTCAATCACCGAAAGGAAACTGTCATGATCATCGCTCCTGTCCTGGTCGCCGGATTCATCTCCGCCCTTGCCATCGGCGGCGTTTACGCATTCGACGCAGTGAAAAACCGGATGCCGCGCAGCGCAAGCGCCCGCTTTCGTTTCTGATATCGAAACCGTGCCGGACGTGCGGCACAACAGGACGGACCGGTAACCGACCGGGTCACCGGCCCGCCTGATTTCTCCATTGCGATCTTGAGCTTGTTAAACTGGGCTGTTTCATTTTCAAGATCGCACGCATGATTCAAACCTTCGCAACCCTGCTCGTATTCCAGACGCTCGGCGAAAGCCTCGCCTATGCGTTCTCCCTGCCGATACCAGGGCCGGTCATCGGCATGCTGCTGTTGTTCTGCTATCTGCTCATCAAGCGCGGCGCCGCCGAACAACTGGCGCCCACCACGCTGGAATTTCTCAAGCATCTTTCACTGCTGTTCGTGCCGGCCGGGGTCGGCATCATGGTGCACGCGCAGCGCGTCGCTGCCGAATGGCTGCCGATCGTTGCAGCGCTGATCCTCAGCACCATCGTGTCGCTGGTGGTGACGGCGCTGACCTTGCGCTGGTTGCAGAAATGACGCCCGGACTCAGCCAGATCTGGGTTTACCTGTCGGCCTCGCCGTTGCTGTGGCTGACCGCGACTCTGCTCGCCTACCAGCTTGCGTATGCGATCTATGCGCGCAGCCGCTTCAATCCGCTGGTCAATCCGGTAGCGATCGCCGTCACGCTGCTGGTGCTGATCCTTACCAGTACCCACACGCAGTACAAGACCTATTTTGCAGGCGCGCAATTCGTGCACTTCCTGCTCGGGCCCGCCACGGTCGCGCTCGCAATCCCGCTGTATCTGCAGATCGACAAGCTCAGGCGCAACTGGTTTGCGCTGCTGGGCAGCGCCTTGCTCGGCGGCGGGTCGGCAATCGCGACCGCGATGCTCGTTGCGTGGGCGCTCGGGGCATCGCCGGCGACAGTGTTGTCGATCGCGCCGAAGTCGGTGACGATGCCGATCGCGATGGGCGTGTCGGAAAAAATCGGCGGCCTGCCGACGCTGACCGCGGTGCTGGTGATGCTGACCGGCGTGCTCGGCGCCACGATCGCGCGCTGGATTTTCAATCTGATGAAGATCGACGACCACGGCGTGCGCGGCTTCGCACTCGGCGTTACATCGCACGGCATTGGTACCGCGCGCGGGTTCCAGGTCAGCGAGGAGATGGGTGCATTTTCCGGGCTGGCAATGGGCGTGTCAGGCGTGTTGACTGCCCTGTTGCTGCCGTTTGCATTGAAGCTGCTGGGTGTGCACGCTTAGAAACGTGCACCCCGGTTATTCCGCGAGCAGCTTTTCGATGTCCTGCATCAATTCCTTCGGTTCGGTCTGCGGTGCATAGCGCTTGTACACCGTGCCGTCCTTCTTCACCAGGAACTTGGTGAAATTCCACTTGATTGCCTCGGTGCCCATCAGTCCCGGCGCCTGCTTTTTCAGATGCTTGAACAGCGGGTGCGCGTCGTCGCCGTTGACGTCGATCTTCGCGAACAGCGGAAACGTCACGCCGTAGTTCTTTTCGCAGAACGCGCCAATTTCATCGGACGATCCCGGCTCCTGGCTGCCGAACTGGTTGCACGGAAATCCCAGCACTTCCACGCCCTTGTCCTTGAACTGCTGGTACACCGCTTCCAGTCCTTGGTACTGCGGCGTGAAGCCGCAGTTGCTGGCGGTATTGACGATCAACAGCACCTTGCCGCGATAGCTGCCGAGATCGACCGGCGCGCCGCTCAGGCTGTTCGCACTGAATTCATAGATATTGGTCATACAATCCCCAGATGTTCAGTACCCTTGCTCAGGTCACGGCCATGCGCTTCCTTGCCGTGCAGCTTGATCGCGAGCCGCAGGTCGTTGACCGAATCGGCATTGCGCAATGCGTCTTCATACGAAATCCTGTCTGCCTCGTACAGGTCGAACAGTGCCTGGTCGAACGTCTGCATGCCGATCTCGCGCGACTTCTTCATGATTTCCTTGATCTCGTGCACGTGGCCCTTGAAGATCAGGTCGGAAACCAGCGGCGAGTTCAGCATCACTTCGACTGCGGCGCAACGGCCTTTCGTGTCTTTCAGCGGAATCAGGCGCTGCGAGATCATCGCTTTCATATTGAGTGACAAATCCATCAATAGTTGCGCGCGCCGCTCTTCCGGGAAGAAGTTGATGATCCGGTCCAGTGCCTGGTTCGCGCTGTTCGCATGCATCGTGGCCAGGCACAGGTGGCCGGTTTCGGCGAACGCGATCGCATAGTCCATCGTTTCGCGGTCGCGGATCTCGCCGATCAGGATCACGTCGGGCGCCTGGCGCAGCGTGTTCTTCAGCGCCGCGAACCAGTCCGCGGTGTCGACGCCGACTTCGCGCTGCGTGATGATGGAGTTCCGGTGCGGGTGCACGTATTCGACCGGGTCCTCGATCGTGATGATGTGGCCGTAGCTGTTTTCATTGCGATAACCGACCATGCCGGCCAGCGTGGTCGATTTGCCGGAGCCGGTGGCGCCGACCATGATGACCAGCCCGCGTTTGGTCATCACGATATCCTTCAGCACTTCCGGCACGCCGAGATCTTCGAGTTTCGGGATCGCGGTAGTAATGGTCCGCAGCACCATGCCAACCTTGCCCTGCTGCACGAATGCGGAGACGCGGAAACGGCCGAGTCCGCCCGGGCTGATCGCGAAGTTGCATTCCTTGGTTGATTCGAATTCGGCCGCCTGCTTGTCGTTCATGATCGCCCGCGCCAGCTCGACCGTATGCGTGGGCGACAGCGGCTGGTTCGATACCGGTGTCATCTTGCCGTCGATCTTGAATGCCGGCGGAAAATCGGCGGTGATGAAAAGGTCGGAGCCGTTCTTGCCGAGCATCAGCCGCAGCAGGTCGTGCATGAATTTGGTGGCCTGATCGCGTTCCATTTGTCGTCCTTGGTCGCAGCGGCAGGTTGCCTGCGCTATCGATGTATTTTAGCCCGGGAAGTTTTCCGGGATCTTCGCGGCGGCGCGCGCCGTTCCGGGGGAAATCACATTGCGCCTTACCAGGTCGAGCAGGTTCTGGTCCAGCGTCTGCATGCCGATATTGCTGCCGGTCTGGATCGACGAATACATCTGCGCAACTTTTGCTTCGCGGATCAGGTTGCGGATCGCCGGCGTGCCGAGCATGATTTCGTGTGCGGCCACGCGGCCGTTGCCGTCCTTGGTCTTCAGCAGCGTCTGCGAGATCACTGCCTGCAGCGATTCCGACAGCATCGCCCGCACCATGTCCTTTTCTTCCGCCGGGAACACGTCGACGATACGGTCGATGGTTTTCGCCGCGGACGAGGTATGCAGCGTGCCGAACACCAGGTGGCCAGTTTCGGCTGCGGTCAGCGCAAGGCGGATGGTTTCGAGATCGCGCAATTCGCCGACCAGGATCGCATCCGGGTCTTCCCGCAGCGCCGAGCGCAATGCATTGTTGAACGACATCGTGTGCGGACCGACTTCACGCTGGTTGATCAGGCATTTTTTCGATTCGTGCACGAATTCGATCGGATCTTCGACCGTCAGGATATGCGCGTATTCGGTTTCATTCAAATGATTCACCATCGCCGCCAGCGTGGTCGATTTGCCGGAGCCGGTCGGGCCGGTCACCAGCACCAGGCCGCGCGGTTTCAGCGCCAGTTCGGTAAAGATCTTCGGCGCATTCAATTGCTCCAGCGTCAGCACCTTCGAGGGAATGGTTCGCAGCACGGCAGCAGCGCCGCGATCCTGGTTGAACGCATTGACACGAAAACGTGCAAGACCCGGGATCGCGAATGAGAAGTCGCATTCGAGAATTTCCTCGTACGCCTTGCGCTGGCCGTCGTTCATGATGTCATAGATCATGCCGTGCACATCGCGGTGTTCCAGCGGCGGCAGGTTGATGCGTCGCACGTCGCCGTGCACCCGGATCATTGGCGGCAGGCCGGACGACAGATGCAGGTCGGACGCATTGTTCTTGACGGCGAAGGCGAGAAGTTCGGAGATGTCCATTTATAATCCTGGGGCTGCCATGGGTGACCGTGAGTAATTGCACAATACCAGCTTCAGTATTGCCTTGAGTAAAAAGATTATGTCCTCAATCTCCGACAACTTGCAAGCCGTGCAGCAGCGCATCGCTGCTGCGGCGCGCGCTGCGCAACGCGATCCGGCGGAGATCGCGCTGCTTGCGGTTTCCAAGACCTTTGGAGCACAAGAGGTCATCGATGCTGCCGAGGCCGGGCAGCGCGCATTCGGCGAGAACTATCTGCAGGAAGCGCTGGACAAGATTGCGACGGTGCGGGCCGCACGTCCGGATTTATTGCTCGAATGGCACTTTATCGGTCCGATCCAGAGCAACAAGACGCGTGCAATTGCCGAGCATTTCAATTGGGTGCATTCGGTCGACCGCGAAAAAGTCGCGCAACGGCTGTCCGAGCAGCGGCCGGCGCATCTGCCGCCGCTGAACGTGTGCCTGCAGATCAATATCAGCGGCGAAGCGAGCAAGAGCGGCGCAACGCCGCAGCAGGTAGCCGAGCTGGCGCAGAAGGTTGCCACATTGCCGCGCCTGAAACTGTGCGGCTTGATGGCAATCCCGGAGCCGGCCGATGACGCGCAAGCGCAACGCGTGCCGTTCCGGCTATTACGCAAACTGCTGAACGAATTACGGGCGCAAGGGCTGATGCTCGATACGCTGTCAATGGGCATGTCGGCGGATCTCGATGCCGCGATCGCCGAAGGCGCGACCATCGTCAGGGTAGGAACCGCCATTTTTGGGAAACGGGATTATGCAAAGTGAATTGAAAATCAGCTTCATCGGCGGTGGCAATATGGCTACCGCGTTGATCGGCGGCCTGGCGGGAAAATTGACGCCGGGCGCGAATATCCACGTCGTCGATCTGAATGCCGACGCATTGCAAAAGCTGCATGCGCAATTCGGCGTCACGACCGCACAAACCATCGACGCAGCGATCGGCGCCAGCGATGTCGTGGTGCTCGCGGTGAAGCCGCAGCAGATGAAGGAAGTGGTCGCGCAATTGCTGCCGCATGTATCGACACAGCTGGTGCTGTCGATTGCCGCCGGCATCCGTGCGGTCGATCTGTCGCGCTGGCTGAACGGGCATACGGCGATCGTACGCACGATGCCGAATACGCCGGCGCTGATCGGCAAGGGCATTACCGGCATGGTGGCGACGCAGGGCGTATCGCCGCAACAGCGCGCCGCCGCCGATGCCATCATGCGCGCGGTCGGCGCCACCGTCTGGCTCGACGATGAAACCCTGATCGATCCGGTTACCGCGGTGTCCGGCAGCGGCCCGGCGTATGTGTTCTATTTCATCGAGGCGATGCAGCAGGCGGCGCAGGAAATGGGGCTGAGCGCGGAGCAAGGCACGCAGCTGGCGATCGCCACGTTTACCGGCGCGGCACAACTGGCGGCGCAATCGACCGAGCCGGTATCGCTGCTGCGCGAACGCGTGACCTCGAAAGGCGGCACCACGTATGCGGCGCTGACCAGCATGGAAGGCGATGGCGTGAAAGCGGCTATCGTGAAGGCGTTGAAAGCCGCGGCCGCGCGCGGCAAGGAGCTGGGCGAGGAATTCGGCAGGGATTGATCGCGGCCGTGCGTTCAGTCGCTTCAGTCGCGCGCGATGAAACCTTGCAGAGCCGGCGCCAGTTGGCGCCAGGTGCGCAAGCCGCTCGTTCCCAATTGCAGCAGCGCGGACAGCCGCCGCGGCCGGATTGCGATCAGCCCGAGCGCCGCGCCGACCAGCCATTCCGGATGTTGCCGGATGCGTGTGAAGATGCGCGTTGCGGTTTCCAGCGAGTCCAGCGTGTGCGCAAGCGGCTGCGCCTGTTGTGCAAGGTGGGCGCGTTGCGCAACGCTTTCGGCAATCAGATGTCGGCGTCGCTGCGCCAGCAGGTCGGCGCGCGTCTTCATGCACGCGGCTGCAACAGATCGGCGTCGCGCGCCAGCTCAGCCACGCTGTGCTCCAGCAGCTTCGGTTTCACGCGGTACTGGCTGCGCATCCGCATACCGATGAAACCGCCGGCAAGCGCAAACAGAATGGCCAGCGTCAGCAGCGTGCCGATGCGGTGCGTGTCCCAGTACAGCACGACGATCAGCATCACGCCCAGCACGACGGCGACTCCGACGCAGAACATGCCGGCCAGCGCCAGCATCAGCCAGGAAAAATAGCGCAGCGATTCTTCTTCAAGCTCTGTCGCGATCAGTTCGGTGCGGGTCTGAATGACGGCGATCAGAGTCGCCGCCAGCCGCGTAACCGATTCGGCCAGCACCATGCTAGCGGCGTCCGAGCACGAGCCCGATCAGCAGTCCAGCAAGCGCGCCGGCACCGACCGCCTGCCACGGATTTTGCTGTACGTAGTGATCGGCGCTATCAAGCGCTTCACGCGTGCCTGTCATCACGCGTTCTTCCAGCGTCGCCAATTCGTCCCTGGCGCTGCCGAGCGTCGATTCGAAGCGCGCACGGGCAGCCTGATAGCGTTCGTCCATTTGTTGCCCGGAATTGCGCAGCAGGTCTTCCGCATCACGGATGACAAGCTGCAGTTCACCGATCAGTTTGTCGCGCGCCAGACCTTTCAGTCCTGTCTTGTCCATGGCTGTCCTGTTTTAGGGTGTACACCTTGAGTGTAAGTAACAGGACGCTGCCCATTTTGCGGACCGTCAAACTATGTCCGGCAGGCCAACAGATCAACGTAACGCGTAGTCCAGTGCGATGCCGGCAAACACTGCCGCACCAAGCCAGTTGTTATGGCGGAATGCGGTAAAGCAGCGCATCCGGTCGCGCTCGCGGATCAACCGGTAGTGATAAACCGCACAACCTGCGGCGACCAGCATTCCGGCTGCAAACCATGCACGCAGGCCGTATTGCCAGCCGACCAGGAAGACGATCGCAAACGTGACCGTGTAGCACAGCATCACCGCCGCCACATCGAAACGGCCGAAGGTGATTGCCGATGTCTTGATGCCGATCTTCAGGTCATCGTCGCGATCGACCATCGCGTATTCCGTGTCGTAGGCGACGGCCCAGAAGATATTCGCCAGCAGCAGCAGCCAGGCGGCAGGCGGCAGCGTGTCCTGCACGGCGGCGAATGCCATCGGGATGCCGAAACCGAATGCGATGCCAAGATAGGCTTGCGGAATCGCGAAGAAGCGCTTGAAGTACGGATAGCTGGCTGCGATCACTACCGCAGCGACCGATAATTCCTTGGTCAGCATATTCAGAGGAAGAATCAGTGCGAACGACACCAGCGTCAGTATCGCGGCGAGCATCACTGCTTCCCAGCCTGCAATCTGGCCGCTGGTCAGCGGACGTTGCGCGGTGCGCTTCACATGCTTGTCGAACTCACGATCAGCGAAATCGTTGATTGCGCAGCCGGCCGAGCGCATCAATACGGTGCCAACGGAAAAGATTGCGACCAGCCGCCAGTCCGGCCTGCCGCCCGATGCAAACCACAGTGCGGCCAGCGTCGGCCACAGCAGCAGCAGGATGCCGATCGGCTTGTCCAGTCGGAGCAGGCGAGCATAAAGGGCGAGACGATTCATAAGCGTTCGGTATGGTGTCGGTAGTCAATGCAGAGAGGAACGGCAGCGTGCCGGCGCGAAATTTGCAGAACGGCTAAACTCTTTTTCGGCGCCCGGCAATGCCCTGCAAAGCCGGATTATAAGCGTCATGCAGCCGGATCAAGATATCGTAATGCAACTGTCATATCCGGTAGATAAGATCAAGAATTTTAGGAGATTCTCATGCACTTTCATTTGAAGCCGATGATCGCCGCCGCGCTGCTGGCCACGATCGCCTCGTCCGCGCAAGCAGTCACCGAGGTCACCTGGTGGCATTCGATGACCGGCGCGCTCGGCGACCGGGTAACTGGGCTGGCCGACCAGTTCAACAAGAGTCAGTCGGATTACAAGGTGGTTCCGATTTTCAAGGGCAGCTACGACGAGGCAATGTCGGCCGCGATTGCCGCCTACCGCGCCGGCAATGCGCCGGATATCCTGCAGGTATTCGAAGTCGGCACCGCGACGATGATGTATTCGAAAGGCGCGATCAAACCGGTGACCGAGGTGATGAAAACCGCGGGTGAGAAATTCGACCCGTCGGTTTACGTGCCGGCCGTCGCCGGCTATTACACCTCGCCGAAGGGCGACATGGTGTCGTTCCCGTTCAACAGTTCGACCACTGTGTTCTACTACAACAAGGACATGTTCGAGAAAGCCGGACTGGATCCGAACAAGCCGCCCGTAACATGGCCGGAAGTGGCGCTTGCCGCCGCTAAGTTGAAAGCCAACGGCGAGCGCTGCGCCTATACCACAGGCTGGCAGTCGTGGGTGCAGCTGGAAAACTTCTCCGCTTGGCACAACGTCGAATTCGCGTCGAAGAACAATGGTTTCGGCGGACTCGACGCGCGGCTGAAATTCAACAGCCCGCTGCATGTCAGGCATATCGAAAACCTGGCGAACTGGGCCAAGCAGGGCTACTTCACGTATGCCGGCCGCAAGAACGAGCCGGAGGCGAAGTTCTATTCCGGCGAATGCGGCATGCTGACCTCGTCCAGCGCGGCCTATGCGAACATTGCGAAGAACGCGAAATTCAAGTTCGCGGTATCGCCGCTGCCCTATTACAGCGACGTCAAGGGCGCGCCGCAAAACACCATCATCGGCGGCGCATCGCTATGGGTCATGAGCGGCAAGAAGAAGGAAGAATACAAGGGCGTCGCCAAGTTCTTCAAGTTCCTGTCGCAGCCGGAAGTGCAAGCCAAGTGGCATCAGGAAACCGGCTACCTGCCGCTGACCAAGGCCGCGTATGAGCTGACCAAAAAATCCGGTTTCTACCAGACCCATCCGGGCACCGATGTGTCGGTGCAGCAGATGATCGTGAAGACCACCGACAAGTCGCGCGGCATCCGTCTCGGCAATTTCGTGCAGATCCGCACAGTGATCGACGAAGAGCTGGAAAACGTCTGGAGCGGCAAGAAGAGTGCGAAGGAAGCGCTCGATACCGCAGTCAAGCGCGGTGACGAATTGCTCGCGCGATTTGAAAAAGCAAACAAGTAGCAACTGCCGCTCTTTCGCACAGTGAAAGAGCGCACTGCATGGCCACCTGTTCGATATTCCGGGCGGGTGGCCGCGCAATGCAATCAGGCTTCGGCCATTTGCGCCTCGTTCAGCATGGTCACGCCATGCAGATCGCAGGCAAACACCGCGTCCCTTACCGCTTCAATCGCGGCGACTCGCGTGAAGCTCTTGCGCCAGGCGATCACCACCCGGCGTGACGGGCTAGGCTCGGCGAACGGCACGTAGCGCAGCATGCCGTCTTTCGCTTGCATGTCGGGCACTGATGCCTGCGGCAGCACCGTGATACCGATGCCGGACGCGACCATATGGCGGATCGTTTCCAGCGACGAGCCTTCGAAGGTGCGGGCGATGCCATCGCCGCTGGTCGAAAAGCGCGCCATCTCCGGGCACACTTCCAGCACCTGGTCGCGGAAGCAATGCCCGTTGCCGAGCAACAGCATGGTTTCCGATTTCAATTCTTCCGCATCGATGGATTGACGTCCGGCCCAGGCGTGATGCTTCGGCACCGCAACCACGAACGGCTCGTCGTACAACGGCTCCACCATCAGACCCTGATCGGCAAACGGCAAGGCCATGATGGCCGCGTCCAGTTCGCCCTGGCGCAGCAGTTCGATCAGGCGCGTGGTGAAATTTTCCTGCAGTACCAGCGGCATTTGCGGCACGCGCTCGATCATGTTCTTGACCAGCGGCGGCAGCAGATACGGCGCGACTGTATAAATGATGCCCAGACGTAGCGGGCCAGCCAGCGGGTCCTTGTTCTGCTTCGCGATTTCCTTGATCGCGGCGGTCTGCTCCAGCACGCGTTCGGCCTGCGCGACGATCTGCGCGCCGAGCGGCGTCATCGAAATTTCGCTGCCGCCGCGCTCGAAAATCACCACGCCGAGTTCATCTTCCAGCTTCTTGATCGCGACCGACAAGGTCGGCTGGGCAACGAAACAGGCTTCAGCCGCATGGCCGAAATGTTTCTCGCGAGCGACCGCGACGATGTATTTTAGTTCGGTAAGAGTCATGGATTTTTGTCTGAAAAGGAGGGGGAGCAGCAGGGATTCCTGCAATAAACTCAATCGGCCGCTTTGCCCTGATAGGCATAGTATAAAGACTAAGCCCAGCGCTTGCCGTCACACCTTCAGGAATTCCTCGCGTCCGTCGAGCCAGCGCGCCAGATGCGCATCGACTGTTGCCAGGTCGTCGCGCAGCAGCGCCTGCGCGACATCGCGCGCCTTTTCCACCAGCCACTGATCGGTCTGCAGGTCGGCAAAGCGCAGCATTGCCTGCCCCGACTGGCGTGCGCCAAGGAATTCGCCGGGCCCACGAATTTCGAGATCGCGGCGCGCGATCTCGAAACCGTCGGTGGTTTCGCGCATCGTCATCAGCCGCTGCTTCGCGGTCGGGCCGAGCGGGCTTTGATACAGCAGCAGGCAGACGCTCGCCGCCGAACCGCGCCCGACCCGGCCGCGCAACTGGTGCAGTTGCGACAGGCCGAAGCGCTCCGCATGTTCGATCACCATCAGCGATGCGTTCGGCACGTCGACGCCGACCTCGATCACGGTAGTGGCGACCAGCACGTGGATTTCGCTGTGGATGAACGCATCCATCACCGCCTGTTTTTCGATCGACTTCATGCGGCCGTGCACCAGTCCGACGCGCAGATCGGGCAGCGCTTCGCTCAGCATCGCATGGGTATCGGTCGCGGTCTGCAACTGCAGCGCTTCCGATTCCTCGATCAGCGGGCAGACCCAATACACCTGCCGGCCTTCGAGCGCAGCCGCATGCACGCGCGCTATCACTTCATCGCGCCGGTTCTGGTCGATGATGCGGGTGACGATCGGCGTGCGGCCGGGCGGCAGCTCATCGATCACCGACACTTCGAGGTCGGCGTAGAAGGCCATTGCCAGCGTGCGCGGAATCGGTGTGGCCGACATCATCAATTGATGCGGCACCGTTTGCTGCTGATCGGCGCCGCTGCCGGTATCGAGTCCCTTGTTGCGCAGCGCGAGGCGCTGGCCGACGCCGAAGCGATGCTGCTCGTCGACGATCACCAGGCCGAGCTTCGCGAATTCCACGCCTTCCTGGATCAGTGCATGGGTGCCGATCACGAGCTGCGCCGTGCCCGATTCGATCAGCGCCTGCGCTTCGGCTTTTTCTTTTTTCTTCAGGCTGCCGGTCAGCCAGGCAACCTTGACGCCGAGCGGTTCCATCCATAGTGCGATCTTGCGGAAATGCTGTTCGGCCAGGATTTCGGTCGGCGCCATCAGCGTTGCCTGGAAGCCGCTGTCGATCGCCTGCGCCGCTGCCAGCGCAGCGACGACGGTCTTGCCGCTGCCGACGTCGCCCTGCAGCAGCCGCTGCATCGGAAACGAGGCGCGCAGGTCGGCACGGATCTCGTCCAGCACCCGTTGCTGCGCGCCGGTCAGCCGGAACGGCAGCGTCGCCAGGAACGCCGCCGACAAGCTGCCGACCGTCGGCAACGCCGCCGCGCCCTTTGCGCGCCGCGCCGCCTGTGCCCGCTTCAGCGACAGTTGCTGCGCCAGCAGCTCGTCGAATTTCATCCGTATCCAGGCAGGATGCGAACGCTCCATCAATGCATTTTCATCCACGTCCTGTGGCGGACTGTGCAGCAGCCGGACCGATGCTTCGAACGGCGCGAGCTTCAGCATTGCCAGCAGTTCCGGCGGCAAGGTATCGCGCCAGTCGACGCGCGTCAGCGCATTCGTGATCGCCTTGCGCAGAAACGCCTGGGACAAGCCTTCGCCGGCCGGATATACCGGCGTCAGCGCATCCGGCAGCGGATCGCCCTGCTGCACCACCTTGTAGACCGGATGCACCATCTCCGCGCCGAAAAAGCCGTGCCGCACTTCGCCGCGTGCGCGCACCCGCGTGCCGGTGGCGAGTTGCTTGACCTGGCTGCCGTAAAAGTTCAGGAAACGCATCACCAGCGGGCCGGAATCGTCGGCTATGGTGACCACCAGCTGTCGCCGCGGCCGATACTGGATATCGCATTCGGTGACCACGCCTTCGACCTGCGCCGCATTGCCCGCCATGAAACCGGCTTCGGCAATCGGCTGGATTTGCGTCTCATCCTCGTAGCGCAGCGGCAGATGCAATACCAGATCCATGTCCGAACGCAAGCCGAGCTTTGCGAGCCGGCTCTCGTTGGTCGCGGCCTTGGCCTTTGCAGGCGAGGCCGGCTTGCGCTTGGTTGCGGGCATCTAAATCGGGCTGTGGGGCGTAAAATAGCGGGTTTGGCTCGTCATTGTAGAGGCATTGGCTGTATTTATAAACAGTATAAATTTGCAATGCCATTGCACGCTTTTATGTATTCACTATCCGATTTCGATTTCGAGCTGCCGCAGGAACTGATTGCGCAACTGCCGCTGCCGGAGCGCAGCGCGTCTCGCCTGCTGCATGTCGACGGCGCACGTCTGGCCGATCGCGCATTCACTGACATCGTCGAGCTGCTGGCGCCGGGCGACCTGCTGGTCTTCAACGACACGCGGGTGCTGAAGGCACGCTTTTTCGGCATCAAGGAAAGCGGCGGCAAGGTCGAGGTCCTGGTCGAGCGCGTCATCGACAACCTTACCGTGCATGCGCAGGTGCGCGCATCGAAATCGCCGCAATCCGGCAGCCGGATACGGCTGGCGGATGCGTTCGATGTCGAAGTGGGCGAGCGAGTTGGCGAGTTTTACACGCTGCGCTTTCCGTCCGACGTATTCGAACTGATCGATGCGCACGGCCGCCTGCCGCTGCCGCCGTATATCGAACACGCGGCCGATACATTCGACGAGCAGCGTTACCAGACTGTCTATGCCAAACAGCCCGGCGCGGTCGCGGCGCCGACCGCCGGCCTGCATTTCGACCAGCCGCTGCTGGACCGCTTGCGCGACAAGGGGGTGCAATTCGCGTACGTCACCTTGCATGTCGGTGCCGGCACTTTCCAGCCGGTGCGCGTCGAAAATCTGGCCGAACACAAGATGCACAGCGAGTGGTACACGATTTCGCAACAGACGGTCGACGCGGTGCGGGCGGCGAAGGCCGCCGGGCGCGATGTCGTTGCAGTCGGCACCACCAGCATGCGCGCACTGGAATCCGCGTCGCAAACCGGCGAACTGCGCGCCGGCAGCGCGGATACCGCACTCTTCATCACGCCCGGCTATGTATTCAAGACCGTCGACCGGCTGATCACCAATTTCCACCTGCCGAAATCGACGCTGCTGATGCTGGTGTCGGCCTTCGCAGGCTATCCGCAGATTCGTGCCGCGTATGCGCATGCGATCACGCAACGTTATCGCTTTTTCAGCTATGGCGACGCAATGCTTTTGACAAACACTTCATGCTGAACTTCAAACTGATCAAGACCGATGGCAAGGCCCGTCGCGGCCGCCTGACCCTCAACCACGGCGTGGTCGAAACGCCGATCTTCATGCCGGTCGGCACCTACGGTTCGGTAAAGGCGATGTCGCCGGTCGAGCTGAACGACATCGGCGCGCAGATCATCCTCGGCAACACCTTTCATCTGTGGTTGCGTCCCGGTCTCGACGTGGTCAACAAGTTTGACGGCCTGCATCGTTTCATCGGCTGGAACAAGCCGGTGCTGACCGATTCCGGCGGTTTCCAGGTGTTTTCGCTGGGTGCGATGCGCAAGATCACCGAGGGGGGCGTAAAGTTTGCGTCGCCGATCAACGGCGACAAGTTGTTCCTGTCGCCCGAAATCTCGATGCAGATCCAGCGCGCGCTGAATTCCGACATCGTGATGCAGTTCGACGAATGCACGCCGTACGAAATCGACGGCCGGCCCGCGACCGAAGAGGAAGCGGCCACCTCGATGCGGATGTCGCTGCGCTGGGCGAAGCGCTCGCGCGATGAGTTCGACGGCGGTGAAAATCCGAATGCACTGTTCGGCATCGTGCAGGGCGGCATGTTCGAACATCTGCGCGACGAGTCGCTGGCGGGCTTGCAGGAAATCGGCTTCGAGGGCATCGCGATCGGCGGTCTGTCGGTCGGCGAGCCGAAGGAAGAGATGATGCGCATGCTGCAACACGTCGGCCCGCGCCTGCCGGCCGACAAGCCGCATTACCTGATGGGCGTCGGCACACCGGAAGACTTGGTTGCGGGTGTGGCAAACGGGGTGGACATGTTCGACTGCGTGATGCCGACCCGCAACGCGCGCAACGGCTGGATTTTTACCCGCTTTGGCGATATCAAGATCAAGAATGCGCGCTACAAGGACGACGAGCAGCCGCTCGACGAAAGCTGCGAATGTTATGCATGCCGCAATTTTTCGCGCGCCTACCTGTTCCACCTGCACCGGGCCGGAGAAATTCTTGGCGCACGCTTGAACACCGTGCATAACCTTCACTATTATCTGCAGTTGATGCGCGAGATGCGCGCCGCGATCGATGCCGATCGTTTCCAGGCATTCGTTGTCCAATTTCACGCCGATCGGGCGCGCGGCGTCTGACCCGGTCGCACTGCCTTTCAGCAAGGGATCGGACAAGCCGGCGGTGAATGCTAAAATGCCGGGCTATTCGACACAACAACCTGGAGCGCAACGTGTTCATTTCCAATGCATATGCACAAACCACTGCCGCCGGCATGGAGAGCAACCTGATGAGTTTTCTGCCGATCATCTTGATGTTCGTGGTGCTGTACTTCCTGATGATCCGTCCCCAGATGAAGCGTCAGAAAGAGCAGAAGGCAATGATGGAGGCGCTCGGCAAGGGCGACGAGGTGATCACCGTGGGCGGCATGCTGGGTAAGGTCGCCAAAGTGGCCGAGGGATATGTCACGCTGGAAGTGGCTGACGGCACCGAAGTCGTTGTGCAAAAAGCCGCCGTCACCACGCTGCTGCCGAAGGGCACCATCAAATCGCTGTAATCGGCGCCGGTACGAGCGCCCGCGGGCGCTCCGGCAGCACTCCGCTCCGACATCAAACGCTGAACATTATGAATCGCTATCCCCTCTGGAAATACATCCTGATCGCCGTCGCGCTGCTGTTCGGCGTGCTGTACACGGTTCCGAACTTCTTCGGTCAATCGCCCGCAGTGCAGATCGGAAGTGCCAAGGCGACCGTCAAGGTCACCAGTGCCACCATGTCGACGGTCGAGGAGGTGCTGCAGAAGGCCGGCATCCCTGCCGAGAATGTCTATTACGAAAACACCGGGACCCAAGGCACGGTGCGCGCGCGTTTCGCCAATACCGACACCCAGTTCAAGGCCAAGGCCCTGCTGGAAAAGGCATTGAACACCGACCCGTCCGATCCGACCTACTCGGTCGCGTTCAACCTGTTGCCGAATACGCCGCAATGGTTGCAGAGCCTGCATGCGTTTCCGATGAACCTCGGCCTGGATTTGCAGGGCGGCGTGCATTTCCTGATGCAGGTCGATGTCAAGGCGGTACTGAACAAGCGGCTGCAGGGTTTGCAAGGCAGCGTGCGCAGTCTGTTGCATGACAAGAACATCCGTTATGCCGGTCTTGGCCGCAACGGCAACGTCATCGAGGTGCAGTTCCGTGATGCGGATACCCGCAGCAATGCGAAGGAAGTGCTCGCATCGCAGCTGTCGGATGTGGTGTTGACCGACTCGTCCGATCCGAACGATCTGAAGCTGCTGGTCACGCTGAAGCCGGAAGCGCTGAAGCAGGCGCAGGATGAAAGCGTCAAGCAGAACATCACCACGCTGGCTAAGCGGGTGAACGAGCTTGGCGTCGCCGAGCCGCTGATTCAGCGCCAGGGTGCGGACCGCATCGTGGTCGAATTGCCCGGTGTGCAGGATGTGTCGCGCGCCAAGGACATCATCGGCCGCACGGCCACACTGGAAGTGCGGATGGTGGACGAGTCGGTGACGCGCGGCACCGAAGAAACGGCTGCGGTGCCGTTCGGTTCTGAATTGTTCAAGGTCGGGAAAGGCACACCGGTGGTGCTGTACAAGGATCCGATCATTACCGGCGATTACATTTCGAACGCGTCCGCCAGCTTCGACCAGAACCAGCAGCCGGCGGTCAGCATCGACCTGAACGGCGACGGCGGCCGTCGGATGCGCGAAGCGACCCGCGACAAGATCGGCAAGCTGATGGCGATCGTGCTGTTCGAAAAAGGCAAGGGCGAAGTCCTGACGGTGGCAACGATCCGCGACGAACTCGGTTCGCGCTTCCAGATCACCGGCATGGGCTCGGCCGAGGCTGCGAGCGACCTGGCGTTGCTGCTGCGCGCCGGTTCCCTGGCCGCACCGATGGAAATCATCGAAGAACGCACGATCGGCCCGCAACTCGGCGCCGAGAACATCAAGAAGGGCTTCGATTCGACGCTGTTCGGCTTCGCGGCGATCGCGGTTTTCATGATCGCTTACTATCTGCTGTTCGGCGTATTCAGCGTGCTTTCGCTGGCGGTCAACCTGCTGCTGCTGATCTCTCTGCTGTCGGTAATGCAGGCGACGCTGACGCTACCCGGCATTGCCGCTATCGCATTCACGCTCGGCATGGCGATCGACGCCAACGTGCTGATCAACGAACGCATACGTGAAGAGCTGCGCACGGGAAATACGCCGCAAGCCGCGATCGCAGCCGGTTTCGACCGTGCATGGGCGACCATTCTCGACTCCAACGTGACGACACTGATTGCCGGCCTGGCGCTGCTGATTTTCGGCTCCGGTCCGATTCGCGGCTTCGCCGTGGTGCACTGCCTCGGTATTCTGACGTCGATCTTTTCGTCGGTGTTCGTGTCACGCGGTATCGCCAATTTCTGGTACGGCCGCAAGAAGAAACTGACCAGCATTTCGATCGGACAGATCTGGAAACCGGGCGTTTGAAGAACACTGCTCGCCATTGAATCGTATTTCGGCAGCGGCGCTCTGGCGCCGCGAGTCAGCGGAGACTGGCAACAGCTCTGAAGGAAAGGTAGGAAATGGAATTTTTTCGTATTAAAAAAGATATCCCGTTCATGCGGCATGCACTGGTGTTCAACGCGATTTCGGCGTTGACCTTCGTCGCTGCGGTGTTCTTCCTGTTTCACAGGGGCTTGCATCTGTCGATCGAGTTCACCGGCGGCACCGTGATGGAGGTCACGTATCCGAAACCGGCGGACTTGGAAGCAATGCGCAAGACCATCGGCGGCCTCGGTTTCACCGACAACCAGGTGCAGAGCTTCGGCACCGCGGAGGACGTGATCATCCGGCTGCCGACGCAAAAGGGCGTCAACTCGTCTCAGCTCAGCGAAAAAGTGATGTCCGGTCTGAAGGCGCAGGACAATAGCGTGACGCTGCAGCGGGTGGAGTTCGTCGGGCCGCAGGTCGGCGAGGAACTTGCACATGACGGCCTCATGGCACTGTTGATGGTGGTGATCGGCATCATGATCTATCTCGCGTTCCGCTTCGAGTGGAAATTCGCGGTATCGGCGATCATCGCTAACCTGCATGACGTGGTCATCATTCTCGGTTTCTTCGCCTTCTTCCAGTGGGAATTTTCGCTGACGGTGCTGGCGGCGGTGCTCGCGGTGCTCGGCTATTCGGTCAACGAATCGGTGGTCGTGTTCGACCGGGTGCGCGAAACCTTCCGCGACCGGCGCTACGGCAAGCTGGCGACACCGGACGTGATGAACCATGCGATTACCAGCACCATCTCGCGTACCATCATCACGCACGGCTCGACCCAGATGATGGTGTTGTCGATGCTGCTGTTCGGCGGCGCGACGTTGCATTATTTCGCCATCGCGCTGACCATCGGCATCCTGTTCGGCATCTATTCGTCGGTGTTTGTGGCTGCCGCGGTCGCGATGTGGCTTGGCGTCAAGCGTGAAGACCTGATCAAGCCGGTCAAGGAAAAAGACGAAACCGGCGGCGCAGTGGTGTGATGCCGGAGCAGTCAGCAAGAGCAATAAAAAAAGCCGGTCTTTCGACCGGCTTTTTTTATTGGACGCGCAACCCGCATCCGGTTGATGTCTGCGCCGAAGCGCTCAGACCGCGCGTGCCAGTTGGGCCGCGTAACCGATGTAATTCGCCGGCGTCATTGCCAGCAGATGGTCTTTTGCATGCTGCGGGATTGCCAGTCCGGTAATGAACTCGCGCAGCGCTTCCCTTGAAATGCCTTTGCCGCGGGTGAGTTCCTTCAATTGCTCGTACGGATTTTCGATGCCGTAGCGGCGCATCACGGTCTGTACCGGCTCGGCCAGCACTTCCCATGTCGCATCCAGGTCTTCCGCAAGCCGCGCCGGATTCACTTCCAGCTTGTTCAAGCCGCGCAGGCAACTGTCGTAGGCCAGCAAGGTATAGCCGAATGCGACGCCGATATTGCGCAATACTGTCGAGTCGGTCAGGTCGCGCTGCCAGCGCGATACCGGCAGCTTTTCGGACAGGTGTTTCAGTACTGCGTTCGCCAGGCCGAGATTGCCTTCGGAATTTTCAAAGTCGATCGGATTGACCTTGTGCGGCATGGTGCTCGATCCGATTTCTCCGGCCTTGGTGCGCTGCTTGAAATAACCGAGCGAGATGTAACCCCAGACGTCGCGGTTCAGATCGAGCAGTATCGTGTTGGTACGCGCGATTGCATCGAACAATTCCGCCATGTAGTCGTGTGGCTCGATCTGTATCGTGTATGGATTGAATGCGAGGCCGAGCCGCTTCTCGATCACGTCTTTTGAAAACGCTTGCCAGTCGAATTCCGGGTAGGCCGACAGGTGGGCATTGTAATTGCCGACCGCGCCGTTCATCTTGCCGAGAATCTCGACGGCCGCAATGCGCTGTTCCGCGCGTTTCAGGCGCGCCACCACGTTCGCAATCTCCTTGCCCAGCGTGGTCGGGCTGGCCGGCTGTCCGTGTGTACGCGACAGCATCGGCAGGTCCGCGTTGTCATGCGCGATAGCGGTGAGCTTCTCGATCATCGAGCGCAGTGACGGCAGCAGTACGTCGTTGCGCGCTGTTTTCAGCATCATGCCGTGCGAGGTGTTGTTGATGTCTTCCGACGTGCAGGCGAAATGGATGAATTCCGATGCGGCGACCAGTTCAGGCACGTCCTTGACCTGTTCCTTCAACCAGTACTCGACGGCTTTCACATCATGATTGGTGACTGCCTCGATCGCCTTGATGCGCTCCGCATCCGCCTCGCTGAATTCCGCCGCAAGCTTTTCCAGCAACGCATTGGCAGCCGCGGAAAACGGCTTGATTTCCGCAAAACCCGCAGCCGATAGCGCCTGCAGCCAGGCGATTTCGACTTTCACGCGATGATGCATAAAGCCGGCTTCGGACAGGATGGGGCGCAGTTTGTCGGTTTTGCCGGCGTAGCGGCCGTCCAGAGGGGAGAGCGCAGAGAGAGGGGAGAGCGGCATGGTAGAGAAAGCGATGAGATAGAAAAAAGGCGTGCGGCAGCGCTAACGCGCAAGTCGGCGGAAACCGCAATTTTACCATTCGCAACCGGGGCAAAATACCACATTCAAGGTATAGCAGGCCGTGCGCCACCCCGTAAGGTAATGTGCCTCGATGTTATAATCGCGATCAATTCCTACCATACGCATCTATGAAACTCATCGGTTCTCTAGGCAGTCCTTTTGTCCGCAAAGTCCGCATCGCAATGGCGGAAAAAAAGCTTGATTATGAGTTCGTTCTGGAAAACGTCTGGGCTCCGGAAACCGTCATCCAGCAGTCCAATCCGCTCGGCAAAGTGCCCTGTCTCGTAATGGAAGACGGCGGTGCGATGTTCGATTCGCGCGTGATCGTCGAATACCTCGATACCCTGAGCCCGGTCGGCAAACTGATTCCGGCCAACGGTCGCGAGCGTGCAGAGGTCAAGTGCTGGGAAGCGCTGGCCGACGGCGTGCTGGATGCCGCTGTATTGGTTCGCCTGGAACGAACGCAACGGTCCCAAACGCAGCAAAGTCCGGAATGGATTGCGCGTCAAATGGGCAAGGTCGATGCCGGCCTCAAGGCAATGAGCGTCGGTTTGAAGGAAACGCCGTTTTGCAGCGGGACGCATTACACGCTGGCGGATGTGACGGTCGGTTGTGCGCTTGGCTGGCTGTCGTTTCGTTTTCCGGAAATCGGCTGGCGCGAAACCTATCCCAATCTCGCGAAACTGTTCGACAAACTGTCGGAGCGGCAATCATTCAAGGATACGCTGCCGCAGTAATGCAATGCTTGAACAAAAGGCAGCCGCAAGGGCTGCCTTTTTCGTTTCTGGACACGTACTGCTGTTGTGTCGACGCCGAATTTCAAGAACGATTCCCGCTCACTCGCCCATCTGCGCCTGCAGGTAATTCTGCAACCCGATCTTGTTGATCAGTTCGCGCTGCGTTTCCAGCCACTCGATATGTTCTTCGGTGTCGGTCAGGATGTCCTGGAAGATCTCGCGGGATACGAAATCGCCTGCCTTTTCGCAGGCAGCAATGCCATCCTTGACCGTCTGCTGCGCCGCCAATTCCAGCTTCAGGTCGCACTCCAGCATTTCCGGCGTCGATTCGCCGATCATCAGCTTGTGCAGCGCTTGCAGGTTTGGCAGGCCATCCAGCATCAGGATGCGGTCAATCAGCCGGTCGGCATGCTTCATTTCGCCGATCGACTCGTCATATTCCTTCTTGCCGATCTTCTCCAGCCCCCAATGCCGATACATCCGCGCATGCAGGAAATACTGATTGATGGCTGTGAGTTCGTTGGTCAGTTGCGCATTGAGCAGCCGGATGATGATGGGATCACCTTTCATGAGCGCCTCGCAGAAGATGGATGAAAAGCGGCCGGGGCAATGTCAATTTCAACGCCAATTGCCGAACCAGCCGCAGCGGAAGCGCTCATCATAACGCAGTGCCTCGTTTTTCCCATCATATGGCGGCATTTCGTGCGCTGCCTGCTCGCTGCAAACAGCAGTTTTTATGCAGCTTGCAGCAGATCCTGTCCCGGTTGCCAGCCGCACGGTGCCAGGCCGCCGGCCTGCAGCGCCTGCAGCGTACGCAGGGTTTCTTCGGTCGAGCGTCCGACATTGCTGCTGTTGATCGTGACCGATTCGATGATGCCTTCCGGGTTCGCAATGAAGGTCGCGCGATTGGCAAAACCTTCCGGCGACAACACGCCGCAACCCAACGCGAGTTCGCGCTTCAGATCGCCGATCAGCGGAAAGCTGATCTTGCCCAAGCCATTCTCGGTCCAGGCCTTATGGCAGTGGACTGAGTCGATCGATGCGCCGAGCACGACGGTATTCAGTTTTTCGAATTCCGCGTAATGCTGATTGAATCCCTGGATTTCAGTCGGACAGACAAAGGTGAAGTCGAGCGGATAGAAGAACAGCACTACCCATTTGCCCTTGAAGTCACTCAGATTGCACTGCGCGAATTCGCCATTTGGCATAAGTGCTTCGCCTTTGAATTCCGGCAATGGTTGTTCTACGGTGAGCATGGCAAATCCTTTCCTTGATTAAATAGCGGTTGATACGAAGGCATGGTCCAACGGAAATGAATCTTGTGCCAACGGTTCGAAGAAGCGGCTTTCGGCAATTGATTTGGCAATACCCGCTTGCCGGGCGTACGGAGCCTGCCTGGGACGGGTATGAGCCAATTTCCCGATCTGTTCCGCGCCTCAGAAGGGTGCTACTGTCAATCGACAGCCGGCTCGTATATCGAATAATAGATAGTCGCTTTACACATTGGTTTCCCAAATTTGTGCGTGCGAAGGGGGAGGGGGAGCTTATGCGGCAAGTGCCCCTTGGAAAACCAGCGGCTGCACTTCCCGTGCACCTTCTTCCAGACATTCGCGCAATACCTGCTTGGCACAGGTATGGCATTTTCCGCAACAGGTACCGACGCCAAGACTGCTGCGCAGTGCCGGCATCGTTGTCTGTCCGCGATCCACTGCGTCGCGTATTTTTCGTTCAGAAACATTGTGGCAAATGCAAATGATCATGCGAATACCTTGCTGGTTTCAAGTCGAGGAAGAGATAAGAGCAAACCAAGTTGTGGTTAAGATTTTGTAAATGCGACTAATTCTTGTTTAGATTATTTCTGATTTACGACGCGTTTGCAAGCCTTTTTTGCGCAAGGAGGGGTGCTCTGTATTTTTTAAAGGACGGGGGCAAAGCGAAGGTTCGACAGCCTTGGATAGGCTTGTAAGGGGATGCCGGCGCATCGCCCGTTGAAGGCGACCACTATTCCGAGGGGGCAGGCTGGGCTGATTGCCAACGTTGTCGAAAACATGGCATTGCCGCAACGCTGACTGCCGAATCGGGCACGCAGTTGTTTCGGCCGCGCCCGGATTGCCGCTGGAGTAAAACTAAAGCTCGGGCGGCAGGCGTACAGCGGGCGCTCCACAAGCCGGTGTTTAACAGGCGGCCGTATTATTCATTCGTCGTGCCGGCACCGCGGATGATGCCTCCGCCAAGACAGACTTCTCCGTCATATAACACCGCCGATTGCCCTGGAGTGACCGCCCACTGTGCATCGGCGAAGGCGAGCGAGAAACGTTCGCCGGCAGCGGCCAGCGAGCATGGCACATCCGCTTGCCTGTATCGGGTTTTTGCGGTGACCGAATGCATGGCTGGCGCTTCTCCGGCAAGCCAGCTTGCCTGTTCCGCCTGCAATGAACAGGATAGCAACCAAGGATGTTGATGCCCCTGCACTACATACAGGATATTGTTTTCCACATCCTTGCGCGCGGCATACCAGGCGTCGCCGTTCCCCTCGTCGTTCTGATACGACTTCACGCCTCCAAGGCCAATTCCCTTGCGTTGGCCCAGCGTATAAAAGCTCAAGCCGACATGCGTTCCCACCGTGGTGCCATCGGGTGTCTTCATCGGACCCGGCTGATAGGATAGGTAACGATTCAAAAATTCGCGGAAAGGGCGTTCGCCGATGAAGCATATGCCGGTCGAATCCTTTTTCTTTGCGTTAGGCAGGCCAATTCTCTCGGCGATGCGGCGCACTTCCTTTTTCGGGATTTCACCCAAGGGAAACAGCGTCTTCGACAACTGGTCCTGATTCAACCGGTGCAGGAAATAGCTTTGATCCTTGCTGGCGTCGATCGCTTTCAGCAATTCGAAACGCCCTGCGCTCGGGCCGGATGTCACCTCACGCACTCGTGCGTAGTGGCCGGTGGCGATCAGGTCCGCACCAAGCTTCATCGCATGATCGAGGAAGGCCTTGAACTTGATCTCGGCGTTGCACAGCACGTCCGGATTCGGTGTCCGTCCGGCCTGGTATTCGCGCAGGAATTCGGCAAACACCCGATCCTTGTATTCGGCTGCGAAATTGACGGCTTCGATATCCACGCCGACGACATCCGCCACGCTCGCCGCATCGATCCAGTCCTGTCGCGACGAACAGTATTCCGAATCGTCGTCGTCTTCCCAGTTCTTCATGAACAGGCCAATGACTTCATAGCCCTGTTCCTTCAGCAGCCAGGCCGAAACCGACGAATCGACTCCGCCGGACATGCCGATCACGACGCGCTTCCTAGACATGCAAGGTCCCGATTGCACTTGGATGGGTATAGATCATCGATAGCGGCGCGCGCTTCCCGGCGAGATAATCGTCGACGCATTGCAATACCAGCGGGCTGCGATGCCGGCTTTCGGTTTCGAGCATTTCTTCGCGGGTCATCCAGACCGTGCGCAAAATGCCTTCGTCGAGCGGCTGGTCGTATTGGCGGCCGAGTTCGCCACAGAATGCAAAGCGCAAGTAAGTGACTTCAAGGCCGGTGCGCGACGATAGATAGCGCGACATGTAAACGCCAATCAGTGCGGTGGGGATGAAGTCGTGCGCCGCTTCCTCCAGCGTTTCGCGCGCGACTGCGATGAGCAGCGACTCGTTCGGGTCAAGATGGCCGGCCGGCTGGTTGAAGCGGATACCATCGCTTGTTTCCTCTTCGACCAGCAAGAAGCGGCCGTTTTGTTCGATGACTGCTGCAACGGTGACAGAAGGTTTCCAGACGTCAGACATACGTTCCCTTGAAGAAGCCGACATTTTACCGTGCGTGAAGTCGCTTTGCCGCCCTCAAGCTTCGGTCGAGCCATGCTCCGTCGACAAATGGCCCGGTGTTTCAACGGCGCCATGATCTTCTTCCGCACGGAAAGCTTATTGATTCATCACAGTTTTCTATGAGAGCTATTTGGGAAAAGGTCAAAAATTAGGCAAAATTTATTTTTATGCATTTTTTCCTATATGCTCTGAAAACCAATAAAGCGATGCATGGAACATCGTTTTTAAAGACCTTCATCGGCAAAAAAACAAAAAAGAACGAGTGTTCTATTTTTTTATTTCCGTGTAAGATTCGCATAAAAATTTCACATCATTGGAGAAACCCATGAGAATCGGCATACCCGCTGAAACACGGCCGGGTGAGACCCGCGTTGCCGCGACCCCCGAAACAGTGAAAAAGCTGGTCGCGGCAAAACATCAGGTCGTGGTCCAATCAGGCGCGGGCATATCGTCAAGCGTGACCGACGAAGCCTATGTGGCGGCAGGTGCGCAGACCGGTTCTGCCGCGGATGCATTCGGCTGCGATATGCTGCTCAAGGTGCGCGCGCCCTCGGCGGAAGAGCGCACCCGGATCAAGTCTGGCACCGTCGTGATCGGCATGCTCAATCCTTTCGATGCCGACAATATCGTTGCGATGGCAACTCACGGCCTGACGGCCTTCGCGCTGGAAGCTGCGCCGCGCATCACGCGCGCGCAGTCGATGGATGTGCTGTCGTCGCAAGCCAATATCGCCGGCTACAAGGCGGTGATGCTGGCGGCAAATACCTATCAACGCTTCATGCCGATGCTGATGACTGCGGCCGGCACCGTGAAAGCGGCGCGCGTATTGATCATGGGCGTCGGCGTCGCCGGTCTGCAGGCGATCGCGACCGCCAAGCGGCTGGGCGCGGTGATCGAGGCGTCCGACGTGCGCCCGCCGGTCAAGGAACAGGTGGAATCGCTCGGCGCGAAGTTCATCGACGTGCCTTTCCTGACCGACGAAGAAAAGGAAATCGCGCAGGGCGTCGGCGGCTATGCGCGGCCGATGCCGGCGGACTGGATGCGACGGCAGGCGGAACTGGTGCACGAACGCGCGAAGCTGGCAGACATCATCATCACCACCGCGTTGATCCCCGGCCGCAAGGCGCCGGTGCTGATCGGCGAAGATACCGTGAAGGCGATGAAACCGGGTTCGGTGATCGTCGACATGGCGGTCGAGCAGGGCGGCAACTGCCCTTTGTCCGAACTGGGCAAGACCGTGACGAAATACGGTGTGCATATCATCGGCGAGCCCAACCTGGCGACGTTGGTGGCAGCCGATGCGTCGGCGCTGTATGCGCGTAACGTGCTCGATTTCCTGAAGCTGATCGTGGACAACGAAGGCCAGCTTGCGATCAATCGTGACGATGAAATCGTTGCCGCGACGCTGCTGTGCACCGGCGGCGAAGCGCTGCGCAAATAACGAACGGAGAAAAATCATGGAAGTCAGCCACACTATCATCAATCTCATCATCTTCGTGCTCGCGATCTACGTCGGCTACCACGTCGTCTGGACCGTCACGCCGGCGCTGCATACGCCGCTGATGGCCGTCACCAACGCGATTTCCGCGATCATCATTGTCGGCGCGATGCTGGCTGCGGGCCTGACCGAAGGGCCGGTCGGCCGGATCATGGGCACGCTGGCCGTTGCGCTGGCGGCGGTCAATGTGTTCGGCGGCTTCCTGGTAACGCAGCGGATGCTTGAAATGTTCAAGAAAAAGGAACCGAAGGCGAAGGCGGCCAACGAGGGAGCAAAACAATGAGCATGAACGTCGTCACATTGCTGTATCTGGTCGCCTCGATCTGCTTCATCCAGGCGCTCAAGGGCTTGTCGCATCCGTCCAGTGCACGCAAGGGAAATACGTTCGGTATGACCGGCATGGCAATCGCGGTCGCCACCACGATTGCATTGATCGTCAAACTGAAATCGGAAGCGGCCGGCGGTACCGGATTGGGCTACGGCCTGGTAATCGTCGGTATCGTGGTCGGCGGTAGCATTGGTGCGATGCTGGCCAGGCGCGTCGAGATGACCAAGATGCCGGAGCTGGTCGCGGCAATGCACTCGCTGATCGGCCTGGCGGCAGTCTGCATTGCGGTAGCGGCGGTATCGGAACCGTGGGCGTTCAACATCGTCGGCCACGGCGAGCCGATTCCTTACGGGAATCGTTTGGAGCTGTTCATCGGCACCTTCGTCGGCGCGATCACGTTTTCCGGCTCGGTGATTGCGTTCGGCAAGCTGTCCGGGAAATACAAGTTCCGCCTGTTCCAGGGCGCGCCGGTATCGTTCCGCGGGCAGCACTTCCTGAACCTGATTCTCGCGCTCGCAATGATCGGTTTCGGCCTGATCTTCTGGGCCACCCAGCAATGGCTGCCGTTCGTCATCATGACGGCACTCGCGTTCATCCTCGGCGTGCTGATCATCATTCCGATCGGCGGCGCCGACATGCCGGTGGTGGTGTCGATGCTGAACAGCTATTCCGGATGGGCGGCAGCGGGCATCGGCTTCTCGCTGAACAACTCGATGCTGATCATCGCCGGTTCGCTGGTGGGTTCTTCAGGCGCGATTCTTTCGTACATCATGTGCAAGGCGATGAACCGTTCGTTCTTCAACGTGATCCTCGGCGGCTTTGGCGGCGAGGCGGCGGCAGCCGCCGGCGGCACGCAGCAGCAGCGCAACGTCAAATCCGGGTCGGCAGATGATGCGGCCTTCCTGATGAGCAATGCGGAGACGGTGATCATCGTTCCAGGGTACGGTCTGGCGGTGGCACGCGCACAACACGCGCTGAAGGAACTGACCGAGAAGCTGACGCACAAGGGCGTGACCGTCAAGTATGCGATCCACCCGGTCGCGGGCCGTATGCCGGGACACATGAATGTGTTGCTGGCGGAAGCCGAAGTGCCGTACGACCAGGTGTTCGAGATGGAAGACATCAACAGCGAATTTGGCCAGGCTGACGTGGTACTGGTGCTCGGCGCCAACGACGTGGTCAATCCGGCGGCGAAAGATCCGAAATCACCGATCGCCGGCATGCCGATTCTAGAGGCGTACAAAGCGAAAACCGTGATCGTCAACAAGCGTTCGATGGCTGCCGGTTATGCCGGCCTGGACAACGAACTGTTCTACATGGACAAGACGATGATGGTGTTCGGCGACGCGAAGAAGGTGATCGAAGACATGGTGAAGGCGGTCGACTGATCACATGTTTTCTTCCGCAGCAATGCGGAAGAAAGAACGGAAGCCGCGTGACGCGCAAGCTCACGCGGTTTTTTTATCGCTGGCCGAACATCATCTGCTCGGCCAGCAGGCGTTTTGCCGGCTTGAACACATCGATCAGGCCCAGCGACAGGGCGAGCAGGGTTTGCGACGGCGCGCCATCCGGGGCACTGGCGAAAATGCGGGCCATCGTATCGGTGAGGCGGATGGTCAGGCTGCGATCGGTCTGGCGACTGGCGGCGAAGCGCTGCAGTGCGGCCGGCGAGAGCTCCTGTGCCAGCAGGCGCGCGAGTACCGCCGCATCGCGAAGACCCAGATTCAATCCCTGGCCGGCGACCGGATGCAAGGTCTGCGCAGCGTTGCCGATGGCGACGGTTCTGGCCGATGTCGCGGCATGTGCGTTGAGCCCCAAAGGGTAAGCCGCGCGCGGCGTGATAGTGGTGAATCGCCCGAGGCGCGCACCAAAAGCATGTTCAAGCCGGATCAGGAAATCAGTATCGGACAGCGCACCCAGCTGTGATGCCGTTTCGGGGCGCATGCACCACACCATTGCGTAACCATTGTCCTGTGGCAGCAAGGCCAGCGGACCTTCAGCAGTGAAGCGCTCGAATGCGCGCTGCGCAATCGGCGCGCTGGCGGTGATATGGGCGATGATGGCGGTCTGGTCGTAGTCGTGCCGCAGCGATTTCGCATTCTGTTCGGAAAATACGCCGCCTTCGGCTTGTACCAGGATTTGCGCGGTGGCGGTCTTGCCGTCAGCGAAGAATAATTCGACCGCAGTATCGCCTTCGACAGAAGAATTGACATACGCCGGGCGCAGCATCACGATGCCCGCTTGTTGCGCGGCAGTGGATAGAGCGGAAGCCAGCACGCCGTAACGAGCAACATAGCCGAGCGCGGGCAGGCCGTATTCGTCGCTGTCGATCAGCGTACGTCCGAAATGGCCACGCCGCGACACATGAATCTGGCGAATTGGATCGGCCGCTATCGGCCAGACGCCTAGCTCTTCAAGGATCTGCCTGCTGCCGTACGACAGCGCGATCGAGCGCGGGTCTTCTGCTATCTTGTCGAGCGGTTTGGCGTCGATCAGCGTCACGCGCGCCGCCGGCATGCCGCGCTTGACGAGCAGCAGCGCCAGCGTCAGGCCGACCGGACCCGCGCCGCAGATCGCGATATCGAAATCGGTCGTCATTGCCGCGAAGTCAATGCTTCATCACCGCTTCGATATCGGCGACGGTCTTCGGTGCGTCATGGGTGATGATTTCGCAGCCGCTTTCCGTCACCAGCGCATCGTCTTCGATGCGGATGCCGATGTTCCAGAACTGCTCCGGCACGCCCGGTTCCGGGCGTACGTAGATGCCGGGTTCGACGGTGAGCATCATGCCAGGCTGCAGCGTGCGCCACGGCTTTTCGTCGCCCGCAGCGACCGCATCGCGATACTCGCCGACGTCATGCACATCCATGCCCAGCCAATGGCCGGTGCGGTGCATGTAGAACTGGCGGTATGCGCCTTTTTCGATCACGTCTTCCAGTGCGCCGACCTTGTTCTTGTCGAGCAGGCCGGTGTCGAGCATGCCTTGCGCCAGCACGCGTACCGCGGCGTCATGGCCATCGATGAAGCGTTTGCCGGGGCGGGTTTCGGCAATTGCCGCATCCTGTGCGGCGAGCACGATTTCATACAGCGCTTTTTGCGGGCCGCTGAATTTGCCGTTGGCAGGGAAGGTGCGGGTGATGTCCGATGCATAGCTGTCGAGTTCGCAGCCGGCATCGATCAGCACCAAGTCGCCATTCCTGATCTCCGCGTCGCTGGCACGGTAATGCAGCACGCAGGCGTTGGCACCGGTGGCGACGATCGATCCATAAGCCGGGAATTGCGAACCTTGGCGCCGGAACTCGTGCAACAGCTCGGCTTCGAGATGGTATTCGCGCAACCCTGGGCGCGATGCCTGCATAGCGCGGCGATGCGCTTGCGACGAAATCGCCGCAGCGCGTTTCATTACCGCGACTTCTTCCGCATCCTTGAACAGTCGCATTTCATCCAGCAGCACGTGCACGTCGTGCACTGCGGACGGCGCCGCAACGCCGGCGCGCGCCTGCATGCGCACCGACTGCAGCCAGTCTTGTACCTGTGCATCGAGCCTGGGGGCGCTGCCCAGCGCATAGAACAATGCCGGCGCATCGGCCATCAGCTTCGGCATCTCCGCATCCAGTGCGGCGACCGGGAACGCGGCGTCGAAACCGAATGCTTCGCGCGCCGCCTCCGGGCCGTAGCGATAGCCATCCCAGATCTCGCGTTCCAGATTCTTTTCGCGGCAAAACAGGATTGTCTGATTCGTCTTGCCCGCGACCAGCACGATCACCGCTTCCGGTTCCGTGAAGCCGGACAGGTAGTAGAAATAGCTGTCGTGCCGGTACGGATAGTCGGCATCGCGGTTGCGCATCACTTCGGGCGCGGTCGGAATGATCGCCACGCCGCCACCCTTGGCGTGCATCTGCGCGATCAAGGCCGCGCGTCGGGCTGCATATGATTTCATTTGCGAGTTCCTTGTTAGCCGTTCAATTGCGCCAGCCGTTCCGGCGTGCCGACGTCGGTCCAGTCGCCGCGATACACTTCGCCGCCGACCTGGCCGCGCGCTGCATATTCGCGCAAGAGCGGCGCGATCGGCGCCGATCGTCCTGCTTCGATGGCATCGAACATTGCGGGCCGATATACGCCGATGCCGGAAAAGGTATAGCGCGGCTCACCTTCGTTGGCCACGGAAAAGCTGTGCAGCGCAAAGTCGCCGTTCGGGCGGTGCGAAGGGTTCTTTACCAGGTACAGCCATGCGACATCGCGTTTGTCGTGTGGGTGCGGATTGCCCCACATGTCGTTATCCGTCAGCGCTTCCTTGACTTGTTCGAAATCGAAATGCGGACAATAGATATCGGCGGCAATCGCGACGAACGGTTCCTCGCCCAGCAGGTGACGCGCCTTCGCGATACCGCCCGCGGTTTCCAGCGCGCTGCCTTCCGCCGAATAGGCGATGCGCGCGCCGTATTTTGCGCCGTCGCCCAGCGCTTCCTCGATCAGATGGCCCAGATGCGCGTGGTTGATCACGATGTCGGTAATGCCGGCGCGCACCAGGTTCAGGATATGCCAGACGATCAGCGGCCGTCCACGCACTTTCAGCAGCGGCTTCGGCACGCTGTCGGTCAGCGGGCGCATCCGCTCGCCGCGACCTGCGGCAAAAATCATGGCTTTCATTATTGCGCTATTCCGATATGCGATGGCGAGAGTACTAGAAGGTGTAACCGACCGACGGCGCCTTGTCGTCCAGCTCGTCGAGCAGCCTGATCAGCGGCGCCAGCGCGTTATAGCGGCCCGCCGCCTTGCGCGTGTATTCCATCACCAGCGGCAGGTCTTTCAGATAAGCGTCCTTGCCGTCACGATGGTACAGACGCGCGAAAATGCCGAGCACTTTCAAATGGCGCTGCAGGCCCATGAATTCGAAGTCGCGATAGAACGCGTCGATATCCGGATTGACCGGCAGGCCGGCGCGTTTCGCGCGTTCCCAGTAACGGATCGCCCAGTCCAGCACCATTTCCTCGTCCCATTGTACGTACGCATCGCGCAGCAGCGATACCAGGTCGTAGGTGATCGGTCCGTATACCGCGTCCTGGAAATCGAGAATGCCGGGATTCCCTTGTTCCATGACCATCAGGTTGCGCGAATGGTAATCGCGGTGCACGTAGACTTGCGCTTGTGCGAGGTTGTTGGCGAGCAGGGTATCGAATATCTTGTTCAGGGTTTCAGTCTGTTTACCGGACAGCGTGACGCCGAGATGCTTGCCGATATACCAGTCGGGAAACAGCATCAGTTCGCGATGCAGCAGTGCACGGTCGTATTCGGGCAGCGCCTCCGGCCGGCTTTGCGTCTGGATCAGCACCAGCGCATCGATCGCATCGAGATAGAGCTTGTGCGCGGTATCGTGATTCAACTGCTGCAAATACGTGGTCGAGCCGAGATCGGACAGCAGCAGGAAGCCGCGTTCGACATCTTGCGCAAGCACAGCCGGCACCGATACGCCGGCTTGGCCGAACACCTCGGCGACATGGATGAACGGACGCACATCTTCCTGCGGCGGCGGCGCGTCCATCACGACGTAGCTGGCGCCGCCAGCGCCGTCGACGCGGAAATAGCGGCGGAAACTCGCATCGGATGATGCTGGCCGAATGGACTCAGGCAATGTTGATGGAGAAGAAATCGTTGCCAGCCATTGTTTCAACTGGATAAGACGAGAATCGGATGCGACGTGGGGAGAGGTTAAAGACATGAAGCGACCTGGACAATCCGGTTGGGGCGAAGAGTTCCCATATAATAAGGGATTAAATTCAAAAAAGCGCCTGCCCTCTTCTTTTTCATGATTCGGTTCCCCGCATTTCCTCTTTCCGAGCGCTTGATCCGCATCATGACCGCCGCCTTTGCCGCGGCATCGGTGCCGATGTTTGCGTCGGCGCAGGCAAATACACCGCAAGCAGGTATAGACGATCCGAATGCGCCGGCCGTAGTGCACGCGGAGCAGATTACCGGCAGGCCGGATCGCGAAATTTTTCTCGATCGGAATGTCGAGGTCACACGCGGACCGACCACGGTCACGGCCGACAAGGCGAATTACAACATCGTTCAGGATCGCGTCGAAGCCTACGGCAATGTATGCATGCGCCGCTTCGGCGATACCTATACCGGCGACGAGCTGAAGCTGCGCATCGAATCCGGGCAGGGATATGTCCTGAATCCGGCTTACCGGCTGGGCAGCAACAAGGCGAGCGGCACGGCGGAGCGCATCGATTTCGAGGCGCAGGATCGGGCAACCGTCATCGACGGAACCTACAGCACTTGTGAAGGGCCCGATCCGGACTGGTATCTGAAATCGAGTACGCTGGATCTCGATTCCGGACGTGGCGAAGGCTTTGCGCGCAAGACCGTGGTGTATTTCAAGAACGTGCCGATTCTTGCTACGCCGGCAATGTCGTTCCCGCTCTCCGATGAGCGCAAAAGCGGCTTCCTGCCGCCGACGATAGGCACCACCAGCAAGGGCGGCCTGGAAGTGACCGTGCCGTATTACCTGAACATCGCGCCGAACCGCGACTTCACGTTATATCCGAAGATATACGCGCGGCGCGGCCTGCAGCTGGGCGGCGACGCGCGCTACCTGGGCACGACCTACCAGGGAGAAACCAAGTTCGAGTTTTTGCCGAGCGACCAGCAGACCAAGACGAGCCGTTACGCCATTGCCTCCACCCATACGCATGCGGTGGCGCCGGGATGGTCGTATGCGTGGAATATCAATGGCGCGTCGGATGACAATTATCCCAACGATTTTCCGGGGACGATCACGGGAGCTACGCAACGCTTGTTGCTGCGCGACCTGAGCACTACGTATGGCAGCGGCTACTCAGTCGGCACCGCTCGAGTCTCGAGTTACCAGGTCTTGCAGGATCCGGCGGCGCCGATCGGCCGGCCGTACGACCGCTTGCCGCAGCTGACTTATCAATATGCGCGTTACGACGTGAATGGTTTTGACAGCGTCATCGATTCGGACTTCACGCGGTTCTGGCATCCTACTCAGGTACGTGGCGATCGCTTGGTGGTGAATCCGAAAATTTCCTATCCTATCGTAGGAGCGGGTTACTTCCTCACACCCAAGCTGGCCTTGCATGCAACCAAGTATATTCTTTCGAATCAGGCGGCCGGCACGCCGCAAGAACTGACGCGGGTATTGCCGACGTTTTCGCTGGACAGCGGCCTGGTGTTCGAGCGCGATGCGCAATTCTTCGGCCGCCCGATGACGCAAACGCTGGAGCCGCGACTGTTTTACGTGTACACGCCCTACCGGGACCAGAGCGCGTTTCCGGTTTTCGATACCGGGGAAGCCGATCTGAGCTTCGCGCAGCTGTTCAGCGAAAATCGCTTCGTCGGCAGTGACCGCATCAGTGACGCCAACCAGCTAACCGCTGCCGTGGTGTCCCGCTATCTCGAATCGACCGGCGCCGAGCGGGCACGCGTCGCGCTCGGTCAGCGTTTCTATTTTTCGGACCAGCGCGTGACGCTCGGTGCAGTGCGCAACGACAGCCGTTCCGATCTGCTGCTGTCCGCAATGGGACGGCTTACTTCGACCTTTGATATTGAAGGCGATATGCAGTACAGCCAGACCACCCACGTGACAAGCCGGGCGAGCGCGGGCGTACGCTGGCAGCCTGCGCCGAAGCGCGTGTTCAACTTGCAATATCGGCGCAACCTGCCCAACAACCTGGAGCAGGTCGATGTGTCAGGGCAGTGGCCGATTGCGCAGCGCTGGTACGGCGTGGGCCGTGTAAACTACTCTTTGCCGGACCGTGCAGTGGCCGAAGGCCTGTTTGGACTGGAATACAAGGCCGACTGCTGGGTATTCCGCATTGTGGCGCAGCGTATCCCGACTGCGGCCACCCAGGCGACATCGGCAATCTTTTTTCAACTTGAATTGAATGGCTTGACCCGGCTGGGATCCAATCCTCTCGATGTATTGCGTTCCAGCATCCCCGGCTACCAGTTGGTGAACCAGCCCAGTAACCTTAATGAAGCAAATTACCGATGAATATTTTTCAGACCATGCGTAACGCCCGGAATTCGACTCAAGGTGCCAAGCTTGCAATGCTTTTGTTCTGCGTCGCAGCCGTCGCGGCGCCCCTCGCCAGGGCCCAATCCGGCAGTGTGCCGGGGCCATCCGCGCAAACGTCAAAAACGCCGCGCGTGGCTCTCGCCGATGCAATCGTCGCGGTGGTCAACAACGAAGTGATTACCCGCCAGGAGTTGCTGGACCAGATGCGTGTGGTCGAAGCGAGGATGAAAAGCCAGGGTATCGCGCTGCCGTCCGAGCAGGAATTCGAAAGGCAACTGCTGGAGCGCATGATCGTCGATCGCGCCCAGTTGCAGCTCGCGAAGGAAGAGGGCATCCGTGTCGACGATAGCACGCTGGATCGCGCGGTAGCCCGCATCGCGGAGCAAAACAAGATGTCGTTGCCTGAATTCCGCACCCGGCTTGAACACGAAGGAACGCCGTTCGCGAGCTTCCGGGAAGAGGTTCGCGACGAAATCGTGATGCAGCGTTTGCGCGAGCGGGAAGTCGATAACAAGATCCAGGTTTCCGAATCGGAAATCGACAACTATCTTGCCGCCCAGGCCGGTGCCGCGCAGGCACAGGAATTCAATGTGTCGCATATCCTGGTCCGCATTCCGGAAAATGCCACGGCCGAACAGATCGCCGAACGCCGCAAGCGCGCGGAAGGCGTGCTGCAACAGTTGCAGGCCGGCGGCGACTTCGCCAAGCTGGCGGCGACGTATTCGGATGGGACCGATGCATTGACGGGCGGCGATCTCGGCTGGCGCAGTCCCGACCGTCTGCCACAGTTGTTCATCGATACCCTTGCCAATATGAAGCCGGGCGATATCTCGCCGATCGTGAAAAGTGCCAACGGCTTCCATATCCTGAAGCTCGCCGGCAAGCGCAGCCCGAGCGGGAGCCAGGCGAGCGCAGCCGCACCGGTGCAGCAGACGCATGTACGCCATATCCTGATCAAGGTGAACCAGATCGTCACGCCGGCGGAAGCGCGCCGCAAGCTGGTGGAACTGAAGCAGCGGCTGGACAATCACGCCGCCACTTTCGAAGAGCTGGCCAAGCTCTATTCAAATGATTTGTCCGCTTCGCGCGGTGGCGACCTCGGCTGGGTTTATCCGGGCGATACCGTGCCCGAGTTCGAGCGCGCGATGAATGCATTGAAACCCGGCCAGATCAGCGAACCGATCGAATCACCGTTCGGCTTCCACCTGATCCAGGTACTGGAACGCAAGACCGACGAAGTCTCTCAGGAACGGCAGCGCCAACTCGCGCGGCAGGCAATTCGCGAACGCAAACTGGAAGAAGCGACCCAGGACTGGTTGCGCCAGTTGCGCGATCGCGCCTACGTCGAATATCGCTTCGACCAGTGACCATCACTCAGCCCTCGGCGGCACATATGAAAAAGCGGCCGACGATCGCGATTACCTGTGGCGAACCCGCAGGCATCGGTCCGGAGATTTCCATTCGCGCCGCATGGGAATTGCGCGACGAAGTCGATAGCGTGCTGATCGGCGACGCCGCGTTGCTGTCGCTGACGGCAGGCAGCATCGATCCCGCGATTCGCCTGACGGCGCTGTCGATTCCGGCACTGCGGAACAGCGGCTTGCCGCACCGCTCCGAAGGCCGGATCCCCGTGATCGATTGCCCGCTGGCCGAGCCTTCGATACCAGGCAAGCTCGATTCGCGCAATGGCAGGGCAGTTCTGCAGACGCTGGATGTCGCGATCGACGGTGCGCTGAACAAGATCTTCGATGCCATTGTCACCGCGCCGCTGCAAAAGAGCACCATCAACGACGCCGGCGTGCCTTTCACCGGACATACCGAATATCTGGCGGAAAAGACCGGCACTCCGCATGTGGTAATGATGCTGGCCGGCGGCGAGCCGCTGCTGCGGGTGGCGCTTGCCACCACGCACCTGCCGTTGAAAGCGGTGTCGGCCGCAATTACCTTCGACAGCCTGACCCGCACCCTGCGTATCCTGCATCAGGATTTGCGGCGCAAGTTCGGATTGGCGAAACCGCGCATCCTGGTCACCGGATTGAATCCGCATGCGGGCGAGGGCGGTTATCTCGGGCGCGAGGAAATCGACGTGATCAATCCGGTGCTGCATGCGATGCAGGCCGAAGGCATCGATGCAACCGGTCCCTATCCTGCCGATACCCTGTTCCAGCCGAAGTATCTGCAACAAGCCGATTGCGTGCTGGCGATGTACCACGACCAGGGATTGCCGGTGCTGAAGCATGCGAGTTTCGGACGCGGCGTCAACATCACGCTCGGGTTGCCGATCATCCGCACCTCGGTCGATCACGGTACTGCGCTCGACCTTGCGGCGGCCGGTCTCGGGCAGGCCGATCACGGCAGCATGATCGAAGCGATCAGGACGGCGGCACAGATGGCCGTCGCTTCCACGCATGCGGGTTGATGAACTGCTGACAGCGCACATTCAATGAAACATATTCCTCGCAAGCGTTTCGGGCAGAATTTCCTGACCGATCAAGCCGTGCTGCACGATATTATTCGCGCGATCAATCCGCAACCCGACGAGGTGATGGTCGAGATCGGCCCTGGGCTGGCCGCGATGACGCGCCTGTTGCTGGAGTCGCTGCAGCAGTTGCATGTGGTCGAACTTGACCGCGACCTGGTCGCACGACTGAAACAACATTTCGATCCGAAACGTTTGGTCGTCCACGCGGGCGATGCGCTGCAATTCGATTTTGCGTCACTCGCTGGCGCCGGCAGCAAGCTGCGGGTGGTCGGCAACCTGCCGTACAACATTTCCAGTCCGCTGCTGTTCCATCTCGCGCAGATCGCGCCGCAGGTGCAGGATCAGCACTTCATGTTGCAGAAGGAAGTGGTCGAACGCATGGTTGCCGAGCCGGGTAGCAAGACCTATGGCCGCCTGTCGGTCATGCTGCAATGGCGGTATCACATGGAATTGCTGTTCGTGGTGCCGCCGACCGCATTCGATCCGCCTCCCAAGGTCGATTCGGCGATCGTGCGCATGATTCCGCTCGCACAGCCGATAGCGTGCGATGCGACAAGGCTGGAACAGGTGGTGGCGAAAGCGTTTTCGCAACGGCGCAAGGTGATACGCAATTGCGTCGCCGGCATGTTCACCGAGAACGATCTGATCGACGCCGGCATCGATCCGCAGGCAAGGCCGGAAGCGGTGCCAGTGGACCAGTTCGTGAGGCTGGCGAACCTGCGCTGATTCCTGCCGGGATATCGACTTCAGCCCGGTTTGCGTTCGATCAGCTCGATCTTGTAGCCGTCCGGGTCCTCGACGAAAGCGATCACCGTGGTACCGCCTTTCACCGGCCCCGCTTCACGCGTGACCTTGCCTCCCTGCGCCTTTACCGCGTCGCAGGTCCGGTACGCATCTTCCACCGCAATCGCGATATGGCCATAGGCGCTGCCGAGATCGTATTTGCCGACGCCATAGTTGTACGTCAGTTCCAGTTCCGCATGGTCCGGATTGCTGCCGTAGCCGACGAAAGCCAGCGTGTATTTCTGCTCCGGGCGGTCGGTTGTGCGCAGCAGTTTCATGCCGAGCACCTTGGTATAGAAATCAATGGAGCGCTGCAGGTCGCCGACCCGCAGCATGGTGTGAAGAATGCGCATCATTGTTTCCTTGGAGAAGACGTTCAGAATGCCGGCAGGGTTTCCGGCCCGCTGTCGCGCAAGACCTTTTTCGCGGCCTCGAATTCGGGGAAGATCGATTGTACGGTGGCCCAGAAACGCGGGCTGTGATTCATCTCACGCAGATGCGACAACTCGTGCGCGATCACATAATCGATCATCGGCAGTGCGAAATGAATCAGCCGCCAGTTCAGCCGGATCCTGCCGTCGACCGTGCAGGAACCCCATTGCGTGGTGGCGGACGACAAGGCGAACGAGCGGTACGTGACGCCCAGTTTTTCCGCATAGATCGGCAGCCGCTCGGCGAATATGCGTTTTGCTTCCAGCTGTAGCCAGCCTTGCACCCGGTCCTTCAGTTGCTGCTCGCCGGCGTCCGGTGGCAGATTGACGGCGAGTTCGTACTTGTCTGCGTCGTAAGCGATACCTGCAGATTGCGACGCGAGAATGCGCAGCGTCAGATGCGTGCCGAAATAGGGCAGCGTCGCGCCGTCGCACCACTGCATCTGCGGCTGCAGACGACGCGCGGAACGCTCGCGTCGTTCGTTCAGCTTGGCGAAAATCCAGCGCTGTTTTTCCCGGATCGCACTTTCGATTTCGGCCACTGTCACCCATCTGGGCGCGGTAATACGCAAGCCATCGTCGTCGATCAGGAAGCCGATCGAGCGGCGCTTCGAACGCAACAAGCGATATTCGAGAATATGGTCGACTACCTGAACGCGCCGTTTCGTTCCGATCGGCGCTTGCGAAGAAGGCGTGCCCGGCGACGGGAACAGTTCGGGCGCTTCCTTTTGCGGCGGGAAGGCGTGCTTTGGCGCGGGTTGGTCGATCGTCGGTTGCGACGAAGATTCCGTAGAAAAAAAGTCGAGCTGCAGCGCAAGCTGCCGGGGGTCAGGCGATGTCTGGCGAAGCAGCTTCAAGGTTGTCGGGGCGGTTGTCGGTTGAATAAATGCCGGGCGAAGAAATCACGCGCATCTCGGATTCTATCCAATTTTCAACTTGTTGCATCAGACTCGCCGGCGTCATGCCTTCCGGCGAGATCGGCTTGCCGATCGATACCGTGATAACACCGGGTTTTTTGATGAAGGAATTTTTCGGCCAGCATTCGCCGGCGTTCATTGCGATCGGCACCACCACGGTCCCGGTTTCGATCGCGAGACGCGTGCCGCCGCTCTTGTATTTGCCCTGCTTGCCGACCAGCGAGCGCGTGCCTTCGGGGAACATGATGATCCACTGGCCGGATGCGAGCCGGTTCCTGCCGTGCTCGACGACCTGTGCGAACGCATCCCGGCTTTTGCTGCGGTCGATCGGTATCATGCGCAGCAATGCAAGCCCCCAGCCGAAGAACGGGATATACAGCAGCTCTTTCTTGAAGACATAGACCAGCGGACGAGGCATCGCATAAAGATAAAAAATCGTCTCCCATGCGGACTGGTGTTTCGACAGCAGCACTGCCGGTGTATCGGGCAGGTTTTCACGGCCCTTGACCTGGTAGCGGATGCCGCACACCGTTTTCGCGCACCAGATCACGAACCTGTTCCAGAACCCGGTCAGGAAATAGCGCTTGTTGTACGACAGCGGCGCGAACAGAAAACACAGTGGCGCCCATATCAGCGTGGCCACCAGCATCAGCAGCGTGAACAGCAGCGAGCGCAGGAACAAATTGATGCGAGACATCGAATCTCCAGAGGTAAGGCAATAAATGAATCGCGCGCTCTATGCCGCGGCCGGCACATTCGCCTGCGTCTTCAACAGGTGGTTCACCACTGCGGCAAGATCGGCGTGCACCGTGGTGCCGGGAGGGAGTCCGCCCTTGGCAAGCGTCCTCGGACCTTTGCCGGTGGACACAAGGTACGGCACGCAGCCAGATACATATCCGGCTTGCAGGTCGCGTAAGGAGTCGCCGACGGTGGGTACGCCTTTCAGGTTGACGCCGAAACGCCTGGCGATTTCCTGCAGCATGCCGGGTTTCGGTTTGCGGCAATCGCAATTATCGTCGGCGGCATGCGGGCAAAAAAAGACGGCGTCGATATGGGCGCCGACCTGTTGTGCCGATGCATGCAGCTTCTGATGGATCGCATTCAGCGTGACGATGTTGAACAGGCCGCGTGCAATACCGGACTGGTTGGTCGACACCACGACGCGATAGTCGGCCTGGTTCAATCGGGCGATTGCTTCCAGCGAACCGGGGATCGGGATCCATTCGTCCGGCGATTTGATGAAATCGTCGGAGTCGTAATTGATGACGCCATCGCGATCCAGAATGATCAGTTTCATTACGTTGCGAGTTTTGAAATATCCGCGACCTGGTTCATCATGCCGTGCAGATCGGACAGCAACGCGATCCGGTTGTTGCGCAGTTGCGGGTCTTCCGCCATCACCATCACGTCATTGAAAAACGCATCGACGTTATTGCGCAGCTGCGCCAGCGATTTCAGCGTGCCGGTGAAATCGCCCTTGGCAAATGCGGCGTCGACTTGCGGCTTCAGCAGCGTCATGGCGGAATACAGGCCTTCTTCGGCGACTTCCTTCAGCAAGCCCATATGCACCTTGGCGCTTGCGGCTTCGGTCTTTTTCAGGATGTTTGCAATCCGCTTGTTGGCAGCCGCCAGCGACTCGGCTTCCGGCAGTGCGGCGAACGCATGCACTGCATCCAGTCGCTTGATGATGTTGTCCAGCCGGTCCGGTTGCTGCGCAACCACGGCCTCAATTTCGTTTTGCGTATAGCCGCGCTCGCGCAGCAGTCCACGCAGGCGGTCCAGCATGAACGCCGTGACTTCCGCAGTCGGGTCCTTGAAGCTGGCGTTGCCGGAGAACAGCTGCGCGGCATCTTGCAGCAGCGCATTCAATGACAGCGGCAGGCGCTTCTCGACCAGCATGCGCAACACGCCCAGCGCATGGCGGCGCAGCGCGAACGGGTCCTTGTCTCCGGTCGGCTGCAGACCGATGCCCCAGATGCCGACCAGTGTTTCCAGCTTGTCGGCCAGCGCGACCACGGTGCCGGTCTGGGTCGATGGCAGCGCATCGCCGGCGAAACGCGGCTGGTAGTGTTCGGAGATCGCGAGCGCCACTTCTTCATGCTCGCCGTCGTGGCGCGCGTAGTAGGTGCCCATGATGCCTTGCAGCTCAGGGAATTCGCCGACCATGTCGGTCAGCAGATCGGTTTTCGCGAGTAGCGCGCCGCGTTCGGCCAGCACCGTGTCGGCATTCAGCGCGACGGCGATCTTGCCGGCCAGCGCCGTTACGCGCGCGGTGCGCTGGGCCTGGGTGCCGAGCTTGTTGTGATAGACCACGTTCGCCAGACCGGGCAGGCGGTCCGCCAGTTTCTTTTTCTTGTCCTGCTCGAAAAAGAATTTCGCGTCCGACAGGCGCGGACGCACCACGCGTTCGTTGCCGCCGATGATGTGTTGCGGATCGGCGGTCTCGATGTTCGACACGATCAGAAAGCGCGAGCGCAGCCGATGCTTGTCGTCGGTCAGCGCGAAATATTTCTGGTTGGTCTGCATCGTCAGGATCAGGCATTCCTGCGGTACTGACAAGAAGACCTCTTCAAAATTGCAGGCATAGATCACCGGCCATTCGACCAGCGCGGTCACCTCGTCGAGCAGGGATTCCGGCATCAGCACTTTGTCCGCGCCGGCCTTGTCGAGCAGCGCGGCACGGATTTTTTCCTTGCGTGCGGTGACTTCAGGAATTACCTTGCCTTGCACTTCAAGCGCGGTGGCGTATGCATCCGCGTTCGCAATCGCCAGTTCGCCTTGCGACAGGAAGCGATGACCGAACGTAGTCCTGCCAGCTTCCAGCCCGAGCACTGCAACCGGCACCACGTTGCTGCCGTGCAGCGCGATCAGCTTGTGCGCGGGCCGCACGAATTGCACGGTTTCGCCATCGGGCCGCTGATAACTCATCAGCTTCGGAATCGGCAACTTGCCGAGCGTCTCGTCCAGCGCCGCCTGCAAGCCGGCATGCAGCGGCGATCCGGGTGCGGTATAGGTATGGAAGAAGCTTTCCGCCTTGCCATCGGAGGCACGCTCCAGATCGCTTACCTGAAGGTCGGGGAAACCGAGCGCTGCCAGTTTCTTCGCCAGCGGTGGTGCGGGATGGCCTTCCTTGTCGAGCGCGACCGATACCGGCAGCACCTTTTCGCGAATCGACTTGTCCGGCGAGCCGGTGCGCACCTTGCTGATCGCTACCGCGAGCCGGCGCGGCGTCGCATATACGGTGGCGTTGGCGTCGGCTTCGACGAAATCGCGCGACTTCAATCCGTTGAAGATGCCGGCGGCAAAGGCTTCACCCAGTTTTGCAAGGGCTTTCGGCGGGAGTTCTTCGGTAAGCAGTTCGACTAACAGTGTCTGATTCATTTTTTCGCAGTCATTCCGGTGCGGGCCGGAAGCCAGTGGCTTGTTGGTTTTTAACGATGCCGGGTCTGGTATCGAAGCAGCGCTTCACGCGGCCTTGCGCACGTTTCCCAACATCGGGAAACCCAGCTTTTCGCGCGATTCGTAATAGGCCTGCGCGACCGCGCGTGACAGGTTGCGGATGCGGCCGATATACGCTGCGCGCTCGGTGACCGAGATCGCGCCGCGCGCGTCGAGCAGGTTGAACGTGTGCGCGGCCTTCAGGATCATTTCATAGGCCGGCAGCGCGAGCGGTATCTCCAGCAGGCGCTTCGCTTCCGATTCGTAATTGCCGAACAGCGAAAACAGGAATTCGGTATTCGAATATTCGAAGTTGTAGGTCGACTGTTCGACTTCGTTCTGGTGGAATACGTCGCCGTAAGTCAGGCGCTTGGTCAGGCCATGCTCTTCCCATTCGGTCCAGACCAGGTCGTACACGTTCTCGACGCCTTGCAGGTACATCGCCAGGCGTTCGATGCCGTAGGTGATTTCGCCGAGCACCGGCTTGCAGTCAAGGCCGCCGACCTGCTGGAAATACGTGAACTGCGTGACTTCCATGCCGTTCAGCCAGACTTCCCAGCCGAGGCCCCATGCACCCAGGGTCGGATTTTCCCAGTCGTCTTCGACGAAACGCACGTCGTTCTGCTTCAGGTTCAATCCCAGCGCTTCGAGCGAGCCGAGATACAGGTCGAGGATGTTTTCCGGCGCCGGCTTCAACACTACCTGGTACTGGTAGTAATGCTGCATTCGGTTCGGATTTTCGCCGTAGCGACCATCCTTGGGCCGACGTGACGGTTGCACATACGCGGCGCGCCACGGTTCCGGTCCGATCGCGCGCAGGAAGGTCGCGGTATGCGAGGTGCCGGCGCCGACTTCCATGTCGTACGGCTGCAGCAGCGCGCAACCCTGCGCGTCCCAATATTCCTGCAGCGTCAGAATGACTTGTTGAAATGTGAGCATCGTTCTGTAATGTTTTTGCCTTGCAGACGATTGCGACAGATTTTTGCAAAACTGCCGCGACGGTCCGACCGGGTGCCGGTCTGCGAGGAAAAGATGGATGATGGAAAATCGCTAAAACGGTAGATTTTAGCGGTTTTTGATGGCGTTATGCGGATTGTTGCGACTGCCGCGCGCGCCCAGCCAAGCCGCGCCAAGCAGCAGGAAAGCGATGCCGATGACCGGCAGGTTGCCATAACGGCTGTACGGCGTCAGCCCGGTATAACCCTGCACCGTCGCCGCCAGCGTGCCTTGCGCGAATGGCGGCAAACGAGCGATCACTTCCCCTTTCGAATCGATGACCGCAGTGGCACCGGTATTGGTCGCACGCAGCATCGGGCGGCCGGTTTCGAGTGAGCGCATCTGTGAAATCTGCAGATGCTGCGGCACGGCGATCGAATCGCCGAACCAGCCGATGTTCGACGCATTCAGCAGGACCGTCGCTTGCGGCGTGCCGGATGTCGCGGCGGCCATGAGTTGCGCGGCGATTTCCTCGCCGAACAAGTCTTCATAACAGATATTGGGCAGAATCCACTGGTCTTTCACGGCGAATGGCGGCTGCAGCAACGCGCCACGGGTGAAGTCGCCAAGCGGTATTTGCATCATGTCGACAAACCAGTGCGCGCCGAGCGGAATGAATTCGCCGAACGGCACCAGGTGGTGTTTGTCATAACGATAAAGTTTCGAACCGGCAGCAGGAGCGATGCCGAGTATGCTGTTTGCATACTGTCGTGGTCCGTCGCTGATGGGGATGCCGAGCATCACGTGGCTGCCGGTCTGGTTGGCGAAATCTTCAAGGCGTTCGAGATAGTCAGGCGGCAACTGGCTGGACAGCAGCGGAAGCGCGGTTTCGGGCGTCGCGATCAGATCGGCCGGTTGCGCGACGATCATGTCGTGATACAGCGCCAGCGTTGCTTCGAGCTGTTCCGGTGCGAACTTCATGTCCTGCGGCACGTTGCCCTGCAGCAGCCGCACCGACAGTGGAGCGCCATGTGGCGTCGTCCAGTCAATGGTTTTCAAGGCTATTCCGGCGACGAACAGAAGAAGGGCGGCGATGGCGGGAAGCTTGCGTGCAGGCAGCAATGCGAAACTGCCGGCGATCAAAGCCGAGAGCCATGCCAGGCCGTACACGCCGAGAATCGGGGCAAAGCCGGCAAGCGGACTCGCGCTATGTGCATAACCCGAACTGACCCACGGAAAGCCGGTAAACACCCAGCCGCGCGACCATTCGGCAAGGGTCCACGCGGATGGGAGAAGCAGCAGCAAGGTGGCGCCTGGCCCGACCTGCCAGCGTTGTCGCAGCCGGATTGCACCGCCCAGCGCCAGCGCGGCAAGCGACCCCAGTCCGGCGCCCAGCAGCACGACTGCCAACGCAGCCATCCAGCCCGGCATGCCGCCATAGCGATGCATGCTGATATACAGCCAGTGCACACCGCAGACAATCCAGCCGGAACTGTACGCCCATCCAATCAGCGCCGCGCGCCCGGCGCTCGATGCGCGCACCACCAGCCGGAACACGAGCGCAAGGGTGACGATCTGCAACGGCCAGAAACCGAAAGGCGCAAATGCGAAGACATTGATCGCGCCGGCGACCAGCGCGATCAGAAGCATGAACGGCAGCGAGGGTTGGGTTTGCTGAATCGAATCGTGGTGATAATCGCACTTCGCTTCAGCGTTGCCGGAGAGAGCGACGCGCATCAAGATGCTGGTTCGGCCTGCGGTTCCGGCAATTTTTCCACCAGAAGCACATGCACCTGACGCGCATCGGCGCGCAACACTTCGAAGCGCACATTTCCGATGTCGAACACGTCGCCCTTGCGCGGCACGCGGCCCAGATGATTGGCGACCAGGCCGCCGATGGTATCCACGTCTTCATCCGAAAAACCGGTTTTGATCGTCTCGTTGAATTGCGTGATTTCGGTCAGCGCCTTGACGCGCCAGCGCGCGCCGTGGATGCCGCTCTTGATCGGCAGAATATGGTCTTCTTCTTCATCGAAATCGTATTCATCCTCGATATCGCCGACGATCTGTTCCAGCACGTCCTCGATCGTGATCAGGCCGGCAACACCGCCGTATTCATCGACCACGATCGCCATGTGATTGCGATTGGCGCGAAAGTCACGCAGCAGCACGTTCAGCTGTTTCGATTCCGGAATGAAGACCGCGGGACGCAGCATGTCGCGCACGTCGAACGATTCTTCCGCGTAATAGCGCAGCAGATCCTTGGCCAGCAGGATGCCGACCACTTTGTCGCGGTCACCGTCGACGGCGGGGAAGCGGGAGTGCGCGGTTTCCAGCACCAGCGGCATCCATTCCGCGATCGGCTTGTTCAGGTCGACCACGTCCATCTGCGAGCGGGGCACCATGATGTCGCGTGCGGACAGGTCGGAAACCTGGAACACGCCCTCGATCATTGACAGCGCATCGGCGTCGATCAGGTTGCGTTCATGCGCGTCGTGCAACACTTCGAGCAGTTCGGCTCGGTTTTCTGGTTCGGGGGAAATCAGCGCGGTCAAACGTTCGAACAAGGAGCGCTGCGGTTTGGCGTCAATGAACTTGACGCCACTAGGGTGATCTTGCATATGGCAGGGGAGCCGTACGGGGGACAGAGTTTTATTGGGCCATAGCATACAACAAATGCGTGCGAAAACCCAAAAAAGGCGGCTTTGCCGCTTGTTGAAAATCCAAGTGCCTACGCAAAATAAATTGTGGGGTGAATGCGGTTGCGACCGGACGCGAGGCGGGCGCCAGCTTGTTTCTTGCGGGAGATAAGCTTTTAACTTGCGGTGTAAGGATTCGCTTCACCCAGGCGCGCAAGAATTTCGATCTCCAGCTGCTCCATTTCCGCCGCCTCGTCGTCGTTCTCGTGATCGTAGCCTTGCGCGTGCAGCACGCCATGCACCACCAGGTGCGCAGCATGCGCTTCGACCGATTTTCGCTGCTCAAGCGCTTCGCGCTGCAGCACGTCGGTGCACAGGATGATGTCGGCCTGGGTCACGTCACTGTCTTCGTGCTCGGTATAGGCGAAGGTCAGCACATTGGTCGCGTAGTCCTTGCCGCGATACTCGCGGTTGAGTATCCGGCCTTCGTCGGCATCGACGAAACGGATCGTCAGCTCGGCCGGCGCCAACAGGGCCGCCTGAACCCAGCATCGTACCTGATTGCGGGTAACGGTTTCCTTCAGGCGGGCATCCGGATACTGGACTGACAGCGACAGTTTATTTTTTTGCGGCATTTCTGGCGAGCGTGTTTCTTGGCAAACCGGCTGCTTCATAGGCGTCGACAATGCGCGCAACCAGGGGGTGGCGCACCACATCGGCGCTGGTAAAGTGCGTGAATGCGATGCCGCGGACGTTCTTCAGTATGTCCACCGCATCGACCAGACCGCTCCTCTGCGTGCGTTGCAGATCGATCTGCGTGACGTCACCAGTGACAACGGCCTTGCTGCCGAAGCCGATACGCGTAAGGAACATTTTCATCTGTTCCGGCGTCGTGTTTTGTGCCTCGTCGAGAATGATGAATGCGTGATTCAGGGTGCGGCCGCGCATGTAGGCGAGTGGCGCAATTTCGATCACCTGTTTCTCGAACATCTTTTGGGTACGGTCGAAGCCGAGCAGATCGTACAACGCGTCGTAGAGCGGTCGCAGGTAGGGATCGACTTTTTGCGTCAGGTCGCCAGGCAAAAAACCGAGACGTTCGCCGGCCTCGACCGCCGGGCGGGTCAGCACGATGCGCTTGACGGCGTCGCGCTCCAGCGCGTCAACCGCGCATGCGACCGCAAGATACGTCTTGCCGGTGCCGGCAGGACCGACACCGAAAGTGACGTCGTGTTCGAGGATCGCTTTCAGATACTGGTTCTGGTGCGGCGTGCGCCCGCGCAGATCGCTGCGGCGCGTCTTTAGCGCCGGCATTGCTGCCTCGTCCTCACTCGCCGGCTCGTGTTTCTTTGCCGCAGTTCCGCCCTCGGCTACCGCGCGTTGCTCCACCAGGGCCAGCTGAACATCTTCGACGGAAATCGCCTTGTCGGCGATCTGGTAGAAATTCTCGAGCAGTTCTACGGCGCGAGCGCCATTGGCGCCATTGATGATGAACTTTTCGCCACGGCGGAAAATCGTAACGTCGAGCGCAGCGGATATCTGGCGCAGATTTTCATCCATCGGACCGCACAAATGCGCAAGCCGCTTGTTGTCAAGCGGCTCCGGGATGAAGTGTTTTGGCTGGGCAGGAATTTTTGTTTTCAAATCGGTTAAGCGTATCGCTGAGATTCACTGTTTGATGACAAGTTCGCCGCGCAGCGAATACGGGAAAGCCTGCACGATGTTGACGTCGATCAGCTGGCCGACAAGGCGGGACGGATTAGGGCCGGCGGCGAAATTGACGACCCGGTTGTTTTCGGTGCGTCCCTGCAATTCCGTCGGATCTTTCTTCGACGGACCTTCGACCAGGATGCGCTGCACGCTGCCGACCATGCGCTGGCTGATGCCGCGCGCGTTCGCCTCCACCACTGCCTGCAAATGTTGCAGGCGCTTCAGCTTCACTTCATGTGGCGTATCGTCGGCCAGATTGGCGGCCGGTGTGCCGGGGCGCGGACTGAAAACAAAACTGAAGCTGGTGTCGTAACCGATATCGTGGATGAGCTTCATCAGCGCGTCGAAATCGGCTTCGGTTTCGCCGGGAAAACCGACGATGAAATCGCTCGATACCGAAATGTTCGGCCGCACCTCGCGCAGGCGGCGGATCACCGATTTGTATTCGAGCACCGTGTAGCCGCGCTTCATTGCCGCCAGAATGCGGTCGGAGCCATGCTGTGCCGGCAGGTAAAGATGATCGACCAGCTTCGGCACTTTTGCGTAGGTGTCGATCAGCCGTTGCGTGAATTCCTTTGGATGGCTGGTGACGAAGCGGATGCGCTCGATGCCCGGAATTTCCGCGACGTATTCGATCAATAGCGCAAAGTCGGCGATTTCGCCGTCAGGCATCGCACCGCGATACGCGTTGACGTTCTGCCCGAGCAGCGTGATTTCCTTCACGCCCTGCGCCGCCAGTCCGGCGACTTCGGCCAGCACGTCATCGAAACGGCGCGACACTTCTTCGCCACGGGTGTAAGGGACGACGCAATAGCTGCAGTATTTGCTGCAGCCTTCCATGATCGAGACGAAAGCCGTCGCACCATCGACTCTGGCCGGCGGCAAGTGATCGAATTTTTCGATCTCGGGAAAGCTGATGTCGACCTGCGAGCGGCCGGTCGCCCGCCGCTGGCCGATCAGTTCCGGCAAGCGATGCAAGGTTTGCGGACCGAACACGATATCGACATACGGTGCGCGCTTCACGATCGCCTCGCCTTCCTGCGACGCGACGCAGCCGCCGACACCGATCAGCAGGTCCGGATTTGCCTGCTTCAGCTCGCGCAGACGGCCGAGGTCGGAAAACACTTTCTCCTGCGCCTTTTCGCGCACCGAGCAGGTGTTGAGCAAGATCACGTCGGCATCTTCCGGCGTATCGGTCTTGATCAGACCGTCGGACACATTCAGCACGTCTGCCATCTTGTCCGAGTCATACTCGTTCATCTGGCAGCCAAAGGTCTTGATGAATACTTTTTTGGGCATGGATTATTGGGCAGGGCTGTTCGTTGGCGCCGGCAGCGGACGGCTTGCTTCATCTTCGGTCAATATCCAGACGCGGTCGATATCGCCTTGACCGTTCTCGGTGTAGTTGACCGGCATGTCGCTGCCGCGCAGATAAGCCGGCATTTCAATCAGATTCTTCTGGTTCCAGATGCGGGCGCCGGCCGACAAATGCCGGGCCTGGCCGTCGATCATGATCTCGGGATAGGCTGCCGGCGACATCGTGCCGCGCTTCACGTTTTGCGGAAAAGGCCGCTCGAACGCCCACGCCGGGAATGCGGTGATGATCGATAAAAGAACGATGAGGAAGGGTCGACGCCACATCTCACACCCCGTTTCGTCGTAAAGAAAGACTGCGCAAGCGCGCAGAGAAAAGTGATCGGTACGGGCCTCGGGATGACTGATCCTGCAAGAGGCCGATGTTCGCGGTTCCGAAATGCCCGGCCGCGCTGCCCGATTCGTCATTCCAGGCAGGGAAAATGCTGCGGAATTATACCACTGGCAGGTCGCCTGGCCCTTGGCTGCCGCCCGGCGCAAGTGCCGCGCCGACAACTGCTGCGCAGCACATTCTTTCCATCTCCGCTACCCAGCGGCCGGGCGAAATGTCCTGCGGATCGACCAGCAGCAGATAGCGCCGCCCGCCCCATACCGACAGGTAAAGCGCTTTCGTGAGATCGGGATCTGGCCGTTGCGGCAGGTCGGTGCATGCGTCGAATGCCCTGATCCATTTTGCCGAGATTTCCTCGTACACCCGCCGATGATGCTTCGGCTCTGCAATCTGGTGTTCGATCATCAGCATGCCGGCATCGAAATACGGCAGTTCCTGCACGTCCATGCCGCAGGTCAGGCGGACCAGGCGCCGCACCCGTGCCTGCCAGTCCAGGCCGGCGGGCTGTATCACCCGCTGCTCGATTTCTGCCAGCAAGGCATCGATGCAGTGCCGGACATATCCGGACAGCAGCGCCTGCTTGTTGGGAAAGTATTCATACAGCGTGCCGACCGACACCCCGGTTTCGAGCGCCACCGCGCGCGTGGTAACACCTTCCCAACCGTGACGGCGCCAAATCCGAACAAATGCATCATAGATTGCCTGGACGGTGAACTTCGCGCGTGCCTGCAACGGCCGCTTGAGCGGCTTCACGCGCTGCTTTCGCGGCGACGACATATCCGCATTCTGATTTCCGAACCCTGGCGGCACGCGACGCGGATACATTGGAGCCATCGATCTTGATTACGGAAAGAGGAAACACATGAACGATGCGTTGACTGTAACACGGCTGCTCACCCGCAAGAACGCACTGAACGAAAGCCGCGTGGATACCATTCGGATGGACCTGCCGTTCAAGGACGGCGAAGTGCTGCTGCGGATAGACCGAGCGGCAATCACGACCAACAACATCACCTATGCAGCATTCGGGGACGCAATGCACTACTGGGACTTCTTTCCCACCCAGGATCCCGACTGGGGCCACATGCCGGTGTGGGGCTTTGCCGATGTGGTGCTGTCGAATGCGGAAGGCGTGCAGGCAGGGGAACGGTTCTACGGCTATTTTCCGATTGCCAGTCACATCCGTATGCAGGCGGTGCGAACATCCGCGCGCGGTTTCTATGACGGCGCCGAGCACCGGCGGTCATTGACCTCCGCCTACAATCAGTACATGCGCTGCAGCAGCGATCCTGCGTATGTGAAGCAGGACGAGAATTACCAGATGATCGTAAGGCCGTTGTTCATCACCTCGTTCATGGGGGCGGACTTCCTGCAGGACAACGACTTCTTCGGCGCCGCGCAGATCGTCGTGTCGAGCGCTTCGAGCAAGACCGCCTACGGCACCGCATTTTGCCTGAAGGACAAATACGACATCAAGTTGATCGGCCTTACCTCGCGCGGCAATCGCGCATTCGTCGAAGGCCTTGGCTGCTACGATGACATCGTGACTTACGACGACGTGACGTCGATATCGAAGGCACGGCCAACGCTATATCTCGATTTTTCCGGCGACGAATCGCTGCGTGCGGCAATCCATCATCATTTTGATGCGGCACTGGTCTATGACTGCTTTGCCGGCTCGGCGCAGAACACGGAATTCTTGCGCGATACCGGCTTGCCGGGGCCGAAACCCGAGTTCTACTTCGCGCCGGTGCAGATCCGCAAGCGCAATGCGGACTGGGGGCACGATGTCGTCAACCAGCGTTTCAATGATGCACAGCGCAGCTTCATCCAGCGTATCGGCGATCCGGCAAAGCCGTGGATGCGCGTGATCGAGAGCCATGGTTATGCCGAAGCGCAAAAGCTGATCGCGGACATGTACGGCGGCCGCATCGATCCATCGAAGGGGCATGTGCTTGTGCTGTGAGCCGCGATTCGTTCGTGTCATGGCTGGCGGCCAAGCTGGCTGAATGACGGGACGGCCGGGCAACAAGGAATTGCGCCACCAGTTGCCCTGCACTTGAGATTGCCGGAGGCGTTTCCGGCGCAGGGCAGCGGCAGGCGATGCGTTAGAATCGGCGCATGTCTCTGCGCATTCGCTCCATCCTTGCAGGCAACGATTTTGCACCGATTGCAGTTGTCGGTGCCGCCGGTACCCGCCATGAATAAGCTGCTGGCGATCGACGGCCTCGGCATCCTGCGTCGCGTGTTCGCGGCAAACCCGGAGCCGGACCCGCATCAAAAAGCCGAAACAGCAATCCGTAATACGCTGTCTTCATTTCGCCGCCTGCTTGCCACCCACGCGCCCACGCATGTGCTGCCGGCGTTCGACGCGGGCGGCTACGGCTGGCGCCATGAACTCCATCCCGCTTATCGCGCGAACCATGCGCCGATGCCGGCCGAACTGCATGACCGGCTGCCCGAATTTTTCGGCATGCTCGAAAACATCGGGCTGCATGTGGTTTCGATACCTGCCGTGGAGGCGCGCGATGTGATCGCTACAGGCGTGTTGCGCTGGCTGGCGGAGGGCAGGGGCGAGGCGATCGTCGCTTCCACCGACAAGGACCTGCATGTGCTGATCGAGCATGGCGCGCTGATCTGGGATCATTTCAAAAGCGAATGGCATGACGCAGCATGGGTCGAAGCGAAATTCGGCGTATTGCCTGCGCAACTGATCGACTATTTGGCGCTGACCGGTGATGCCGCTGACGGCGTGCCGGGTGTGTCCAAGATCGGCAGCAAGAAAGCCGCACAATTGTTGCGCGCCTACGGCACGCTGGATGGCGTAATGGCGGGCGCTGGCATCCTGAAAGATGCGCTGGGCGAGAAACTGCGCCGGGAAAAGGCACAAGCCTACCTTTCGCGCGAACTGGTCGGGCTCAAGACCGATGCCACGCTCGGCGTGACCTGGAAGATGCTGGCGGTTGCGGCTGGTGGCACATGACTGTATAAATGCACAGTATAATGAGCGCTCAGTTCAGCCCAGTATTTTCAAACGATTTTCCGCCGGAGTACCTGCATCATGCATGACCTGACCATTTCCTTGTCCGATTCGTCGACCGGCGCAGAGCCTGACGAGAATGTCAAAACGCAGGAGCCGCGCTTGTGGCGCGATGATGGCTGGACGGCGCGCGTGATCAAGAACGAAGACGACGAAGGCTGGGCAGTGGCAATGACCAGGGATGGCGAATCCGAACCTGCTCTGGTTGGCCCCTGGACGATGGGGCGCGACAAAAAGAATCCGAAACCGCTTGACCCGCCGGCCTTCCACACCCTGGTCAAGACCGCTTCCGAAGTGCTGCGTAGGCATGAGCAGCAGTTGCATGCGCAACTGCACAAGAAAGTGACGGTGGAGCTACGGTCGTCCAGCTTTCATGTCTCGCTGGATATCGTGCCCGACGAGGACGATCCGTATGCACTGCTGACCGCGCAGGATGGCGACGGTAACCGGCTTGCGCAGATGCGCGTCGCGCCAAGCTTCAAACTCAGCAGGGAAAGCGCGGCCGCATGGGTGGAAAATGATTTCCGTCGGCCAGGTTAGGGCGGCTGGGCGGGAACATGGCGCGACACCAGCCGTCTGAAAAGCAAAAACCCGCGTGCTCGTAAAGAGAAACGCGGGTTTCAGGACTTCTTGGAACGTGTTCTTGGTGGTGATAGGTGGACTTGAACCACCGACCCCAGCATTATGAGTGCTGTGCTCTAACCAACTGAGCTATATCACCAAAATAGCCCTAAATTATGGGGTTTTAGATTACGGCTGTCAAGATCCTGCTTTTGCAGCATGCCTTATCGACGAGCCGCCTGCAAATGCGTCCATACCTGCTCGCCGGCATCGGCGGCGATACAGTCTACGACCATCCGGTCCGGCATCGAACGCAGCCAGGTCAATTGCCGCTTTGCCAATTGCCGTGTCGCTGCAATGCCTTTTTCCCGCAACGTGGCGCGATCATAGGCGCCGTCCAGATATTCCCATGCCTGCCGGTAGCCGACGCAACGGACTGACGGCAAACCGGGATGCAGGTCGCCGCGTGCGCGCAAGCGCATCACTTCCTCCAGCAGTCCGCCGTTGTCATCGTTCAGCATCGCGTCGAAACGGGCGGCGATGCGCGCGTGCAGTACGCTGCGATTGGACGGTTCGAGGGAAATCGGCAGCAGATCGAACGGCAATTCCGGTTTCGGCGACAGAGCAAGCAGTTGCGACATCGGCTGGCCGGTCAGTTCGAAGATTTCCAGCGCGCGCTGGACGCGCTGCGCATCATTCGGTTTCAGCCGGGCCGCGGTGTCCGGGTCGAGTTGTACGAGCCGCGCATGCAGCGCGGGAACGCCGAAGTCCGCCGCTTCCTGATCGAGTCGCGTGCGCACTTGCGGATCGGCTTGCGGCAGGCTGTCGAGACCGTCTCGCAGCGCCTTGAAGTACAACATGGTGCCGCCGACCAGCAGCGGCATTCGTCCGCGCTGTACGATTTCATGCACCAGCCGCAGCGCATCCTGGCGGAACTGCATCGCCGAATAGCTTTCGAGCGGATCGAGGATGTCGATCAGGTGATGCGGCACGCCGGCGCGCTCGGCCGCCGATGGTTTTGCGGTGCCGATATCCATGCCACGGTAGACCAGCGCGGAATCGACGGAGATGACTTCCGCCGGAATCCGTCGTGCGATGGCCAGCGCGGCGGCGGTCTTGCCGGATGCGGTCGGCCCCATGATTGCGACCGCCAACGGTTTCGCTTGCATTGCCTACTGCCCGCGCAGGAACAGCTTGTCGAGATCGGACAATGCCAGTTGCACCCAGGTCGGACGCCCGTGATTGCATTGGTCGGCGCGCTCGGTCGCTTCCATCTGGCGCAGCAGTGCGTTCATTTCCGGCATCGTCAGTGCGCGATTGGCACGCACCGCGGTATGGCAGGCGAGGGTGCCAAGCAGCTCGTTGCGGCGCTCGACCAGCACGCGCGAGCCGCCGAATTCGCGTACGTCGCGCAACACGTCGCGCGCCAGCGTTTGCGCATCGGCGTTCTTCAGCAGGGTCGGGATCGCACGCACCGCCAGCGTGGTGGGCGACAGCACGCCGATGTCGAAACCGAGCGCCTGCAATGCCGGCTGATGTTCTTCCGCGGTGCCGACTTCGATCGGGTCGGCGTAGAACGTGACCGGGATCAGCAGCGGCTGCACCTGCATCGTGTTTTCGTCGAGCGCGCTTTTCAGTTGTTCGTAAAGGATGCGTTCATGGGCTGCATGCATGTCCACCAGTACCAATCCCTTTTTATTCTGTGCGAGAACATAAATGCCGTGCAATTGGGCGAGCGCGAAGCCGAGCGGGAATTCGTCTTCCGGCAGACTTGCAGCCGTGGTCGCATGCGGCGCGGACAAGCGCTCGTCATTGCGCGGCGCATCGATGCCGGTATCTGCCGGCGTGTTGGATGCAAACAGCGCGCCGTAGTCGGCCATCGTTTGTGCAACACCCGTGCCGGACGCGAATTGCGCACTGAACGAGGCCTGTTGCTGCTCGCGTATCCAGGGTAGCGCGCTGGAACTGGAAGCGATCGGTGCCGGCGATGCACCGAAAGAAGTAGCCGAGGTTTGCGCCAGCGCGCGGCTGACAGCATGGAATACGAACTGATGCACTGCGCGGCTGTCACGGAAACGGACTTCGATCTTCGACGGATGAACGTTCACGTCGACCAACGCCGGATCGAGATCGAGTGCCAGCACATACGACGGATAGCGGTCGCCATGCAGCACATCCTGATAGGCGGCGCGTACCGCGTGCGTCAACAGCTTGTCGCGCACGAAGCGGCCGTTGACGTAAAAATACTGCGCATCGGCCCGCGCCTTGGACGCGGTTGGCAAGCCGGCGAAGCCGTGCAGGCGCAGCGGCCCGGCGGTTTCATCGAGCGCCAGCCGCGCGTTCGCGAATTCATTGCCGAGGATATGCGCGCTGCGCTTGTCGACTTCGGTGACATTCCAGTGATCGATCGTCTTGCCGTTGTGCGTCAGTGAAAACGCGACATCCGGCCGCGACAGCGCGATGCGACGCACCACATCCGCGCAGTGGCCGAATTCGGTTTGTTCGGATTTCAGGAACTTGCGGCGCGCCGGCGTATTGAAATACAGGTCGCGCACGTCGACTGTGGTGCCGATTGCGCCGGACGACGGCTGCACCCGGCCTTCCTTGTCGCCGGCGATCTCCCATGCGTGCGCGACATCCGCGGTGCGCGAGGTCAGTGTCACCTGGGCCACCGAAGCGATCGACGCGAGCGCCTCGCCGCGAAAGCCGAGCGAGCCGACGTTTTCCAGATCGTCGAGCGATGCGATCTTGGATGTCGCATGCCGCGCCAGCGCCAGCGGCAATTGCTCGGGCGCGATACCGCGCCCGTTGTCGGTGATCGCGATGCGTTTGACGCCGCCTTCTTCCAGTCGTACGGTGATCTGTGTCGCGCCGGCGTCCAGCGCATTTTCCAGCAATTCCTTGACCACGGCCGAAGGCCGGTCCACCACCTCGCCGGCGGCGATTTGCGAAATCAGTTGGTCGGAAAGCGGCTGGATCGGACGGGTGGGAATATGCGGTGCGTTCATGCGGCGATTATAACGCCGCCACTCTTGTTTCTTCTCCAGAGGCGCAGCAATGCCTAGTGTATGATGCGCTCGGAAAGCGATTGGAGAAAGAATGGATTTCATGCAATTTTTCGACATGGTTCTGCATGTCGACACCTACCTCGGCACCGTCATCGAACAATACGGCACGATGGTCTACTGGGTGCTGTTTGCCATTGTGTTTTGCGAAACCGGGCTGGTGGTCCTGCCCTTTCTGCCAGGCGATACGCTGCTGTTCATCGGCGGCGCATTTTGCGCGACCGGCGCGATGAACGAATGGCTGCTGATTGCGCTGCTGATCGTTGCGGCGGTTGGCGGCAACACGATCAATTACTGGATCGGCAGCGCGATCGGACACAAGGTCTTCACACACGATTACAAGTGGATCGACAAGGCGGCGCTGCACAAGACCCACGCGTTTTACGAAAACCACGGCGGCAAGACCATCATCCTCGCGCGCTTCGTTCCTATCGTGCGGACCTTCGCGCCATTCGTGGCCGGCATCTCCGAAATGACCTTCGTCAAGTTCCAGGTCTTCAATATTGCCGGCGCCGCGCTATGGGTAATCGGGCTGGTGGCGGCTGGTTACTTTTTCGGCAACATTCCGGTGATCCGCGATCATCTGAATGCGATCGTGCTGCTTGGCGTTGGTGCGGCGGTGATACCGCTGATGCTCGGCGGCATGTGGAAACTATTGCGTGGCAAGCGGAAATAGTCGCCGCACCATACGTCATTCACGCGCCGGCATCGGCATACGCGGCGCGGTCAGCATCGCCGGCTGCAGGATTTCGTCCAGTTGCGTTTTCGTCAGCAGTCCTTTTTCCAGCACCAGGTCGTACACGCTCCTGCCGCTGACCAGCGCTTCCTGCGCCACTTCGGTGGCATTGCTGTAGCCGATGTAGGGATTCAGCGCGGTGACGATGCCGATCGAATTTTCGACGATCGCGCGCAGCCGGTCGCGATTGGCGGTAATGCCGGTGACGCACTGTCTGGCCAGCGTCAGGCACCCGTTGCGCAAATGGTTGACGCTCTTGAACAGGCTGTGCGCAATGATCGGTTCGAATGCGTTGAGCTGTAGCTGTCCGGCTTCGGCAGCGAAACTCACGGTAACGTCGTTACCGATCACTTCGAAGGCGATCTGGTTCACCACTTCCGGTATCACCGGATTCACCTTGCCCGGCATGATGCTGGAGCCGGCCTGCATCGAGGGCAGATTGATTTCGCCAAAGCCGGCGCGCGGTCCGCTCGACAGCAGGCGCAAATCGTTGCAGGTCTTCGACAGCTTGACTGCAACCCGTTTCAACACGCCTGACAACTGCACGAAGGAGCCGACGTCCTGTGTTGCTTCCACCAGGTTGGGCGCGGTCTGCAACGGAATGCCGGTGATGTCGGCCAGATGACGGCATACCAGCGCCGCATAGTCGGGATGCGCGTTGATGCCGGTGCCGATGGCGGTGGCGCCGAGATTGATTTCGCAGATCAGGCCGGACGCTTCCCTCAGCCGCGCTTCGTCTTCGGCCAGCATTACCGCATAGGTGCTGAATTCCTGGCCGAGCGTCATCGGCACCGCGTCCTGCAACTGCGTGCGACCCATCTTCAGGTCATCCTTGAATTCCAGCGCTTTCGCCTCGAATGCGCGGCGCAGCACGCCCATCGCATCGACCAGCCCGGTGATGCCCTTGTGCGCCGCCACCTTGAGCGCGGTTGGATAGACGTCGTTGGTGCTCTGGCTCAGGTTGACGTGCTCGTTCGGGTGCAGATGCTGGTATGCGCCGCGCGCATGGCCGAGCAGTTCCAGCGCGCGGTTGGCGATTACTTCATTCGCGTTCATGTTGGTCGAGGTGCCGGCGCCGCCCTGGATCACGTCGACCACGAACTGTTCATGCAGCCGGCCTTCGCGGATTTCCTGGCATGCGGCGACGATCGCGTCCAGGTGCGTCTTGTCGAGCAGGCCGAGCTCGGCATTGGCCAGCGCGGCGGCCTGCTTCACGCAGGCCAGTGCGTCGATCAGGTCCGGGTAAATCGAGATCGGCGTGCCGGTAATCGGAAAATTCTCCACCGCGCGCAAGGTGTGGACGCCGTAATAGGCATGGGCGGGAACGGCACGGTCGCCGAGCAGGTCGTGTTCGATTCTAGGGTCTTGTCCAGACATGAATGATTCTCTCTATCGATGCGGTCGGGCCGCGATGACGAAAATTCTACGCGGACGGCGGCATCGCACGATGCCGTTTATTCATGAAGTTATGCGTGTACGGCATGACGCTGTCGAGGTTCATCGAGTAACGCGCGCAAAAACAAAAAGGGAAGTCGTGTGTCTGCGGCTTCGGCACGCTTCGTTCAGAACTCTTCCCACTCGTCGCTGTTCTTTGTGCTCGATGCGATGTGCCGTTTGTTCGCCAGGGAGGCACGTGGCGCGGATCTGGACGCTTGCAGGCTAGCCGTCGGCAGCGCCATCGTCTGGTCAAGCTTGAATACGCTGACCGCCTGCGACAGTCCGCCTGCCTGATCCTGCATGCTTTGCGCGGCGGCCGACGCCTGCTCGACCAGCGCCGCATTCTGCTGCGTTATCTCGTCCATTTGCGCGATCGCGCGATTGACCTGTTCGATGCCCGCGCTCTGTTCCTGGCTGGCCGCAGTGACTTCGCTCATGATGTTGGCGACATGCTGGACCGAGGTGACGATCTCGGTCATGGTCTTGCCGGCCTGGTCGACCAGCTGGCTGCCGGCGTCGACCTTGTCGACCGAATCGCCGATCAATTGCTTGATTTCCTTCGCCGCACCGGCCGAACGCTGCGCCAGGTTGCGTACTTCCGAAGCCACCACCGCAAAGCCGCGCCCCTGCTCGCCGGCACGCGCCGCTTCGACCGCCGCATTCAACGCGAGGATATTGGTCTGGAACGCGATGCCGTCGATCACGCCGATGATGTCGACGATCCTGCGCGAGCTGTCCTTGATCGAGCTCATCGTGCTGACCACCTGGCCGACCACTTCGCCGCCGCGCAGTGCCACATCGGACGCGGACATCACCAGCTGGTTCGCCTGTTTCGCGTTTTCGGCATTCTGTTTCACCGTTGACGTCAATTCTTCCATCGACGACGCGGTTTCTTCCAGCGCGCTCGCCTGCGATTCGGTGCGTGACGACAGGTCGGCATTGCCCGACGCAATTTCGCTTGATGCGGTGGCGATCGTTTCGGTACCGGCGCGTACCTGGCTGACGGTCTTCGCGAGGCTGTCGTTCATGTTGCGCAGCGCCTGCAGCAATTGCCCGGTTTCGTCGCGCGATTTCGCTTCGATGCGGGCGGTAAGGTCGCCATCGGCTACGCGCCTGGCAATTTCCACCGCCTCGTTCAACGGGCGGGAAATGGCGCGCGTCATCCATAGCGAGAAACCGATGCCGATGACGGCGCCGGCCAACCCGAGGCCGATCATCAGCAGGCGCGCATTGCTGATGTCCTGCGTGGCCAGAACACCGCTTTTTTCTGTTTCCTTTTTCTGCAGCTCGACCATCTGCCGAATATTGTCGAGCAGCGCGTCCAGTGCCGGGAAGGTTTCCGCATTCATCAGGCCTGCTGCGTCGTCGCGCTTGTCTTCTTCCAGCAGTTCGGCGGCCTTGATGAAGGAGTTTGCGTAGCTTGCGCGTGCCGACTCGATGCTGGCGATCAGCGATTTTTCCTGGTCGGTGTCGGCAAATTTCTTCAGTACCGCGAGCGATGCATCGATGGATTTCTTGTCCTCGTCGATGCGGGCGTAGCTTTTGCCGCGCGCCGCCTTGTCCGGCAGGATGAACAGTGCCAGAGTTCTGCGCGCATCCTCGCGTGCGGCTTCATCGATCGCATGGGCGGCATTGGAACTGGCAAGATCCTGTTCGATGATCCGGTCGTTGACCTTGCCGATCGATGCAAGGCGACCGACGCTGACGGCGACCATCACCAGCATCAGCAGGATCAGGATGCTGAAACCGGTGGCGAGGCGGACGCTGATCTTGACGTTTGCGAAGTTCATTGGATTTCCTGTTCATGTGAAACGACAGGAAGCCGGAATCGGCGTCCATCCGGCTTGGTCGGCGCAGCGGTTGTTTTGCTTACACCGATATTTTTTCGATCAGGCCCATTTCGGTGCTGGACATCAGCTTGTCGATATCGACCAGGATCAGCATCCGCTGATCGACGGTGCCGAGGCCGATCAGGTAATCGGTATTCAGCGCGGTGCCCATTTCCGGCGCCGGCTTTACCTGCTCCGGCGACAGCGTGATCACGTCGGACACGCTGTCGACCACCATGCCGACCACGCGGCCGGCGATGTTGAGGATGATGACCACGGTGAACTGGTCGTAGGTCGGCGTGCCGAGGTTGAATTTGATCCGCATGTCGACGATCGGCACGATGATGCCGCGCAGGTTGACGACGCCCTTGATGAATTCCGGTGCGTTGGCGATGCGCGTCGGATTTTCATAGCCGCGCAGTTCCTGCACTTTCAGGATATGGATGCCGTATTCCTCGTTCCCCAGCGTGAAGGCGAGAAATTCATGCGTGGCGAGGTTCTTTTCAGCGGTTTCCTCCGCGGTTGCAGTGGTAGCGGCAGACATGGCTTGCATCATGATGCGTGTCCTTATGGTAGGAAAGATGCACTGCGCCGAAAGGCGCGATCCGAGCTGGACGACAACAGGGCTCGTCGAAAAAAAGGCATTGGAGTATTTCCAGTGTGCATCAAAAGAGTAGCAGAGTCTTCGCCGGAATGCGATATGGCGTTGTACCGACAGCGCAGACGGGTTCGAGATGCAAGACGCGATGCAGAACGTCTTGCAAATGTTGTCAATCAGACTATGTTCAGGTCATCCTGTTCTTCGACATCGGTGGATTCTTCGCGAAATACTTCTCGATGCCTTTCAGCACCGCATCCGCCATCCGGTCCTGGTAGGCGTCGTCGGTGAGCTTGGCTTCCTCTTCCGGGTTCGAGATGAACGCGGTCTCGATCAGGATGCTCGGGATGTCCGGCGCCTTCAGCACGGCGAAGCCGGCCTGTTCGACCGCACCCTTGTGCAGCCGGTTGATGCCGCCGATCTCGTTCAGTACCGCCTTGCCGAGCTTCAGGCTGTCGTTGATTTGCGCAGTGGTCGACAAATCGAGCAGCACGCTGGCAAGTTGAACGTCGTGGCGCTTGATATTCACGCCGCCGATCAGATCGGCCGAGTTTTCCTTCCTGGCCAGCCAGCGCGCGGCGGTGGACGACGCGCCCTTTTCCGACAGCACGAATACCGACGAACCGCGCGCGGTCGATTCGACGAATGCATCCGCATGAATCGATACGAACAGGTCGGCCTGCACCTTGCGCGCCTTCTGCACGCGCACATGCAGCGGCACGAAATAATCGGCGTCGCGCGTCAGCATCACGCGCATGTTCGGCTGTTGCTCGATTTTCGCCTTGAGCCGCCGTGCGATCGACAGCACCACGTCCTTTTCCCGGCTGCCGCCGCGGCCGATCGCACCGGGGTCCTCGCCGCCGTGGCCGGGATCGAGCGCGATCGTGATCATGCGCGTGACAACCGGCGTCTTGTCCGGCCGCGCCTCGGCCTTTGCCGTCCGCGTGTCCGCCGGCTCCGCCTTTTGCTCGGAACTCGACGTGGCCGACGGGGCGGTTTCAGGCAGCTGCGACCAGCCGCCCTTGGCAATCAGTTCCGCGATCGGATCCGGCGGATTGGCCGGATACAGATCGAATACCAGTCGGTGCTTGTATTCGCCGACTGGCGCCAGCGTGAATACCTGCGGATCGACTTCCGCTTTCAGATCGAACACCAGGCGCACCACGTTCGGCCGGTTCTGGCCGACGCGCACCTGCTTGATATAGGGATCGTTCGGCTGGATCTTCGCGACCAGTTCCTTCAGCGTCGGATTGAGCTCGATGCCTTCGATATCGACCACCAGGCGTTCCGGGTCCTTGATGATGAAGTGATCGGTCTTCAGATTGGTATCGTTCTCCAGCGTGACGCGTGTGTAGTCTTCGGCGGGCCATACGCGCACGGCGAGAATCTGCGCGGCATGCGCCGATACGGGAGCGAACACGGAGACGAGGAGAGTGCCGCCCGCCTTCAAAACAGTGCGGCGGCGTCGTGAGGTCAGAGATTTGGTGCGAACTTCAGTCGATCGAGACATTGATAACCTTGGTCAGACAACGCCTGTAATTCTATATCACGTCCCCGGCCCGAGATGCTTAAAAGCACGTCGATGTCGGGCGAGGGCAACACCGGCGCCGCTTTTTCCGGCCATTCGACGATGCATATCGCCTCTCCGCCGAAATGTTCGCGGAAGCCCGCGTCGAGAAATTCCTCGGCGCTCGCGAGCCGGTACAGGTCGAAATGCAGCACCTCGACCCGCTGCCCGTCGACCGTGACGGCGTAGGGTTCCACCAATGTGTAGGTGGGACTTCTCACATGGCCGGTGTGGCCGGCCGCATGCAGCATCGCGCGCGTCAGGGTGGTCTTGCCGGCGCCGAGATCGCCGTGCAAATGGATCGCCAGGCCTGGCGCGAGCGCGCGTGCCAGCGCAGCGCCGATTGCAGCGGTGCCGGCTTCGTCCTGCAAATGGGTTTTAAAATGCTGCATCTCTTAAAATAACGTCTTTATGTATTGGCGATCCGCCACAGAAAGCCTGGCTGTCATGACTGTTTCCGATCGCAATTTCGCCGCGCTTGCGTTGACCATCAAGGCCTGGGGACGCGAGGTCGGCTTTGCCGACGTCGGCATTGCCGATGTCGATCTCGCACAGGCGGAAGCCGGTTTGCAGGCGTGGCTGGCCGCCGGCCATCATGGAGAGATGGATTATATGGCAGCGCACGGCATGAAGCGCGCGCGGCCGGCGGAACTGGTGCCGGGGACCATGCGGGTGATTACCGCGCGCATGAATTATCTGCCGCAAGACACGGACACCGACTGGCGCGCGCGCGAGCAGGATCGGGTCGCAGATGCGGCGCAGGCCGTGATTTCCGTGTACGCGCGCGGCCGCGACTATCACAAGGTGCTGCGTGCGCGGCTGCAGCAACTGGCGGACCGCATCCAGTGCGAGATCGGCGAATTCGGCTATCGCGTGTTCACCGATTCGGCACCGGTGATGGAGGTTGCGCTGGCGGAGAAGTCCGGCATCGGCTGGCGCGGCAAGCATACGCTACTGCTTCATCGCGAAGCCGGTTCGATGTTTTTCCTGGGCGAGCTGTACACCGACCTGCCGTTGCCGGTCGATGCGCCGGCCGCGTCGCATTGCGGCCAGTGCAGCGCCTGTATCGATGTCTGTCCGACGCAGGCGATCCTCGGTCCGTACAAGCTGGATGCGCGGCGCTGCATCTCGTATCTGACCATCGAACTGAAAGGCAGCATCCCGATCGAACTGCGGCCGCTGATCGGCAACCGCGTGTATGGCTGCGACGACTGCCAGGTGATCTGCCCGTGGAACAAGTTCGCACAGCGCACGCCGCTGGCCGATTTCAATGTACGCAACGGACTCGACAGCGCAACGCTGGTCGAGCTGTTTGCCTGGGACGAAGAAGAATTCAACCGGCGCCTCGAAGGCAGCTCGATCCGGCGTATCGGTCATGAGCGCTGGCTGCGCAATCTTGCGGTCGGGCTGGGCAACGCCGCTGATCGAAAGCGCGGTGAAACCGAACTGGTGGCAGCGCTGCAGTCGCGGGCAGCCCATCCTTCGGAGATGGTGCGCGAACACGTCGCATGGGCGCTTGCGCGCCACGCTGCGGCATAACCTACACCGCCAGCCCGAGCCAGATCGGCAGCGTCAGCACCGACAGCACGGTGCCGGCCGAGATCAGGAACGCGACGTAGGGCCCGTTGCCGCCCATGCGTGCAGCCAGCACGTAGGCGCTGGACGCGGTGGGCAGAGCGCAGAACGTGGTGGCGATCTGCAGTTGCAGCGGCGGCAGGCCGGCCCAGCGGCCCAATCCGTAGCCGATCGCCGGCAGCGCCAGCAGCTTGACGCCGATGAAGTACGCGGAAATCCCCTTCGATTCGTGCATGCCCGACAGCTTGAGTCCGGCGCCGACCGTCAGCAGGCCGATCGCGATCGATGCATTTGCCATGCGCGACAGCGTGGCGCCGATGATTTCGGGAATATGCAGGCCGAGCAGATTGAATGCGAGGCCGGAGGCGGTTGCCACCAGCAGCGGATTCTTCGCCAGTTCTCGCAGCAGTCCTCCGTTCTTGTGCACCAGCGCATGGACCGCCGCCATGTTGCAGAGCGGGACGCTGAAGCCGATCAGCAGCGCCATCAGCGACGTGCCCTCGATGCCGCCCAGACGGGAGGCGATCGCCAGCCCGATATACGAGTTGAAACGGAAAGCGGTCTGCACGCCCGATTCGAAGATCATCGGCCCGGCCTTGAACAGCGGTTTCGCAAGCCAGCCGAGCGCGATGCCGCCACAGGTCGCGCCCAGCGCGATCTGCAGCATCCTGCTGGTGTTGGCAAAATCGAAAGCGGTATGCGCGGTCGAGTAGAACAGCAGGGCCGGGAACAGGATGTAATAGATCAGGCGCTCCAGCCCGCTCCAGAATTGCGGTCCCCAGTCGGTGAAGCGCATCAGCAGGAAACCGAGCAGGATCAGGGAAAAATCGGGGAAGAGCAGGGTGGCGACGGACATGGGGGAACGGGGCAGCGGAAAAATCGCAAACCGGGATGTTACCGGGCTTCGCGATTCCTCGCTGGCGCGACGCTGCCTGTTAGAACCTGTTCCAGTAGGCCAAGTTGTCGTGGCGGGTCGCTTTCCGCCCAGCCCTGCGTTGCACAGTTTTACACCGTCGCTCGTCATGGCGCGCCATGACTCGTCCTACTGGAACAGGTTCTTATTTCAGCAGGCGCGCCAGCTCCACCGCCGTTTTCACGTTCATCTTGTCGAAGATATGTGCACGGTGCACTTCGACGGTGCGCATGCTGATGCCGAGCTCGTCGGCGATCACCTTGTTCATTTTGCCGGCCAGGATCAGGTCGAGTACCTCGCGTTCCCGCGCAGACAGCGTTGCCAGCCGCGAATGGATCTCGGCGTCGGCACCGGCGTTGCGCGACGCAGTCAGAGCTTCCTCGACGCGGTCCATCAGCTTGTTGTCGTTGAACGGTTTTTCGAAGAAGTCGAACGCGCCGCGCTTGAGCGTGTCGACCGCCATCGGCACGTCGCCGTGGCCGGTGAGGAAGATGACCGGCATCCGCTGCGTCAGGCCGCGCGCCGCCAGCAGGTCGAACAGCGCGGCGCCGCTGATGTCCGGCATGCGCACGTCGAGCAGCACGCATTCGCCGAGCGGATCGAAGCCGCTTGCGCCGTCGAGCGCGGCGAGGAAGGCCGCGCCGCTTTCATAGGCGGTCGCCGCGATCGAGCGCGAGCGCGCGAGCCATGTCAGCGAATCACGAATGACTTCCTCGTCATCGACAATATGCAGCATTCTGTCTCCCCGATGTGCCGGACTGGATATTCCGTCCGTGTGATTTTTAGTGTGTTGCCAAATGCGCCGCGTGAGACGCGGCGGTCCTCCCGGCGTTATTTCACGCTGATTATCGCCGAATCCGCCGCGGCTTCGATGAGCACGGGCAGCGTAAACCGGAAAATCGTTCCTCCCACGGGGTTTTGGGCATGCATCAGCGTTCCACCATGAAACTCCACCGTGGTGCGGCAGACATTCAGGCCCATGCCCATACCTTCGGCCTTGGTGGAGAAGAACGGCGAAAACAGCCGCTCGGCAACTTCGGCCGGAATGCCGTGTCCCTGGTCGATCACCGAAATCACCATATTCTGCGATTGCGATTCGGCGTCCAGTTCGGCGACGATGCGCAGGATGCGCCGTTCCGGCGGCACATTCTGCATCGCTTCGATGCCGTTGCGCGTCAGGTTCAGCAGGACCTGTTCCAGCATTACCCGGTCGGCCAGCACGCCCGGCAGGTTCGACTCGACCTGAACCTGCGTGACGACGAAGAACTGGTGCGCCTGCAACTCGACGAGTGGAATCACGCTGTCGATCAGATCCTGCACCGTGACCGCTTCGCGACTCGGCTCGCGGCGCTTCACGAAGGTATGCACGCTGCGGATGATGTGTCCGGCGCGCTGTGCCTGATTGCTCGCCTTTTCCAGCGCCGGCTTCAGCGCATCGAGATCGGCGCTGCTGGGCGGCATCGCATTATTGTTGAGCATGTTGAGCGCGCCAGTGGTATAGCTTGAAATGGCGGCCAGCGGCTGATTCAGTTCATGCGCCAGCGTGGAGGCGATCTCGCCCATGGTTGCGAGCCGCGCGCTGGCCTGCAGTTTTTCCTGTTGCCGCCGGTTTAGGTCTTCGACCCGCTTGCGATCCGATATGTCGAGGATCGAACCCATCCAGCCGGTCTGCTTGCCACTGTCGTCGACCAGCGGCGATTCGAAAATCAGCACCGGGAAGCGCTCGCCGCCGGCGCGCACGAAAATCGTTTCGAATTGCGGCGTCACCGTGCCGGCCAGTACCAGCGTCAGGCGCTGCTGGTATTCATCCATTGCTTCCGGCGCCCAGTACGGCATCGGTGGCGGGTGGCCGATCAGTTCCTCGGCCGGGATCCCGACCATCTGGCAGAACGCCGGATTGACGTAGGTGATGCGGCCTTCCAGGTCGCGTGCACGCAGGCCGGTCATCAGCGAGTTTTCCATCGCGGTGCGGAATGCCACCTGCTGGCGCAGCGCGCCCTCGGCCGCGAGCCGCCGATTGATATCGCGCCACAGCGCCCACAGGCTCCATACCAGGCCGAGCGACAGCGCAATCACCGATCCCACCAGCAGGCTCGGCAGCAGCTTCGGCTCGCCCTTGACGCTGTTGGTGCGTAGCGTCAGCGTCAGGCCGGGCAAATCGAGCGACCGGCTGTGGGTGTATATCCCGCGCCCGGCGCCTCCCGCAGCTCTGCTGTACAACACTTTTTCCTCGGGATCGAGCAGGCTGATTTCATTGTCCTGCGCGAACCACCATGGCACCAGTTCATCGAGGATGTTGACGGTGGAGTAGCTGGCAATCAGGGTGCCGGTGTAAATACTGCCGTTGAACAGTGGAACATGATAGTCAAGCAACACCGGTGTGCGATGCCCGGGCGGTGGTGCCGGCGGACTGTACAGCGGCGTCCTGGCGGTGCGCGTGCGTTCGATGGTTTCCCTCGACGGTGCTGACAAATCCGCTATCGTCACAGGCGTGCCGTCGGTCGATAAAAGCATCTTGCCATCCGCATCCAGCCAGACGATGCGGACCAGTTCGCGGTTGTTGCGTGTGACTGCCGACAGACGATCGCGCAGGCGCTGTTCGAGCAGATGGCCAGACGAGATGTCGGAGGCGATCAGGCGTATCGATTCTTCATCGCGCGCGAGCTGGAAGCGAATCGTCTGCTCCACCCACAGCGTATCGGCGATCAACTGCTCCTGGCGATCGTTGGCTTCCATCCGTTGGGCCTGCCATGGCAGCCACAGCAGGATGGTCAGGAACAGCAGCATCAGCAGGACCGGCAATGCCCATCGCCATGCCTGCTGGCGGGTGGGAAAGGCAGCGCGGAATTTCTGGAGAAGGTGCTGATGGATCATGGCCGGTTCCTGTGTCAGGCCTGTATTATCGCCAGGGATCCGGCGATCGTGATGCGTGCCGCGCGAGGCTCCCGATTGTGGTTAACCACACTTGCCGGTGTCCCACTGGATGAAGACAATACGGCCACAAACGTGAAAACAGTTTGTTCCTTCACCCACATGGAGACATACATGAAACTGAAAACCCTGTTATTCGCCCTCTCCGCGGCAGCGCTCGTCAGCGGCAGCGCATATGCCGCCGATGCACCCATCATCATCAAGTTCAGCCATGTCGTATCGAAAGACACACCGAAAGGCAAGGGCGCGGATCGTTTCAAGGAACTGGCGGAAAAGGCGACCCACGGTCGGGTGAAGGTCGAAGTGTATCCGAACAGCACGCTGTACAAGGATAAGGAAGAAATGGAAGCGCTGCAACTTGGCGCCGTCCAGATGCTGGCCCCGTCGCTCGCCAAATTCGGCCCGCTCGGCGTCAAGGAATTCGAGCTGTTCGATCTGCCGTACATTTTCCCGGGCAAGGACGTGCTGTATCGTGTGACCGAAGGTCCGATCGGCAAGAGCCTGTTCCAGAAGCTGGAATCGAAAGGCATTACCGGCCTGGCATTTTGGGACAACGGTTTCAAGGTCATGTCGGCCAACAAGCCGCTGCATCATCCGGCCGACTTCAAGGGCCTGAAGATGCGTATCCAGCCGTCCAAGGTGCTCGATGCGCAGATGCGCGCGCTCGGCGCCAATCCGCAGACCATGGCTTTCTCCGAGGTATACCAGGCGCTGCAGACCGGCGTGGTCGACGGTACCGAGAACCCGCCGTCCAACCTCTACACACAGAAAATGCATGAAGTGCAGAAGGACGTGACGGTATCGAACCACGGCTACCTGGGCTATGCGGTGATCGTGAACAAGAAGTTCTGGGACGGCCTGCCGGCTGACATCCGCACCGAGCTGGAAGGCGCGATGAAGGAAGCGACCAAGTACGCGAACGCGATCGCCCAGCAGGAAAACGACAAGGCGATGGAAGAAGTGCGCAAATCGGGCAAGACCACCGTCTACACGCTGACCGACGCGGAAAAGGCCGAATGGAAAAAGGCCTTGCTGCCGGTGCAGAAGCAGATGGAAGGCCGTATCGGCAAGGACCTGATTGATGCGGTCAACAAGGAATCTGCTGCATTGGGTTATAAATAACTAAAAACTGCAGTAGATTGAAGATGCGGCTTGACAGGCAGGAGCGCCTGCAAGCCGCATATTATTCATCAGAGGGTGGTCGGCGAACGCGAGATTTGCCGACCGGACAGGAGATCATATGAAGTTTCTCGATCATCTGGAAGAGTGGCTCATCGCCAGCCTTATCGGAGTGGGAACGCTCATCACGTTCGTCGCGGTGTTGCACCGCTACGCTTCCGGCATTCCGATTCCGGCAATTCAGGACCGGCTCATCCAGATCAACATGAGCTGGGCGCAGGAGCTGACCATCTACATGTTCGTGTGGATGTGCAAGTTCGGTGCCGCGTATGGTGTGCGCACCGGTATTCACGTCGGTGTCGACGTGCTGATCAACCGGCTTCGCACGCCGTGGCGCAACAAGTTCATCGTATTCGGCCTGCTGGCCGGCGCGTTGTTCACCGGCATTGTCGCGGCAATGGGCGGGAAATTCGTCTACGCGCTCAGCCATACCAGCAGCGTGTCGGAAGTGATGGAGCTGCCGATGTGGGCAGTGTATTCGGCGGTGCCGCTCGGCTCGGCGCTGATGTGTTTCCGTTTCCTGCAGGTCGCATGGAGCTTTATCAAGACCGGCGAACTGCCGAAGCATGACCACGCACATGTGGAAGGCCTCGGACAGGACGAAGAAGACATCACGGGAGCCAAGGTATGAACGCATTAATCATTTTCGTGCTCCTGTTTGCGTTGATGCTGACAGGCATGCCGATCTCCATTTCGCTCGGCCTGACCGTACTGACGTTCCTGTTCACGTTGACCCATGTGCCGATCGAGTCGGTCGCGCTGAAGCTGTTCACCGGCATCGAGAATTTCGAGATCATGGCGATCCCGTTCTTCATCCTGGCGGGTAACTTCCTCACGCACGGTGGCGTGGCGCGGCGCATGATCAACTTCGCCACGTCGATGGTCGGCCACTTCCACGGCGGCCTGGCACTGGCCGGCGTGCTGGCATGCGCGCTGTTCGCGGCGGTATCCGGTTCATCGCCGGCGACCGTGGTGGCGATCGGCTCGATCATGATGCCTGCGATGGTTCGCCAGGGTTATCCGAAGGGTTTCGGTGCCGGCGTGATCACGACTTCCGGCGCGCTGGGCATCCTGATCCCGCCGTCGATCGTGATGGTGATGTATGCGGTCTCGACCAACAGTTCGGTCGGCAAGCTGTTCATGGCGGGCGTGATTCCCGGCTTGCTGCTGGCCTTCCTGCTCGGCTTTACGACCTGGTTCAAGGCACGCAAGAACAATTATCCGCGCATGAAAAGGGCCACCTGGGCCGAGCGCTGGAAGGCATTCCGCCGGAGCGCCTGGGGCTTGCTGCTGATCGTGATCGTGATGGGCGGCATTTACACAGGCGTATTTACGCCGACCGAGGCGGCTGCAGTATCGGCAGTCTATGCGTTCGTCGTCGCGGTATTCGTGTACAAGGACCTGACGCTGAAGCAGGTTCCCAAGGTCTTGCTCGACTCCGCGTCGATGTCGGCGATGCTGCTGTATATCATCACCAACGCCGTGTTGTTCTCGTTCGTGATGACCAGCGAAAACATTCCGCAGGAAATGGCCAGCTGGATACTGAGCAAGGGCTTCGGCGAAGTTGCCTTCCTGCTGGTGGTCAACGTGCTGCTGCTGCTGGCCGGCAACGTGATGGAACCGTCGTCGATCGTGCTGATCATGGCGCCGATCCTGTTTCCGGTTGCAACCTCGCTGGGTATCGATCCGGTGCACTTCGGCATCATTATGGTGGTCAACATGGAAGTCGGCATGTGCCATCCGCCGGTCGGCCTCAACCTGTACGTGGCGTCCGGCATCACGAAGATGGGAATTTCAGAGCTGACGGTGGCAGTGATGCCATGGCTGCTGACCATGCTCGGCTTCCTGTTGCTGATTACGTATGTGCCGCAGATTTCACTGTGGCTGCCGAACGCGATGGGAATGTAGCGCTGTTTCCGCCGCTTGCGGGCGGTTGCAGGATACGGGGCGCGTCGCGAGACGCGCCTTTTTTATTGGCCAGGCGGAGCGACACGATTTGGTAGACGGGCGTGGATTGTTTTATGCTATCGCGATGGAAAAATCCCAAACAATCTCGCTGTTTTCCGCCATCGTCGAAGCGCCGTTCGGCGCGATCGGTATCCGTACCGAACCCGGGGTGGTGCGCGAACTGGTGTACCTGCCGCGTCATTTCAATGAGAAGACACCGACGGATCGGCTGTCGGAGCAGGCGGCCCGGCAGGTCGAACGCTATCTTGCGGAGCCTGATTTCCGCTTCGATCTGCCGTTGGCCGAGGCCGGCACCGCGTTCCAGCGCAAGGTATGGGCGGTGATCAGTGCCATTCCGCGCGGCGATGTGCTGACATATGGCCAGGTCGCCAAGGCGATCCGCTCGGCACCGCGCGCGGTCGGGCAGGCATGCGGCGCCAACTGGTTCCCGCTGGTCATTCCTTGCCATCGGGTTACCGCATCCGGCGGTCTCGGCGGCTTTTCCAATCACGATGACGAAACCGGTTTCCATCTCGGCGTCAAACGCTGGCTGCTGCGACACGAGGGCGTGACGGCGTATCAATGAGCGAATTTCCGGCGGCGAGCCAGCAGGCGATCGACGAGTTTTGCGATACCTTGTGGCTGGAAGACGGCCTGGCGAAGAATTCACTGGATGCGTATCGGCGCGACATGACACTGTTTGCCGTCTGGCTGCAGGAACAGCGCGGAAAAACCTTGTATGCCGCGCAGGCGGCTGACCTGAACGCCTATTTCGCCGCGCGCCATGCGGATACCAAGGCGACCTCGGCCAATCGCCGTCTGGCGGTACTGAAACGCTTCTACCAGCTGGCGCTGCGACAGAATCGGGTCGCCGTCGATCCCTGCCTGAAAATGAAATCCGCGCGGCAAGCGCCGCGCTATCCGAAGACCTTGACCGAAGCGCAGGTGGAAGCCCTGCTTGCCGCGCCGGATGTCAATACATCGCTCGGGCTGCGTGATCGGACGATGCTGGAGCTGATGTACGCGAGCGGCCTGCGGGTGTCGGAGCTGGTGTTGCTGAAATCGATCGAAGTCGGCATGAACGAAGGCGTGCTGCGCATTACCGGCAAAGGCAGCAAGACCCGCCTGGTGCCGTTCGGCGAAGAAGCGCGCGCCTGGATCGAGCGCTATCTGCGCAGCGGCCGTACGGCAATTCTCAACGGCCAGATCGATGACGCGCTGTTCGTCACCGCGCGCGGCGGTCCGATGACGCGGCAGATGTTCTGGACCCTGATCAAGAAATATGCGCTCAGGGCCGCGATCAATGCGCCGCTGTCTCCGCATACCTTGCGCCATGCATTCGCGACCCATTTGCTGAACCATGGCGCAGACCTGCGCGTGGTACAGCTGTTGCTCGGCCATGCCGACATTTCAACTACCCAGATCTATACACACGTGGCGCGCGAGCGGCTGAAGAAGCTGCATGCGCAGCATCATCCGCGCGGGTAGAAAGACAGGAGGCAAAAAAACGGGCCGCAGTGCGGCCCGTTTTTTTATTTGATGCGACAGCTTGCTTGCAGCTTACTTGCGTGCACGGCTGGTCGTTTTTTCGGCAGCTTGCGAAAACTGGTTGACGGCCGAGTTCATATTGGCTTCCATTGCTTCGACCGCTTGCTTGGTGGTCTTGCTGAACTGCTCATAGCCGGCGTTCGCATTGCCGATCGCGGACTTCACGATAGCGATCACGTTTTCCGAGCCGGCCGGCGCGTTCTTCGATACATCGTCGACCAAGGCTGAAACCTTGCGGCCGGTTTCCGCGAATTGTTCTTCGGCAGCACGAGTCAGCTCGGCTTGCGCGCTGGAGGCGATGCCGGCCAGATGACGGCCATATGCAATTGCCTTGGCGGCGGTCGGCTGTGCCTGCGCTGCGCTGAGCGAGAAGAATTCCTGTGGATCCTTGGCCGACAGCAACTGGCGGGCGGTGATCGCGGAATCTTCGAGCGAAGCCTTGGCGACGTTGATGTTCAGATCAACCACCTTTTCAACGCTTTCGAAGGCTTTGCTGGTGAGGGCGGTCAGAATGGACAATTGTGCTTCAAAGTTGGCTTTGGCAACGGTGGAAAATTGTTCGGGAATCGAAAACATGGAGTTCTCCTGTAAATAATGGGACAAGGTCGGGTAGGTGGATATTTATTGTGCACTGCAACAATTACTATTATGGGGATAAAGAAAGTGAAGTCAAGTTATTTTTGTGCGCTGCACAAATAAATTTTCGAAACAGGTTTCACCAGTAACAATTGCAAGGAAATGATGCATATGCGCTACTGCCATGGCGTCAAGGTTGAGAGCCGGGCAAGAGTACGATTGCATGCTACGGGTACGGGTGAAGCGCGACGATCTCCGGGATCGACATGCCGCAGGGTATTCCGGATGAAGCAATGGACAGGTCGAATGCATTATTGGCTAGGTTTTAACATATGCCCGTAGCGCCGGCATTGGCGGACAAGGACTTTTGCAGCTCTTATTGATATTGCTCAAAAGCGTCGCCGCAGGCCAATTGTCGGCAAGAGATGCCGGGAAATGCTGCGGCGGGATCGACTGGCGTCTCAGCCACTGCGTATTGCTGCATAATGTGGCCCAAATTTCGATTTCTCTCCGGTATGGCAAAGAAAGAACACATTTCCGAAACGCCGGCGACGCAGTTGCTGCGCAAGATGGGCATTGCGTTTTCCGAGCATCCGTATGCGTATGAAGAACATGGCGGTACCGCTGTTTCCGCGCGGGAGCTGGGTGCCGACGAGCATCATGTCGTCAAGACACTGGTGATGCAGGACGAAGCCGCCCGGCCGCTGATCGTGCTGATGCACGGTGACCGCAAGGTGTCGACCAAGAACCTGGCGCGCCAGATCGGCTGCAAGTCGGTCGAGCCGTGCAAGCCGGAAGTGGCGAACCGGCATTCCGGCTACCTGGTCGGCGGCACTTCGCCATTCGGCACCCGCAAGGCAATGCCGGTATATGTCGAGCAGACCATACTTGCGCTGGAAAGGATCTATATCAACGGCGGCCGGCGCGGCTATCTGATCGGGATGGACCCGCAGCTGCTGGCAAAGGTATTGCCGGTCACGCCGGTCAATTGCGCGCTGGAAGACTGAACGGCCGCCCACCACTTTTGAAGGGGAGATGATGAATATACTTCTGGCAACGATCGCCGCCTACCTGATCGGTTCGATATCGTTCGCGGTCGTGATGAGCAAGCTGTTCGGCCTGGCCGATCCGCGCACCTATGGCTCGAAGAATCCGGGCGCCACCAATGTCCTGCGCAGCGGCAACAAGGCGGCTGCCGCGCTGACCTTGCTCGGCGACGGTTTCAAGGGCTGGCTTGCAGTATGGCTGGTGCAGCACTATGGCGCGCACTACGGCATCGGGAACGGCGGCATCGCGCTGGTGGCGATCGCGGTATTTCTCGGTCATCTGTGGCCGCTGTATTCGCGCTTCGTCGGCGGCAAGGGCGTCGCTACCATGTTCGGCGTGTTGCTCGGCTTGAACGTATGGCTCGGCATTGCGGCGCTGGTAAGCTGGCTGGTGGTCGCGTATGCGTTCCGCTATTCGTCGCTGGCTGCGCTGGTGGCTGCCGTGTTCGCGCCGTTCTACTACGGCCTGTTGTTCGGTACCGATGAAATCCTGCTGGCGGTGCTGTTGATGAGCGCTCTGCTGATGTACCGTCACCGGAAGAACATCGCGAACCTGATGGCGGGCAAGGAAAGCCGGATCGGCAGCAAGAAGAAGTAATCTTCGCGGTGCTTCGTCACACCGCGCGCAGTTCGTCCAGCGGCCAGCGCGGCCGCACGTTGAACGCATAATCGCGTTTCGCCGCCTCGGGGTTGACCTGCAGCCGCATCGCGCCGGCGAATGCAATCATTGCGCCGTTGTCGGTGCAGAATTCCAGCTCCGGATAAAACACGCGAAAGCGCCTCTTTGCTGCCGCCGCGTCCAGCGCTTCGCGCAACTGCCGGTTGGCGCCCACACCGCCGGCGATCACCAGCCGTTTCAATCCGGTCTGCTTCAGCGCCGTCAGGCATTTCGCCACCAGTACCTCGACAATCGCGTCGACAAACGCGCGTGCGACGTTCGCCTTGTCCTGTTCGCAAATGTTGGCGATCTGGTTTTTCACCAGTGTCAGCACGGCGGTCTTCAATCCGGAAAAGCTGAAATTCAGATCCTTCGAGTGCAGCATCGGCCGCGGCAACTTGTATGCGCCGGGATCGCCGAATTCGGCCAATCGTGAAATTGCCGGGCCGCCCGGATAGCCGAGCCCGAGCAGCTTGGCCGACTTGTCGAAGGCTTCGCCGGCGGCATCATCCAGCGTTTCGCCGAGCAGCGTGTAGCGGCCGACACCATCGACGCGCATCAATTGCGTGTGGCCGCCCGAGACCAGCAAGGCGATGAATGGAAATTCCGGCGGATCGCGTGACAGCAGCGGCGACAGCAGATGGCCTTCCAGGTGATGCACGCCGAGCATCGGCTTGTCGAGCGCGAGACCGAGGCCGCAGGCGACCGAGGCGCCGACCAGCAGCGCGCCGGCCAGCCCCGGCCCCTGCGTGTAGGCGATCGCATCGATCGCGCTGCGCGGCACAACGCTGTCGTTCAACACCTTTTCAAGCAGGGGAATCGCGCGCCGGATATGGTCGCGCGACGCCAGTTCAGGCACCACGCCGCCGTATTCTTCATGCATCGCGACCTGCGAATGCAGCGCATGCGCGAGCAGGCCGCGTTGTGTGTCGTACAACGCCATGCCGGTTTCATCACAGGAGGATTCGACGCCGAGAACAATCATGGGTGGCAAGCTTTTTGCAAAGCCCCATTGTAAAGGAAAGCGCTTTTCGCTTATACGACATGACCGACTCCAAGAAGCTCAAGATCCTTGTCATCAATTCATTGGTGGCGTCCGAAGGCGCCGATGAAACAGAGCAGGTGCGCGTCGAGCGCGCGCGTACCTTGCGCATCCGCCTGCTGGCGGACGGCTACAACATTCTCGCGGTGCTGCCGCCCGATGCCGGTCTCGAAGACCAGATCGCGCAACTGCAACCGGAGGTCATCATCGTCGATGAACAATCGGATGCCGCGCTGAAGAAAGTGGTGGCGGCGACCGCGACTGCGCCGCGTCCGATCGTCTGCTTTACCGAGGACAACGACCGGGAAAAGATGCACGCGGCGATCGAAGCCGGCGTGTCCGCATACGTGGTGGCGGGGCTGTCGGCCGAGCGCGTGAAAGAGGTGCTGGATGTGGCGCTGGCGCGTTTTGAAGTCGACCAGAAGCTGCGTCACGAGTTGTCCGAAACCAAAATGAAACTTGCCGAACGCAAGGTGATCGAGCGCGCGAAAGGCTTCCTGATGGAGCGCCACCATTGCTCGGAAGACGACGCGTATCGCAAGCTGCGCCGGCTGGCGATGGACAAGAACATGAAACTGTCCGATGTGGCGCAACGCATGCTCGATGTGGCCGATCTGCTGATCTGACTTGGGGTCCCGAACCGGTGCGTGGCACCAGTTCGGGGCGGCAGACCTTCGCTATCGCGGCCGCATGCTCACGTGTGGTCGCAGTCGTTCAGGAAATCCAGCAACTGCTCGCGCAAGCCGTAATAGTCCGGATGCTCGAGCAGTGCCTTGCGGGTGCGCGGATGCGGCAGATTGACGTCCATGATCTTGCCCACGCGCGCGTTCGGGCCGTTGGTCATCATCACTACGCGATCGGCCAGCAGGATCGCTTCGTCGACGTCGTGCGTGATCATGATCGCGGTCAGTTGTGTGCGGCTCCACACATCCATCAGCACTTCCTGCAGATCCCAGCGCGTCAGCGAATCGAGCATGCCGAATGGCTCGTCCAGCAGCAGCAGCTTCGGCGACAGCGCAAATGCGCGCGCGATGCCGACACGCTGCTTCATGCCGTTCGACAGTTCCGCCGCTTTCTTGTGCGCGGCAGCCGTCAGTCCGACGCGTTCCAGATAGTGTTCGATGATGTCGCCGCGTTCCTTTTTGCTTGCATGCGGAAACACCTGTTCGACGCCAAGGCCGACGTTGTCGTACGCGGAAAGCCAGGGCACGAGGCTGGGCGCCTGGAACACAATGCCGCGATCGGGGCCGGCGCTCTTCACCTCGCGGTTGTCGAGGAAGATGCCGCCTTCGCTGATGTCCGACAGGCCGGCGACCATCGACAGTACGGTCGATTTGCCGCAGCCGGAGTGGCCGATCACCGAGATAAATTCACCCTTGCGGATTTTCAGATCGAAGCCGTCAACCACCTTCACCGGGCCTTTGCGGCCCGGATAGATTTTCGATACCCGAGAAAACTCGACGTAGCGTTCCAGGTGCGCGATCTGCTTGTCGTGCGCCGGCTGCGACGCCGCATTGAATTCGTTGCTGGTGTTCGGCGCGACCGTCGGCAAGGCAATTACTTGCGCGCCATCGTTGCCGTTCTTTTGCGCGCCGATGTCCATCAGGTATTGCGTGACTTCCTTGCGGATCTTCTTGAAGTCTGCCGAATGGTTCATGCCGCCACGGTCACGCGGACGCGTCAGCGTGACGGGGAACTCGGGGCCGAAGGTGGCGCCGGGACCGGGATTGAGTGGGATGATGCGGTCCGCCATCATGATGCCTTCGTCGACGTCATTGGTGATCAGGATCACCGTCTTCTTTTCCTGGCTCCAGATGCGGATGATCTCGTCCTGCAGTTTCGCGCGCGTCAGCGCGTCGAGCGCGGACAAGGGTTCGTCCAGCAGCAGGATGTCGGGATTGGCGGCCAGCGCACGCGCCACCGCGACGCGCTGGCGCATGCCGCCGGACAGTTCGGCCGGACGCTTCTCCAGCGCCGGCGTCAGGTTGACCATCGCTACGTATTTCTCGACGCGCGCGTTGCGCTCCGCTTTCGTCATATGGGCGAATACCTGGTCGACCGCGAGCGCGACGTTTTCGCGCACCGTCATCCACGGCATCAGCGAATAGCTCTGGAACACCACGCCGCGGTCCGGCCCCGGTGCGCTGACCGGCTGGCCGTTGCGCAGTATCGCGCCCTCATCAGGCGTGATCAGGCCGGCGATCAGCGACACCAGCGTCGACTTGCCGCTGCCGGAAAAGCCGACGATCGCGACGAACTCGCCTTCGCGGATCTGCAGGTTGATGTCTTTCAATACCGTGGTTGGATGCGCGCCGCTGCCGTACGATTTGCCGAGGTTCTTCAGCTCCAGGCAGTATTCGGACGCGGCGCTTTGCGGCGGCGGTGCAGGTACGGCGACTTTCAATGGATTGGCCATGATTGCGCTCCTAGCCGCGGTCGCGGAAGCTGACCAGCTTCTGCAATGTCTGCATGATGCGGTCCAGCACGAAGCCGACGAAACCGATCGTGAACACCGCGACCATGATGCGTCCGAGCGAGTGCGAGCTGCCGTTCTGGAATTCATCCCAGACGAATTTCCCGAGCCCCGGATTCTGCGCCAGCATCTCCGCCGCGATCAGCACCATCCAGCCCACACCGAGCGACAGCCGCAGGCCGGTGAAGATCAGTTCCAGCGACGACGGCAGCACGATCTTCATCACCTTGGTGGTCCAGTGCAGCCGCAATACCTTCGACACGTTCAGCAAGTCCTTGTCGATCGACGCCACGCCGAGCGCGGTATTGATCAGTGTCGGCCACAGCGAGCACAGTGTTACCGTGATCGCCGACGTGATGAAGGATTTGTCGAACATCGGGTCGTCGGTCGTCACATATACCGCGCTGACCACCAGCGTGACGATCGGCAGCCATGCCAGCGGTGATACCGGCTTGAAGATCTGGATCAGCGGATTCAACGCGATCTGGAATGGGCGGCTCAGGCCGCACAGCACGCCGAGCGGCACTGCCACCAACGTCGCCATCACGAAGCCGGCGAACACCGTGTACAGGCTGGTGACGATCTGGTCGAGGTAGGTCGGCTTGCCGGTCCACGGACGGATCGTGATTTCCGCATTCGGGTTTTCCGCCAGTGCTTCGGTCTTGCGCTTTTGCTGGCGCTCGTAGAACGCCGCCGCCTTCGCGCGTTCCGCATAATGCTCGTGTACCAGCCCCTGCGCTTCGTGCAGCACTTGCACGGGGCCGGGGATGGTGCCGAGGCTGGTATGCACGCCGGACGCGAGCGAAGCCCACAGCAACAGGAACACCGCGAATGCGGCGATCGGCACGCCGATCTGCAGCAGGATTTCGCGCAGTTGCCGGCGCGGGTCGTCGCCGGCCAGCAGCCGGACGAAGGGGACAAACCAGGTCAGGCCGGTCCTGTCGAAGAAAGTTGCAGCGTTGTTGAGCATGGTGGTCTATCAGTTGTCGCCGCGTCGCGCGCAGATCGCTTGCTTGCCAGGTCTTTTGATGGAGCAGGCAGGCATTGATGCATTCGACCCCCACCCTAACCCTCCCCCTGCCCGGGGGAGGGGATATGGTTGCTTCCCTTTGACGGGAATGCGCGCGTGCTTTGCGTTGGCGTTGTCTATTAAATACATGCGGCGGGACATCGTTCGATGCGCGCCGCATGCACCTTCCGCGAGCGGGCCTTACTTCACCAGATCCTTGCCCTTGAGGCCGATCTTGAAGCTGTCGATATACGCGTTGGGTTTGTGGCCGTCGAAGCGCAGGCCGTCGATGAACTTCGTGTACTGCACCGGGCGGTAGCCGGATTCCTTGTCGAAATCGGGGAAGTCGGCCGCGGTCATCTTGCCTTCGGCGATCAGCGCCTTGGCTGCCTCGCGGTAGATATCGGGACGGAACACCTTCTTCGCGACGTCCTGATACCACGCATCGGCCTTGTATTCCGGCACCTGGCCCCAGCGCCGCATCTGCGTCAGATACCAGACCGCGTCGGAGTAGTACGGATAGTTGGCGTGGTAGCGGAAGAACACGTTGTAGTCGGGTGCCGGCCGCTTGTCGCCTTTTTCGTATTCGAAGATGCCCGTCATGCTGTTGGCGATCACCTTGTAGTCGGCGCCGACATAGTTCGATGCCGAGATCATCTTCGCCGCTTCGGCGCGATGCTTGTTGTTGTCTTCATCGAGCCATTTGGCCGCGCGGATCAATGCCTTGATGACCGCGACGTGCGTCTTCGGATACTTGTCGGCCCAGGCCTTGCTGACGCCGAATACCTTTTCCGCGATGTTGTCCGCGATGTCGTAATCGGTGATCACCGGCGCGCCGATGCCCTTGAACACCGCCTGCTGATTCCACGGTTCGCCGACGCAGTAGCCTTCGATCGTGCCCGCCTCCATAGTGGACGGCATCTGCGGCGGCGGCGTCACCGACAGCAGTACGTCGGCATTGATGGTGCCGGCGGTATCGCCTTTCAGCGGCGCGTAATAACCGGGGTTGAGTCCGCCGGATGCGAGCCAGTAGCGCAACTCGTAATTGTGCGTGGAGACCGGGAACACCATTCCCATCTTGAAAGGCTTGCCTTCCTTCTTGTATTCATCGACCACCGTCTTCAGGTACTGCGCCTGCACCGGATGCACCGGCCAGCCATCGGCCTGCTTCGGCAGTTTCGCCTTCAGCTTCGCCATCACCGCATTCGAGACGGTAATGCCATTGCCGTTGAGATCCATTACGAAGCCGGTGACGATATCGGCCTTGGTGCCGAAGCCGATGGTCGCGCCGAGCGGCTGGCCGGCCAGCATGTGCGCGCCGTCGAGCTCGCCGGAAATCACACGGTCGAGCAGCACCTTCCAGTTGGCCTGCGCTTCGAGCGTCACGTACAGGCCTTCATCCTCGAAATAGCCCTTCTCGTACGCGACGGCCAGCGGCGCCATGTCGGTCAGCTTGATGAAGCCGAACTTCAGATCCGGCTTCTCGACCTTGGTCGCGGCCTGCGCCGGCGTGCCGAAAAACTGGCAGGCGAGCGCGCATGCGGTAATGGCAACCTGGGCGAACCGCAGTATTCGGCCAGAGGATGCGGTGCGTGGGGATACTCGTTTCATGGGTCGTGCTCCTTTTTAAAACAGTGTGTGGCAGCGCCGCCGCGCACCCGAAAAAAAAAGTCCACGCCCGAGCCGGAACGAATCCGGTTCGATGCGTGGACGTCTGTGTCCGTCGTGGCCCGTCGTTGGGCCGCTTCTGTGTCTTTGTTCCCCGGGCGCGATGGTTGCCATGGCGGTCGCCATGTTTTTCGCCGCCCGTTGCGCCTGTCGTTCCGCGTTGAATGACAGGTCGAATGCATGGGGTTCGGGTGCCTCATTGCAATGTTTATGCCAATGACAAATTCGCTGACGATGGTGGCAAATGCGAGATAAGCGTGCACAGAGGAAGCGTGCATGCACCACTTTCACGACAGCCGGATCAGTTTCGATGCGCGGGCATGCGACGCCGAAGTGCTGCGCACGAATTTGCGCCAGGTTCAGCAGTCGGGCGCACCACGCCGGCACAAATGCCGCTTCAAGGGAAGGCCGAAAGGACGATAGGCGCGCTTTTCTCGCCGATTCTTGTGCTGGCACAACAAGTGCTTTTACCTGTCGAGACAGGTCACCGACGACTTGACGAGGCGTGGCGAAGAATTCGCTGCGCAAAGATGCAAACCAATGACGGCGTCCGCTTTTTTTCCCTCGTTTCGCGGGAAATGGAAGAGGACGATTTCCATATTGTCAGTAACGGAATTAAGGGGAACTGCCTTGGCTTATTTGATGCCTTCAGAATTTGTCACAAAGATGGTGGATGCGGGTGAATCCAAAATCTTCATGGCAACCAGAGACGCGTTGATCCGCGCCTATATGGCCGGAGCGATCCTCGCGCTGGCCGCGGTGTTCGCGATTTCCGTCAACGTACAGACAGGCTATCCGATCATCGGCGCCATCCTGTTCCCGGTCGGCTTTTGCATGCTGTATCTGATGGGCTTCGATCTGTTGACCGGCGTATTCATGTTGTCGCCGCTGGCATTGATCGACAAGCGTCCCGGCGTCACGCTAGGCGGCGTGTTGAAGAACTGGGGCATTGTCTTCGTCGGCAATTTCCTCGGCGCATTGACGGTGGCCGTGCTGATGTCGATCGTGTTTACCTACGGGTTTTCGACTACGCCAGACAAGGTCGGCAAGGTGATCGCCGGTATCGGCGAAGCGCGTACGCTGGGCTACGCAAAATGGGGCGCGGCAGGCATGCTGACCTTGTTTGTTCGAGGCGTGCTGTGCAACTGGATGGTTTCGAGCGGCGTGGTCGGCGCAATGATTTCGACCACGGTCGGCGGCAAGGTGATCGCGATGTGGATGCCGATCATGCTCTTCTTCGCCATGGCTTTCGAGCACTCGGTCGTCAACATGTTCCTGTTCCCGTCGGCCCTGATCATGGGCGGGAATTTTTCGATCATGGATTACCTGGTCTGGAACGAGATCCCGACCGTGCTCGGCAACATGGTTGGCGGGCTGACCTTCACGGGACTGACGCTATACGCCACACATATCAAAACGGCACCGAAGCGCTCGTTCAATTAATCTGTCTCAAAACAGAAGAGCTTCATTCCCGCCAGGGAGTGGAGCTCTTTTCACATGAACATGTCCACTGCGCTGAAAGTATCGACAGGCCAGTATTCCAACAAGGGCCGCAAGGAGATCAATCAGGATTTTCACGGGCTCTGCATACCGAAGGAACCGCAACTGAGTTCCAAGGGAATCGCGATCGCGCTGGCCGATGGCATCAGCAGCAGCGATGTGAGCCAGGCCGCGAGCCAGTCCGCGGTCACCGGCTTTCTGGAAGATTATTACTGCACGTCGGACGCGTGGTCGGTCAAGACCTCGGCGGAACGGGTACTCACCGCCACCAACGCCTGGCTGCATGCACAGACCCAGCAGAGCCAGGGCCGATACGACAAGGATCGCGGTTATGTCTGCACGCTGAGCGCGATGGTCATCAAGTCGACCACGGCCCATGTTTTCCATGTCGGCGATACCCGCATCTACCGCTTGCGCGGCGGCGCACTCGAACAACTGACCAGCGATCATCGCGTGTGGGTGTCGAAGGAGCAAAGCTATCTCGGCCGCGCGCTCGGCATCAACCCGCAGCTTGAAATCGATTACCAGACGCTGCCAGTCGAACAGGGCGATGTCTTTCTGTTTGCCACCGACGGTGTCTATGAATATGCCGACGCCGGCTTCGTCGTCGATACGATCAATGCCAGTCACGACGACCTGGACAAGGCGGCCGAATTGATCGCGGAAAGCGCGTACCGGAAAGGCAGCGCGGACAACCTCACCGTTCAACTGGTTCGTGTCGACGAATTGCCCGGCCGACAGGCGAGCGAGATGTATCAGCAGCTATCCGGACTGCTGATCCCGCCGATACTGGACGCAAGAATGCATTTCGACGGCTACCGCATCCTCGACGAGCTGCATGGCAGCAGCCGCAGCCATCTCTATCGGGCGGTGGATGCCGACATCAACACGGTGGTTGTGATCAAGACGCCCTCAGTGGACATGCAAGGCGACCCGGCCTACCTGGAACGGTTCCTGATGGAAGAATGGGTGGCGCGGCGCATCAACAGTGCGCATGTATTGAAGCCGCATCTGCAGACGCAGAAACGCCACTATCTGTACGTCGCCACCGAGTTCATCGACGGCCAGTCGCTGGCGCAGTGGATGATCGATCATCCGAAGCCGGACCTGGAAACGGTGCGCGGCATTGTCGAACAGATTGCCGACGGGCTGCGCGCTTTCCATCGGCTGGAAATGCTGCACCAGGACCTGAGGCCGGACAACATCATGATCGACCGCAACAGCACCGTGAAGATCATTGATTTCGGTTCGACCAGCGTTGCCGGCCTGATGGAAGCGGCGGGGCCTGGCGGGCAAAGCCAGATCCTGGGCACGCAGCAATATGCGGCGCCGGAATATTTTCTGGGCGAAGAAGGCTCTTCGCGCTCCGATATTTTTTCGCTGGGGGTAATCACTTACCAGATGCTGACCGGCAGGCTGCCATATGGCGCCGAAGTAGCAAAATCCAGGACAAAATCGGCGCAGAGGAAATTGCGGTATGAATCCGTGCTTGACGATAAGCGCGAAATACCTGCGTGGATTGACGGCGTGCTCAGGAAGGCGGTGCATCCGGAACCCGGCAAGCGTTACGGAGAGTTGTCCGAGTACCTGTACGACCTGCGTCATCCGAACCAGGCGTTTTTGAACAAGACACATCCGCCCTTGATCGAGCGTAATCCGGTGGTGTTCTGGAAAAGCGTTTCTTTCATCCTGGCGCTGATCGTGCTGATATTGCTGAAAGCGTTGAATCAGTCCTGACCGCGAAGGCAAACGGCATCGCTGGTCGCGTGCCATCCGCGAGGTCTGCTACCGCATCACCAGCAAATACAGCAGCAACAGATTCAATACGATCGATACCGCCATCACGGTTCTCCACAATGCCGCCCCATGCCGCTTCGCCAGCGGCAACGGTATCGGCGGTGTCAGCGGCGCGGTAGCACCGCGTTCCAGCACCAGCAAAAATTCTTCCGCCGTTTCAAACCGATCGGCAGGTTCACGCGCGACCGCTTTCAGCAACACGTTTTCCAGCCAAGGCGGAGTATCAGGTCGGTAGCGGCTCGGCCGTACCGGATCGCTGAAGCGCGGATGCTGGAACGGCTCGATTTCGCCGTACGGGTAATGCCGCGTCAGCAGCAGATACAGCGTGACGCCGGCCGCGTACAGATCAGTCTGGCGCGAAGGCGGCGCGTGGCTGAACTGTTCGGGCGCAAGAAACGAGGGCGTGCCGGCTTGCGGTGCATCGACCGCGTCTTCGGCTTCGAGGCCGGATTGCGCGACGCCGAGGTCGAGGATGCGCAGTTCACCGTCGTCGCCGATGTGGAGATTGGCGGGCTTGATGTCACGGTGCAGGATGCTGCGTCGGTGCAATGCGCCGAGCGCGCGCACCAGCTTCGTACCGATCGCAATCACTTCCGGTGCGGTGAAATGCAGGCCGGCATCGAGCTGCTGCTGCAGCGTATGACCTTCGTGCCAGGTTGTCAGGTAATACAGGTAACTCTTTTGCTCGGGCACGATCACTTGCGGGAAGAAGCGTGCGACCACGCGTTTTGCCAGCCATTCCTCGTGCGCGAATGCGGCGCGTTCCCGTATGTCATCTGCGCGGTCAGGATGCAGCGTCTTCAACGCGAGCCGGCGCTGCGATTTCGGGGCGCGCACGCGGTACACCAGCGTCGCCTGTGAGGCATGCACGAGCTCTTCGACTTGATAGCCGTCAATGTTCTGGCCTGGCTTGAGCCTGGGCGGCAGCGGCAACTGCTGCGATCCCGATACGGCGTCGCGCAGGTTTCCTGCCGCCAGTGCATCGACCATCAATACCAGTGCGCTGCTGTTGTCGGCGGAGCCGGCGGCCAGCGCCGCGTTTACCAGTGCCGCTGCAGCACCGCCGGCGTCGACACGGCCAGCCGCCAGTTCCGACAGACGGCTGCAGATGTCGTACTCGGTCAACGCCGCCCACACGCCATCGGACACGAGCAGGAACACGTCGCGCTCGCGCAGTTCGCCCATGCCGTGATCGATCGCGAGCTGCGAATCGAGGCCGACCGCGCGCGTCAACACATGCTGCATTTCCGGGCGGTCCCACACATGGTCGGTGGTCAGCCGCGTCAGCGTGCCGCCGCGCAGCAGATACAGCCGGGTATCGCCGACGTGCGCAAAATAATAGAAGCCGCCGCGCAGGACGACGGTGGTCAGCGTGCTTGCCATGCCGGCCAGCTCCGGCCGGACCGAACCCTGGCGCTGCACCCAGCTGTTGATCGCCTTCAGCACGCGGTCGAGCGACTGCGTGACCGGCCAAGTGTCCGGCGTTGCGTAATAGTCGGCGAGCAGGCCGCGCACCGTGTATTCGGACGCTTCACGCCCGCCCTCGTTGCCGGACACGCCGTCGGCGATCGCCGCGATCAAGCCCTTGACCGACAGTTCCGGTTCGCGCGGCGTGACCATGCCGACGAAGTCTTCGTTGCATTCACGCCGGCCGGCCAGCGTGGCGTGACCGGCGATCACCGAGAGCGGCATGGCGACGCCGTCAGATTCTGGCCGACGTCATTGCGGCGCTGCCCCAGGTGGTGCGCCAGCGCGCCTTCACCGCTGACAATCCGATCAACGCGGCCACCGCAAGCGCCGCGAACATCGTCAGCCCGAACTGATAGCTGCCGGTGATCTGCTTCGAATAGCCGAGGCTCGATGCGAGGTAGAAGCCGCCAACGCCGCCGGCCATGCCGACCAATCCGGTCATCACGCCGATTTCCTTGCGAAAGCGCTGCGGCACCAGTTGGAACACCGCGCCGTTACCGGTGCCGAGCGCCAGCATCGCAACCACGAACACGATCACCGCCGCGAAGGCTGACTGCAGCCCGGTGCTGGCGATGAACAGCGCCGCTGCCGCACACACATACATCAGCGACAGCGTCTTGATGCCGCCGATGCGGTCTGCCATGCGGCCGCCGAGCGGGCGCACCATCGAACCGGCAAACACGCAGGCAGCGGTGAAATAACCGGCCGTCACCGGCGGCAGCCCGTACTGGCTGTTGAAGTAAATCGTCAGCGACGAGGCCAGGCCGGAGAAGCCGCCGAAGGTGACGCTATAGAAAAACATGAACCACCATGCGTCCTTGTCTTTCAATACATGCAGATATTCGACCAGTGATTTCGGCGCCGGTGCCGATGGCGCATCTTTCGCAAACACCAGATATACGACGAAGGCGACGCCGAGCGGGATCAGGCACAGGCCGAACACGTTCTGCCAGCCGAACGCGATCGCTAGTGTCGGCGCGAACAGGGCAGCGAACGCGGTGCCGGAATTGCCGGCGCCGGCGATGCCAAGCGCAGTGCCCTGATGTTCCGGCGGATACCAGCGTGACGCCAGCGGCAGCGCCACCGCAAACGCGGCGCCGGCCACGCCGAGCAGGATGCCGAGCGTGAGCACGCTCTGATAATTCTGCAGATGTCCCAGCCACGCCCACAGCAAGCCGCCGATGACGATGACCTGGCCGATGACACCGGCCTTTTTCGGCTTCAGGTGATCGACCAGCACACCCATCACGATGCGCAGCAGCGCGCCCGCCAGCAGCGGCGTCGCCACCATCAACCCTTTTTGCGCCGGCGACAGGCCGAGGTCTTTCGAGATTTGCACCGCCAATGGTCCGAGCAGTACCCAGACCATGAAGCTCAGATCGAAATACAAAAAGGAAGCAAGCAGGGTCGGTGTATGGCCTGCTTTCCAGAACGACGTTGTTTTCATGGTGCGCCCTTGCACTGAGATTGGAATTGCACTCCGCCATGCAAACGACATGCCATCGATCCGGGTGCATCGTTTCGATGCCATGCGATGCCAATTCGACATGCGGCGCGCACTGCGGTGGTGCGATTGCGTTGTCATTTGAGTGCGTTTTCCGTTTCGCGGATTGGCATTGCTCTTGCTTAGTCGATCTCAGGAATTTTTTTAAATAGCTTCAATGGCGAAGCCGAATCAAGAAGGAGCTTTAATGAAGAAGCTGAAATTGGTCATGGTCGGCAATGGCATGGCGGGCGTGCGTACTCTCGAAGAGTTGCTCAAGATCGCGCCTGACGTCTACGACATCACGGTCTTCGGCGCCGAACCGTATGCCAACTACAACCGCATCCTGCTGTCGCCGGTGCTGGCCGGTGAACAGACCATCAAGGACATCATGCTCAATGATGTCGACTGGTATGCGGACAACCACATCATGCTTCATCTCGACAAGAAGATCGCGAAGATCGATCGCCTCAAGCGCCAGGTTATCGCTGAAGACGGCACCGTCGCTGAATACGACCGGCTGCTGCTCGCGACCGGCTCCAATCCGTTCATGCTGCCGGTGCCCGGCAAGGATCTGAACGGCGTGATCTCGTACCGCGATATCCACGACACCAATACAATGATCGAAGCGGCACAGACGCACAAGCACGCGATCGTGATCGGCGGCGGCCTGCTCGGACTGGAAGCAGCCAACGGCCTGAAGCTGCGCGGCATGGATGTCACCGTCGTACATCTGCCGAACTGGTTGATGGAGCGCCAGCTCGATCCGACTGCAGGCAAGATGCTGCAGAAGTCGCTGGAGGATCGTGGGCTGAAATTCCTGCTTGACCACAACACGAAGGAAATCGTCGGTGATGAAGCAGGCAATGTGAAAGCAATTCGCTTCACTGACGGCCTCGAAGTGCCGGCGCAGCTGGTGGTGATGGCGGTCGGCATTCGCCCGAATACCACGTTGGCGGAATCGGCCGGTCTGTATTGCAATCGCGGCATCGTCGTCAACGACACGATGCAAACCTATGACCCGCGCATCTACGCGGTCGGCGAATGCGTGAATCATCGCGGCACTGCGTACGGCCTGGTTGCGCCGCTGTTTGAAATGGCGAAGGTGTGCGCGAACCACCTGGGCAATTTCGGCATCGGCCGCTACCAGGGTTCGGTCACGTCGACCAAGCTGAAAGTCACCGGCATCGACCTGTTCTCTGCCGGCGAATTCATGGGCGGCGAAGGCACTGAAGAGATCGTGCTGTCCGATCCGATAGGCGGCGTCTACAAAAAACTGGTGCTGAAGGACGACAAGCTGGTCGGCGCCTGCCTGTACGGCGATACGGTGGACGGTAGCTGGTATTTCAAGCTGCTGCGCGAAGGCAAGAACGTCAAGGAGCTGCGCGACACGCTGATGTTCGGCGAATCGAATACCGGCGATGCCGGCCATGAAGGCTTCACCAAGGCTGCGGCGATGCCGAATGAAGCCGAAGTCTGCGGCTGCAACGGCGTGTGCAAAGGCACGATCGTCAAGGCGATCAAGGAAAAGGGTTTGTTCACGCTGGAAGATGTGCGCAAGCACACTAAGGCATCCGCATCCTGCGGCTCGTGCACCGGCCTGGTCGAACAGATCATCATGTTCACTGTCGGCGGCGACTACTCGACAGCAAGCAAGGCCAAGCCCTTGTGCGCATGTACTGACCACACGCACCAGGAAGTGCGCGACGTGATCAAGGTCAACAAATTGCTGACGATTGCCGACACGATGCAGTTCATGGAGTGGCGCACGCCGAACGGCTGCTCGACCTGCCGCCCGGCGATCAACTATTACCTGATCTCGACCTGGCCGCATGAAGCAAAGGATGATCCGCAATCGCGCTACATCAACGAGCGCGCGCACGCGAACATCCAGAAGGACGGCACCTACTCGGTGATTCCGCGGATGTGGGGCGGTGAAACCAATGCATCGGAATTGCGCCGCATCGCCGACGTGGTCGACAAGTTCAAGATCCCGACCGTGAAAGTCACCGGCGGCCAGCGCATCGACTTGCTGGGCGTGAAGAAGGAAGACCTGCCGGCGGTCTGGAAAGAGCTCGACATGCCGTCCGGCCATGCGTATGCGAAGGCGCTGCGCACGGTGAAGACCTGTGTCGGTTCCGAGTGGTGCCGCTTCGGCACACAGGATTCGACCCGCATGGGGCAGGAACTGGAACGCGCGTTGTGGCGCATGTACGCACCGCACAAGGTCAAGATCGCGGTGTCCGGCTGCCCACGCAACTGCGCCGAATCCGGCATCAAGGACGTCGGCGTGATCGGCGTCGATTCGGGCTGGGAAATTTACGTCGGTGGCAACGGCGGCATCAAGACCGAAGTTGCTCACTTCTTCGTCAAGCTGAAGACGCATGAGGAGGTACTGGAATATTCGGGCGCCTTCCTGCAGTTGTACCGCGAGGAGGGTTGGTATCTGGAGCGCACCGTGCATTACATCGCACGTGTCGGGCTTGATTATGTGAAGAAGAAAGTGCTGGAGGATGAGGCCAACCGCAAGGCGCTGTATGAGCGGCTGCTGTTTTCGCTCGACGGCGAACCCGATCCGTGGCATGAGAAAGACAAGGCGCTGGTGGACGAGCGGCAGTTTGCGCCGTTGAGTGTTTGATTTTTCATTCCACTACAAAAGCGCATTGCCAAATTCTTCGGCCGCGGGTTCCCTCCCCCTTGCAGGGGGAGGGTTAGGGTGGGGGTAGAGTGCTTGATCATCGTTAGCGCCAGATCAACCGCACTACCCCCATCCCAACCTTCCCCCTAAAAGGGGGAAGGAGCAGGCCGGCGTTCATCATCCAATCAAGTAAAAGGACCATCATGTCGCAACAATGGAAAGCCATCTGCAACGTCGCAGACATCCCCGTGCTCGGCGCACGGGTCGTCCAGCGGGCAGCGAAGCCCGACGTGGCGATTTTCCGCAATAGCGAAGACAAGGTTTTCGCGCTGCTCGACCGCTGCCCGCATAAAGGCGGCCCGCTGTCGCAAGGCATCGTGTTCGGCGAACGTGTCGCCTGCCCGCTGCATAACTGGAACATCCAGCTCGATTCCGGTTGCGCCACCGCACCGGACGAAGGCTGCACGCAGAAATTCAGCGTGAAAGTGGAAGACGGCAAAGTCTTTCTGGATCTGCATGAACTCGAATCGCTTGCAACAGAAGCCAAGGCTGCATGACTGAATCGAAAGCCACCTGCTGCTATTGCGGCGTCGGCTGCGGCGTCATTGTCCAAAGCGACGGCGAGAAAATCACCGGCGTGCGCGGCGATCCCGACCATCCGGCGAATTTCGGCCGGCTCTGCACTAAGGGCAGCACGCTGCACCTGACCGCGAACCCGGTGCTGCAGCAGCAGGCGCGCGCACTGTTTCCCGAAATGCGTGCAACGCGCGATACAACACGCGAACGCGCGTCATGGGACACCACGCTGGATTTCATCGCGCGCAAATTCGCTGCGACGATCCGCGAGCACGGGCCGGACAGCGTCGGCTTCTACATCTCCGGCCAGTTGCTGACTGAAGACTATTACGTGTTCAACAAGCTGGCGAAGGGCTTGATCGGCACCAATAATGTCGATACCAATTCGCGTCTGTGCATGTCGAGCGCGGTCGCCGGCTACAAGCAGACGCTGGGTGCCGATGCGCCGCCCGCGTGCTATGAAGACATCGATCATACGGAGCTGATCTTCATCGTCGGCTCCAATGCCGCGTATGCACACCCGATCCTGTATCGGCGCATCGAAGACGCGCGCAAGAAGAATCCGAAGCTGAAAGTGATCGTCGCCGATCCGCGCCGCACCGACACCGCGCGCGAAGCCGACCTGTTCCTGCCGATCCTGCCCGGCACCGATGTGGCGCTGTTCAACGGCATGCTGCACATCTGCCTGTGGGAAGACCTGGTAGACAGCGCGTACATCGATGCGCATACCGAAGGTTTCGCCGAACTCAAGCGCACGCTGCGCGATTACACACCGAAATTCGTTGCCGATACCTGCGGCATTACCGAAGAAGATTTGAACAAGGCCGCGCGCTGGTTCGGCGAATCGAAGGCGGCGCTGTCGCTGTATTGCCAGGGCTTGAACCAGTCGTCGTCCGGCACCGCGAAGAACGCGGCGTTGATCAACCTGCATCTCGCCACGCACCAGATCGGCAAGCCGGGCGCCGGGCCGTTCTCGCTGACCGGTCAGCCGAATGCGATGGGCGGGCGCGAAGTGGGCGGACTGGCCAACCTGCTGTCCGCGCATCGCGACATGGGCAACCCGGAGCACCGTGCCGAAGTCGCAAAACTGTGGGGCGTCGACGATGTACCGGCCAAACCCGGCAAGAGCGCGATCGAAATGTTCGAAGCGGTGCGCTCCGGCGAAATCAAGATCATCTGGATCGCCTGTACCAACCCGGCGCAGTCGCTGCCGGAACAGAAAATGGTGCGCGAAGCCCTGAACAAGGCCGAGCTGGTGATCGTGCAGGAAGCGTACAAGACCACCGCCACCGTCGATTACGCCGACGTACTGCTGCCCGCGACCGCCTGGGGCGAGAAGGAAGGCACGGTCACCAATTCCGAACGCCGCATCACGCGCTTCAAGCCGGTGCTGCCAAAACCCGGCGAGACGCGCCACGATTGGGAAACGGTGATCGACTTCGCGCACCGTCTGGAAACGCTGCTCGACAAGAGCCGCTCGATGTTTCCGTATACCGGTGTTGAAGAGATCTGGAACGAGCACCGCGAATCGACGCGCGGGCGCGACCTCGATATCACCGGCCTGTCGTATCAAATTCTGGAACAGCAGGGACCGCAGCAATGGCCGTATCCGCAAGGCGCCGTCGGCGGAAAGAAGCGCCTGTATGAAGATGGTGTATTCCCGAGCGCGAACGGCCGCGCCAGATTCGTCAATACCGTCTACCAGCCGGTTGCCGAGCCGGTCGATGCGCGTTATCCGTTCCGCCTGAGCACGGGCCGCCTGCGCGACCAGTGGCACGGCATGAGCCGCACCGGCACCGTCGCGCAATTGTTCTCGCACGCACCGGAGCCGACTGTACTTCTGGCGCAGAGCGACATGGATCGGCGCCTGCTGATCGACGGCGATCTGGTGCACGTGACCAGCCGCCGCGGCACGCAGATCCTGCCGGCACGCGCCGGCGACGACATGCGCTCCGGCCAGGCATTCATTGCGATGCACTGGGGTGAGGAATACGTGTCGGGCCGCGGCCGCGATGGCGACGGCACCTGGGGCGTCAATGGGTTGACTTCGCCAGCGCTCGATCCGAGTTCGAAGCAGCCGGAACTCAAGCATGCGGCGGTGAAGATCCTGAAGGCGGAACTGCCGTGGCGTTTCCTGGTGTTCGGCTGGGTCGATCAATCGAACGCACTGACCCTGCAGGCGGCGCTGCGACCGTTCATGCGGCGCTTCGCGTTTGCGTCATGCACGCTGTTCGGGCGCGACAAGGTTGGCGTGCTGTTTCGCGCGGCCGACGATTATCCCGCCGCGCCGGAACTGGTGAAGGAAATCGAAGCGCAATTCGGCATCGCCGGCGCCGGGGTACTGCGCTACGACGATGCGAAGCGCGGCAATGCACGCCACATCCTGGTACGAGACGGCAAGCTGGCGGCGGTGGCGCTGGCCGGCGATACGTCGGCCGAACACTGGCTGAAAGAATATCTGGAGGGCGAGCAGCCGGTCGCGGCGCTCGGCCGCCTGCTGCTGATGCCGTCGACCAAGGCGCCGCAAGGCTTCAAATCGCGCGGGCGTATCGTTTGCAACTGCTTCAATGTGGCGGAAACCGAGATCGCCGACCTGCTGGAAAAACAGGACATGATCAACCGCGGCACGCCGGATGCAATGCTGGCTTCTCTGCAAACCGGATTGAAGTGTGGCACCAATTGCGGTTCGTGCGTGCCGGAATTGAAGCAACTCATCCTGATGCGAACCAAGGCGGCGTAACAGCGGCAACCATGCATCTGCTTCCGGCCTCCCATGGTGCAATGGGCAAGAGTGATTTCGTCGGTGCTTGACGAATCCCTCTTGCCCATTTCACAGCCATACGCCGATCAAGGCCGCGTTTCAGGAACGCAGCCTGGTTATCTTATTTTTTCTTGGGTACCAGATCGACAACCCAGATTTCGGCCGCTTTTGTGCGGCTTGGGTTGCGGAACCAATGCTCGGTATCCGCATTTTCATACCAGGAGTCGCCGACTTTAAGTGTGCGCTTGCCGGTGCCGCGGTACTCGATGACGGTACCTTTCGTGACGCGAACGACACCCGGGCGCCCTGCATGCGAATGCTTGTTGATTGCGCCGCCGGGCGCAATTCCGACTGCGCGGGCACGCAGTTCGTAATCCCCAATGGCGCCGGTCAGGTTGTGTGGCGCAAGATCAACCGAGCCGACGGCATCTGCTGTGCCGGTCAAGCCGGTTGCTTTTTCGGGGGCAGTATCGGCGGCGCTGGCCGGGACGGATAGCAGGAATGCGATGCTTGCCAGCGGTGCAACGAGCAACTTTAAAGTACGAAATGCCATGGAACACTCTCCTTTATTGTCGGGATAAATAGTTATTCTGATAAAGCGAACAAAATTTAACAGCTGGCATTGCGATACTCCATGCGTAAAAATACCGAGAGGCGATACGCTGCTGCGCCGTCAAGCGCCACTAAGCGCCAGCAAGCAGTGCATTCATAATGACGGCAACCTCTCTTCCTCTTCGTAGTAAGCTTCACGCCATGACGACACCATCCAATCATTTCCCCGCCGCCCGCTTCATCAAGGAAATCGGGCGCGGCAAGAAGGGCGCGCGCAGCATGTCGCGCGACGACGCCCGGCAACTGTACGCGGCGATGCTCGACGGCCGCGTATCCGATCTGGAACTGGGCGGCATCATGCTGGCGATGCGCATCAAGGGCGAGTCGGTCGACGAGATCGCGGGTTTTCTCGACGCGGCGGAGCAATCGTTCGACAAGCTCGCCGTACCGGTCGGCGATTACGCGCCGGTGGTGATTCCGAGTTATAACGGTTCGCGCAACATGCCGAACCTGACGCCGCTGCTTGCGTTATTGCTCGCGAGGCAAGGCGTGCCGGTGCTGGTGCACGGCGTCAGCACCGATCCGGGCCGCGTCACGACGGCGGAAATCCTGCAGGCACTGGGCTTTTCATTTGCCCAATCCGCGCAAGACGCGCAGGCCGGCTTTGCGCGTCGCGAGCCGGTCTTCATGACTATCGAAACCCTCGCACCGCGCATGGCGCGCCTGCTCGACATGCGGCGCATCCTCGGCGTGCGCAATTCGACGCACACGCTGGTCAAGATCCTGCAACCGTTCGACGGCCCGGCATTGCGGCTGACTTCGTACACGCACCCGGAATACCTGGAAATGCTGAGCGCGTATTTCAGCGCTGCCGCACCGGCGGCGCGCGGCGATATGTTCCTGATGCGCGGCACCGAAGGCGAAACCGTCGCCAATGCGAAGCGCGCGCAGCAGATCGAATGGTTTCATGATCATCAACGCACGATCCTGGTGCAGAAGCAGGAGCCGGTTGATGAAATGCCGCCGCTGCCGCACGAAAGCGATGCAGCCAGCACTGCGCAATGGATCAGCGCGGCGCTGAAAGGCGAGCAACCGGTGCCGGCGCCGATCGCCGAGCAGGTGGAACACTGTTTGCATGTAGCGAAGCATCTACATGCCAAACAGGTGTTCCATGAAAACGCAGGGTAAAGTCATTCTGGTCGGCGCCGGTCCCGGCGATCCCGATCTGCTCACCGTCAAGGCAGTCAAGGCGATCGCGTCGGCAGACGTGATCCTGGTCGACGATCTGGTCAATCCGGAAATACTCGACCATGCGTCGTTCAGCGCGCGCATAGTCCAGGTCGGCAAGCGCGGCGGCTGCCAGTCAACGTCACAGGAATTCATCGAACGGCTGATGATCGCCGAAGCGCGCGCCGGCCATTGCGTGGTGCGACTGAAGGGCGGCGACCCGTTCATCTTCGGCCGCGGCGGTGAAGAGCGCGAACATTTGCAGGCGGCCGGCATTGCGGTTGAGGTTGTCAATGGCATCAGCAGCGGCCTGGCGGCGCCGGCATCGATCGGCATACCGCTCACGCATCGCGACTGGACCCAGGGCGTGGTGTTCGTGACCGGACATGGCAAGACGCCGGCATCGAACCCGGATTGGGCTGCCCTCGCCAAACTGAACCTGACGCTGGTGATCTACATGGGCATCGCGCGCTGCGCGGAAATCCAGTCGGCGCTGGTAGTCGGCGGCATGCCGGCGGCAACGCCGGTGGCGGTGATCCAGTCGGCCACTGCGCATGCGCAGGCCCAATTGATCACTACACTCGGCGATCTCCCGGGCGCGCTCGCCGCCTCCGGGCTTGCAAGTCCGAGCATCATCGTGATCGGCGACGTGGTGCGCTGCGCTTCAACAAAGCGCATCGATATGCTGTTGGCCGAGCGCGGCGAAATGCAGCACGCTTGACAGCAAAATAAGTATTTGATCCATGCTGGCCGCCTTTTCTGGGCGGCCTTTTTTTTCGTCAGATAACACTCTCGAAAAAAGCTGCGCCAAAGAGATGCCGCCAGGAACTTTGTTTGTTTCCCGAGGACAAAGTGAACAATGCCGCGTTGCCCGCGTGGCATATAAACACGACAGGTAGCACATGCCCGCGCAGGGAGACACCCGTAGTTCGCATCGCTCGTTCGCAGTCGTCGCGCACGATTCGCGCATGATTCGCGTCGCAGGTCATCCATCGCTCATCGCAGTTTCCGGCTCCTCGTACGTCATTAGAAAATATTCAATCTGGAGCGCCCATGGCCTGGACTTTTCCGCTGTTTGATCTCGCGCATCCGCTGCAGTGGAATGCATTGCTGCTGTTCGGCAGCATCTTGTTGACGGGACTGATCGGTGCCTATGCCGTTGCCAAGAACCGATGGATTCCACGCATCAGCGGCTATCTGCTGGCCGGTATTCTTCTTGGGGCGGGAGGATTGCATTGGATGTCGGGCGATGTGCTCAAGCTCGCGCATACCTTCTCCGACATCGCGATCGCCCTGGTGGTGTACCAGTTGGGACGATATGTCGATCTGCGCTGGCTGCGCCATGAAAAATGGCTGCTCGCCACGGTTGCGACCGGCGCGCTGCTGTGCTGCGGGCTGGTCTGGAGCGGCCTCGCATGGATCGGCGTGTCGCAACCGCTCGCGGCGCTGGCCGGCGTGTTCGCGATCGGCACCGCGCCTGCGGTAGTGATGGTGGTGCTGCGCGACCTCGGCGCCGAAGGCCACGTCACGCGCCGGCTCGCCGCGATGACCGCGCTGAACAATCTGGTCGCGCTGTTGGCCGCGTATATCGTGCTGCCGGTGGTCGCAACCGACGCCGATATTCCGTTGCAGGCCATGCTGTCCAGCACGCTGTATTCGCTGTGCGGCTCGATGCTGCTGGCGTATCTGACGTATCGATTGATGATGCCGCTGGCGCGGCTGCTCGGACGCGAGCGCAGCCGCCAGTTCGTGCTGGTGATCGCGGTGATCACGCTCACCATCGGCGCTGCGCACGCACTGCGGCTGCCGGTGCTGCTGACCATGCTGGTGTTCGCGATCCTGTCGAAAAACCTCGACATGCGTTACGACCTGATGGATCTGGAATTCGGCGTCGCCAGCGAATTGTTCATCGTCACGCTGTTCGTTTCGGCAGGGGCGGCCATCCAGTGGTCGGACCTGCCGACGATCGGCATCGCCGTCGCATTGCTGATCGGTGCGCGCTGCATCGGAACGACAGCCAGTGTGTTGATGTTCGCGCGGCCGGCGCGGCTGAAATGGCGGCAGGCAGGCCTGCTTGCGCTCGGCCTGTTGCCTATGTCGGAAGCCGGCATCGGGCTGGCCCAAGTGTCGGTGCTGTATCCGCATACGGCGGCGGCACTGGCCCCGCTGCTGGCCGGCAGCCTGATCGTGCTGCAATTGCTCGGCCCGCTGGCGACCCAGTTCGCGCTGATCCGGTCGGGCGAGGGCGGCAACGGGCCGCGCGAATAGTCACGTACGAATAACGAAAGGAGACCTCATGAGCATACTGCCATTCACCTCATCGACGCCGTTCACGATGGGCATCGAACTCGAACTGCAACTGGTGAACCGCCGCAACTACAACCTCGCGACCGACGCGGTCGATCTGCTCGCATGGATCGAGCCGCGCAAGCTGCAGGACCAGATCAAGCTGGAAATCACGCAAGGCATGATCGAACTGAATTCCGGCATCCACACCCGCGTCGACGAGCTGTTGCAGGAGTTGCAAGAGCTGCGCGACGCGCTGGTGAAAGGCGCGCGGCGCCTGAACATCGATGTCGCCGGCGGCGGCGCGCACCCGTTCCAGAACTGGAACGAGCAGCGCATCACGCCCAGTGAACGCTTTCATCAGGTACACCAGAAATACGGCTATCTGGCGAAGACGTTTACCGTATTCGGCCAGCATATCCATATCGGCGTCGCCAACGGCGACGATGCTTTGTACCTGACGCATGGCTTTTCCCGCTTCGTGCCGCACTTCATCGCGCTGTCGGCGGCGTCGCCGTTTTACCAGGGCGTCGACACCGCTTTCGATTCGTCGCGCAGCAACGTGGTACGCGCATTTCCGCTGGCTGGCACGGTGCCGGTGCTGACCAAATGGGCGGATTTCGAAACCTATTACGACGAGCTGATGCAGCTTGGCATCATCGGCAGCATGAAGGATTTTTACTGGGACATCCGGCCCAAGCCGGAATACGGCACGGTCGAGATTCGCGTCTGCGACACGCCGCTGACGCTGGAACACGCGGCGCTGCTCGGATGCTACGCGCAACTGCTGGCGCGCTGGATCATCAGCGAGCGGCCGTTTGAGATTGACGACGACTTTTACCTGCTGTACCAGTACAACCGTTTCGAAGCCAGCCGCTACGGCCTGGACGGCAATATCGCGCAGCAGGGTGCGAACAAGGCGCCTGCAGCATCCAGGCAATCGATTTTTCTCGGTATCCTCGACCGCCTGCAAGACCTGAAGCGCTTTGCGCAGAACGACGCGGAACTGCAGGCACTCAAGCGCCTGCGCCAGATCGCGTATGACAGGGTGAACGATGCGGCATGGCTGCGGCAAACATACAAGCAGCGCGGCTCGCTCAACGACGTGACGCGGCTGTCGTCGGAATTGTGGATGAAGCACACGTCGTCGTCCTGCTTTCATTGAATCCGCGGCCAGCGCTTACAATCACGGCTTGTTCCGAATCGACCAAGCCATGGCAAACCAGTTTGATGTTGCAGTAATCGGCGCCGGTGCGGCCGGCATGATGTGTGCGTCGGTCGCCGGCCAGCGCGGCAGGAAAGTCGTGCTGATCGACCACGCCGCGAAGCTCGCCGAAAAAATCCGTATCTCCGGCGGCGGTCGCTGCAATTTCACCAATCTGCACGCCGGGCCGAACAATTATCTGTCGAACAATCCGCATTTCTGCAAGAGCGCGCTGTCGCGCTACACGGTGCAGGATTTCATCGCGCTGATCAAGCGCCACCGGATCGCGTATCACGAAAAGCACAAGGGTCAGCTGTTCTGCGATCACTCCGCCGAACAGATCATCGACATGCTGAAGGCGGAGTGCGATCAGGGCGGCGTCGCCTGGCGCATGCCGTGCAAGGTGCAGGCCGTCGGCAGGGAAGGGGAGCTGTTCCGGCTCGATACCGACGCCGGCGCCATCACCGTCGGCAGCGTGGTCGTCGCCACCGGCGGCTTGTCGATTCCGAAGATCGGCGCCACCGATTTCGCCTATCGCATTGCAAAGCAGTTCGGATTGAAGCTGATCGAGCCGCGTCCCGGGCTGGTGCCGCTCACCTTCGATCACACCGCGTGGGAGCCGTTCGTTCCGCTGGCCGGCATTGCGCTGGAAGTCGATATCGAGACCGGCGAAAAAAAATCGCGCACCCATTTTCGTGAGGACCTGCTGTTCACGCATCGCGGCCTGTCGGGCCCGGCGGTACTGCAGATATCCAGCTTCTGGCGGCCCGGCACGGCAATGACGCTGAACTTGGCGCCCGAAACGGATGTTGCCGAAACCCTCATCGCCGGCAAGGCTTCGCTCAAGAAAAATCTCGGCAATATCCTGTCTCAATGGCTGCCATCCCGGCTGGCCGACGGCTGGCTGGCTGCCAACGGTTTCCGATCCGACGCGCGCATCGCCGATCTTCCGGACAAGCAACTACGCAAACTGGGCGAGTCGCTCAATCGCTGGAGCATCGTGCCGAACGGATCGGAAGGTTATCGCAAGGCCGAAGTCACTTGCGGCGGTGTCGATACCCGCGAACTGTCGCAGCAGACCATGATGGCGGCCAGGGTGCCGGGCCTGCATTTCATCGGCGAGGCGGTCGACGTCACCGGCTGGCTGGGCGGGTACAACTTCCAATGGGCCTGGGCATCGGGCGTGGCCGCCGGCCTGTCGGTTTGAGTCGGTTTGATAAAGCGACAATCGTCATTGTCGGGCAACAGTACCCTTTTCAAGGCCGGCGCGGTGTGCTAGACTCGCGGTCTTTCCCTAAAAAACCCACGGTTTGAGTTTACATGACCACAATTCGCCTTAAAGAAAACGAGCCTTTCGAAGTCGCCATGCGCCGCTTCAAGCGCACCATCGAAAAAACCGGTCTGCTGACCGAGTTGCGCGCGCGCGAGTTTTACGAGAAGCCGACTGCCGAGCGCAAGCGCAAGCTCGCCGCTGCCGTGAAGCGCCACTACAAGCGCATCCGCAGCCAGCAATTGCCGAAAAAGCTCTACTGATTCCTGTCGCCGCACGTTGTGTGCGGTGTCGTGCAAACCCGCTCCGGAGTGCCGCAGCGGGTTTTGGCGTTTCAGGTGACAAATAAACTGCTGTGCTGGCGAGCACTTTGCCATTCGCGGACCGAATGAACATTGTCGAAATTGGAGAAAACATGAGCCTCAAAGAGCAGATCACCGAAGACATGAAGGCCGCGATGCGGGCGAAGGATGCCGGAAAACTCGGCACCATCCGTCTGCTGACCGCCGCGATGAAACAGAAGGAAGTCGACGAGCGCGTCGAACTGACCGATACGCTCGTCCTCGCCATCATCGAAAAGATGATCAAGCAGCGCAAGGATTCGATCACGCAGTTCGAAGCCGGTGGTCGCCAGGATCTGGCCGATATCGAGAAGGCCGAGGTGGCGGTGCTTTCCGCCTATATGCCGGCCGCACTGTCGGACGCCGAAGTGCAGGCGGAAGTCGCCGCAGCGGTGGCCGCCAGCGGCGCAGCCGGTCCGCAGGACATGGGCAAGGTGATGGCGATCCTGAAGCCGAAGCTTGCCGGCCGCGCCGACATGACGGCAGTCTCCGCTCTGGTAAAGGCGGCATTGTCGAAGGCGTGAGCGGCGGTGCGGACTGTTTAAAAAAGCTGCCGCGCCCTCATATCTAGTACTTGGAAAACCTTGTTGCCGGCATCGAATGCCGGCAGGTTTTCGCGATATTCCGAACATGTAACGAACACGCAAGCGAAGCGCCGTGATCCCTCAAACCTTCATTCAGGATTTGCTCAACCGGGTCGACATCGTCGACGTGGTCGGACGCTATGTGCAACTGAAGAAAGGCGGCGCCAACTTCATGGGCTTGTGCCCGTTTCACAACGAAAAGTCACCGAGCTTCACGGTCAGTCCGACCAAGCAGTTTTACCACTGCTTCGGCTGCGGCGCACACGGTACCGCGATCGGCTTCCTGATCGAATATTCGGGCCTCGGCTTTGTCGAAGCGGTCAAGGACCTCGCGCAAAATGTCGGCATGATCGTGCCCGATCAGGATCGCTTGCCGCCTGCGCAACGGGCCGAGGTGCAGGCGAAAAGTCTCGCGTTGTCCGATGTGATGAGCAAGGCCTGCGATTTTTATCGGCATCAATTGCGCGGCGCGCAGCATGCGGTCGCCTACCTGAAGGGGCGCGGCCTGACCGGCGAAATCGCGGCCAGATTCGGTCTTGGTTACGCGCTCGATGGTTGGGACAGCCTGCGGGCGGTATTTCCCGATTACGACGCCGAGGCATTGGTCGAGGCCGGCCTGGTGATCGACAAGAGCGGCGAGGAGGGGGGCGGACGCAAGCGCTATGACCGTTTCCGCGATCGCATCATGTTTCCGATCCGCAATACCAAGGGGCAGGTGATTGCATTCGGCGGGCGCGTTCTCGACAGTGGCGAACCGAAATACTTGAACTCGCCCGAAACGCCCCTATTTCAAAAGGGAAGTGAGCTGTACGGGCTGTTCGAAGCGCGGCAGGCAATACGCGAAGCCGGTTATGTGCTGGTGACCGAAGGCTATATGGACGTGGTCGCGCTGGCGCAACTCGGATTCGCGCAAGCAGTCGCCACGCTCGGTACCGCATGCACCGCAACCCATGTGCAAAAACTGCTGCGCCAGACTGATCATGTGGTCTTCAGTTTCGACGGCGATGCAGCCGGCCGCCGCGCCGCCCGCCGAGCGCTCGAAGCCTGTCTGCCGCATGCCTCGGACAACAAGACGCTGAAGTTCCTGTTCTTGCCGTCCGAGCACGATCCGGACAGCTATGTCCGGGAACGTGGCGCACCGGCATTCGAGCAGCAGGTGCGCGATGCGATGCCGCTGTCGCAGTTCCTGCTCAAGGAAGTGACGCAAGACAATGATCTCGGCACCTCTGAAGGCAGGGCGAAAGCGCAGTTCGATGCCAAGCCCTTGTTGCAGGCAATGCCGCCGTCGGGGTTGCGTCTGCAGATCGTGCGCGGCCTTGCGCAAATGACGCAAACAGCGCCGGCCGAAATCGAGGCGCTGTTCGAACTTGCGCAACCAGTGGCTCGCACCAAGCAGGCACCGCCACGTGCCAAGCGCACGCCGCCGATGGGACTGGAGCGGCAAATGATGCGTTTGCTGGTCACGCATCCCGCGCTGGCTGCAGGAGTGGACAAGGCGGCACTGGATGCCGCCGCGCAACTGGCGCCCGACAATGCGGCGATGCTGACGCAGTTGCTCGATGCCTGTCGTGCGCTGGGCGAGCAAGCCAATTTCGCGGCGTTGGCAGAACAGTTGCGGGGCATCAGTGCCGATTTCGATCCGCTGATTGCCGAAATCGCCGCCGATACCGAGTCGGATGCCGACGCCGCGCGTCTTGAGCTTGCCGGGGCAGTACGCCAGACTAAAATGCAAGTATTGAAAGCCGAGCTGGAGCGACTGGCAATTGCAGGTTTGGCCAGCGAAGACGCGCGTAACCGGTATCGCGAGCTCACGCAACAACAGGAGCAACTCCGGCGCGAGGCTGAGGTCGAAAACGTATCGCGGTAACAGTTGGTTTGGCTGTGAGATAGAGAAATGTTGCGCTCTGTGGTATAATTTAAAGCTTTTGATTCAAGACCTTAGAGTATTTCATCTGTCGATCTGAATTTCAGCATCGCAATAAAAAAGTAAATGTCGCGCGGGCGTATGCCGAGCCAGTCAAGGCGAAACGGCTCCACCAGGCGCAATCCACTCGGCGCAAACGAGAGCAATCCATTTTGGTATTGATTCCATGGCAAACGCAATGAAAAAACCCGCGAAAACGACTCCCGCCGTAAAAAAGGCGAGTTCGGCTGCAACTAAATCGGCATCAGGCAAGTCGATGGCAAAGCCTGCCGTGAAGAAGACAGTTGTTGCCAAGCCCGCCGGCAAGTCAAAGACGCCAAGCAACGCTACGCCGAAAACCGTGGCCAAGACAGCGCCGAAGACCATTGCGAAGGCTGCTCCATCGAAAGCAAAACCTGTATCCCGAGTCGCGGCAAAACCGGCTCCCGAGAAATTGAAAGCATCCGTGATCAACAAGAAAACCGAATCGAAGTCAGCCGCGGCCACGTCTGCGAAAAGCAGCACGACCAAAGCCGAGCCCAAGTCAGAATCGAAAGTAATGGCGGTCAGCCAGACTACTGATGCGGCAGCACTGGCCGCAATCGATACGTCCGGCTACGTGCTGCCTTCCGTGAAGGTGCCCGGCCGTCGCGGCCGCAAGCCGAAAGAGTTCCAGCCGGAGAACGATGAAATTGCCGCGTTGAACGCTGTCGAGCGCGCCGAACTGAAAGCCGCCGACAAGGCCAAGGCGAAAGACCGCAAGGCCAAGGAAAAGGCGCTGTTGAAGGACGCGTTTTCGGCTGATACGGACGCGAGCGAGGAAGAGCTCGAACGCCGTCGTCAGAAACTCAAGACACTGATCAAGCTGGGCAAGGAGCGTGGCTTCCTCACCTATTCCGAAATCAACGACCACCTGCCGGAAAACATCGTCGATCCGGAAGCGATCGACGGCATCATCGGCACCTTCAACGACATGGGCATCGCGGTCTATGAGCATGCGCCCGATGCCGAGACGCTGCTGTTGTCCGACAACGTCGCAAGCGCTGCCAGCGATGACGATGCCGAAGCGGCTGCCGAAGCGGCGCTGTCGACCGTCGATTCCGATTTTGGCCGTACCACCGATCCGGTGCGCATGTACATGCGTGAAATGGGCTCGGTCGAACTGCTCACGCGCGAAGGTGAAATCGAGATTGCGAAGCGCATCGAAGACGGCCTGAAGGACATGATCCAGGCAATCTCCGCCTGCCCGACGACAATCGCCGAGATCCTTGCCGCCGCCGACCGCATCGCGAAAGACGAAATGAAGATCGACGAGATCGTCGATGGCCTCGTCGATCCGAATTCGAACGAAGAGGTTGCTCCCGCTCCTGCCGTGACGGCTGCGTCCGATGAAGAAGACGAAGACGACGAGGAAGAAGAAGAGGAAGAAGAGGAAGAAGATAGCGGCAATGCCTCTGGCGGCGCGGCCGGTTTCTCCGCGGAGCAGCTTGAACAGTTGAAGCGCGATGCGCTGGGCAAGTTCGAGGAAATTTCTTCCCAGTTCGAAAAGATGCGTCGCGCATTCGAGAAGGAAGGCTATAACTCCAAATCTTACGTGAAGGCGCAGGAAACGATTTCGAACGAATTGCTCAGCATTCGCTTCACTGCGAAGTTCGTCGAGAAATTGTGCGACACGTTGCGCGGCCAGGTCGATGAAGTGCGTCACATCGAGAAGCAGATTCTCGACGTGACCGTGAACCGCTGCGGCATGCCGCGCGCGCACTTCATCAAGGTATTCCCCGGCAACGAAACCAATCTCGACTGGATCGATGGCGAAGTCGCCGGCAATCATTCGTACAGCGCTGTGCTCGGCCGCAACGTGCCGACCGTCAAGGAACTGCAGCAGAAGCTGATCGACTTGCAGGCGCGTGTCGTGCTGCCGCTGCCGGACCTGCGCGGCATCAACAAGAAGATGTCCGCCGGCGAAATGAAGGCGCGCAAGGCGAAGCGTGAAATGACCGAGGCCAACCTGCGCCTGGTGATCTCGATCGCGAAGAAATACACCAACCGCGGCCTGCAGTTCCTCGATCTGATCCAGGAAGGCAATATCGGTTTGATGAAGGCGGTCGACAAGTTCGAATATCGTCGCGGCTACAAATTCTCCACGTATGCGACTTGGTGGATTCGCCAGGCAATCACGCGTTCGATCGCCGACCAGGCGCGCACCATTCGCATCCCGGTGCACATGATCGAGACCATCAACAAGATGAATCGCATCTCGCGTCAGATCCTGCAGGAAACCGGCGCCGAGCCGGATCCGGCGACGCTCGCGATCAAGATGGAAATGCCGGAAGACAAGATCCGCAAGATCATGAAGATCGCGAA
>CBIHNU010000006.1:0-166871 GCA_966211585.1 uncultured Noviherbaspirillum sp. | reverse complement strand
AGACGATGGCGCCGCCGCGGCCGGGGGCCCCCCCCCCCCGGCCCCCCCCCGCCCACCCCCAAAGCCCCCCCCCTAAAAAACAACACCCCCCCCGGCGGGGGGCAAAAAAAAAACCTTCACCCCCCCGCCGCTCAAAGGCCCGCATTTCCCCGCCAGAGGCCGCTCGTGCCCGCAACTATCGTTGCAGATTCCCCGCATTCTTTGCCTTCCCTTGGCGGCATGGCATTGCCCGTTCGACTATTTGTTCGGAATCGCTATATGATTGTCGGACAACCCCGCATATCCGGCCCCATATCGGCGCGGAGTTGAAAAGACGTCAAGCGAGGCATCAAGATCCCGCATGAAAAAAACACAGGGGAGACACCAATGAATCTGAAACTCGGCGTTCGGTTGTATCTGGTATTCGGCTTCATGCTGCTGGGACTGGCCGGAATGACCGTGCTCGCGGTCGCTCAGACCGAGGGCGGCACGCGTGGCGTGATCGCCATCTGTGGCGTGACGGGCATTGCGTTGAGCGCGGCCGCGGCGCTGCTGGTCACGCGCGGCATTCTGCGACCGCTGCATCAATTGCTGGACGCGGCGAACCGCATCACTGCCGGTGATCTGACCGGGAAAATCGAATCTGACCGCAGCGATGAAATCGGCGAGCTGATGCGCGCGCTGCAAAAGATGAACGAGCGCATGTTCAGCATCGTCAGCGAAGTGCGCACCGGCACCACCACCGTCGCAACCACGTCGTCACAGATTAACCGCGACAACACGGCGCTCTCTACCCGTACCGAAACGCAGGCCGGTTCGCTGGAGGAAACCGCCTCATCGATCGAGCAGCTGACATCCGCGGTCAAGCAGAATGCCGACAACTCGCAGCAAGCGAATCAACTGGTGGCATCGGCATCCGGACTCGCACTCAAGGGCGGCGAAGTGGTGGGGCAGGTGGTCAGTACGATGGGTTCGATCAAGGACAGCTCACGCAAGATCGTCGACATTATCAGCGTGATCGATGGCATCGCATTCCAGACCAACATTCTGGCGTTGAATGCGGCAGTGGAAGCGGCGCGTGCCGGCGAGCAGGGACGCGGCTTTGCTGTAGTCGCGAGCGAGGTGCGGACGCTGGCGCAACGGTCGGCCAGTGCCGCCAAGGAAATCAAGCAATTGATCGGCGATTCGGTGGAGCAGGTCGATGCCGGCAGCCGGTTGGTGGACGATGCCGGCAAGACCATGAACGAGATTGTCGAATCGGTCCAGTATATCGAGCGGCTCATCAGGGAAATCAGCGACGCGAGCATGGACCAGAGCGCCGGCATCGAATCGGTGAATCGCGCGGTGACGCAAATTGATGAGATGACCCAGCAGAACGCCACCCTGGTGGAAGATGCGATGAAGACCGCTGCCGGCCTCAACCAGCAGGCGGTATCGCTGCTGCACGCGGTGTCCGGCTTCAATCTGGGCGCGCGCGAATACGGCAACGAGGAAGAGGCGCAGGCACTCGTTAAAGCCGGTGTCGCCTTCATGACGGCGCACGGACGGCAAGCATTGATCGATGAGATCAGCAAGCTGAGCAAGGGGCGCTTCGTTGACCGTGACCTGTACCTGAGCGTGTATAGCATTGAAACCGGCGTGGTGATTGCGCATGGCAGCAATCCGCGGGTGGTCGGCATGGACGGCATGCAGAGCAAGGACACCAGCGGCAAATTCTTTATTCGCGAAATGATATCGATTGCGAAGAATCGCGGCGCCGGCTGGAGCGAATACAAATGGGCGCATCCGGTCACGAATGCGGATGCGACGAAGAATGCCTACCTGGAGCGTTGCGGCGATGTGTTAATTACCTGCGGCGTCTACAAAAGCTGACGGCCGCCACCTGCCACTGTCACAGGGACAACGGAGCGAACGCCAGCGGCGAGCATTCGGTAATCACGTCGTCGAGAGGAATGTCGTGCGGCTCGCCCGCAAAGTCGGCAAGGCTGCTTGCGTAGGCGATGCCGACCGCGAGCGGGCGCGGATCGACGGCGAGCGTACGGTCATAAAAGCCACCGCCATAGCCGAGCCGGATACGGCCGGTATTGAAGCCGACGCAGGGCACCAGCAATGCGTCCGGATGCAGCGGGATACTTGCCTGTTGCGGTACCGGCACACCATGCGCGTCGCGCACCAGAGCATCACCCGGTTTCCATGCTGCGAAGCGTAACGGCGCGTGGCGTTCCACCACCATCGGCAGCGCCAGCTGCACTCCCTGTCTTGCCAGTTCTTCATACGCCGGGCGCAAATCGGGCTCGTCGCGGATCGGCCAGTAAATGCCGAGCGTCACTGCCGGGTTGGCTCGCCACCAGGCGAGCAACCGCTCGCCGATCGCGTTATCCCACGCTTGCCGAACTTCTGCCGCAATCGCGTGTCTGTCCGCCAGCAGCTGGCGACGCAATCCGGATTTGATGGATGTTGTATCAGGCATGATCTCTGTATGTGCTTCGGGTGTCACATGCTATTCTAGATTTGTACGATTGAATGAGGCGGTAAGCGATGTTCCCGATGAAAAGGATTCTCCGAATTGCACTGGCGACGGCGTGCGCGGCGCTGATGATGTCGACCGCGCATGCAGGAAAGCGGGTTGCCGCTTTTGCCAGCGATGACGATGCCTTTCTCGCATTGCGCGATGCCGCACGCAGCGGCGATGCCACACGCGCGGCCGAAATCGCGGCCCGCCTTGATCATTATGTCATTCCATCATACGTCGATTATTTCCGGCTGAAGCCGATGATCGCCCAGGCGCCGGAACAGGATATCCGTAATTTCCTCACGCGTTACGACGGCAGTGCGATCGCCGATCGTCTGCGCAACGACTGGCTGCTGGAGCTCGGCAAGGCGCGCAACTGGACGCTGTTCGACGAGCAGTATCCGCTGTTCGTGCTGAACGACGATACCCAGGTCAAATGTTATGCGCTGACGTCGAAGGCGCTCAAAGGGGAGAACGTCGCCGACGCCGCGCGCGCGGTGCTGGTGGCGCCGCAAAATTACGGCGAAGCCTGTCCGCTGCTGATCACGACGCTGGTGCAGGCCGGGCAGTTCGATGCGGACGACGTGTGGGCACAGGTCCGGCTGGTGGCGGAATCGGGCTACCGGGGCACCATTCATCGGATGATCGATGTGATCGGCGCCAGCGAGAGTGCGCTGATGCAGGCGTTCGACAAACCGGACACGACCCTGGCCCGCGGCCCGGGTGCCGACCGCATCTCGCACGAACTGTTCATCGTTGCGCTCGGGCGCAGCGCACGGCGCGATCCTGCGCGTCCGGTCGAAGCGCTGACCGCGGCTGCCGATCGCCTGAAGCCGCGGGAGCGTGCGCTGGGCTGGGCCCAGATCGCATTGCAGACCTCGCTCAAGCTGGCGCCCGACGCGGTTGTGTACTGGCGCGAGACTGACGGCGCGCCGCTGTCGCTCGATGGTTACCAGTGGCGGGTACGGGCCGCATTGCGCGCCGGCGACTGGAAACTGGTCAAGAGCGCAATCGCAGCGATGCCGGCATCGCTGCGCGACGATATCACCTGGGTGTACTGGCTTGGGCGAGCGAACCAGGCGCTGGGCGACAAGGAAGCAGCGCAGCGGCAGTTCGAGTCAATCGCTGCCCAGACCAGTTTCTACGGCCAGCTGGCGCTCGAAGAACTCAATCGCAAGATCACGATTCCGCCACGCGCGCAGCCGGTGACGGCGGAAGAAATTGCGCCGATGGCGGAGAATCAGGGCTTCAAGCGCGCTTTCAAGTTTTTCGATCTCGACATGCGCTTCGAAGGGTATCGCGAGTGGAATTGGGAGCTGCGCAAGATGAACGAGCGCCAGCACCTGGCCGCGGCAGAGTTCGCGCGTCAGCAAAACGTGCTGGACCGCATGGTCAATACCTCCGACCGGACCAGGACCGAGGTCGACTTTACGCAGCGGTTTCCGTCACCGTTCCGCGATGTGATGCGCGCCACGACCGAAAAGCTCGGGCTCGACATGGCCTGGGTGTATGGATTGATCCGGCAGGAATCGCGCTTCATACACAATGTGCGCTCGCATGTCGGTGCCTCGGGCCTGATGCAGCTGATGCCGAAGACTGCGCAGTTCGTCGCGAAGAAGATAGGTCTGAGCGGCTATGCGCACAGCCAGGTGACCGACATCGACACCAATATCCTGCTCGGCGCCAGTTACCTGAGTATGGTGCTGACCGATCTCGACGGCTCCGAAGCGCTCGCGACCGCGGCCTACAATGCGGGGCCGTCACGCTCGCGCGCATGGCGCGCGACGCTGCCGCAGGCAGTCGAGGGCGCCATCTTCGCGGAAACGATTCCCTTCAGCGAGACGCGCGACTATGTGAAAAAAGTGCTGTCGAACGCGACCTACTACGCGGCGCTGTTTGACGGCACCCCGCAATCGCTGAAGGCCCGGCTCGGCATGGTTGCGCCGCAGACATTAACCGCCAGCGACCTGCCGTAATATTGCTTGCCTGCCACGCGGCATTCCTTCGCCGCGCTGCGTGTTTTACAGTTGGGCAACAGGAGCATTTCCATGACATATCGTTCTATTCTTGTCGTCGGCGGCTCCGGTTTCATCGGCAGCCATTTGATTGCGAAAATGGCGCAGACGGGCTGGCGTGTCATCGTTCCCACCCGCCGCTACGCGCACGCCAGACACCTGCTGACGCTGCCCGTGGTGGACGAGGTGGTCGAAGCCGACATCCATGACGATGCGATGCTGGATCGGCTGATTCGTGACAAGGATGCGGTCATCAATCTGGTCGGCATCCTGCATGGCCGCCCCGGCGCGTCCGACACCCGCTACGGCCCGGTTTTCGCGAAGGCGCACGTGGAGCTGCCGCGGCGCATTGTCGCTGCGTGCGCCGCACATGGCGTGCGCCGCTATCTGCATATGAGTGCGCTGGGCGCAGAGCGCGACGGCCCCTCGATGTACTCGCGTTCCAAGGCCGATGGCGAAGCGCTTGCCTTCTCGAATCCGGCGGTCGCGACAACCGCATTCCGTCCGTCGGTCGTGTTCGGCGAAGGCGACAATTTTCTGAATCTGTTCGCTCGCTTGCAAAAATGGCTGCCGGTAATGTTGATCGGCGGGGCGAACGCGAAATTGCAGCCGGTCTGGGTGGACGATGTCGTGCATGCGTTCATTACCGCGCTGGAGAACGACCGGACGATCGGTCACAGCTACGAACTGGCCGGGCCGACCGTGTATACGCTGCGTGAGCTGGTACGGCTGGCCGGCCGCTATTCCGGACATCCGCGACCGGTGATCGGTTTGCCGGATTCGCTGGCGCGGGCGCAGGCCTGGCTGCTGGAGCATGCGCCGGGCGGGCCCTTGCTGAGCCGCGACAATCTCGATTCGATGAGAGTCGACAATGTGGCGCACGGCCCGATCGCGCCGGAGCTTCATATCGAGCCGACGCCGCTGGAAGCGATCGCGCCGTATTACCTGCAGGGGCGGCATCCGCATGCCGGCGTCGAGGCGGTTCACACTGAGCGCCGCCACTGACCTGGGCGCGTCCGGGCGGTTTGGCAAAGCGGGCCAAAAGCATTATCCTCACGAGGCGCAGCGCGGACGGCATTCGCCTCGTTCCGACGCCGTACCTCTCCCTGGACAACACTCATGCAAAATACGGAACTCGATCCCACACTCTCCCAGACTCTGGCCGCAGCAGGAAGGACAGGCCTGAAACTGGTCATCGGCAGCAAGAACTATTCGTCCTGGTCAATGCGGCCTTGGGTTGCGATGACTGCGTTCGGCATTCCGTTCGAGGAGGTGCGTGTGTCGCTCGCAGCGCCGGACAGAACCGCGCTGATTGCGCAATACTCGTCCGCGGCACGGGTGCCGGTGCTGATCGCCGGCGAAACCACGATCTGGGATTCGCTCGCGATCTGTGAATATCTGGCGGAGCAGTTTCCAGACAAGAACCTGTGGCCGCAAGACGTAGCGGCGCGTGCCATCGCACGTTCGATCTGCGCCGAGATGCATTCGGGTTTCACCGGGCTGCGCTCGGCGATGTGGATGAATATTCGCGCCAGTTTCCCCGGCAAGGGCCGCACGCCTGAGGCGCAGGGCGATATCGGACGCGTGTGCGAGATTTGGGAAGACTGCCTCACGCGCTCCGGGCCGCATCGATTCCTGTTCGGCGAGTTTTCGATCGCGGATGCGTATTACGCGCCGGTGGTGATGCGCTTTCGTACGTACGGCGTATCGCTGGCGCCTGCGTTGCAAGCCTATGTGGAGCGTGTCGCCGCGCATCCGGCCGTGGCGCAATGGATGCGCGAAGCGCTCGAGGAACGGGAAAGCATTGAAAAATACGACGTATATCCGGACTAACACCCAGACTGGCGCGCATGCCAGGCGCAGTCCGCGTGCCGGTCGAATTTTCACCACGCTTGTTTGGCCATCATGAAAACCTATATCGTCGGCGGCGCCATCCGCGACACACTGCTCGGCCTGCCGGTGCAGGACCACGATCACGTGGTTGTCGGCGCAACGCCGAACGACATGCTTGCGCTCGGATTCGCGCCGGTCGGCAAGGATTTCCCGGTCTTCCTGCACCCATCGACCCATGAGGAATACGCGCTCGCCCGCACCGAGCGCAAGACCGCGCCCGGGTACAAGGGCTTTGCTTTCCACGCCGCACCCGATGTCACGCTGGAACAGGATCTGGCGCGGCGCGACCTGACCATCAATGCGATGGCGCAGGCCGAGGACGGGAGCATCATCGATCCGTTCGGTGGCAGACAGGATCTGCAGAACCGGGTGTTCCGGCACGTGTCCGAGGCGTTCGCCGAAGACCCGGTGCGCATCTTGCGCGTCGCGCGTTTTGCCGCGCGCTTCGCCGATTTCAGCATCGCAGCGGAAACCGTGGCGCTGATGCGGCGCATGGTCGAAGCCGGCGAGGTCGATGCACTGGTGCCGGAACGCGTCTGGCAGGAACTGGCGCGCGGCCTGATGGAAGCAACGCCATCGCGCATGTTCGCGGTGTTGCGACAATGCGGCGCATTGGCGCGAATACTGCCGGAACTCGATGTGTTATGGGGCGTACCACAACCGGAGTCGCATCATCCGGAGATCGACACCGGCGTGCATGTGATGATGGTGATCGATTACGCTGCGCGGCAGCATTACAGCCTCCCGATCCGTTGCGCCGCGCTGATGCACGATCTGGGCAAGGGTGCCACGCCTCCCGAAGAATGGCCGAAGCATCATGGCCATGAAGCGCGCAGCGTGAAGCTGGTGGAGCAGGTCTGCAAACGGCTGAAGATTCCGAACGATTGCCGCGATCTCGCGGTCATGACAGCGCGCGAGCACGGCAATGTCGGCCGCGCGCTTGAACTGCGCGCCGGCACGATCGTCATGCTGTTTGAACGCTGTGATGCATTTCGCAAGCCGCAGCGTTTCATCGACATGCTGTGCGCATCGGAGTGCGATTATCGCGGACGCGCCGGCTTCGGCGACCGTCCGTTTCCCCAGGCTGCGTATCTGCAGGCGGCATTGCAAGCGGCACAGGCAGTGAATGCCGGAGAGGTCGCGCAACGCTATCTCGATCAGCCGCAGCGCATTGCGGAAGCGGTGCATGCGGCGCGCGTGGCGGCGGTAAGCGCGGCGATCGATAGTGCGGCCTCATTACATCTAGCACCGCACAAATAAATTGCCGGCGGCACCGGGATGGGCGTTCCGGCGGTTCTGTCCCATTCGCTTGTCATTCCTGTCGCTGTGCCGCAGCTTTTCAGTCGTTTTGAAATTGAAATCTACTGTTGGTGCCTTTTCGCAGGCTTTTTGGGCCTGGTGTGCAGAATCATTTTTGGAAATACCGTGGCGGAACAGCATTTTATTGTCCTTTTCAATCGCTGAATCCGAACGAATTACGGTACCATTGCCAACTGGCAAAGACTGATGCACGAAGCGTCCTGCAATCAGTTCGTTGCAGCGATTCGCCATTCCATCATCACGAGTCCACGAGTTCTTTACTATGCACGCCAACCCTTTGTCCGCAGCGGGCGATGCCGAATGGGACCATCGTCCTGCGAATGGCGACCCACACGCCATCGACATTGCCGACCTGTTGGTCGCATACCTGGAGCAGATGGGCATCGAATATGTATTCGGTGTTCCCGGCGGTGCCATCGAGCCGCTGTACAACGCGCTTGCGAGGAGCAGTCGCAGAGGCGGCATTCGCCACATGCTGGCGCGGCATGAAGCCGGTGCCGCATTCATGGCAGACGGCTACGCGCGCGAGACCGGCAAGGTCGGCGTCTGCTGCTCCACTTCCGGCCCCGGTGCGACCAACCTCATCACCGGCGTCGCCTGCGCTTACGACAACAACATTCCAGTGCTGGTCATCACCGGGCAGCCGGCCTTGCCTGCGTTCGGCAAGCATCCGCTGCAGGAATCTTCCTGCACTGGCGTCAACGTGCTAGGCATGCTGCGCCACTGCACCCGCTACAACTCGCTGGTATCGCATCCGAAGCAGCTTGAATTCAAACTGGTTGCCGCATTGCAGCGTGCCACGCGTGCGCCGCGCGGCCCGGTGCATCTGAGCCTGCCGGTGGATGTATTCCGCAGCCCGAGTGCCGTGGCATCGCCGTCCTACGATTTACGCAACCTGCTCGCGCCGTCGTCCCTGGTGGACGACGAAGCGATTGAAATGCTGTTGCGCATGCTGGGCGAAGCGAGAAAGGTCGTGCTGCTGATCGGCGGTTGGTGCGGCGAAGCGATCGGCTCGATTTTGCAGTTCGCTGCGCTAAAAGGCGCAAGCTTCGTCACCACGCCGGACGGCAAGGGGCTGGTCAGCCCGCATCATCCGTTGTTTCGCGGCGTGTTCGGTTTTGGCGGGCACGCGTCCGCCGAGGCAGCATTGTGCGGCGAGGAAGTCGACCTGATCCTGGCCGTCGGCGCCAGCATGGGCGAATGGAACAGTGGCGGCTGGAGCGACAGCCTGCTCAACGAACGGCTGGTGCATATCGACGAATCCGAAGATCATCTGTCGCGCACGCCGATGGCACGTGCACACATTCGCGGCCGTATCCTGTCGATTTTCAATCGGCTGGTGGAGCGCATGCACGACGTGCAGCAAAATGCCACCTATGAGATAGAGCGCCGGCGCACTTCGCGTGAGCTAGAAGGCATGGTCTCCGACCCCGACGGCATGCTGTCGGACATGGACAAATACGAAAGCGATGCGACGCCGATCAAGCCGCAGCGCCTGATGCGCGAGCTCGGCCGACTGTTCCCGCCGACTACCCACTTCCTGGCCGATACCGGCAACAGCGTGTCATGGGCGGTGCATTATCTGCACCCGATGGACCGGCGTGGCGGCGAACGTCGACTGAGTGGCGGCGAGCGCAAGCGGTCGCTCGGGCGGCGCCTCACGTCCGGCGGCTGGCTGCGCGTGACGATGAATTTCGCGCCGATGGGATGGGCGATCGGTGGTGCCGTCGGCACCGCCGCGGCCAATCCGGACGTGCCGGTGGTGTGCATCACCGGCGACGGCAGCATGCTGATGAACGGCCAGGAAATTTCAGTGGCAGTCGCTGAAAAACAAACAGTGATTTTCGTGGTGCTGAACGATCAGGCGCTCGGCATGGTCAAGCACGGCCAGAGGCTGGCGGGCGCCGAGCAGATCGGCTGCGACTTGCCGCCGACGGATTTTGCGGCATTGGCGCGAGCGTTGGGCGGACAAGGGTATGTGATCCGTTCACCCGAGGATTTGACGAATCTCGACATCGACGCGATCTGCATGCGAAAGGGGCCGACGCTGCTGGACGTGCATGTCGACCCCGATGAAATTCCGCCGATGACGGTACGCATGCGAACTCTTGCCAATACTTTTTAAGGAAAGCGAATGAACAGACTCGAAGGAAAAACAGTACTGATTACGGGTGGTTCCAGCGGTATCGGTCTTGCAACTGCGCGATTATTTCGGGATGAAGGCGCGCGTGTGGCCGTAACAGGGCGGGATCCTGAGAGATTGGCTCAGACGCAGGAAGAGTTGGGTCCCGACGCGCTGGTTATCCGAAGCGAAGCAGCCAGCCTGCCGGAGATCGAGTCGTTGATGGCGCAGGTCAAAAATAAATTCAAACATCTGGATGTTTTGTTTCTCAATGCTGCCGTGGCAAATCCTGCACCTATTGAAAATGTGACCGAAGCACAGTTTGACGAGGTCATGGCAGTTAATTTCAAGGGGGAGTTCTTCACCATTCAGAAGGCGTTGCCGATCCTGAGCGGTAACGCTTCCATTATTGTCACTACGTCGATTACCAATCAGACCGGTGCTCCCAACTTCAGCGTCTATGCTGCAAGCAAAGCGGCTCTACGCTCGCTCGTACAATCCTTGGGCATGGCATTGATCGGTCGCGGTATTCGCGTGAACGCGATCTGTCCCGGGCCTATCGAGACTGGCGGTTTTAATCGGATGGAATTGCCCAAAGACGTACTTCAGGCGATCAAGAACGACATTTCTGGCCGATCTCCAATCAAGCGTTTTGGCACCCCGGAAGAGATCGCGAAGGTGGCGCTGTTTCTTGCGTCGGATGATTCGGCTTATGTTGTTGGTGAAGAAATCGTTGTCGATGGTGGTATATCGCTGGTGTGTTTGCCATAGGAATTTTCATGACCGAAAAGAGTAATCCAAATGCGGTTCGCAGTCGAATCTGGAACGAAGAGCCGGAACCCGATAACCCTTTCGCTGCCCGGGTCGCCTATTGCAGTGGCTTTGACGTCTACGGAGAGATGCTCGGACAGGCGCGCTGGGTGGAGATGCTGTATCTGTTGTTTCGGAGTGAGCCTCCTACGCCGTCACAATCCGATATTTTGGAAGCATTGGCCGTGGCCTTGGCCAATCCGGGACCTCGAGATGCTTCCGTACATGCTGCAATGTGTGGTGGTGTGTGCGGCTCGACAGCCGCTTCATCTTTGATGGCTGCGCTCGCCGTCGGCGCAGGGCAGTTAGCTGGCGGTCGCGAGGTATTTCTTGCGATGGAACGATGGGCGGCCTGCGGTACGGATCTTCATTCGTGGCGTGAGCATTTGAGCGGGGTGCCGGTTATCCCCGGCAGCATATGGCCAAAGCCAGAGCATCCACCTGGATTTGATCCACATGGCGTCAGCACTGCTACCCCGGTGAAGCAGACGCTATCTCTTCTTGCAAACTACAGTTCAGGACCGTTTCTCCCGTGGCTGAACGAAAATCGGAATGAAATCGAAGCGACGGCAGGACTCCCTCTTGCGTTGTCCGGCGTTGCGGCTGCTGCATTGGCCGATCTTGGCTTTACTCCGGAGCAGGGAGAGATGATTCATCTGTTGCTGCGCTTGCCCGGTGCGGCTGCACATGCACTGGAACAGCGCCCCCTCGGGTACAAGAAATTCCCATTCGGGACGGTGGAGCTGACCAATGACTTCAACTCCAACGAGGAGCAAGCATGATTGCGCACACAAAGGGCCCAGACCTTTTGCGGGAATATGTCGGCGTCCTGAAAAGCCGCATGGGAACGTTTGTCCCAGGCAGCCACGTGATTTTTCGAGGGAAGGACCTGCATGCCGATCTGAAGGACATGGATTGGATGGCGCTTTATGTATTCGGCATTACGGGGCGGCGCTTCTCTCCTGAGCAGTTGCGTCTGATGCACGCAATTTGGAGTTACACCAGTTATCCAGATGTCCGTCTGTGGAACAATCGGGTAGCAGCCTTGTCGGGCAGCAGTCGTAGTACGGGGACCTTGGGAGTCGCTGCGGCACTTGCCGTATCGGAGGCATCAATTTATGGTGGAGGGATTCTCGCCAGGGCTATCGATTTTTTCATTCGAACGCGTGCACGTGTCGATCAAGGTGACGAGCTATCAGACTGTCTGCGAGAAGAGTTTGCTCTGTATCGCAGCATCGGAGGCTATGGTCGTCCGATCGTGAACGGAGACGAGCGAATCAAACCGATACTCGATCTCGCGATGACTCTTGGTCTGGATCAGGGACCGCACCTTCGCCTCGCATTTGCCATTGAGAGGGAGTTGCTCGAGGGGCGTTGGCGCATGAAAATGAATTATGCGGCTGTAGTAACGGCGCTAGGCGCGGACATTGGACTGACAGAGCAAGAATTTCGTCAATTTATGTTCCCAGTTTTTTTAGCCGGTATGCAGCCCTGCTTTGTGGAAGCTGCAGAACGCTCCGAAGGGACGCTTTTTCCATTGTCCTGTGCTGACATTTTGTACGACGGGAAACCGCCACGCACATGGCAGCCGTCAACCAAGAAGAATGGGTGAGGAAATATATTTCGCCTGATTTTGCTAAAGAAATCTAGTGCGGGAATAATCGGGGGAGAAATGCAACGAATAAAACGATTGCAGCATCCGGTACTTTTTGCTTTTCTTGTACTGAGTTTTGTTAGCAGTGTTTGTGCTGAAACTACCGATGAGGAAGATCTAGCGCTTGCCTATGGCGAGAAATCTTCTATTAGCATCGCTACCGGAAGCCAGCAGCCGATTGTGCGCGCCCCTGCCGCTGCAACCGTCATTACTGCTCAGGATATCGGAGCCATGGGGGCGGCAGATCTGGATCAAGTCTTGGAAAGCGTTCCTGGCTTGCATGTCTCCTTTTCGTCGCTTACCTCTCATCCGATTTACAGTTTTCGGGGTATTTTTACCGGTTACAACCCTCAAGTGCTAATGCTCGTCAACGGTATTCCGATTACCAATGTCTTCGTTGGTGACCGGGGACTGGGTTGGGGTGGTATGCCACTTGAAAACGTGGCCCGTATCGAAGTAATACGTGGCCCGGGGTCAGCGCTATATGGGGCCGATGCCTTTGCCGGCGTTATTAATGTCATTACTAAAACTGCTGCGGAGATACAGGGAACTGAATATGGCGTACGCGTCGGTTCGTTCAATTCCCGAGATGCATGGATTCAGCACGGTGGCAAATTAGGACCAATAGATGCCGCGTTTTATTTGCGCACGGGGCATACCGATGGGCAGAATGGAATAATCGAGAAAGACCAGCAGTCGTCTTTGGATACCAAATTTGGGACCAATGCCTCTCTCGCCCCAAGGTCAATTAACGCATATCGCAGTGCTATCGATATGCGCGGCGATTTGTCTTACGATAAATTTCGCTTTCGTCTGGCTTATCAAGAGAGGAAGGTCGGTATAGGTGCCGGATTGGCGGAGAACCTGGACCCATATTCTCGGGTTCCAGAGTCCCGGTTATATCTGGATTTGACCTATCAAAACGCTAACTGGGCGCCTAATTGGGACGTATCTACCGTTCTGGGTTATTACGATGTGAAAGAAGAACCCGGCGACCCGCCCTATCTTCTGTTCCCCCCTGGCGCATTTGGCGGCACATTTCCAAACGGCGTGTATGGAAATCCCGGGCATTCTGAGCGGCACTCCCATGCGAGCGTATCCGCTTTTTATACCGGTTTTAATCGGCATCGGGTTCGCATTGGCACTGGTTTTCGCGTGGAGGACCTCTATGAAACCACCGAAACGAAAAACTACAACATCGTGAGTATTCCCGGTGTGGGCCCCACGTTTGTACCATTGCCGGGCATGATAGATGCGACCAATGATCCCTCTCTGGTTTATATGCAGCCACACAAGCGGCACCTGGTTTATGCATTTGCGCAAGACGAATGGAGCCTGGCAAAGGACTGGACCCTTACCGCCGGTGTGCGGCATGACCGCTATTCGGATTTTGGCGGCACCACCAATCCCCGTTTGGCGTTGGTGTGGGATGCCGCATATAACGTGGTCGTCAAGGCGATGCATGGTCGCGCATTCAGGGCGCCGAACTTTACCGAGTTATACAGCATTAATAATCCGGTAAATGTGGGTAACCCAAGACTCCAGCCGGAAACAATCACCACCGACGAATTGGCCTTCTCCTGGCAGCCGACATCGAGTCTGCAAACCAATCTCAGCCTGTTCCGGTACCGTATGCGCGACATCATTCGTTTCGTGCCGAACGCTGATCCGACCACGGGTTCTACCGCACAAAATAGCGGCGACCAGACGGGACGCGGCTTTGAACTGGAGGCGATTCTTGACGCGACGCGCAATCTGCGGCTGACCGGCAGTCTCTCGGTACAGCATTCCATCGACGAATTGACTGGGCAGGACGCCGGTCTGGCGCCGCATCGCAGGGTGTTCGCACGAGCCGACTGGCGTTTCGCACGGCTTTGGCAGTTTGGCACGACAGTCAATTATGTCGCCGACCGCAAGCGACAACCGGGGGACGCTCGTCCACAAATCCCGGACTATACGACGGTAGACCTGACTTTGCGCAGGGAAAAGGTTGCGGACAACTGGGACATCCGTGCAACCGTGCTGAATCTTTTCAACCGCGATGCCAGAGAACCGAGTTTCGCTCCTGGCAATATCCCTTTCGACTTGCCGCTTCCCGGGCGGGCTTTCTACATTCAGCTTCAACATGCGCTTTGATTCGCCGCATATGAACGCTGCTATGGACAGTCCGGCACTCCTGGTCATTCGACAGAGGATTTGACCGTGTGCCGTAATCTGGACATCGCGCAATGGTCTCTCGGCATTTCCGGCCGCACCGTGCTTGCTGGTTCGATACGGCATAGCCTCGTGGGAGGTGCTCATGTCCGCGCTGTTTTATCCGGATTTTCAGTGACGGCAATCGCGCTCCTAGCTTGTTCTCTGCATCTGTCGGCCGGGCCAGCACCATGTTGCGCGGAAAGCCTCTCATGATCAGCACCGCTTCGCATCGGGATTGGTCGTTGCGGGCTTGCGAGCGCCGGGACGTAGCAGGTTCTTTTTTCAGTTGCCGGGATGGACTGAAACGGCCAGCCTATGAGTATGCAGCGGTCCTGCACTGGCTGATCGGGATGTGGATTGCCTGCTTCATGATGGCCGCACATGCCGGGCCGAACGCGCCTTTCTCGGTGGTTGACTATGGCGATGCCATTCAGCGCTATCGCAGTTCGGCAGATACGCCCGCCGTTGCACGCGGACCGCAGCCAATCATTCTGGCCCAGGCAAACGATCAGCCGCGCCATGCCGAGCCCCAGTCGCGGTCGCTAGCCGTGATTTATCCCGATATCGGCGAACCCTACCGCAGCGTCTTCGCAAAGATGATCGAGGGTATCGAAGAAAGCGCAAGGAGCACGGTGCGCAGCTATCCGATTGCGCCCGGTGCCGATTCGGACGATCTGAACGCGCAGCTCAGGCGTAATGGCACCAGGGTGGTCATCGCGTTGGGCCGCCAGGGATTAAAGACAGCCTCTACGCTCGATCGAGACATGCCGGTGATCGTCGGCGGCGTGTTGACGGTGCCGGAAAGCGAGAACCGGAGTCTCGCAAGCATCAGCCTCACGCCCGATCCCGCGCTGCTGTTCGCTCGTCTGAAATCGCTGATGGGCAGCGTGAGACGCGTAACCGTGATCTACGATCCGCGCTATAACGATTGGCTCATCAAGCTTGCGCGCGAGGCGGCCAAGGCGCAGGGACTGGAGCTCGTCGCGTATGAGGCACGCGATCTCGCGACTGCCGCGCGGCTTTACGAGTCGGCGTTCGCGTCAAGTGACGGCCGGCGCGACGCGATCTGGCTGCCGCAGGACGCAACCACGGTGGACGAGGCGACCATTTTGCCGCTGGTGCTGAATGAATCGTGGAATCGTAGCGTTCCCGTATTCTCCAGCAGTTTCCTGCATGTGAAGAAGGGCGTGCTGTTCGCCCTTTATCCGAACAATCTGAATCTCGGACACACGCTGGCTGCAACTGCGCAGGCGGTACTGTCGGGTGATTTCCACAAGCGCGGCATGTTGCCATTGCGTGATGTGTACACCGCAGTCAACATACGTACGGCGAGTCATCTTGGCCTGAATATCGGCTACCAGCAGCAACGCAATTTCGATTTCATTTTTCCGGAGCCCTGATTGAATAGATCCAGACGAAAACAGCAAACCGGCCGCGTGCCGGGCAACGGCGTATGCGCGCAATTCCGTCCACACGCCAAAGCGCATCGCCGCGTATTCTGACGGGAGACGATCATGCTTCGCGATTACCTGCGCCGCACCGGCTTCCGCCGCCAGTTGACCGTCATTGTCAGCACCGCCATTCTCGGTCTTGCATTGTTTTCGTCGTTGATGAATTCCTGGGAGGCCAGCCGGCGGATGAACGGCTATCTCGCAGAACAGGGGCAGCGTGTCGCCGAGAACCTGGCACGGCAAAGTGTGCTGGCGCTGCTGTACCACTCGCCCGACAACGTGCGTGAAGGCGTTGCCACCACGCTTGCGTTTCCGGATGTGCTGCAGGTCGAAATTACCGATGCGGACCATCATGTGCTGTTATCGCAAGTGCGGGATGGCGCGGTCTTGCCGCAAGTGGCGGGGTCGGCGTCCGGCAAGGCGCTGACCGGTGCGGCGGTCGAGCTGGAAACCGGTGATGCCTGGCGCTTCGGCGCGCCGGTGTATGGCGGCGAAGTGGACTCGTCGCCGTTCGACGTGCAGGACCACAAGCCGCAGTTGCTCGGTTATGTGCATGTGACGATCGGCAAGGGAACCCTGAACCGGCTGGTCGCTTCGCTGCTGATCGGCAATCTCGCAATCACGCTGTCGTTTGCCGCCGTGCTGATGGGGGTGATGCGGCTGCTGGCGCGGCACATGATCCAGCCGCTCAACGCGCTTTCGCGGCTGATGGGGCGGGCAGAGGCCGGCGAATCGGGCATGCGCGCGATACCGAGCGGGCCGCGCGATATTGTCGAGATGGCGCACGCATTCAACAAGATGATGGATGTGCTGGAAGAACGCGAGGCGGAGCTGAAGCAGTCACGCGATGAAGCGCTGCGTACCGCACTGATGAAAACCCAGTTTGCCGCCACCGTCAGCCATGAAGTGCGCACGCCGCTGAACGGCGTGGTCGGCATGCTGGACATGCTGAAGGAAATGCGCCTGACCAAGCGCCAGCAGGAGTGCGTCGACATTGCATGGAATTCGTCACGCGCACTGATCGAGCTGATCAACGATATTCTCGATTTCTCGAAGATGGAAGCCGGCAAGCTGCAGCTGGAGGAAATCGAATTCGATCTGCGCAAGCTGGTGGAAGAGGTGATCGAGCTGCTGGCCAAGCAAGCGAAGCAAAAAGGATTGGAGATTGGCTATCTGGTGGCGCCCGGCGTGCCGGAGCGTGTGCGCGGTGATTCGCTGCGTCTCAGGCAGGTGCTGCTCAATCTGATCGGCAATGCAGTGAAATTCACCGATCACGGCGAAGTGTCGGTCGGTATTTCCGCAATAGCCGACAGCCAGGGCGCATTCGCGCTGCGCTTCGACGTGACCGACAGCGGCATCGGCATGACGGAAGACGGGCTCCAGCATATCTTCGAATCCTTTGCGCAGGCAGATCGCTCGACCACGCGCAAGTACGGCGGGACTGGTCTCGGCCTGGCGATCTGCAAGCAACTGATCGGACTCATGCATGGCGACATCGGCGTGACCAGTGTACGGGGCCAGGGAAGCAATTTCTGGTTTACCGTGCGTTGTCATCCGGCCGCCGCACCGATCGTGGTAGCCGACGATCCAGTGTTGCGCGGCATACGGGTGCTGGTGGCGGACGGGAGCAATGTCGTGCGCGTCTTCATCGAACAGAATCTGACACGTTTCGGCATGCGCTGTCACAGCGTGGCCAACGGCGCCGAAGCGCTGGCGGAAATCGCGCGTTCGGCGCTGGAGCGCAATCCGTTCGCGCTTGCGATCGTCGACATCGACGCGCAGGATGAGCGCGGCACCGACCTGGTACGGCGGCTTCGGCTGGAAGCCGGCACGGCGGTGCTGCGCATCCTGGTGTTGGACCGGCATGCGTCGCAAATGAAAAACAGTCTGCTCGGCGGCGACCTCTACCTGGAGAAACCGTTGCGGCAGGATCGTTTGATGGAAGCGGTGCGGCGCCTGGTGCCGGGCGGCCATGTGCCGGCCGCGGCCACGTTTGCGCCGGCACACGAAGTCATCGGCCACACGGGTGCCAAGGACTATCGCGTGCTGGTGGCGGAGGACAATCGCACCAACCAGATGGTCGCTGCCGGCATGCTGGCGATGAACGGCTGTGAATGCGAATTTGCCGCCAATGGCCGCGAAGCGGTGGAAGCGGCGCGCCGCGGCAGTTTCGATCTGATCCTGATGGATTGCAGCATGCCGGAAATGGATGGTTACGAAGCGACCGCGCATATTCGCAATTTCGAAGAGCCGCTGGGACGGCGCACGCCGATCGTCGCAATGACCGCCAACACGCAGCGCGGCGATGCGGAGAAATGCCTGGCTGCCGGCATGGACGACTATCTGGCCAAGCCGATTACGCTGGTCGAATTGCGTCACAAGCTGGAGCGCTGGCTGACGAAGAAAGCGCCGGGCGGGCAAGCGATACTGTCCGATGCCGGCCCCGGCGAGATCGACGGCAGCCCGCTGGACAACGTGGTATTCGACAAGCTGCGTGAAATCCTGGGACCGGCGCTGCCGCAGTCGATCGCGCCCTTCCTCGAAGACACGCCGGCCTACCTGGACCAGCTGGAGCAGGCGGTACAGGACGGCGACGCCGATACCGCGCGCGCGATGGCCCACGCGATCAAGGGCAGCAGCGGCAATCTGGGCGCCGCCACGCTGTCGCACATGGCGAAAGAAGCGGAAGAACTCGCGATCGAGCAGCGTACCGCGGATATCGTTCCACTGCTGTTCCGCTTGCGCCAGGCGTTCGATGCGGTAGCCGCCGTGCTCGGCAGCGAAGTGCAGGGCGACGAGCGGTTCAACGTGCGCCAGGCCGAAGAGATTGCACAGGTGCTGGTGGTCGACGACGACCGCAGCACCCGCAGTTCACTGCGCAACACCTTGCAGCGCGACGGCTTCCGCGTCGAAGAGGCCGCCGACGGCGCGCAGGCCTTGCAGATGCTCAAGCGGATGCAGCCGGACGTGATCCTGATGGATGCGGTGATGCCGGTGATGGATGGTTTCACCGCCTGCGCGCGAGTACAGGAGCTGCCGAATGGCCGCACGATTCCGGTGCTGATGATCACCGCGCTGGAGGACAACAGCTCGGTCGAACGGGCATTCGCCGCCGGGGCCAGCGACTACATTACCAAGCCGATCCACTTCGCGGTGCTGTCGCAGCGCGTGCGCCGCATCATCGAGGCCAACCAGGCAGAGAAACGGATTCGCCATCTCGCCTACAACGACCTGCTGACCGGCTTGCCGAATCGCGCGCTGTTCATGGACCAGCTTGGCCGGCGCATCGAACTGGCGCGGGTGGCGGGCGAGGCGGTGGCGGTGCTGTTCCTCGACCTGGACCGCTTCAAGAACGTCAATGACACGCTGGGTCACGATGTCGGCGATCGTTTGCTGGTCGCGGTCGCGCAGCGCATCCGGCGCAGCGTGCGCAATGCCGACTGTGTCGCGCGTCTCGGCGGCGACGAGTTCACCGTGGTGCTGGCCGAAGTGGTCGGCCCAAGCGCCGCGGTGACGGCGGCGCAGAACATCTGCCGCTCGCTGGCGACACCGTTCCAGATCGACGGCCACGATATCTTCGTTACTGCCAGCGTCGGCATTTCGATGTATCCGCACGATGCGACCGACGTTGGCACACTGCTCAAGCATGCGGACACCGCAATGTATCGCGCCAAGCGGACCAGCAGCGGTTTCCAGTTCTTCGAGGCGTCGATGGAACACTCGATCTCCGAGCATGTGCGCATGGAGAATGACTTGCGCCGGGCGCTGGAGCGCAACGAACTCGAAGTGTTCTATCAGCCGCAGGCGCGAGTCGACAACGGCCGCATCGTCGGTGCCGAAGCCCTGGTGCGCTGGCGCCATCCGCTGCGCGGCATGGTGCAGCCCACCGAGTTCATTCCGTTGGCGGAAGAAACCGGATTGATCAATCCGGTCGGCGAGTGGGTGCTGCGTACCGCGTGCACCCAACTGCAGACATGGATCACATCGGGCCTGCCCTCGATGCGCATGGCGGTCAACCTGTCGGTCAAGCAGTTATTGCAAAAGAATTTCGCGGCCATCGTCGAACAGGTGCTGGCCGATACCGGCCTGGCGCCGAGCCTGCTGGAACTGGAGATCACTGAAAGCACCTTGATGGAAAACGCGCAGGACACGCTGGAAGCCCTGCATCGTCTGAGTAGCCTGGGCGTGCGGCTTTCCATCGATGACTTCGGCACCGGCTATTCGTCGCTGTCGTATCTGAAGCGCTTCCCGGTCGACATCATCAAGATCGACCGTTCGTTCGTGCGCGACGTGCCGCATGACGTCGACGATGCGGCCATCGTTACCGGCATCATCGCGCTGGCGCACAGCCTGCGTCTGGACGTGGTGGCGGAAGGCGTGGAAACCGAGGCGCAGTTGCGCTTCCTGAAAGAGCAATCGTGCGACCTGCTGCAGGGCTATTACCTGAGCCAGCCGGTTCCGGCCGAGCAGTTCGCACGCGACCTGATCGCGAAGGCGCACCCGCAGTGGGAAGGGCACACCAGGAGCCTGCCGGGATTGGGGTGAGGCGGTGGGGCGGTAGGGTGCGGATCTGCGCCTGCGGCAGATCCGCGTGTGGACTTGGCGTGTCAGCGCACCAGCCGGCCGCCGCGGCCGATCATCGTCAGTTCCACGAATTCGCTGCCGGTGTGATCGTCCGGCCCATAGCCGACCATTACGCCGCCGAGGTCGTTGTGCTGCATTGACTCCAATGCATGCACAAACCCTTCGCGCGTCAGATTGCGCCCGGCCCGGCGCAGGCCTTCGACGAATACCTTGGCGCTGATGAAGCCTTCCATTGCCGCATACGACACCGTTGCATTGGTGGCTTTCGCCGCGACCTTGAATTCCTGTCCGAGCCGGCTGGTGATGAGGTCGGGTGCGGGCGTGATCTGCGTGATGATGACGCCGTCACCCGCCGGTCCCAGGTCTTTCACGAAACCCTGAGATGAATTGTTCGACAGCGTCATGATCTGCATCTGGCTGCCGAGTTTGCGAATCGCCTTGATCACCTCGATGGTGTTCTTCGACGAGCTGACGATGATCAGCGCGCTCGGATTCGCCTTGATGACGGTCTGCGCGGTCGCCACGTAGTCCGGATTGACACGCGCGAATTTCGTGATGATCGCCGGGGTCAGTTTGTGCGCGGCCATCGCCTTTTCGAAGCCCTCCAGGCCGTCATGCCCGAACGAGTCGTCCACGTGCAGCAGGCCGATGCTCTTGAAGCCGACCGTGGCGAAATGCTCGACGCCCTTGGCCACTTCGTCCTGGTACTTGGCGCGCACGTTGAAAATCCAGTGATCGACCGGCGTGTGAAACACGGCGGCGCCGGTGCTGGGCGCCACCAGCGGTACATGGTTGGCATCGAGGATCGGCTGTATCTTTTGCGTGTGCGGCGTACCGCGGCTCTGAAACAGCGCGAACACATGATCCTTCTTGATCAGCGTTTCGGCATTCGCCGCCGCTAGCTTCGGGTCGAACTTGTCGTCGAGCACATGCAGTTCGATCTTGCGGCCGAACACGCCGCCTTGCCGGTTGACCGAGGCGAAGTACGCATGCGCGCCTTCATTCATTTCCTTTACCGGACCGGCGATGATGCCGGTCACGCCTATCGTCTGCCCGACCACGATCGTGCTATCGGTGACGCCTTCCTCCGCGCACGCCGAAAATGTTGCTCCGGCCAGCAACAGCGCGGAGAGAATGAAGCGCCAGTTCGTCGACATCATGAGATTGTCCTTTGGAAAGATTCGAGCGGAGCTCATTGTTGAATGGCGGCCAAGGCGTCGCAATTGTGGGTTTTACGTAACATTCGTGTCGTCGTAGTGACACTCTTGCATTGAGTTGCGTCAAATGCGCCACATTTGAAGCATAAGCCCTGCAAGCGCGCCGGCATATCGCCTAGAATGGATTTGTGCGTTGCACAAACGCGTCGCCTGACAGGAACGAACGATGAAATCGATCGATTTATCCCATAGCAATTTTTCTCATCCTGTTGTCATGACCAGCACTCAGTCACCCACAATGGAAAAACAGCATATCCGCGTGAAGGAACTATCCGAACGGGACCGCCGGCGTCTGCTGATGCATTTCCTTGCGCTCGGCGACAACGACCGCTTATTGCGTTTTGGCAGTGTACTGCCAAATGAATTGATTACCCGCTATGTACAGAAGCTCGATTTTGCGCGTGACACGATTTTCGGCGTATTCAACGACAATCTCGAACTGGTCGGCGTCGGCCATCTCGCATTCGCGCCGCGTGAAGCGGTGCCGATGATCCGCGACGCCACGCTGAAGGCGCGCATCGCCGAGTTCGGCGTGTCGGTATCGGCGTCGGCGCGCGGCGCCGGCATCGGCTCGCGTTTGTTCGAACGCGCGGCGATTCATTGCCGCAATGAAGACGTCGACACCTTGTACATGCACTGCCTGTCGTCCAATCAGACGATGATCCATATCGCGCGCAAGGCCGGGATGGAAATTCATCGCGATTACGGCGAAGCCGATGCCTACCTGAAGCTGGCGCCGGCCAATCCGGGCAGCATGCTGCAGGAAGCGTTCGAGGAACAGTTCGCGTCGCTCGATTACACCTTCAAGGCGAATTCGAAAGCGGCGGCGAAATGGTGGAGGGATTTTCCCGGCCGTAAGCTGAAGTGACGGCCGCCGCGATCGGGCTGCGGCTGCATGCATTCACAGCAGCGGCAGTGCGGTCGTGTCCTTGATCCTTTGCAACGCGAAGCTCGACTTCACATCCAGCACCGCCGGGTGCTTCAGTAGCGTATCCATCATGAAGTGGGAGAAGTGTTCCATGTCTTCCACATGCACCCGCAGCAGGAAATCCATCTCTCCGGTCATCGCATAGCAGGCGACGACTTCCGCCCAGGTTTCCACCGACGCCGCGAAATCGGTGCGCGGCGAGCGCGCGCCACCTGCCGGCGCGTCGCTGTGCTTTTCCAGCCGCACGTTGACATACGCCAGCAAACCCAGCCCCAGCTTGTCCGGGTCCAGCAGCGCGACATACTGGCGAATCACGCCGGCTTCTTCGAGCGACTTGATGCGGCGCAGACAGGGCGACGGCGACAGGCTTACCCGTTCCGCAACTTCCTGATTGCTCAGCCGTCCATTGGTCTGCAGGATGGAAAGAATCTTGCGGTCGGTTTTGTCGAGTTCCAGTTTTGGCATGATGAATCCACTTTCGATATTTTTGCGCAATATTATTGTGCAAATTTACTCTGTGAGGGTGAATTTTGCAATTTAATGCCGGGCCTGCTTGTCTATACTTCATTCAACTATCGTGCGCGATAAAACAAGGAGACAGGCATGGATTTTCAACCCTGGGAAAACCCGATGGGCACCGACGGCTTCGAATTCATCGAATACGCGGCGCCGGACCCGAAAGCGCTCGGCGCATTGTTCGAGCAGATGGGCTTTACCGCGATCGCGCGGCATCGGCACAAGGACGTGACGCTGTACCGGCAGGGCGAGATCAATTTCATCATCAATGCCGAGCAGGATTCGTTTGCGCAGCGTTTCGCGCGCAAGCATGGCCCCTCGATCTGCGCCATCGCGTTTCGCGTGAATGACGCGGCGTACGCCTACAAGCGCGCGCTGGAACTCGGCGCCTGGGGCTTCGATAACAAGAACGGGCCGATGGAGCTGAACATTCCCGCGATCAAGGGCATCGGCGATTCGCTGATCTATTTCGTCGACCGCTGGCGTGGCAAGGAAGGCAATGCCGGCGGCATCGGCGACATCAGCATCTACGACGTCGACTTCGTCGCGATTCCGGGCGCCGAGGCGAACCCGAAAGGCAACGGCCTGACCTACATCGATCACCTGACGCACAACGTGCATCGCGGCCGCATGAAAGAGTGGGCCGAGTTCTACGAGAACCTGTTCAACTTCCGCGAGATCCGTTATTTCGATATCGAAGGCAAGCTGACCGGCTTGAAATCGAAGGCGATGACTTCCCCGTGCGGCAAGATCCGCATCCCGATCAACGAATCGTCCGACGACAAATCGCAGATCGCCGAATATCTCGACCTGTATCACGGCGAAGGTATCCAGCACATCGCGCTCGGTACCGACGACATCTACGCGACTGTCGACCGCATGCGGCAGCGGCAGGTCGTGTTCCAGGACACCATCGACACCTACTACGATCTGGTCGACAAGCGGCTGCCGGGCCACGGTGAGCGCCTCGACGAGTTGCGCCGGCTGCGTATCCTGATCGACGGCAACAGCAATGCATCGCGCCGCGAACTGCTGCTGCAGATATTCACGCAGACGATGATCGGCCCGATCTTTTTCGAGATCATCCAGCGCAAGGGCGATCAGGGCTTCGGCGAAGGCAATTTCCGCGCGCTGTTCGAATCGATCGAACTCGATCAGGTGCGGCGCGGCGTGCTGAAAGACGAAAGCATTTCTGCGTGAGGAGGGATGCCATGAACACCACCGTCGACCATGCCGATTTTTTCAAGACGCTGGAAGAGAAATCCAGCGGCGGCGCATTGCGCGGCGATTACGAAGGCGCCGATGAACACTACGTCGTGCAGCAGGACTGGGCCGCCTACACGCCCGAGCAGCACGCGCTATGGCGCCGGCTGTACCAGCGCCAGGCGAAACTGGTGCCGGGGCGCGCGTGCGACGTGTTCATCGACAGCCTGGCGGCGCTCGACGCAGCCGACGGCATTCCGCAGTTCGGCCGCGCGTCGGATGCGCTGTACAAGGCGACGCGCTGGGAGCTGGTCGCGGTGCCCGGGCTGATTCCGGACCTGACGTTTTTCGAGCATCTCGCGAATCGCCGTTTCCCGGTCACGGTCTGGCTGCGCGAGCCGCAGGAATTCGATTACATCGTCGAGCCCGATGTGTTTCACGATTTCTTCGGCCATGTGCCGCTGCTGTTCAATCCGGTATTCGCCGAGCATCTGCAGGAATACGGCAAGGGCGGACTGAAGGCGCTCGGATTGGATGCGCTGAAATACCTGGCGCGGCTGTACTGGTACACGGTCGAGTTCGGCCTGATCCGGAGTCCGCAAGGCTTGCGTGTGTACGGCGCCGGCATCCTGTCGTCCGGCGGCGAGATCGAGCATTGCCTGACCAGCGACAAACCGCATCGCGTCATGCTCGACGCGGCGCGCGTGATGCGCACCCAGTACAAGATCGATTCGTATCAGGAAACCTATTTTGTGATCCGCGATTTTGAGCACCTGTTCACGGAAACTGAGCCGGATTTCGCACCGATCTATGAAAGGTTGAAAACGCTGCCGGCATTGCCGGCGAACAGCTTGTTGCCGGATGAGGAAGACTTGGCGCCGAACAAGCCCGCAGCGCGGTTGTCTAGCTCGACAGATGGCTGACGATCAGTGCGCGCAGTTCGGCGCGCGTGGCCTTGCCATCCTTGTTGACATCGATACGGTCGAAGTTTTCGACAATGCGCCGCAGGCCCGCGTTTTCCGCTTCCTGCAGGGTAAGCGCGCCGTCGCCATCCTTGTCCGCAGCCCGGAACTGCTCGTCGAATTTCGATAAGTGATATTGCGGCCGTGACGTTTCGCCGGCATAGGCGCGCATTGTCTGTGTATACGCGACGGCGCTGGCCAGAAGCCCCGACACCAGCGACAGAATCAAGGTGGATTTCATCATGTTGCTTCCCCGGTGAATCACTGCATCCCAAGAGTAATGTTCGATCGGGGAAACATGGCACGCCACGGCATTTACCGCTTGTTACAGCTGTAACCGAATGCTGCGGCGTGCATTGAGGACAAGGCAGGCGTGTGCTAATGTGCAGGCTGTCAAAACAATCAACGACGTGCCCACAAGGCATGTCAGTTTGACAGCGAAACCATCGCGCCCAAAGACACAATTTTTGGTTTGGAGACCGAATGAATGCACCCCTGACTTCCGGCCAGCGCCTGCTGGCGGACGACATTTCCCTCGACGACAAATTCACGTTGCAGCGCGGCCGCGCTTTCATTACCGGCACGCAGGCATTCATCCGGCTTGCGATGATGCAGCGGCAGCGCGACTTGGCCGCGGGGCTCAATACCGCCGGCTTCATCACCGGCTATCGCGGATCGCCGCTCGGCAGCGTCGACATGACCGCGATGAAGGCGAAGAAACACCTCGACGCGCATCACGTCAAGTTCCATCCCGGCATGAACGAAGACCTTGCGGCGACCAGTGTCTGGGGCACGCAGCAGGCGAACCTGTTCCCAGGCGCGAAATACGACGGCGTGTTCGGCCTGTGGTATGGCAAGGGCCCCGGCGTCGATCGCTGCGGCGACGTGTTCAAGCATGCGAACATGGCCGGCACCTCGCAGCACGGCGGCGTGCTGGTGCTGGCCGGCGACGACCATGCGGCGAAGTCGTCGACCACCGCGCACCAGAGCGAACACATCCTGAAAGCCTGCGGCATCCCGGTGCTGTATCCGTCGTCGGTGCAGGAATATCTCGATTACGGCCTGCATGGCTGGGCGATGAGCCGCTATACCGGGCTGTGGGTCGCAATGAAATGCGTGACCGATATCGTCGAATCCGGCGCATCGGTCGATCTCGATCCGGAACGGGTGCAGATCGCGTTGCCGACCGATTTCGAACTGCCGCCAGGCGGCCTCAACATTCGCTGGCCGGACGCGGTGCTGGAGCAGGAAACGCGGATGAACAATTTCAAATGGTATGCCGCGCTGGCGTATGTGCGTGCCAACAAGTTGAACCGCATCATCTGGGACAGCCCGCACGCGAAGATCGGCATCATCACCGCCGGCAAGTCGTATCTGGATACGCGGCAGGCGCTGGCCGACCTCGGCATCAATGAAGAAGTCGCGCGCGACATCGGTATCCGGCTGTACAAGATCGGCATGACCTGGCCGCTCGAAGCGGAAGGCGTACGCGAGTTCGCGCAGGGGCTGGAAGAAATCCTCGTGGTCGAGGAAAAGCGGCAGATCCTCGAATACCAGTTGAAGGAAGAGCTGTACAACTGGCGCGACGATGTGCGGCCGCGTGTGGTCGGCAAGTTCGACGATACCGGCGAATGGAGCGGCAACCATCGCGAAGGCCACGGCAACTGGTTGCTGCCGGCCACCTATGAATTGAACCCGGCGCAGATCGCGCGCGCGATCGCGACCCGCATTTCCAAATACTTCGCCGGCCATCCGGTCGAGCAGCGGGTGAAGGAACGCATCGCCTATCTGGAAGCGAAGGAAGCGGTGTTGAAAGTCGGCAGCGGCGCCAGCGCGAAGCCCGACCCGGCGAAAGACCGCATTCCGCATTTCTGCTCCGGCTGCCCGCACAATACCTCGACCAAGGTGCCGGACGGCAGCCGCGCGCTGGCCGGCATCGGCTGCCATTACATGGTGCTGTGGATGGATCGCAATACCTCGACCTTCACGCACATGGGCGCGGAAGGCGCGACCTGGATCGGGCAGGCGCCGTTCACCTGCGAACAGCATGTGTTCGCGAATCTCGGCGACGGCACCTATTTCCATTCCGGGCTGCTGGCGATTCGCGCGGCGGTCGCGGCCAAGGTCAACATGACCTACAAGATCCTGTACAACGATGCGGTCGCGATGACCGGCGGGCAGAGTTTCGACGGACCGCTCGATCCGGCGATGATCTCGCGCCAGATCGCGGCCGAAGGCGTGACGCCGATCGTGGTCGTCACCGACGAGCCGGAAAAATATCCGGCAGCGATCAACTGGGCGCCGGGCGTGACGATCCGCCACCGCAACGAACTGGATGCGGTGCAGCGCGAAATGCGCGAAGCGAAAGGCGTATCCGCGATCATTTACGACCAGACCTGCGCATCGGAAAAACGGCGGCGCCGGAAGCGCAATGAATATCCGGACCCGGCGAAACGCGTGGTGATCAACGAAGCGGTTTGCGAAGGCTGCGGCGATTGCAGCGTGCAATCGAACTGCCTGTCGGTGGAGCCGCTGGAAACCGAATTCGGTCGCAAGCGCCAGATCAACCAGTCGTCGTGCAACAAGGATTATTCGTGCGTGAACGGCTTTTGCCCGAGCTTCGTGACGGTCGAAGGCGGTCAGCTGAAGAAACCGAAAAAAGCCGCGGTCGACGATGACACCGGCGCAAAGAAACTGCCGATCCTGCAAGGCAGCAAACTGCCGCAGCCGGCGCTGCCGTCGACCACCGAGCCGTTCGGCATTCTCGTCACCGGCATCGGCGGCACCGGCGTGGTGACCGTCGGCCAGATCCTGGCAATGGCGGCGCATGTCGAAGGCAAGGGCTGCTCGGTGCTCGACATGAGTGGCCTGGCGCAAAAGGGCGGGCCGGTGATGTCGCACGTGCGGCTGGCCGACCATTCGGACGACATCCATTCGACCCGCGTCGGCACCGGCGCGGCAGACCTGGTGATCGCCTGCGACGAGATCGTCACCGCCAGCCGCGATGCGCTGTCGCGGATGGGCGAAGGGCGCACGCATGCGGCGGTGAATTCGAGCCGCACGCCGACCGCCGCGTTCGTCAAGAACCCGGACTGGAAGTATCCGGGCGCCAGCGCCGAGAACGATATCCGCAGCGCCTGCGGCGAGCAGAATGCCGATTTCATCGATGCCGGCAAGGTCGCCACTGCGCTGATGGGCGACAGCATCGCGACCAACATGTTCATGCTCGGCTATGTGTGGCAAAAAGGCTGGGTGCCGCTGTCGGAAGCGGCGCTGATGAAGGCGATCGAACTGAACGGCGTATCGGTCGAATTCAACAAACAGGCCTTCGTCTGGGGCCGCAACGCGGCGCATGACTGGGCAGCGGTCGAACGGCTGGCGAAACTCAACGACAGCGCCGCGCAAGTGATCGAATTCAAGCGCGCGCCATCGCTCGACGAGATGATCGCCACGCGCGTCGAATTCCTCACCGCTTACCAGAATGCCGCATATGCGCAGCAGTATCGTGCTTTCGTCGAGCAGGTGCGCGCGGCGGAATCAGGCATCGTCGATGACGGCAAGTCGTTGAAGCTGACCGAGGCGGTGGCGCGCTACCTGTTCAAGCTGATGGCGTACAAGGACGAGTATGAAGTCGCGCGGCTGCATGCCGACGCCGCATTCCGCACCAAGATCGGCGGCATGTTCGAAGGCGATTACAAGCTGAAGTTCCACCTCGCGCCGCCGCTGTTCGCCAAGCGCGATGCGAACGGCCACCTGATCAAGCAGGAGTTCGGGCCGTGGATGCTGAAGGCGTTCGGCGCGCTGGCGAAATTGCGCTTCCTGCGCGGTACTGCGCTCGATATTTTTAGCCATACCGAAGAGCGCAAGACCGAGCGCGCGCTGATCGGGCAGTACCGCAGCATGATCGAGAGCCTGCTGCCGAAGCTGACCGAACAGAACCTGCCGAAGGCCGCAGCCATCGCCAGCATTCCGGAAGACATCCGCGGCTACGGCCACGTGAAGGAAAGGCATTTGAATGCTGCACGGGAGAAGCAGGCAGCAATGCTGAAAACGTTTGACGCACCGAACGCGCCGGCCTCGCAGCACGCGGCTTAGTAAGTAAGGGGAGCAAGGGGAAGAGTCAGGCAACGGGGCCGTACCTTGGTACGGCCCCGTTTTGTTTTTCCGATCTTCCGTGCTGCCTGCAAATCCGGATGTGGCAAATTACCGGAGCGATCCCCTCGGAACAGTTTCCTGGCCCAATTGATGGCGCAGCGCGGACAGCTCGATATGCGCAAGAATGACGGCGCTCTTCACATCGTAGTTCATGCGATCCGCCGGGCTGATCGCGTTTTGCGCGTGGTAACTGAGGCGCGCGAGATCATCCACGCTGTCGCGGATGCTGCGTTCATCGCGCGACAGCAAAGCCTTTTGCGCAGTGCCCGATTTGCGTCCGAGCTGTTGCACGTATTCCTTCAGCTCCCTCGGCACGCTGGCGTCCCGATGGCACGCGCACATCGCATGGAAAATCGTACGATCGATGAAATGAAGACGTTGCCGGATTTCTTCGTTGTAGATTTTCATTCGGTACTCCTTCGAATCATGCTCAAACAGTGGGGGCGGCGCTCCGAAAAACTTTGGACATCACGTCGGTCGTGATCGAGGTCGGGGAATGAAATAATGCGTGGATTTCATCGGAGCGTCGGTTTGATATCGCACCGATAACAAAGTTCCGGTTGAAGCGGTTCTGTCGTCGTCGAATTTGTAACGTCGCGTTCATCGCGCGGCCGGCATCGCCGAGGGCACAGGTGATCCGGATCGATTCCTGTTTGTGCAGGTCCAATCCGATGAAGCCGCAGAAATTGATGCGATGCGCAATCGGATTCGATTGCTGCAATGCGAGAAGACGCTCTGCAAGCGACCCGATGAATTCCGCATACGACGTTTCCCTCTCCGTCGAACATGCTGATGGCAGCAGGATTTTTATCGGCTGCGCAGGATGGAGCCTGCCGGCCGCGGTGCAGGAATTTTTTCCGCGCGACGGCAGTCATCTCGAACGCTATGCGGCGGTATTCCCCGCAGTGGAAATCAACAGCTCGTTTTACCGCCCGCATCGCGGTGCCACCTATGCGCGCTGGCGCGACAGCGTGCCGGATGCATTTCGCTTTGCGGCAAAAATGCCGAAGGCGATCACGCATGAATTGCGGTTGCGGCAGGCCGAGACTCTGCTGGAAAAATTCATCGACGAAGTCGATCATCTGGCCCCGAAACTCGGCTGCCTGCTGATACAGCTTCCGCCGCGGCTGGCATTTGATGCGGCCGACGCGCAGCGCTTTTTTGCCGCACTGCGCAAGCTGACCGGTGCCGCGCTGGTTTGCGAGCCGCGTCATCCGACCTGGTTCGATCGTGCGGCCGCCGATCTGCTGGCGCGTTTCGACATCGGTTATGTGGCAGCCGACCCGCCAGTGGCGCCGCTACCGGGAAAGGTTGCGGTGAAGACCATCTACATCCGGCTGCATGGTTCGCCCGAGATGTATTGCTCCGCGTATTCGAACGATTATCTGCGGCAGCTTGCATGCACGATACGTCATGCGGCAGATGCCGGACATCGGGTCTGGTGCGTATTCGACAATACTGCGCGTGGCGCGGCGCTGCCGAATGCATTGACGCTGCTGCAGCAGCTGGGCTTGCACGACGGAAGAACATTTTCCGCAGCGTCGGGGCGATCGTCGGAGCGATAAGCGTATTGCCCGTTGTCGCCGCATCGAAGTGCCACGCGTTCCGGGCCGGCAATCAAGTGGCATGGGTGCCGCTTTCAGCCGTGCACGAAATTCCGATAGCCGCGCGCTCTCAACTCGCATGCAGGACAGCTGCCGCAACCATAACCCCAGTCATGCAATGCGCCGCGTTCGCCGAGGTAACAGGTATGCGTATCGGCGCGGATCAGGTCGACCAGCGGCTGGCCGCCGAGCTCCTGCGCCAGTTGCCAGGTCTGCGCCTTGTCGATCCACATCAGCGGCGTTTCCACTTTCAGCCGTGTCGCCATGCCAAGATTGAGCGCGACCTGCAATGCTTTCATCGTGTCGTCGCGGCAGTCCGGATAGCCAGAGAAATCGGTTTCGCACATGCCGCCGACCAGCACGTCGAGCCCGCGCCGGTAGGCGACGGTGGCGGCCACCGTCATGAACAGCAGGTTGCGGCCGGGGACGAAGGTATTCGGCAAGCCGTTTTCCTGCATCGCGATTTCGACGTCGCGCGTCAATGCGGTGTCGGATACGTGCGACAGCAGCGACAGATCGATCATGTGGTCGTCGCCCAGCCTGGCGTTCCAGTCGGGCGCCAGCGTGCGTATTTTCTGCAACAGCGTCGGCCGCACCGTCAGTTCGATCGCATGCCGCTGGCCGTAATCGAAGCCGATGGTTTCGACTTTCGGATAGCGTGCCAGCGCCCATGCGAGGCAGGTGGTGGAGTCTTGGCCGCCGCTGAACAGGACCAGTGCGCCGTTGTTGATGTTGGGAGTCATGTTGTGCCGCCTGAAAATGGGTTGCAAATGCCGCGCCTGCCGATGCCGGCGTCAGGACGGGGCTTTATCGACCTGCTCCAGCGTCTGTTCGATGTAATCGCCGTCCGCGTCGGTGTAGCGCAGCCGTACCGGATACCATTCGTGTTTCGGCGCGAGCCAGATATCGACCTGCTGTTCCTTCGAGTCGGGCGGCGGCGCCTTCGTCACATGCAACGTATCCAGCTCGCCCAGCGGCGTGCGGATTTTTTGCCGTTCGACGACCTTGAAAGTCCACGGATCGGCATCGCGCTGGCCAGCGACGAAAAATGTCCATGCCGAACCCGGTTTGAACTTCGCCGGCGTCGCGCGCGCGATCGAGATCAATTGCCAGATCGCGCTGTTGCGATCCTGTTCGCCGCCCTTGATCGGATAGGTTTGATCGGAGCTGCTGAAGCGAATGGTGTTCGTGTTGCGGTCGAAGGTAGTGGTGGTCGGCTGCTTGCGGAAGCGCTTCTCGGTAAAGCTGAGCGGCGCGAGGCCGTGCGCGTCGATGCCGCCTTCGCTTTTCGAATCGAGGATTTTCCCGAACAGCATCGCGCGCGCTTCGCTGGTCACCGAAAACTGCTTCGGGCTCGCGCTCCATTGCACCTGCGCATTGCCTTCGAGCGGAATGCCGCTCTGGCGCGCCTTGATCAGGTAGCTCAGCTGCGCCGATGGCGGCACGTTGAATTTGGTTTTCGGCGCGGCAGGAGTGGCCGCGTGCGCCGGCATTGCGAACAGCGTGCAAACAAGCGCGGCGACTGGAAGGGGGCGGTAGAAAGAAGGCATGGGATGAGGGTGAGGATTGGTTTCAGTTGTTGTTGGCTGGCGCAGAGGCCGGCGTAAGGTCGGACAAGGACATGTCGAGATAATCGCCGTTCGGGTAAGTGTAGAGAATCCTGACCGGATACCAGTCGTGCTGCGGCGACAGCCAGATATCGATTTTCTGGTCATACGAACCGGGGCGCGGCGTGCGCACGACATGCCATGCACCGGTCTTGCCATACGGCGTCTCGATTTCTTCCTGGCCGATTATCGCAATATGCCACTGTTCCGCGTCGCGCGTGCCGGCGACGAACAGGTTGATCCCGGCGCCCGATACGAACTGCGCCGGATCGCCGCGGCCGATGCCGGCCAATTGCCAGATGACGCTGGCGCGATCCTGCTCGCCGCCATTGTAGGGATAGCTCGCTTCGGATGCGGAAAAACTGATCTTGTGATTGTCGTGCTGGAAATGAGTATTGGTCATCGCCTTGCGAAACGGTTTCTCTGTATACAGTACCGGCGCAATGCCGGCATCGGTGATCGTGCCTTCGCTGCTGAAGTTCAACACCGTGATCTTGAAAAAGAACGTGATGCTCGCTTCGCCGGTCACCCGGTAGCTGTCCGGTGTCGATGTCCACTGGAATTTTCCGCTGCCGTACCATTTCTGCTCTTCGCGCAAGGCTGTCACGTCGTATTCCAGCTCGGCCGACGGCGGTGCGCTGAACTTGTGTTGCGCTTCGGGCGGCGTTGGCGTGGCCGGTGTCTCGGCAATCGGCCCGGCCGGCACGTTCGCGGCGGCCGGCGCAGCGGATTCGGCTGGCGCTTCTGCGATCGGCTCCGGAACGGCAGCGACCGTGGGTGCCGGCGTCGGCTCGACAACGGGCGGAGGCGGTGGCGGTGGCAGGACCGGCTTGCGCTTCGGCCGCGGTTGCGGTTTGGCGGCGGCTTTCGGGCGTGGCGGCACAATGGCTTTTTTTACCGGCGGCGGCAGCAACTCGGTCATCATCACCGGCGCTTTGCGGTCGCGCCACGACGGTATCCCGAGATGACCGGTTGCCCATTCGAGCCCGATCAGGTGCAGCAGCAACGATGCGAGCAGCAATGCGAGCCAGCGCAGTGGACGTCCGGGGGCGGAGCCAAGGCTTGTTGCCTGGGGAGGGGAAAGCGACATGCCGCTAGTTTACCAACCTATCGCGTCCGTATTGTGCCGCACGAAAAGTTTCGCGGGCCAGGCCTGCAGCTGTCTCATCCGTCTCCGGACGTAACACGCCTCGCCGGCGCCAGTCTTGATCATGCGCAGAGCGCGGCGAAGTACGCAGCGCGCGTCGGAACCTTTGACTTTCCGGCCACTCCATCAGGACGCGCCATATGCGTATCAGTGCATGTTTGTTGGTGAAACGACTTGCATATCTGGTACGCTCTGCAATCTGTTTGCCAACCGGAGATTTGCCATGATTAACCCGAATATGCCGAATATGCCCAACATCCCGGGCATGGGCGCGATGACGGACACGCTCGATTTCATGAAGAACATGTGGAGCGGCATGGGCATGCCGGGAATGAACATGCAGGGAACCGGCATCCCGGGCATGGTCATGCCGAGTCTGTCGGTGGAGGAAATCAACAAGAAGATCACCGACCTGAAGGCGGTGGAATCCTGGCTCGCGCTCAACATGACCATGTTGCGCAGCACGATACAGGCGCTTGAAGTACAGGCGGCAACGATCAGCACGCTGCAAACGATGGGCCAGAGTTTCACCGCAAGCATGACGCCGGCGGCCAAGGCAACACCGTCCGGCACTGAAAATGCGTCGGCTGCATCGCCGAACGGCGGCGGCACCGGCGGCCACGAAAAAATGCACGGCGCGCCGGAGCCGACCAGCAAGGACGAAAGCGATGCCGCCAGCTTGACCGCGCCGCTGGTCAACGCGGCCGCATGGTGGAACATGCTGCAGGATCAGTTCAAGCAGGCGGTCGGCAGCGCGATGACCGGTGAGCCGCCGGCCGGCACGGGGCCCGCCGCGTCGAAATCCCGGCCGAAAGCGAAATCATCGTCGGCGACAGCCACGAAAACGGCAACGGCAACACATAAACGCAAGCCGGCGAAATAGCCGTTGCGCCAACCCGCTTGCGAGTGGGCTGGCGGCTATTGATGCGTACAGTTCAGTCGGCCGCCGCAAGCTGCATTTCCGCTCGCGAGTGGCGTTCCTGCTCTTCCATCACCAGCATGCCCAGCTCCCGCTTCAACGCATTGAATTCCTCTGACGATGGATCGCGCGAGCGCGGCATGGCGATCCGCTGGTCGCGCTTGATGGTGCCGGGCTGATAGGTCATCACCACCTCCGGTTGGTTTTCTTGAATTCCGACCAGATGCGCAGCAGTTCGTCCTGCAGCGTGCGGCGGGTCAGCGCATCGAGCGCGCCGTTACGGCGCTGAACGTGTTACGTTTCGATGCCGAGCAGCGCGTGCAGGCCGCGCAACAGGCGCCGGACCCGAACCCGGCGGCAGCCCGTCTTGCGCTGCTGTCTGCGCGGGAGCGCGAAGTGCTGAACCGGGTGCTGATGGGGAAGCAGACGCGTGTAATTGCCGACGATTTTTGCATCAGCGTGAAAACGGTGGAATTTTATCGCGCCCGAATCCGCGAAAAACTCGACGTTGCCTTGCTGGCGGAATTGTTCCCTTCTCCTGTCGCGATAATGTCCTTTGCCGGCGGCCCTGGCTTCGTGGAAGTGGATTCGAACCGATATGCGATCTGTTCGCCACGTCCGATTTCACAAAGTTCGCTAAGCGAACATAATCGCCGATTTCATTGACGCACTTTCCTCCCTTCTTCTAGACTGGTTTTCACACGCAAGCGGTGCCGCATCCGGTCGATCGGCGCCGCTTTCCCGGTGCCGCATCTTTTCTTTTCATGAAGACTGCCAGGCAACGCCGGCGTCTCGTCCATCCCGTGCTGGCGCATCGTATGCCCGCCGCTGGAATTTTCAGCCGTTCATATTCATCAGGAGACAGGAATGAATTTTCGCAAAATCATCGGAGCCTCGATCGTTTCGATCGCCTCGGCCGCATTCGGCATGACAGCGTTCGCCGCGCACGCGCAGGACACGATCAAGATCGGGATGATCGCGCCGTTTTCCGGTCCGCTGGCCGACTATGGCCGGCGCATGCAGAACGGCATCAAGGCCTATATGAAAGTGAACGGCGACACCGTCGCCGGCAAGAAAATCGAACTGATCGTGCGCGACACCACCGGCCCGCTGCCGGACGTGGCGAAGCGTCTCGGCCAGGAATTGCTGGTGCGCGAAAAGGTGGATTTCCTGGTCGGCTTCGGCTTCACGCCGGAAGCGCTGGCAGTCGCACCGCTGGTCACGCAGGCGAAAAAACCGATGATCATCATGAACGCGGCGGCGTCGTCGATCACCACCAAGTCGCCTTATGTTGCGCGCGTGTCGTTCACGCTGCCGCAGATCGCGGCGCCGATGGGCGAGTGGGCGGCGAAGAACGGCATCAAGAAGGTGTACACCATCGTGTCGGACTACGCGCCCGGCCTTGATGCCGAAAAGGGTTTCGAGAAGGCGTTCACCGCGAACGGCGGACAGATCATCGATAGCGTGCGGGTGCCGCTGCAAAGCCCCGAGCTTGCGCCATTCGTGCAACGCATGAAGGATGCGCATCCGGATGCGGTGTTCGTGTTCGTGCCGGGTGGCGACCAGATCATCGGCTTCATGAAGGCGTTCAACGAACGCGGCCTCGGCAAGGACGGCGTGAAAGTGCTGCTCGCGAGCGAATTGCCGAACGAAGTGCTGCAGGCGATGGGCGATGCGGCGAAGAATGTCATCGTGTCGACCCAGTACCTGGAAGAGAACGATTCGCCGGCGAACAAGACCTTCCTGAAAGCCTACGAGGAAGTGGCCGGCGGCAAGCAGTTGCCGGCGCCGTATTCGGTCGCCGCGTATGACGGTATGGCCGCGATTTATGCGGTGGCGAACAAGCTGCACGGCAACGTGGACGGTCCGGCTGCGATGAAAGTGCTGAAAGGCCTGAAGCTGCAAAGCCCGCGCGGCCCGATCCAGATCGATCCGGAAACCCGCGACATCATCCAGACCATGTATATCGGCGCGGTGCACCGGAGCAATGGCAAGAACGCGATCGTCGAAATCGCGCATTTCGACAATGTGAAAGATCCAGCCAAGCAATAAGAGGCAGTCAATAAAAGGCGTTCCATATGGGACGCCTTTTATGTCACAACAAGCTGGTCAGGCTGCGGCGCGCGCTTTCCAGTTGCGGCAGCAGGGTGTCGAGCATGTTCTCCAGCGAATGGCGTGCGACCGATGCCACAATGCTCATCGACGCGATCGCGCGGCCTTCCGGATCGCGGATCGGCACCGCGATCGAACGCAGGCCGAGTTCCAGTTCTTCATTGCTGACCGCATAACCCTGGCGCCGCACTTCATCGAGCAGCGCCAGCAGTTCCGGGATCTCGGTGCGGGTATGCGGCGTCAGCGGTATGCGCCGCGAACGTTTCAACGCCAACTCTGCTTCTTCCGGCGGCAGCGCGGCCAGCAGCACGCGGCCGGTCGCGGCTGCATACGCGGGCAGCCGCGAGCCGAGCCCGAGGCCGTTCGATAGGCTGCGGCGGGTCGCGGCGCGCGCGACGAACACGACGTCGGTGCCGTCCAGCACCGCCAGCGAGCTCGATTCGTGCGAGCGTTCGCTGATCGCTTCAAGTATCGGCTGCACCATTTTCGACAGCGGATTGGAGGTCACGTACGCATGCCCGAGACGCAGCACGCGCGGCGCCAGCCGGAAATATTTGCCGTCCGATTCCACGTAGCCGAGCCGTTGCAGCGTCAGCAGCGAGCGGCGCGCCGACGCGCGCGAATGGCCGGTGATTTCGGCCGCTTCGCTGAGCGTCAGCGCGGTGTTGCGCAAGCCGAAGGCCTCGATGATCGACAAGCCCTTTTCCAGCCCGGCAATATATTCCTTGTCTTCGCTCGGGCGTTCGCCCAGGCTTGCTCCGTTGTTTTCACTGCTGCTTTTGTTGCTGCGTCCGGCCGGCATCGCTATTCCCGCAAAGTTCGTTATGCGAACATTGTAGGAGAATTTGTTGACGCGATCTGCCGGCCGCTCTAACTTGATGCGCCATGCCATTCTCCTCATGACCAATCGAACCGCGCGAAGCGCGACTTTCCCTTCCTCGCTGCGCACCTGGCTGTATGCGCTGGTGGTGCTGTGCTATCTCGCAGTCAAGCTGTTTCCGTCGGCGCTGCTGACCGACGCGCTGTCCGCGCTGTCGCTGGCCGCAATCCTCGCATCGCTGCCGGCGACCGGTGTTGCGGCACGCGTGCTGAGCGCGCTGTTTCTCGGCGGCGGCAACTGGATGCTGTACCGCAGCGGCGCGACCTGGTCCGGCTACCTGCATGCGTATGGCGAGATGGCTTACCTGCTCGCATTGTTTGTCGTGGTGCCGGTGTTGTCGGCGCCGGTCAGGCTCGGCGGCTACAGCCGCGCGATCCAGGCCGTGCTGCAAGGCCGCGTGGCCGGCGTGTTCCAGCTCAACTGCCTGGTCACGTCGCTGGCGTTTGTCTGCGGCTCGTTCATGAGCTTCGCGGCAGTGCCGATCATGATGACCAGCATGGAGTCCGCGGTCGATGCGTATCCGATCGAAAACAGGAAACGCTTCATCGCGGTATCGGCGACCTACGGCTACGTGTTGCCTATTCTGTGGACGCCGGTGTCCGGCGTGGTCGGCGTGGTGCTCTACAGCCTGCATATCGAATGGCTGCGCCTGTTCCCGGTGCTGCTGGCATTGAGCATTGCCGGCCTGTTCATGAACTGGCTGATTTTCTGGCTGCTGGAACTGCGGCATCTGCCGGCCGGGGCGGCGAAGATCACACTGCCGCCGCAACCGGCAGATGCGCCGCTGCCGCCATCGCCGCTGCCGAAGCTGCTGCAGATGGTCGCCGGCATCGTGGTGCTGGTGGTGTGCATCGGTTTGCTGGAGCGCTGGCTGCACGTCGGGCTGATCACCGTGGTCACGCTCGCCGCGATTCCGCTCGCGTTCGTCTGGAGTGCGGTGATCGGCAGCGCACGGCATTTCCTGCGTGAAGCGGGCGGCGAGCTCGTCACGCGGCTGCCGCGCATGGCCGACCTGTTCGCGATTTTCCTCTGTGCCGGTTTCTTTGCCAGCGCGATGCATCTGTCCGGCATCGACCACACCGCGAACCAGATGTTCCTGCATCTGCATGACGCGCTCGGAACGCAGCTGTTCCTGCTGCTGATGCCGGTGATGGCGCTGGCCGCCTCCTTTCTTGGCGTGCATCCGCTGGTCGCGATCGCGCTGCTCGGCGAATCGCTGAAGCCGGAAGTGCTCGGCATCAGCCCCGCGCACCTGGCGATCACGCTGGTCGGCAGTTCGGTGCTGACCTACATGCAAGGCCCGTTCAGCGGCACGCTGGGGCTGGTGCAATCGATCAATCATGTATCGACCTTCCGCCTGTCGCTGTGGAATGCACCGTATGCGATCGGCTATTTTCTGCTGCTGGCCGCGACCATCCTGCTGTTCTGAAATCGCTGATTTGAAGCATCGAAGTTCGATATGCGAACAATATGTTCGATTTCGTTGACGCTATCCGGAAGCGGCTCCTACACTTTGATCACACGCTCCATACACGTAGCACCGGACAGAAAGCGATTTTGAAATGAGCACAAGCACATTGCACGATATGCGCGCGCAGCCTGTTCCCGAATGGGAAGGCGACGTCACGCGGATTCCCTACTGGGTGTATCAACACCCGCAGATCGGCAAGGACGAACAGGAAAAGATCTACGCCGGCCCGACCTGGAATTATCTCTGCCTGGAAGCGGAAATTCCGAACAATGGCGACTTCCGCACCACCTTCATCGGCGAGATGCCGGTGATCGTGGTGCGCGGCAACGACGGCGAAATCTACGCATTCGAAAACCGCTGCGCGCATCGCGGCGCGCTGATCGCGCTGGAAGACGGCGGCAATGCCGAAGACTTTACCTGCGTCTATCACGCATGGCGCTACGACCTCGAAGGCAACCTGAAGGGCGTTGCATTCCAGAACGGCGTGAACGGCAAGGGCGGCATGCCGGACAGCTTCTGCATGGAACAGCACGGCCCGAGAAAATTGCGCACCGCGACCGTCTGCGGCCTGGTGTTCGGCAGCCTGCATGAAGACGTGCCGCCGATCGAGGAATATCTGGGCGACGAGATCCTGGCCCGCATCGAGCGCGTAATGGGCAAGCCGGTCGAAGTGATCGGCCGCTTCACGCAATCGCTGCCGAACAACTGGAAGCTGTATTTCGAAAACGTGAAGGACTCGTATCACGCAAGCCTGCTGCATGTGTTCTTCACCACCTTCCGGCTGAACCGGCTGTCGCAGCGCGGCGGCGTGATCGTCAGCGAAGACGGCGGCCATCACGTCAGCTATTCGGCGATCGATCCGGCGGAAGCAAAGAGTGCCAAACAAAGCGCCGAATACAGCGCCGAGAAACTGCGTGCCGACAAGGACGGCTACGCGCTGGCCGACCCGACCATGCTGAACGGCCAGGATGAATTCGGCGACGGCGTCACGCTGCAGATCCTGTCGGTGTTTCCCGGCTTCGTGCTGCAGCAGATCCAGAACTGCCTGGCGATCCGCCAGGTGCTGCCGAAAGGGCAGGAACGCACCGAGTTGAACTGGACTTACATCGGCTTCGTCGACGACACGCCCGAGCTGCGCAAGATGCGGCTGCGGCAATCGAACCTGATCGGCGCGGCCGGCTTCGTGTCGATGGAAGACGGCGCGGTCGGCAACTTCGTGCAGCGCGGGATCGCCTGCGCCGGCGACGAAAAGGCGATCGTGGAAATGGGCGGCTCGGGCGTCGGCAGCGTCGAATATCGCGCGACCGAAACCTCGGTGCGCGGTTTCTGGAAAGCCTACCGCAATTACATGGGAATCTGACGATGTCCGCGCAAATCACTTACGAACAACTGAATGCGCTGAACGCGAAATACGCGCAGTGCATCGACGACGACCGGCTCGAAGCGTGGCCGGAATTCTTTCTCGACGACTGCCTGTACAAGATCACCACCGCCGACAACCATCGGCAAGGCCTGGCCGCCGGCATGGTGTACGCCGACAGCAGGGGCATGCTGCAGGATCGGGTGACCGCATTGCGCGAAGCCAATGTGTACGAGCGCCAGTGGTACCGGCATATCGTCAGCACGCCGGTGGTGGTCGAATGCGCGCAGCAGGGTGTCTCGACCGAGACCGCATTCCTGGTGATGCGCGTGATGCGCGGCGGCGAAACCGATGTGTTCGCCACCGGCAAATACATCGACCGCATCAGCGTCGATGCGAACGGCGAGCTCAAGTTCGCCGAGCGCGTCGTGGTCTGCGACAGCAACGTGGTCGATACGCTGCTCGCGATTCCGCTTTGATCTCCGCTCCGAACCATGGCTGAACAGGAAAGAATCGCGATCACGATCGGCGATCCGAACGGCATCGGCCCCGAGATCGCGGTCAAGGCCGCCGTCGCGCTTGCAGCCGATGGCGCCGCGCCGCAGCTGGTGCTGGTCGGCGACACCGCAGTGCTGCATGACTACGCGTGCCGGCATGCGCCCGACTTGCACCTGACGCCGTTTGCAGATGCGCCGATCGCGGACGCCGGCCAGCGGCTGTACTACGTGCCGGTCGATGCGCTCGATGCGAACGCGTTCCAGCCCGGCAAGGTCGACCCGGCCGCCGGCCGCGCGACGGTCGCGTACGTGCGCGAAGCGGTGCGCCTCGCGCAAGCCGGCGTGGTCGGCGCGGTGATCGGCTGCCCGCATTCGGAAACCGCGATCAATCGCGCCGGCATTCCGTTTTCCGGTTACCCGGGCCTGATCGCGCAACTGACTGCCACGCCGGAAGACAAGGTATTCCTGATGCTGGCTGCCGCCGGCCTGCGCATCGCGCACGTGACGCTGCATGAAAGCGTGCGGCATGCGCTCGATCGCATCACGATCGAGCTGGTGGTTGCCGCCGGCGTTGCCGCGGTGCAGGCGACGCGCCATCTCGGCGTGCACAGTCCCCGCCTCGGTGTGTTCGGCATCAATCCGCATGCCGGCGAAGACGGGCTGTTCGGCGACGATGACGAACGCATCACGAAACCGGCAGTGGAACGCCTGCGCGGCCTCGGCATCGCCGCCGACGGCCCGGTCGGTGCCGACCTGTTGCTGGCGCAGCGCCGCCACGATGTCTACCTCGCGATGCTGCACGACCAGGGCCACATTCCGATCAAGCTGCTCAGTCCGCTGCGCGCCAGCGCGCTGTCGATCGGCGCCGGCATCGTGTTCAGCAGCGTCGGACACGGCAGCGCCTTCGATATCGCCGGGCAGGGCGTCGCCGATCCCGCGTCGGTGATCGACACGGTGCGCCTGCTTTCTTATCGAGGAAAAAAATGACTTACACGGTACGCGTCGCGCAATCGGACATCGCGTTCGACTGCGCGCCGGATCAGACCATACTCGCTGCGGCCAGGGCCGCCGGGTACGAGCTTCCGTATTCCTGCCGCAACGGCGTGTGCGGCAGTTGCAAGGGCAGTGTGAACAGCGGCAGCGTCGATCTGCCCGAATCGCTGGCCGGTATCACGCAACAGGAGCGTGCCGCCGGCTGCACGCTGTTCTGCCTTGCGCGGCCGACGTCGGACGTCGAAATCGGCGCGCGCTCGATCACCAAATTCGATCCGAACGCGCACAAGACGGTCGACGCCAAGGTGTACCGCGTGACCCGCGTGACGGATGACATTTCGCTATTGCAGCTGCGCTTCCCGATCGGCACCAAGGTGCGCTTCAAGGCCGGCCAGTACCTGCAGGTGATCCTCGGCGACGGTTCGCGCCGCAGCTTCTCGATGGCCAATCCGCCGCAGCAGAGCGACGGCGTGCAACTGCATGTGCGGCATGTGCCGAACGGCCGGTTCTCCGTCTACCTGGAAGCTGCCGCGCAGGCCGGCGACATCGTCCGCGTGGAACTGGCGTTCGGCGATTTCCATCTGCGCGAAGAGAGCGGCAAGCCGATCGTGTTCGTCGCCAGCGGCACCGGTTTCGCGCCGATCAAGTCGATACTCGAAGACGCGTTCCGGCGCAAGCTGACATCGCGTCCGATGACGCTGTACTGGGGCGGGCGGCGCAGCAGGGATTTGTACCTGGCCGACCAAGCCGCCAAGTGGGCGCAGCAATATCCGAATTTCAAGTTCGTGCCGGTGCTGTCGGAACCGGAAGACGGCTGGAGCGGCAGAACCGGTTTCGTGCACCGTGCGGTGATGGAAGATTTGCCGTCGCTTGCCGCGCATGAGGTATATGCGTGCGGGGTGCCGGCGATGATCAATGCGGCGCGGCGTGACTTCGTTGACGAATGTGCATTGCCGCGCGATGCGTTCTTCTGCGATGCGTTTGTGACAACCGCGGAAAACCCCGCCTAGCGCGGCCCCTTAGTGCCGATAACCCCAGCCGCCATGATGATGGCCGCCGCCATGCCAGCCATGTCCGCCGTAGCCGCCGAACAGGAAACCGAAGTCGAACGTCACCGGCGGTTCAATGTAGACCGGCGCTGCATACACTGGGGCTGCATACACCGGCGGCGCGCGGTACGCATATTCAGGGTACGAATAGACGGTGGCTTGCGGTGGATACGACACGTAGCCGGCGGGTTCATAGACTGCGCATCCGGATAGCAGCGCAACGAGTGCAAGAGGGACGAGAAGGTGTTTCATGATGTTTACCGGGTGAGACTTTCATCGTAGCGCAAACGCGTGTCGAATTCCCGTTTTGTTACTTTTGTTACCTGCCGCGCGGCATTTTTCGCAATGTGTCAAAGGTAAGGATTTGCATTAGTGATTGCGGCGGCAACCGCGCGCGCTAAAGTGAATTCATCTTCACTTTAGCGGGTTCGTCATGAAACGCCACATCGTCATCGGCGCCATGCTGGTTGCCAGCGCCGCGATGTATTTTCCGGCTGCCGCGCAGGCGCAGGTCGGCGTCAACATCATCATCGGCACACCGCCGCCGCCTGTCAGATATGAGGTCGTGCCCCGACCGCGTCACGGTTACGTATGGGCGCCCGGATACTGGGGCTGGAACGGCCGGCAATACATCTGGATCCAGGGCCATTGGGAGCGCGTGCGTCCGGGATGGCTATACCAGCGGCCGCAATGGCGCCATGAACGCAACGGCTGGTATCTGGATCGCGGCGGCTGGCGCGCGGAGCGCCATTACGATCGACGTGACCGGCATGATCGCGGGCCCGATTGGCACGACCGGCGGCACGACGATGATCGCGGCCGCGATCGGCACTGGTGACAGACGCTGCGCTTCGCCGCGAAGCGCAGCTGCCTATTTCGCCAGGCCTACGCTGGTCAGCTCGTGCCGTATTTCGCGCAGTTTGGCTTTGATCCTGGCCGCGTTTTCGCTACCCATGCGGATCAGGATCTTGTGTCCGGCCGACTCCGCTTCCAGCGCCGGGTCGGCGAATTCATACAGTATGTGCGGCTGCTTCAGCGCGACTGGTCCTTCGATCTCCGGCGCCGCAAGAAGATGATCGATGACCGCCACCGCGCGGTCATTGAAATAGCCGTTCGGGTAGCCGAGCTCCTGGTAGGCGCGCTGAAATAGCGGATACAGCTTCACGTAAGCGGCGACCAGTTTTTTCGTGTTCGCCATTTCGGCGAGCCGCACGTAAGGCGTATAGCGCGCGGCGTTTTGCGGCGCGATCGTCAGGCTGTCATCGGTCCGTGCAGTGAGAAACTTGCCGGCGACCGGCTTGGTCGGAAGCAGCCGCGTCGCCACCGTCTTGCGCGGCAGGTTGTCGATCGTGACGACAATATGGCGGATGAGGTCTTCGGGGTTGAACAGCTTTTTCAGCGCGGCCGAGCCGAGCAGATCGGCCAGCGCACTGTGCATCACCGCATCGCTGTCGTTCAACGGCGGCAGCGCTTTCACCTCTGTCTCGGCGCTCTCCGGCACCGGGTAATGCGTGGGTGGCTCGACGTGGGTGACTGGCGGCGGCGCGGCGGGCGTCTCGACCGGCGCTGCGGGTTGCGGCTGGAAAGTCGGCCCTTGCTGCCACACATAGAACCCGATCGCTGCCATGCCGAGCAATACGACCAGAAGCAACCAGCCAATCGACTTTTTCATCTGCATTTCCTCCTTGATGAATGCGGAACCGCATCGGCAACATCGTCGGCCTGTTCGCTTGTCCGGTAGCGGGACACGGTCGCTGCGGTTCGATATTGCCCGTCTTTGCCGGTGAATCGATGTGCTGAATCGATCTGGTGCCACGCGGCATTGGTTCCGGCCTCAGGTTCTTGCCGGCCGGTATTTCCCCGCCGATCTGCTGAAAGGCATTGCGGAACTGTCGCTTGCGGTACGGAAAAACGGCGCATGCTTCGGACTCCGCACAACAGGCGCGTTTCGGTTTTGCAAGGCACGGGGAATGCGGTCGATACTAACATGTGTTCCGGAAAGGCCGTGCGGATGCGGTAGCCGGAGATCGGCACCGTCCGGGAGCCCCGGCAAGACTCCGGTGTGAACGCTTCAGTGCGATGCGCCGAACCCGGTGTTTTTTTGGCCGTTATCCTGATAATGCAGCGGATGCGATGTTGTCCTTCTGGTCTTTTTTTCCGGTGCCGCATCCAGCTCGCCGGTGCGGAACAAGGCTTTCAGTCTTTGCAATCGTGCATAGCCTTCCGGATCGTCTTTCGCGAGTTTCTTTTCGCGCCAGTTATAGAAAACCATCATGCCCAGCGTTGCCGCATCGGCGGTTGCGAGCGCGGGCTTGCGGATCTTGTCGGCCGGCCTGCCGCCGGGCGACGGGCTGCGAAGGCCCGAGGGCGACAGGGAGAAAGAAATGGTGTGAATGCTGCGATATGGTGCGCTCATGATATAGCCCCGCGATTTCAATGCGAGACATGCGCGCCCCGCATAGTCATTAGTACGCGATTCGCCCAACAGGTTCATGACGACGCGCCGGATTCGGCGGATCGAGGCGTTGTCACGGCCGGGAAACATTCGGTGGGCATTGGCTGGCGCAAACGCATTGTCGTATCGACATGCCGCACGGCCATGCCGTCAATGCGAATCACATGCGTGCGGTGGCGCAGAGGTGGGAAATCCGGATCGTCGACGAGGCCGACCGCATGGTCTGCATTTCCCGGCTTGCGATGGCGGCCGTAAAGCGCAGGCCGGCAAGCGCATGATGCAGTGCATGAGCAACCGGGCGTTGCGCTCAGTGAAAACTGTCGGGTCCGAGCAGCAGCGGCGTACCGGGCACGCGGGCTGTCACCATCCGGCGTGCCACGCCGTTGATGGTCGCCTCGAATGCGAGAAAGGTTTCCATCGGATCGGAAGTGCCGGTACGCAGACGCGAAAGCTTGGCCAGCGCCTCGCAGGAAATCAGGCAGTCGCGGTTGACCGAATCGACGCGTACCGTGAACGCGACGCCGTTCTTGGTGAGCTGTGGTTGTGCGATATGGTCAGTCATGGAGTTCTCCTGCGTTGTCGTTTCGATTGTTGATGCATTTCGTTCATATCGTTCGAGCTTGCACGCAAGACCGGTCAATGGCAAGCAAAATCCCGGCGCCCACTGCGTGGCGTCAGCAGGCGCCGGTTCACGCCGCGGTGGCGGCGGCTTCGCCGTAACCGAACCAGGCCTTGCCGATCAGGTATTCCGTGCCGGTCGCCAGCGCCAGCAGCAACGAGCCAGCCACCAGCAGCGTGTTTGGCGGCAGCGTGGCCGCCAGTGCCCAGAACAGCAGCAACGACAGCATGCGCAATATCCACAGCACGAATTCGCGTGCAACGATGCAGTCCGACAGGCGGCCGCGGATATCCAGCGTGCGCTGGTTCAGTACCTGCTCGCTCGCCGCCAGGAACGGTCCGCCCGCCGCCTTCAATACCGAGTAGCCGATATACAGCGCCGGCACCCACACGCTCGCGCCGAGCAGCACGAACGAAACGGCGACCACCAGGCAGGAGCCGCCGAGCCAGTGGCTGCGGTTGTGCCTGTCGCGCGTTTTGCGCGTGAGATAGAGCGCTGCGGCGCCGACCAGTCCGGCCAGTGTCGCGATCCAGCCGAACTGGCTCGCCGATCCCAGTGCCTTGACCGCACCGGCCGACCCCAGCGCCTGGCTCAGTCCGAACAGGCCGGATTCCAGGAAGAACAGCGGCAGGCAGGCGAGGAACTGCGGCTGCCGGATCACTGCCAGCGGCCGGTCGAGCGATACCGGCGCAGTGTCCGGTATCGCACCGCCGAGCAGCAGCCCGCCGATGACCGCCAGCGTACCGTACAGCGGGTAGACGTAGCGCCCCTGTTCCGCGCCGCCCGCGAGCAGCAGCAACAGCGACGCCAGCAGCGTCGTCGCGACGGCGGAGACCACGGTGACCGTGCCGGAACGCACCGCATAACGGTCGCGCTCGATATCGCCCAGCAGGGACATTTCCAGCCAGTGTCGCCCGCCCCAGGTGAGGCCGAGAAACGCGCCGAAGGCCAGCGCCATCGACGCGACCGAGCCGTGCCCGAACAGGATCGGCAAGCCGGGAACGACAAAGCCGAGTTTCAGCAGGCGCTTGCCGCTCAGCTTCAGCAGCGGGCCGAAACGGTAGGCGAGCAGCGTCGAGGCGATCGCCGCGGTCAGCATGCCGGCGGTGAAGCGGAGCATGCCGTTCATGCCATGCGCCTCGACTACGAAAAAACCGATGAAGCCGGCCAGCGTGCTGACCGCGCCTTGCAGGCCGATCAACGGAAGCAGTGCGCGTTCGGTCGGGGAGATGGTCATGGGGGCAGGTACTCGGTCGCAAACGCGCTCAGACAGTGGCGCGCAAGCAATGGTTCCGAAAGGAAATGGCCTGGCCGCAGTACAGCCGTGCTGCGGCGGGGGTGGGGCAGAAGTGAGGCAATGCGGCCGCTTTTTTGTGCGCCCGCGCGGCGAAACGCGTTTGTTTTAAAAAACGCAATGCCGCCTCCGCATGCATGCCTAGAGTAATAAGGCAGTGCGCAATATCGTTGAGGAGAGTGTCATGCAACGAGCTGATGTTTTGATCGTGGCGTTTTTCATTGTGCTGGCGCTGGCATCCGTTGTCGGCGTGTTTCTCATTCCGCACGCTTAGGAATGTGTCCGAATAGTTTCCCGATGTGGACGCGTCTGGCGGGGACAATGCAACGCGGCAGTGCACCTGCCAGACGCGGAACAAATCCGAAAATTATTTTGGACACGTTCCTTGGCGTGCTCTCCGATGAAAAGCAGGAAGGCAGGGTGCGCAGAGCACATGCTACGGTGATTCGAAAGCTGCTGATATTCCGGCCGGTGGCGCAACCGGTGAGGAGCTTGTCGGTTTGAAAATTTCGCGCGGAGTTTTGCTTGCCGTTCCGCACAGGCATCGCACGCGCCATGCAAAAATTTCCTGTCGACAAGCAAGGAAACGGACTGTCTTTTAAAATGGGGCACCACCCGTTTCCATCATTCTTTCTTCTCCATGAATCCTGTGACCCAAGAGCCTCCTCGGCCGCGCTCGCCGAGCGACCTGTTTATCTCATTCAGTTTGCTGGCGTTGCAGGGATTCGGCGGTGTGCTTGCCGTCGTCCAGCATGAGCTGGTCGAAAAGAAGCGCTGGCTTACCCGTGAAGAATTCGTCGAGGACTGGGCGGTCGCGCAGATTCTGCCGGGGCCGAACGTGGTGAATATTTCCCTGATGATCGGCGCGCGCCATTTCGGCATTCGCGGTGCGCTTGCCGCGCTCGCCGGCATGCTGACCGCGCCGCTGATCGTGCTGCTGTTGCTGGCGTTGGTCTACGAACGCTTCGGCGATCTGCCCGGTGTCGCCGGCGCACTGCGCGGCATGGGCGCGGTGGCCGCCGGCCTGATCGCCGCCGCCGGTCTGAAGCTGTCCACCTCGCTCGCCAAAAATCCGCTGGGCGTGCCGCTCAGCGCCGTGTTCGGCGTGCTCTGCTTCATCGGCGTCGCATTGCTGCACTGGCCGCTTCTGTATGTGCTGTTCGGCCTTGGCGTGCTGACCTGCATCCTCACCTACCGGAAGCTCGCGCGATGAACGAAACCCTGCATCTTTCATTGCAATGGAGCGACTGGGGCCAGATATTCCTGCACTATCTGCTGCTGTCCCTGCTGTCGATCGGCGGTGCGATCACCACCACCTCGGACATGCATCGTTATCTGGTCGAACAGCATCACTGGCTGACCGATCCGCAATTCAGCGCCTCGATCGCGCTGGCACAGGCGGCGCCCGGGCCGAACGTGCTGTTCGTGGCGCTGATGGGATGGAACGTCGGCATGAATGCCGGCGGCTTTCTCAGCGCGCTGCTCGGTGTGTTCATCACCATGCTGGGTATCCTGGTGCCGAGTACCACGCTGACCTTCGTCGCCGCGCGCTGGGGCCATGAAAACCGCGAGCTGCGCGCGGTGCGCGCGTTCAAGCAGGGCATGGCGCCGATCGTGATCGGCCTGTTGTTCGCGACTGCCTGGACCCTGTCCAACAGCAGCACCGGAGCCGGCGCTCAATGGCCGCTGTGGCTGCTGACCTTCGTCGCCGCGCTGGTCGTGTGGCGCACCAAGACTCACCTGCTGTGGCTGCTGGCGGCGGGCGCGCTGCTCGGCTGGTTCGGCCTGGTTTAGAGCCACCCGTTTAAAGGTGTAATTTCTACCGAGGAAAAGATTTTCCTCAATATGCATATCCAGTGACCCTTCAAGCAACTTGGGACGACTCCTTCCCCCTTGCAGGGGGAAGGTTGGGATGGGGGTAGTGCGTTCGAGATAGAGATTCAATAATTCGACCCTGCCACCCCCACCCTAACCCTCCCCCTTACAGGAGGAGGGAACCGTTCATTGGTTGTTTGTCTTACGTAAGGCGAACGATGACAAACTTGAGAAAAAGCAGAATCCCCCACCTGGAATATCGGACTTCCAAACACCTTTAAAGGGGCAGTTGTTAGAGCGGGCGCGCGAACTTCACGTTGCCGCGCCCGCTGTTTTTCGCTTCGTACATCGCCATATCGGCGCTCTTCATCAGCGTCTTGCCGTCGCCGCCGTTTTCCGGATAGAGCGCCACGCCGATACTGGCCGAGATGTCGAATACATGACCCACCACTTCATAAGGCAGCGTGAGGCGGCGCAGGATTTTTGTCGCCACCTTCATCGCCGCATCCGGTCCGTCGATCTCCGCCAGCAGCGCGACAAACTCGTCGCCGCCGAGACGGCATGCGGTATCCGTTTCGCGCATGCAATTCTGCAGGCGCTTCGCCACTTCCTTCAGCAACAGGTCGCCATATGCATGGCCATAGGTGTCGTTGACCGGCTTGAACTTGTCGAGGTCGATGAACATCAGCGCAAACGCGCCCGGATGGCGCCTGGCCTTGGCGATCGTCTGCTTGAGCCTTTCATCGAGCAGCTTGCGGTTCGGCAAGCCGGTCAGTGCGTCATACAGCGCCAGTTGCAGCGCCTGGTCGGCCGCATGGAGCGCGCGTGCGCGGTCGTCCAGGAACAGCCAGATCAGCAGGCCGAGCAGTATGCTGATGCCGACGCCGGTGCGCAGGATGATCTGCGGCCGGTCCGAGCGCAACCTGTTCTCGAACCCGGGCAAGGCCGCGACCGCCACCGTCCAGGCGCGATCGCCCGCCTCGATGCGGTTGACGCGCCGCAGCCGGTGCCGCATGTCGGACGCATCGATCGTGGGTTCGGTATCGTACATTCTTGTTGCTTCGGATATCTTTTCGTCGTCGAAGATTTCGATATCCAGATCGCTACCCTGTTCGCCATTCAGGCCGCGCATGAAGTCGTTCATGCGAAACGGCGCATATACCCAGCCAACCAGGTTCTCCCTGCGTTGCGCCAGCGTCTCGTGCGGCGCGCCGTTGCGGTATACCGCCAAGTACATCAGGAAGCCGGCCTGCACGTCGGTGCCGACCTCCTGCACCAGCGTCACCTTGGCCGACACGGCCGCTTCCCCGGTATCGCGCGCGCGCTGCATCGCGTCGCGCCGGCTTGGGTCGGTGTACATGTCGTAGCCGAAGGCGCGCAGATTGGTGCCGGAGAACGGCTCCAGGTACACGATCGAGGTGTACCGTTCACGCTGCCCCGGCGGCTTGATCGCATAGTCCGGAAAACCTTCGCGCCGCACCGCCGCGACATGCGCCTGCTTTTCCGCTGCCGGCACGACGACGGCGAACCCGATGCCCTGGATGCCGGGATAGCTTTGCGCCAGACTCAGCGAATCGACGAAATCGTGGAACTCGCTGCGCGTAATATCGTTGGATGCGGCAAACAGACCGCGCGCGGCGCGCAGCACTTGTTCATAGACGCGCAGGCGTTCCCGGATCCTGAGGATCGATTCGCGCGCGCGGAAGTCGAGCGCCGTCTCCAGTGCCTGTTCCTGGGTATTCACGGCGATGGTCCACAGCTGATAGGTGACGAACAGCGAGAGCAAGAGCGAGAGCACTGTCAGCAGTTCGCGTGCCTTGAAAACGGCGGCAGTTCTCCGGATTCGTTTTTCTATCTGCTTCATACGGCAGTCATGGGACGCGAATGTTGGCCGGGAAACAAGAACCCGGCGCAAGGCGGGATTCGATGCACAGGCAAAAATTTCAGACCGGTTAGCAGGCGCAGAGTTTTCGATAAATCCGCTGCCTTCTATTGAGCAATGTCCAAGTGGCGCCGCATGAGGCACGGCAGTTCAAAGGTGCTGCGTGATGTCTGGCGCGACGGCGCGTTTGGTGCGTTTGGCGCGAGGCCGGGTTTGCCGCGCCGGGTATTACAGCGGCAGCTTGTCGATGCCGTCCCGCAGCAATGCTTCGAATTCCGCCGCCGGAATCGGCCGGCTGAAGCAAAAGCCCTGCACTTCGTCGCATGGCGTCTTGCGCAGGAAGCTCATGTGCTGCCGCGTCTCGACGCCTTCGGCCACCACCGACAGGTTCAGCGAATGCGCGAGATCGATGATCGCTTTCGCCAGCTTGCGCGGGCTGATCTGGCCCGGCCGCTGCTCCAGCAGGAAAGAGCGGTCCAGCTTGACGATATCCAGCGGAAAGCGGCACAGATAGGAAAGCGACGAATAACCGGTGCCGAAGTCGTCGACCGCCAGGCGGATGCCGGCATCTTTCAGCTGTTTCAGCACATTCGCCGCCAGCACCGGATCTTCCATCAGGCCGGTCTCGGTCAGCTCCAGCTCCAGTAGCGTGGCCGGCAGGCCGCTGGTCCGCAGCGCATGGTTCACCGAATCAGCGAGTTTGCGATTGCGCAACTGGCGCGCCGACAGGTTCACCGAAATGCGCAACGGCCTGCCGTAACGCAGCAGCCATTGCTGCGCCTGCTGCGTCGCGGACTGCAGCACCCAGTCGCCGATCGCGTCGATCAGACCGGTTTCTTCGGCCAGCGGAATGAAATCGGCCGGCGAGATCGATCCCAGTTCGGGATGGGTCCAGCGCAGCAGCGCTTCCATGCCGGTCATTTCGAAGGTCTTCAGGTTGACGCGCGGCTGGTAATGCAGGGTGAACTCGTTGCGTTCCAGCGCGTGCCGCAGCGCTGCATGCAGCTTCAGCCGCGTCTTCGATGCGGCGCCCATTTCCGGCGTGTAGAAGCGATAGGTGTTGCCGCCGGCCGCTTTCGCGCGGTACAGCGCATTGTCGGCGTTTTGCAGCAGCACGCCGCTGGTCTCGCCGTCCTGCGGAAACAGGCTGATGCCGATCGAACTGCCGGTCTTCACTTCGTAGCCTTCGATCAGCATCGGCGCTTCGATCGCGGTGCACAGCACGGTCGCGATCTCGGCCGCCGACTGGCTGCCGTGCAGGCATTCGGCCACCACCACGAATTCGTCGCCGCCCTGGCGCGCCACCATGTCGTCGGTGCTCACGCACCGCGTCAGCCGCGCCGCGATTTCCTTGAGCAGCAAGTCGCCGGCCGCATGGCCCAGCGAATCGTTGACTTCCTTGAAACTGTCCAGGTCGATGAAGAACACCGCCTGCGGCGACCCGCCGCGCCGCTGCATCAGCCGCTGCTCCAGCCGGCTGTCGAGCTGCGCGCGATTCGGCAGTTCGGTCAACGCGTCGCGTGTGGCCAGCCGCTCCAGCGCCCGGGTCGCGCGCACTTCACGCGTGACATCGTGGGTGACGCCGCGATAGCCGCAGAAATGGCCGTCGTCGAATACCGGCTCGCCCGACACGCGCAAAAAGCGCACGACGCCCGGATGCATTTGCGATGTTACCGCGTACATCATGTCGTGGAACGGCCGTCGCGCCGCCACGCAGTCGAGCAGCGCGAGGAAGATCGGGTCCTGCGGATTCTGGACATTGGATGCGAAGGTGGTGCCGAGCAGCTGTTCCGGTTCCACTCCCAGCCGCGTGCGCAAGCCTTCGGAAAAAAACGTGAAGCGGATCTGCGCGTCGGTTTCCCAGAACCAATCGGATGACATCGAGGTCAGGCTGCGAAAGCGTTCCTCGCTGCGCAGCAGCTCGCGCTCCGCCGCCAGTTGCGCGGTGATGTCGCGCGCGACCGACACGATGCCGAGCCTGGCGCCGGTTTCCGGATCGCGGATGGCACGCGTGCTGGCGCCGAGCCAGACCCAGTGGCCGTTCTTGTGGCGAAAACGGATGGTCGACAGCCGGGCCTGGCCGCTGCGCGCCGCGCCCGCCGCCGGTGCGGGCGGCGGCTTCAGGTCGTCCGGATGGATGTAGCTGTACAGGTCGGTGCCGGTCAGTTCCTGCGGATCGTAGCCGAGGATGTCCTTGTGCGACGAAGACGCATACACATAGCGGTTATCGGCGTCGCTGTGCGAAATCAGGTCGCGCGCATGCTGCGTCAGCAGCCGGTGCTCCGCCTCGCTGCGCGCCAGCCGCGCGCTCGCGGCATGGCTTTCGGAAACGTCGACCAGGGTGCCGACATAGCCTTGCAGCTGCCCGTCCGGCGCAAGGCGCGGCGCAGCCATGCTCATGATCCAGCGCACCGAACCGTCGCTGCGCATCACGCGGTATTCCAGCCGGTATTCGATGCGCCTTTCCTTCGCCTGCCGCACCACTTGCGCGGTCTTCGGAAAATCGTCCGGATGGATGAAGCGGAACCAGTCGGACAGATTGATCTCGGCGGCCGACGCGAGCCCGGCCATCGATTCCGGATTCAGATAGGTGCAGCGGCCATCGACATCCGCTTCCCAGACGATCATCGGGGCATCATCGACCAGGCGGCGCACGACCTGCTGCGCACCTTCGGCGACACCTTTCAACGTGGTCTTGTCAGTCGGTAACCTTTTCGGGTTTTCCATGGGAAGTCTTGCGGGAGCACGGCGTCGCGTGAATGCTGGAGAGTGGCGGAATGCCGATGGTACACCAGATGCCTGGGTTTTGTTGCTGCGTGGCAACAAGTGCGTGATGCCAAGTCACACTTTCGTACTTTTTCAAAGCTGAAGTGCTGCCACTCCCGATCCGTGCGGATTCAGGCGGGCGGCGATGCTTATTCCGCCGACCTCGGCTTCACCGTCGAAGCGACGAAGCGCAACACCGGCGCGCGCCGGACCGGATAGTGCCGAATGCGGGAAGCGACCCAATCCAGGCGCTCCCGGTCGATCGTTTGCGTAACGAACTCCTGCGCATACGCGCGATGCGGATTGCGCAATATGCCGGCCAGCCACGCCGCTTCGGCGGCGGAGAGCCGGGCCGGCGCGCGGCCGAAATACGCGTGCGCCGCATCGGTCGCGCCGCACAGGCCCGGCCCCCAGTCGACGGTATTCAGGTACAGCGCGAGGATGCGCCGCTTGCCCAGGGTTCTTTCCATCTCGGCCGCATACAGCAGCTCGCGCAGCTTGCGCGCGGCGGTCGCGTTGGCGCCGGCGAAGAAATTTTTCGCCAGTTGCTGCGTGATCGTGCTCGCGCCGCGATGCGTGTGCCGGCCGGCATCGGCCAGCAACGGCACCAGCTCGGCCAGGTCGTAGCCGGGATGGCTGTAGAAGCGCGCGTCTTCCGCCGCCAGCACCGCGCGCGGCAGCCAGCGGCCCATCCGCTTCAGCGGCACCCAGCCGGGCGCGCCGTCGCCGACCAGGCGCGGATGCGGCAGGCCATCGCCGTCGCGGCAGACGAAGCGGAACGCGCCGTAGCGCAGGCGCTCGGTGCCGAGGCCGTAAACATCGAAGCCTTCGAGATGCGGCACCGCGCTCCAGGCCGCGCCTGGAAACCGCAGCGTGCCATTCGCCGCGATCGTGCCGCGTATCGATGCGCTGTCGGCTTCCGGGATCACCGAACGCAAGGTGTACACCATGCCGGACAAGGCGCTGCGTGGCAGCGACCAGTCCAGCGTCAGCATGTCGTCGGACAGCATGCCGCTGAACGTCACGCGCTGCTCGCGGCCGGCTTCGCCGGCGGAAAGCCAGCCGCTGATCCGGTCGCCGTCGCGGTGCAGCGCGAGCGACAGTGACGCCAGCTGCAACGGCTGTGCGGCCAGCGCCGGCAATCGCAAGCTGCACGGCGCGCAGCGCAGCAGCAGCTCGCCGTCGCCGGTCGCCAGTGTCAGCGTGCCACTATGCGTATGCCAGTTCGTGCCGTCGAGCACGCGCAAGCCCAATGGCGATGTTGCCGCGCGCAGCAAAGGACTTACCCGGACCTGCAGCCTGACGCCCGCCGGCAACGATACCGGCACCGTCCACGGTTGCGGCGCGCGCAGCGGCAGCAACAGCCGCGCCAGCACGCCGAACGCCGCCGCCAGCAGCGCCAGCAAAACGAGCAGGGAAACACGCCGCCAGTTCATTGCGCTACTCCTTCCTCGACCGTCGTCACCGCCCACCACGGTCCGTTCGCGCGCTGCGCCGACAGCAGCGCCGACCAGTACCACGACGAGGCATCGGTCCAGCGACCGCCGCGCGCATCGAAAATGCGCTCGCAGACCTGCAGCGTCTTGCCGTCGCGCGTCGCGCTGAAACAGCGCCAGTGTTCGCCATGCCGGTCGGTGCGTACGCGCGGCGGCGCGACCTTGTAGCCGAGGCCGCGAAAGCAGTCGGCCGCCGGATGCAGCATGCGCGTCGGCTTGTCGATCACGCGCACGATCCATTGATGGCTGCCGTCGCTGAAGCGCGCCAGATGCCCGGGGAACTGGCGCGCAAAACTGCGTTCCAGCGCCGACAGCGGCAGCCGACGCGGTGAGCTGTCCTGCGGCGCCCATTGCGCCTGCGCCCATTCGACCGAACCATGAGCCGACGCGGGCGCGGCGCTGCGGTTTCCATGCAGCAGCGGCCAGACGGCGGCCAGCAGCAGCGCGGCGGAAAACAGCATCTGTTGCAGATTAAAAGCGCGCATGCGGCCTCCACGAACACACCCGATAGATCGACAGAAACACGGCGGCGAACAGCAGCAGCCCGATGCCTTCATGCGTCCACGCCGGCAGCGCGACCACCTCCGCCTCCTTGAAGAACAGCAGCGCGTTGCGCACCATGTTGGCGAACACCACGATCAGCGCCGCCGCTGCCGCATTCGCCATGGTGCGCGTCATGCCGGCCCGGAACAGCCAGGACATCAGCGCCGCCGCATACATGCCGACCCACAGCATCGCGATGCCGGCGCACGGCGCATCGACCAGCACCGTCTTGCCGTTCCATAGCAGCGCGGCGCCTTCCGGCGTCACCTGCAAGCCGGTCATTCCCAGCAGCACGGCGGCGCCATGGCCGCACAGCCAGCGCAACGGATAGCCGAGATAGAAATTGAGCGACGCCACCAGCGGCAAGGTGAGCAGCGCGAGGAAGGCCAGCGCGGTGCGCGGCCGGCTCGGCGGCAGCATGCCGTCCAGCAGTGCCACCACCGCCAGCATCGCCAGCGCCGCCGCCACGATCGGCGGCAGCAGCGCGCTGCCCAGCGATGCGGCCACGGACAGCGCGCCCGCCGTCGCCAGCGCCCGGCCCGAAGGCCGTACCGTCAGGTGTCGGTCGGCCCAGAGCAGCGCGACGATGGTCACCAGCGCCAGCAAGCCCCAGGGTTCGTCGGAACCGTCGACGCTGCGCCGCGCCATCCAGACCCAGTGCGGCCACAGCGCGGCGAGCAGCATGCCGAGCAGCCACGCCGGATTGCGCACGCCGCGAGCACTATTTCTCATGATGTTTCTTCCTGCGGCGCAGCCATGCACCCATGCCGCCGGCCAGCGCGACCAGCGCATAGAACTCCGGCTCCGGCGTGCTCGGCACATCGCCGCCGACGGCCAGGTCGGACACGCCTTGCGGCATCGGCTGCGGCTGGTCGACGGTGTCGCTGCCGGCCGTGTTGCGCACGATCTGGTCGATCGCGATGAACGAGGTGTAATCGGTCAGCAGGTTGTATTTCAGGCCGAGGTCGGTGATCGCGCCGACGATCTTGTCATTGCCGTCGCCTTCCAGCTCGACGCTATCGGCCAGTGCACCGATGCGGCTGCGCGCCCACAGGTAACGCAACGCACCCGCATCCGGCGACACATGCATCGCATCGATATACACGGTGCGGCTGTACGGACCATCGCCGGCATAACCTTCCACTGTGACGCTGCCTTTCGGTTCGCCGCGCCACTTGCCCATCACCACCACCGGCCGCGACGCGAACAGGTCGGGCAGCGTCACCGGTTCGATGTCATACGCATCGAGACCGTCGATCTTCAGCTTCAGGTGCGTCCATACCGGGCTGTCGATATAACGGCGGAAACGCTCCGCCTCGGCGTCCGCATGGCTCGAATCGGTGATGATGAACGCCTCGCCCTGGCCGGCGCGCGCCAGTCCTTCCATCAGGTGCCGGTTCACGCTGGAACCGATGCCGAAAGAAAACACGTTCGCATGGTCGAGGTTGTGCCGCACCAGGTCGAACGCCTGCTTCTCCACCGTCACGTAACCGTCGGTCACCACGACGAAGCTGCGTGCGCGCGTGTCGTCGCGCGGCAGCGCCAGCGCGCGCCGCATCGCCGGCAACAGCTCAGTGCTGCCGCCGCCGCTCTGCCGGTTGATGACCGCAATCGCCTTGCCGATATTCTCTTTCGTCGCCGGCATCGAATGCGGCGCCAGCATCGAGTTATCGCCGGAGAACAGCATCACGTTGAAGGTATCGGAAGGTTTCAGGTTGCCGACCAGGTTGCGCAGCAGCGTCTTCGCCGTCTCCAGCGGAAAACCATGCATCGAACCGGAAATGTCGACGATGAAGACATATTCGCGCGGCACGATATCCGCATGCGCGACCTGCTTCGGCGGCTCGATCATCGCAAGGAAAAAGTTCTCGTCCTTGCCCTTGTGCAGCAGCACGCCTTCCTCGATCCTGTCGCCGGCCAGCCGGTAATCGAGAATGAAATCGCGGTTGCCGTTCGCCGCATCCGGCGCCAGCGCCACGTCGACGCGGCGCGCGTTTTTCTGCGTCACGTGCACCTGATGCGTCGTCGAGCTGACTTCCCGGATCGCTATCGGCGAATCGATCGCCAGCTTCAGCGAGAAGCGCGACTTCGGCGCGTCGCCCGCATGCAGCGTCGGCTGCGCCACCCATTGTTCGTTCACGCCGCTACCGGTGGCCGGGCTGCCGTTGTAGCGCGGCCCCACCACCGTCGGAAACACGAACTCGTATTTGCCGTCGGTCGGCACCAGGGTTTCGGTGTAATGCAGCTCCACCGCGATATCGTCGCCCGGCAGGATGTTCGCCACATTCATCTGGAACACATTCGGCCGCTCCTGTTCCAGCAGCGACGCGCTCTTGCCGTCCGCCTTCGCGCTTTCATATTCGGCGCGCGCCTGCTTCTTCTCGCGGATCTTCGCGTTGATGCGGCGCTCGCCGATACGCATCTGCATCCCGTACACCGCCGCATGCGTCGACCCCGGAAACACATAACGCGCCTCGATCGGGCGCGTGCCTTCGTTCTTGTAATGCTGCGTGACCGACACATCCGCAATCACGCCCGCGATCTTCACATTCACATCGGTCGACTTCAGCGGCAGCCGGTCGAGCGCCGGGTCGCCGCCGACGTGAAAGTAGGGCGCCAGCGTCTTGCTGCCGGGTGCAGGCTCATCGGCCCATGCCGACGGCGCGGTGAAATAAACCACCGCGGACAGCGCGGCGGTGAAGGTGCGTAACCAGTTCATGACGATCTCCGTATGGATGAAGCGCGTCGAATGACGCGTCATGCGAAGCTTCGCCAACGGGCGGGAACGGAGTGTGAAGGCGGGTTGAAATCGGTGTGAAGAATGGGTGAAGTGCGGGGAGGATGCTCACTACGAAATGGCGTAGGCCGGGATGCAATCCCGGCCTGCTGCACTTTGCCCGCGTTATTTCTCAAGTCCATCCTGCTCCCTCAATTGCCATATCGACAGGTTTGAAGGATCATTTGCAAATTATCGGGAATTGCTTTTTTTGCCACACTGAATCTGATGGACATCATCCATGAAGCATCACGCAGCATTTTGTCGACATCTGGTCGAATCCACCGTCGACATGGCGCTATTTGTCCTCTGTCCGGGCGACGGATTCCGGTTTGTCTTTGTCAATGATGCGGCTTGCCGTCATTTCGGCAGTTCCAGGGAGGAGCTGCTCGTTTCGCGCATTTCCCGCTGGGATCGCAGCTTCGCGTCGGAGCAGCAGCGCGACGGCCTCTGGCGCGAAATCCGGGAAAGGAAATCGATCCGGATCGAGACCGAACACCGCATTGCCCCGGACCGGCTGATCCCGATCGCCCTGTCGTTCAGCTATATGGAGCATGCCGGCGACGAGTTCGTTGCCGGCATGCTTCGCGACATCGACGAGCGCAGCACGGTGCACGCATTGCTGCGGACCAGGGAGCGCTACCAACGCGCGCTGCTGGACAATTTTCCCTTCCCGGTCTGGCTCAAGGACACCGAGAGCCGCTTCCTCGCGGTGAACCGGCCGTTTGCAGCGGCCGCCGGCATCCAGTCGAGCGATGCGCTGACGGGCAAGACCGATCTGGACGTGTGGCCGTCGGACCTGGCGCAACGATACCGGGTCGACGATCAGGAAGTCCTGCGTTCGAGGCAAAAGAAATACGTCGAAGAGCCGATTGAGGAACAGGGCGTGCGCAACTGGTTCGAGACCTACAAGGCACCGGTGGAAGACGCTGACGGCACGCTGCTCGGCACCGTCGGCTTCGCGCGCGACATTACCGGTCGCAAATGGCTCGACGATGCGCTGCGGGCCAGCGAGGCGGCGCAACGGCGGCTGGTCGACATGCAGAAATCCATCCTTGATGCACTGCCGGCCAATATCGTGCTGATCGATAATGCCGGCATCATCGTGGCCGTCAACCGGCGTTGGGAGCAGTTCGCCGCCGATAACAGGCCGATGTTTTCCACCGGCGGCGTCGGCTGCGATTATCTGGAAATCCTGGGGCTTGCCGGCGAGCCGGGGGCCGCCGCCAGCCCGGTGCCGGACGGCGTTCGCCGCGTGTTGCATGGCGAGTGCGCGCAGTACGAGCATGAATATCCTTGCCACGCATTGCCGCAGACGCGCTGGTTCCGGGTTCATGCGGTGCCGCTGGTGGCGGACGCCAGGATGGGCGCCGTCATCATTCATACCGACGTCACGCGGGCGCGCGAGGCGGAGGCATTGCTGCATGCACGCGAGCAGGAATTCCGGGCGCTGGTAGAAAATTCGCCCGACATCGTGGTCCGCTACGATCGCCAATGCCGGCGCGTCTATGTCAATCCTGCGACGCAGAAAACCTTCAACATCCCGGCCGTGGCGCTTCTCGGTCGGGCGCCGGACGACATCTCGGTGATCGCGGCGGCGCGCGTGCAGTCATTTCACGACAAGATCAGGGCGGTGCTGGAAACCGGCCAGGCCGAAGAGATCGATCTGAGCTGGGAAGTGCCGGGCGACAGATTTTTTTACCATATCCGCTTCGTGCCGGAATACGACCGGGAAGGCCGGGTCGCCACCGTGCTGGCGATCGGACGCGACGTCCGCACGCTGAAGGAAACCGAAGGCCGGCTGAAGGAATCGCGCACCCTGCTGCGGGAACTCGGCGCGCGTCGCGAAGCGGCGCGGGAAGACGAGCGCAAACGCATCGCCCGCGAAATCCACGACGAGCTGGGGCAATTCCTGACCGTATTACGGCTCAAGATTTCCTTGCTGCGCTCGCAGTTCGGCAAGCACAATCCGGCCTTGCTGGAAAAGGTGCAGGGCGTGATGGAACTGACCGACAAGACCATCGGCATGGTGCGCGATATCGCATCGGCGCTGCGTCCGGCCGCGCTCGACATGGGAATCGTGTCGGCGCTGGAATGGTTGGCGGAGGAGTTCACCGGGCATACCGGCATCGCCCATGAACTGCGCATCAATGAAGACGAGATCGATCTGGACGAAGGCCGGGCGACCGTTGTTTTCCGCATTGTCCAGGAATCGCTGACCAACGTGATCCGGCATTCCGGCGCCAACCGTGTTGAAATTGCACTGGTGCGGGGCGACGATGCCTATGTGCTGAAAGTACGTGACAATGGCACGGGCTTCGATCCCGACAAGCCCAAAGGAAAAAATTCGTTCGGACTGGTGGGCATCCGCGAACGGGCACTCATGCTGGGCGGCGATATTGCCGTATACAGTGCGCCGTGGCAGGGGACGATGCTGGAAGTACGCATCCCGATCCACGAAGTTTCGAGAGGAGAATCATGATCAGGCTGTTGATTGCCGACGACCATGCGATCGTGCGCAGCGGACTGAAGCAGTTGTTCGCGCTGAGTCCCGACGTGGTGGTGACGGCGGAAGCCGCCAATGGCGCTCAGGTGCTCGCGGCGCTGCGCGACAATGCATACGATGTGCTGCTGCTGGACGTGTCGATGCCCGGCATCAGCGGGGCGGACCTGATTTCACGCATCCGTGCGCACTACCCTGATCTGCCGGTCCTGATACTCAGCATGCATAACGAGTCGCAGATCGCTCGCCGCAATCTGAAGGCCGGCGCATCCGGCTACGTCACCAAGGACAGCGACCCGGACATGCTGCTGGAAGCGATCCGCAAGGTGGCCGCCGGCGGGCGTTTCATCACGCCGGAGCTGGCGGAGAAGATGGCGTTCGACGTCGGCAACCCGAATGCCGTGCCGCATGAGCGCCTGACCAGCCGCGAACTGCATATCCTGCAGTTGCTGGCGAAGGGCCGCAGCCTGAACGACATCGCGCAGGAACTCTCGATCAGCAACAAGACGGTCAGCACGCACAAGGCGCGCCTGATGCAGAAGATGCGCATCGACAGCAACGCGAAACTGATCCGCTACACGGTCATGCACGGTCTGGCCGAGTAGGAACCCGCCCCCGAGGGATTTTCGGAGTCAGGAAATCCCTACCTCTCGTCAGATCCACCGCAGAATTTTCTTACCGGAAAATCAGGCTTGCCCGATGGGCGCGCGTGCCGGGCTTTGTTACTTTTCCCACTCTGAACATGGAGGGGCAATGAATATCGCGAACCTGAAAATCGGTGTGCGCCTTGCGGCGGGTTTCGGCGTCGTCATGCTGCTGACGGCGGCGCTCATCTTGATCATGCTTGAACGCCTGACCAGCATCGACGCGATGACGAAAGACATCACTCAAAGTTTGTGGGTGAAGGCGGAGGCGGCCAATACAGTCAATCTCATGACTCGCGCCAACGCCCGCCGCACGATGGAGCTTTTCATCACTGCCGACAAGCAGCAGGCAGCCGATCTGTACCGGAAGATCGACGTCAACAAGAAAGTCATCGACGACGCGCTGGCCACGCTCGACCAGCTGGTGCTTTCGGAAGACGGCAGGCAACTGGTGGCGCGGGTCAAGCAGGCCCGCACCGCTTATGCAACGTCGTTCACCAGGGTGGTTGCGCTGCTGGAAGCGGACAAACGGGACGAGGCCGTTGCGCTGATGCGCGGCGAAACCCTGCCCGCGCTGGATACGTTACAGGAGCGTATCGCCGCTTCGGTAGCGCTGCAGCAGAAACTGGTGCAGAGCGGCGGTGAGGATACCGCGCACACCATCATGTCGGCCCGCATGCTAATGATGGTACTGGGAGCGGCGGCATTGCTGCTTGGTGCGGCTTTCGCATACGGGATTACGCGCAGCATCACGCGCCCGTTGCGGACCGCAGTAAAAGCCGCGCAAACCGTTGCTGCCGGCGATCTGACCGGCCGCATCGAGGTGCGCTCCAATGACGAAACAGGCGCATTGCTGCGCGCGTTGAAAGAGATGAACGAGAGCCTGATGCGTATCGTCGGCGAAGTTCGCGGCGGCACCGATACCATCGTCACTGCTTCCAATCAGATCGCTTCCGGCAATCTCGACCTGTCGGCACGTACCGAGCAGCAGGCCAGTTCGCTGGAGGAAACCGCATCGTCGATGGAACAGCTGACCAGTACCGTCAGGCAGAATGCCGACAACGCACGCCAGGCCAGCCAGCTGGCGGTATCCGCATCCGGGATTGCGCTCAAGGGCGGCACTGTCGTATCGCAGGTGATCGATACCATGAGTGGCATCAACGCGTCGTCGCGCAAGATTGTCGACATCATCGGCGTGATCGACGGCATCGCGTTCCAGACCAACATCCTCGCGCTGAATGCGGCGGTGGAAGCGGCGCGTGCCGGCGAGCAGGGCCGCGGCTTCGCGGTGGTCGCTTCGGAGGTGCGCAATCTGGCGCAGCGTTCCGCCGCGGCGGCGAAGGAAATCAAGGTGCTGATTACCGATTCGGTCGAGAAGGTCGACCTCGGCGCCAGGCTGGTCGATCAGGCCGGCGCGACCATGGAAGAGATCGTCGAAAGCATCAAGCGCGTGACCGATATCGTGAGCGAGATCAGCGCGGCCAGCCAGGAGCAGACGGCGGGCATCGAGCAGATCAACCAGGCGGTTGGCCAGATGGACCAGGTCACGCAGCAGAACGCCGCGCTGGTGGAAGAAGCGGCCGCCGCTGCTGCCTCGCTGCAGGATCAGGCAGGCAATCTGGCGCAGGTGGTGAGTGTCTTCAGGCTTGAGGGCTCGCCGGCGGCAGCCGCAGCCGACGTGGTGCCGCTGGTGCACGGGGTGCACGGGGTGCACGGCGCTCGTGCAGTCAGGAGTGCGAGCGAGCGCCGGTTGCCCGCACCACGGCCCAGGAAGGTCGCCAATGCGCGAGCGGGGATCGAGGAAGAGTGGCAACAGTTTTGAGGCGGTCGATTCCAGTTGCAGGCAGTACGACATTGGCGCGGCACTGTTTTATCCATGCCGTGCATTTGAAACCGGCCTTCTTTATTCAGCGCAGCGCGCCCGGCGTAGTGCCGAATTCCCTTTTGATCAGTTTGCGCAATGCAGTTCCATCCTGATACCCGACCCTGGCCGCAATGGCCTCGATGGACATCGACGTCGTTTCAATCAGATGCGATGCACACAGCAGTCGCCTGCGCTGGATGAACTTGATGGGCGAGATGCCCGTCGCCGCAACGATGCGCCGCGACAGCGTCTTGGGCGACACCGCCAGTTCCGATGACAGGCGCGCCACGCTGATCGGCGCCGCCAGATGCGCATCAATCCATCGCTCGGCCGCAACCACTGTCGGATCGATGTTCTGGAGTTGGGTCGGCATCATGTACCTCGCCTGCGAAGGGCGCTGGTCGATCAGCATGTAGCGCGAGCAAAGATGCGCGATGCTTGTCCCCATCGTATCGGCGACAACTGCCAGCGCCAGATCCAGTTGTGAAAACGCGGCGCCTGCGGTCAGGTACGGCCCGTCTCTTACCAGCATCTTCGTCTCGTCGAGCGTGATACCCGGAAACCGGGATCGAAAGACATGCGCCAGCCACCAAGTCATCGTCGCATGGCGGCCGTCCAGCAAGCCCGCTTGAGCAAGGAAAAATACTGACGAACATGAAGCGCCGATCTTCACGCTGCCGTCATCGATCGTCTGCAGCAGGCGCATGAGTTCGATCGCATCTCTGTTTGCACAACGCGCAGTGATCTCCGCTTCGCTCACCAGGCCGCAGCCAGGGATGATGACCCAGTCCGCCTTGACGCCGGCCTCCGGGATATCCCGAAACAATGAATCCACCTGCAGCCTGAGCCCCCCGCCGGTCCGCACCTGCCTTTTGTACCCGGCGGTCATCACCCGGATTCCATGCGGCTTGCTTGCCCTGGAAAGAAAGGCCTGTCCCGCTCTCAGAGTATCGAGCGTGATCGCAAGGCTGGAATCCATCACGCCATCCAGGGCCAGAACGAGGATTGTTTTCATTTGTCCATTTTGGCATGAAACGAGTCTATTTTGAATATCGTGCCCCGGCCCGTGGAAGGGCAGACTGGAAGGACTGGAGGCGCCGGCCATGCCCGGCGCCTGCCGATCAACCCATTCAATGACAAGGAGCAGCGACAATGCCGCAACGGAACATGAACGAGGACGATGCGCTCGACGATTTCGATCGCCGCGAGATCACGATCGACGGCGTCATGAAGCCGGTCTATGTGGCCGGCACCGGGCCGGCTGTGATCGTGATGACCGAGATGCCGGGCATCAGCCCGCATGTCGCCCGTTTCAGCCGCTGGGTGCGGGATGCCGGGTTCACCGTGTACATGCCTTCGCTGTTCGGCCGCGACGGTGCGGTGCCGGGCGCCGAGGAGGGCAAGACGGTCTTTCAGCGTGCGTGCGTCAGCGCCGAGTTTCGTGCGTTCGCCGCCAACCAGTCGAGCCCTGTCACCCGGTGGCTGCGGTCGCTGGCGCGGCTCGCGCACGAAGCGTGCGGCGGTCCGGGCGTCGGCGCTATCGGCATGTGCTTCACGGGAAACTTCGCGCTCACGATGATGCTGGAACCGTCGATGCTCGCACCGGTCCTGTGTCAGCCGTCGCTGCCGCTGGATGATCCGGCAGCGCTTGAAATCGCCCCTGACGAGCTGCACGCGGTGCGGCAACGCCTGGAGCGGGACGACCTGACCGTCATGGCTTTTCGCTTCGACGGAGACCGGTTCTGCAAGGCGCAGCGGTTCGCCGCCTACGCCGAAGCATTGGGCGACCGTTTTGTCGCGCGCGTGCTGCCCGACAGCGCAGCCAACCGCGATTCGCTTGCGCCGTTTTTCGAGCATGTGGTGGCGAGCCCGCACAGCGTGGTGACCGCGCACCTGATCGACGAAGCAGGGCAACCGACGATCGCCGCGCGCGACGAGATATTGTCATTCTTCGTGCATCGGCTCGCGGCATGACGGCAGCAAGCAGGTGATGGCGGATCACCTGCAGCGACAGGAGCTGCAGGCGCCCGCCTGCCGTTATCAACGGCTCGGCAAGTACGCTTCCAGCTTGTCAAACGACCCGGTCCAGCCCCGCGTCATGCCGCCCTTTTCCTTGACGAAGGCATCGATCTCTTCGCGCGTGGCAGCACCATGCACTTCCCATGTCATGGTCACGCGCGTCCGGTCCGGCCCCTCTGCATTCAATTCCACCGTCGTCAGCATGGTTTCCGGCCATGTCGGCGCCATCGGGTGGCGCGAGATGTTTTCGTTCTCGTCGCAGAACTGCTGCGTGTACACGATGCGGCCGGGCTTCTCGATTTCCAGATACTCGGCGCGTCCATGCATCTTGACGTCGCCGCCCGTCATCCGATAAAAGGTGCGGCCGCCGGGCCTGATGTCGGACTTGATGAACTGCATCTGGAATCCGGTCGGCGGCATCCATTGCGAAACATGCTTCGGATTGGTCCACATCTCGAACATCATGTCGATAGGCGCATCGAAGGTCCGGTTGATCACGAACTTTTCCTTGCCCGACGCTTCCTTTTCCAGGTATTCCGCCAGCCGGTCCCAAGTGGAATCGCCGCTGGCCTTCTTGATGAATTTGCGCGTTTCTTCGGCAGCCTCCGGTGTCGCCAAGGCCATCGTCATGTCCATCCTGGTCTTGCCCGCAGTTTCGGAGAACAGCACCGTCACGCGGAACAGCGGCGGCTGGTCGTCAGTGGCGCCGTGGTCGTACACCAGCTTCGCGTGCTCTTCGACTTCGAAGTAGTGCGTGACATTCGGGTAGTCGGTGCCATCGGGACCGTGCATGGTGTAGCGCCAGTTGCCACCCGGTTTCAGGTCCTTGCTGTGCGTGGTGAGGGTAAAGCCGCGCGGGCCCCACCATTGCGCCGTTTGCACGGGATCGGTCCAGGCGTCCCACACCGCTTGAACGGGCGCATCGAACATGCGCGTGATGTGAAGCTCGTTGGATCTATTTTTTGCGGTCATTTTTCTTTCCTTTCGCTTTCTCTTTTGTGGTGACGGTTTTCAGGTAGGCATCGAGACGGTCAAAACTTTCTTCCCAGAAGATTCGGTACTGTTCCATCCAGTCGGCCGCGTCCTTCATCGCCTCCGGATTGAGTTTGCAGGGGCGCCACTGGGCTTGCCGGGTCTTGGTGATGAGGCCGGCATTTTCCAGCACCTTGATGTGCTTCGTGATCGCGGGCAGGCTCATGTCTTTCAGAAACGGCCTCGCCAAATCGGACACGTTGGCCTCGCCTTGGGAGAGCTGCGCCAGCATGGCCCTCCTGGTCGGATCGGCGAGTGCCGCAAAGGTCTGGCTGAGGTGGTCTTGCACTTTATTATTCCTGATGGTTAATTAACTATGTGGTTTAATATAGAATGCGAAGCGGCTCATGTCAAGAGTGCGCAAGCAGCCGGTAGCCGGGCAGGCCGGAATGCAATCCCGGCAAGGCCACGCAAGGAGGCATCGCGGATGTGCCCGCGCCGTTTTATGACTTATGATTCGTTTCGCTCGGCGTTGCGAGCGCAATAGACAGAAATAGATGAAGAAGAAAATCGTACTGGTTGGTTCCGGCAAGCTGGCGAATGCCATTCTCGATGCCCTCGGCGCACTTCCGGATTGGGAGATAGCGAAGTGGGATGAGTGCGACAGACGCACTCTGCCTCAGACAATCGTTATTCATGCGGGATCGGGACGCCATCTTGAAGATGTCTTCAGATTCTGTTCGCTGTCGAAGTCGGTTCTGATCGAGCTGTCAACCGGCATGCCGACAGAAAGCCGGTCTTTCGATTTTCCCCGAGTGATCTGTTCCAACACGTCGATAGCGATTGTGAAGTTTCTCTTCATGCTTGCCGAACACGGAAAACTCTTCATGAACAGCGAGATCACGATCGAAGAGTCTCACCAGGCCGCAAAGACGTCAGTGCCCGGAACCGCCGTCGACATCGCGCGCTCGCTGCATGTCTCGCCCGATAGAATAAGCTCGTGCAGAAACAGGGAGCATCAGAAAGAGGCATTGGGAATACCGGAAGAATTCCTGGAAAGACATGCGTACCACAGGGTAAGTATCAAGGATGGAGACAGTCTGATCTCGCTTGAAACCACAGTCCTAGGGCACAAACCTTACTCTGATGGCGTGATTTCGATCGTACGGGCGATAGAGAAGAATGCACTCGAAGCGAAGAAATATGACGTCATTGATTTTGTCAGGGCGGGGTGGATCTAGTAGTCAGTCAAGTTGATTTGACAGCAACGCTTTTCCTGTTCTTCATTTCTCGTCTTCAAGCATTGGCTACCCGGCACCTTTTGTTTCCCTCGACCCGGTCGAGGCGTTGCTTTTCTTGATCTTGATCCTACACTTTTCATTGCGTGCGATACGCTTTCCACAGCCGCCGGGTTTATGCAAGATTCCGGTTTCTTTTGAGCGGAATTTCTGGCCACCTGCAAGAAAAATATTTCCCTTGTATGCTAGTCCCCGTTCGGCAGCAATGGTCTTGGGGCCGGAATCGGACCGGACGCTAATGCCCGTGCCCGCGATTGAAACGCTTTTTTCTTCGGTCGTGCGCATCAGGCATAGACATAAAACTATCTTCGTATCCATAGCAGGCAGCAGTGCGGTGACAAGCGTTCTCGCATCAGCTCTGAAGCGCGATCGCCACCGTCCAACCACAATGGAGGAGCGTTTCATGGAAAGCAGTCGTAAACCCGGCGGCATCAATCGCCGTAAAGTCTTGCAAATGGCTGGAGCAGCCACCCTGGCGCAGATCGCGCCGCCTCTCATCATCAGCGCACGCGGCGAGCAATCGGTCAAGCTGGGCCTCGACAATCCGCTGACCGGCGTCTACGCCGCTACCGGCAAGAATGAACTGAGCGGTTGCCAACTGGCGATCGAGCAGATCAATGCCAAGGGCGGCATTCTCGGCCGACCAGCCGAACTGCTGATCGAGGATTCGAGCAGCGGCGACGCCGGCACCGCAGTCCAGAAGGCACGCAAGCTGATCGAGCGCGACAAGGTCAACTTCCTGCTCGGGAACGTGAACTCCGGCCTGTCGCTGGCGATGGCCCAGGTCAGCAACGAAAAAAAGATCCTGCATGTTGTGCCCGGCGGCCATACCGATGCGATCACCGGCGCCACCTGTCACTGGAACGTCTTCCGGGTCTGCAACACGACGCGCATGCTGACCAATGCGATCGCCAAGTCGCTGATGGACCGCTACGGCAAGAAAATGTATTTCATCACGGCCGACTACGCGTTCGGCCACACGTTGCAGGAAGGCTATGACGCCAACCTCAAGCAGTACGGCGGCACCAAGCTCGGCGCCGACCTCACCCCGCTGGGCACGACCGATTTTTCCTCGTATCTGATCAAGGCGCAGGCCACCAATCCGGATGTGCTGGTGTTCCTGCTGAACGGCGACGACCTGCTGAACGCACTGAAGCAGGCAGTCCAGTTCGGCCTCGACAAGCGCATCCACCTGGCCGGTGCCAATACCGAGCTCGAAGTGCTGGAAGGCCTGCCGCCGGAAGCGCGCATCGGCGACTGGGTGGCCGAGTGGTACCACATCCAGCCGGGCGTGCCGCACGTCGACGAATTCGTCGCGGCGATCAAGAAGAAGACCGGCCGCGTGCCCACCGCGCGTACCTGGTTCGGCTACGTCGGCACCTGGAGCTGCGCACTGGCCGCCAACCAGGCGAAATCGCTCGATGCGGTGAAGATGGCGAAGGCGCTCAGCGGTATGGAACTGCCGCCCGAGGTCGCGCTGATGCCGGACAAGACCTTCTACCGCGCCGGCCAGAACCAGCTGATCGGCTCGCTGTATGTCGGCAATGCGCAGGCGAAGGGCTCGCAGCCGGACGATCTGTTCCACGTGACTAAAGTGGTTCATGGCAAGGACGTGGCCGGCACCGTGCAGGAGTCCGGCTGCAAGATGACTTGGCCGGCCTGAGCGCGCTGTCCGGCGGACAGTCCGCCGGTCACTCCGATCCTGGCCGTTGCAATACTGCCGGACGATGCCGTCCGGCCGGTATCGTTCCATCCGGTCGCCCCGGCGACCGGGCGTTGCGACAACAGTCGGGTTCATTCGATAAAGCCGTCCCAGCACGGAGCATCCGATGACACAACTGGTCTTGTTCAATGCCTTCAACGGGCTGATCGTCGGCGCGTTTTACGCGCTGATGGCGCTCGGGCTATCCCTCATCATCAACCTCACTTCAGTGATCAACTTCGCCCACGGCGGCTTTCTCGCGCTGGGCGCCTACATCGCCTACATGCTGATTCCGCACGTCGGCTTCTGGGGCGCGCTGCTGATTGCGCCGCCGCTGACCGCGCTGCTCGGCCTGGTGGTCGAGCGTGTGCTGATCCGCCACTGCTACGGCCGCGATCCGCTGTACAGCCTGCTGCTCACCTTCGGCCTCGCCTACGTGTTCGAAGACGCCACGCGCTACATCTGGGGCGCGCAAAGCCTGCCGTTCCGCGTGCCCGGCTGGCTGATGTCGCCGCTGTCGCCCAGCCTGTTCTTCCTGACCGGCTACCGGCTGTTCATGGTGGTGCTGGTCGCGGCGGCGGTGCTCGGCCTGTTCTACGTGCTCACCCGCACCCGGCTCGGCATGCGCATCCGCGCCGGCACGCTCGACCTCGAAATGGTCTCGGTGCTGGGCGTGAACGTGCGCATCCTGCGCAACCTGAACTTCGGCCTCGGCATCTATCTCGCCGGCCTGGCCGGCGTGCTGGCCGCCGGGCTGCTCGGGCTGCAGCCGACCATCGGCGATTCGCTGATCATGCCGAGCTTCGTCGCGATCATCGTCGGCGGCATCGGCAGCCTCACCGGCACGCTGCTCGGTGGCCTGCTGATCGGCGTGGTATCGGGCATTACCACGATCTTTCTTCCGTCCGCATCGGAAGCAATCATTTACGTCATGATGGCGCTGGTGCTGCTGGTACGGCCGCGCGGTCTGCTGGGAGAAGAGGGGATGAAACTATGAACCGCACACAAAAGGGCCTTGCGCTGGCCTTGCTCTGGCTGGCACTGTTGACGATGCCGTACTGGATGGGCGCCATCGGCGGTTATACCGAGCTGGCGACGCGCGTGCTGGTGCTGGCGCTGGCCGCGATGTCGGTCAACTTCCTGCTCGGTTTCACCGGCGTGCTGTCGTTCGGCCATGCCGCCTATTTCGGCCTCGGCGCCTACGGCGTCGGCATGACGCTGAAGTACCTGGTGCCGAGCACCGGTGTCGGGATACTGATGGCGGTCGTCGTCGGAACGCTGGCCGGCGCCGTCATCGGCGCGCTGATCGTCAAGCTGCGCGGCATCTACTTCGCGATGGTCACCATCGCGTTCGGCCAGGTGTTCTACTTCATTGCGTTTCGCTGGCGCTCCGTCACCGGCGGCGACGACGGCCTGACCGGCTGGAAGCGGTTGCCGGTCGATCTCGGCTTCACCAGCATCGACATCCTGGGCAACGACAAGGCGTACTACTACATGGTGCTGGCGATCTTCGCCGTCGCCGCCGGCGTGATGACGCTGTTGCTGCGCTCGCCGTTCGGCCGCACGCTGCTGGCGATCCGCGAGAATGAGCAGCGCGCGCGTTTCCTCGGCATCCCGATCGAGCTGCACATCTGGATCGCGTTCGTCATTTCCTGCTTCTTCGCCAGCCTCGCCGGCGCACTGTACGGATTGCTGAACAACTTCACCGATCCGCGCGCGCTGCACTGGACGCTGTCCGGCAACTTCGTGATCATGGCGGTGCTGGGCGGCATGCGCTCGTTCTGGGGGCCGCTGGTCGGCGCCGCGATCTTCGTCGTGCTGCAGGACTACGTATCGAGCCAGACGCAGAACTGGATGTTCTTCATCGGTATCTTCTTCGTGCTGATCGTGCTGTTCTTCCCGCGCGGCGTGCTCGGCCTGTTCCGGAGGAAAACCGCATGAGCATGCTCAAAGTAGAAAACCTCTCGCGTCACTTCGGCAGCCTGATCGCGGTGCGCGAGGTGACGATGGCGGTGGAACCGGGCGAGCTGCGCGCGGTGATCGGCCCCAACGGCGCCGGCAAGACCACCTTCTTCAACATGATCAGCGGCGCAATCGTGCCCACCTCGGGCCGCATCGTGTTCGACGGCAACGACATCACCGCGATGCCGTCGCACCGTCGTGTGCAGATGGGGATGGCGCGCACCTTCCAGATCACCGAGATCTTTCCCGAGCTGACCGTGCGCGAAAACATCCGCATCCCGGTCGAGATCGCGAACGGCCTGCGCGGCAAGATCTGGATGTCGCGCGACCTGAAGGACCGCATCGAGGCCGAGGTGAGCGAGCTGATCGGCCTCAGCGGTCTGAGTGCGCATGCCGACCGCTTCGTCGGCGAGCTGTCGCACGGCGACCAGCGCGCGACCGAGATCATGATGTCGCTGGCGCTGCGTCCCCGTCTGCTGCTGCTGGACGAGCCGACCGCCGGCATGGGGCATCAGGAGACCTACAACACCGCCAAGCTGATCCGCAAGCTGCACAAGCTGCAGAACCTGACCATCGTGCTGATCGAGCATGACATGCGGGTGATTTTCAACCTGGCCGATCGCATCACGGTGCTGGCAGAAGGCGCGGTGCTGGCGGAAGGCACGCCGGACGAGATTGCCGCCAGCGAAACCGTGCAGGCCGCTTACCTGGGGAAAGCCGCATGAATACCCTCAAAGCCACCGGCCTGCATACCTACTACGGCAAGAGCCATATCCTGAAGGGCATCGATTTCCACGTCGGAGAGGGTGAGCTGGTCACGCTGCTGGGCCGCAACGGCGCCGGCAAGTCCACCACGCTGCGCAGCCTGATGGGCCTCACGCCGGCACGCGAAGGCAAGATCGAGATCTTTGGCAACGACACCACGCACTGGCCGTCGTACCGGATCGCGACGCTCGGCGTCGGCTTCGTGCCCGAAGGCCGGCGCATCTTCGCCAACCTCACCGTCGATGAAAACCTGAAGGTGCCGGTCGACCGTCCCGGCCCCTGGAACCTGCAGCGCATCTACCAGCTGTTTCCCCGGCTGGAAGAGCGCAAGGGCAACAAGGGCCGCCAGTTGTCCGGCGGCGAACAGGAAATGCTGGCGATCGCCCGCACGCTATTGCTGAATCCGAAGCTGCTGCTGCTCGACGAGCCGTCGCAGGGCCTGGCGCCGCTGATTGTGCAGGACGTGTTCAAGGTCATCGTTGCCGCCCGCAATGAAGGCATGTCGGTGCTGCTGATCGAACAGAACGTGCGCGCCGCGGTGGAGATCGCGGACCGGGCCTACGTGCTGGACGACGGCAATATCGTCTACTCGGGACCGGCCGCCGAATTCGGTCGCGACGAAGAGCGGGTCAGGGCGCTCGCCGGCGCCAGCGCCGAGAAGTGGGACGACCTGGACTGACGTGGGCAGCACCTAGTCAGCACCCAGTCAGGTTCCCTCCCCCTTGCAGGGGGAGGGTTAGGGAGGGGGTAGTGAGGTCGAATCAACAACTGCATTGACTGGAGCTGTAGATTCAAATCCACCCCGCAGCCGCATGAACGGCTACACTTTGCCTGTTCCCCATTTTTCTCCCTCACGCTTTGGCTACCCCGACCACTTTCGCTTCCCTCGGCCTGATCGACGCGCTGCTCAGCGCCCTCGACACACTCGGCTACAAAACCCCGACGCCAGTACAAACCCAGGCCATTCCCGCAGTGCTGGCCGGCCGCGACCTGATGGCCGCCGCACAAACCGGCACCGGCAAAACCGCTGGCTTCGCCTTGCCGCTGCTGCAGCGGCTCACGATGGAAGGCCCGCAAGTCGCCAGCAATTCGGTGCGCGTGCTGGTGCTGGTGCCCACGCGCGAACTGGCCGAGCAGGTGCACGACAGCTTTCGCGAATACGGCCGCAACCTGCCGCTGCGCACGCATGTCGCGTACGGCGGCGTCAGCATCAATCCGCAGATGATGAAGTTGCGCAAGGGGCTCGACGTGCTGGTCGCCACGCCCGGCCGGCTGCTCGATCTGTACCGGCAGAACGCGGTCAAGTTCACCCAGTTGCAGACGCTGGTGCTGGACGAAGCCGACCGCATGCTCGACCTCGGCTTCTCGCGCGAGCTCGACGCGGTATTCGCCGCACTGCCGAAGCAGCGGCAGACGCTGCTGTTCTCCGCGACGTTTTCGGATGCGATACGCGCAATGGCGGGGGCGCTGCTGAACAATCCGCTGAGTATCGAAGTCAGCCCGCGCAACACCACGGTCAAGAGCGTCAGGCAATGGGTGGTTCCCGTCGATAAAAAGCGCAAGCCCGAGCTGTTCCTGCACTTGCTGAAGAAAAAGCGCTGGGGCCAGGTGCTGGTCTTCGTCAAAACGCGCAAGGGCGTCGATCAACTGGTTGAAGCCCTGCTCGCGCAACGCATCACCGCCGACGCGATCCACGGCGACAAGCCGCAGCCGGCGCGCCTGCGTGCGCTCGAACGTTTCAAGGCGGGCGAGGTGCAGATATTGGTGGCGACCGACGTCGCCGCGCGCGGGCTCGATATCGATGACTTGCCGCAAGTGGTCAACTTCGATCTGCCGATCGTCGCCGAAGACTACATCCACCGCATTGGACGCACCGGCCGCGCCGGCGCTTCAGGCGAAGCGATCTCGCTGGTCTGTGCCGATGAAGTGCAGTTGTTGTCCGCAATCGAAACGCTGACCGGCCAAGTGCTGCCGAGAGTCGAAGAACCGGGCTTCATACCGGACCATCGCGTGCCGGCGACCGATGCGCGCGGGCAGGTATTGAAGAAGCCGAAGAAACCCAAGAAGCCGAAGACCGGCCAAGGCGGGGACGCAAATCGGCGTCCGCCATCGAAGCGTTAACGCTGTTTGCCGCCCGACCCAGGATGCGGCGAGATCGTTGGTGATCACGCGCCAGTGGTGGCCGAATATCTCCTGGCTGATCGGCCCGTCGTAGCCTTCGCAATCCATGCGCAAATTCGAAATCACCACCCACTGCGCCATGTCCGGAAAGGATTGGCCGTTGATGGCGGAGATGCAGCCGCCCGTCAACGGCAACCATCGCTGACTGATGCGTTTTGTCAATCTTGCGTGGGCGTCAGTAGCCTGGGCGACAGTCCGCTATCCGATTCCGTCTCCATCATCTTGTGCCGGTGACCGATGCGCGCGGACAGATGCTGAAGAAGCCGAAGAAACCCGGGCCCGGCAACAAACGCGCCATCGTTTTCATGACATCGCACAAATCCGGTACATCGCTTCAAAAATAGAATGCCACCGATGACAAGCACTTGCAGGGAACAGACTGCTTCAATGCGTGGAAACACTGCCGCAATGCCATATTCATATGCCGCCATGGATCGACCCCGTTGAGGAGAGATTCATGACGGGCTGAGCCGACATCGAACATGGTGCGGTGCTGACCCTATTCGACGAACCCGTATTCATTCCATGCGGGTCCGGTGGGGCAAGAGTACAAGATCAAGACTTTTCACTTTTTTATCCTGGAAAAGGTAAGCATGGACACGCCAACTTTCACGCAACTGACATTCACGCCGAACGGACACCTTTTGATCGCCGAAACCGCGATCGAATTTGCACAGACCCGCATCGTCATCAAGACGGAAATTCCGAACGATAACCATCCGCTGCGATCCGCACGGCTTCTCGTTCTGGAGCAGGCAGAGGCGGTAATCCGCCATACCATCGAGCAGGAACAACTGCAGGTTCAGCAGGAGTCAGTCGCGGTAGCAAAGCTTCATGCACGCGCTTGAGTGCCAAGTACTCGCACAAAATAAACTGTGGACGTCTGCGGTTTTGGCCGGCGCACTGCCGCGTTGCCCATCCCTTGCGGTGCTCGCACTGCGGCGGCCCGGGCGCCTTGCATTGCATCCGCCCACAACCGCACCCGTCTCACAATTTATTCTGCACGAGTACTTAGCGCGCGCTTTCAAATTACGCGACATCCGACGAGGCGCCGGTTGATCGACGCCTGTTCCGGGAAATGCAGACCTGCATGTCGTTTGTGCAATGCAGCATAGGTCTGACGTACCTCAAGCAATACCCCGCCTATAGCTTGCATAGTGGTGGCGCGATCAAAGCGTCATCAAACCTTCTTCGACCATTCATAGGCGGGTGAAATTCTTCATGTCTTCTCAAGCAAATCAGTTGCCGCCGGATTACCGCCGGACTTCCATCGAAGAGTGGAGCAAAGCCGCGGCCAGGTCAGCCCTCGATGGCACATTGGACAAGCTGGCGTGGCATACGCCGGAAGGCATCGCCGTCAAACCCCTTTATACCGCCGCCGATATCAAGGACCTGGCATACGCTGATACGTTGCCCGGTTTCGAGCCTTATGTGCGCGGGCCGCAAGCGACCATGTATGCGGTGCGGCCCTGGACCATCCGCCAGTACGCCGGGTTTTCGACCGCGGAAGAATCCAACGCTTTTTATCGCGCGGCGCTGGCCGCAGGCGGGCAGGGCGTGTCGGTCGCGTTCGATCTTGCGACGCACCGCGGGTACGACTCCGATCATCCGCGTGTGACCGGCGACGTCGGCAAGGCGGGCGTAGCGATCGATTCGGTGGAAGACATGAAGATCCTGTTCGACGGCATCCCGCTCGACAAGATCTCGGTGTCCATGACCATGAACGGCGCCGTGCTGCCGGTGCTGGCGGCCTATGTGGTGGCGGCGGAAGAGCAGGGCGTGTCGCAGGACAAGCTATCGGGGACGATTCAGAATGACATTCTGAAAGAGTTCATGGTGCGCAACACCTATATCTATCCGCCCGAGCCGTCGATGCGGATCATCGCCGACATCATCGGCTACACCGCGAACCACATGCCGAAGTTCAATTCGGTATCGATTTCCGGCTATCACATGCAGGAAGCCGGTGCCAACCAGGCGCTGGAACTGGCGTTCACTCTGGCCGATGGCAAAGAGTATGTGAAGACGGCGCTCGCCAGCGGCCTGGATGTGGATCAGTTCGCCGGCCGCTTGAGCTTCTTCTTCGCCATTGGCATGAACTTCTATCTGGAAGTGGCCAAGCTGCGCGCGGCGCGTTTGCTGTGGTGGCGCATCATGAAGGGCTTCCATCCCAGGAACCCGAAATCGATGATGCTGCGCACCCATAGCCAGACGTCCGGCTGGTCGCTGACGGAACAAGACCCGTACAACAATGTGGTGCGCACTACCATCGAAGCGATGGCGGCAGTGTTCGGCGGCACCCAGTCGCTGCATACCAATTCCTTCGACGAAGCCATCGCGCTGCCGACTGATCTGTCGTCCCGCATCGCGCGCAATACCCAGCTCATCATCCAGGAAGAAACCCATATCACCAATGTGATCGACCCATGGGCCGGCTCCTACATGATGGAGAAGTTGACGCAGGAAATGGCGGACAAGGCATGGGCCTTGATCGATGAAGTGGAAGCGATGGGCGGCATGACCAAAGCCGTTGCATCCGGTTGGGCCAAGCTGAAAATCGAGGCGTCCGCTGCTGAAAAACAGGCGCGCATCGACGCCGGCCGCGATGTGATCGTGGGCGTCAACAAATACAGGCTCGCGCAAGAAGACGCGGTCGATATCCGTGAAATCGATAACGTCGCCGTGCGCGAATCGCAGATCCGGCGCCTGAAGGCGATCAGGGCGGCGCGCGATACGGCGGCCGTGACAGCGGCATTGCAAGACCTGGCAGCAGCGGCGCAGGGTGACCAGAAACAGGACCAGGGCAATCTGCTCGAATACGCCGTCCGTGCAATGCGCGCACGTGCGACCGTGGGTGAAGTATCGGACGTATTGGAAAAGGAATTCGGCCGTTATCGTGCCGCCATCCAAAGCGTGTCGGGCGTCTATGGCGCGCAATTCGACAATGACGATGGCTGGAATGCGATGAAAATCGAAATCGAGAAATTTGCCGTCTGGCAGGGCCGCCGGCCGCGCATCATGATCGCCAAGCTGGGCCAGGACGGCCACGACCGGGGCGCCAAAGTGGTCGCGACCGCGTTTGCCGATCTGGGCTTCGATGTCGATATCGGTCCGCTGTTTCAGACGCCTGAAGAAGCGGCGCGCCAGGCAATCGAAAACGACGTGCATGCGCTCGGCATTTCCACCCTCGCTGCCGGCCACAAGACGCTGGTCCCCGCGATCGTCCAGGCGTTGAAAGATCAGGGCGCGGAAGAGATCGTGGTGTTCGTCGGCGGCGTCATTCCGGCACAGGACTACGACTTCCTGTACCAGACCGGCGTGCAGGGCATCTATGGCCCCGGCACCCCGATTCCGCAGTGCGCGGGCGACGTGCTGGCAAAAATCAGCGCGTCTTTGCAAGCGGGCGCTGTCATCGCCCGTACTGCATGAACCACGCCATGGCTGCCGGTTTCCTGTTATCCGATCAGGATGCGGCGCTGGTGGCAGGCGTGCGTGCGCGCCAGATCCGCGCGCTGGCCAAAACCATCACGCTGATCGAATCCAGCCGGGCCGATCATCAGGGACGGGCGCAGCAGATCGTCAATGCGCTGCTGCCTGACACCGGCCATTGGATACGCATCGGCATTTCCGGCGCACCCGGTGTCGGCAAGTCCACCTTCATCGAAGCGCTGGGACTGTATTTGCTGGCGCAAGGTCATCGTGTGGCAGTGCTGGCGATCGACCCGTCGAGTTCCGTCAACGGCGGCTCGATATTGGGCGACAAGACCCGCATGGAACGGCTATCGATGGAAAACAATGCCTATATCCGTCCATCGCCGGCGCGCGGTTCGCTCGGCGGTGTCGCGGCCCGTACCCGCGAAGCCATGCTGGTGTGCGAAGCGGCGGGATTCGATGTGATCATCATCGAGACGGTAGGCGTAGGCCAGAGCGAAACATCGGTTGCCGCTATGACGGATACGTTTGTGCTGCTGCAACAGGCGCATGGCGGCGATGACTTGCAGGCGATCAAGAAAGGCATTGTCGAATTGGCCGATCTGATTGTCGTCAACAAGGTGGACATCGACCCGAACGCGGCACAAGTATCGATGGGCCAGATGCGCAATGGATTGCATCTGCTGCGCCGCCTCTCGCCGAACTGGCAGCCGCCGGTGCTGGGCGTCAGTGCCGCCACTGCGGAGGGCATCGACGCTTTCTGGAACAGCGTTCTGCAACACCGCGAGACGCTCTGCGCAAGCGGAGAGTTGGCGGAAAAGCGTCGCAGGCAGGCGCTGGACTGGATGTGGTCTCTGATTGATGCCGGACTGCAGGAACGCTTTCACAGCCATGGCACGATTCAGACTGCATTGCCGGGCCAGATCGCGGCCGTGGCTGCCGGTCGTGCCACGCCGACGGCAGCAGCGTCATTTTTGCTGGGCAAATTTTAAGATCTGAAATGGAAGAGGCTATCTTGAAAAAAGAAACCTATAGCAGAGCTACGCTGCCGCAGCGACTCGCTGCCTTGTTCGACGGGAATACCTGGCAAGACATCGCGACCGACTCCGGCCTCTGCCTTGCGGAAGGCGAGATCGCAGGCCGCCCGGTTCTGGTGGTGGCGACCAACCCCGCGGTTGCGCAAGGCACTTTCGGCATTGGCGAATGCGTCGATTTCCGGTGGGCTCTGGGGCGTGCGCGCGCGACGGATGTCCCGCTGGTACTGCTGATCGATTCCGCCGGCACCCGGCTCACCGCAGGCCTGGCCGTGCAAGGTGCGATACGCGCCTTGCTGCGAGACGTGCTGGAAGCGCGTTTCGTCGAGGCACCGATGCTAGCAGTGCTGGGACGGTATGCGTTCGGCTCGGCCAGCATGCTCGCCTTTGCTGCCCATGCGCGCCTGTATTCGGAAAACACGCTGCTGGCGATGTCCGGTCCACGGGTACTGCAGGCCGCGCTGGAAGACAGCACCGTCCGAGATACCGTGCCGAACCGGATCAATGGCGTTTCCCGCGCTGCCGTCGGTGAAGCCGATACGCTGATCGCCGACGAACTCGATGCCTATGCCCAAGCGGTGCGCGAGTGGGTCGCTCATCCGGCAGCGGCGAGCGTGACGCGCGATACGCTGATTCAGGAGCGCGGTCGTCTGGCGCAACGCTTGTCGGGCCGCGCGTCTGGCGCCCCTCGGCTCGCCGATGGCCCCGTATTGGAGCGCGACACGCTACGCTGCCTGGCCGACCGGCCCTTCGGTGTCGCCGACGCCATTGCCGCAGCCGCGCTGGCGGAATCGGCATGCCTGCGTGCGGGGACAAAGCCGCTCACGATCGCCATCGATTGCCCCGGCCACAGTATCCTTCTGCAGGATGAAGAGATCATCCTCTCGCAGTACCTGGTTCACCTGGCGCTTTCGCTGCGCCTTCTGGTGCGCGAAGGCGCGTCGATCCGCCTGCTCGTTGCCGGCAACGTTTCCGGCGGCATTTACATTGCGTTTTCCGCAGCGACCTCGACTACGGAACTGGCACCGGGTGCCGTGATCCGCACCTTGCCCCGCTCCTCGCTGGTGCAGATTTTCGGAGAGGACATGCAAGAGGAAATCGACAATGCCTCCTATGTCGAATGGGGGCTGGCAGAAAAGGTTCTTGTGTCCGATCAGCATGCCGGCGCGCATTCGAACCCGCTCGAATATGTTCGTATTCCAGCGAAAACCCGGGCATCCGCATAATTTTTGATTAAAAGGGGAACAGCATGACCACACAAAAAGATGTCGTTATTGTCGGCGCCGCTCGCACCGCGATCGGTTCCTTCGGCGGCGCATTGAAGGATTTTTCCGCGTGCGATCTTGGCGCAACGGTGGTTCGGGAAGTGTTCGCCCGCGCCGGCATCGATCCGGCGCAAGCCGGCCAGATCGTGTTCGGCAACGTCATCCACTGCGAGCCGCGTGATATGTACGTATCGCGCGTGGCCGGCATCAATGCGGGCATGGCCAGCACATCCGCCGCACTCACGCTGAACCGCCTGTGCGGCTCCGGCCTGCAGGCGATTGTCAGCGCCGCCAACGCAATCCAGCTCGGCGATACCGATGTCGCCGTCGGCGGCGGTGTCGAAACCATGAGCCGCGCACCGTATGCCATGCAAACCGCCCGCTGGGGCGTGCGGATGGGCGATACCAGCATGATCGACATGATGGTCGGTGCGCTGTCCGATCCTTTCGGCGCTGGCCACATGGGCGTCACCGCGGAAAATGTGGCGGAAAAATACGCAATCTCGCGCGAAGCGCAAGACGCGTTTGCGCTGGAAAGCCAACGGCGCGCAAGCGCCGCCATCGCCGCCGGCCATTTCACATTGCAGATCGTCCCGATTGAGATCAAGACCCGCAAAGGCGTTGTCCTGTTCGACACCGACGAATATCCGAAAGCCGACACCACGCTGGAATCGCTGGCCAAGCTCAAGCCGGCCTTCAAGAAGGAAGGCGGCACCGTCACCGCCGGCAATGCCTCCGGCATCAACGATGGCGCCGCGGCGTGCGTGCTGATGGAAGCCGGCGCCGCTGCACGTGCCGGCCTCAAGCCCCTGGCGCGCCTGGTCTCCTACGCGGTGGCGGGCGTTGATCCGTCGCTGATGGGAACCGGCCCGATCCCGGCGGTGCAACTGGCCTTGCAGCGTGCCGGCCTGCATCTGAACGATATGGACGTGATTGAATCGAACGAAGCCTTCGCGGCGCAGTCGCTGGGCGTGTGCAAGGGACTGGACCTTGATCCCGCTCGCACCAACCCGAACGGCGGCGCTATCGCGCTCGGCCACCCGCTTGGCGCCAGCGGCGCGATCATCACGATCAAGTGTCTGTATGAGTTGATCCGCACCAACACACGCTACGGTTTGATCACCATGTGCATCGGGGGAGGGCAGGGCATCGCCGCGATCATCGAGCGGGCCTGACAGCAGTTGAAACGCCGCAATCAAGGCAGGAATCCTGCCGGTATTGCTTCAGCAGTTTTACCTGGGCGCTGCACTGCTTGCACCTTCTCTGTGCGACGCGACTGAACAGCTTGTCCGTTAGGCGCCGCGCAGGAATAAGGTGTGCAATTTAGCGGTCGTAACGGGATGCGTTGCAAGGGGCAGGCAACACCGCAGCACGTCCGCCACGGCCAGCAAAATTGTGCAACTTATTCCTGCGCGGTGCCTTAGTGCAGATTCAGCCTGACCAGCTCGCCGATGCCGGCCGCCTTGCTCCTCGGCAGGGCGTTGCGGCTCCTTGTCATGGCCCCGCCATGCCGCGTCCATCCTCTCCCTCATTCCCTCTCCACGGTGTGGAGAGGGAAGCTATTTGCTCCCTTCTCCCGCTTGCGGGAGAAGAGTCGGGGATGAGGGCTGGCGCCTTGTGCCAGGGGCAATCCGCCTCGGCCTCGACTGAGCTTGTCAGGCCGAATCTGCTCCAGTCGCGTCCAGCGTATCGGCGCCAGCGATGTCTCACATGAAGCTCCACTGCAGCGGCTTGCCCTCGCGGTCGGTGATCCTGGTCAGCTCGGTGTAAATCCTTGCCTGCACCTGGTCCGGCAGCCGCACAAAATCCATGCCATTCACAATGCCGTCGCCTTTCATGAAAGCCCAGGTGAAGAATTTCAACGTGGCGATTGCGGAGACCGGGTCGTTGGCCACTTGCGGCACGATCACGAACGTGCCCATGGTGATCGGCCAGCTGCTCGGGCCGGTCTTGTCAGTCAGCATTTCCTCAAAGCGCGCCGTTGTCTGCCACGAACTGCGGCTCAGGGCGGACCTGAACGTGAGGGCGGATGGCGCCACGAAACGCCCGTCGCGATTGCGCAGCTTCGCATAGGCCAACTGATCCTGCATGACGTAGTTGTAGTCGATATAGCCGATCGCGCCGGCCGTGCGGCTGACTGCGCTGGAGACCGCGCTGCTGCCCTTGACTTGCGTCACGTCGGCCGGCCAGGCGATCGTGAAATTGGTGCCGAAACCTTGCTTCCAGGACGCGCTGACCTTGCTCAGATAATCGGTGAAGTTATAGGTGGTGCCCGACCCATCCTGTCTGACGACGGCAACGATCGCCGTCTTCGGCAGCCGCACGCCCGGATTGATCGCGACGATGCGCGCATCGTTCCAGTACAGGATCTTGCGCGCGAAGATATCGGCCAGCAGTTCGCCGGTCAGCAGCAATTCGCCGCTCTTCACGCCCGGGATATTGATGACCGGGACCACGCCCGAAATCGCGCTCGGAAAGCAGACCAGCTTTTCCTTCTGCATGTCTTCGCGGCTCAAGGCGACATCGCTCGCGCCGAAGCCGACCGCTCTCGCCTTGATCTGCTGGATGCCGGCCGACGAGCCGACGACCTGGTACTTGAGTGTCGTGCCGTTCTGCTGCTGATAGATGGCCGCCCATTTCGTATACAGCGGCGCTGCCGCGGATGATCCGGCACCGGTGATGTCGACTGCCGTGGCAGCGGAAGAGATGAGAGTGCAGAGGGAAAACAGAAGTGCTTTGAAGCGGAGTGGCATGGCGGTTTGCTGGAAAAAAGGCGCAATTATGGCAGCTTGGAGCGCTTGCTTCGTTGTTCGGTGGATCAGGAGGGCGGATAAGATGAAGGCTGGGTAGGCCGAGATGCAATCGGAGCAATTGTTGCCGCATGTGGATCAATGCGCACGCCTGTGGTTCATCCATATATAGCGGATACGTCACCTATATTCGCTGATTGGGAGATCAGAAATGGGCGCTCCCGCGCCTAGTGAATAGTTGAAGCTTGCCGGGCTTTCGATCTAAGCGGAGGTGCCATAGGCGCATGTCATGCCACTTTATCGATATACACTGAGGCACTTTTTACTCGGGCATATCAGGAAAATAGAGGGAGAAATATGCTGGACAACCTATATCGCTTCCGTTCGACTCAAGCCTTGCTCGATGGTTACCAGGAGCTTGAAGCACAGCAGATTTATTTCTGTCCGCCCGACCAACTCAATGATCCGCTAGAGGGCTTCAAGGATATCTTCTGGCGGGGAGATCACATCGTTTGGCGCAATATGTTGCGTCACTACCTACTAAACCTCATGCAAGCCACATCGATCTCAGCGATCCTGGGACAGGAATTCTCGCCCGAGATCTGTGCCACGCTCGTTCATCAGACCGAGGACGATCTTCCACAGGCCCCGATCAGAGACATCTACACTACTATTTGTCAAGAATTCTTCGGACATCCCGCGCCCGAAAGGTTAATCACTGCCCTTTCGTCACAAGCGAGGACGGTGAGGCGAGACGAGCTCATATTTTATCTGCGGCTGATTCAGCCACTAGCAATCGGCAGGGTGCTTGCAGCGCTTGGGCGGCGCGGCCTTGTGTTGACGCAATCCACTACTGTCTTAGATGCCATGAGCGAGGAAATGAGCCAGAAACTGGAAGAGGTTTTGCGCGTGCATACGCAGGCGACGGAAATGTCGGACGTTCTCTTCTCAATTAACGAGAATATCTTGGCCCAGCTACACCTTATCCATGAGTTCAACAATCCTGTTGCCGACGACCGTCGGTCATGGCTGTTCATCACCCGAGATTTTCCAAGCTACTACGTGAATGCTCTTGAGCGGTTGCTTTATCCCGATTGGCACGTGGCCTGTTTTGTGGCCGACGCCACTAACGCGTCGATGTGGGGAGCTTATGCCGACAGCCATAGAGGAGTCTGTCTGAAATTTAAAACTCAGGTCGATAACCAAAGGATTCCGGCGCTGGATCTTTACCGCGCCAACAGTTGGAGCGGCGGGAAAGATGGCGTAGTCGCGCACTATGCATATGTCCCACACCGTTTTGAACAAGTACGTTACACGGCTGAATTTCCAGAAGTCGATTTCTTCGAGTCAATGGGTACGCTGTCTAGATTTCAGCTCGATAGATTTTGGTTTACGAGCCAAAATGGTGAGCGCAGTACGATCGGCTCAAAGATGCTTCAAGAAAATGAAACATGGCGACAGGAATATTGGCGTAAATTTGCCACCAGTTTCAGTACCAAATCGCCTGAATGGGAACATGAGAAAGAGTACCGCCTTATCTTGCATTCCAATTTGCAACGATTTGATGATCAAAAATCGAGGAAGTTGACGTATCGGTTCGCCGATCTGGCAGGCATTGTCTTCGGTATCAAGACAACAACCGAAGACAAGCTGCGTATTATGCGTGTCATAGAGCGCAAATGCGCGGTTGAAGGCAGGCAGAACTTCGAATTTTACCAAGCACATTATTCCACTCGAACGCAGAAAATCGAGCTAGCATCACTGGCGCTGCTCAAAGTGAAATGATGTTAAGACAAGCAGTTTGACAGTGTCCGCAAATACACCATTTGTACCACTGCCTAGTTGCAGAAAATAAATAGAGAAAATGATTTTGGACGGCTCAAATTCTCTGTGCGGGTAAGTCAAACCACAAGATCAACAGGCAAGGTTTGCTTCAGGAAGCAGGCTGACTAAAATGCATCAGCCTTTCTGATTTCCTTTATTCGGCCTTCAACCCCGCCTGATACTGCTCGTCGCTGACCTTCTCCATCCAGTCGACGGTCTTGCCGTCGAGCTGTTCCACGATCGCGATGTGCGTCATCGCCGTGTTTTCCGTGGCGCCGTGCCAATGCTTGTGACCCGGCGGACACCAGATCACATCGCCCGGCCGGATCACCTTGACCGGCTCGCCCCAGCACTGTGTCCAGCCGCAGCCTGCGGTGACGATCAGCGTTTGCCCCAACGGATGCGTGTGCCATGCGGTACGGGCACCAGGCTCGAAGGTGACGCTGACGCCCATCGCACGGGCCGGTTCCGGCGGATTGAACAGCGGATCGATGCGCACGTCGCCGGTGAAATAATCGGCCGGTCCTTTGCTGGACGGTTGCGAGCCGCTGCGTTTGATTTCCATTTCCGATTCCATTTCAGAACTCCTTAATGTCGTCGACCTAATATTCCTGCCGCGTCGGCCGGAACAGGATCTCGTTGATGTCCACATCGTCCGGCTGGCTGATCGCGAACGCGACTGCCCGCGCGAACGAGTCGGCCGGGATCGCAATCTCTTCGTAAAGCTTGTGGATGCGACCGATGACCGCCGGATCGGTAACGCTGTCGGGCAGTTCGGTGGCGACAACGCCCGGCGAGATCACTGTCGTGCGGATGTTGTACGGCTTCACTTCCTGGCGCAACCCTTCTGACAGCGCGCGCACCGCGTGCTTGGTCGCCGCATAGACCGCGCTGCCGGGGCCGACCTTGTGGCCGGCGACCGACGAGACATTGATGATGTGTCCCGCCTTCTGCTCCTTCATGTACGGCAGCGCTGCAGCGATGCCGTACAGCACGCCCTTGATATTCACGTCGATCATCCGGTCCCAGTCATCGACTTTGAGACTTTCCAGCAGCGACTGCGGCATCAGTCCGGCGTTGTTGATCATCACGTCGATGCGGCCATATTCCTTCACGGCAGTATCGACCAGATTCTTTACCTGATCGCGTTGCGTGACGTCCATCTGGATGGCAATGGTCTTGCCGAGCTCGCTGCTCAATTCATCGGCCAGCGCGTCGATGCGGTCCTTGCGTCTCGCCCCCAGCGCAAGCAGCGTGCCCTGCTCGGAAAGCAGGCGGGCAGTCGCCGCGCCCAGCCCGCTGCTGGCGCCTGTAATCACAACGACTTTTCCTTCCATGTTGTTTCCCATCATTGGCCTCCTTTTTTCAGTGACGCCATATCGATCACGAAGCGGTATTTCACGTCGCTTTTCAGCATGCGTTCATACGCTGCGTTGATGTCTTGAATCTCTATCATCTCGATATCCGAAGTGATGCCATGCTCGGCGCAAAAGTCGAGCATTTCCTGCGTCTCGGCGATGCCGCCGATGGCCGATCCCGCCACCGATTTGCGTCCCAGGATTAACGGAACGGTACTCAGCATCGGTTCCAGAGGACCGAGATAGCCGACCAGCACCAGCGTTCCATCAAGCGCCAGGGTCGACAGATACGGATTGACGTCGTGCACATCCGGCACCGTGTCGATGATCAGGTCGAACTTGCCCTTTGCCGCAGCCATTTGCTGCGGATCGGTCGACAGCACGATCCTGTGCGCGCCCAGGCGTTTCGCATCCTGCTCCTTGTCCGGAGAGCGGGTGAACAGCGACACGTCGGCACCGAGCGCGCGTGCGAGCTTCAGCGCCATGTGTCCCAGGCCGCCGAGGCCGATGACGGCAACCTTGCTGTGTTTGTCGACGTTCCAGTGGCGCAGCGGCGACCATGTGGTGATTCCCGCGCACAGCAGCGGCGCCGCACCTTTCAAATCCAGGCCATCCGGAACCTTCAGCACAAACTTGTCGGACACCACGATTTTCTCGGAATAGCCGCCGAAGGTCGGCATCTGATCGCGCTGGTCGATATCGTTGTAAGTCAGCGTCGCATGCACTTCGCAATACTGTTCCAGCCCCTGCTCGCAAGCCGCGCAATGCTGACACGAATCGACCATGCAGCCGACGCCAACCTGATCGCCCGGCTTGAAGCGCGTGACGCCCGGCCCGACGCTGGCCACGCGGCCGATGATTTCATGGCCGGGCACCATTGGATAAATGCTGTTGCCCCAGTCATTGCGCGCCTGATGCAAGTCCGAGTGGCAGACGCCGCAATAGAGGATGTCGATGACCACATCGTTTGCGCGCCGGTCGCGCCGCTCGAAATGCAAAGGGCCCAGCGCGCCCTTTGCGGAATGGGTGGCGTAACCGTATACGTTCATTGTCATGGTGTTTCTCCTGTGCGATGTTCGCAATGAGGGCCGCTCGACAGCCGGTCCGAATCGCGTTGGACCGCAAGATGGCGGGAACAGTCCCTGGCTCATCGCTGTACTTGAATGTGCGCAGCGGCATTTGATCAGCCAGTAAAGCGACATGGACCGATGAGACGGGCGCATGAATGCCGTGGGTCAATTTCAATTGCCTGCTTGCCTTCAACGCAGTGGGGCGCGAAGGCAGTCTCGGTGGCAAAACCAGCGCGCATACAACACGATAAACGCACCAAGAGGAAGGATAAAAAAACTGGCCTCGCAGCAGCATCTGTAAGGACGCCCATGTCTTGGTGAGGCGCAATACTCCCAACACAGGCGAAAAAAAGCCCGCGCGAAGCGGGCGTATTTTGATGGGAGAAACGTTGTCGTCTAGCGACCGATAACGATCTCGGCAATGATGCCGGTAGCGGCGGCGACAAGAACATAATCCGCGCCTGTTTGAAACCATTGGTAGCCGCGTGGCGGCGCGTGCAGGTGATGGTTGCGCCAATTATTGACCGCGTAATTGTGATTGCGGTATTGCCTGGGCAACGGCCTGCCGCGATAAAAGTCATGCCGTGGACCGGCGCCGCGTTCTCTGTTGTCAGCGTGATTGTCGTAATGGGCGGGCGGGGATGAATGTCCATATTCTGCTGGCGGGCCGTTGTGACCGTGATCGTAACCGCGATCGCGGTCCTGATCATGATACTGCGCGAACGCGGGGCTGCCTGCGAGCAGGCTCATGGCGATAAAAGCCGAGATCATCGCTTTCGATTTCATCTGGTTTCCTTTGCGAATTGGTTCATCGGTGTGCCGGCATTTGCCGTGTTGGTACAGCCGGCGCGTTAATGGCGGTGGCCGTGATAATGTCCGCCGCCCCCCCAAAAACCAAAGTTCAGACCGAACGTCACAGGCGGTCCGACATAGACTGGCGCTGGCTGCACTACCACCGGAGCAGGTTCGCTATAGACAGGTTGTGACTGGGGAACGTTCTGATAGACGCGGGGCGCTTGCGCGTAATAAGGGGCAGGCTCGTATACCGCACAACCGCCAAGAACGGCCGAAGCGCCCGCAACAACGACAAGCGTTTTAAAAAGACTTTTCATGATCGCCTTCCTTTCGTTTGCAGTATTGGAGAGCGGAAGGTTCTTGGCAGTATTTCTTACGCGCTTTTACAGGTGCGGGTGGATTGATACATGAGGGTACACGGGGCGCAGGCGGATGAATAGACAGATTTGTTGGGCGGCGGCAATCGACCCGAAGCGGACAAAATGTTGCCCGACCTTGTGGTCACAAAGCGGGCATTCGCTTCCTGCAATCTCCGTGGCCGCAGATACTCGGTCTAGCGCTTCAGCTTCCCTTGTTCTGCTGCGATGTCTGCTTGCTTTGCGCTTTCACCCCACCCCTCGGCGATGCGTTCCAGCATCGCTGCGGTGCGAGGTGAGGTGGCTTGCTCTGCCCATTGGCGATAGAGTGAAGCAAGGTCCCGCTCCTGTTCACCGCCCTCGTTGTATGCCTTGGAATAGGTACCTCGCATGTTGAAGCGCTCAACCTCGATGCCGCGCTCCACGATGTCCGATGTAATCTGCTCGAGCACTGAGGCAACTGCAGGTGGCGGCCAGGCCCCGTTGACCAAGTTCGGCTTGGAGTGCGCGAGGAGTTGGCCTACAAACTCGTCTGCGATGTCTCCACGGCCGCTTTCGGTAGCCAGCCTTCGAACTTCTACGACCCAAGCGTGGAGAGTTGGCTCGTCGATGGCTCCGTCCTTGTCGCCCGGAATGGTGTGAAAGGACTTAAGGAGCCGGTAGGATAGCCTCGCTCTCGTTAGCTTCTCCTCTGACGGATTGGCGTCCCGTTGTTCGTTTTTACTTACGAAGACGTTATTGATGACGCCAACGTATTCGGCCGGTTCCTTCGCAAGCAGCGCGTGAACAGAGAGTCCCTTGACGCTATTTTCAATTAACGGCAGATAGATGTATTCGCGCTGTGCTACCTCCAACGGCGTCACGTCGTCCCGGCCAGCGAGCGTCGCAAACACTTCGCTAACGGCATAGGAAAGCATCGGAGAAGCGCCACTTCCGCTAGCAATTTCAGCGACGGACTCGTCTAGTAAGGACAACAGCATCTTCGAGTTCAGGTCCTTCACGCGCCTGTGAAGTGAAGTCAATACTTTCAAGCTGCGGCCAACTCGACGAAGTTCCGCGATTACTTCTTGGAGATCTTCGGAAGGCACATTCCAAGGCAAAGAGCCAACCTCACGCCAGTAGGTGTTTGCAACGTCTCGCCCCAAGGATTGAACAAACGCCCGCGTCTCGGCATCGTTCGGCCAGCTAGCAAGAAGCCAAGCGATATCCTTTGAAGACTTGCAGCGCGGAACGATGAACGCCGTGAAGTAGCTAACCCAGGCATGCCCCTCGCGGCGCTTCAATCCGCCAGAGATGATGGATGCCAAGTCATAACATCCTCCGCTGGCGTCCATGAGGGCGAAGATGAGATTGGCCGCATCCTCGCACGACAGGTCTACGGCATCGAATGCTTGCCCCATCTGGTCTGGCAGATTGACGGTCTTGGCCAATCGGAGAAGCCCTTGAACGCCGAGTTCCGCATGAACCCGTCGGAGCTCTGCGGCTCTCGCAGCTTCTGCATCTTCCAAAGCAGTATTCGCATCCGACCCAACGTGCGGAACCCATTCATCGAATAGATGGCGTGCCTGTGCGACGACATCAGAAGGGCGATGCTGGTCCAACAGCTCCTTAAGGCGAGCTAGTTCCTCCCCCTTAAGCGACCAGTCGACGTTCGGAAATGATTCATGACGCGCAGCGAAATCTCTAAGCTTGTGCCAAAGTACGCTGCCTTCAGGAGTTGAGTAGAGCCTTAAGTTGTCCGCGAACACAGCGATCAAGCGCGCTCGATTATTGGGCTGCAAGTTGCCTAGATGTTCGACGAGAGAGATAACACGCTGCTCTTCTCCTTGTGAAAGTGCAGTCGCTCGATCCAGAACACGCGTCTCTGTGTCCCAAACGAGACCGAACGTAATCTGTTCAGGTTCAAGAGGCGTCGTGTCACGTAGCTTTGGTCTGGCCGTCGGTGTACTGGTGTCGTGCTGGCGTGGCATCAGCAGGAGCAGCAGTTGCCACGCAACATCTGGCAGCCCTCGAATCAGGCCATCAATCGCAACAAATCGTCGGTTCAGGTCGGCATCGGTGTTAGGCGACCAAGCCAAGAAGATTTGCCTCAAACTGCTCAGAGGGCGGTTGCCGCTCTTAGACATCTTACCTGGGTCGATAGCAGTAAGCTTCCCAAGAACGAGCGTAACCCGAAGCAAATACGTTGGATTCCAAGCCAAGATTTCCAGAGCCCAAAGTACGTAGACATGCGGACTAGTTTTGGCGAAGAAATAGTCATTGCCTTCCGGTTCTTGGAACAGGCCGAGAGCGTCGTCAGCTTGGCCCTCGAGGCTCTTCTCGAGGGCTTCCAAAAAAGGGACGGGAGCAGCCTCCGCGACTACCGACAGTTGCGACAGGATTGGAAGTATCCAGTGATGGTTCCGTGCGAAGCCAGGAAGAGAACGAATAACGTCATCGACGTACCGTTGAGGTGTTGTTCCGCTCAGCTGAAGCCCACCAACCTCGGGCATAACTGCAAACAGCATCAGGGTGTAAGCAAGACCGTCTCGCAGCCAGTTGCTGTAATCTGCTGGCGCTCGATAGTCGAACGAAAACTTCTCTTCTGCGCTAGGTTGGGCTACTTGGTGACCAAGGACGCGAATCGCAGCCGCCTTGAGACGCTGAAGGTCGTTCTCATCGATGAGGTGCCCGTAGTGAGGGAAGGCATCAACAGCTGCTCTGATCTGCCAAACCTGCTCCACCTTGTCAAAAGGTGGGTCAGACATGTGTAAAGTCTGTCGGATTGGTGCTTCTGCCTCGACGTAGTCTTTCACTCCGGCGAGACTCGCCACGACTTCCTTGTCGAGAGCTGAGTCGGTAGTCCATCCGCCAGCGAGCAATGCAGGTTTGAGCGATGCTGCCAAGCTCCACCATTCGGCGGGGGTCGCAATGCCAGCAGCAGGACGCAGACGGCGCAGAATAGTAAGACTTCGACCGCACTTGAATGCCAGCTCGTAGCCTTCTTGGCGGTCGATGTCCATTGACTCCATCGCCTCGGCCATGGCGCTAGCGGTGGGCCTTTCGAGGGCAGGAAGACCGTGGCGTTTACGCTGTAGCCCAGTCGCCGCGGTGAGCGTCGGCCCCTTCTGTCCGAGCGAACCTGCGAGTTCTTCCGCACCTTTCCAAACGAGGAAGGTCATGTCTTTCTTTTCTAAAAGGAACTGCGCGGCGTCGAAGGTCTCGACAATCATTGTCCGTGCCTCGAGCGTCATCCGAAGGTCCTTCCGTGCCGTGCGAAGGACTGCAACAGCAAAGGCAATGACCTCTTCCGCCGAATCGGCACCTAGAGTGAAGTTCTGTGGGCCTCCGCTCAGCACCTGCAGAAGCTGCTCCGCCTCCTTTTCGCGCCCACACAAAAGCATCTTTTCTGTGAGCACCGGTTTGAAGCTCCTGCTGTAGCGCTCCCAGAACTCATCCGTGCTAAGCGCGCCGTTGCGAGGCGCCTTTCCAAGAACGTTCCTTGCGTACCAAGCGGCGACTGCTGGCTTCTCTTCAAGCCAACTCGCGAGAGAAGTTCCGTCAATGAAGTGAACCTCTCGCCACTTCCCCTCTGCTTCTCGCTCAGCCAACCAAGTGGCCAGAGGTTCCCTCGGGGTATCCCATGAATGTAAGTTGAGCATCACGAAGGCGTTTTCGGCCATCACGTCTGCTGGCGTCTTATTTGTCCGCTTTTCGTAATCTTCCTGCGCTTTACTTTTGCCAGTGGGCGTCGTACCGAACTCCCACTTGGAGTGATTGGCTGGAACCCTCGAGACAGCCTCAGTTGTCTCTAGGTCGCCATCAAACCCGCGGAGGGTTCCTGCGCTTTGACCAGGGAACCTGAACTTCCTTACATCAGCGACAGTTGCACGTATGAGATCGCCGACGAGGTCTATGAAGAGTTCGCGGGCGTCAGTCCGGCGACTCCATGTCCTTAGGTCTTCGTCAGTAATCCATCGCACGTTTCATCCTCCCTGCTGTTGGTATAGTTCGTCGGCATCATGTTTGACCAAAATCGTTCCAAGTTTCCTAGACTAACCGAAAGCCGTCGGTCGCGACAGTCTGCTCTTGGCCGAAAGCCGACTAAAATGCATCACCCTTTTTCGATATCCGAACAAAGGCATTCGTTGTCGTGAGCCTATGAACATGAGCGCGTCAGACAGCGCCGCCAGCGAGCACGTCCGAGGTCAAAAATGCCCCAATCTCCCTCACCTGCGGCCACCGCCGCAACCATCCTGTCCACCCGTCGCAGCGCCGGCGAACAAGGCCCTCGTCTCGCCGAGACTTTGCGCCCGCCCAACACCGACACCGCCCTCGCAATCCAGTCCGCCGTCACCACCCAACTCGGCGAGCGCATCGGCGCCTGGAAATGCGGACTCCCTTTCGACAGCAACGTCGTCCTCGCCCCCATCCACGCTGGCACCATCCACACCGCCAGCCCATGCCCCGCATGGACGCGCTCCGGCCACGTTCGCGTCGAACCCGAACTCGCGTTCATCCTCGGCCACGATTTGCCGCCGCGCGATGCACCCTACAAGCCGGCAGACATCGACGCCGCAATCGCGCGAACGCATCTCGCGCTGGAGCTGATCGACAGTCGCTATACCGATCCCGCCGCCGTCAGCTTCGCGGAAAACCTCGCCGACGGCCTGCTCAATCAGGGCTTGTTCATCGGCCCGCAAGTGAATGACGAACAGGCGCGCAGCACCGCCAGCATGACGATCACGGTGCAGCCTGAAGCGGAACCGGAATGCCGCCTCGACGGCCGCCATCCGAATGCCGATCCGCGTGCGCCGCTGTACTGGCTGGCGGAATTTTTGCGTTCCAGAGGGCAGGGGCTGCAGGCCGGGCAGGCGGTGATCACCGGTTCGTATGCGGGCAGTTTCGATCTGCCGGTCGGGCAGCAGATTGCGATTCGTTACGGCGATCTCGGCGTGCTGACGGCGTGCTTTTCGCAGAAATGATCGATCCATCCGAACTGCTCGGGCGCTTCCGTCCGCGCATCACGTTGCAGACGCTGACGCGCGGCGACGGCCTGCTGGGGATGCGGCCGTCCGGGCCTTTCGGTCCGCGCGGCGGCAGCGTGACGATCGCGCAGATCGACTGGACCTATGTTGCCGATGATGGCTCGCGCTGGGAGATTTCGGCGCCGGCCACGCTGCTGAACCGGCGTCCAGCGTCCGCGCAGTTCCTGGAAGACGCGCAGGGTCGGCGCGTGCTGCTGCGCGATCTGGAAGCGGAGGCCGATGCGTTGGACCGCGTGTGGGATCTGGGCCTGCAGCCGCTGCCGGCCGATTCGCTGCAGTGGCGTGCGGACAATGCGGTGTCTTTGCAAGGGCCGTTGTGGACGCTGGTGCAGGAAGATTTCTTTGACGATTTCTGGGCCGAGCAATTGCCGGTGTTGCAGGCCGAGGGCTGGGCGGTGGTGGTGCGCCCCGGCTTTGCGCACGAGAGCGTGCCGGTCGATGCGTGGCATCTGATCGTCAGCCCCGAGACCGGCGAAGTGCTGGGCAAGGAAGTGGCGGCGCGCATGCGCGGCCGTGCGCCTACGCCGACGATCACCGCGCTGGACCAGACCAGCGGCATGGGTTCGTGGCTGCTGACGCTGGGCATCGAGATCGACGGGCAGATGCTGGACCTGGTGCCGCTGCTGGCGAACCTGCTGCAACGCGATGCGCGCTGGCTCGATGCGAAGAAGCTGGCCGAGATCGACGATGAATCGCTGGTGCTGCTGCGCGCGCCGGGCGGCAAGCGCATCGAGGCACTGGCCGCGCCGCTGAAGGCGATCGTCGCCAACATGCTGGAGCTGCTGACCGATCCGCGCCGCAATGAAGGGCCGTTGCGGCTGTCGTCGTGGGATGCACAGCGCTTCGACGTGATGTGCGCGAGCTTGCTGGAGACGCAGCGCGAACGCGCGGGGGAACACGGCAGATGGCAGTTGCAAGGCGTTGCCGGTTTGCGCGATCTGGCACAGCGGCTGAAGAATGCCGGCGGGCCGTGCGCGGTGGCGGCACCGGCTGGCCTCGGCGTGAGTCTGCGGCCTTACCAGTTGCATGGCGTGGCCTGGCTGCAGTACCTGCGCGAACATCATCTGGCCGGCATCCTGGCCGACGACATGGGGTTGGGCAAGACCGCGCAGGCGCTCGCGCATCTGCTGATCGAAAAGCAGGCGGGCCGGCTCGATTGCCCGGCGCTGATCGTGCTGCCAACGTCGCTGGTATTCAACTGGCAGGCCGAGGCGGCGCGCATGGCGCCGAGTTTGCGCGTGCTGACGTTGCAAGGCGCGGACAGGGCCGACGATTTTTCCCGCATGGCCGAGCACGATGTGGTGCTGACCACGTATCCGCTGCTGTGGCGCGATATTGGCGCGCTGGCGGCGCAGCCGTTTCATCTGCTGATACTCGATGAAGCGCAGACCGTGAAGAACGCGGCGAGTCGCAGCGCGAACGCGGTGCGCCGTCTGCAGGCGCGGCACCGGCTGTGCATCACCGGCACGCCGTTGGAAAATCATCTGGGCGAGTTGTGGGCGCAGTTCGATTTTCTGATGCCGGGTTTTCTCGGTGATGCGCGCAGCTTCGCGCGGCTGTGGCGCAAGCCGATCGAGGTCAATGGCGAGACGCTGCGCGCGCAGTTGCTGGCGCAGCGGGTGCGGCCTTTCATCCTGCGCCGGCGCAAGGACGAGGTGGCCGCCGAACTGCCGCCGCGCACCGAGGTGATCAAGCGCGTGCAGTTGCAGGGACGTCAGCGCGATCTGTATGAAAGCGTGCGCGTCGCGTCCGATGAACAGGTGCGCCGCGTGCTGCAGCGCAAGGGCTTCGCCGGCGCGCAGATCACGATTCTCGATGCGCTGCTGAAGCTGCGGCAGGTGTGCTGCGATCCGTATTTGCTGAAGGGCGTGACGTCGCCGCCGGATATGGAACGCGCTAAGCTGGAGCTGCTGCGCGACATGCTGTCGTCGCTGGTGGCCGAAGGGCGGCGGATACTGGTGTTTTCGCAGTTCACTGAAATGCTGGGTTTGATCGAGGCGGAGCTGGGGGCGTTGCAGTTGCCGTGGCTGGCATTGACCGGCAATACGCCGACTGCCGAACGCGGCGCGGTGGTCAGGCAGTTCCAGCAGAAGGAAGTGCCGATCCTGCTGGTGAGCCTGAAGGCCGGCGGCGTCGGCCTGAACCTGACTGCGGCCGACACCGTGATTCACATGGACCCGTGGTGGAACCCGGCGGTGGAAGAGCAGGCCACGGCACGCGCGCATCGGATCGGGCAGGCGCAGACGGTGTTCGTGTACAAGCTGGTGGTTGAGGGCAGCATCGAGGAACGCATTCTTGAATTGCAGGCACGCAAGGCGGCGCTGGCCGATGGCGTGCTGGGTAGCGATGCGGCGCTGGCGGCGAAGTTTGATGTGGCGGATTTGCAGGGATTGCTAGCGCCGCTGCGGTGAGTGAATTGCCGAATTCCATCCCAGCCTACATTCGACGTATTTCGCCATATGCATGAAGAGCGTTGCTGGAAGCTCTGTTGCGACCTCGATAAACCGGTGTACAATCGCCGCCTGAATTCCGGGCGTTAAGGGATGCCCTCCCGCAAAAGAGGCTCTCACCCTTCGTTTCCCATCGCGTTACTGGATGTGATCGACCCATTCGTCAGGCTCAGCGGGAAGCCGATCGCGAATAGGATGATTCACATGACCGCTTCTCTTGCAGTAGTGACTGGCGCCGCTTCCGGCATCGGTCTTGCACTCACCCACGAACTCATTGCACGCTCCGTCGATGTCATTGCCATCGACAAGGCCGAGATGCCGTTTCACGGGGTTCCCCATATCACCGCGGCTCAGCTCGACATCAGCGACGCCGATGCGATGCAGCAGCTTGCGGATGCCTTTTCCAGCCGGCCGCTTGACTACCTGTTTGCCAATGCGGGCATCGCCGCGCCCGGTAGCGTCTTCGGTGCGACACTGGATGACTGGCAGCACGCATGGGCCATCAACACGATGGGCCCGCTCAATACGCTACGGAGCTGGTGGCCGCAGTTGAAGCAGGCGCGCGGCAAGGCGGTGGTCACCGTGTCGGTCGCCGCAATGCTGAGCTATCCCGGCGCCGCGCTCTATCGTGCGACGAAGGCAGCGTTGCTGAGCATGCTGGAAAGCCTGTATTACGAAACCCGCGAATCCGGCGTCGCGCTGCACGCGCTGTGTCCGGGCATGGTGCAAAGCCGGATCATCGAGAACGCGCGGCCGCCCGGCGCGCCCGCGCCGACCGACCCTTTTAGCCAGTACCTGATGGAAGCGATGCGCGATGCCGAACCGGCGCAAGCGTTTGCGCGTCGGGTGCTGGACGGATTGGAAAACGATGCGCCGTTCTATTGGCTCACACATGACAAGTCGCTGCCTGCGATCGCGGCGCGCCATCGCGGCATCATCGACGGCAGTCCGACGCTCGACTTTTCGGAGATGCCATGACCGCGCTGATCGATGAACTGAAGATCCGCGCACGACTGCTGCGCAAGGCGCTCGTGTCACACAATGCCGACGCGCTGGCGCGTGCGTCGTTGGTATCGCGGCAGCGGCGCTGGACGATTCCTGAAGAATGGCCGCTGGCGCTTTGCCTGAATATCGTGTCGGTCGAAGCCGGTTTCGATCAGTGGAATCATGCGCGCATCGTGCTCGGCGGCGAGGCTGCCAGAGGCGGCGACATGGGCCGCTTCTGGTACGACAAGACATGTTCGGCGCTGCTCAACCACTGGTTCGCCGGCTATGACGATGCGCGTGCATCGTTGCATGCACACAGCGGCCGCTATCTGTTTCCGTATGATCGGCAATTCATCGTGGCCGATGCGCCGTTTGTTATGACGATTGGCTTGGACCCGGCGGCGCCAGCGTGGGAAAGCATTGGACGTGATCTCGTGGGTGGCTATGGGACCGCCGAGTGGAAGGCTTTGGTTGAGCAGCGGTTACGACAAATGCGGATAGGGATCGGGGCCTGACAAAGAAGTCTAGCCTAAGCACCGTGTGGTCAGGCTCCTTCCCCCTTGCAGGGGGATGAGGACGGGGTTTCGCAAAGCACTGCTTTGCGCCGCCCGAATCGTTTGGCCTTGCAAGGCCAAACGTGGGACGGTTGGGATGGGGGTAGAGTGGCTGAGATACGATAACGCCGCCTTGAACGCACTACCCCCACCCTAACCCTCCCCCTGCAAGGGGGAGGGAACCACGCTACTTGGCATTGATAGAGAGTTCCTATCTTGCGAGAGGCCAAGGCAGGAAGGCCCGCCGCAGCAAGTGCCATCTCCCCCAAGCGAACAGTCACCCCTGATTCGTCGCCGGCAAAATCATGCAGGCGCTGGCGCCGCCTTCCGAATGATTCAATAGATGCGCTTCCCCGCCATGCAGATGTGCGACCTCGCGCACGAAGGTCAATCCCAGTCCGGTGCTCTTGCGGCCTGAATCCGGCCGCCGCAGCGAGTAGAAGCGTTCGAACACACGGTCCAGCGCGTAATCCGGAATGCCCGGTCCGTGATCCCTTACCGTCAGTTCGATGCGCCGTCCTGTCATCGTCGCACCAACCTCCACCATAGCGCCGGACGGCGAAAAGTCGATCGCATTCGACAGCAGATTGACCAGCGCCTGGCGCAGCAGGAACGGATCGCCGTCAACGCCGATACTGGCATTGATGTCCGACCGTAAAGCTACATTGCGCCGCTGCGCCGTCGGTTCCAGCGCGGCGATCACACCTTCCGCCAGTTGGCCAACGTTCACCGGCACGATGTCATCCAGAATGCGCCGCCGTTCAAGCCCGGCCAGTTCCAGCAAACGGTCGGCCAGCGCCTGCAGCCGTTGCACCTGTTCGCCGATATTCGCGGTGAAACGTTCGCGTTGCGCATCCGGCAGCGGCTCGCGCAGCAGCTCGGCGGCACCGCGGATCGCCGATAGCGGACTCTTCAGTTCATGCGTCAGCGTCTGCACATATTCCTCGGTATAGCTGCGGCCGGCGAGCGCGTCGCGCATGTCGCCGAACGCGCTGCGCGTCACGGTGGCCAGTCGCCGCAATAGCCGGCGCGGGCGGCGCACGCCTTCCTGCCGCACCACGCGCAGCAGGTCGGCGGTAAAGCCGAACGGCCGCGCCAGCCATACCGACACCACCAGCAGCAGGAACAGGAAGGCCAGCAGCGTGATCAGCCCGACGTAGAACAGCTTCTGCCGCGCGGTGGCAACCCGCTCAAGCTGCGCGGCGACCGGCTTGCCGATGCTGACCGCACCGACGATCTGCGTGCCGCTGCGGATCGGCGCCGCCACGTACATCACCGCGCTCTCCGGTACGCCCGGCGTGGTCAGCGTGGTGCGCGCGCCGTATTCGCCGGCCAGCGCGCGCTTCACATCGCGCCAGCCGCGGAAATCCTGGCCTTCACTGCCGCCGGCGGAATCGAACACGACCTTGCCGTTGATGTCGGTGACATAGACTTGCAGATCGACGCGACGCTTGATGATGCCGAAGATGCGCGCCTCGAAGCGCTGCCGATAGGCGCTGGCGAGCGCCGCTTTCAGCCGGGCCGTGTCGACGTGCTGCTCGCGCATGTCGGTCTCGATGAAGGCCGCCAGCAGATGCGCGGTATCGACCAGCGATTCCTCGGCCGACTCGCGGTAGCGCGAATCGAGATCGCTGGCGACGCGGAACAGCAGCACACCGACGCCGAGCGCGAACAGTGCGAGGATGCCGAAGAAGATGCGGTTGCGCCGGCTCACGGGCGCTCTTTGAGCGAATAGCCAAGCCCGCGATGGGTCTGGATCGGATCGCTGTCGGGCGCGATCGCGCGCAGCTTTGCGCGCAATTGCTTGACGTGCGCATCGACGGTGCGGTCCAGGCTGACGTCGGGATGCTCCCATGCCTGTTCCATCAATTCGTTGCGCGAATACACGCGCCCCGGCCGTTCGGCCAGCACCTTGAGCAGCCGGTATTCGATGCGCGACAGTTCCAGCGGCAGGCCGCGAAAGCTGATCGACTTTCTTTCCTCGTCGATCGCGAAGTCGCCGCGCGTGGTCGAGGCGGAAGAGGGCACGGGCGGCGCCGACGATGCTGCCGCATCGCTCCGGCTCGCACGCCGCAGCACCGTCCGCACGCGCGCGCACACTTCGCGCGGGCTGAACGGCTTCGAGATGTAATCATCGGCGCCGAGTTCCAGCCCGACCACCCGATCGATCTCCGCCGTGCGCGCGGTCAGGAAAATCACCGGCAGCGACCATTGCCGGTCGATCTCGCGAAACAGCGAGAAGCCGTCGCGGTCGGGCAGGCCGACGTCGAGGATCGCCAGCGCGAACGTCGACTGCCGCAACGCCGCCAGCGCTGCCTCGCCGGTCGCGCACCACACCGGCTCGAAACCGTCGGTCGCCAGCGCGTAGGTGAGCGTGTCGGCGATTGCCGGCTCGTCTTCGATCAGCAGGATGCGTTTGGCCATGGGTGTTCTGTTGTTGTCGACGGTTTTTCACAATTGTATTGCAGCACCTGCTTTGCGGATAGCCGCAAGCGGCGCTACAGGCGCCGCCGTTCGCTCCGGTTTTCATGCGCTTCGTCCGCCATTGCCGCGGTTCGTCGCATTCCGCTCGAACCTGGCGCCGGCCGTCGCTATATTGGCGCGACCCCATCAACCGGAGACCATGATGCAGCCCGTGATACTGAAGCAGGTCGGCAAGACCTACCGCCTCGATGCGGTCGGCGTGCCGGCGCTGACCGACATCGACCTCGAAATCCGCCCCAACCGCTTCACCGTGATCGCCGGCCCGTCCGGCAGCGGCAAAACCACGCTGCTGAACCTGATCGGCTGCATCGACCGGCCCGACAGCGGCGAGATCATCGTCGCCGGCCAGCAGGTGCAAAAGCTGTCGGACGACGCGCTGTCGGACTTCCGTGCGCGCCATCTCGGCTTCATCTTCCAGAACTTCAACCTGCTGCCGGTGCTGACCGCCTACGAAAACATCGAATACCCGCTGCTGCTGGCGCAGGTGCCGGCCGCGCGCCGCAGGGAGCGCGTGGAAGCGCTGCTGCACGCGGTCGGTCTCGCGGACAAGGGCAGGCACCGCCCCGGCCAACTGTCCGGCGGGCAACGGCAGCGCGTCGCGATCGCTCGCGCACTGGCGCCGGCGCCGAAGCTGGTGCTGGCCGACGAACCCACCGCAAACCTCGACAGCCACACCGGCGCCGCGATCATCGCGCTGATGCGGCAGATGCAGCGCGAACACCAGGTGTCGTTCGTGTTTTCGTCGCACGATCCGCAGGTGCTGGCGGCGGCCGACGACGCGGTGCTGATCCGCGACGGCCGCATCACCGGCATCGAACGCAAAGAAATGGAGATCTCCGCATGAAAATCCTGTCTCTCGCACTGCGCAACCTGCTGCGCAACCGGCGCCGCTCGCTGACCACGCTGCTGGCGATGGTGATCGGCGCCGCATCGATCCTGCTGTTCGGCGGCTACAGCAGCAACATCAATTACGGCTTGCAGACCGGTTATGTGCAGCGCAGCGGCCACCTGCAGATCCAGCACAAGGATTATTTCCTGTACGGCAGCGGCAACCCGGCCGCGTACGGCATCGCGGATTATCAGCACATCATCGATCTCGTGAAGCACGATCCGGTATTGGCACCGATGCTGACCGTGGTCACGCCGACGCTGCAACTCGGCGGCATTGCCGGCAATTTCGCGGCCGGTGTGTCGCGCACCGTGATCGGCACCGGTGTCGTGGTCGACGATCAGAACCGGATGCGACAGTGGAACGACTACCACTTCCCGCAGAAGCCTCGCACGCAGGCATTGACCGGCACTGCCGATGATGCGGCAGTGATCGGCAACGGCGTCGCGCGCGTGCTGCAATTGTGCGGGCCGCTGAAGGTGCGCAATTGCGCGCAGCCGGCGGCGACACGGGCGCAGGGCGGCGCTTCTGCGCCGGACGACATCGCCGCGCTGTCCGCGCTCGAAAAGCCGGCACCGTCCGCCGGCAGCGAAACCCGCATCGAAATGCTGGCCGCCGACGCGCACGGCGCACCGAATGTCGCCAGCCTGAACGTGGTGAAAGCCGAAGACCAGGGCGTCAAGGAGTTCGATGACATCGCCGTGTCGATGCATCTGGCGCAGGCGCAAAAGCTGATCTACGGCGGCGCGACGCCGCAGGTGACTGCGATCGCGCTGCAGTTGCAGCATACGAACCAGTTGCCGGCGGCAAAGGCAAGGCTGCAGCAACTGCTCGGCACGACGCTGCAAGGCCAGCCGCTGGAGATCCAGGAATACACGACGCTCAACCCGATGTACGGCCAGACCATCGGCATGTTCGCCGCGATCTTCAGCTTCATCGCGATGCTGATCGGCGCAATCGTGCTGTTCACCGTCGGCAATACGATGAGCATGGCGGTGGTCGAACGCACGGTCGAGATCGGCACGTTGCGCGCGGTCGGTCTGCGGCGCGGCGGCATCCGCCGGTTGTTCGTCTGCGAAGGGCTGGCGCTCGGCCTGATCGGCGCAGTGCTCGGTGTGCTGGTATCGGTCGCGCTGGCCGCCGTCGTCAACCATAGCGGGCTGAGCTGGCTGCCGCCGGGCCGCGTCGAGCCGGTGCCGCTGACGGTGCGCGTATGGGGCGAGACGCGGCTGATCGTCGGCACCGCGATCGGGCTGGTGCTGGTGGCGGCCTTGTCCGCATGGTGGCCGGCGAGCCGGGCATCGAAGATGAATATCGTCGACGCGTTGCGTCATGTGTAGGAGCAGGCAATGAGAACACTGATTCTTTCCCTCGCAACCGCGTTGCTGGCAACCACGGCGCACGCGGCGCCAGACGCACAGCAGATCCTCGCCGCCAGCGACGCGGTGCGCAATCCGGGCAAGCCGTTCGGGCTGGTGACCACGCTGGTCGAATACCGCAACGGCAAGCAGACCGGCGGCAACACGCTGGCGATCTATTCGAAAGCCGATCCGGACAGCGGCCAGTTCCGCAGCCTGCTGCGCTTCGTCGCGCCGGAACGCGACGCCGGCAAGCTGATGCTGAAAAGCGGCAACGACTTGTGGTTCTACGACCCTTCGAGCAAGGCCAGCATCCGCATCTCGCCGCAGCAGCGGCTGCTGGGGCAGGCCGCCAACGGCGACGTGGTCACTGTCAATCTCGCAAAGGATTACCGCGCGACGCTGGCGGCGGAAGAAGACATTCAGGACGGTGAACGGCAGACGCGCCATTGCTACAAGCTGGCGCTGGCGGCGACGTCGCCCGACGTCACCTATCACCATATCGAGATGTGGATCGATGCGGCGAACAACCGTCCGGTCAAAGGCCGGTTCTATACGGAAAGCGGCAAGCTGCTGAAGACTGCATACTATCGGCATTACGCGTCGCAACTCGGCGTCGAGCGGCCGACCGAAACCGTGATCATCGACGGCCTCGATTCGAACTGGGTGACGGTGATGCGCTACTCCGATTACGCGTGGCGCGACATCCCGGACACCTGGCTGCAGCGCGACTACCTGCCGCGTTTCAAGCCGGAATGAAGATGCGTGCGCTGGTCCTGTCGATGCTGCTGGCCGACGGCATCGCATTGGCGCAGACGCCGGATGCAGATGCCCTGTTGCTGGCCGATCAAACACCGGCACAAACGGTCCATGCCAGCGACTGGCACGCGTTTGCCGAAAGCGCGCTGAGCCAGATCACGCAGCGCGCCGGCAGCACGTCGCTGCAGGGCCGGCGGCTGTCGTTCGAACTGTCGTATGACGGCGTAGTGGCACCGGGCTGGCGCGCGGTACTGGCCGACCGGTTCGATCAGAGCTGGCAGGGCAGCCTGGAGAATGAAAGCGGCATCAACACGCTGAAAGAGGCTTATCTGAGCTGGCAAGTCCAGCCGGATCGGATCATCGATGCCGGCCGCATCAATACCCGCTACGGTGTCGCTACCGGCTACAATCCGACCGATTTCTTCCGGGGCGGCGCGATACGCTCGGTGGTGTCCGCCGACCCTGACAGCTTGCGGCGCAACCGTCTCGGTAGCGTGATGCTGCGCGGCCAGGCGCTATGGGCCGGTGGCGGACTGACCGCGCTGTTTTCTCCAAGACTCGCCGCTGCGCCCAGCGATGCGCCGTTCAGCGCCGATCTCGGCGCCACCAACAATCGCAATCGCTGGCTGTTGTCCGGCAGCCAGCAGTTGGGCACAGGCTTCAGTCCGCAATGGTCGCTCTACGGCGAACAGCATGCGAGTCCGCAGCTCGGCCTCAACCTGACCGCGCTGGCGAACGATGCGACTGTTGTCTATCTCGAATGGTCGGCCGGTCGCAGCCGTTCGCTGCTGTCGCAGGCTGCCAACATGGTGGACGACAGCGCATTCCGTTCGCGGCTGGCGACCGGCCTGACGTTTACGACCGCCAGCAAACTGACATGGACGCTCGAATACGAATACAACGGCGCGGGGCTTGACCACGCGGGCTGGGATGCATTGCGCCATGGTGCGCTGCCGGCCTATCAGCGCTATCGCCGCTTTGCCGGCAACCTGCAGGACTTGCCGACCAGGCAGGCGGTGTTTGTGCGTGCCAATTGGCAGGATGCCGTCATCGACCGACTCGACTTGAGTGCGCTGGCGCGTGTGAACGTCGCCGATCGCAGCCGCATGACATGGCTGGAGGCGCGCTATCATTGGGACCGCGCCGACCTCGCGCTGCAGTGGCAGCTGAATGCCGGGACCACGACCAGCGAGTTCGGCGCACTGCCGCAGCGGCGGATGGTGCAGGCGGTGTTGACGTATTTTTTCTGAATGCATGGAGCTGCGTGACGGACCTGGCGTCGTTACGACATTTGCGATGATTGTCCCGATACTATTTTTCGTCGTGCTGTTCGGCGCCGCCTTTGCCGGCGCGTTGCCGTACGCGGTGTGTGCGGTATATCTCGGCGCCAGCATGTTGACCTTCATCGTTTATGCGTTTGACAAGGCCGCTGCGCGCGCCGGACAGCCGCGCACAAGGGAGCGCACGCTGCATCTGTGCAGCCTCGGCTGCGGCTGGCCTGGCGCGCTGCTGGCGCAAAAAACGCTGCGGCACAAATCGGTCAAGCAGCCGTTCCGGCGGATATGCATTGCAACGGTCGCCTGCAATTGCGGAGCCTTGATTTTGTTTGTGTCTCCGCAACTATCGCTACGAGCGCTTGCGTTATGGAATGGATAATGTGGACGAGCAAAATCCGTTATTGCCCGCTCTCGTTTGTCAACATGTAAAGCAATGTGTCGTGTCGCCGAAGCAAAGCGGCTTGGTATGTATGATGGTTGTGCGTTGTCGCGCCATGTTGTGATGCAATATCCAGGATGCGTCCACTCCTTTCCCAAGATTGCTTCCATGGTAAAAAATACGCCGCCAGCACTGACAGTCGAGCGCGGCAAGCTGAACGAATTCGTGTTCATCCGCAAGCCATACCGTTGATCGGAACCGCTCGATACCTTGCGCACCGTGGCCGCAAGCAGCTGAGCTTTCCGGGGCTGCGTGTGCGCTGCACAATGCTTCGCGTTGCCTGACGGACCTGTATCCGCGATAATGCAGGATCGCTGCCAACCCGCAGGTTATGACTCCCTCTTCACAGAACTCGATTGAAGACCGCCTCTACGTGCTGCGTACACGATGGGAGCGTTACGTTGCCGAAGGTCGCTTCGAGCAATTCATCGAGTTCGCGGTAGCGGTCAACAGCCTGACCGAATATTTCAACCGGCTGCGCCTGCCCGGCCTGGTGCGCTTGTGCGAAGGACTGGAAAACGCCGCGCTGGCCCGCCTCGGCGATCTATCCACCCATCCGATTTCACAGCAGGATATCCTGTCCCTGCAGCGCCAGCTCGATGCGCTGTTCGGCTCGGTCGCCAATTCCCGCTCACCCGCATCGGAGCGGCGCTCGCATGAGCCGGCAGTGTCGATCCCCGATGTCGACTGGATCAAACCGCGTTCGGTATGGATGATTACGGCACCCGAGAAGTGCGACATGGCCGACGCGTTGCGCCAGCAATTGCAGTTCTTCGGCTTCAAGGTATTCGAAGTGGCATGGAACGCGGCGCAGCTGCCGCAGGACAAGCCACTGGCCGTGCTGTTCATTCCCGCACGTCATGGCATGCAGCCGAAAGAACTCCAGTCCATTACTGCAATACGTGCCAGCTGCCCGGCCAGCCAGCTGGTCTATCTCGGCGCGCAGTCGGCGATCGAACCGATCGTCGAGCTGATGCGCGCCGGCATCGATATCACCATTCCCGCTGAAGAGCAGCCGTCGATGGTGCTCAATTGCGTGCTCGACCTGGTGCAAACCAACGAGCAGGAACAGTACCGCGTGCTGATCGTGGAAGACTCGCGCGTCGCAGTGGCGCTGATTCAGCGCACGCTGGCGCAGCACGGCATCGATACCCGCGCGATCAACGATCCCGGCCGGCTGCTCGATGCGCTCGAATCGTATCGTCCCGACCTGGTGCTGATGGATATGTACATGCCGCGCTTCAACGGTGTCGAAGCGACCCGCGTACTGCGCCAGATGGCGGCCTACAGCTCGCTGCCCATCGTCTACCTGTCGGGCGAATCCGACGTCGGCATGCAGGTCGAGGCGTTGCGTCTCGGCGGCGACCAGTTCCTGATCAAGCCGTTCAACCCGGTGCTGCTGGCCGCGGTGGTCAAGACGCGCATCGAGCGCTTCCGCGAGAACCGGCGCTCGACCCGGCTCGACGGACTGACCGGCCTGCTCAATCACACCGCCGCGAAATCACGGCTGAAGACGATGGTCGGCCAGACCGAAACGCACGGCGTGCTGACCGTCGCGATGATCGATATCGACCATTTCAAATCGATCAACGATACCTACGGCCACCCGGTCGGCGACCAGGTAATCCGCGGTCTCGCCTGGCTGCTCAAGGGCCGGCTGCGCTCGGTTGACCTGATCGGCCGCTACGGCGGCGAAGAATTCCTGATCGCCTTGCCCGAAGTCAGCCTGGAGCAGGCGCATCCCGTCATCGAACGGATCCGCAACGATTTTTCCGCACTTCCGCACGCGCATCCCGGCGGCGCACTGTTTGCCACCTTCAGCGCCGGTGTCGCCGCTTATCCCTACGTGGATACCGCCGCCGGCCTTACCGAAGCGGCCGACGGCGCGCTGCTGCAAGCCAAGCGGCTGGGCCGCAACCGGCTCGAACAGGCGGCCTGAGCTGGCGCCGGCGACCACATCTTCGCACCCTCCACCATGGAAATGCAGCACGAGATCCACGCATTCTGGTTCGGCTCGAATCCGGACGATGCGGCCGTGGCCGCCGAGCGAGCAAAACTATGGTGGGCCAAGGATGCCGCCGTCGATGCCGAGATGCGGCGCCGTTTCGCGTCTTGCGTGGCAGACGCGGCCAGCGGCCGGCTCGATGCGTGGTTGGCGACGCCATGCGGCCGGCTGACGCTGATCCTCGTCACCGACCAATTCCCGCGCAACATCTATCGCGATACCGCACAGGCATTCCATTACGACGCGCTGGCCCTTGCCTGGAGCAAGGACGGCATCCGCGATGGCGTGCACCTGTCGCTGCGTCCGATAGAACGCGTCTTTTTCTATCTCCCGCTTGAACACGCGGAAGCACTGGATGATCAGGTGCAGTCGCTGCAGCTGTTCAGCGAGCTGGTGGCCAATGCGAAGCCTGAACACAAAGCGATGTTCGACGGTTTCCTGCGCTTTGCACAGCGCCATCACGAGATCATCGCGCGCTTCGGGCGCTTCCCGCATCGCAACCGGATACTCGACCGTACGTCGACACCGGAAGAGCAGGCATTCCTGCAGCGGAAAGGATCGTCGTTTTGAACCTGTCCGGTGACACCGACCTCATCGCAAGGAAGCCCTGCTTCTGGACCAATCCGGCGTATCAGTCCGCGCAAGCCGCATTGCGCGGCATGCCGATCGGGTTGTCCGATATCGAGGCGGCCGACGCGCGCCTGCAGCGCTTCGCGCCGCTGCTGATGACGCTGTTTCCGGAGCTCGAGGCCAGCGGCGGCTTGATCGAATCCGAACTGATCGGCGCTTCCGCGCTGCGCCAGGCGCTGGTCGGCAAGGCTGCCGAATACGGTAGATGGCTGATCAAGGGCGATCACGCGCTGCCGGTCGCCGGTTCGATCAAGGCGCGCGGCGGCATTCATGAAGTGCTGGAATTCGCCGAGCGGCTCGCGATCGAGCAAGGGCTGATCGATCGCAACGGCGACTGCGCAGCACTGGCCGCGCCGGCCGCGCGCCGCGTTTTCGCGCGCTATACCATCGCGGTCGGCTCGACCGGCAATCTCGGCCTGAGCATCGGCGTGATCGCATCGGCACTCGGTTTCAAGGCGGTGGTGCACATGTCGGCCGATGCGAAGCCCTGGAAAAAAGAGCGCTTGCGCAAGCGTGGCGTAACCGTTGTCGAGCATGCGGGCGATTACGGCAGCGCGGTCGAACAGGGGCGGCGCGATGCCGAAGCCGATCCCCGCAGTTATTTCGTCGACGACGAGCGTTCACTGTCGCTGTTCCTCGGCTACGCAGTGGCCGCACTGCGGTTGCGCGACCAGCTGACGCAGGCAAGAATTGCTGTCGGCCCGCAGGCACCGCTATTCGTCTACCTGCCCTGCGGCGTCGGCGGCGCACCGGCAGGAATCACGTTCGGGCTGAAGCAGGTGTTCGGCGACAGCGTGCATTGCTTCTTCGCAGAGCCGACCGCTGCGCCGTGCTTCATGGCACAGATGCGGCATCCGGAACGGCCGGGCCTGTCGATCTATGAACTCGGCCTCGACAACCGCACCGATGCGGACGGACTGGCGGTGGCCGTTGCATCCGAGCTCGCGGTGCGGATGATGCGGCCGCTGCTGTCGGGAATGTTCACGGTCGGCGATGACGATCTGTTCCGGCATCTGTACCTGCTGCATCAAACCGAAAACCTGAACATCGAACCTTCCGCCGCAGCCGGTTTCAATGGCCCGGCAATGCTGTTGAATACGACGGCGGGGCGGCGCTACCTGGCCGATAACGGCTTGCAGAACGCGCTGCCGCAAGCGATGCATCTGTTGTGGACCACCGGCGGCCTGTTCGTTCCCGATGACGAATATCGCGGATTTCTGCAACGCGGCCAGCGCCTTGCCTGAGCGGCGCTGGCAAAGCCGGACAGCGCGTCATCTGCCGGTCCGCTGATCCACGTCGATCGCATTGAAACAGTTCACGATGTCGCAGGCACGCGCCTGCTGATCGTCATCGTCTGTGTCGACGACCAGCAAGAAGGTGCCGCGTTCCTTCGCATATGGCGGCACGCGCAATGCATCGGTACGCGGTTCGCGATCCAGCACCCGGTTGAGGAAACTGCCGTTGTAGTTGGTGCCGGTATCCTTTTCGTCGAGCACGAAGTTGCCCTCCGGTGGTCCCGCTTCGTCCTTCTGTGAACTGAGATGCACATTCGAATCCACGAAGCCGGAGGCGAGCAGCGCATCGCGCGCATGCAGTGCATCGGAAAAAGTGCTGAAAACCCTGATTATCGTGTTCGTCATCGTCTTGCTCCATTGCATGGCATGGTTGATGAAGAGAAAGGAGCCTACGGCAGGCGGGCTCTTTGTCCGTCGAACAGATGTGACCTTGGGCGTTGCAATAGGTGCCCGGTTGAGACACCCATCAGCAGCATGGGGCGCCCTGCCATCGGGAAGGAGGCAAACGCTTCACCGGAAAAGCTTTGCTCCTGAGTCGCGCCGCGGATTTGTCCCGCTATCAGGCACGCCTTCCCGATATTACTTGATGCCGTACCTGCTCATCAGATCGTAAAGTGTGGGGCGACTGACGCCGAGAAGTTCGGCGGCTTTTACTACATTGCCGTCGACCTTGGCGAGCGCTTTTAGCAAGGCTTTATGACCGGCGTCATCGCGGATCTGGCGCAAATTGATCGGTTCTTCCGGCTGTGTCGGAGCGGACAGCCCCAGATCTTCCGCAGTGATTTGCGGGCCATCGGCCATGATGACCGCGCGTTTGATGCAATTTTCCATTTCGCGCACATTGCCGGCCCAGGAGTGATGCGCTATCGCTGCCAGTGCATCCTCGCTGAAGCCGAGCGCCGGACGGCGCTCCTGTGCGCAGAGCTTGTGCTTGAAGTGGTGCGCCAACAGCGCAGCGTCGCCGACCCGCTCGCGCAATGCAGGAATGGTGATCACGATTTCGCTGAGCCGGTAATAGAGATCCTCGCGGAACTGTCCAGCGTCGACCATTTGCTTCAGGTTCCGGTGCGTGGCGCACACCACGCGCACATCTACCGGGATTTCCGTGCGACCGCCGATGCGTTCGACCACCCGTTCCTGCAGGAAGCGCAGCAGCTTGGCCTGCAGAGGCATCGGCAGATCGCCGACTTCGTCAAGAAAAAATGTGCCGCCGCTGGCCAGTTCGATCTTGCCCAGGGTCTGTTTGGCGGCGCCGGTAAAGGCGCCTTTTTCGTAACCAAATAGTTCGCTTTCCAGCAGGTTTTCGGGAATGGCCGCGCAGTTGATTGCCATGAAGCGTTTTTCGCCGCGCGTGCTTAACTGATGCAGCGCCCTTGCCAGAATTTCCTTGCCGGTCCCGCTGTCGCCTAACAACATGACGGTGGCCGAGGAAGGCGCGACCTTCTCCACATTGCGGCATACCTTCAGCATTCCCGGGTCGCGACTGATGATGCCTCCCAGCGGGGAGTCGGCGCGATTTTGCTGCAGCCGGCGATTCTCCTGCTGCAGCCCATGGAGGTAAAAAGCGCGTTCGATAACAAGACCGAGCACGTCGAAGTCGAAGGGCTTTTGATGGAAGTCGTAAGCTCCCATGCCGATCGCCTTCACTGCATTGGTGTGATCCTGATTTCCGGTAAGGACAATCAGCTTGGTATCCGGCGCAAGAGCGAGAATCTGCTGCAGCAGGGCGAAGCCTTCCGATGCGCCGTCGGCATCGGGCGGCAGGCCCAGGTCCATGGTGACTACGGTCGGTTCATGACGCCGCAGTTGCGCCAGTGCGCTTTCACGGTCGCCGGCCAGCAGTACCTCGTATGCATCAAAGCCCCAGCGCAGCTGCTTTTGCAACCCCACGTCGTCTTCAACGATCAGCAACTTCCTCTTTTCCTGACTCACGGAAACCCCTTGTCTTTCCTTCAAGCTGCGTTCGAAATTTTCTCTTCGTCATCATGGTACAGCGGCAGGCTCACCCGGAAGGTCGTTCCTGCGGCCGGACGGCTATCCACCTCAAGTCTGCCGCCCACCTGTTGTACGTACTCGCGCGCTTCGAACACGCCGATGCCCATGCCAGCCGATTTGGTGGATTCGAAAGGTTTGAAAAGGCGCGCCCGAATGAACTGATCGCTCATTCCGCGCCCGGTGTCGATGACTTCAATCCGCGCGCTGCCGTCCTGTTCGGTGAGCTTCACATTGACCTGACCGTCGCGCGGCGTGGCTTCGATCGCGTTCTGCAGCAGGTGTCCGATAACCCGTTCAAGCCGCGCTGCATTTGCCGATACGGCCAGGCCGGTTTGCCTGATATCGAGCATCGGCTTCGGTTCGCCCGTGCTCTTCAACGCGATCGCTTGCCGCAATATCGGCTCAAGCAAGACGCGCGACGATTGTTCGGTAGACGATTCGCGGTTGAACTTCTGCAAAAGAACCCGCATCTTTTGTACCGCATGCTCGATCGTCTCAAGCATGTCCTTCTGAAATTCCGGACTGTCCTTGTGCCTCTCCGCATTCGCCAACAGCAGCGCGAGCTGAGACACCAGATTTTTCAGGTCATGGACCACGAAGGTGGACATGCGGTTAAATGTTTCGAACTGACGCGCGACGGCCAGTTCATCCGCTGATTTTTGCCGCGCAAGATAACCCGCAGTCTGTATGCCGACGACTTTCAGCAGATCGAGCACTTCCCAGTTCAAGACGATCTTGCTTCTCGCTTGCGCCAGCACGACGAACCCGAACAGTTCTCCATTCTGAATCAGAGGAACGATCAGCCACGCCTGAGGGAAACGGTGCAGCCATGCCGGGAGGCGCAAGCCTTCATATTTTTCCGGATGAGCATGATATTCCTGGATATCGATCACCCATTGCCGGCTTTTCAAAAACGGGCAGAGAGCGCCGTCGGACGGCTCCGGTTCATGCTTGAACGTCAGATTCCAATCGGCTGTTACCACATACTGTTCAGACTCGTCGCGGGTAAATAACACCCCTTTCGGGCTCTCCACCAGCTCGGCAATGGCGCGAACGGCGCGCTCTCCCAATTCCGGTCCGTCCACCGACAGGGTGCGCGTAAACCGCAGCCACTCTTCGCGGTAGTCATAGCCGTAACTATAAAAATGCTTGCTGATGAAAACCCGGAGCCATGAGCGAAATGCGCCGGAGAACAGGACGATGACAAGCAACATGCCGGCGCCGGACAACAGCGTGGCTTGCAGGATCGTGCCCCACTCCCCACCGAAGAAACGCAGGTAGTAGCCGGCTGCCGCGACCAGCAGCAAATACAGCGCCGAGCCGATCAATGTCACGGAGTGAAACAGGATGCGGCGCGAAACGGATATGCCTACCGACCAGTAGGGATTGCGTGCCGCGGACACTGCGATCAGCGGTACCGCGAACGCGTTGACGATGCCGCGCGCAGTCCATATCTCCACATTGACCCGCTTGAACAACAAGGTGTCGACGTAAAAATAAAAATCGTAGGCGAACAGGCCGCCGATGCCCAGGCAGGCGAACTTGATCGCCCAGCGTTCCTTCCCCGAAGCATTCCTGAACAACTGCTCGATCAGCAACATCCCCATTACCGCCATGCCGATATAGCCGACGCTGCCGCTGATGAGGCGAGCAATATTTCGTACCGGGCCGACCCCGTGATAAGACAGAATGGTTGCCAGGATCAGGACGGCATATATCGTGGCGTAGCCGGCAGTTTGCCGGCTCATGTGAAAGCCGTTCCCGAAGGTTTTTTGACGGGGGAGACTTAGCAGGCCGAGCAGGAAAGCCGACCACCCTGCGTTCCGGACGATCTCCAGAATACTTGTCTGGAGCGTGACCGGCATGCCGTGTTTCGTGAAATAGACGATCGATCCGGCCCAGAGAACCGTCAGGAGGCAGGCAAGCGCCAAGGCCACTCCATGCTGTCGGCCACGCCATTTGATCAACAGCAGCGCGAACAGCAACAGGAAGGCGCAGGCCGCGACGGTATAACTGAATATCGCAATGGCTGCCAGCATCAGAATTGCCTGAAGTTCATCGGCTTCCCTTGCCGAGCAGGACTACCTGCAGCGTGTCGATCAGGATCAGCAGATCGAGGAACAGGCTGTTGTTTTTGACGTAGTACAAATCGTATTGCAGCTTTTGCACAGCGTCCGCAACCGACGCACCGTACTGATAGCGAACTTGCGCCATACCGGTAATGCCCGGCTTCACACTATGCCTGACGTCGTAGTAGGGCACTTCTTCGCACAACTGCTCTACGAAGAAAGGCCTTTCGGGGCGCGGGCCGACAAAGCTCATGTCGCCTTTGAGCACATTCAGAATTTGCGGGAATTCGTCAATCCGCAGCAGGCGAATAATGCGGCCAACCTTCGTGGTGCGCGGATCATTGGCCGATGCCCACTGCGGTGTGCCGCCGCGTTCGGCATCGGCCCGCATGCTGCGAAACTTCAGCACCATGAAAGGATGACCGTCTTTCCCGACTCTTTCCTGCCGATAGAAGATCGGCCCTTGGTCTTCAAGAAAAATCAGCAAGGCCGTCAGCAGCAGTATCGGGAGGGCGACGATCAGCACGCAGATGCTTACCGTCACATCGAAGATTTTTTTGCATACGGTACGAGAAAAACCCTGGTCGAATCCACTGCCAAAAACCAGCCAGCTAGGCTGTAGCGAATCGACCCGGATCTGACATGCCTCACGCTCAAAAAATGCAGCGGAATCTGTGACCTTGATGCCATTCAGTTTGCAGATAAGCAGGTCGCGAATCGGAAGCGCTCCGCCACGCCGGTTTTGAACCGCGACCACAATCTCGTTCACATCGTTTTTCTTGACCATATCCATCAGCGAGCCTTCCATCGGCAGCAATTGGGATGGAGAGACGCAACATTCCTCATGGGGAACCGGAACGTAACCGACGATATGATATTTATGATCCATTCGAGGATCCTCGGCCAGCACACGGCACTCCCTGGCCTGTGCGCCGACGCCGAGAAACAGCACGCGCGATTGCAACAATTTGGCTTTTGCCGACTTGAAAAACAGCACTCTGACAATCAGAATGGCCGGCGCTGCAACGAGAAACATGAATCCGACGATGCCGCGGCCGAGGTACAGCTCGGGCAGCACGTAAAAGACGAGAGTCACCAGCATAAAGCCCAGCACGCACGAAGGCATCAGGCGCAGCAGCGTTGCTCTGAATCCTTCACGAAAACTGAGCTGATACATTCCCAGGGCAGTCATGCTGAAAATCATTACGGCGGCAAATGAAAAGGCGGACAGGAAAAGGCTTTCCACCTGGAGCGACAACGGCGAATCCACGTCCAGGAATCGAAGCGACACACCAAGATAAGCGGACCCGATCAATACGAGAGACTCCAGAGCGAGCAGGAGGGCAATCGCTGTGGAAACAAAGTGATTGGAAATCCTTAACATCTTGCGCTCCGGAAGTTTGGGAACCGGCCAGCCACTCGGTCGCCCTCTGCCGGATCGGCTATTTGAATGGGCGAGAATCCGAAAAACGTAACAAAATATTACCGAGCTCGGTCAAAGGATTGGTATTTTATCTATTTCTAGCGACATAAACGAGTGCCGTGCGGGCAGTTGTCGCAAATTAACAAAATATAATCAGATAAACATTCATGCTGTACCGCAAATATGGGAGGAATTTTATTAAATCATTTTCATTTTAATAACTAACCTTGCTTGGCTTCATGCATCTGCATGATTCGCCGATTCCGCTCGTACCCCTCTGTCCGTTGGTCAACCTTGCTGTGGTCGTTCGCCGTTAAAGGGGGATGTCACTGGTGCGTGCAAACCGTTTTGGACATTTGAGAGTGGAAACCGGGCCGGTCAGCCACCTCGCGGTGGAGAAAGTATTCTTCTCTGTGCTCGCGGCCAAAAAAATTAATAAAAAACACGCTTTGGGCGAGGACATTTTCCACTGCCCCATCTCGCTCCAACTTTCATACAAAAAATGCAATTTCCTCTGCCCAAACTTCTTGCGATTTGTTAATCTTAACGCAATTTAATTGCTTTTTTTTGAAAATGAGACGGATCGTGCCTCTTTCGAAACCTCAAGACGAGATATTTTTTGCTTGCATTTTCCAGCCGCAAATCCGAGCGAGCTGACTCTTGCGTATTAACGCGATACCGAAGTGAATTGGGGAAATACATAGTGGATACACACAACAGAAAATTGATCGCATCGCTTGCGCTTGCCATCCTGTTTGGCATTGGTTTGACGGCATGCGGAAACGGTCAGGATGTGCAGGCATTGATTTCTGAAGCAAAGGCGTATCAGAAGAAGGGCGAGACGAAAGCCGCCATCATTCAGTTGAAAAACGTGCTTCAGAAAAGTCCGGACACGACGGAAGCGCGCAGTCTGCTGGGGGCTATCTATTACGAGACGGGCGATGCCCGATCCGCCGAGAAAGAAATACGCAAGGCATTGGATCTTGGTGCGAGTCAGGATGATCTGTTGCCGACCTTGGGCAAGGTTTTGCTGGTTGAGCGGCAGTTTCAAAAGGTTCTTGATGAAGTAAGGCAGCCTGCTGGCGCAAAGCCGGATGCGCGCTTTCTTGCCGTGCGCGGTGACGCCTATCTGGCGCTTGGCAAGGTAGCGGAGGCCAGGGAGTCTTTTGATCTTGCATTGAAGGAAAAGCCGGATTTCGGAGATGCGTTGGTTGGAGCGGCAAAGCTGGCACTTGCAGGACAAGATGTGGACGGCGCTCTCAAGCTGATTGAACAAGCGACGGCCAAAAGTCCTGCCAATAGTGAAGCCTGGCTTTTCAAGGGTGATTTGCTGCGCGCCAAAGGCCAGACCAATGACGCGATTGCGGCCTATACCAAGGCAATCGAAATAAAGCCGGCCAATATATCCGGGTACATCGCGATAGCCCATTTGCAAATCAGTGCGGGAAAGTTTGATGCTGCCAAGGCTGAACTCGATGCCGCGCGAAAGCATGACCACAATGCACTTTTGATCCCCTACACCCAAGCCTTGCTCGAATTCAAACAGGGCAAGAATGCCGCAGCCCTGGAATCAATCCAGCAGGTATTGCGTGTGGCGCCCGATCACATGCCGAGTGTTCTTCTTGCCGCCGCGGTGGAATATGCGCTTGGCTCTACGCAGCAAGCGGAACAGCACTTGAAGAAATTCCTGGAAAGAACGCCAGGTCATCCGTATGCATCCCAATTGCTTGTCGCAACCTTCCTGAAGAATGGCGAAACAGGGCTTGCCGTCAAGGCATTGACACCGCTGCTCAACGACGGGGAAAAGGACGTCCAATTGCTGAGGCTTGCGGGTGAAACCTACATGCAGACCCGGGACTATTCAAAAGCGACCGAGTATTTCGAAAAAGCGAGCGCCCTTGCACCGAACGTTGCCGGTATTCGAACTGCTTTGGGGATGAGCAGACTGGCGCAGGGAGAGAACGCGCGCGGGATTGCCGAACTGGAATTGGCTACCACGCTGGATTCGCAACCGACGCAGGCCGGCATTCTACTCGTCATGACGCACATGAGGCTGAAGGAGTTTGACAAGGCACTTGCAGTTGTTACAAAGCTGGAAAAATCCCAACCCGATAATCCTCTGGTGCAAAATCTGAAAGGCGGGGTCTACCTTGCATTGCAGAAAACAGCGGAGGCACGTTCCTGTTTTCAAAAAGCCGTCGCGCTACAGCCTAGTTACTTCCCGGCGGTTGCAAACCTGGCACAGATGGATATTCGCGACAAGAAGCCGAGTGTTGCCAAAAAGCGACTCGAAGCCTTTCTTGAAATCGACAAGAAGAACGTGCAGGCGATGACGGCCCTGGCTGGTCTCGCCCTCTCTGAAGGGCGCAAAGAGGATGCGACGACATGGCTTGAGCGTGCCAGCAACGTGAAACCGGATGATTTGAAACCGGCATTGGTGCTGATCGCACACTACCTTCGAACCGGTGAAAAACAAAAGGCTTTGACGTTCGCGCAAAAACTGCAAGCAGATAGTCCGGACAATCCGGACGTGCTCGATATGCTGGCGCAAACGCAGCTTGTCAACAACGATGCAACATCCGCACTGCAAAGCTATAAAAAGCTTATCTCACTGGCGCCGGATTCCGCGCTCGCTCAGTTCAGAATCGCTGCCATTTATATCGGCATGAACGATCCGGATTCTGCCGAGAAAGCCTTGAGGATTGCGTTGTCGCTTCAACCGGAGTATCCGGATGCACAAGTGATGCTGGCAACCGTCATTGCGCACAAGGGCGATCATGGCCAGGCATTGACGATTGCGCGACAGCTTCAAAAACAGCCTCGCAACAGTGATACCGGTTACCTGCTGGAGGGTGACATCTTGATGTCGCAAAAGAAGCCGGAGCTTGCCATCGCTGCATATGAACACGCTTTTGCGATTCAAAAAAGCGGCCTTGTCCTGATTAAGTTGCATCAAGCGCAGATTCGTATCGGAAAAGACAAGGATGGAGAGGTACGCCTGAGCAAATGGCTTGCCGAACATCCAGGGGATACATCGACCCGCATGTACTTGGCCACTGTCTATTTCACGGCTCAGAAAAGCAAGCAGGCGATCGAACAGTACCAGGCGGTACTGCAGGCCGATCCGAAAAATGCCGGGGCGCTGAATAACCTGGCGCTGTTGTATCAGAAAGAAAAAGATCCACGCGCACTGCAGTTTGCGGAAAAGGCATACAGCATCGTTCCCGATAACGCAGCAATACTTGATACCCTGGGTTGGCTCCTCGTCGAGCAGGGCAATAGCCACCGAGGACTCCCGCTTTTGCAAAAGGCATCATCTCTGGCGTCCGGATTGCCTGATATTCGGTATCACCTTGCACAAGGTCTGATCAAGGCGGGAGAGAAAGCAAAAGCACGCGAGGAACTCGAGCAATTGCTGGCTTCCAGCAAGCCGTTCGCCAATACGGATGAAGCGAAGGCCTTGCTGGGACAACTTCAGTAAGGCTTCACGAATCCCGGGAGCGCGAATATGCATTGGATTCAAGAGCGGGGACCGGACACCATCGGTAAGGAATAGCCAGATGTCGATCTCTCATCAAGGCACCATGAGTACCGTTGTCAGGAACGCTGCAGCGTCAAATGGCAATGGCGACTGGCGCGCGTCCGCCGCCGGACCGTCGCAGCCCGATCCTGGCGATGCGTTTGTATTAAGCACCCGCGACTTCAGAATCCGCCTTGCGGACACCGAGTCCGGGCGCAATTCGGCAAGTATGCTGATTAATAAAATGTACTCATGGCGAGGGTATGCCGGCTCACATCAGGTCACGCAGAGCCCGAATCGGATCACATTGACCGCATTCATGAGGGAAGCGCTTATCGGTACGGTGACGCTCTCCATCGATTCGACGGTCGGCTTGCTGGCAGATGAGACATTCAAAGACGAAATCGATCGATATCGCGGCAAGGATCGCAAGCTTTGCGAATTGACCAAGCTGGCGTTCGATGTCGAAGTCAAGTCGGCATTTGCGTTTGCCTCGCTTTTCCACATCTGCTTTATCTATGCACGTCGCCTTCATCAGTGCACTGATGCCTTCATCGAGGTAAACCCGCGCCATCGACGCTATTACGAGAGAATGCTCGGATTCCGGCAAAAGGGGGAGCTGAGGACGAACACGCGTGTCGATGCGCCGGCATATCTGCTCTGGATCGGCCTCGATGACATGGAGGATCAGATCAAAAAGTATGGCGGAACAAGCGATCATGCCGAAGCCACAAGGTCGTTGTACCCTTATTTTTTCTCTCCGCGTGAAGAAGAGGGAATTACACAGAGACTCATCGTCCTGAATTGAATGCCGGAGTCCCACGCGTGCGACCGGCAGTGCCAGGCAGTGCCATACCAGCTAACTTAGCTTCCGGGCCAGCAGATGGCATGTCGAGAGGCTGGCGTTGATTGTGTCCCGATAGGGCAAAACTGTCTGATCTTGCTCCAATTAAATCGAACTGATTTCACAAGGTCTATTTCAAAGGTTGCACATGATGAATCTTACGGCGGCGATCAACGATTGGCGCTGCCTGCTGGGCTCGGACTGCTTGTTGCAAGGTGAGGCCGCGCAGCGCGCATACGGTGCGGACGCAAGTGGCATCGAGCGAAAAATACCGGCTGCCTTACGCATAGAGAACGCCGCCGTTCTTGTAGACACGATGCGCATAGCGCAGCGGCATAAGGTGGCGGTCTACCCGATCAGCACCGGGCGCAACTGGGGTTATGGCACAGCGCTTCCTGCCCGCGACGATTGCGTAATCATCGATCTGTCGCGGCTGCGGAAAATTGTTCACTTTGATGCAGAGCTGGGTGTCGTGACTGTGGAGCCGGGAGTGACACAAGGAATGCTCGCCGAATTTTTGATATCGGGCGACCATCCTTTTCTGGTTCCTGTGACTGGAGGAGGGCCGCACTGCAGCCTGGTTGGAAATGCGTTGGAGCGAGGCTATGGCATTACGCCGCATACGGATCATTTTGGCGCAGTCACTGATATCGAGGCGGTACTGGCCGATGGCAGCCGGTATCGCACGGCGTTGAGGGAAGCCGGCGGCGAGGATCTCGCGCGCCTCTTCCGATACGGAATTGGCCCGTATTCCTCGGGCTTGTTTACGCAAAGCGGTTTCGGTATCGTCACTCGCATGTCCATTGCCTTGGCGCATCGTCCGGAGTGTGTCAAGGCATGTTTCTTTACACTGAAAAGTGATGCCTTGCTGGGGCCCGCGGTAGAGCGGGTGCAGGCCATTCTTTCCCGTTTGCCGGGTGTGGTCGGCGGCATTAATCTGATGAATCGCCATCGGGTGTTGGCAATGTCAGCCCCTTATCCGAAGGATCGCCTGGACACCAACGGTTTGATTCCGGAAGAACTTGTTCATGAGCTTGGACGGCAGTATCAAGTATCTCCCTGGACGGGATTCGCAACTCTGTATGGCACGAATCGGATCGTCGCCGCAGCGCAAAAGGAAATAAAGATCGCGCTCTCCGGTGTCGCCACACGGCTTGTATTTTTCAGCCGGAAAAAGGCGCAAACCTTGTCGAAGGTCGCCAGTCTGCTCCCGGGGATGACTGGACAGCGACTTGCAAGCACCGCGAACACGCTCGCACAAGCGCTCGACCTCGCAAATGGGTTTCCTAACGAAACGGCGCTGCCTCTTGCATACTGGCGCAACCCTGCGCCGCGCGGGCCGTCTCTCGACCCTTCGCGCGACGGCTGTGGATTGATCTGGTATGCGCCGTTGGTGCCAATGCGTCCACTAATCGCGCGTGCCTATGCGGACATGGTTATGCGCATTACGAAAGCACATGGGATCGAGCCCCTCCTTACCTTTACCTCGGTTAGCGACAAATTATTCGATAGCACCGTCCCTCTCGTTTTCGATCGCAACAACAAGCAGGCCTTGGTAGCGGCCACCAATTGCTATCACGAGCTGTTGCGGGAAGGCCGAGCACAAGGCTTCTTCCCCTACCGGGTGGGCATTGGGGCGATGAACATGCTTTCCGAGCTGCAGAGCGACTCGAAGATGTTTCATGAGCGGTTACGAAAGAGTATTGACCCGGATGGTCTGATTGCTCCGGGTCGTTATTAATAAACAACGCAAAGTCACCTGTCGATTTTTTTTACAAAAAAAATGAGAGAGTGTTTTGTCTCTCTTGTTTTTTTTAAATAAATATTAAAAATCAATAAGTTATGATTTTTTGTTTGGCTTGGCATGGTACCTGCTTAATGATTTGCTGTAACGATAATATAAAGCAGGCCGTTTTAACCAAAAGGTGATCTGATGAAAAATTTCAAACAACTGCTGACCGGATTGGCGCTGGCCATAGCCTTCAGTAGCTGGGCACATGCATCGGTGATTAATGTTGGCGGTGTGAGTTGGGATCCAGACGCAACGAGTCTTACCGATAGCGACTTCACAGCGCGCTATGAATTTAATCAATTTTTCACCACGTCTACAAACCAGGTGGCGAATGTTGTCAATGCAGCTCCAGATTACAGCAAAGCTATTAATCCAGGGACGGTGCAGGTGGGCGATGTCTTGCAAGGTGCTGGCGAGATTTTCAAGTTTAATGGCATCAGCTACGGTGATACTGCCTCCTCGACTGGAGGTACATTCTGTGCAAGCTGTGAACTTACGTTTACCTTTGGCGGTTTTGCTGTTACGGGGCCGGGAGCATTTAGCAATGGCTGGCTCCGCTTGTATGTCGATAACACCCCGGATTTCGATGTCAGCAACAGTCCCGCGAGCAAGGCTGCAGATGGGAACTTGTTCCTTGAACTGACGGCTGTGACTAATCAGTTCGATAATGCCTTAAGCTTTGCTTCGGGTTCTCTTTCCACCTATTTTGCTGTAACCGGTGGCATCGCTGCATCAAATTTTGATACGAACACTAAAACGTTCGCAGCGGATCTGTTGTCTTCTGCTTCATCGCAATTCAGTAATCAGAATTTTCTCGCGACTTCCACGGGGCAGATTTCTGGTAGCTCAATCCCCGAGCCATCCACTATTTTCCTGTTGAGCCTGGCAATGCTTTCATTGGCATTTGTCCGTCGCAAATCCAGAAACAGATAAGAAATCGAGCCGCGTTAACGAAAGGACCCGCTATTGCGGGTCCTTTTTTGCATTCATTTATAGAGCATAACGATGCGCGCTCACTCTATTTGGCAAGATTCGTCATGCTGCCAATGCGATCACGGCTCGGCTCGGCATTTATTCGCTTGGCATGCCTGCATCCGATACGGTTGGCAATCCATTTGCATTGGAGCCATGTCCAGTTCCGGTGAGCCTTTGTGATGGAATCGATTAAATTGTTCCATACGCAATAGTCGATGAAATCGGCCTTCGATTTATCCAGATGCTATTTATGTCCCTTTCGCACTGGACATGATTGTTCTTGCCAAATAATCCAAGCGGAAGCGCAGAGTAGTTTGATGATTTTCTTGCATGTATCTGATATATTCAAAAAGAAATATTTTTTTAGCAAGTAAGAGAGATATCTATGAGCGTTGTTGCCGTTGTCGGACTTGGTTACGTTGGCTTGCCGCTTGCTGTGGAGTTCGGAAAAAAGCAGCGGACAATTGGTTTTGATTTATCCGCCAGCAAGATAAAAAGTTACCAACAGTTTGTCGATCCTACTGGCGAACTCTCATCCAAGGAGTTGCGTGCTGCGGAACGCCTGGAGGTTACCAACGATCCGGCTCTGCTAGCAGCGGCTGATTATATTGTCGTTGCCGTTCCTACTCCCGTTGATCTGGCGCACCAGCCGGATTTCGCGGCCCTTGCAGGCGCCAGCGAAACAGTGGGGCGGCACATGAAGCGTGGCGCCATCGTGATCTTTGAGTCGACGGTGTACCCAGGAGCGACCGAAGAGGTGTGCGTTCCTCTGCTGGAAAAACATTCCGGCATGAAGTGGAAGACTGATTTTCATGTCGGGTTTTCTCCGGAGCGCATTAACCCTGGCGACAAGGAGCACACGCTCACTTCCATTCTGAAGGTGGTGTCTGGCGATGATGCCGGCACCTTGGAACGGATTGCCAGCTTGTACGAATCCATCATCAAGGCCGGCGTCCACCGAGCATCAAGCATCAAGGTTGCTGAAGCCGCGAAAGTTATCGAAAACACCCAGCGCGATCTGAACATCGCTCTGATGAATGAACTGGCGATCATCTTTGACAAGATCGGCATCGATACGCTGGAAGTCTTGCAGGCGGCCGGAACCAAATGGAATTTCCTGCCGTTCCGCCCGGGACTGGTTGGCGGTCATTGTATTGGAGTCGATCCCTACTACCTGACGCACAAAGCAGAAATGATCGGCTATCATCCGCAGGTCATTCTGGCGGGGCGGCGCATCAACGATGGTATGGCGAAATTCGTCGCCGAAAAGACCGTCAAGGAGATGATCCGTGCCGGTGTCAATGTCTGCGGCGCGCGGGTCAATGTGCTTGGTTTGACCTTCAAGGAAAACTGCCCGGATCTGCGCAATTCAAAGGTTGCCGATCTGATCAACGAACTGGAGTCGTATGGCGTGACGGTACATGTCCATGACTCGGTCGCAGATTCGAAGGAAGCCAAGCATGAATATGGTGTAACGCTGGAATCATGGGAAAATCTTCCGTGTGCAGACGCGGTCATTGCGGCCGTGTCGCATCGCGAACTGCTTGCCCGCCCCTTGTCCGATCTTCTCTCGAAGGTTGTAAAAAAAGGCTGTTTCATTGATGTAAAGTCGCAATTCGATCACGTTGCGCTGCGCGAGGCCGGCTTGACGGTTTGGCGTCTCTAATCGTCTCGCAGAGGTGGGTGCAAGGGAATGACGAAATATCAGGAAGTGCAGGAACATCTGCGTAACCATCGCTATCATTGGCTGGTTACTGGTGCAGCAGGCTTTATCGGATCTAATCTCGTTGAAAAACTTCTGAAATTAGGCCAGAGAGTTACCGGTTTGGATAATCTTTCCGCCGGTTATCTCCATAATTTCGAGCAGATCGAGGAACTGGTCGGCGCAGAGGTATGGCGCAATTTTCAGTTCATCAGAGGCGATATCAGATCGCTGGAGGACTGCACCAAGGCTTGCGACGGTGTGGATTATGTGTTGCACCAGGCAGCGCTTGGATCCGTCTCCCGCTCGATTGAAGATCCGATCCTGACTAACGCAAGCAACGTTACTGGTTTCCTGAACATGCTGGTGGCCGCGCGCGACGCAAAGGTCAAGCGATTCGTCTATGCAGCGTCGAGCTCCACTTATGGAGACCATCCGAAACTTCCCAAGATCGAAGACCAGATTGGAAAGCCGTTATCGCCTTATGCGGTGACAAAGCTGGTTAATGAACTCTACGCCGACGTGTTCGCGCGGACTTACGGAATCCAGCCTATCGGGCTGCGCTATTTCAATGTCTTCGGGCCCAGACAGGATCCCAATGGCGCTTATGCCGCCGTAATTCCGTTATGGATTTCTGCGTTAATCAAAAACGGGACAGTCGCGATTAATGGTGATGGCGAGACCAGCCGCGACTTCTGTTTCATCGATAACGTTGTTCAGGCGAATATTCTGGCAGCGCAGGCAAGCGACCCGGCAGCAGTCAACCAGGTTTACAACATCGCCTTGGGTGATCGTACGACACTTAATGAGCTTTACCAGGCGATGTGCTCATTGCTGGTTGAGAGGCTCCCGCATGTGCAAGCCCATCGGCCGAAATATCGTGAATTCCGCAATGGTGACATACGGCATTCGCAGGCCGATATTTCCAAGGCGCGAACACTCCTCGGGTTTGAACCGACGCACTCTGTAGGAGCGGGATTGCGTCAGGCGATGGACTGGTATTTTGAGCGTCTTCACTCGTAAGCAGAGGGCAACCGGGCGGCATTCTCGGCGAAAGCCTAGCTATGCTCTAATTGCAATTGCCTTATTTGTCATTGCATGTACCGCTCTTGCGTCCTATCTCGTCGAATGGCTCGGCGTACCTCCGCGCTCGCTTGCTCCATACATTGAGCATCGGGTATCGCAACACAATCCGATCATTGTCGAGACCGGCGAGTGGGTCGCGCGCAGATTAATGATTCACGATCGAGGCGAAAGCCCGATCCGGGTCGCTATTCCGCTACACCTCGGTGCGCAAACCGTCTCCAACACGCGATCAGGACTTGTGGAAAATCTGACGAACGTTGTCCGTGTCGATACGACGGAACAGGCGCTTAGCGCAATTACCAATGCGCAACCCGGGCAGACAATCCTGTTGGCGCCCGGGAAGTACCAGTTCCATCAACCATACATCGCGGTTGCAAACTCCGGTACCAGCGAACACCGGATTGTCATTCGTGCGGACCGTCCCGGTACCGTCATGCTCGAACTGGATACCCACGAAGGATTTCTGGTTACTGCCCCCTACTGGACCTTCGAGAATCTGTTCATCCGGGGCGTATGCCAGCAGCATAACAATTGCGAGCATGCTTTTCACGTGGTTGGGGGCGCGCATCATTTCATTGCCCGGAACAACACCATTGTTGACTTCAACGCCCACTTTAAAATCAATGGCGCATCCGGCCAGATGCCGGATGACGGAATTATCGATGGGAACACGTTGACGAACACCGGTGTTCGAAACACCGATCATTCTGTTACGCCGATCGACCTGGTCGCTGCGAGCCGCTGGCAAATTCGGCGCAACCTGATTACCGACTTTGTCAAAGGAGGCTCGGACAAAATCAGTTACGGCGCGTTTGTAAAAGGCGGAGGCGCGGACAACCGGCTGGAACAAAATATGGTGGTTTGCGAAAATCTTTTGAAAGCTGTCCCGGGCCAGAGGGTGGGCCTGTCGTTGGGAGGAGGTGGCACCGGTAAAAAGTATTGCCGCGATCGACGCTGCATTACCGAACAGGACAAGGGCGTCATCGCGTCCAATCTGATTGCCTCTTGTTCCGACGATGGTATCTATGTCAATCGCAGCGCGGGCAGCAAAATTTTGCACAACACGATTATCGATACAGGCGGGATTGTCGTGCGATTTCCGGAGAGCAGTGCCGATGTCGAAGGCAACCTCGTGGATGGCAGTATCCGAATTCGGGATGAAGGCATTGTACGTCGAGTCGACAACCTTGAAACGTCCATGACAAGTCTCTACCTCGGTATCCATCCGATTCGGCGTTTATTCGCCGATGACGCCGCAACCGTTTTTCAGTGGGCCGATGACTCACCGCGGCGCAAGACCATCAGTCCTGCTCCTCTGGATCTTTGCGGCAGCACACGTCCACGCAATCCGGCTTATGGCGCGTTCGAAGATTTTTCGGCTTGTCTGCGCCGGGATTCCCAACCGTAGGTGTAGTCGCGTCAGCTTCCCGTGAACGGCAATGTATCAAAACGAGCCGATCCATTCCCTGGTCCAAAGCCCTACCTGATCACGCCAATCGCGTCGTGAGAAGGTGTGGTTTGCGTCCGGTAAAGTGCGACACATGACCTTTGGCGAGTTGAGCGATTTTTTCCAGTTCCTCGATTCTTCAATCAGATTCAGAAACTCGTTCGCAGTCAGGTCATTTCCGCTCAGGATAAAGAGAACATTTCCACCAAAATGGCGAAGGCCCTCAAGCATCCGGTCGGGCAATGACATGTCGCGGTCGCAGCTTGCGCCAGCCGTATTCAGCGCCCCACGAGGTTTCTTGAGCCAGCTCGACGAAACGGTAGCAAGTACGCGAAAAAGGGAACGAGCAGCCTTCGCATATTCAAAACGGCCGCGACGTATTTTTTGCCATAACTCGCGCTCGAACAGGCGCTTCAGGTAGTAATGCTTCAAGTAAGTCTTGGCAAGGCCTTCACTTGTTCTGACCCAGGGATTGGCCAGAACAAGTCCGCATACGCGCGGATCACGGTATGCATAAAACAGCGCCGCACAAGCAGCGTCGCATAGGCCGAAGATGACTACTTCCTTGACGGCAGGCACTTCCATCGCGAATTGATCCACGGCTGCACGGATATCGTCATTCACATCCGCAAAGCTGCGAACACCTCCTTCGCTATCGCCCATGCCACGATAGTCGAACCGGATCACCGGTATGCCGGCTGCCGCCAGCTGGCGGGCCAGCAAAACGAACTGGCGATGGCTGCCGGTGCGGTATTGGGGGCCACCAACGACAACGAGGACGCCGCGCGGTGACGGTTGTTCGGGCAAACTGAGAACGCCATATAACGAGGAGCCATGGCAGCGAAAGCTTAGTGCTTGTTCGACAAAATCCACGGCACCGCTCCTAGGCAAGCATTGAGGTGGTGGCGGACAGCAGGGCAGGGCACTCGGCAATTTCTGGCGACATCCAGAATTTATCGCCAGGAATCACTTGGGTATGGAGATCGACGCCTTGCGAGGTCCACAAATCCACAATGCGCGCAGCTGCCGGCGGAAGCTGAAGGGTTGATTCCGTGACTATCTCGAACCAGTGTACCGGCATGTCAGTTACGGCAAGCTCAGCAAGCTTCAAGGTGTCGATGCTGGCCGCCAACGACGGCGCCAGCGCATAGCCGGCAACTTCCAGCGTTTCGCCCCGAGCCAGCGCTTCGCGCATCTCTTGGGTTCCCATCGATTGGCCACTCAAACCGAGCAGCATGTCACTTGCCAGTCGCATGCGCAAAAACTGCGTCAGGAACGATTCACCATTGACCACCGGCTGCCAAAGTACCAGCCGGTCGACCGGACGGGTCGATGCCTGTGCAAACGCAAGAGCGAGCAACGCACCCAGCCGCAGCCCCCAAAGACCGATCGGCCCCGGCAAGCGGGCTTGCAGCCAATCCCATGCAGCCGCCAGGTCCGCATTCCAGCCGGACCAGGTCGCGTCACTGAAATCGCCGCTGCTATCGCCGCAACCTGAAAGATCGATCTGCAACACAGCCATGCCGGCCGCCGCAAACATATGCGCCTGCAGGGCCGCCATGCGCCTTGATCTGTTCAGTTCTTCAGCGAAGGGATGGATATAGATCAGTGCACCCGCAGGCCGAACGCCGGAATGGGGCGGGTGGTACAGGCAGAAACGTTGTCCTCCGCCGATCTTTAGAAAGAAAGGCTCTGCCGGCATGCCGGTCTTAGCGCTGCTCATGCGCTCATTTTTTGAGCGACGAACGATGCCAGGCTGCCGACCGTCATGAATACCTCGGCGCTGATGTCGTCATCGTTGACTGCAATCCCGAAATGCTCTTCCAGCGCCGTGATCAGGTTGACCGCAGCCATGGAATCCAGTTCTGGAAGGCTGCCGAGCAGTGCGGTATCGGCGTCCAGCGTTTTTCTGCGCTCGCCCAGACTCAACACGGACGAGAGAATATCTTTTACCTCTTCGAGGTGCCCCATGATTACTCCAGAACTATCGTGGCCGGTTGTCGCAGATCGCGCTGTCTTTTTGGGGCGGATCGTTGGTTCCGTCGGCTCTTGATGGCGCAATCCGTTTCCAGAGTGTGCCGCCCGTGTGCCTTAGTGCGCCGAGCAAGCCGTAGGTCGTGCGCAAATTGTAGGCAATGATACCCCGACGCTCGCGGCGGTGTGACATCCAGTCCCTTTTGTAGGGATCGTCCCCGGAAAGGAAATCCACTTGCTGCACCTTGTCGATATCGATCACATGCTGCATGAGCCGCGCGGTCAGGATTGAACCTACCGATTCGGCGGAAAATCTTTCGTCATAGGCGAGCTTGTAGATCGAAGCGATCCCTTCATGCACGATCCAGAGTTGCGCGGCGGCCGGTTCGTCGTCGAGATACGCGATCCCCATGCGCAGCCAGCCCCGCTCGGCACAAATACGAATCAGCCCGGGGATGAACTGGGGATAGGGTTCGGGAGTTTTCCAGCTCGAATTGTAGACCTGCTCGAATGCGGTGACGGTATCGGCCAAACGGTCGTCATTGGTAACGATCTCGATGCGTAGTCGCCCTGTCTTTGCCAATCGCCCGCTTTTACGTCGTATCGTATTTTGCAGACGGGAGGGAAGCGTGTCATGGTATTCGCGGTAGGAGCGATTATTCACTTCGAGATACCAGTTCCCGAAGCAGAAATAGCTTGCGGCCATCATGCCGGCAGCGCGGAACGCGTTAAGGATGCCATCGAACAGCGGGCCTTCCGCTTGCAGCGGGTGTAAATCGACGATGTCCCATTTCGGTTGTTCAGTCGCGATCGCACGCGCCAGCGAGTCAAGGTCCGCTTGCGTGCAGCCGTTTCGCCCGGGCGTGACCGGGTTGAACAGGGGTGTGTAGTAATTGCCCAGCGCGGTCAGTTTGCGGAGACCGATCTTTCCCGGCCCGGGAATCTCCTGACGCATGGGCAGCACCAAGGCGAGGCCTTCAACCGGATGCGCCGAATTGACGCCATAAATCCGCACACTATTGTTTGGCGAAAGAACGGTTTCTACAAAATGACGAAACCAGGGAAGGCTGGAGAAAAAAACGGTGGGCGCGGGGCCGAGGAATATATCCTCAAAAGGCTTGGGTAGAGCATCGAAGCTATCGCAAATGCTGACGCGTTTCATCCGGTTTTGCATTCCTGTGATGTTCTTCCTGCCAGTAGATCAAAAGACGGTGCCGCTATTGTGAATGAGAGCGGCGCAACTGGACAGGTGCGCAATTATAAGCGTTACCACGGGTGGACCAGGCAAGGATTACGCTGGTAGCTGGCAGCTTGTCTGGCATAATTTCCCCGTCCCGTGGCCGCCGTCCCGCGGCCTTCTCCGGTTAGCGGTCCACCGAGGCACGCCGCACGGGATTACGCACGGTACGGCATGTGAGTCACACTTCGGTGACGTATAAATCTGAAACGTTATTCTGCCCTGATGACCTATCTCGTTCATGACTTCATAAGCCGGGCTGCAAACCGCACGCCGGAAGGGGAAGCGCTGGTGTACGGCTGCATGCGCTTGCGCTATGCGGAACTGGCGAACGCGGTCGGGTTGGCCGCGGGCAGTTTCCTGGCGTCGGGAATGGAGCGTGGCGACAGGGTAGCGGTATATCTCGAAAAGCGCACTGAGACAGTGGTCGCGATGTTTGGTGCGGCTGCGGCCGACGGTGTGTTCGTTCCGGTTAATCCACTGCTCAAGCCGGCTCAGGTGGCTTTCATCCTGAATGACTGTGACGCCACTGTTCTGGTCACTTCCGTCGACAGGTTCCGGCTGCTCCAATCGTTGTTGCCGACATGCCCGGATGTGCATACGGTGCTGGTAATCGGTATGGATGAGCAGTCCGAGTTGTTCGACATGCCGGGCGTGCGAATCATATCCTGGGAAAAGGCGCTGGCTTGCGCAGCCCCTGCGGAGGGGCATCGATCGATTGACACCGACATGGCCGCCATCCTGTACACCTCGGGCAGCACGGGAAAACCGAAGGGCGTGGTGCTGTCGCATCGCAATCTGGTTGCCGGCGCAACGAGCGTCGCAAGCTATTTGGAGAACAATGCGCAGGACAGGATTCTTGCCGTGCTGCCGCTCAGTTTCGATTATGGCTTGAGCCAGCTTACGACCGCGTTCCATGTCGGCGCGAGCGCGGTGCTCATGAATCACTTGCTGCCGCGTGACATCGTCAAGTTGGTTGAGGCTGAACGCATTACCGGGCTGGCGGGCGTACCGCCCTTATGGATGCAACTTGCCCAGCTGAAGTGGCCGGAGAATGGCACGCTGCGCTATATCACCAACTCGGGCGGCGCCATGCCGCGCACCGCGCTCGATTCCCTGCGCACGGCGCTGCCAAACGCCAAGCCTTATTTGATGTACGGCCTTACCGAAGCATTTCGTTCCACCTATCTGCCGCCGTCGGAACTGGATGCCCGTCCCGATTCCGTGGGAAAGGCGATACCGAACGCGGAAGTGCTGGTGCTGCGGCCGGATGGATCTGTGTGCGCGCCCGGCGAGCCGGGAGAACTGGTGCATCGCGGCGCCCTGGTATCGATGGGATACTGGAAAGACCCGCAGCGGACCGCAGAGCGTTTCAGAATACTTTCTCGTGCTCACGAAGGCTTGCCGATGCCGGAGATTGCCGTCTGGTCCGGTGATATCGTCCGTACCGATGAAGAGGGCTTCCTTTATTTCATCGGGCGCAATGACGACATGATCAAAACGTCCGGCTATCGGATCAGCCCGACGGAAGTGGAAGACGTCATCTACGAAATCGGCCAGATAGCGGAGGCTGCGGCAATCGGTGTTCCGCATCCGACGCTGGGACAGGCCATTGTTGTAGTTATCCATCCCGGCGAGGCAGCGCGCTTCGAGCCTGAGGCGGTGCTGGCCGTATGCAGGCAGCAGCTGCCGACCTATATGGTGCCGGGAAGGATAGTGCAATGGGATGGCGGCCTGCCACGAAACCCGAACGGAAAGATCGATCGCAAGCTGCTTGCCGCGCATTTTCAGAACACCTTTTTGGGAGCGAACCCATGAACCATCCTCGTCCCCGGCATCAGGCATTGACACAGTTCGCAGTGCGGGACGATTGCCTTCAGATCGGCGGGCTTCCCCTTACCCGTCTGGCACAGCGCGTCGGCGCCACGCCGTTTTACGCTTACGACCGGCAGGCCATCACGAATCGCATTGCATTCCTTCGGCATCACCTGCCGGAAGAGGTCCAACTTCATTACGCGATGAAGGCAAATCCGATGGCGGCCGTCGTCCAGCATATGGCGGACCTGGTTGATGGGTTCGATGTGGCGTCCGGCGGCGAGTTGCGTGTTGCGCTCGACACGCCCATGAAACCGGAAATGATCAGCTTCGCCGGTCCGGCGAAAAGTGAAATCGAGCTGCGCTGTGCGATCGCTTCCGGTGTTGTCGTCAACGTCGAGTCCGAGCAGGAAATGGAGCGCATCGCACAGCTCGGCCATACGTTGAATCTGCAGCCGAAGATTGCGATCCGGGTCAATCCCGATTTCGAGCTCAAGTCATCTGGCATGAAGATGGGCGGCGGGCCGAAGCAGTTCGGCGTGGACGCCGAGCGCGTACCCGCCATGCTGGCCCGGGCCGGTGAGCTGCATCTTGATTTTCACGGATTTCATATTTTCTGCGGCTCGCAGAATCTCAGTGCAGCGGCAATTCAGGAAACGCACGAAAAAACCTTTACGCTTGCGAAGCAATTGGCGATCCACGCGCCGTGCCCGCCCCGGATGTTGAACATCGGAGGCGGCTTTGGCGTGCCGTATTTTCCAGGCGAAGAATCGCTCGACCTTCAAGCGATCGGTGACAACCTGAAGCGAATTCTGCCAGCTCTGAAGCGCGCCTTGCCGGACGTTCGCGTCGTGCTCGAACTCGGCCGCTATCTCGTCGCTGAAGCCGGGGTTTACGTATGCAAGGTGGTCGAGCGCAAGCTATCTCGCGGGAGAGTGTATCTGGTGACCGACGGCGGCTTGCACCATCATCTTGCCGCATCCGGCAATTTTGGCCAGGTCATCAGGAAGAACTATCCTGTCTTGATCGGCAACAGGGTATCGGGGGGCGAGCGGGAAACGGTCTCTGTCGTCGGGCCGCTATGCACGCCGCTGGATCTGCTGGCCGACCAGCTCGAGATGGCCAGGGCGGAAGTCGGTGACCTCGTGGTCGTGCTGCAGTCTGGCGCATACGGGCTGACTGCAAGCCCAGCCGCGTTCCTCGGGCATCCGGCAGCACTGGAAGTCCTTGTCTAGTGTCCTGAGTCAGAAATTCGTTGAATAAAACCGATGAAATGCCCGCCATCCTTCGTTGCAAATACTCGCGAGGCGCCCGGCCTTGCTCCGCTTTGCGCCTCGTCTGACGCGCATTGCATCTATTTTATTTCTCAACGAACTTCTGACTCAGGACACTAGTGCGGCGAAAACTGGCGATACGCTTTTCGCATAATCACACTCTGGATCTCCAATGAGCAATGGACAATCTCTCACAAGCATCGAAAACCCGAGCAGCGTTTCGGTGCCTGATGCAGCGTTGCAAGAACGCGTGCCGGCTTTCAGTGCAGACGCCAGCCTGAATTTTTCGGTGGCGAAGGTCATGGCGATCTTTACGGTGGTTGCCGGTCATTGGTTTGCCGGAACGATATTGTGGATTCCGGTTACCTTCGGGCTGTTCGTCTTTGCTTTCTCGTCCGCTTACTTTACCTCCAGGATCTACGGGGTAAAGATCGATAAAAAGCGGTTCTGGCACAAGAAACTGGAGCGGCTCGGTCTGCGTTTTTGGGTGATCCTGTCTTTCCTGACGATCGTTCTTACCTTTGAGGGCAGGCCGATTTTGCATTGGCATACGCTGGTGCATTTCGCCGGTCTGTCAGGAGTGTTGAATTGGCTGGCGATACCGAATCGGAGCGCCCTTGGTGCCGGGCTCTGGTTCTTCACCTTGCTGCTAATGTTCTATATCAGCTACCCCTATCTCGCCAGGCTAGGTCAGTCCAGATCCATCGCGAGACTGATTGCGTTAGGCGCAATCGTGGGCGCCGTATTTCTGCAGGAGAGAATCAAGCTCGGACACGAACTCTGGCTGACGTCGCTCGGCTTTATCCTGGGCGTATTGTATGGATTGCACGAACCCGGATTCAGTTCGCGGCGGGCCTTTTGGGCGGCGGCATTGTCGTGTATCTGCCTGTTGGGAATCAATCTGTTCAGCAGCTACAGACAGTTCAATACGATCCTGATCGCCGTGGCCAGCATCGCTATTTCGCTTTGGCTATCGAAAGCAAAATTGCCGCAATGGCGTGCCGCGAAAGCGCTGGTGATGTTTGAAAATTATCTGCTGGAGATCTTCGTCATACACACGTATTTATTTGTACGTTTGACGGGAAATTCAGCGCTGGATTTTGCTGCATCCCTGTTGCTGATCGTTTTCGCGGCGATAGCGATAAACCTTGTCGTTGCATGGTTGTCGTCGCTGGTATTTGCCCGTGTTGAGACTTGATTTTTTTGCTAGAGGGATTGCATATTGGGGTACGGGTGATGCGGATGGGATTGAGGTGCAGGGCAAGAGGCGAGGAGCGCTGCGAACCACTCCAGTGACGAACGATGCCGCCATGCGCGTCAAGGCCGCCGTGCAGGCGCAGGAAGCCTTATCCACGCGTACAAAAAAGCCGATTGATATACGAATCGAGTGCCAGCGAACCGCGGTATGGTTGCGGCGTGTAACGGTAGGAAAATGCTGGCAGCAGAGAGTACTGAATCTGCAACATGAGGCGCGGTTTCTTTGCCGGGACAGTGCCTTTATGGATGCCTGAGGTGTCGACGGCAAATCCGAATCCGGCATTTCCGGTCGCGACGATCAGCTGGTCGGCGCCATACTGCTGCCTTATCTCCGCGTCCTCGTACAGTTGAAGCCGTATCGGCGCCCTGGCCAGATGCGTTCCCTTGACATACACATGGGGACCGGCTTCATCGTTCACATCCGTGAGGTACACAAGGACCTTCATGTAGCGCCAATCATCCGAATCACGATGGAATGCCTGTACATCGGTGCCGGTCGCCGCACTTGGAAACGACCAACGCAGTCCGAGCGCGGAGATAGTGGGTTTGCAACCAATGTAGCTTGCGGCTAGACGCAGCAGCGATGGATGGTTTGCCAGTTCGAGAATATGGGGCGCGTCAATAATATCCCTGAGACTGTAATCCGCAATGCGAACGTCTTGCGGAACATGATCGACCGTGAATGGGCTTTCATTGCCGGAACGCGGTGAAAGAAGCCTGGAGCGGAAAAAAGCGCGAATATCCGCGACCTGGTCATCAGACAAGAGCGCGGGTAAAGGCGCGTAACCGTCGTTCCCCAGCTCTTGAAGCGTCTTTGTTTCCTGCGCAGTTGCAAGCTGATCCGAGGGAAACGAACCATGCAGGAAACGAACACCGGTCCGCAGGGTCGCTACCACGAGCCGCCGCAGTGCGAGTGAAGTTACGGCGCGTTGACCGTAATACAGGAGGCTCTGCCTTGCGGCAAAGCCAGGACCAGGCGTCAACTGCGCATATTCCATGAGCACTCCCTTTGTAAACCTTGGGATGACAACACTAGAAACACTAGATATACGGCCAATTCAATTGGTCGCTGTCCGGTCGGCACATCTATCCGTTCAGCACAAGCATTATTATTATAAAATAGGCAATACTTTTTTGTGCCATTTTTTGCTACGGAAATGTTTCTCCGGAGATGAATCATGTTTTCGAAGAAAGCGTGTTGTGGTAGTCGGTGTTTTTCCGAAAACGGAAAACGAATCCTGGTACTTGGAGACGGGGGCAAATAACGTGGCGTTGGAATTTCTCGACGAGTGAAATTGGATGTCGGCGCCAAAATCAATCGCGGTGTATCTCGGAAGGAACAGGACTACTTTTTTTATCAGCGGCCGAAAAATCGTGTTGATGCCCAAACCTCGTGTAGAGAGCAGAAGCTAGGCGTGCTGATCAAGGCTTTTCACCCTCCCCCTTGATTTTGCCGAACCTAAACAAATTCCCATGGTCTGAAGCTAGTTATTTTCAGGAACGATATGCATGACAGCGCATCTCGTGATCTTGAAACCACAAACTTAACCAAGATCAGCCATGACACCATCACAAATAATAAAACCCGCTTTTACCATGATCGCTATTGTCATGAGTTGCATCATCAGCGCCTGTGGGGGCTCCGCCAATTCCTCGCCAGACGTGTCCTACATGAACGCCTCCCTGGGCGCGCAAAATCCAGCAGAGACGACCGGGACATCAAGCTCCACAACTGTTTCGAATGCCATCACCAAGGTTGAAATTGTAACTTCAAGTACAGCCACTGAAGCGCAAAGCAATATCCCAATCACGTTTGGCCAGGTTTTCCGGCCGGGAGAGATTGCGAAATCAGAGGGTGTATTCCTGTCGCTTCAAGATGGCACCACCATTCCTTTTCAACTGGATGTAAAAGCACGTCATCCCGACGGATCGCTCAGGCACGGAATTTTTTCCATAAAGCTCCCGCAGTTATCCGCCGGTAAATCGCAAATGCTGATGTTATCCAGGGCTACGGTGCTGGCGGTTGCCGACGAAGCGACGTCTCCTGCCGCCTTGCTTGGCGCTGGATTTAGCGCAAGCGTTAATCTGAATATTGGCGGAACACTGTATACCGCTTCGGCAGATGCCTTGCTTCGGACAGGCAAATATACAACCTGGCTGTCCGGGCCGGTGGTGAATGAATGGCTTGTTTCGGCCCCGCTGAAAACCTTGGGGGGAATTGAACACCCTCATCTGACTGCGCGCTTTGCAATTCGATCCTATACGGGAATCAACAAGGCACGAGTAGATGTGACTATCGAAAACGATTGGGCATACGAGGATGCTCCCCGAAATTTCACCTATGACGCAGAGATTCTGGTCGGTCAAAAAACTGTGTATAGCAAGGCAGGGCTTACACACTTTCATCATGCGCGCTGGCGCAAGGTCTTTTGGTGGGGCACAGCGCCGCAAGTGAACGTTAAACTGGATATTCCGCATCTCATCGCATCGAAAGCAATACCCAACTACGATACGAGCATCACTATTTCATCCGCCGAGTTAAGCAGCCTTGAGCAGCGTTGGGAATCGAAAGACATCGGCCCGATGGGGCCCGGGATAGTAACTCCCGCCATGCCGATGGTGGGAGGGCGGCCTGATATCGGTCCGCTGCCTCAATGGGCTGCGATGTATTTGCTGAGCATGGATCCTCGCGCCGAAAAGGTGACATTCGGTGTCGGCGATCTGGCCGGCAGTTGGCCGATTCATTATCGGGACAAAAAAACCGATCGACCCGTTTCGTTGATTGACTACCCTTACATGACCCTGCTCGGGCATCCGGGCGACGCAGTGAATCCTGCCACTGGCAAAAGTGAACTGTTCCCGGCATGTGGCGGAGATTGCAGCACGACGCCTTACAATTACAATCCGGACGGCAATCACCAGCCATCGATGGCCTATCTGCCGTACCTGGTTACTGGCGATTACTACTACCTGGAAGAACTGCAGTTCTGGGCCAACTGGAACATGGTGCAAGCCAATCCGTACTATCGCGATTTTTCCAAAGGCCTGACCAAATGGAACGAGATTCGGGGGCAGGCATGGACGCTGAGGACACTGGGGCAGGTGGCGTACATCACCCCGGACAACGATCCGATGAAGCAGTATTTTGTGGATCGGGTCAAATATAATCTCGATTTTTACAATAGCACCTACACCTCCGGCAATCCGAACCAACTCGGCGTACTCGACGGTAGCGGCAAATACGCTTTTCCGCCTATTGCATACACTACCGCATCAGGAGCACAGACCGGCCTTGCGCCATGGATGGACGACTTCTTTACCTGGAGCGTTGGATATCTGGCGGAACTGGGCTTTGCCGATGCAACGCCGCTGCTTGCATGGAAAGCCAAATTTCCGGTTGGGCGCATGACGGCTCCCGGTTATTGCTGGATTGATGGCGCGACCTATGCGCTCACGGTACGCCCCGGTTCTACTGCACCGTTGTATTCGACCTTCGCCGACGCCTATCAGGCAACCATGCGCAATGCCGACGGAACGCCAATGGTCAATTCCATCGGTGCCAAGTATCTCGATCAGGCTTGTGGCAGTCAGGCGCAGGCGGACTGGCGTACTCAACAGGACATCGATACACATACTGCACGTGGCCCATGGGCGGCAGGAGAGATGACAGGTTATGCAACCTTCGCCGAGGGTTATCCTTCCAACATGCAACCAGCTTTGGCGGTAGCTGCGACCTCCGGGATTCCGAACGCGCAGTCGGCGTGGAATATCTTTATCAATCGGCCGATAAAGCCGGATTATTCTGGCGAACCGCAATGGGCTATCGTTCCCAGAAATTAGAACAGTAGCGTGCGATAACAGAGCATTTGATTTTCAGGATTTACGGCAATAGTAAAATAAAGGAGCGTAAGCGCTATGGACAACATAGCCTTGCGCTCCACCTAAAACCGCTGTTTTTCAACGATGCTGCAATGAAAAAAGATTATGCGCATGAAATTGACTTGCTTCGTTTTCTTGCAGCTGTAGCTGTCGTTATCTTCCATCTGTCGTTCAGAGGACACGCCGCAGATAATCTTTCGCCGATGGGATATAGCCCATTAGCAGAAGTGGGCAAGTATGGCTATTTAGGCGTGGATTTGTTCTTCATGATAAGTGGCTTCGTCATCATGATGAGTGCGATTAAGGCCTCCACGAAGTCATTTGTGATCTCCCGAATAGTGCGTCTATACCCTGCGTTCTGGGTCTGCTGCACCGTCACCTTCTTGGCAATATCGATGATCGGGAACGCAGATAATCCATTTGCATTCAAAGATTACTTGATCAATATGACGATGCTTGAAGGGTTTTTCTATGCACCATACATAGACGGCTCATACTGGTCCTTAACGGTCGAGATGCATTTTTATCTGCTTGTGGCAATGGTTATATTGCTTCGTAAAATCCATTGGGCGGAACAGCTTGTCATCGCGTGGTTAGTCGCGACGATGCTGCTACAGATATTCCCGTTCCCGGCCCTCGACAGCTATCTGATAGGCCGTTATTCACCATACTTTATTGCGGGGGCAGTGTGCTACTTTATTAGGTCGCATGGGCTTTCGATGATTCGCCTTACCGCTATATGCGCGGCTTGGCTCCTCGCACTCGACCGAGACGTCGGTTTTCTGGCCGCCATGAGCACTCATTATGCGACATCCTTTGATGCTGCAGTCGTTGTCGCGATCATCACGGGTTTCTTTATTGTCATGCTGCTGATCTCTACAAGAAAGACCGGGAGGTTCGCCGAGTGTGAGTGGGCGTTATTAGGTTCTCTTACGTATCCGCTTTACTTGGCTCATCAAACGATTGGATATCTAATCTTCGACAAACTGTATGCTGCAATGAATATCCACGTTCTGTTCTGGTCGGTGATTGCGCTGATATTCGGATTCGCATATTTGGTAACTGTTCACGTCGAGCGGAAATTCTCCGGACCAATGAAAACAGCGCTAACTCGCCTTTGTGATGTATTTTTGTCTCGTGGCAGCACAATTTACCGCTTGGTCATCAAACGCATATAGCCCGGTTGAACCTAGGGATTTGAGTCGCTGCGTCTCCACGCGTTTGTTTGCGATGCATCGATGTTCCGATAGCGGTTCGAAACAGCGGTTCGAAACAGGTGAGCATCCTCTCGCTGACCGTCGAAAAGCTATTGATGCTTTCGTTTAGCCAGCATTAGCTGCGCCTTGTCGAGCAAATACGATTCCGGACCCCGTGGTCTTCCTGCCAGCATCCACATCAGAATTACTGCCGTGGGAAAGGTCAGCATTCCAACCGCAACTTTCAGGAGCAATTCAAATAGTGCAGAAAAATGTGTTGCTTCACCAATCGAAATAACGGCAACTGCCATTACAACGGTTGCTAACAAGGGCCGCGAAACTGTACGGACAATGTCGAGCAGGCTGACATTGCTTAATGTACGAATCAACATCCATACGGATAGGAAGAAACCCGCCAAAACCGTAACAACCCTGATCGATGCCATTTGAAGTGCGTCTGCACCTGGAAGCAGCAGGAACACTCCGACAGCGAAGAAAATCACTTGAAGCCAGTTGATGAGTACTGCGCTCTTGATCTTGCCCAAGGTAATCAGCACATAGCCACCGCTCGTGGTGATTGCTTCAACTGCGTTTGTCAGTGCAAGTAGCCGTACAAAGGGGACGACAAATAGCCACTTTGCACCGAGCAGTACTAGCACCGCTTCGGGAGCGACAAGCGCAAGTCCGACTCCTGCAGAAATGCCCAGCAAGCTTTGTACTCCCTGCGCGAGAAGGTACAGCCGTTTCAGTTCAGCCAGATCATGTTTTGCACCGACAAACGCCGGAAATAGCACTCGATTGAGCGGCGCCAACACCTCGGTGGACGGCATCGCCGAAATCTCGCTCGCCAACGTATATCCTCCCATAATAGTCGCATCCGCTCGTCGCCCCACCAACACCTTGTCGAGATTGCGATTCAGGTAGCTGCCGATGCTGTCCAGAAGCATCCACTGCGAGACAGAAAAGATTTCACGTAGCTTTTCAAGGCTGAAGCGAGGGCGCATTGAATGCATCTGATAGCTCAGAAGAACTCCGACACCACGACCGGCAAGGTTCCCGATCACTAAGGCCCAATAGCTGCGCAATACCCATGCAGCGGCGATCGTGATGAGGAAACTGATGACGCGCTTGAGAAACAGAAAGCGGAAATCCAATCCGAATCGCATTTCCTTTTGAAAGGTAACAATGCCGATGTTCTCTATGCCCATCAGCAGCATGCCCAAGGCCATGAAACGAAGCACCGGGATAACGCGCGGATCGCTGAAGTAAATTGCAGCTTTGGGGGCCGCCAAGAATATCGCTGTTGCTGCTATCGCCGACTGCGCGAGACGCAGTGTCCAGGCGGTATTGTAATGAGCGGGTGTCGCATTAAGATTCCGGATTAATGCGACATGAACGCCGAGCGCCAGCAGTGCGTCGACCAGTCCGACCACCAGCGATGCCATGGCGATAATGCCGAAGTCCGCGGGAGCGAGCAGGCGTGCCAGTATGAGAGTGCTGACAAAGCCGATCAGGCGATCGGTCCATCGCATGGAAACGGTCAGAAGGGCGCCTTTGAAGACAGTGGTCCGGCCTGCGTCAGGCATCAGATGCTCCTGCTACTTGATGGAAAACATTTGCCAGTTCAGCAGTGCGATTTCTTCGAGATGATGCAGCGATGAAATCATCGCTGGCGATACGTGCGCTACCTGCCTGAATTTGCGTAATAAAATTCTCCAGTGCCGGAATGATCTCAGTGGCAGAATCCATTCGCGATGTGTTTGGAAGTTCTGCTGCCTTGAATAGCCTTGCTGTCTCGCCCTCCGGATCGAGTAAACCAAAAATCGGCTTGCGTGCGCGGAGATACTCATAAATTTTCGCTGGGATTTGAGTATTAACGGAGGTGCCCTGAAAAATAATCAGCCCGTCCACATTCAGCATTTCATGGAGGGCTTCATAGTGAGTTATGGGAGGTTCGATTTTTACTATGTCGCCGACGTCGTATTTTTTTACCAATTTTGTGAAATAAGCGTCATCTCCGGTCGCTCGCAAAATAATGCGAAGGGCGAGTTTATCCAATTTGCCGTTTGTTTTTAATAACGAAACTGCCTGGAAAAAAGCTGAAGGATCTCGGTCGTCAGCGTACAACGTTCCACTATGCAACAGCGTACAGTGATTTTTTGTTTTCTGAAAATCGGATTGCGAACCCGATGCGATGTCATGGAAGCTCTCTTCTTCGTATCCATTCTCGATGACAGTGAATTTCTCATGCAGAAATTCGGGAAAGCGCCGTTTGTATGAATCCATCGCGCTATGTGTCGTAAAGATCGCTTTCTGGCATTTACGAATGGTCTGATGTTCGATCCATTCATACGTTTTGCGCTGCATCTTGCTGTTCGGGAAATTGGTTTGAAGCATGGGATCTCGGAAATCTGCGACCCATGGGAGCCCTGTGAGTCGGTGAAGTGTCAAGCCGATTAAGGAAGCAGTCGCAATTGGAAAGGTTGACCAGATCACTGCCGGTGTGTGACGCCGCACAATGCCTAATCCAGCCGGAACAGCAGATAGCCACCACGAAATCCAGCGATCCGGCAACGCTAATGCCTCGGGATAATGGCCCAGTATTCCCAAGTGTCGTTTGGCGTCCAATGCAAAAGCGCGCTTGACGATGAGATCCTGCGGGAGAGCCGCAAGCTGCGCAGTATTTTTAACGTTGTATGCTGCCGGACTGGCAGAAAGAACCAGCGGGTCCCATCCGTAGCTGCCAAGATGTCTGGAAAAACTCAATGTGCGTTGAATTCCACTGCTCGCCGCCTGCGGAGGGAAGTGAAATGCGATAAGCAGCACGCGGTTGTTCATGTCTTAATTTCCTCTTCAATGTCGCGCGCCGCTGATCCCGGCAGGAATCGGCGGCGTCACACGTAAACCCGGATGTCGTTGCAAGCCTTCTGACACGCTGTTTCCCGAAACGGAGGCAGCTCGTCAGATGCATTCCTTTTTCGGCGAAGACTCAGCGTGCCAGCCAGCGCAGCAATCGAAATCCAAAGCGCGTCGGCGTCGAATCCCAGGGGCGTCCGCGCGGCAGCTGGAACCGGTCATGTTTCGCCGTAGCGGCACCCGTTGCGGTTGTGAATGCGGCAGAGAATCCCGCTTCTCTTGCCATTGCTACGTGGCGCTCATTGAAGTCCGTGCTGTGCTTTCCGTTCGGATAAGCAAAAAGGCGTACCGGCCGCTCTGTGATGGCTTCAAGTTGCTGTTTGGCGACTGTTATTTCTCGATGTGCATCTTCATCCGCCAATGTCGTGAGGATAGGGTGGGTGACTGTATGGGCGCCGATTTCGATGCCATGTTGTGCGAGGTTGACGATCATTTTTCGTGTGAGCATGAGCTCGTCCCGAACATCGCTGCCAACCAGTTCTTCCAGTTTTCTAGTTAACGCCCCCCTGGCTTCCGGGGGCAAATATTTGGAAATCTGGTTTAGCCGTTTGGCGGTCAACTTCCTGTTAGCCGTGTGCTTGAGCGAATGGGTTCCCAGCCCGATTTCCCGCAAATCGAGCTGGCCGGAAGGCAGGTGTTGGACCGCTTCAATAATCCGGTCATTCCACATGTTGCCTCCGTCGATATACCCACTCGTGACGAAGACGGTGGCAGGAAGCGCGAACTTCTTCAGTATGGGCAGCGCAAAATCGTGCACTGAACGATAGCCATCGTCAAACGAGATGCATACGGCTCTTGGCGGCATGCGTTCTCTTGCCAGACAATCTACCGCCTCGTGAAGCGGCATCACATTGAAGCAATTGGCGAGCAATTCCATTTGCCAGTGGAATGTCTCGATATCCGGTTCCGACTCGAGAAAAGGATCCGCGAATTGGAGAACGCGATGATAGTTGAGGATGCATAGCCGTCCATCGCCTTTACCGCCTGGAGCGATTTTGTCTCCTATGATGCGGATCAGCCTCGACGTTAAACGGCCGGGATTACGATGCTCTGCCATGCGATTTTTCTTCGAATGCTTGTTTTTTTATGGCCGAAAAACCGCTGGCACCGGCCGTTTTTTCGTTGCGCGGCTTCTGAACGATCAGTTTTTCCAGCAGCACAAGTACTGCGATCACGTAGTAATAGAAGTCATAGTAGGGCATCGAAAGGAACGCACCGCCCACCGCGTAGCCAATGATGCTGACCTGGCACATTGTGGCGAGATCGGCAGCCCATTTGAGGTCTGGCTTCTCCTTGCAAAATTTCTTGACGCTTGTTCCGGTGCGCCAAGCGAGCACCATCAGAAGAATGAATAGCGCCAATCCGATAAAACCGTGATCGCCGAGCACTTGGAAATAAATACTATGCGCCACATGATAGTCAGTAGGCACGGGAGCGTACCGCTGGAACATTTGGGGCGTAAATGCCTTGAAGCCACCGCCGAATAAATTGTCTTTCGCCACATTGATTGCAAAATACCAGGCATTGATGCGGCCCATGGCCGAGGCGTCTTGCTGATAATCGTCGATCGTGTGCATCCGATCAAACCACTGCTCCGGCATGAATGAGTACACAACCAGCACTATCGCAGCGATTGCGGCGCCGGTAAGCAGTTTTTGCCGGCCCTTTAACCAAAGAAAAAACAGCATGGCTGCACCTCCCAGCAATGCGCCGCGCGAATATGAACCTACCGTCGAAATAACGGTAAGCAGCGTCATCCCGATAAAGCCGATGCGAAGCCAGGATTTGATGGGATGCAGTTGGAGGTACCAGATAAACGGAAGCGCTGCGATCAATGCCAATGCGAGTGTGTTGTTATCGCTGATGTAGGTGCCATCCGGCCCCACCACGTGATTCACACCTCCGGACGTCAGCGTGAAAATTCCACCCTTGACGCCGTAAAAGCCGAGCGAGAGTGCCATCACCCAAGCTAGAGCCTTGATGTCTTTTTCAGCGTTGATCGTGGTCATGGCGATCAGCACCATGAGTACCGTCTTCATGACAGTATTCCAGGCTGGCCATGCGAGGGATGGATCGAACGCGAAAAAACTGGTCAGAGTCATCCAGGCGGCAAAGAAAGCCAGTACCAACGTGACTGGCGTAACCGGAACCCGTCTGACCCCGGATGTCAGGAGCAGGCCGACAAAGGTAGTACCTGCGATGATGGCTGCAAACGGGAAGTCATAGGCAGAGCCGTAGCAGAGCCGGTGTGGATTCATCAGACTGATCCACGCGAACGTCAGGATGCCGACCACCGGGCGCTTCAGGGCGAATGGCAGCAAACTGAAAACAATAACGAAGATGAGATGGTCACGCATGCTCAAGCGGGTGTGACCTTGCTGATCACATATCGGAATTTTCCTGATGCCTCCACCGGAATTTCCACGACTTCCTCGACGAGGATCTCGACCTCTTTTCCCAACCTTGCCTGGAAGCCCTGTTTGATCCTGTCGATCAGATCTGTGCCGAGCGTTGTTTCGGGCACCACCGACACACGAGTCAGGTCCAGGCTTTCCTGAACAATCTTGAAGGCGCGGACTTGCGGCAGATCGCGCAGAATATAGATCAGCGCGAGGCCGTGCATCACAGTGCCATTTTTGGCGACCAGAAAATCGGTGCTCCGGCCCTGGATTTCCCTCAGCACGGGCAGCCCCCGGCCGCAACCGCAAGGTTTGTTGTCTAGCACGCCGATGTCACCGGTACGGTAGCGGATGAACGGGAAGTCCCGGGTGGCGAGATGGGTCACGACGATCTCCCCTGCTTCGCCGGTGGGCACCGGCGTGCCTTGCGGGTCGACGATCTCGACAATGATGTCTTCTGCCGTGATGTGCATGCTGCCTGTCGGGCAGGCATGCGCGATGAAGCCGGCGTCGCGGCCGCCGTAGCCGTTCGCCACCGGGCAGCCGAAGGTCTCGCCGATCTGCTGGCGCTGGTCGTCATACAGCCGCTCGGACGTGACAAACGCGACGCGAATGCCGAGATCATCCATGCGCAATCCCTTTGCCTTCGCATGGCGCGCGAAATGCGACAGCGCGGATGGGTAGCCGAATAACATCTTCGGCCGCACTGTGCGAATCTCGTCGAGAAAACGGTCGAGCTTTTGCTCCGACATTTCAAAGGCGGGCAGCAATCTGGTCCTGAGCAGCCGGTCGCGTAGTCCGCGCATGCTGTCCTGCGCGCCGAGTTCGATCGGTGAACCCCAGACGACAATTTCGCGGTCGCCGATATCGACACCCCACCAACGGGTTGCGCGCCATTTGGCGGCAACGTCGTGGCTGACGCGCTCCTTGCCAATATAGAAGATCAGCGGCTCGCCGCTGGAGCCGCCAGTGTTGAAGCGCGCCAGATCGTTCGCATCGTCCGCCTTCAGCGCATCGGTGTGCGCACGGATACTGGTTTTGTCGAGGAAGGGCAGGCGAGCAAGATCGGCGAGAGAATGCAGGTCTGCCGCCTTGAATCCGGTTTCCGCAAACAGGTTGCGGTAATAAGGCACCTTGGCCTCGGCGTGCGTGAGCAACTGGCGTAAACGCGTCAGCTGAAGTGCCTGCAATTGTTCCGCAGTCCACCATTGGCTTTGTTCCATCTGGCGCCGCAGCGCGGTGCTGTGATGGCGTTTCAGGCGTTCATGCAGGGGGAACAGCGCGCCCGAGATCAGCGAGGTGTAAAAATCCATTTTTGCAGGCAAGGCGTCGTTCACTTGTATTCCACCGCTGGTTTAATTTCCCCGGCCAAAACCCGTTCATACATGTCCAGCAGCCGGACCCGCACTTTCGGCCACGTGTATTGCCGTACTGATTCGACGCCGGCTTCCCTTATTTGCCTTGCCTTCGCCGGATCGGTCAGCAACGCGAGAATCGCCACGGCCATCGCGACCGGGTCTTGAGGCGGCACCAGCAACGCAGTTTTGTCGTGCTCTACCAGGTGCGGCACGCCGCCGACATTGGTACTGACCACCGGGACGCCGCTGGCAAGTGCCTCCAGTACCGAATTCGGCATATTGTCGGCAAGGCTGGGATTGACCATCACATTCGCGCTGTAATAGAGCTTCGCCATGTCCGCGTTCTCCACGCGGCCCGTGAAAGTGACGGCGTCGGCAAGCCCGAGTTCTGCCGCCAGTGCTTCCAGCGCCTGCTTTTCCGGGCCGGAGCCGGCAATCACCAGCTGTGCCGTCGGCAGCGTATCCCGGACCAGCTTGAGCGCCCGTAATGCGGTCGCGTTATCGTAAATCGGCTCCAGGTTGCGGGCGACCAGAATGCGCGGGAAATCGGCAGTCAACGCCGCCGCACTGTTCTGTTCCGCTGAAAAACGGCTGAGGTCGATGATGTTCGGCACGATATGCGTTGTGCATCCGCGCTTGCCGAACACCTGTTCCAGAAAACCGGACGGCACGATGATCGCATCGGCCCGGTCGAGGCTGGGTTTGACCCATGCAAAGGCCTTGTCAAAAAAGGCGTCGGCCTCTCCGCCGCGGTAATTGACGACCACCGGCTTGCCCCTGAGCCTGGCGATCCAAATGGCCGGCGCCGCGAACAAATGCCAGGACCAGCCCGAGTTTGCCATCACGTGATACAGATCGACGCTGGGTGCCGAACGCCACAGACTTGCGAGGTAGGGCAGCAGCCGGAACACGGCGCGCAGGCCTTTGATGTTGCCGATCATAGCGGGGCTATACGGACGGTTGACCTGAATCAGTTCTACCGTGGCGCCTTCCGCGCGCAACAGTTTCGCCAATTGCAGTGTCTGATTCGCCATGCCGCCGGACGGCGGCGGCAATGGGCCGACCAGGCCGATGCGCAAGCCGCTGGCATTCACGATCGTGCTTCCTTGCCAGCGAGTCGGCTGTAAACCGACCGATACCGCGCAACACTGGCCGGCCAGTTGCGCTCGGTTTCGACGAAGCGCCGTGCCGCGACGCGCAAGATGCTCCAACGATCCGGCGTCGCCAGCAAATTCACGACTTGCGTAGCCAGCGCATCGGAATTGCCGGCCTCGAACAGAATGCCGGTTTTGCCATCCTCGATCAGCTCGCGGTGGCCGCCGACATCGGATGCGACCAGCAACCTGCCTTGCGCCATCGCTTCCAGCGGCTTGAGCGGCGTGACCAGATCCGTTAACCGCATCCGCAATCTCGGATACACCAGCACATCGATCAGGTTGTAGTAGCGCTGCACCTGATCATGCGGCACACGCCCGGTGAAGATCACCTTGTCCTGGATGCCGAGCTGCAGTGCCAGTGCCTTGAGTTCCTTATCCTTCGGGCCGCCGCCGACCAGCAGCACGCGAATGTCGGGATTGTGCGACAGCATCCCCGGCAGTGCCTGCAGCAGGATATTCAGCCCTTCATACGCATAGAAAGAGCCGATGAAGCCGAGCAGCACTTTTCCTTCCAGGCCCAGGCTTTTTGCAAGTTCAGCATCGGCGACTTCGTCGGTGCTGAAATTTTCAACATTCACCGCATTCGGAATCACGGTGACTTTTTCCGCAGGCGTGCCGCGCGCCAGAATATCGGTTCGCAATCCCTCGCAAATCGTGGTGACTGCATTCGCGCGTTTGATCGCATAACTTTCCAGCGCTCGCGTCAGGCGATAGCGGATGCCCCATTCGCGGCTGGTGCCATGGTCCACCGCCGCATCTTCCCAGAACGCCCTGATCTCGTACACCACCGGAATGCCGAGCGCGCGGCCGACGCGCAACGCGGCGATCGCATTCAACGCGGGCGAGTGCGCATGCAGAATATCCGGCTTGACGCTTTGCGCGACTTCGCGCAAGCGGCGAGTCAGGCTCCCGATGACGGCCAGTTGGTTCAGTACCGGTATTTTCGCGATCAGGCTCGCCGCTTGCGGCGTGCGGAAAAAATGCCAGTCGTCGACCTTTTCTTCGGATGCGTTGCAATCACCCTGCTTCTGGCTCGTGATATGCGAGGTTTCCCAGTGCAGCGCACGTTGCTCCTTCAGAATCGATAGCGTGCGAAACGTATAGCCGCTATGCAGCGGAATCGAATGGTCGAGGATATGCAGGATCCGCATTGGTTTTCTTCAGGTCTTAAGCGAATTGGGGTGCCGGAATATTAGCATCGGCAATCGGCGTGCCGAGCACGTTGCGCAGGAAGGCTTCAAACATCAACAGTGTCCAGATCGGTGCGCTATGATCACGCCGTCCTGACTGGTGCTGATCGACCAATTCTTGTAGGAAGGCGTTGTTGAACATGCCGGTATCGGCCAGCGTCGGGCCCAGCAATGCCTCGCGTACTCGTATCCTGAGCGGGCCGCGGAACCAGCTCGCCAGCGGTATCGAAAAGCCCATCTTCGGCCGATACAGAATGTCCTCGGGAAGGTGCGATTCCAGCGATTTCTTGAAAATGTACTTGCCTTCGCCGCCGCGCAGCTTGAGCGACGGCGGCAGGCCGGATACCCATTCCACGAATTGGTGGTCCAGCAGCGGCACCCGCACTTCCAGTGCATGCGCCATGCTGGCACGATCCACCTTCGTCAGAATGTCGCCGGGTAGATAGGTCTTCAGATCCAGATACTGCACCATTGATAAGGGATCGTCGGTCGGCGCATTGGCGGCGTGGCCGCGCATGACTTCAATGGCGCGATAGCCCTGCAGGTTTTGCCGGAATCGATCGCTGAACAATTGATCCCGTACTCGGTCCGGCATGATCGACACGCCATGGAAATAGCCTTCGACCAGATCCCGTGAAAGCGATTCGAACGTGGTCTTGGCGCGGAACATGCGCGGCGCCCAGTCCGCCTTCGGATAGTAATTGCCGAGGAAGCCGAACAAGGGCTTGCGCAAGGCCAGCGGCAGCATCGAGCGCACGCCTTGTTCCGCCATCGCGTAGCGATAGCGGCGATAGCCGGCGAAGTTTTCATCGCCGCCATCACCCGATAGCGCGACCGTGACCCGCTTGCGCGCCAATTCGCAGACGCGGTAGGTTGGTATCGCCGAGCTGTCCGCGTAGGGCTCGTCGTACAGGCTGGCCAGGGTATCGATCAGTCCATAGTCGTCCTTGTCGACCATCTCCGTGTGATGGTGCGTCTTGTATCGCGCGGCGACCTTGGCGGCGAACGCCGATTCATCGTAAGCTGGGTCGTTGAAGGCGATCGAACAGGTATTGACCGGCTCGTTCATCGACTCCGCCATCATCGCGACGACGGCGCTCGAATCCACGCCGCCGGACAGGAATCCGCCCAGCGGCACGTCGGCGATCATGTGGCTCTCGACCGCTTCGCGCAGGCGCACGATCAATTCCTGTTCGGCCTCCTGCTCCGAAACCGGCGCATGCGGTTTGAACGGCACGTCCCAGTATTTCTTCTGGCGGCATGCGTTGTCGCCGGCCTTCAGGCTTAATGAATAACCAGGCGACAGTTTGAACACGCCTTTGAAAATCGTGCGCGGCTCCGGCACATAGCCATACGCGAAATACTCATCGACGGCGCAGGGATCGATCTCGCGCGGCAGCGCGGGAACCGCCAGCAGCGATTTCAATTCCGAGCCGAATACAAACAGGCCATCCGGCAGCAGCGCGCAGAAAAGCGGCTTGATGCCGAGGCGGTCGCGCGCGAGGAACAGGGTTTTCCGGTTACGGTCCCAGATCGCAAAAGCGAACATCCCGCGGAAATGCTCCACGCAGGCCTCGCCCCATTGTTCCCACGCATGTACGATGACTTCGGTATCGCAATGGGTACGGAAAGTGTGGCCGAGTTTCAGCAGCTCTTCCATCAATTCCCGGAAGTTGTAGATCTCGCCGTTGAACACCACGACCACGCTCTGGTCTTCGTTGAACAGTGGTTGCTGGCCGGACGACAGGTCGATGATCGACAGCCGGCGATGGCCGAAACCGAGCCCGTGTTCAACATGCAAGCCGCCTTCGACCGGCCCGCGGTGATGCTGGGTCTCATTCATGCGCGCGAGCAGCTGGCGGTCGATTTCCCGCCCGCCGCGTGTATCAAACATGCCGACTATTCCGCACATGATGTCATCGCTTCCCTGAATTTTGTTTTCGTTACGCACAGGTCATCGTATAACTGCGTATACGCAGCCAGCATGGCCGCCATGCTGTATTGTTGCTCGACCCGGAGACGGCCGGCGGCGCCGTGTTGCGCCGCCAGTTCCGGCTGCCGGACATACCCGGCCAATGCCGTGGCCAGCGCCTTCGGATCGCCGGGCGGCACGACCGCGCCGGTCAGCCCGTCGAGCACAACTTCGGGTATGCCGCCGACCCGCGTGGCGACCACCGGCAATCCGGTCGACATTGCTTCCAGGATCGTGACCGGCGTTCCCTCGGCAATCGACGGCAACGCGAAGACGGAAAAGCCGCGCATGATCTCTGCGATATCGGTACGTGCGCCGGGCAGCCAGACCAGGTCGGCAATGCCTGCCGCCGCGACTTGTTTCCGAAGCATCGGCAGCAGCGGGCCATCGCCGACGATCGCCAGACGCAGCCGGTCTTTCTGCATCGGCAGCAAGGCCAGCAGATGCAGAAACGCATCGATCAGCGCACGATGGTTTTTCACTTCCTGAATGCGGCCCACCGTGCCAATGACAACACAATCGGCGGGAAACGGCTGCGCCTGTGCCGCGCTGCCGTTGCGGGGTTCAAAGCCCGTGGTGTCAACGCCGTTATTCACCAGCAGGTTTTTTTTGTCGGGGACGCCGATCGCGCTCTTCAGCCAACGCTGCAGATCACCGGACACGGGTACGTAGACATCGATGAATGGAATCAGCAAACGGCGCAGCAGATTGTGCTTGCGATTTTTTCCATCCGGGTCGGTGGCTTCACGGCCGTGCTCCGCATGGACTCGAACCGGCACGCCCGCCAGCCGGGCCACGACCGCGTATTCGATCGCCGACAGGTTATAGGTGTGCAGCACGGTTGGCCGCAGCTTGCGCAGCAGCTTCCAGATCGCGACATGCGTTCCCGGCGCCAGCCCGGGCGCTTTATGCAACGCATAGATCTCGACGCCGGGTTTCGTGATTTTTTTCGCGAACTCGGTGTAATCGGTAAGACATACGATCGCATGCCGGTATTTATCCGCAGGCATACGGTTCACGCATTCTGCAACCAGGGTTTCAAGGCCGCCGAAATCCAATCGGTAGATCAGATGGACTACAAGGGGAACATGTTTCATCGCGCTGGCCGGCTTATGGTTTTTCATTGCCGGACAATGTCGCTTCCAGCGGCGCCATGCTCTCGATCAGGAATCGATGCATTGCCACGCGCGCTTCCTCCGGATTTTCGTTATACGGAGCAAACACGGTAATCACCGCGCCATCGTCGCCCCGCATCAGCAGTTTTTCTTTCGCCTGCAGCAGCTTGGCCAGGTAGTCGTTCATGATGAATTTTCCGTCGATCCAGTACCAGGTCCAGGCGAGGAAGCGGCCGGACGTGCCGCGAAGCTGTGTTTCCCGCAGCTTGATTAGCCGGCCGGAGAAGATTTCCTGTCGGGTGACGGTGCCGGTCGTGATCCGGACCGGGTCTTTTTCACGCACCATCCGGTTCGCGGAGCTGATGAGCTTGGTGCCGTCGCCTTGATTACGGTAATACAGTACGGACAGGCCAACGACCTGGGCGTCATGCTGGAAGAACCGGTAAAGCTCCGCGCTGGCCGGCAGAAAGCGCGGCTTCCAGTCGGTGAAAGGACGTGCCTGCTGCCAGCCGCTATCGAATCCATCAAGGCTTGCCGCCTTGGGGTTGGAAGCGGCGCTATCCATGTAGTTGCCGTAAAGCGGCCAGATTGCGAGGCAGGCCAGCGCGCTGAATGCCACCGGGATCATCCGTCCGATGGATGCCGGAAGGCGTACCGCTGCCGGTTGGCTCGCGGCCGGAGCGGTCTGCGGTGCAGCTTCGTCTTCGCGCCAGAAGCTGCCAATCCACAGCATCACAAACATCACCAGCCCGAAGAACAGCCAGCCGTAGATGATGTGGTCCACGCCGACCGCCAGTTTCATGCCGCTCAAATGGCCGATCATGACGATCATGTACGCGCGCATTCCATTCGCGACGATCGGCACGATGACCGCCACCAGCATGAAGACCGCCTGGCGCCAGCGCGAACGATAGGTGAGATGCGCGTACAGGGCTCCCAGCGTGACCGACGAAATCAGGTAGCGGATGCCGCTGCACGCTTCCAGCACGGACCAGTTTCCGGATGGTATTTCCAAATGCGTTCCGATGCGCAGAACGGGAATACCGGTCAGTCGCAACGCCGCTACCGTAAAGTCGGCGGTAAAGTTGATCAGCGGCCCAATGAATACTTCGCCGAACGGCACGGCAAGCAACAGGAACAGCAGCGGGAACGCCATTGCCCGCGTCAGCCGTGGCCCAAGCAGCGCCAGCACCATAGCCGGAATCATTGCCACCATTGCGTATTGCTGCACCACCTGCACCGCGGCGAGGTCCGCGAGCAGCCATCCGAAGCCGCACGCCGCAAGCAGAAGCAACGCGGGCCAGTACGGTTTTGCCTCTTCCAGCGGCAAGATGTTCCGGCGCTTCCAGATCAGCCAAAGCGAGATGGGCAGGATGATGTAGCCATGAGCGAAGGTTTCGGAGCTATCCCAGATGTGGACAATCGATCGTGCGGTCGCGAAATAGATGAAGATCGGCGCCAGCACCATGGCGGCAATCGCGCCGGCTTTCCAGAAATCGAAGGATGTGGTTCTTGTTGTTGTCAGTAGCATGGTGCGCGGCGACGTGCTCTAGGAAATGGAGGCGAATGCCTTCGGGGATGCGTCGATGGCCGGGTCCAGCAAGGCATCGACGCGCGAGAGATTGCTGGTCCAGCCGTATCGCGCAATCACGCATTCCCGCGCGCGCGGCCCCATCTTGTGATCAGGATGCTGCAACAGTTCGATCGCGGTGGTAGCGAATTGTGACGCTTCCGTCGCCAGCGCGATGTCGCGCCCCGGCGTGGCGGCGATGCCTTCCAGCGCCTGCGGCGACACGATCACCTGCTTTGCCATCGCCATCGCTTCCAATACCTTGTTCTGTATGCCGCGAGCAATCCGTAACGGCGCGACCGCCAGGCGCGCATGCGCCAGGTAGGGCCGTACATCCGGAACCGTGCCGGTCACGTGCACGCCAGGCAGCGCAGCCAGTGCCTGCACCTCGGCGGACGGACGGGAGCCGACGATGTAAAACCGGGCGGCCGGATGCGCCTGCCGGATCGCCGGAAAGATGTCTCTGGCAAACCATTGCACCGCATCGACATTCGGCCAGTAATCCATCGCGCCGGTGAACACCATGACGGCGGCATCATCGGTGTAGGGATTTTCCAGTTCCGGGCGCGGCGCAAAGTAGTCGGTATCGACGCCGTTGCTGAAAAAGCCGACCTTGTGCTGCACCGCCGGCGCCAGCCGTTTGAACAGATCGGCCTCCGGCTGCGACACGAACAGCGATGCGTCAAATGCTTGCGCCACATGCTGTTCGTAGCGCAGCAACTGGCGCGCCTCGTGCGCGTACAGCCAGCTCATCGGCCAGTGTTTTTTCTCCGCGTACTGCCGCCATTTGTCCGAATCGATATCGACGAAATCGATGACCCGACGCGCGTCGCGCAAGTCCATCGCGTACTGCGCCATCGGCGAAGAAAACACCAGCACGCGCCGGATATCGTGCTGCACCGTCATCCGTTTCGCCCAGGCACGCAGCCCGGCATGCCGATAGTAGTCGACGCTCAGCGAGCGATCTGCAAAAAGCGCGCCGAGGCTGCGAACCCGCGCCAGCCTCGGCTTCAATTCGGCAAAGCAGGTATCAGCGCACAGTTGCTTGACCTTGTCGACATATTGCCAATCGTTTGCGTCGTCGATAAAGGTGCCCAGGTGGACGTGGTAGTGCTCGGCCAGATGCTTGAGCAAGTGGTACGAACGTATCTTGTCGCCCTTGTTCGGCGGGTACGGAATGCGATGCACCAGGTAGAGAAGATGTTCCACCGCTTATCCCAGGCTCTTGACGATGAAGGGGCCGAGCGCGTTTGCCACCGGCAGCGGCAACTGTCGCCACATCTTGATGAACAGCTGGAACTTCGGGCTCAGCGGATTGTTGTCCGGCACCTGGCCGGCGCGATGCAACTGGTATTCATAGTGCAGCCGCTGCGGCGCAAAACCCCAGTTTTTCTTGAAGTCGAATGCGCCAGTGCCGACCTTGCTGCGGCCGAAGTCGAACACCTTGCATCCGCGCTCGCAGGCGCGCCGCATCAGCTCCCAGTACATGAAGTCGTTACCGGCAACCGCGCGCGCTTCGGGCATGCCGCCGCCGTAATACGGCAGCACTTCGTCTCGAAAATAAAAGCTCAGAACGCTGCTGATAATGCGGCCCTGATGCGTGATCGTTTGCACTTCACAGTCATCGGCAAACACGCTCTTGAGCAACTGGAAATACTTCTTCGGAAACACCGGTGTGCCGAGCCGGTGCACGCTGGTCGAATACGCTGTAAACAGCCGCTCGACATCGTCATCGATGCAGGTCTGCAGCCCGAGCTTGATGCCCTTGCGGACCATCGCCCGCTGCTTCTTCGGGATGGCGAGCATGTTTTGTTCGGGGTCCGGCAGGATTTCCTTGCGAAAGGTGACGTAGATATCCTTGCCGGCCCAGTCCGCGTGCCGCGGCTGAAGGTTGCGATATTCCAGGTGGCCGACATTCAGCTCCGCCGCGAGTTCCTGCGCGCGGCGGTCCAGCGCATCCTTGGCTGCGTCGTTAGTGGCAGCAGGGCCGCCGTACACACAAAAGGGAAGCGAGCCGAGCGAGTGCCCGAACAGCCGGCTCTTGATCTCCGCCAGGCACAGCACACCCTCAATCCGGCCATCGGTCTCCGCATACAGGAACCAGGTTTTGTGGCCGAATGCACGCTCGATCACGGTCTGCCAGCCAGCGCGATGAAAAAACGTCGCTTCCGGGCAGCTCATGACAAACGCATCCCAGCGTGCCACATCGCCCGGCTGCATCAGCTTGATGGCCGGCGCAGAACGGGGCAGTGGTGGTATATCGCGCCGTTCGACGGCGGCTTCGATAATCGAATTCATTGTTTCGCCAAAAAGATGTGGTCCATGCGGCCCCATTGAAAATCGCGGGTCAATGCTTTCAGCCGCGTTTCCATCCGGCCCAGATTGACGTAGTGGCGGAAGCGCGTCTTCAGGCTAATGTTTTCCTGGCGCGGCTGGTCCGGATCGACTTCCCAGGGATGGAAATAGAAAATCGCCGACTGCTGGTCGCTATCATTGACGCGTTGCATCAGCCAGCGCGACATCGCATAAGGGAAAAAGCGGAAATAACCGCCGCCGCCGGCCGGCAGATTCCTCTGCATCAGCCGCACCGTCGTGATCGGCAATTCCAGCAAGCCGTCCTCGCCATTCGGATAAAACGCAAAGCGCGGCGCATCGGGCATGCCGTAATGGTCGTGCCGGACCGGATAAATACTGGAGCTGTAGCGATAGCCGGCCTGCTTCAGCACGTCCAGCGCCCACAGGTTGCCACCGCCGATCGAAAAACTGGGCGCCCGGTAGCCGAGTACTGGCTGGCCGCCGATATCTTCCAGCAGCGCCTTGCTGCGACCGACGTCATCGCTGAATTCTGCCGTGCCCTGATCGGAGGCGCGCTGATGCGCATACCCGTGGCTCGCCAGTTCATGGCCCTGCTCGACTATCCGGCGCACCATCGCCGGATAACGCTCCGCGATCCAGCCCAGCGTAAAGAAAGTCGCGTTGATGCCGGCTGCATCGAGCAGCGCCAGGATGCGGTCGATATTGGCCTCGACCCGGCAGGGCAGGCCGGGCCAGCTGTCGCGCGGGATATGGGAAGCGAACGCCGAGACCTGGAAGTAGTCTTCGACGTCGATCGTCATCGCATTGCGAATGGGTGTGGCGGGCATGGTTTTTCCGTTTCGCGACAGGTTGCAGTCAGCGTTGAAAGCCGTTTGCGATCCATTTTTCGATGGCCTGCGCAATCCTGACCGCCGCATTGCCGTCCCAGAATTCCGGCCTGCGCCCGGCCTTGCCGCCGCTGTGCATGATGTCTTCGAATGCACGCAGGATGACCTCAGGGTCTTGGCCCGCAATCGTGTTCGTGCCCTCATCCACCGTGATCGGCCGCTCGGTATTGTTCCTGAGCGTGATGCAGGGAACGCCGAGCGCGGTCGTCTCTTCCTGGATACCGCCCGAATCGGTCAGCACCACGCGCGCATCCTTCATCAGGCCCAGCATTTCGAGATAGCCCATCGGCGGCAGCAGCAACACCCGCGGGTTGTCCAGCATGCCGCTCAGGCCCGATTTTTCGATCATCGCCCGGGTGCGCGGATGCACCGGGAAAATTACCGGCAGGCGCGCGCTCACCTGCAGCGCAGTATCCAGCAAGGCGCGCAGAATCACGGGATCGTCAACATTGGCGGGGCGATGCATGGTCAACAGTGCGTACTGGCCCTGTCCGTCCATGAAATCCGGACGGCCGGCGTTCTGCAATATCTGCGGCAGCGCAATCGCGCGGCCGAGATTGCCGAGCAGCGTGTCGATCATGACGTTGCCGACAAAATGAATGCGCTTCTCGTCTATGCCTTCGCGCAGCAGGTTTTCGCGGCCGCTGCGCTCGGTCGTAAACAGCAGGTCGGAAATCTGGTCGGTGAGAACTCGGTTGATTTCCTCCGGCATGGTGCGGTCGAAACTGCGCAGGCCCGCTTCCACGTGAATCACCGGCACGCCCTTCTTGGCGGCGACCAGTGCGCAGGCGATCGTCGAGTTGACGTCGCCCACCAGCAGCACTGCCGATGGCTGCGTTTCGTCCAATACCGGCTCGAAGCGGCGCATCACTTCCGCCGTCTGCGCCGCATGGCTGCCAGAGCCGACATCGAGGTTGATGTCCGGCGACGGTATGCCGAGCGCTTCGAAATACTGATGATTCATCGCGACGTCATAGTGCTGGCCGGTGTGCAGCAGGCGTACTCGCGGCTTCGATTCGAGTGCGTTCAGCGCCGTGATGATGGGCGCCATTTTCATGAAGTTGGGGCGTGCGCCGACAACGCACAGAATGCTCGCCGGTGTCGACAATGTCGCCGGGGCGGCTGAAGATATGGTCATTGCTTGGACTCTTCCGGAGTATTTTGCGTTTTCGAGGAAAACAGTAATTTCGTCACGGCATCGATGACGAACTGTATGGCCCGTTCTATCTTGCCCAGCCGCTCGATAATATGTTCGAGGTTGTGCTCTGGCGGTCCAACGAGTCGGCTCTGCAGGTTTGCGGGCATGAGGCTGCCGTCGTTCGCGAAGTCTGAGTGGTTGAACTCCTGCTGAATATCCTGGATGACGGTGTTGACATGCGATTTGTCGAACGCATGGATCTCTTCCAGATAACCCATCAGAAACAGGCGATCGCACAAGGTATTGATCTTGCGCGGAATGCCGCCGGTGAATTCATGGATTTTCGAATAGGCATCGTCGCTCAGGCTCGGGTCGTTGCACCAGCCGACGGTATGCAGTCGATGCTCGATGTAGGTTCGGGTTTCATCGATGCCCATTGGCCCCAGGTGATACGACGCGATCACCCGCTGCCGCAACTGCAGCATGTCGGCGCCCAATAGCGTCTTGCGGAATTCCGGCTGACCTAGCAGGAAGGTTTGCAGCAGGGAGTTATCGTTGGTCTGGAAGTTGGAGAGCATGCGCAGCTCTTCGACCGTTTGCGAGCTCAGGTTCTGTGCCTCGTCGACCACCAGAAGCGCACGCTTTCCCTGCTGGTCGCAGGCGCGCAAAAATTGTTCGATCCGTGTCAGCAAGACGGCCTTGCTTGCATCTTCGAACGGGATGCCAAATGCGGCCGCTACCATTTTCAGGGTATCTTCGGATGACAGATGCGTGTTGACGATCTGCGCGGCGACGATTTCCCCGGAATCCAGATCGCGGAAAAGGTTACGCACCAGCGTTGTCTTGCCCGCGCCGACTTCTCCGGTGATCACGATAAATCCTTCACCCTGGGACAGCCCGTACTGCAGATAGGCCATCGCACGCTTGTGATTACGGCTGCCGAAGAAAAATTTCGGGTCAGGCTTGAGCTGGAATGGCTTTGCGGTGAGGCGGTAGTAGGATTCGTACATCTGAAATCGCTTCGCTAGAATTTCATCATGAGGGAGGCAGTGATCGCGTTCTCCCGATAGTTATTGCCTGGAACATCGGATGTTTGCGCCGTATGCTTCAATTCAATCACGCCATTCAGATTTGCTTGAAGGCGAAAGGCAAGTGCTGCCCTGAATGTCTTCAGCCGTTCTTCCGTGCTATTGAAATTTGTTTTCGATTTGGTGACGTCCACATTGAAAATGGCGCTGGTAAGGGCTGTTACTCGCAAGTTCCACAGGGCGTCCAATCCCGTTTGCCGCGTATCGCCGGTCGTCAACGAGCTCAGGCCGGCTAATCCCGGTGTCGAATCCTGCGCTGACTGAGGTTGGCGTGAAACGTTGAAGGCGGTGAATACCACCGTATTTTTTGCCCCGGTGATTGCCAACGATGCACGCAGTGCCTTTTGCAGGAAAAACTGGTTCGTCAGGTAGTTGATCGAATGCGTCAGGGTTGCGGGGAGCCCCGTGATTGCGATGAACTGGTCAACGGCCCGCTGGCGCTGCGTGTCGTCAGGAATACTGGTTCGGAACAGCTGGTTCAGGAAGTCTGCCGTACTGTCGGTCGAGGTAAGGCCAAATTGAGACAGCGACGTGGTAATGCTTTCGTCGTAGGACAAGTGCCATACTGAGGTGCGGCTTCTGACACTGGAGTTCAGTGAATAGGTCTTGCCATAAAATCGTCGGCCCACGTTGGCCGCGAGAGTGGTTCTTTCGGTCGGTTGCCAGGAAAAACCGGCCGAATAGAATCGACCTTCCGGCCCGGGAGCTCCAGCCGTCGCAAGGTAGTCGTATTTGTCGTAACCGCCGGTCGCGTTGAGCGAAAACTGAGGAGTGAGCATGTAACGCAGATTGCCGCTGGCCGTCGATGAGTTGACGGCATCGGCATTGGCCAGACTGTTTCGCTGCGTGTTGTAATTGACGCCCCAGCCCAGTGTCTTAAAGGACGAATCGCTGCCCATGCTGAACTGCAAGCCATCACTCTGGTTCGATGAGATGGCGCTTGTGCTGGTGTTGACGGTCGTGTGCGTATACCGCAGCTCGGAGGTGGCAAAGCCGCGGAACTCGTGATGCAGGTAAGGGCTGGCAGTGACAGTCCGGACCGTGGTCCGGTTGTCGGTAATGGCGTAGTTGTCGGTTGTGCGTGGCCCGGTGAGGGAAAGGCTTTGCTGGCTTATCGATGCGCTGCCGTCGAAGGCAAACAGGTTCTTGATCAGGTCAATGTTGGTAGCCGCATTGAGCTTGTGAAAACTGCTGCTGTTTTTGCCGTCGTTGATATAACGCAGATACTGGAACGCGTAATCCGCCTTGAGTTTCAGGCCGGGGCCGTTCGCCGCAATGTTGATTCCGGGTGATATATCCGTAATGAAATCGGACTGCTCCGATCCTCGCGGCGCCAGTCTGACGTTATCGGTATAGGTTTGCCGTATATCCAGACGAGGAGTGACGCGCCATTCCGCCGCATTTGCAGAAGGAGCGAGAAACAGGGAGACAATGGCAGCCGTTGATGTGAAATTAAGAAATTGCTTGCCGCGTTCGCTGTTCAGAGGGCCGTCAGCTATAGTAATAACCATACTGTTCCCCGCTTCGGAATGCCTCTGCCTTGTTATAGATCAGATTTACGTTCGGGCAGGATTCTAATTGGCGAAGCGAATTCTTGAGCGCGTTCTGAGTAGTTTTTTCGCCCTCGACTACCATGACAATCTGCCCCATCTGTGTCGCCAGCACCCGGGCTTCGGAAGTCATCAGCAAAGGTGGCGAGTCAAAGATCACGATACGGTCGCGGTAGCGCGTAGCGAGCTCGTGAAGAAGCCGGCTCATCGTCTGGCTGGCCAGCAATTCGGTCGCATGACGATGACTGCTGCCGGCGGGAAGAATGCTCAGCGTGTCGACGTTGGTCTTCAACATGACATCTGCGATGTCCAGATTTCGTTCAAGCAGCACATCCATCAAGCCTGCTTCTGGTGGCAGTCCAAGATTGCGAAGGATGGACGGACGCGCCACGTCGGCATCTACCAGCAGCACCGTATGGTCCAGTTCCGTCGCAATGCTCATTGCGAGGTTGATGGCGCAGAAGGTTTTTCCTTCGCCCGGTAGCGAACTGGTCACCATGATGAGATTGTTGGGCTTGGAAGCCCCTTTCTGGTTCTCGAACGCTTGCATGATCAAGGTGCGCTTGATTGCCCTGAATTCCTCTGCGATCGAACTTCTTCCTGCATCCGGCGTCACCATGCCGGCTTCATGCAGCAGCGCGAGATTTAATTCAACCCTCTTCGACGTCGACTTGTCCACGTTCGGAGCGGCAGAGATTACCGGCACGCCGGTTTGCATCCCGACGTGAGGCGCTGTCGCTGTTCCCCGTGCTGTCGTCCCGGCGCCGGCCTGCGCCAGTCTCCCTGCTGCCTTTTCGATGATTCCCACGCTGCCTCCTGAATTTTTGGCTTAGGTCTTGCCAGTACGCTGCACGCCCCGTCTGTTTGTTACTGTCGCCGCTGAATGCGGTTAGCGTTGCGGCAAACATCCTGCATTAAAATCCTGCTCAGGATTTCATCAGCAGCATGCCCAGTCCGCCACCAACCAGCAACAGCATGCCGGCAAATGAAGCGGTAAAAGCCAGCATGCTTTTCCTGCGGCGTTGCTTTTCAATGTCGGTCCAGTTCATGGAGACGCTGCCCAGCACTGGGATGCCGGTAATCTCGCGTAATTGGGCAAGGCTTAAAAAGGTTGGTCGGATCTGGCTCATGCCGAATCCAATGCCGGTTCCCGCAGCCAGTGCGACGATGAAGACCAGGAAGAACATGCGAAGGCGGTTGGGGCCCACAGGTTTTGCCGGTACCGTGGGCGGATCGATAATCCGGAATGAGATCATTTCGGATGTCGCACTCAGATCTCCGGATAGTTTGGCGGCGTCCCGGCTTGCCACGAGTTTTTCGTAATTGGCCTTGTTCACCTGGTAGTCGCGGTTAAGCTGGGTGTATTGGGCTTCGATCTCCGGGATGGCGTTCGCTTGCGAATTGAGCCGCGCGGCCCGATTCGCATATGCATCGACGCGTGCCTTCATGGCGGCTACCTTGGCATCGGCATCCGATAGTGCGAGCTTGAGCTGCTGCAAAACCGGACTGTAGAGTTTGCCAATGGTCGTACCGCTTCCCCCTGATTTCGCTTCCTGTATCTTGCGCGCTTCCAGTTGTGCGATAAGGCGCTTGGTTGCAATGACGTCGGGATGGTTTTCGGTATATTGCAGACGATAGGCGTCAAGCGTTTTGTTCAAAGCCTGAATACGTGCATCCAGCTCGGGATTCGCCTGGACCATCTTTTGGTCGGCCTGATCATCGAGACGCGGTTCTTCACCGGCGATTTCACGTTTGATGGAGTTGCGCGCCTGTTCGGCTTCTGTCAATTCCAGTCTTGCCTGATTTAGCTGATCCTCTATTTGTGCGAGCTGACTGCCGAATGTGCCTTCTTTGCCTGCAACGAAGCTTCTGTTTTTCAGCTTGAAATCCTTGAGGGCGTTTTCCGCGGCAAGCAGTTTTTCTTCGTATTGCCTGATCTGCTCGCCAATAAACCTGACCGCGTTGGCCGAGTCCTGCTTTTTGTCGCCGAAGCTGCTTTCTATGAAAATGGTAAGCAGCGACTGGACGATATTCTTCGCCAGTTTGGGATCAGCATTGCTGTACGAGATTGTATAAATGTCGTTGCTGGACGTGCCGCTGATTTTAATCTGGCCCATCAACTCGTTGACAAGCGCTTCTTTGTCCTTCAAGGTTTTCGCATTGAGATCCAGATCAACCATGCGTATCACGCGTTCCACATTCGGTCGACTGAGCAGGGTCTTGCTCATGATGGAAACTTGCTGATCGACGTCGGGAATGGTTGTCATGCCCGCGAGCAAGGGCTTCAGAATCGATTGGGTATCGACAAAAACGCGTGCCGAAGTCTGGTAATTGTCAGGGAGTGTGTAAACGACGCCAAACCCGGCGATCACGATGGCCCAAGCCACCACGAGCGAGTACCAGCGGTATTTCCAGACTCCCCTCGCAGCAGACAATGCCTGAGTGATTAGTTGTTCCATGCTGAAAAATACTCCCTCTGCGGTATAGCTGATCCGTTCTCTTGCCAATGCTTTTGTTTGGCGAATCCGCATTAAGGACGTACAAGAAACAACAGTGTTCCGCGATGTTGTTGCCTGACGGGCGCATGCGGCAATGCCCTCGATGACGTATTTGCAACGTGATGTTCCGAATGCCGTTCGCTGCATTCAGGAAAATGACTCAAAATCGGAGTGTCATTCGAGGAACGTTACTAATTGTCAATTTTGTCGAAATTATACCTATTATTGGATGGGATCGTTGCACTTTGATACATACAGCTGCTTGCTCCCAAGGAGTAAAGGCCATGCGAGCCGGAGGCATTTTTCATCTGGTTGACACTACCGGCATCGTGTGACAAATCCCTGTGTAATGAACAACCGATCAGATAGGCATTGTTTCCAAATCATCTGATTGCAAATCTATCATTCCACAATGACATGTTTCCTATAAAATTACTTTTGTCTTTATTCAACGAAACCGATCAAATTCCTGCTTCCGCAGTCCGGGAAATCAGGCGACGTACTCCTCTTTCATAAGGGAAGCGCGTTTTACAACTAAAGGGTGACAGAAGTGAATATTCAAAGCGTAGATCCAGTGAAAGCCTTCTCTCGCGTCGCAGCAACATGTTGCATGCTTCTGATGAGTGCGTGCGCAACTAATGCGGACATGCAAGTTGCGACCTTGGCCGCAGAACCTGCCCATGAATATCGATTGGGCCCGGGAGATACGATCAATATCAATGTGTGGCGCAACCCCGAAGTTTCCCAAACCATTCCAGTTCGGCCCGATGGCAAAATCACAATGCCCTTGGTGGAAGATTTGCCGGCGAGCGGGAAGACTGCAACACAGCTTGCTCGCGATATTGAGCATGTATTGGGCAAATATATTCAGGACCCCGTAGTGACGGTAACCGTAACCCAGTTTATAGGACCGTATTCGGAGCAGGTTCGCGTGATTGGACAGGCTGCCAAGCCACAGGCCTTGTCGTATCGTCAGGGGATGTCGCTAATGGATGTCTTGATCGACGTCGGCGGCTTAGGTGAATTCGCAGCCGGCAACAGGGCGAGTATTGTTCGTAACGTCAACGGAAGGCAGCAGAAAATCGCTGTTCGCTTGAACGATTTGATCAAGAACGGCGATATCTCGGCCAACATGCCGGTACGTCCCGGCGATATCCTGATTATCCCGGAAAGTTTTTTCTGATATTGATTGTGACATCGCAGGTTTCGGACGGGATCAGGTCATGAGTGAAGCAAGTAAATGAATGGCGTCTTCATTGCTTGTCCCGCGCGAGCAGCTCAAGGATGAATCTGCTTGGAATTGCATAGGTAATTCCACTGGGCTGCGAGAGTGCTGCTTCTTTCGTACCTTTGACAAACACTTTATTGATAATGCCAAGAACGTTACCGGTTTTTGGATCATACAAGGGACTGCCGCTGTTTCCAGGGTATGCGGTTCCATCTAGCTGAAACACGTAGTAGGGTTTGCCCTGCAGTTGCTTGATAACCTTGGCATTGAGGCCGCGCGAGCTCGCCGCTGGTATGGCAATCGGCGTAATCGCAGAAATCATCGCGCGATGGGTCACATGATGAAACCCTAGAAGCATGCCAAGCGGAAAGCCGGTGAATAGCAGTGATTGGCCTTCTTGTACAACGTCTGAATTGCCAATCTCCAATGCCGGCAAGGGCACTCCGTCAATCCTCAGCTTTGCCAAGTCATGCTGCGCATCACGAGAGACAACCTTGGCTTCCCGAAAACCCGTTGCGTCGCCATTGCTGCTCACAATACCCAGTTCATTACCTTCACTTGCTGCGGCCTCCACCACATGGGCATTGGTAATGATGGTCAATCCATCACCTACCGTAAATCCTGAGCCAATAAATTGGATGGCAGGAGCCCTCAATTTGTTCAGTGTGGCAATTGCAACAATAGAAGGCTTCACTCGCGCAATCGTGTCGACGAGCTCGTCCGCCAGTCCTCGTTGGGGAACGGCGAGACTGGCTAACAGGTAACCGGTAATTTGCAAATGAACCAGATAACGCTTCATGAAAAGCCTGGCTGGTATAAGTGGATTAATACTTGTATGACAGCAATGGAAAGCGTGAAGCAGCCAAATTCGAGGCGCGATAATAGGTTTGTCTGTGTGAACGTTAACATTATGTAATGATACCGCGATAAAATGCGCAGTGATTAAAGGCAAAAATCGAGGATTCCTGAACGAAGTAATGGTAGGAAACACCGACTGTGGAAGTCTTGTGTCTCGTCATGCTCATTGCAACCAGGCAAATTCAGGTGGGAGTGAGTGCCGTCGGAAATATTTACAAAATAAGTGAAATGCGACACCTTGAGGCGGTGTTCTTGATGCTTCTGAATTTAACTGCTTGATAATAAAAGCTATTTTCCCTGAGAAAAAAGTGGAGCATTTTTTGCTTGGCTGCAGCATATGAGATGCGCGGAAAGTTGCGCACGTTAGAAATATTAAGGTGAGGCGGAGCGTACATGAGCACCAGCGGGCATAAAGATAATCACAAAAGTGAGCAGCGAGATATTCTTCCCGTGCAAGAACATGGGCAAGTGAACGAGTCGCGGCGGCGCTTCGGCAAATCGGGCCTTGCAGCCTCCGGTATGCTTATTACGCTCGCCAGTCGTCCGGTATTGGGCGCGGAAGTCTGCAAATCACCATCTGGGTTTCTATCCGGTAATCTCAGTACACATGGTGCACCTCCGATATGCGAGGGAAGATCTCCGGGCTACTGGAAAACACGTACATCCTGGCCTATTGCTAACAGGACTACTTGCCTATTCAGCAGTGTCTTCACCTGCGCGCCAGGCTCGCCTTATTCATCTGTGACGATGCTTGACTTGCTCTCCCATCAGGATTTTGATAGCAATAATTTGGGAATGCACCTGGTTGCAACCTATCTCAATGCAATGGAAGGCTTGACGCCTTTCCTTGCTGTAGAGCGCATCGTTTCCATGTTCACCGAATGGCAGGCAACCGGCTATTTTTCGCCGACCGCCGGCGTAACATGGAATGCAGCTCAAATCGTCGATTACCTTCAACAGACGCAGGATTAATCGGGAAGTCGTCTTCGGTTGCCATGCTGCCGCCGCCTTTGGTCGATCGCTTTTACTTTCGTCCCTGTCTATGACCTTGCAATGGCGAATCATCGACGATGATGCGTTGGAATTTCGGCGGTGGGATGATGAAGTCGTCGTCTACAACGGGCTTTCCGGCGACACTCACCTCCTTGATGCTTCAACAGCTGAGATCCTGCTGGCGCTCCGGCATACAAGGCTGGATATGCTATCTTTAGCCCAACTTCTGGCTCGCAAATGGCAATGCGAGCCTACTCCGGATTTTTTAGACGAACTCGAAATGACGCTGTCCAATATGCACGCGCTTTCGCTGGTGGAACGTGACTGATTTTGAATCTCTCTTCATTATCCCTGCCGGAACTGGAAGTTCGCTTGGCGGCGGCCGGGATATTTTTGCAAACCGGTCCTTTCATTACGCATGTACAGAGTACGCTACCCAGTGTAGCCGAAGGTATTGCGCGGCTCTACGCCGATTATCCTTTCTCTGATCAAACCGATTTTGCCGACTTCCACATCAGCCTGGGACGCCCCGTGACGCACCGTCGGTGGCTGAAACCCCAAGTTCATTTCAGATTTGACGGAAGAAGTCCATTCAAGCCTTTACCGGTCGATCAGGCTTTTCCCATGTTCGAGTGGGGCTTGAACTGGTGTGTATCGAGCCACGCAAATCGCTATTTGATCATTCATGCGGCCGTCGTCGAGAAGGATGGCACCGCGGCGATTTTGCCCGCACCCCCGGGGTCTGGAAAAAGTACGCTTTGTGCTGCGCTTGTCAATCGCGGCTGGCGCTTGCTCTCCGATGAACTCGCGCTGTTTGATATCGATAACGGCAAGATCACTCCATTACCCCGGCCCGTCAGTCTGAAAAACATGTCCATTGATGTCATTCATGGCTATGTGCCCGAAGGAGTTTTCGGTCGCAAGGTGAGAGATACCATGAAGGGCACCATTTCACATCTGAAGCCGCCGGAGGACAGTGTTCGGCGGGCAAATGAGCTTGCCCGGCCTGGCTGGATAATTTTTCCGAAATGGCAGAAGGAGTCTCCAGTCCGGCTTCAAGCTCTTTCACGAGCACGCGCGCTTATGCGCGTAGCGGAAAACGCATTCAATTTCAGTACGCTTGGGTCCCGGGGCTTCGAGGCATTGGGTAGGCTGGTCGGCACATCGCTATGCTACGACTTCACCTATAGCATTCTCGATGAAGCGGTAGAGGCTTTCTCGACTTTAAAACCGATGGCGACTGTTGCGTGAAAATCGAGCCTTTGGTGTTGAAAGCCTTCCGGCAGCCGGAGTCGGTCGCATCCATGCAGCTCTCCGATTGGGATCTGCTTATTCGGCAGGCGCGGCACGGCAATGTACTGGCAAGCCTGTATGGGCTACTGGAAGAGCATGCACTGCTCGATGCTGTTCCTGCCCAACCGCGTGAGCATCTCCAGTGGGCATGGCGCGCGGCGGAACGGCATATGCATGCGGTGCATTGGGAGGTACGCCTCATCCGGAAAGCGCTGGCGGATCTTGATGTACCGGTCATCCTGTTAAAGGGGGCTGCCTATGTGCTCGCGCACCTGCCCCCGGCACGCGGCCGGGTCTTCTCCGATATCGACATTCTGGTGCCAAAGAACTGCCTGAACGCGGTCGAAGGAGCGTTGATGCTTCACGGTTGGGCAAGCATGCATCTGGATCAGTATGACCAGCGTTATTACCGGACATGGATGCATGAATTACCGCCGATGCGGCACGTCAGGCGCTTGACTGCAATCGATGTGCATCACGCGATTGTTCCCGAAACCGCAGCTATTCGCCCCGATCCCGGGAAATTGCGCGCGGCTGCTTGTCCTGTCGAGGCAGAGCAGGGATTATGTGTATTAGCTCCGGTCGATATGGTCTTGCATAGTGCCGTGCATTTATTCCACGATGGCGAGTTCGAAAACGGATTGCGGGATTTGATTGATATCCAGCGGCTTTTGATGCACTTTGGCGAGGCACCGATTTTCTGGGGCTCGCTGGTTGAGCGCGCGCGCGAGCTTGAATTGATGCGTCCGCTGTTCTACGCATTGCGTTATACCAGACAGATGCTGGGTATGCCGATTCCCGAGGAGGTGAATCGCCTCGCTGCCGCTGCGCGACCGAATTGGTTGATGCTGGCGCTCATGGATCGCTTGTTCTCGCACGCGCTCATGCCTGATCATGCAAGTTGCGCGGACTGTTTCACCACGGTGGCGAAACAAGCCCTTTATGTCCGCGCAAACTGGTTGAGGATGCCGCCACTGCTGTTGGCCCGGCATCTGTTTCACAAGGCGTTTCTGTCTCCTCGTGGGGCTTGACGGTAGGGTAATCCTCCCGAAAAATAAGCGGCATTGAAAGTAGAATTTTCTCTAATCCAAGTCGAGGAAGTTTTACATG
>CBIHNU010000005.1:0-181390 GCA_966211585.1 uncultured Noviherbaspirillum sp. | reverse complement strand
GACGCACCAGGTTTAGGTCCTGACGCCAGCAATGGTGTGGGGGTTCGAGTCCCCCTCCTCGCACCACAGAATATTTAATTTTTTGGACGATTCTCATGGCAACTGCAGTCGAAACCCTGGAAAAACTTGAACGTCGCATCACTATCACCGTACCACTGGCGGATGTGCAGGCTGAGGTCGAGAAGCGCCTGAAGATTCGTGCGCGTACCGCGAAGGCGCCGGGCTTCCGGCCGGGCAAGGTGCCGATGAAGATGGTCGCTCAGCAGTACGGCTATCAGGTCGAGACTGAAGTATTGAACGACAAGGTTGGCCGCGCATTCAGCGCAGCAGCCAGCGAGAACAATCTGCGTGTCGCCGGCTATCCGAAGATCGAGCCGAAAACCAGCGAAAACGCACCTGAAGGCATCGTGGCGTTCGATGCGACTTTTGAAATCTATCCGGAAGTCACCATCGGTGATCTTTCCAATGCGGAAGTCGAAAAAGTGCAGAGCGAAGTCTCGGAAACCGAAATCGACAAGACCATCGATATCCTGCGCAAGCAGCGCGTGCATTATCACGTCAAGGGCGAACATGACGCGCATGGCGACGGCGGCGCGAATCAATCCGCGCAGAATGGCGACCGCATCACGCTCGATTTCGTCGGCAAGATCGACGGTGTGGAATTCCAGGGCGGCAAGGCCGAAGACTTTGCTTTCGTGCTCGGCGAAGGCCGCATGTTGCCGGAGTTCGAGGCTGCTGCGATCGGCATGAAAGTCGGCGAGTCCAAGACTTTCCCGCTTGCCTTCCCGGCCGATTACCATGGCAAGGATGTCGCCGGCAAGACCGCGGAATTCACGATCACGCTCAAGAAGATCGAATGGGCGCACATGCCCGAAGTCGATGCCGAGTTCGCGAAATCGCTCGGCGTCGCCGACGGCGATCTTGCCAAGATGCGCGCCGACATCAAGCAGAACCTGGAACGTGAAGTCAAGAATCGCGTCAAAGCAAAAACCAAGGACAGCGTAATGGATGCGCTGATCAAGGCGGCGCAACTGGATGTGCCGAAAGCGCTGGTGGATCAGGATATCGAGCGCCTTGTGGAAATGACGCGTCAGGACATGGCGCAGCGCGGCATGAACGTGAAGGATATGCCGTTCCCGCCGGAGTTGTTTACCGCACAAGCGGAGCGTCGTGTGCGTCTGGGCCTGATCCTGGCCGAAGTTGTCAAGGCGAACAAGCTGGAAGCGACTCAGGAGCAGGTGAAAGCGCAGGTCGAGGATTTTGCGCAGAGCTACGAAGATCCGCAGCAAGTCCTCAAGTACTATTACAGCGATCGTCGCCGCCTAGCTGAAGTCGAAGCCCTTGTATTGGAAGAAAACGTCGTTAACTACGTGCTGGGCAAGGCAAAGGTGACCGAAAAGCCGGTCGCATTCGACGAATTGATGGGCAATAACGCACAGGCCTGATCCGTCTGCGCGCATCCAAAAGGAAAGCACATGTCAGGCATGATTAGAAATTCCGCACTCGATACCGAAATGCTCGGTATGGTGCCAATGGTGATTGAGCAAAGCGGACGCGGCGAACGTGCGTACGATATTTACTCGCGGCTGTTGAAGGAGCGAGTGATTTTCCTGGTCGGCCCGGTCAATGATCATTCGGCCAACCTGATCGTTGCGCAATTGCTGTTCCTGGAAAGCGAAAATCCGGACAAGGATATTTCGCTGTACATCAACTCACCGGGCGGTTCGGTTTCCGCAGGCATGGCAATTTACGACACGATGCAATTCATCAAGCCGGACGTGTCGACGCTGTGCACCGGTCTGGCTGCGTCGATGGGCGCCTTCCTGCTTGCGGCCGGTGCCAAGGGCAAGCGCTTCTCGCTGCCGAATTCGCGCATCATGATTCACCAGCCGCTGGGTGGCGCGCAGGGCCAGGCAGCCGATATTGAAATCCAGGCGAGGGAAATTCTTTACCTGCGTGATCGCCTGAACCATATCCTCGCTGAAAAAACCGGCAGATCGGTGGAACAAATCAGCAAGGATACGGACAGAGATAATTTCATGTCTGCTTCGGAAGCGGCCGAATATGGCATGATTGACAAGGTGCTGAGCAGCCGCGCCTGAGGCTAGTCCAAGCGGAAAACGCCCGGGCGGAGCTGCGTTCGGGCGTTTTGTTTTATGGCGACGGAATTTGTCAACTTTGCTCTATATTCTTGAGCATCGTCGTGACGAATCTGGAATTCGCAGGTAATATCGAATCAATCCCCCTATACACGTGCCCTATGTCTGACAAAAAATCCTCCAGTGGCGAGAAATTGCTCTATTGCTCGTTTTGCGGCAAGAGCCAGCACGAGGTAAAGAAACTGATCGCAGGCCCCTCGGTTTTCATTTGCGATGAATGCATCGATTTATGCAATGACATCATTCGCGATGAGGCGTCGAGCATCGAATCCGTGACCGGTCCGAAGTCTGATCTGCCGACGCCCCATGAAATTTTCGAATTGCTGGGGCAATATGTGATCGGACAGGATGCTGCGAAGCGTATTCTGTCGGTCGCTGTTTACAACCACTATAAACGGCTCAAGCACCTCGGCAAGAAGGACGACGTCGAGCTTGCAAAGAGCAACATCCTGCTGGTAGGACCAACTGGTTCCGGCAAGACGTTGCTGGCCCAGACGTTGGCGCGCATGCTGAATGTACCGTTCGTGATCGCCGATGCGACTACGTTGACGGAAGCCGGTTATGTCGGCGAAGACGTCGAAAACATCATTCAAAAACTTCTGCAGAACTGCAATTACGAAGTCGAGAAGGCGCAAAAGGGCATCGTCTATATCGACGAAATCGACAAGATTTCGCGCAAGTCCGATAACCCGTCCATCACCCGTGATGTGTCGGGTGAAGGCGTGCAGCAGGCGTTGCTGAAACTGATCGAGGGCACGATGGCATCGGTACCGCCGCAAGGGGGGCGCAAACATCCGAACCAGGATTTTGTGCAGATCGACACGACCAATATCATGTTCATTTGCGGTGGTGCTTTCGACGGCCTCGCAAAGATCATTTCGAATCGATCCGAAAAGAGCGGCATCGGATTTTCGGCAAACGTGAAGAGCCAGCAGGAGCGTACTGCGAGCCAGGTATTACTGGATGCCGAGCCGGAAGATCTGATCAAGTTCGGGCTGATTCCCGAATTGGTGGGCCGCTTGCCGGTTGTCGCAACTTTGAGTGAACTAAACGAAGAGGCGCTGATCCAAATATTGCTTGAGCCCAAGAATGCGCTGATCAAACAGTATGCAAAGCTGTTGCAGATGGAAGGCGCGGAGCTTGAGGTTCGGCCAGCAGCGTTGCACGCAATTGCAAAGAAAGCACTTGAACGCAAGACTGGTGCACGTGGGCTGCGCTCCATCCTTGAGCATGCTTTGCTGGATGTCATGTTTGAATTGCCGAACCAGCAAAACGTCGCCAAGGTGGTCATCGACGAAAATACCATCGTCAATGGAGCAAAGCCTTTGTTGATTTATCACGAGCAGCCAAAAGTGTCGGGAGCGAAGTAACTTCCGCATTTGACAAAGAAGACCCAAGCCCGTTGTTCCCAAAAGCAGTACAATTTGAACCACAGGAATCACTTCTGGCTTCCAAAGCAAGGCCACCCGAAGGCGACTTCGTATGTGGCCTTTTTTATTAGCAAATTTGGAAGCCGTGATTTTTGTTTCCGATTGGACTTGAGTTTCTGGCTGCCGTGCCAACATCATTAACAAGCTCTTAAATAAGGTCCGCCATGACGACTTCTACAACATTTACCGAACAAACCCAACTGCCGTTGTTGCCGTTGCGGGACGTTGTTGTCTTCCCGCATATGGTGATACCGCTGTTCGTTGGTCGTCCCAAGTCGATCAAGGCCCTGGAAGCAGCGATGGAGCAGGGCAAGAGCATCATGCTTGCCGCGCAAAAGGCTGCCGCAAAAGACGAGCCGTCCGCTGAAGATATTTACGAAATCGGCTGCGTTGCCAACATTCTGCAGATGCTGAAACTGCCTGACGGAACGGTCAAGGTATTGGTCGAAGGCGCGCAACGCGCCCGTATCCACAACATTACCGAACTGGACACGCACTTTGTGGCCGATCTGACGCCGGTCGAATCGGAGCCGGGCGACGAATCGGAAGTCGAGGCGATGCGCCGTGCGATCGTGCAACAGTTCGATCAGTATGTGAAGCTGAACAAGAAAATACCGCCGGAAATCCTGACTTCGCTTGCCGGAATCGACGACGCCGGTCGTCTCGCCGATACCATCGCGGCGCACCTGCCGCTCAAGCTGGAACAGAAGCAGGTGATTCTCGAAATTTTCAATGTGGCAAAGCGCCATGAGCATCTGCTCGGTCAGCTCGAAGGCGAACTTGATATTCTGCAAGTTGAGAAACGCATCCGCGGCCGCGTCAAGCGCCAGATGGAAAAGTCGCAGCGCGAGTATTACCTGAATGAACAGGTGAAGGCGATTCAGAAAGAGCTCGGCGAAGGCGAAGAGGGCGCCGATCTCGAAGAGCTGGACAAGAAGATCATTGCGGCCAAGATGCCGAAAGAAGCGCGTGAAAAGGCCCAGGCCGAATTGAAGAAGCTCAAGCTGATGTCGCCGATGTCCGCCGAGGCAACGGTGGTGCGGAACTATATCGATACGCTGCTGAGTCTGCCGTGGAAGAAAAAATCGAAGGTCAACAACGATCTCGTGAATGCCGAAAAAGTTCTCGAAGGCGATCATTACGGTCTTGAAAAGGTCAAGGAACGTATCCTCGAATATCTTGCCGTGCAGCAGCGGGTCGACAAGGTAAAGGCACCGATCCTGTGCCTGGTCGGTCCGCCGGGTGTCGGCAAGACCTCGCTCGGGCAGTCGATCGCGCGTGCGACCAATCGCAAGTTCGTGCGCATGGCTCTTGGCGGCGTGCGTGACGAAGCCGAGATTCGCGGCCACCGTCGCACCTACATCGGATCGATGCCGGGCAAGATTCTGCAGAGCCTGGCAAAGACGGGTGTGCGTAATCCGCTGTTCCTGCTGGATGAAGTCGACAAGCTCGGCATGGATTTCCGCGGCGACCCGGCCTCGGCGCTGCTTGAGGTGCTTGACCCGGAACAGAACCACACGTTCTCCGATCATTATGTTGAAGTCGATTTCGATCTGTCCGACGTGATGTTCGTCGCGACTTCGAACTCCTACAACATTCCGCCGGCGCTGCTTGATCGGATGGAAGTGATTCGTCTCTCCGGTTATACCGAAGACGAGAAGACCAACATCGCACAGCGCTACCTGTTGCCGAAGCAGATCACGAACAACGGGTTGAAGGAGGATGAGATTGCGGTTTCCGAATCGGCGATTCGCGACATCATTCGTTACTACACGCGGGAAGCTGGTGTGCGCTCGCTGGAGCGCGAGATCTCGAAAATCTGCCGCAAGGTGGTGAAGATGCTGCTGTTGAAGAAGCAGGATCGCAAAGTGACTGTCTCCTCCAAGAATCTCGACAAATTCCTCGGCGTGCGGCGCTTCGACTTCGGCATGGCTGAAAAGGAAAATCAGGTCGGCCAGGTTGTGGGACTTGCATGGACCGAAGTCGGCGGCGACCTGTTGACGATCGAGGCGATGACCATGCCGGGCAAGGGCGACATCATTCGCACCGGGACATTGGGCGACGTGATGAAGGAGTCGATCGAGGCGGCGCGTACTGTCGTGCGCAGTCGGGCCAGGCGACTTGGCATCAAGAGCGAGATACTGGTCAAAAGCGACATTCACATTCACGTGCCGGAAGGCGCGACACCCAAGGACGGTCCGTCTGCAGGTATCGCGATGACTACCGCACTGGTCTCCGTGCTGACCGGGATTCCGGTACGCGCCGATGTTGCGATGACGGGAGAGATCACGTTGCGCGGCGAGGTGCTGCCGATCGGCGGTCTGAAAGAGAAGCTGCTGGCGGCACATCGCGGTGGCATCAAGACTGTCCTGATTCCGGAGCAGAACGTGAAGGATCTGGCTGATATTCCGGATAACGTGAAGAATAAACTTGAGATCGTGCCGGTACGCTGGATCGACAAGGTTCTGGAGATCGCTCTTGAGCGCCAACCCGTTGCATTGACGGAGGTCGAGGCGCCGGTTGATACCGCGGTGGCCCAGACTACCGGTCAAGCGGATCCGAATGTAGTCAAGCACTGATCCATTTGATCGTTTCAATTCAAAAGCGCTCTTCGGAGCGCTTTTTTCATGCTGGTCCCCCTTGCTCAGATGCAGAGTCTGCCGGTTACCGTAACCGTAAATTGTGGAGGGGTGAAAGCCGGGGAAAGCGCTTGACACAAGGCTTTGCGGCTTGTTTAATACGTGCTGCAGAAAATTTCTTCTCTGCATTTCATGGCGGTTGTGCTACTAAAAAAAGCAATAAACATCGTTGTGAAATCTAACCTTTTTGAGGGGGCGTCAGTGAACAAAACTGAATTAATCGATCATATTGCCGGATCTGCGGATATTTCCAAAGCGGCAGCTACGCGCGCAATCGATGCGCTGGTTGCTGCGGTCAAAACGACGTTGAAGAAGAATGGCACTGTTACTCTTGTAGGCTTCGGCACCTTCGCCGTAGGCAAGCGTGCAGCGCGTACCGGACGCAATCCGCGCACCGGCGCCGCGATCAAAATCAAGGCAGCCAAGGTGCCCAAATTCAGGCCGGGTAAAGCCTTGAAGGACGCAGTTAACTAGTGCATCTGACGGAAAGATGTTGTAGAATCTTGTTTTTTACGACGTGGTGACAAACGTCTGAAAAGTTTGGCTAGCTAAGTGTGGTTTCAGGGTGCTTAGCTCAGTTGGTAGAGCGGCGCCCTTACAAGGCGTAGGTCGGGAGTTCGAGCCTCTCAGCACCCACCAAGATAGCCAGGCGATATGCATGAAAAGTTCAGGAGTGGTAGTTCAGTCGGTTAGAATACCGGCCTGTCACGCCGGGGGTCGCGGGTTCGAGTCCCGTCCACTCCGCCAAAATCAAAAAGGCGAACGCAAGTTCGCCTTTTTTCATATGCGATGCAATTTCAGCTACGGCTGCCTGACTTGCTGCGTTATCGAGCTTGCGCTGAAACCTCTGTATTTGCGATCTGTCTGTTGAGTGGGCCCTACCATGTTTGAATTTATTCGCACGCATCAACGCTTGATGCAGGTTGTACTGCTGCTGTTAATCCTGCCGTTTTTGTTCTTTGGCCTGGAAAGCTATTCGCGTTTTCGTGAGCACGAAAACGTGGTTGCCAAGGTCGGCGGGCAAACCATCACGCAGCAGGAATGGGATGCAGCGCAGCGCCAGCAGATGGAGCGCTTCCGCCAGATGTTCGGCTCCCAGTTTGATCCCAAGTTGTTCGACACGCCCGAAGCAAAGCAAGCCGTTCTCGATAACCTGATCGCCCAGCGCGTGATTGCCGTCGAAGCCATGCGCAATCACCTGTCGGTTCCCGATCAACTGTTGCAGCAGACAATACTTGCGATCCCCGGATTGACTACCGCGGATGGCAAATTCGATGTCGAACGCTACAAGTCGCTTCTGGCCGCACAAGGCATGACGCCTCAAATGTATGAGGCGAGTCTGCGTCATGATCTTTCGGTGCAGCAGGTGAGCGGGGCGATCGAATCGACTGCATTTGCACCGAAGACGGTCGCGGAGCGGCTGTCCGATCTCAATGATCAGGAGCGCGAGATTCAGGAAATCCAATTCAAGCCTGCTGATTACGCGTCGCAGGTGAAGATCACCGACGAAATGCTGAAGTCTTACTACGACAAGAACATCACGCAATTTGAAGTTCCGGAGCAGGTCGTCGCGCAATACGTCGTGCTGGACCTGAAGGCAGTTGAGGCGCAGATTTCCGTCAGCGATGCCGACGTCAAGTCGTATTACGATCAGAACCTGAAGCATTACACCGAAGAGGAGCAGCGTCGGGCCCGGCATATCCTGATCAAGGTCGACAAGGACGCGTCGGACGCCCAACGGTCGGCTGCAAAGGCCAAAGCGGACAAGCTGCTGGCCGAGGTGCGCAAGAACCCCTCGGATTTCGCGCGGCTGGCAAAGGAAAATTCGCAGGATCCCGGCTCGGCGCAACAGGGCGGCGATCTCGGTTTCTTCGACAAGGATATGATGGTCAAGCCTTTTGCGGAGGCGGCGTACAAGCTGAAAAAAGGCGAAATCAGCGATGTGGTCCAGACCGATTTCGGTTACCACATCATTCAGTTGACCGACATCAAGCCGGCATCGGTCAAGCCGCTTGAGGCAGTGAAGGGGGAAATCGCAGCCGAAATCAAAAAGCAGCTGGCGGCGAAAAAGTATTCGGATATGGCCGAGCAATTCAGCAATACGGTGTACGAGCAATCGGACAGTCTGAAGCCGGTTGCCGACAAGCTGAAATTGAAAATTGAAACAGCCTCTGACCTGATGCGCACACCGAATCCGGCTATCGCACAAAATGCGCCTTTCAATCAGCCGAAATTCCTGAAAGCGCTGTTTTCCGATGATGCAATCAAGAACAAGCACAATACCGATGCCATCGAAGTGGCGCCGAATACGCTGATTGCGGGCCACGTGCTTGAATACAAGCCGGTGACGAAGCGGCCGTTCGACGAAGTAAAAACACAGGTGCGCGAACACGTCACGCAAATCGAGGCGGCGGCGTTGGCGCAGAAGGCCGGTGAGGCGAAGCTGGCTGCAGCGAAAGCCGCTGGAGCCGATGCGAGCGGTTTTGGCAGTGCGCAGACTGTCTCAAGGAGCCAACCGCAAAACCTGAGCAGCGCGGCATTTGTCGCGGTCATGAAAGCGGATACGAGCAAGCTGCCGACCTATGTCGGTGTCGATCTGCAGCAGCAGGGCTATGCGGTTTTCCGTATCAACAAGATAGTGCAGCCGCCGGTGAAGGATGTCGCCCGGCGCAAGGCCGAGCAGCAGCAGATCGCCAATACGCTGGCGCAGGAAGAAATGCATGCGTATCTTGAAGCCTTGAAGAAAAAGGCCAAAGTGGAAATCCTGGCACCATCGGGTGGGAAAGTGGAAACCGATGCGGGCGCAAAAGATTGATTCTCGTATCGCCTGACCAAAAAAGCCGTTCAGTTTGCTGAACGGCTTTTTTTCTGTGGCGTGTATCTCCGTGTTATTCGCTTCGCCAGCCAACGGCGACTCTGGAGCCCGTGTCAACGACCCAACAGCGGCTTCAGGCGCGGCCAGACATTATCGATGATGATCGGCTGTGCCTCTGCAGTCGGATGCAGTCGATCGTTTTGAAACAACTCCGGCTTGCTGGCGACGCCTTCCAGCAGAAAGGGAACGAGCGCCACATTTGTTTCTTGTGCCAGCTTCGAGAACACGGCAGAGAATTTTTCCGTGTAGTCCCGGCCGTAATTCGGGGGAATTCGCATGCCGATGAGAAGAACCTTGGCGCCTGCTTTTTTCGAGTAGGCGATCATGCTGTGCAGATTCGTTTTCGCAGCCTTCAACGGCAAGCCGCGCAGGCCATCATTTGCGCCCAATTCGATCAATACGAGCGAAGGATGATACTGAGCGAGCAGTTCTGGCAGCCGGGCATTGCCGCCGCTGGTGGTCTCTCCGCTGATGCTGGCGTTGATGACAGCAGCATCGACGCCATCCTTTTTCAGCCGCTCTTGCAACAAACTGACCCAGCCGGTGCCGCGGGGGAGACCGTATTCGGCCGACAGGCTGTCGCCGAGCACGAGCAAGGATTTTGATGCAGAATGAGCGCAGGTCGCGAACAGAACGAGTACGCCGACAATTACCGCGCGGAACGCTCGCACTCCGCTTTTACCTCTACCGAATTCATCTTGCATGCCTGATTCTTCCTTGCCATGTGCAGCCATTGAAGTCATTCACTTGAGCAAGCGCGTCGCGGATGCGACCGGCGAACTCGCGATTCTGAAAGAGATCGATTTTACCGTGCAGGCCGGCGAAACGCTGGCGGTTGTCGGTGCATCCGGTTCCGGTAAATCGACACTGCTTGGTTTGCTCGCCGGTCTTGATACGCCTTCGGATGGCATAGTGAAAATCGATGGCGAGGACATTTTTGCGCTGGACGAAGACGGACGCGCCCGGTTGCGCCAGGCGAAGCTGGGCTTCGTATTCCAATCATTTCAATTGCTCGCGCATTTGACCGCGCTGGAAAACGTAATGCTCCCACTGGAATTGCGGCGCGATGAAGACGCGCGCGAAAGGTCGGAGATCATGCTGGCGCGGGTCGGATTATCGTCGCGCCTCGGACATTATCCGAAATACCTGTCAGGCGGTGAGCAGCAGCGGGTGGCATTGGCCCGCGCGTTCGTTACAGAACCGCCGTTATTGCTTGCCGACGAGCCGACCGGCAGCCTGGACGCAGCAACCGGCGAGGCGGTGATTCAACTGATGTTCGAATTGAATCGCGAACGCGGCTCCACACTGGTGCTGGTCACGCACGATCCGCTCATAGCAGCGCGCTGTGCCAGAACGATCACGATTACCGCAGGCCGGCTGGTCTGATGTTCGACGTGCCGATTGACAGAATTGGCACGGGCATTTCCAAAGGAAGGCAATGAAGGCTGCTAACGCAACGCACGCTGTTTCGCATGCTGCTCCACAAGTCGATTCAATGTGGCGCGTACGCAGGGAATCAGTTCGGTAGCCGTGAGCCCGATCGGCCCCGTGTTTTCTTTCTCCAGCAAATCCGCTGCATGTCCGTGCAGCCAAGTGGCGGCCAGCGCTGCGCGCCATGCAGGCCAGGATTGCGCAAGCAGGGCGCCGCAGATTCCGGCAAGCACATCGCCCGTTCCGCCGGTTGCGAGCGCCGCACTGCCGGTGGCGTTGATCGCTATTTCGCCATCCGGTTGCGCAATTACGGTACCGGAACCTTTCAGGACCACGACCGCATGGAACTGATGCGCGAGTTTGCGTGCCGCTGTCAGCCGGTCCGCTTGAACCTGCGCAGCCGATAGTTGAAGTAGCCGCGCTGCTTCCAGCGGATGCGGTGTGAGCAGGACCGGGCGCTTGCGTTTTGCGAGTTTGTCCTGCAGCGCAGGATCGACGGCGAGCATGTTCAAGCCGTCGGCATCGAGCACCAGTGAGGTGTCGGCATCCACGGCTTTTGTCAGCAGGTTTTTTGCATCGGCCGAGGTGCCGAGACCGGGACCGACGATCAGCGTGCCGCTGGAAAAATCGACGTCACGTGCGAGTCGGCACATCAGTTCCGGCTGCATGCTGTCGTAGGTGGGCGGATCGGTAACGAAAGCCGCGAATACGCGGCCGGCGCCGCATTTGGCGGCGGCACGCGCGGCGAGTATGACGGCGCCGCTCATGCCGTGTGCGCCGCCGACAATGATCGCATCACCGTACGAGCCCTTGTGGGAATTATGCGGCCGCGGCCGCAGCGATTCGGCGAAGTCGTCGGGCATGTTCAGAAATGCGTGGACCGACTTGAAATGGCATGCGTCGATGTCCAGGTTTGCCACCCGCACTATGCCTGCATGGTCGCGTCCGAAGCCGGTATGCAAGCCCGTTTTGTCGTCGATAAAGGTGACGGTATGGCTGGCGCGAATGGCGACGCCATCCGGCCCGACGATATCGCCGGTGTCCGCATTGAGCCCGCTCGGCACGTCGAGTGCGAGCACCGGACACGGCAAGATATCGATCAGTGTGATCAGTTCGCGCAGCGGCGGCGAGATCGCGCGCGTCAAGCCGATTCCGAACAGTCCGTCGACAATGAGCGACCACCGCTTCGACTCCACGAGCCGGCGGGAATCGGCGACATTGGCGAACTCCACCAGACCCGCTTGGGCATGTTCGAGCGCCTGGCGGGAATCGCCTGTCAGTTTCCCGGGTTCGGCAAAATGCAGCATCGTCACCTGAGCTCCCGCACCGGCGATCCGAGCGGCGGCTTCGAGTGCGTCGCCGCCATTGTTCCCCGGGCCGGCCAATATCAGCACTGCTTTGCCGGCGGGACTTCCACCCAGTAGTTCAAGGGCGTATCGGGCCGCGGCTTCGCCGGCGCGCTGCATCAGGGCGAACGGCGGCAATGCGGCCTGGGCGATCCGTTCGACTTCGCGGATCTCTGCGACCGAATATAGCGGATGGGAGGAATGCATCGGTAAAAGATTCCGGAAAGACTGCAATGGCCGGCATCAGGTCGGCTGCTGTTTCCGATTTTATGCCAAGAAGACGCACGGAGCAGAGCAGACTGCAGGGTCTTTTCGGGCCGGATGCGCTCGGTGCGAAGTTACGTGGAGGCGATCAGGCGCGCGGCGTGATCGGCGATGGCAAGCGACGCGGTAAGCCCCGGCGACTCGATGCCGTACAAGCCGAGATAGTGAGGGTTGCCATGCGTTGCAAACAGAAAATCCGCGGCAGGCGCGCCGGGCGGACTGATCTTCGGGCGTACGCCTGCATACGAAGGCTGCAGGGACGCATCGGGCAATGCCGGCCAGTAAGCGCGAATTTCCTGATAAAACTTGTCGGCCCGTTTCGGGTCAACCGCATAATCGATCTGGTCCGTCACGCCGTCCAGCCATTCGACATCGGGACCGAAGCGAGCCTGGCCGCCGAGGTCGAGCGTGAGATGCACACCCAGGCCGCCTGCCTCCGGTACCGGGTAGATCAAGCGGGAAAACGGCGCCTGGGCGGCGAGCGAGTAGTAGTTTCCCTTTGCGAAATAGGGAATCGGGATGTCGTGCCGGTCAAGGCCGATGATGCTGCCGGCGGTACGCGGCGCCCATAGTCCACTGCAGTTGATGATGGTGTTTGCCGCGAATTCGATTTTTGCGCCGTCGCCAGATGCGACCTGAAGAATGATTTCGTCTGCAGCGGCGACACCGGAAACAACGGTGCTGTCGAAGGCAAACAGCGCACCCGCGTTCTCGGCATCGGCCTGCAGCGAGAGCATATATGCATGGCTGTCGATGATGCCGGTAGCCGGCGATGACAGTGCCGTGACGCAGGACAATTCCGGCTCCAGCGCTTGCGCCTGTCGCGCGCTCAGCGATACCACTTCGTGGCAGCCGTTCGCACGGGCCTGAGCAAGAATCGCGGCAAGCTTGCCCAGCTGCGCATCCGATGTGGCGACAATCAGTTTGCCGCAGCGCCGATGGGGAATCGCGCGCTGCTCGCAATAGGCATACAGCGCGTCGCGGCCTTCTACGCACAACCGCGCCTTCAGGCTGCCATCCGGATAATACAGTCCGGCATGAATCACCTCGCTGTTGCGCGAGCTGGTTTCCATACCGATGGCGGGATGGTGTTCGATCACGATCACCTCGCGTCCCTGCGACGCAAGCTTGCGCGCGACCGCCAGCCCTACGACGCCGGCGCCGACGACTACACAATCGATTCTATCCATAGCGACTCAGCGTCAAACCGTCCATGTCGATTTCCGGTGCACGGTTCGACAGCAGGTCTGCCAGCACCTTGCCCGATCCGGCCGCCATCGCCCAGCCGTATGCGCCGTGGCCGATATTCAGATACACGTTTCTGACCGGCGTCGCGCCGAGCAGCGGCACGCTGTCGGGCAGCATCGCACGGACGCCGCACCAGACATTCGCGTTTGCATAATTGGCGGCGTCCGGAAACCAGTCGTGTCCCACCTTGCGCAACGTGCGCAGCGCGCGCTGATGCATCTCGGTTCCGCTCGAACCCGGTTCCACGGTGCCGGCGACACGGATGCGGCTGCCGATGCGCGTGATCGCGACGTCATACGTGTCGTCAACCAGCGCCGCCTGCGGTGCCTGGTCGAAGTTCTTGATCGACGCGGTCACCGAATAACCCTTGATCGCAAACAGCGGCAGGTGGATGCCGAGAGGTTTGAGCAGTTGCACGCTGTCGATGCCGGCGGCGAGCACCACGGCGTCTGCGAAAAATTTGCTGTCGTCGATATGCAACGCGACACCGCCACTTTCCGGTTCGATGGCGCGCACTGCGCTGGAAAAATGGAAGGTCACGCCCATCGAACTCGCGATATGCCTCAGCCGCTTGGTGAAAAGCGGGCAATTGCCGGCTTCATCCTGGGGCAGATGCAACGCGCCAGCCAATCGGGTCTGCGGAGCGAGCGCCGGTTCGATCGCCATCGCCTCTTCGGTGGCCAGCATCCGGTGCGGTATTTCGTATTCCGCGAGTAGTGCAAGCATATGCTCCGCCGACTTGATGTCGCGTTCCGTGCGAAACAGCTGCAGCATGCCTTGCGTCTGTTCGTATTCGATGTCATAGGTGTCCGCCAGCTGGCGCAGCAGATCGCGACTGTAGAACCCGATACGCAGCATTCTCGTCTTGTTGATGCGATAACGATCGAGCTCGCATTCGGCCAGCCATCTACGTGCCCAGCGCCACAAGGCCCGATCCGTCGTCGGCTTCAGTTGCACGGATCCTTCCGACTTGAACAGCGACGACAGAATTTTTCGCGGCATGCCGGGCGCGGCCAACGGACCGGCATGCGCCGGCGCGACCATGCCGGCATTGGCAAAGCTGGCCTCCTGCGCGACGTTCTGATGGCGTTCGATGACAACGACTTCATGGCCTGCCTCGGCGAGAAAATAGGCAGTACATACGCCGACCACGCCGCCACCGATTACTGCTATCTGCTTCTGTGTCACTTATTCAACCTGTCGTTGCATATATATGGATGAAAATCCACCGCGACGGAAATCTTGTGCGGACGAGGCGGACTTCCTGAATTCCGGATGGCATCCAGTCGGAAAGAACGTAGACCGCTGCATGCATTCGTGGTTCGCGGGCGTCATTTTATTCCGTGGCGGGCATGTGCGGGCAATCGTTGTCGCGACCTCGCGATAAATTCGCGCGTCGCTGATCGATCATGCAAGAAATTCGCACTGATATCGGGGCTGACGGCGGTTTCCAGCGCCGCTGTCAGCACGGCCCGGCATAGCCAGGCAGATTGCTGGCTTCCGGCTGGCATGCCAGCTTTTCCGCGGATTCCAGTGTGGTCAGCAGGTTCATGCGATCGATCGGCTGCCAGTGCATGTGAGAACCGAAATAGCGCGCCCATTCGAATTCCATGAAGTAGGCGTCGGTCCGATGAAAATAGCCGGCACTTTCGGCATAGCCGGCAAGCGCGCGGTAAGGGTCGTCTGCAAGGTCGGCAATGCGTTTCGGCAGCGCGGGCGGCGTAATCCGGTTGCCTCTCGCGTCGAACAGATAGACCCAGTGTCGCGCCTGCATCTCCGACCAGAAGTCGGCCGGTTTGCTGATTCGGCCGATCAATCGTGCGGTCGCCCGTTTTACGCCGACGCGTGACAGTACGCTGACCAGATGGTGGCTGTCGGTAAGATAAAAACTGCCGTCCGGTCCTTGTACTACCGGAATCGGCCGCTCACGGGTATACCTGACACCATCGATGCCGCTTTTCATTCGCGAGACCCGTTCCTCGACCTGCATCATGCCGACAGCCGATTGCGTGGGATGCAGGATTGCGAGCACAATTTCGCAGCGGGTATCGAGTGGCGTACTGTCGCTGCATGGCGGTTCGCCGAGCGCCTCGCCAGTTCCGAAAGCCAGCACTGCAGCTGCAATTGCAAATGCAAGCAGACGGCCCGTTGCCTGTACGGCGGAAGATAAACCTGACATTGTTTGCATGATTCCCGAATTGAAAGTGGAATGACAACGGTTGTGCCGGGCGGCGCTGCATCGTTTCGTTGCGGCCGTGTTGTTTTTCTTTCTGCTGCTTCCGATAAAATCGAATATCTTCGCGCGCGACTAGGCGGTGTGCGAAACGGCGATTATAGTAATACTTACGTGATGGCACGTAGTCTGCCTTGCGTAGTTGTACGCTTGCAGGCATCCGGTGTTGAATCAATACTTTGCAGCGGATCTCCAGACTTTTTCCATGCATGGAGTCCACTGGATGTGTGGCATGGTTCATCTATTCAAATCAACAATTCGATAAGGGAGAGACAAATGAAAACTCTGTTCAAGACATTCGCCGTTGGAGTGTTGGTATGCCTTTTCGGCGGTACGGCGGCAGCGGCGGATCGTGGATCTCCGGACGAAGCGGTCGCCATGGTGAAGAGGGCGGTCGCGTACATGAAAGAGAATGGCAAGGAGAAGGCGTTCGCCGAATTCGCCAACACGGCCGACAAACAGTTCCATGACCGCGATCTGTATATCTATGTGTACGACATGAACGGAGTCTGCATCGCGCATGGCAACAATCCGAAGTTGGTCGGTAAAAATCTGCTGGAGATGAAAGACAATGCCGGGAAGGAAATCATCAAGGGTTTTATCGAAGTTGCCAACACCAAGGGCAAGGGCTGGGTCGACTACACGTGGCCTAATCCGGTGACCAAGGCGATCGAATTGAAGTCCGGTTATGTTGAAAAGGCTGACAACGTTATTGTCGGCAGCGGCGTGTACAAATAAATAACGGGGTAAGTCAGGCGCGGGCCCGGGTGTCGGTTCCGCGCCTTTTTTATTTTGTCCTCAACGCGCTTTCGATGGCGCGCGCCACCGCGAGAATCTTGCGGTCCGCCAGCGCCGGGCCTGCAATCATCAGCCCGACCGGCAACGTGCCCGGCATCTGGCAGGGTAACGAGACAGCGCAGCCGTCGAGCAGGTTGATGGTTGACGGATTGCGCAACAACAGTCCGTTGGCTTTGAAAAAAGCTTCCTCCGAAGCTTCTAGTTCCGCAATCGGCGGTGCGACGATGGGCACCGTCGGCATCACCAGCGAATCGAACGGTGCGAGTGCTTCTTCCATTCGGGTGATCCAGTCGCCCCGCCTGCGGTGCAGATCGATGTAATCGGCCGCACTCATGGCCGCGCCCATTCTGATGCGTTTTGCCACGCGCACGTCGTACTCCGCTTCATGTTCCTGCAGTAGCGTGCGGTGCCACGCGAACGCTTCGGCAGCGGAGAACCGATTCATATCGGCGGCTTCGGCGAGCAAGCCGAGCGGCAAGTCGACAATTTTCGCGCCTGCCGCGGATAACCGCGACAAAGCCGTCGAGAACGTGGCCGCGATATGCGGCTCCAGTGCGTCGAGCATCACGGTGCCGGGCACCCCCAATCGCAAGCCGGCCAGCGGCAGGTCGGGAATCGACAACGGACGATCTGCGATGACATTGTCGACCAGGATGCAGTCGTCGACCGAACGAGTCATTGCGCAAATCGTGTCCAGCGTGGTCGACAAGGGAATCGTGCCGGCACTCGGCACGCGCCGTGCGGTCGGCTTGAATCCCACGATGCCGCACAATGCGGCGGGTATCCTGATCGAGCCGCCGGTGTCCGATCCGATTGCGGCAACGCACAGGCCGCTTGCGACCGACACCGCTGCCCCCGACGACGAGCCGCCTGGAATCCGCGCGATCTGTGTATCGGCCGGATTGACCGGCGTGCCGTAATGCGGGTTCAGGCCGACACCCGAGAATGCGAATTCGGTCATGTTGGTCTTGCCGACGATAGCAGCGCCGGCGATGCGCAAGCGTTTGACCACCGGTGCGTCCGATTTCGCTACGGGTCTATTCCGCAGAACGGTCGAACCTGCCAGTGTGGTTTCTCCCGCAATATCCACCAAGTCCTTGATCGATACCGGCAATCCGGCCAGCGGCGAGACATCGACAGCGGCGGCATGCATTGCATCGGCATGCTCGCCGGCAGCACGCGCTGCCTCGGGATATAGCCGAGTGAAGATCGAAGCTGATTTCTCTGCCTCATCGATGCAGACGTCCACCAGGGCGCGACGCGAATATCGCGCGAGCGCAGGAATTGATTTGGATATAAGAGGGTTCATGCGAAAAATCGTCTTTTGCCTGGTAGGGGAAAGATATTATATCGACTTGCTTTTCAGCGGACCTCGCTGGGGAGAGTGCCATGGCAGCCAGCAAAGATGAAAGGGAAACAGGCGAAGCGGCGCGGTTCATTGCGCCATGGCTGGTCTGGGTGACCGCATTCGGTTTTACGCTGTCCGGGCTGGGCAGTTTCGGCCTTTCCGATAATAACGAGGGTATGTACGCGGAAATTGCCCGCGAGATGCTGGTATCCCACAACTGGTACCAGTGGATGGTTCCTTCACTGAACGGCTTGCCTTATCTGGAGAAGCCGCCGCTGCTGTACTGGCTGACAGCTTTGTCGTTCGCGTTGTTTGGCCAATCGGAGTGGTCGGCACGGCTGGTGGCGGCACTGTCGGCGCTGGGCTGCGTTGCCCTGTTGCTGTGGTTCGGTCGCACCGTGCAGCAACCGCGGGCAGGGCGGCTGGCGGCGCTGATGTTCATCAGCGGCATTGGCATGATCGTGATGTCGCACGTGCTGATGTTCGACGTGCTGCTGACCGCATTGGAAACCGCTGCGCTGATGTTCGCCTATTGCTATCACAGCGAGGCAAGAGCCGCGCTGCTGCGCTGGTCGTATGCGTTTCTGGCGCTGGCCGTGCTGGCCAAGGGTTTTGTCGCCCTGGTTCTGTACGGACTGGTGATCGCCGTATTCATCTTCACCGCTGCACGCGCGGGCAATGAAGTCATGCGCGCGCCCGGCAAGTGGTGCGAACCGCGTGCGCTGCTGCTTTTCCTCATCATTGCAATGCCGTGGCATGTGGCAGTGATTCTTGCCGAGCCGATTTTTGCATGGCTGTATTTCATCAATGAGCAGGTTCTGCGTTTCCTCGGCATGCGCCAGCCGCATGATTACTATTCGGGCGCGTGGTGGTATTACCTGCCGCGCATGGCGATCTACCTGTTTCCCTGGTCGTTCCTGCTGCCCGGCATGCTGGTGTCACCGCGACTTCCGAGACCAGCGGAAAAACATCTTGCACGGTTTCTGGCGGCTGCGTGGCTGGTGCCGCTGATCTTCTTTACCCTGTCTTCGGCGAAGGCGAATTACTACCTGGTGATCGTGATGCCGTTCGCGGCTTTCCATCTTGCGTTGGCCGTCGAGGCACGCGGCTTGCTGCGTCCGTTTGCAAGGGCATTGCCGGGCCTGTTGATTGCCGCGACGGCAGCGGTCCTGGGCAGCGTGCTCGCGATCCGTGGCGACGCTTCGCTGCGCCCGCTTACGATCGACGGACTCACACAACGCCAGTTTCTTTGCCTGCTGCTTGCCGGCCTGGCGCTGCTCGCTTTGGTCGCGGCGGCAGCATCGCATTCGGCGCGGATCGGCATCCTGGCCTATCTGGTACTGCCGGCCTGGATCGCAGCGGGAATGATGCTGGAGCTGCGCGCGATGGAGCCGGAGATCTCGACCAGAACCCTTTCACACTATCTGCAACGCGTCTTGCCCGATCGCGAAGTCTATGTCTACCGGAACTTCGAAGAGCAATCGTCGCTGCCTTTCTACATGAAACGTCCGATTCCCGTGGTCGACGCACAAAGCAACGAACTGTTCTGGGGCAACAGGCTGCAGGCCAACAGAATCGTTGTTTCAGACGAGACGTTCCGGGCGACGCTGCGGCAGCATCCCGTTGCCATCGTGGTTGTCGAACGCCAGCTTGCAAATTTTCACACTACGGGGCTCGATGCGTTGTTCAAGCGCGAAAAAACCATCGGCGACACGACAGTTTTCTTCAATTGATATCCGGTATTGCCAGGCTGCCATGCAGCAGCGCCAAGGTATAATCACGGATTCTGATCCAACCCCGCGGTCAGGCTGGCCGGGCGCCAGCGCAGCCGCATCAAAATTCTTGCCGCCATGTTGATTCTGCCGGGCTCCAACGCCCTGTCCGCGTTCCGTACCCAAGGTCTTTTGTCTCAATTGCAAGCGGTCGAACCCGCGATCGTCGGCGTTACGGGGCGCTTCCTGCATTTCATTGACGTTTCCGCCACCCCCGATCAGGACGATCTCGGACGCCTGGATGCGCTGCTGACTTACGGCGATCCTTTCTCCGGCGCGGCAACCGGTGACGAATTCGTCGTGATCCCGCGCTTCGGCACCATCTCGCCCTGGGCCAGCAAGGCGACGGATATCGCGCACAACTGCGGCATGACCCATATCAAACGCATCGAGCGCGGCGTGTCCTATCACGTGCAGATGAAATCCGGCCTGCTCGGCGGCGTGAAGAAACTGCCGGAGGCCGCAGCGCAGGCAGTCGCCGCGCTGCTGCATGACCGCATGACCGAGACGGTGCTGCGCAATCCGAACGACGCGGCCGGCCTGTTCCGCGAATTGGAAGCGAAGCCGCTCGAATTCATCGATGTGCTGGCCGGCGGCAAAGGCGCGCTGGAACGCGCCAACGCCGATCTCGGCCTGGCAATGTCGGACGATGAAATCGACTACCTGCTGAACGCATTCATGCAGGCGAAACGCAATCCGACCGACGTCGAGCTGATGATGTTTGCGCAGGCCAACAGCGAACACTGCCGGCACAAGATCTTCAATGCCGACTGGACCATTGACGGTATCGCGCAGGACAAGTCGCTGTTCGCGATGATCCGCAACACCCACCAGTTGCAGCCGAAGGGCACTATCGTCGCGTACAGCGACAACTCGTCGGTAATCGAAGGCGCCACCGTATCGCGCTTTTATCCGCGTGGCGCGGCGAGCGGAAACGTGTATGAGGCGTCGGACGAACTGACGCATATCCTGATGAAGGTCGAGACGCACAACCATCCGACCGCGATTTCGCCTTTCCCCGGTGCCTCTACCGGCGCCGGCGGCGAGATCCGCGATGAGGGGGCGACCGGCCGCGGCGCCAAGCCGAAGGCAGGCCTGACCGGCTTCACCGTTTCCAACCTGATGCTGACGCATTCGGTGCAGCCATGGGAAAACGCGCGTGATGCAGCCGAAGCGGTTGCGCAACGTCAGCCGCATGCGCAGGCCGGCATCTACGGCAAGCCGGACCGCATCGCGTCACCGCTGCAGATCATGATCGACGGCCCGATTGGTGGTGCTGCATTCAACAACGAGTTCGGCCGTCCGAACCTCGGTGGCTATTTCCGCACTTACGAGCAGAATATCGGCGGCACGGTGATGGGGTATCACAAGCCGATCATGATCGCCGGCGGCATCGGCAATATCTCGGACAAGCATACGAAAAAGAACGATCTGCCGGTCGGCAGCCTGCTGGTCCAGCTGGGCGGCCCCGGCATGCGCATCGGCATGGGCGGCAGCGCGGCTTCGTCGATGGCGACCGGCACCAATACCGCCGATCTCGATTTCGATTCGGTGCAGCGCGGTAATCCGGAAATGGAGCGGCGCGCGCAGGAAGTCATCAACGCATGCTGGCAAATGGGCGACGACAATCCCATCCTGTCGATTCACGACGTTGGCGCCGGCGGCTTGTCGAACGCATTCCCGGAACTGACCAACGATGCGAAGCGCGGCGCGATTTTCAATCTGCGCAAGATACCGCTGGAAGAGAGCGGCATGGCGCCGAAGGAAATCTGGAGCAATGAATCGCAGGAACGCTACGTGCTCGCGATCACACCGGAAAGCCTGCCGCTGTTCGAATACATGTGCCAACGAGAGCGTTGCCTGTTCGCGGTGATCGGTACCGCTACAGAAGAACGCCAGTTGAAAGTGATCGATCCGGAACACGACAACAATCCGGTCGACATGCCGATGGATGTCTTGCTCGGCAAGCCGCCGAAAATGCATCGCGACGCAAGTCATGTCGAGAACAGCTATCCGGCGGTCGACCTGACCGGCATGGAACTGGCCGAGGTTGCGCAACGTGTGCTGCGGTTGCCGACGGTGGCCGACAAGTCGTTCCTGATCACGATCGGCGACCGTACTGTGGGCGCGATGTCGGTGCGCGACCAGATGGTCGGTCCGTGGCAGGTGCCGGTCGCTGACTGTGCGGTGACTGCAATGAGCTTGGAAGGCTATCGTGGCGAAGCGATGGCGATGGGCGAGCGCACGCCGCTGGCGGTGATCAATGCCGCTGCATCTGGCCGAATGGCGGTGGGCGAGGCGATCACCAATATCGCTGCCGCGCCGATTGCCGACATTTCCGATATCAAGCTGTCAGCCAACTGGATGGCCGCTTGCGGACAGCCGGGGCAGGACGCCGCATTGTTCGACACGGTGAAGGCGGTCGGCATGGAGCTGTGCCCGGCGCTTGGCATCAGCATCCCGGTCGGCAAGGATTCGCTGTCGATGCGCACGACCTGGAAAGACGACGAAGGCGGCAAGTCGGTGATGTCGCCGGTATCGCTGATCGTATCGGCGTTCGCGCCGGTGCCGGACGTGCGGCTGTCGCTGACGCCGCAATTGCGCAAGGACGCGGGCGATACCGCGCTGATCCTGATCGACCTCGGCCGCGGCAGGAACCGGATGGGCGCATCGGCGCTGACGCAGGTGATGCAGCAGATCGGCAACCAGACGCCGGACGTCGACAGCGCAGACGATCTGAAAGCATTCTTTGCCGCGATCCAGCAACTGAACCATGAACGCAAACTGCTTGCGTATCACGACCGTTCCGACGGTGGCCTGTTCGTGACGCTGTGCGAAATGGCGTTCGCCGGCCGCAGCGGTGTGTCGGTCAATCTCGACATCCTGACGATGGACGGCGAGCACGCATCCGACTGGGGCGACTCGAAGAACTGGGCCGGCCAGGTCGCGGAGCGGCGCAACGAGATGACGCTGCGCGCGCTGTTCAACGAGGAACTCGGTGCGGTGATCCAGGTGCGTGCCGAGGAAAAATCGGACGTGATGAACGTGCTGCGCTCATACAATCTCGGCGCCTGCAGCCACATCATCGGCAAGCTGAACGAGCGCGACGCGATTGAATTCACGCGCGACGCAAAAGTCATCTTCAATCAGTCGCGCATCGAACTGCAGCGCCTGTGGAGCGAGACCAGCTGGCGCATCGCGCGGCTGCGCGACAACCCGGCGTGCGCCGATGCGGAATACGACCGTATTCTCGATGCAAGCGATCCCGGCATCACGCCCAAGCTCACGTTTGATCCGCAAATCGATGTGGCCGCCCCATTCATCGCGACCGGCGCAAAGCCGAAAGTCGCGATCCTGCGCGAGCAGGGCGTCAACTCGCATATCGAAACCGCGTATGTGATGCACAAGTCGGGCTTCTCCGCGGTCGACGTGCACATGAGCGACCTGATTGCGGGACGTGCGCGGCTGGACGATTTCAAGGGCTTCATCGCAGTCGGCGGCTTCTCGTATGGCGATGTGCTGGGCGCCGGTGAAGGCTGGGCCAAGACCATCCTGTTCAACGCAAAACTGGCGGAGCAGTTCGTCGGCTTTTTCAATCGTGCCGATACGTTCTCGCTCGGCATCTGCAACGGCTGCCAGATGATGAGCAATCTGAAATCCATCATCCCCGGTGCGCAGGCGTGGCCGAAATTCACGCGCAACAAGTCGGAGCAGTTCGAGGCGCGTTTCGCGATGGTCGAGGTGGCGGATTCGCCGTCGATCTTCTTCCAGGACATGGCGGGAACGCAGGCGCCGATCGCCGTCGCGCATGGCGAAGGCCATGCCGATTTCTCGCAGACCGGCGACATCGGCCAGGCGATCGTCGCGATGCGCTGGATCGACAATCAGGGGAATGCGACCGAAACCTATCCGTACAATCCGAACGGCTCGCCGCAAGGCATCACGTCGGTAACCACGCCGGATGGCCGCTTCACCGTGCTGATGCCGCATGCGGAGCGCGTGTTCCGCACGGTGCAGCAGTCATGGCATCCGGATTCGTGGGGCGAGTTTTCGCCGTGGATGCGCATGTTCCGCAACGCGCGCAAGTGGGTGGGTTGATCAGGCAAACACCGCACCAATAAAAAAGGCGCTCCGGTTGGAGCGCCTTTTTGTTGAGCAAGCCGATTACTGAATCTTTGCCTTGCCGCGCAGCTCTTGCTGGAATGCCTGCAGCTTCTTCTGCTGCAGTGATTCCGCGATCTGCGGTTTGACTTCTTCCAGCGTCGGGATCTTCGCTGCGCGCACGTCATCAAGCTTGATCACGTGATAACCGTACTGGGTCTTGACCGGCGTTTCGGTGAACTGGCCTTTCTTCAGTGCGACCATTGCGTCGGAGAACGGCTTCACGAACGACGCGGGCGAGGCCCAGTCAAGGTCGCCGCCGTTGGCCGCGGAGCCCGGGTCTTTCGATTGTTTGGCGAGATCTTCGAATTTCGCGCCGGCCTTCAGCTTGGCAATGATCGCCTTCGCTTCATCTTCATTCTCGACCAGGATATGGCGTGCATGGTATTCCTTGTCGCCGGCCTGTGTCTTGAATTTGTCGTACTCGGCCTTGATATCTGCGTCGGACACCGGATTCTTTTTCAGGTAGTCCTGCACCAGCGCGCGGATCGCGATCGACTGGCGCGCGATTTCGACCTGGTTCTTCACGTCGGGGCTGCTGGTTATGCCACGCTTGTCCGCTTCCTGCATCAGGATTTCGCGATTGATCAACTCTTCCTTGACCATCGCGCGCAGCTGCGGCGAATCCGCCTGGCCTTGCGTGGCCAGTTGCTTGATCATCACGTCGGCGCGCGAGGACGGGACGGGCTTGCCATTGACGACGGCGAGATTTTGCGCCATGGCGGGCAGGGCAATGGCGGTAACAAGCAACATCAGCAAGCGAGCGGGTTTCAATGTCATGAAGATTCCTAACAGTGCGAATGAAATTATTAAAAGAGGATTAAACGAAACTGGCTGCGGCTTACGCCAATTCGGATGGCGCAAATGCAATGATGTTGAGCGCATGAATATCGCTTTGCATCATATCGCGGAGGCAATCATACACCAGCCGATGACGCGCAATACGATTCAAACCTTCAAAACGCTCTGAAACCAGACGCAACCGATAATGCCCGGCACCGGATGCGGCGCCCGCATGCCCGGCATGCAGATGCGATTCGTCGATCAGTTGACATTCGATCGGTGCGAAAGTTGCCGTCAGCTTGTCCCGGATACGGTCGAGCCTGTCGTTCATCGCGTGTCTTTCAGGTACTTCGACAGGAACAGGCTTTGTCCGATGACGAAGGCGAACATCAGGCCGGTAAAGCCGAACAGCTTGAAGTCGACCCAGGTCGCTGTCGAGAAATTGTAGGCAACGTACAGGTTGATCAGTCCCATTCCAGCGAAAAACAAGGCCCAGGCGAGACTCAGGCGCTGCCATATCATGTCGGGCAGCGCGATCTGCTGTTCCATCATCAGGCGAATCAGGTTTTTTCCGAGCACGACCTGGCTTACCAGCAGCGCGGCGCTGAAGCACCAGTAGAGCACTGTCGGTTTCCACTTGATGAAGGTGTCGTTGTGAAAATAGATCGTGGCGCCGCCGAACAGGGTGATGATCGCAAGCGATACCCACAACATCGCATCGACCTTTTTGCCTCGCACCAGCAGATAGCCGATTTGCGCAACCGTGGCCAGGATCGCGACCGCGGTGGCCAGCATGATGGGCGCCTGTGCTGCCGTCGCCACGCCGCCGGATACCAGGCCGGAAAGGTATTGTTGCGCACCTGCCAGCGCGGCGTCCGGATGACCTTCTCCCCATTTGAAGACGGAGAAAAACAGGATGACCGGGAAAAGGTCGAACAGAAACTTCATGTGAGTGCTCGTCTTTCAATTATTTGGGTTCGAAGCGCAATGACGCCGAATTGATGCAGTAACGCAAGCCGGTCGGCGGCGGCCCGTCCGGAAACACATGCCCCAGATGCGCATCGCATACGTTGCATAGAATTTCGGTGCGTATCATGCCATGACTGCGGTCGATGCGCTCACTGACATTGTCCGGATTGAGCGGTTTGAAATAGCTGGGCCAGCCGCAGCCCGAGTCGAACTTGGTATCCGACTCGAACAGTGGCGTGCCACAGCAGACGCAGGTATAGATGCCATGCTCGTGATGATCCCAGTAGCGCCCGGTAAAGGGACGCTCGGTCGTGGCATGCCGCGTTACCTGGTATTCGAGCGGGTCGAGGGCGGCGCGCCATTCGGCGTCGGTCCTGGTGATTTTGTTTGTCATGATGAACAGCTCACTTCCAGTTCACTGGCCCAGTCCGGCGGGAGTTGGGCATATTGTTCATTTTCCGGTTGCTCGTCGAATGGTTTTTCCAGCACGGCGAGCAATTTTCGGACTTCAGAGAAGTCCTTATTTTGCGCCTTTTCGATCGCTACCTGGGCGAGGTAGTTGCGCAACACGTATTTTGGATTGACTGCATGCATCGCCGCGCGGCGCGATGCATCCGTGCTTGCTTCGCGGTGCAGGCGGGCGCGATATTGCACGGCCCATGCGTCGAACGCCGGGCGGTCGATGAACAGATCGCGCAGCGGCTCGTCGGCGGCGGGATTTTCCAGTTGCAGATTGCCAAGGCGCCGGAAAAACAGCGTGAAATCGACGTGGTTGTTCTGCATCAGCGCGAACATCGCATCGATCAGCGCAGCATCGTCCGGCTGCACGCTTTTCAGGCCGAGCTTCGCATGCAGCAATTCATCCAGCTTGCCGTCATACGCGGATTTGTAGATCTCCAGCGCCGCCTGCGCATCGTCGACTTCGCCGATCAGCGGCAGCAGCGCCTGGCCGAGCGCAAAGCAGTTCCAGTGGCCGATCTGCGGCTGCATCTGATATGCGTAACGGCCCTGCTGGTCGCTATGGTTGCAAATGTGACGCGCGTCGAAGGCTTCCATGAAACCGAACGGTCCATAGTCGATGGTCAGTCCGAGAATCGACATGTTATCGGTGTTCATTACGCCATGCATGAAACCGACCGCCTGCCATTGCGCGATCAGATGGGCGGTGCGGCGCGTGACTTCGGCCAGCAATGCCTGATACGGATTCGGGCGATCGCGCAGCTCGGGATAGAAACGGTCGATCACATGATCGGCGAGCGTTTTCAGCTGTTCCTTGCGGTCGCCGTAGAACCAATGTTCGAACGAGCCGAAACGCACGAAGCTCGGCGCCATGCGGGTGGCGACCGCGCTGGTTTCCGGCGTTTCGCGCATCACCCGCATGTCGGAACCAATCACGCACAGTGCGCGTGAAGTCGGGATTCCGAGCGCGGCCATCGCTTCCGAGCACAGGAATTCGCGGATCGACGAGCGCAGCACCGCGCGGCCGTCGCCCATGCGCGAATACGGCGTCAGCCCCGAGCCTTTCAGTTGCAACTCCATGCGGCCCGATGGTACGGCCGGATCGGCCGCCGGCACATCGCCCAGCAGGATCGCGCGGCCGTCGCCCAGCTGGCCGGCCCATACACCGAACTGGTGACCGGAATAGACAGCGGCCAGCGGAAGCGAGCCCGGCAGCGTGCGGTTGCCGGCAAACGCTTCGACGAAACGATCGGTACCGAATTCGGCCGGATCCAGGTTGATCAGCGCCGCCGCCGAAGCGCTGCCGCAAATCAGGTAGGGCGCGGGAATCGGTGTTGGCTGCAGCCGTGTATGGAACGCGGGCGGCAGCGCTGCAAACGCGTTTTCGAGCGGCAGTGTATCCACGCGACGGTGGTGGACGCCGGTTTCTGGTGCATTCATCGTGATTCCTTGGTTGGCGTACGCCGCGAATGATATTCCGGATAGGCGAGCCGGTTCAGCGCGTCCGGTTGAGTAATCAAGATGCGGCCGTATCGGGTTTGCACAAGCCCGTCCTGTTCCCAGCCGCGCAGCAACTTGGCGATGCTCTGGCGTGACTTGCCGAGCAGATGGCCCAGTTCTTCCTGGGTCAGCGGCACATCCCGCCCCTGGGGGACGGTCGTCGCATTCATCGCCGACGGCTGGATATGCGCGAGTTCGAGCAGGCGGCGCGCGAGGCGTTGCGACAATGGCGCGACCGATGCTTCTTCGACCAGGTCGAAGGTGGCGCGCAGGCGCAGGCTGAGCATTTTCGCGAAGCGTTCGAAGATCGCCGGATGACGCATCAGCAGGCGCTTGAAATCGGTCTTCGAATGAAACAGGACGACAGTGGGGCCGGAAGCATGGCCGTCGTGCGTGCGCGGCAGGCCGTCGAACAGCGATATTTCGCCGAACCACGCAGGCGCATCCAGCACGGCGATGGTGGTGGCATGGCCGTCGGCAGTGCTGCGCGTGAAGCGGACCGCGCCGCGCGCGATCGTGTACAAGCCATCGGCCTCCGCGCCGCGCGCGTGCAGCAGGATTCCATCGCCTGCTGCGCGCAGCACACCGCAAGCCGCGGCATCTTCGATCACGTCTTCGGGAAATCCGGACAGCCATGAGCGACGCAACAACGCGCGTTTATCAATGTCAGCGTCGATGCGATTGGGCATGGAGAATGTTAAATAGTTGACAGTCTTGTGCGATGCGATGTGCGGATACTGCCAGCTCCGGCGGAGAAAACCCGCCTGTGCCGTTGCATTGCCAGCGCTGCGTTGCCGGCGCGATTCGCGATCACCCTATTTTGACAGAGAAGAGGAAAACTCATATGAATGCCCCGGAAAAGCTATCGATCCCGTCCCTCAAGGACAGGGTTTCTGCCGAGGAATGGCAGACTCGCGTCGATCTCGCTGCCTGCTACCGGCTGGTCGCCGACTTCGGCTGGAGCGATCTGATCTTTACGCATATCACCGCCCGCGTACCAGGCACCGAAGACCAGTTCCTGATCAATCCTTACGGCATGATGTTCGACGAGATCACCGCCTCGTCGCTGGTGAAGATCGACCTGCAAGGCAACAAGATCGAGGATTCGCCGTTTCCGGTGAACCCCGCCGGTTTCACGATCCATTCGGCAATTCACGCGGTCCGGCACGATGCGCAATGCGTGCTGCATGTGCACAGCATCAATGGCGTCGCGGTATCGGCGCAGAAGAACGGTTTGCTGCCGATTTCGCAGCAGTCGATCTTTGTGCTGTCGAGCCTTGCTTATCACGACTACGAAGGCGTGGCCTTGAACGAAGAGGAAAAGCCGCGGTTAGTAGCCGACCTCGGCAACAGGAATTATCTGATGCTGCGCAATCACGGTTTGCTGACGCTGGGCAAAACCATTGCCGACGCATTTGTGAATATGTATGTATTCGAAGCTGCCTGCATGATCCAGATCCGTGCGCAAGCCGGTGGCGAGCTGGTGCCGATTCCCGCGGCAATCATCAACGGCGCGCAGCAACAGGCGAAGACGGTGACCAAATCGCAGGGCGGCATGCTGGCGTGGCCGGGACTGCTGCGGCGTCTCGATCGCATCGATCCGTCGTTTCGCACATGAACCATCCAATGGAGACGAACATGCAAACACATGCAACATTTCGCGACATGCAGGACAGCACCGCCGAAGACTGGAAAATCATATCGGCCGAATTCCGGCCCTACGCGGCCGCATTGCCGGACCGCGTGCTGGCGCACCTGCGGCTGCTCGATGGCGATTGCGGCGGCTTTCCAGTCGACCGGTTGACGCACAGTCTGCAGACCGCGACCCGCGCGCATCGCGACGGGCAGGACGAAGAGTACGTCATTTGCGCACTGCTGCACGATATCGGCGACACGCTGGGCAGCTTCAATCATCCGGACATCGCGGCTGCGATCCTGAAGCCCTTCGTCAGTCCGGAGAACCTGGCAATGGTGGAGAAGCACGGTATTTTCCAGGGCTACTACTTCTTTCATCATCTCGGCATGGATCGCAATCTGCGCGACCAGTTCGCCGGGCAGGCGCTGTACGACAGGACCCTGGAATTCTGCGAAAAATACGATGCGCCGGCGTTCGATCCCGACTACGACACGCTGCCGCTGGAATTTTTCGAACCGCTGTTGCGCCGCCTGATGGCGCAACCGAAAAACACCATTTATAAAGGTGTTGCTGAAAAGAAAGTCGCCTAGCCGACATTGGTGCGATGCACCATCGAAAAGCGTTGACGATTTTAGTACGGTCGTTCAAAAATCATGCTTTGAATTAGTAGCAATACTCTAACGAGGAGACATGATGTCCGAGTATTCGAAGAGCCCATTAATGGGCCAGATGATGGGCCAGCCTTTGCTCATTTCGAACATCATCCGGCACGCGGACCGCTATTTCGGCAACAATGAAATCGTTTCCCGCCGCGTGGAAGGCGATATCCATCGCTATACCTATCACGATTGCCACCGCCGCGCGCGCAAGATGGCCAATGCGCTCGCCGGCCTTGGCGTCGGGATGGGCCAGCGGGTCGCGACGCTGGCGTGGAACGGCTATCGCCATCTCGAACTGTATTACGCGATTTCCGGTTCCGGCGCGGTGATGCACACCCTCAATCCGCGCCTGCATCCGGAGCAGATCGCGTACATCGCCAATCACGCTGAAGACCAGTACTTGTTCTTCGATATTACTTTCCTGCCGCTGGTCGAGGCGTTCGCCGCGCACTGCAAGACAGTCAAGGGTTTCGTGATGATGTGCGACCATGACCGGATGCCGAAAGAAACCAAAATCCCGAATCTGCTGTGCTACGAGGAATTGATCGAGCAAAGCTCCGACGATTTCGAATGGCCGCTGTTCGACGAGAATTCGGCATCCAGTTTGTGCTACACCTCGGGCACGACCGGCAATCCGAAGGGGGCGCTGTATTCGCACCGCTCGACGGTATTGCATTCGTATGCATCGGCAATGCCGGATGCGCTGAATGTGTCGGCACGCGACTCGGTGCTGCCGGTGGTGCCGATGTTCCATGTCAACGCGTGGGGCCTGCCGTATTCGGTGCCGCTGACCGGGGCAAAGATGGTGTTTCCGGGCTCGGCGCTGGACGGCAAATCGCTGTTCGAGCTATTCGAACAAGAGCAGGTGACGTTTTCCGCCGGCGTGCCGACCGTGTGGCTCGGCTTGCTGACCTATGTCGGCCAGAACAACTTGAAATTCTCCAGCTTCAAGCGCACGGTAATCGGCGGCTCGGCTTGCCCACCGGCGATGATGAAGACTCTCCGCCAGCAGTATGGTGTCGAGGTAGTGCATGCGTGGGGCATGACCGAGATGTCGCCGCTGGGCACAACCGGCACGCTGCAGGCGCACCATCTGCAAATGTCCGACGAGGGACAGCAGGCTATCCTCGAAAAGCAGGGGCATGCGATTTTCGGCGTCGACATGAAGATCGTCGACGATGCCGGCAAGGAGCTGCCGTGGGACGGCAAGACCTATGGCAACCTGCTGGTGAAAGGGCCGTGGGTCATCGAAAGCTATTTCAAGGGCGAGGGCGGCGACGTGCTGCAGGACGGCTGGTTCCCGACCGGCGACGTAGCCACGATCAGCCCTGACGGCTACATGCAGATTACCGATCGCAGCAAGGACGTGATCAAGTCCGGTGGCGAATGGATCGGTACGATCGATCTGGAAAACATTGCGATGGCCCACCCGGCCGTGCAACAGGCTGCCTGCATCGGCGTGTTTCATCCGAAATGGGATGAACGGCCGCTGCTGGTGGTAGTGAAGAAGCCCGATGCAAACGTCAGCAAGGAAGAACTGATCAGGTTCTATGAAGGCAAGATCGCAAAATGGTGGACGCCGGATGATGTGACGTTTGTCGAAGCACTGCCGATAGGCGCGACCGGCAAAATTCTGAAAAACAAGATACGTGAGCAGTTCAAGGAATACAAACTGCCCACAGCTTGATACAACAAGAAGCCGACAAGCCAAATTTTGTTAATTATCCATTTAAGGAAGAGACAAATGATTAAAACGATTCGCCCTCTCGCATTGGCACTTTCGGTTACAGCAATCTGCGCCGCACCGGCCGCACAGGCTGAAGCGGTAAAGATCGCGATGATCGAGACCATGTCCGGTCATTTCGCTCCGATCGGTCAGAACCAGTTCCATTCGTTCCAGATGTTCGCGGATATGGCGAATCAGCAGCATTGGGCGGGCGCCGGCAATACCATCGAAGTGCAGGCATTCGACGGCAAGGGCAGCCCGCAGGAATCGCTGAATCAGCTCAAGGCTGCGATCGACCAGGGTTACCACTATGTTGCACAGGGCAATGGCTCCGGTGTGGGACTGGCGCTGATCGATGCGATCAACAAGCACAACGTGCGTAATCCGGGCAAGGAAGTCGTGTACCTGAATTATTCGGCGGTCGATCCCGACATGACCAACAGCAAGTGCAGTTTCTGGCACTTCCGCTTCGACGCGAATTCCGACATGAAGATGGAGGCGCTGACCACCTACATGGCGAAAGACCCGAGCATCAAGAAGGTTTACATCATTGGCCAGAACTATTCGTTCGGCCATCAGGTGAGCCGTGCGGCGAAGGATTACCTGAAGCGCAAGCGCCCGGATGTGCAGATCGTCGGCGATGACTTGCATCCGATCGCCACCGTCAAGGATTTCTCGCCGTATGTCGCGAAGATCAAGGCATCCGGCGCCGATACCGTCATCACCGGCAACTGGGGTGCCGATCTCGCTTTGCTGATCAAGGCCGCAAAGGATGCCGGCCTGACCGCCAAGTTCTTTACCTACTATGGCGGCACGACCGGCGTGCCGACGGCAATGGGTGCGTCCGGCGCCGGCCAGGTGAAGCAGGTCGCGTACTGGATTCCGAACAACGAGAGCTTCTCCGGCAAGGAGATCGTCGAGGCATTCAAGAAGAAATACAACGATGATTTCTATGTCGCGGACATCTATACCGTGGTGCAGATGCTGTCGAAGGCGGTCAAGGATGCCCATTCGGCCGATCCGGTGAAAGTGGCGTTCGCGCTGGAAGGCATGAAGGTCAAGGCGATCAACGGCGAAGTGGAAATGCGCGCCGCCGATCACCAGTTGCAGCAACCGCTGTACATCTCGACCTGGACCAAGGTGGACGGCAAGAAGGTCAAGTACGATCAGGAAAACACCGGCTATGGCTGGAGCAACGATCAGAAGATCGAATCGTATGTCGCCACGCAGCCGACGTCGTGCCAGATGCAGCGACCGTCACGTTCCTAACAGCCTGGGAAGGCTTGATCGGCATGGCGTTCGGCCATGCCGATGTTTGCGGCAGCAGCGTCGTTCGCCTGGCGAGCGACTACAAAATCTAATGCCTGACTTCGATTCGGGCATGCCGCGCACTCAGCATGCAAGGGGGAGGAGATCCGTTTCCGGCGGCCGTACATTGGTCGCCGGAACGGGGTTTTTCAAACTGCCGAGGAACCCGAACGGTATGTCGGACACTCGCTGATTTCGCTCAATGTCTGCGCTTTACTTCGGGTATGACCGTCGATATGCTGTACCAAACAATATCCATAAGGAAGAGACAAATGGCTACTCACATCAAATCGGTAATCATCGCGTTATCCGTCTCCGCTGCCTTTGCCGTTCCCGCTTCGGCAGAAACCGTCAAGATGGCGTTCATCGATCCGCTGTCCGGCCCGTTCGCACCAGTCGGCACCAATATCCTGCACAGCTGGCAGTACATTGCCGACATCGCAAATACGCAGAAATGGGCGGGTAACAATACCTTCCAGATCGTCGGTTTTGATAACAAGGCGAGCCCGCAGGAATCGCTGACGCAACTGAAGGCGGCGATCGACCAGGGCTATCGCTATATCGCCCAGGGTAACGGTTCCGGCGCTGCCGCTGCATTGCTCGATGCAATCAACAAGTACAACGAACGCAATCCGGGCAAGGAAGTCGTGTACATCAACTATGCGGCGGTCGATCCGGATCTGACCAACAGCAAATGCAGCTTCTGGCAATTCCGCATCGACGCCAACTCCGACATGAAGATGGAAGCATTGACTTCCTACATGGCGAAGGACCCGAACATCAAGAAGGTCTACATCATCGGCCAGAATTATTCGTTCGGCCATCAGGTGAGCCGTGCCGCGAAGGAATACCTGAAGCGCAAGCGTCCGGATGTGCAGATCGTCGGCGATGATTTGCATCCGATCGGGCAGGTGAAGGATTTTTCGCCGTATGTCGCGAAGATCAAGGCATCCGGCGCCGACACCGTCATCACCGGCAACTGGGGCGCCGATCTTGCGCTGCTGATCAAGGCCGCAAAGGATGCCGGCCTGACCGCCAACTTCTACACCTATTACGCGGCCACGACCGGCGTGCCGACCGCGATGGGTTCGGCCGGCGCCGATCATGTGAAATACGTCGGCTACTGGAATCCCAACAACGAAGGTTTCGTCGGCAAGGAGATCGTCGAAGGCTTCAAGAAAAAATACAACGACGACTATTACGCGATGGCGACCTATACCGGCTTGAAGATGCTGGGCCAGGCGATCAAGCAGACCAACTCCACCGATCCGGTGAAGGTGGCGTTCGCCATGGAAGGAATGAAGGTGAAGAGCCTGAATGGCGAGGACGAAATGCGCAAGGACGACCATCAGTTGCAGCAGCCGCTGTACATCGCCACCTGGGTAAAGGCGAATGACAAGGACGTGAAGTTCGATCAGGAAAACACCGGCTATGGCTGGAAGACCGATCAGAAGCTCGACTCGTATGTCGCCACGCAACCGACGTCATGCCAGATGAAGCGGCCGTCCACGTCCAGGTAAGCCCGCCGTGCAGCGTGATACCGCAGGGTGTCACGCTGTTTTTTTGATGTTGAAAAATAGTACGGTCGTACAATAATCCGATTTGGGAGCTGTCTCGTGGAGTTCACTTTAATAACCTTGTTGAACGGTCTGAGCTATGGCTTGCTGCTGTTCATGTTGTCGGCCGGCCTGACGCTGATTTTCAGCATGATGGGCGTACTCAATTTCGCGCATGCCAGTTTCTACATGCTGGGTGCGTATTTCGCTTACACGATCAGTTCCGCGCTCGGTTTCTGGCCGGCGCTGTTCCTCGCGCCGCTGCTGGTCGGCGTGATCGGCGCACTGGTCGAGCGCTATGGACTGCGCGCGGTCCACAAGTACGGTCATGTTCCAGAATTGCTGTTCACCTTCGGCCTGTCGTACGTGATGGCCGAGCTGGTGCAACTGGTCTGGGGGCGGGCGGCGGTGCCGTATCCGATTCCGTCCGAGCTGGGCGGTTCGCTGTTCACTCTGTACACCACGACCTTCCCCGCCTATCGCGGCTTCATGATGCTGGTCGCGCTGCTGATGCTGCTGGCGATCTACCTGGTGCTGACCAGGACTCGCATCGGCCTCGTGATCCAGGCGGCTCTGACGCACCCGGACATGGTGGAAGCGCTTGGCCACAACGTGCCGCGCGTGTTCATGCTGGTGTTCGGCGGCGGTTGTGCATTGGCCGGCCTGGCAGGCGTGATCGGCGGCAATGCCTTCGTCACCGAACCGGCAATGGCGGCCACCGTCGGCAGCATCATTTTCGTCGTGGTGGTGATCGGCGGCATGGGCTCGCTGGTCGGCGCGCTGCTGGCATCGTTGCTGATCGGCGTGCTGCAGACTTTCGCGGTCGCGCTCGATTATTCGCTGGCATCGGTATTTTCCGGTTTCGGCACCGTGATCTCGCCGGACACCTTCGGCTATTCGGTGCTGAAACTGACGATTTCCCAGGTTGCACCGATCATGCCGTACATGCTGCTGGTGCTGATCCTGATCTTCAAGCCGCGCGGCTTGCTCGGTACACGGGAGGGATGATTCAATGACTTCGCTGACAATGACAAATACCATCAAGTACAAGCCGCTGAATCTTGCGCGCTGGCTGATCTGGAGCGGCTTCGCGGCGCTCCTGATCGTCGCTCCGATCATCTTTACCAAGGGTGCATCGTTGTCGATCCTGTCGCAGATGGGCACGATCATGATCTTCGCGCTGTCGTACAACATGCTGCTGGGGCAGGGCGGCATGCTGTCGTTCGGCCATGCGGTGTACTCCGGTCTCGGCGCCTTTTTTGCCGTGCACACCATGAACATGGCGGGTGCCGGTGCCATCTGGATGCCGCTCCCGCTGATACCTCTGGTCGGCGGCCTGGCGGGCATGTTTTTCGGCATCCTGTTCGGCTATGTGACCACCAAGAAATCCGGCACCACGTTCGCGATGATCACGCTCGGCATCGTCGAACTGGTATTTGCCTGCTCGCTGATGTTCCCGGAATTTTTCGGCGGCGAGGGCGGGGTCACTACCAACCGCGTTTACGGCCAACCGTTTCTCGGCATTACCTACGGTCCGCAGATCCAGGTTTATTACCTGATCGCATTCTGGCTGTTCATCGCCACGATCGGCATGTACGCGTTCACGCAGACGCCGCTGGGCCGCATCATCAATGCCGTGCGCGACAATCCGGAGCGGGTCGAATTCATTGGTTATGACACGCATTGGGCGCGTTACATGACGCTGATCCTCGCCGGATTCTTCGCCGGCATCTCCGGTGGATTGGCGGCGATCAATTTCGAGATCGTCACCGCCGAAAACGTCAGCGCATTCCGTTCCGGCGCAGTGCTGCTGTTCACCTTCATCGGCGGTATCGGCTATTTCTTCGGCCCGATGATCGGCGCGGTGATCGGCGTGTTCCTGACCGTGCTGCTGTCCGAGTTCACGAAGGCCTGGCAACTGTATCTCGGCGTGTTTTTCATCGTCATCGTGATGTTCGCTCCAGGCGGCGTAGCCAGCGTGCTGATGATGAACGTGCGGCTGATGAAATACGGCCGCTTCAAGCGTGTCTTTCCGAGTCTGCTGGCGGTCAGCCTTGCAACGCTGGTAGCTTGTACCGGTATCGCAATGGCTATCGAAATGCTGTACCACCTGACGCTGAACGCTGCCAACGGGCCGGAGATGCAGCGTTTCGGCTTCACCATCGATACCTCGGCCGTGTCGAACTGGCTGATCGCCACAGCGATATTCGTGGTTGGCGCACTGGCATTCTGGCAAACCAGAAAGACCTTCAAACACGTGTGGGGTGAAGTGACTACCGAAATCGAAGAACTGATCCGGAGGGCACAGGCATGAGTGTTTACTCCCTCGAACTGAAAGATGTGCGCAAGAGCTTCGGCAAATCGGAGATCATCCGCGGCGCCAGCCTGCAGGTGCCGAAAGGCGAACGCTTCGCGATCATCGGCCCGAACGGCGCCGGCAAGTCGACGCTGTTCAACCTGATCTCCGGTCGTTTCCCGTTGACATCGGGCGATATCCTGTTGAACGGCAAGAGCATCATTGGCAAGCGGCCGTTCGAAATCAATCGTGCCGGCCTGTCCAGAAGCTTCCAGATCACCAATATTTTCCATCGGCTTTCGGTATACGAAAACCTGCGCTGCGCAGTGCTGTGGTCGCTCGGTTACAAATACTCGTTCTGGCATCGGCTGAACGGATTGAAGGACGCGCATGAACGCGCCGAAGCGGTGCTGGAACAGATCGGCCTGAAGCGGCGGCACGATACGCAGGCCGGGCTGCTCACCTATGCGGAACAGCGCGCGCTCGAAATCGGCATCACGATCGCCGGTGGCGCCGAAGTGATCCTGCTCGACGAGCCGACCGCGGGCATGAGCCGTTCTGAAACCGATGCGGCGGTCGAACTGATTCGCAAGGTCACCGTCGGCAAGACATTGCTGATGGTCGAGCATGACATGAGTGTGGTTTTCGGGTTGGCCGACAAGATCGCGGTGGTGGTGTACGGCGAAGTGATCGCCTGCGACACGCCGGCCAATATTCGCGGCAATCAAAAGGTACAGGAAGCCTATCTGGGCGGCCACGCGCCGGCGGAGGCGGCATAACCATGACTACAGCATTACTCGAAATCAAAGACCTGCACGCGTACTACGGCAAGAGCCATGTGCTGCACGGTGTCGACCTGCAAGTCGGCGAAGGGGAGATTGTCAGTCTGCTGGGCCGCAACGGCGTAGGCCGTTCGACCACGGTCAAGGCCACGATGGGGCAGGTCAACGTGACCGGTTCGATCCGTTTCAGGGGCCAGGAAATCACCGGACTCAAGGCGTTCGAGGTGGCGCACAAGGGGCTCGGCTACGTGCCGGAAAACCGCGACATCTTCCCGACCCTGAGCGTCGAGCAGAACCTGATGCTGGGCGAGAAGCGCAGCCGCGGCGCGAAGAAGAACCCGCGCTGGACGCTGGACGACATGTACCGGATGTTTCCGCGGCTGAAGGAGCGCCAGCATACGGCAGCCGGCGTGCTGTCCGGCGGCGAGCAGCAGATGCTGACTTTATGTCGGACGCTGATGGGCGACCCGGATCTCATCATGATCGATGAACCGACCGAAGGATTGGCGCCGAAGATCGTTGATCTGGTGGCCGAGTATCTGAAGGAGCTGAAGAATCGCGGTATTTCAGTGCTGCTGGTCGAGCAGAAACTGGCGATCGCGATGGAGATTTCGCAGCGGGTCTATGTGATGGGCCATGGCGCGATCGTGTTCGAAGGCACGCCGGCCGACCTGCGCGCCAATGCCGGCATCCGCAAGGAGTGGCTCGAAGTGTAATCACGCGGGGCCGGACCTCTGCGTCCCTGTATTTCACCCAAAGACCAAGGAGGACGCCATGGCGGTGATCGGCCCCGATGTCGTGCTGCACAATCCGGCCTACGTGCATGAGTCCGCGCACCTGTACGGCAAGGTGACGGTGGGCGAACACGCGTCGATCTGGGTCAATGTGGTGGCGCGAGCCGAACACGAGGAAATCGTGATCGGTCCGTACACCAATATCCAGGACTTCGTGATGCTGCATATCGGCGCGGCCAGCGGCACGCATATCGGCAGCCACTGCTCGATCACTCATCACTGCACGATTCACGGCTGCACGATCGGTGACAACTGCCTGATCGGCATCAACTCCACCATCATGGACGGCTGCGTCATCGGCGACAACTGCATCATCGCCGGACACAGCTTTCTGAAAGAAGGCAGCATCATTCCTCCGAACTCGATTGTGATGGGCGTACCGGGCAAGGTGACGCAGACCCGAAACAACTTCGTGCCCAATCGGCTCAACGCCTACCTGTATTGCCGTAATGCGCTGGCATATGCCGATGGTGGCTATCGGGAATGGCAGCAGCCCGGTTTTGCGGCCGATGCCGCCGCCGAGTTGCGTCGGCTTCAGGCAATGACGGATTCCGTCAAGGCGCAGATTTGACAGTGCTCATTTTCATGAAAAAAATCCCTCCTCTCCTGTGACTATTTTTGCTTGCCGGCAAGCTTTCTAAGTAGTTACACTGAGTCGGTTTGCGTAGTTCTGCGCTTGTGCACGTACCCCATGTGCTCAATACTCGCGGAAAAGTACACGATAGCGATCCCTCTCAAAAGGATGGGGCGCCGACAATAAACCGGAGTAGGAGACGACCATGTGGCTTACGAAGTTTCGGGCAGCGTTGCTGTTCTGCGCCATCCCGCTTTCCCAGCAAATCGCCTACGCACAGACGGCCGATAACACGCCGATCAGGATCGGCGTTTCCGGGCCGTTTTCCGGCGGCTCCAGCCCCATGGGCGTGAGCATGCGCAACGGTATCAAGCTGGCGGTAGATGAAATCAACCAGATCGGCGGCATCCATGGCCGGAAGATCGAGCTGATCGAACGCGACGACGAGGCGAAAAACGAAGTCGGCGCCAGGATCGCACAGGAACTCACACAGCAGAAAGTCGTCGCCGCTATCGGTATCGTCAATACCGGCGTCGGCCTGGCGTCGATCGATGCTTACCAGAAGGCCAGGATACCGTTGCTGATCGCGGTATCCACCGGTACTTCGCTGACCAGAAAATACGCGCCGCCGGCCGCGCCCGAAAATTACATCTTCCGCATTTCACCGACGCTGGACCTGGAAGCGCGAGTACTGGTCCGGCATCTGAAAAGCAGTGCCATGCGCTCGGTTGCGATTCTTGCCGATACCACCGCGTATGGCGAGGCCGGCTTGAAGGCATTCCGCGAGCAGAGCGAAGAAGCCGGTTTACATATCGCTTCCACTGAACGCTTCAATATCGGTGACAAGGACATGAGCGCGCAAGTGCGGCGCGCCAAGGCGAGCGGTGCGGCCGCATTGGTGGTCTGGGGTATAGGCCCCGAGCTCGCTGCGATCGCGCGCAACAAGAGCGCACTCGACTGGACGGCGCCGCTGATGGGAAGCTGGACTTTCTCGATGCGTAATTTCATCGAACTGGCCGGCAAGTCGGGCGAGGGTGCGATGATGCCGCAAACCTTCATCCAGGATCTCGGATCGACCGCGAAGAACAGTTTCCTTCTGGCTTACCATCGGGCTTTCCAATCGAACGAGCTTCCATCGCCGATGAGCGCCGCTCAGGGTTACGACGGGATGCACCTGCTCTACCTTGCGCTGTTGCAGGCCAACTCCACCGACGGTGAAAAAATCAAGGATGCGCTGGAAAATCTGCAGGGCCGCTATCAGGGCGCGATCACCAGTTACGGCAAGCCGTTCTCGAAGCGTGACCATGATGCGATCACGCAAAACATGTTGCTGATGGGGATGATAAAGGGCGGCCGGGTCGATTACGCTTCGTCGGAAGACGAGCGGCGGGATACGCTGCTGCGACTGAAATCAAGATAGGCCGCAAAGACAGACCGATGGTGGAAAGACGGCGTTCGTGACGCCGTCTTTTTTTGGGTTAAAATAATACGATCGTTCTATTTTGAGTTATAGTAAGCACTACACTTCTAAATGCTGCTCTAACCCCCATCCAGCACTTCACAAAAAAGGAAGAGATATGACTGCCGAATACAAGGTCAACGGCGCCGTCGCCGTCATTACACTCAACAATCCTCCGGTCAATGGTCTCGGCCATGCGACCCGCAGTGCGATTGTCGAAGGAATGAAACAGGCTCTGAACGACAGCGCCATCAAGGCAGTCGTGATCACTGGTGCCGGCAAGGCCTTTTCGGGCGGCGCAGACATCAAGGAATTCAATTCTCCGAAGGCACTCGCGGAACCGACGCTGCATACCGTCATTAACGTCATCGAGAATTCGACGAAGCCGGTGGTGGCCGCAATCCACACCGTCTGCATGGGTGGTGGCCTGGAACTGGCGCTCGGCTGCCACTATCGCGTTGCCGCGCCGGGTGCGCAGATCGCGCTGCCGGAAGTCAAGCTGGGCATCCTGCCGGGCGCTGGTGGTACGCAGCGCCTGCCGCGCGTGCTCGGCCTCGAAATGGGGCTGAACATGATCGTGTCGGGTAATCCGGTGGCGTCCGAGAAGCTGGCCAAGACGGCGCTGTTCAACGAAATGATCGAAGGCGATCTGCTGCAAGGCGCGATCGCGTTCGCGAACAAGGTCGCCGACGCGCGTCCGCTGCCAAAGGTGCGCGACATCAAGATCGATTATCCGAATTACGAAGGCTACCTGCAGTTCTCGCGCAACACCGTGAAGGCGATGTCCGGCCCGTTCCCGGCGCCGTTGAAATGCGTCGATGCGGTGGCTGCGTCCGTGACCATGAAATTTGACGACGGCATCAAATACGAACGCGAGCTGTTCGTCGATCTGGTGCAGACCACCGAGTCGAAGGCGTTGCGGCATGCGTTCTTCGGCGAACGCGCGGCGAGCAAGGTGCCGGACGTGCCGGAAGATACGCCGGTCCGCCCGATCAAGTCGGCGGCCGTGATCGGCGCCGGCACCATGGGCGGCGGCATCGCGATGAATTTTGCCAATGCGGGCATCCCGGTGAAGATCCTGGAGATGAAGCAGGAAGCGCTCGACAAGGGCCTGGCGACGATTCGCAAGAATTACGAAAACACGATGAAGAAGGGCAAGCTGACGCCCGAGAAGTTCGAGCAGCGCGTCGGCCTGATCACCGGCACGCTGTCGTATGAAGAGATCGGCCAGGCCGACATCGTGGTGGAAGCGGTGTTCGAGGATATCGGCGTCAAGGAAACCGTCTTCAAGAAACTCGATGAAGTGATGAAGCAGGGCGCGATCCTCGCATCGAATACCTCGACGCTGGACGTCGACAAGATCGCCAGCTTCACCAAGCGCCCTCAGGATGTGATCGGCCTGCATTTCTTCAGCCCGGCCAACGTGATGAAGCTGCTGGAAATCGTGCGCGGCGCGAAGACCGGCAAGGACGTGCTGGCGACCTCGCTGCAGTTGTCGAAGAAGATCAAGAAGACCGGCGTGGTGTCGGGCGTGTGCGACGGCTTCATCGGCAACCGCATGATCGAGCAGTACAGCCGCCAGGCCGGCTTCCTGCTGGAAGAAGGCGCGCTGCCGGAACAGGTCGACAAGGCAATCGAGAAGTTCGGCTTTGCGATGGGACCGTTCCGCATGGGCGATCTCGCCGGCAACGATATCGGCTGGTACATCCGCAAGCGTCGTTACGTCGAGAAGCCGCAAGTGACTTACTCGAAGACCGCCGACCTGTTGTGCGAAATGGGCCGCTTCGGCCAAAAGACTTCCGCCGGCTGGTACGACTACAAGCCGGGCGACCGCAAGCCGTATCCGTCGCAAGTGGTGAACGACATGATCGTCAAGCACTCGGCCGATCTCGGCATCGAGCGGCGCAAGATCAGCGATCAGGAAATCGTCGAGCGTCTGGTGTATGCGCTGGTGAACGAGGCTGCGTACATTCTCGAAGAAGGCATCGCGCAGCGTGCTTCGGATATCGACATGGTCTATCTGACCGGTTACGGCTTCCCGCTGTTCCGCGGTGGCCCGATGTTCTATGCCGATACCGTCGGCCTGCAAAATGTCGTGATGGCGATGGAAAAATATGCGAAAGGTCGTCATGGCGACGCGTGGAAGCCGGCGCCGCTGTTGGCGAAACTTGCGGCGGAAGGCAAGACCTTCAACTGATCTTGCAAGACCTCAACAAAGCCCGGCATGCCGGGCTTTGTTGTATCTGCTGTCATGTCCGGCATCGCTTTGCCCTTTCTCAAGCGTCTCTACCAGGCACCATGAAATACTGTTCAGCATAACAATATCGAAAATATCGATCAGGGAGCTTACTTGAAGATAGGTATGCTCCATGATCCGGGATTCATCGAAAAAAATAACTGCAATATCGCTGTGTCTGCTGCTCGCCGCATGTGGCGGCGGAAGCGATAGCCCAGGCAATGCAGGCAATACCGCTGGCGGCAGCGATACTTCCGGCACCAGCCAAGGTGCTTCGTCTGATACCGGTACAACGGGAACAAGCGGCTCCAGCGATACCGCGAACGGCTCGACCGGTGACGCTCCCGCATTTACCTACGATGAAACGGCCCGTTTCAATGGACCGGCCGACATCAAGGCCGACGCTGCGGGCAACCTGTATGTGCTCGACGTAGGTAACGAGGTCATACGCAGAATTGCCGCTGACGGTTCGGTAAGTACTTTGCCTATAGCCTTGAATGGACCTCGAGCGATGGAGATCGATGCGGCGGGAAATTTCTATGTAATCGAGGGGAGCATCCTGTACAAAGTGACGTCCTCTGGAAATCGTAGTGTATTGGCCAGCGTAGACAGTTCACTCTCTCCTGGCTACTTGACAATAGATCGACAAGGCAATCTGTATGTATTGTTGTCGCAGGACGGAGTGCCCGGGATTCGCCGTATCAGTACAAGCGGAGAGGTAAGCACGCAGGCGCTTGAACAGGGAACATATCGAGGCATTGCCGTAGACGACACCGGCAATCTGTATGTCGGCCGCTATACGGGAAAAGGCATCGGTTCCATCGTGAAGATCGCATCGGATAGAACGCAAACGGTTTTTGCGACAGGGGATTTTGCCGATATCGGAAACATGGCCTTCGATCGACAAGGCAATCTGTTTATTGCGCAATTCCTGCAGCTGATTCCGGGGCCGGGTTGTGGAGAATTCAATTCCTGCTATATCGGCGGTACCGATCAGATGATCCGAAAAATCGATGCCGACGGAACCGTCACTACCGTGCTTTCCGGCCCGCCGGGCGGAAGCATCGGCGATGTGGCATATAACACCACGTTTGGCAGATTTCATCTCGCCGCAGACGTCGACGGAAACCTGTATGCCGCGTATGAGCGCAAGCAAGCAGTGTACAAGGTGACGCAAGCCGGAGCCAGCTCGCTGATTGCCGGCAAGCCCGGGGAAGCGGGAAGCTCGGACTGAGCAAGCAGTGGAACGCAAGATCTTCAATTGATGTCCAGCCCGACATTCTGCAAACGCCCGGTTCTCCGGGCTTTTTTCATCGAGCAACGGAAACTAACGTTTCTCTCTCCCGAGACTCCGAAGTGTCTTGTGGGGAAATGTTGATGCCGATTAATTGAAAACGGGATGAAATGCTGAACTGCTGGCCGCACATGATGCCGGAACAGCCATGTCGATATGGCAACCTGTTCCTCGTCGACACCATCGCTGAAAGCGGACACGCGAGTACAGGACCGCGAAACGGCGATGGTATATGGCATGCCGGGAGAAGCGATGAGGCTGGATGGGCCAGCTACGTATTGTCGCCGCCGGAGATCGCAGCCACGCTCGACTGGATCGTTGCCAGACGCCGGCCGGCTCCTGTTGTATCGGGATGCAAAGCAATGAGCGGCCGCATGAAACCGCAGCGTCGCCTGTCGGTCAATCCTGTTTGAGGAGGTGTATGGCAAAGCCCGAGAGCGTAAACCCAGTGACCGGCATCGATATCCTGATCGTCGAAGACAGCCCGACCCAGGCCGAGAAACTGCGCTACCTTATCGAAGGCAACGGTTATCGCGCACAAGTTGCCGGCAATGGCCGGCTTGCACTGGAAGCGATACGGCAACACAAACCGAGTCTGGTGCTGTCGGACATCATGATGCCGGAAATGGACGGCTATGCGCTGTGCGAAGCGATCAAGTCCAACCCCGCCAGCCGCGGCATCCCGGTGATTCTGCTTACCTCGCTGATCGATCCGAAGGACATTGTGCGCGGGCTGGAATGCGGCGCCGACAGTTTCGTTCGCAAGCCGTATGCGGAACCCTACCTGCTCAGCCGCATCGAATACGTGCTGGTGAACCGGCAACTGCGCCGCGCGCCGAAGGACGGCAACGGCATCGCGCTCTACCTGGAAGGGCAAACCTATGTCATCCACGCCGAGCGGCAACAAGTGCTCGACCTGCTGATCTCGACCTATGAACAGGCGGTGCTGGTGAATGACGAACTGCGGAGCCGCGAGCGGCAGGTGAACCAGCTGAATGCGCGCCTGGCGCAGCATGCGGCGCAACTGGAACAGACCAACCAGGAAATTGCGCGGCAGAATCTGGAGCTGGCACAGGCAAGCCGGATGAAGTCCGAATTTCTGGCCAATATGTCGCATGAGTTGCGCACGCCGCTGAATGCGATCATCGGCTTTTCGGAGGCGTTGCGACAGGGGCTGCTGGGACGGCTCCCGCCGCAGCAGGAAGAAGCGGTCGGCGACATCTTCGACAGCGGCAAGCATTTGCTGTCGCTGATTAACGATATCCTCGACCTGTCGAAAATCGAGTCCGGCAAGATGGAGCTGGAACTGGCGCCGACCGATCTGCAGCAGCTGCTGCAGAACAGCCTGACGGTGTTCAAGGAAAAGGCAATCGCCAGCCGTGTTCGCCTGCGGCTTGAAATGGAAGCGGTCGGATGGGCGCTGATCGACCAGCGCAAGACCCGGCAAATCATTTACAACCTGGTGTCGAACGCGGTGAAGTTTACATCGGCAGGCGGCGCCGTGACCTTGCGCCTGCGCGTGACCGATCAGCCATCGCGCGACGGCGCGCAGACCATCGTCAATGATGCATCGGCCAGCGTGCCGGACGGCACGGAATTTCTCGAAATCTGCGTGATCGACACCGGCATCGGCATCAGCCATGAAGAATTGGAGCGACTGTTCCAGCCTTTCGTACAGATCGACAGCGGGCCTTCGCGGAAATACGAAGGCACCGGCCTCGGCCTTGCGCTGGTCAAGCAGCTGACCGAATTACAGGGCGGAAGAATCGCCGTGACGAGCCGGCCCGGCAGCGGTTCCGAATTCATCGTGTGGCTGCCGTATCGCGCGGCGCCGCCGCCGGCGGCGAACATGCTCCGCGAACAGGGCTGACATGGCAACGGTGCTGGTGGTCGAAGACGATCCGGCCAACATGAAACTCGCGCTGCTGTTGCTGCGCAGCGCCGGATATCAGGTGCTGCAGGCAACTGATGCACAAAGCGCGATCGCGCTGGCGCGCAGCGCACAGCCGGATCTGGTGTTGATGGATATCCGTTTGCCCGGGATGGATGGCCTTGCCGCGACGCGTGTGCTGAAACAGGATGCGCTGACGCGCGGCATCAAGATCATCGCGGTGACCGGGCTGGCGATGGCGGGCGACGCGCAACGCGCGATCGACGCCGGTTGCGACGCCTATCTGGCGAAACCGATCAGCTATCAAAGCTTCCGCGCGACAATCGAACAGACGCTGAGCCAGGGTTGAACGACGCGGCTGGGCGATAGCCGTCGATGCCTCTTGAATTGCCGCGAGTCGGGACCTATAAATAGGTTGAGCAGCCCGAGTGTAGATTGGCTGCGGATATCACGGAAAGATCAAGCAAAGGAGAAACCATGGCTATTGTTCGACGCGAGGGTTCTTCTCTCGCACCATACCGCCCATCATTGTTCGAGAACCGTTTCGGCAGTCTGGCCGAAAGCATGTTCGAAGACATGCTGTCGCAATTCCTGCCGTTTGCGACACAAGGCGTATCCGGCCAGGGCGAAGGCATTGTCGGTCCGCGCCTTGATATCGTCGAGACCGACAAGGCGTTCCAGATCGAAGCCGAAATGCCCGGCGTGAAAAAGGATGACCTGAAGATTTCGGTCGACAACCGGCGTCTGACGATCGAAGCCGACGTCAACCGCGAGTCCGAACGGAAGGAAGGAGAAAACGTCGTGTATGCCGAACGCGCGACCCGGCGTTATGTGCGCAGCATCACGCTACCGGTCGACGTGGCCGAAGACAGCGCGCAGGCAAGATTCGAGAACGGTGTGCTGATGCTGACCCTGCCGAAGAAGGAACCGGCACAGCCGAAAAAGATCACGGTGCAGTAGCGTACGGCAGGCAGACATTTAACTCGCTAGCTCGCGCTCTCGAATGAACGACGAAACCGTCGAGTACAAAGGCTATACCATCACCGCGGCGCCGGCCGTCGACGCCAGCGGTCGATGGTTTGGCGCCTATCGGATAAGCAAGGACGGCCAGACCATCAGGACCCGGGAACATATCTTCCCCGGGTTTCTCTATTTCGATGCGGCGCTCAACGACACCATCGAGCACGCGAAACTCGAAATCGATTATCTGTCGGCGGGAAGCAGCGCGGCTCCAGTCTCCGAAACACCCGATCAGGCGCAATGATTTTCCGCATGGAGGTGTGGCAATGACCGATTCATTGATGAAGTCGTGGTGGATGCTTGCATGGCGTGGTGTATTCGCGATCCTGTTCGGCGTTCTGGCATTTTTTTGGCCGGGTATCACGCTATTGACGCTGGTTGCTCTGTTCGCGGCCTACGCATTGCTCGGCGGCGTGGCGTCGATCGCCGGCGCGCTGGCGAACCGGCGGCGTGACGAAGACTGGTGGATGCCATTGCTGATCGGACTGGTCGGCGTCGGCGCAGCGATCATTTCGGTTCTGCGCCCCGGCCTGACGGCCCTGGTGTTCGTGCTGCTGGTCGGCGCGCATGCGCTGGTGACCGGCGTGCTCGACATCGCCTTCGCGATCCGGTTGCGCAAACTCATTCACGATGAATGGCTGTTGATCCTGAGTGGTGCGGTGTCAATCGTTTTCGGCGTACTGGTGTTTCTTTTCCCCAGTGCCGGCGCGCTGGCGCTGATCTGGCTGATCAGCCTGTACGCGGTGCTGGCCGGTGCGTTGATGCTGGGACTGGCGTTGCGCCTGCGTGCGCACAACATCGCCAACACGCCCCGGGCCGAGCGTCGTACCACGCCGGACCGGCGTATGCGGGCCGCGCATTCCTGAGAGCCTGTTCGGGCATCCCGGCGCTACAATTTTCATCGGCTCTGCGATACATCAGCAACGGCGTCACAGCCGGGAACGATATCGCGACGCCGATCTCTCATGTGCGAACGACATGACGGAGCGCAGCATGCGTTCGCACCATGTCGTAAGGTAATACGACAGCGCCGCGCGCCATTTCATCATGTCTGAACCGGGATTGAGCCATGAAAACCGTCGGACGTATCCTAGAGGCCAAAGAGCTCAAGACCGTGTACACGATCGCGCCGGACGCGCGTGTGCTGGAAGCCGTCAAGCTGATGGCCGAGAAGAGGATCGGCGCGCTGCTGGTGATGGAGGGCAAGGAAGTGACCGGCATCATCACCGAACGCGATTATGCGCGCAAGGTCGTGCTGCACGGTCGTTCGTCGAGCGAAACGCCGGTGCGCGACATCATGAGCGCACCGGTCATGTACGTGCGCCGCGACCAGACCAACGAACAGTGCATGGCGCTGATGACGGAAAACCGGCTGCGCCATTTGCCGGTGATCGAGCACGGCGAGCTGCTCGGGCTGATCTCGATCGGCGACCTGGTGAAGGACATCATCTCCGAGCAGAAATTCATCATCGATCAGCTCGAACATTACATCCGCGGCGAACGCGGTTGAATGCGAACCGTCGAAATACCGGGAGAATCTCATGTCCGTCAGCGAATGCTGCAATATCGGCGTCGTCTGCTGCGAGGCCGATGCGACCATTCCCGAAATCGCCGGCCTGATGCGCAAGCATCACGTCGGCGATGTGATCGTGATCGAAAACCGCGACGGCGGCCGGGTGCCGGTCGGCATCGTGACCGATCGCGACATCGTGATCGAAGCAGTGGCAGTGCAGCTCGATGTCGAGGTGTTTACCGCAAGCGACATCATGAATACACCGCTGGTCACCGTGCGCACGGATGAGGGGCTGGTTGAAACGCTGCGCACGATGCGCGATCACAAGATACGCCGCATGCCGGTGGTCGCCGGCAATGGCGAGCTGTACGGCATCGTCACCGCCGACGACATCATGCGGCTGCTGGCGATGGAACTGTCGCTGATGGCGGAGGCGATCGGCGAGCAGCCTATCCGCGAAGGCAAGTTGCGCAAATAGCGCAGCCGCCGTTTCGATCTTCCGTGCTCACCGGTTCACCAATAATTCTCGGTCACGAACTGGCCTGCCAGCACGCGCCGGCACGGCCGCATGCCGCGCTGATGCAACAACTGTCGCGTTTCATCGATCATTTCCGGATTGCCGCACATCATGATGCGCGAAGCCTCGACCGTGAGCGGCAGGCTGGCGGTTTTTTCGAGCAAACCGTTTTCCAGCAGCGTGGTGATCCTACCGTGCAGGACGCGATTGCCGGCCGCCGGCACCGGATCGCGCGTGACCGTTTCGATTACCTGTAGCCGTGCATGCGCCGCCGCCAACGCTTGCAGCGGAGGCTGCTTCTGCAATGCTCGCAGCGTGTCGCGATACGAAAATTCATCCGCATGCCGCACGCCATGCACCAGAACGAGATTACGGAATTTTTGCCATACGTATGGATCGCGCAGCATCGAGATGAACGGACCGATGCCTGTTCCGGTGGCGAGCATCCACAGATCGTCACCGTCGACAAAACGGTCTGGCGTCATGAAGCCGTAGACCTGTTTCTCGACGAGAAGTCGGTCGCCGGGCCTGATATTTTTCAGCAAGGTGGTAAATAATCCGCCGGACACCATGATGCCGTAGAACTCCAGCTGGTCGCTGTGCGGTGCCGAAGCCATTGAGTATGCGCGCCAGATCACGCCGTTCTCGTCGGCCAGTCCGAGCCGCGCATACTGGCCGGCGGCATACGAATATTCTTCCGGCTTTGTGGTCGTAAACATCAACAGGCGATCGTTCAGCCAGCGCAAGCCGGTGACGGTTTCCACGGTCGCTTTTTCGGTAGGGGTGATGGCGGTCATTTCCGGCTCCGGTTACTGATTGCACGCTTGCACTCATTGCTGATTGCAGGATAATATGTATTTTAAATGAATCTTTAAGCGAGAGGCGGCAATGGCAAAAATCGTGTTACTCGAAAAAATCCACGCGAGCGCGGTCGCGCATTTGCACGAACAGGGATTTACCGACATCGTGCAGCTGCCGACGGCGCTGAAACCCGACGACCTGAAGCGCGAACTGGCCGATGCGGACGCAGTCGGCATCCGTTCCGGTACGCAGGTGCAGGCCGATTCATTGCGCGCGTTGCCGCGGCTGAAGGCGATCGGCTGTTTCTGCATCGGCACCAACCAGGTGGATTTGACCACGGCGATGGCGCTTGGTATCCCGGTTTTCAATGCGCCGTTTTCGAACACGCGCTCGGTCGCGGAGCTGGTCATCGCGCAGGCAATCCTGCTGCTGCGCCGGATACCGGAAAAGAATGCGCGCACCCATCGCGGCCAGTGGGACAAGAGCGCGCAGGGCGCCTATGAAGTACGCAACAAGCTGCTTGGCATCATCGGTTACGGCAACATCGGCGCGCAGGTCGGGATACTCGCGGAAAGCGTCGGCATGCGCGTCTGCTATTACGACGTCGAAAGCAAGCTGCCGCTCGGCAATGCTAAAGCGATGCCGACCCTGGAAGAATTGCTGCAACAGGCCGACGTCGTGACGCTGCACGTGCCGGGCCGCAGCAGCACCGAAAACCTGATGACCGCCGAACGCATCGGGTTGATGAAATCGTCCGCCGTGCTGATCAATGCGTCGCGCGGCAACGTGGTCGATATCGACGGGTTGAACAGCGCGCTGCGCGAGAAGCGGCTGGCCGGCGCGGCGATCGATGTGTTCCCGGTCGAGCCGCGCAATGAAAAAGAGGAATTCGTGTCACCGCTGCGCGAACTGGACAACGTGATACTGACGCCGCACATCGGCGGCAGCACCGAAGAGGCGCAGGCAAACATCGGCCGCGAAGTCGCCGACAAGCTGGCGCGTTTCCTGAAGGCCGGCACCACCCGATCGGCGGTAAATTTCCCGGAGATCGCGTACGTCGAAAAAGAGGCGCGCAGCCGCGTGCTGAACGTGCACCGCAACGAGCCGGGCGTGATTGCGCGGATGAATGCCGATTTCGCCGCGGCCGGCCTGAACATCGTCGCGCAGCACCTGCAGACGCGCGGCACGATCGGCTACGTGATTACCGACGTCGATGCGGCGATTCCGGCCGCGTTGCTGCAGAAATTGCGCACCGAGCCGGCGGTGATCCGCTGCGATCTGATATAGGGCAGAACAGGGCAAGGCTAGGATGCGGTCGCCTTGGCCGCCTTCTCTTTCGGCTGCACGTCGATCCGCACCAGCTTGCGCAGCCGGTTGCTGTTGCACAGCAGGTCCGCCAGCGTGACGCGGCTCAGCACGTCGAGATATGCGGCGGTCGCCTGGCGCAGCACGCCCTGCAATTCGCACGACGGCGCGAGTATGCAGTTGTTGTGCGCCTGGTTGAAGCATTCGACCATCGTGAAATCGGGCTCGGTACGGCGCACCACGTCGCCCAGGTTGATGTCTTCCGGCTCCATGCCAAGGCGCAGTCCGCCGCTGCGGCCGCGCACCGTTTCCACCAGCCCGGCGACACCGAGCTGGTGCACCACCTTCATCAGGTGGCTCTTGGAAATATCATAGGCATCGGCGATATCCTGGATCGTTACCAGGTGTTCGCGATTGAGCCCGAGGTACATCAGGGTGCGTAGTGAATAATCGGTGTAATCGGTCAGCCGCATGGGAGTATCGGCACAAGCAGGACGAACGCCGCGCCGGAATCGAATAAGATGGATTGATTATATATGTTAATGACGCGGCCGCCCGGCCATTGAAACCGAAGGCGAGGGGAGTGGCAGTGCGGCCGATGCCGGCACGCTGCCGGCATTGCCCCGAGAGCCTGCTGAGACCTCTTACAGCCGCTTGCTGGTCACCACCCGCGCTTCGCCGCGGTCGCCGATGGTGTGCAGCGTCACCGGACGCTGCCAGATTTTTCCGACATATTCCAGCACCCGTTCCGCGCGATGCAGGTCGACGCCGCGGCCGTCGCTCTGATGGTCGTGCACCAGTTGCAGGCTGCCGTCGACGTGCAGGTGATTGGCGGCGATGCGCGGCGCACCATAGTTGAATTTCGGCGCCAGGATCGCTTCGTGCACTGCATGCACATCGTTTTCCGCGATCCGGATATCGCCGTCGTCGCTCGCTTCATACACGAACAATTCCAGCTTTTCGATCAACTCGCGGGTCAGGTAGTTGCGCACGAAGCCGAAGTCGTCTTCCTCGCGCACGATGCGCCGCGCCGCTTCCAGCCCGTGCTTTTCGATGATGTCTTCCCACATCGAAAAGCCGAGGTGGTAGGGATTCACCGCGAGCGCCAGCTGGCGTTCCGCCGCATATGGCCGCACCACGTCGGAATGCGCCTTGATCGCCGACAGGTACAGGTCGTGTGGCAGGAAATCGGCCTCGCGCAGCAGCCGCGCATGCCAGTACGAGGCCCAGCCTTCATTCATGATCTGGCAGGCGAATACCGGGTAAAAGTAGAACGACTCTTCGCGTACCGCGAGGAAGATGTCGCGCTCCCAGTCTTCCAGTTCCGGCGCGTAGTGCGCGATGAACCACAGCAGGTCGTATTCCGGTTGCGGCGGGATCGTCACGCGCTTGTTCGTGGCGGGCGGCTCCGCGGGCGGCCGCTCTCCCGGCAGCTTGTGATAGCGCTGCTGGAACGGGTCGGGCCGTTGCCCCGGCTCGGCCTTGGCCGGCTGCGCAGGATACGGCTCGCGATGCAGTTCGCGGTTGATGTCGATGTGCGGCTCCAGCGCCAGCGCCGCATCCAGCACCGCCTCCACGCGTCCCTGGCCGTGTTCCTGGATCGCGTTTTCGATGCGGTGCGCGCGCGCCGCCGCCTGTTCCAGGATATGGCCGCCGGCCATGTCCATGAAATGCGCGAACAGGTGGTTGTTCTTCGCGAAATCGGCATGGCCGAGCACGTGCGCGGTGACCAGCGTGTTTTCCGGCAGCGTGTTGCCGTTCACCAGGTAGGCGCGGCAGGGATCGCCGGGAAACATCACCTCGAAAATGCGCGAGTGGCCCATGCCTTGCCGGATCAACTGGTGGATGTAGCGCACGCCGAACGACCAGTGCGGCATCCGCACCGGCAGCCCGTAGACCGCAATTTCCATCATGAAATTGTTCGGGACCAGCTCGAAATCGACCGGGTAGTAATCGAGCCCGAGGTCTTTCGCGAGTTGCTCGATCCGCGTCGCGTACTGCTTCAGGCTATCGACCGATTCAGTGGAAGTGGTGGTGCACATCGCTTTCCTTATTCCGAATTCTGCTGCACGAAGAACTTGCGGATCGCTTTCCATACATCGTCATGGCGCGTCAGCACACTGCTGCCGATTGGTGCGCCGGCGCGCTCGATCTCGGTGCACAGCATTTTCATTTCGGTTTCGCTGCTGCGCGGCGAGCCGGGTACGGTTTCGACGTAGCCGATGTAGTTCAGCAGCTTGCTCAACCGCGACAGGTAATCGGTCGCGGCCGCGCGGTCCTCGGTAAAGTTTTCACCATCCGACGCGTAGAACAGATAGCCGTTGTACTGCGACGGATCGTATTCGGCTTCGATCAGTTCCAGCGCCAGCTTGAACGCGGTCGACGCGCCGGTGCCGCCGCTGCCGCTGACATTGAAGAACTCGTTCTCGGAAAATTCCCAGGCTTGCGTGGTATGCGCGATGAAGCGCGTTTCGACCTTCGCATAGCGGCGCCGGATGCCTTGCAGTACGAAGAAGAAAAAACTTTTCGCCAGCTTGCGTTCCGCATCGGTCATGCTGGCCGACACGTCGAGCGCGAAGATCACCACCGCATTGGTCGCCGGCTTGCGCCGCTGCACCAGTTGCTTGAAACGCAGATCCTCGTTGGTGAACGGCACCGGGTTTTCCTGCGTTTTTTCCTGGGTCGCGCGGCGCTTCACCGCTTCCTTCACGGTGCGCCTGCGGTCGAGACGCGCACGCGCACCATGCCGGTCCCAGCCTTCGCGCACGTATTCGTCATCTTCGACGCTGGTGTTGCGCTTCGGCTGCAGGTCCGGCAGCTGCAGTTCTTCCCACAGCCAGTCGATGATGTCGTCGACCTTGAACTCCAGCATCAGTTTCACTTCGCCTTCGTTGTTGCCGCCTTCGCCTTCCTCGCCGCCAAAGTCGGGCTGCGCCTGGCGCAATATGTCGCCCGGCTTGCCCTGGCCCTGGCCGGCGCTGGTGTAAGGCTTCGACGAGGAATCGGCCAAACGAAAGCGGGCATGCTCCAGCAGCTTCACCGGCACCTGTACCGTACGTTCCTGCGAGCCGGTCATCACGTCCGGCCCGGTGACCAGGTCGGGCAGGTTCTGCTGTACCGCTTCGCGCACTTTCTGGTTGTGCCGCAACCAGTCGCGCGAACCGCGGGAAAACAGGTCGTACCACGGTGTTTCCGCGGAAATCGTAATGCGGTCATTCGTCATATGCAGGCCTTCATTTCACCGCTGCCGCCGTCACTCCTGCGCCATCAGTGTCGTTACATAGTTCAGCGCCTCGCGCGCGCTGTGGCTGTCGTAGCCATATTCGTCGACCAGCCGCATCTCGACGACGGAAATCTTTTTCCGCACTTCCTCGTCGGGCCGGGTGCTCGAACTGACCAGCCGCAGCACGTCGCGCCGCTGCTCGAACAGGTATTGCTGGATCGCGTTGTGCAATTGTGCGTGGCTGTCGAGCGTGAACTTCTCGCCGCGCTTGTACGCGCCCATCGCCTTGCGCACCACTTCCTGGCGGAACGATTGCTTGCCGGAATCGGAGATGTGGATCTTCTCTTCGACGCCGCGCAGGAAGCGCTCGTCCGGCTTGCGTTCCTCGTTCGTGATCGGGTCCTTGATCTGGCGGTTGTCGAGCATCGCTTCCACCTCGTCCAGATACTTGTCGAGCAGATCCTGGGCTTCCTGCTCGAACGACACGAACAACGCCTTGTGCACGTCTTCCTTGACCCAGCGGTTGTAGAAATCCTTGCGCGCCAGCACCAGGTAATCGATCCATTTACGCTTGCGTTTCGGGTCGATCCGCGCATCGTTGTCGATCGCATCCTTCAGCGCGAGCAACACGTCCATCGTGGTCAGGCTCTTCGCGTTCGACTGGATGATCGCGTTCGACAGCGCATTGATGACGAAACGCGGCGAAATGCCGGCCAGTCCTTCATCAGGCATTCTCTGCTTCATTCTTTCCGCGTCCACGTGCGCATAGCCTTCCACTTCCTCATTGGCGTAGAGACGGACTTTTTTGCTTAGTTCCAGTTCTTTTTCCTCGCCTTCGTGCAAGCGCGTCAGAATCGCGAACACCGCCGCCGCATGCAGCACATGCGGGTCGAGATGTACCTCGCGGAACGCCGGCGCGGCCGACGAAATCAGCTTGCGATAGATGCGTGCCTCGTCGCGGAAGTTCAAGGTGTACGGCACCTGGATGATCACCATCCGGTCGAGCAGCGCCTCGTTTTCGCTCTCCTGCAGGAACTTGCGGAATTCCGCGAGGTTGGTGTGCGCAAGAATGGTTTCGTCCAGATAGATCAGCGGGAAGCGCGATACCTTCACGTTCTTTTCCTGCGTCAGCGTCAGCAGTAGGTAAAGGAATTCGCGCTTGACTTTCAGGATCTCGATCATCTCCAGCATGCCGCGGCTGGCTGCATACACCGCACCAGACCATGACCACGCGCGCGGATCGCCTTCGTCGCCGTACTCGGCAACCTTGGACAGGTCGACCGAACCGACCAGGTCGGCCAGGTCGGCGGTGGTCGGGTCATGCGGCGCGTAGGTGCCGATGCCGACGCGGCCCGCTTCCGAAATGAAAATGCGCTCGACCGGCATGCGCAGGAAATCGCCGTTGTAGTCGTTGTCGAGCCGTGAGCGGCAATGCGGGCATACCTCGCCGATGATCTCGACACCATAGGTTTCGCGGAAGCGCGGCCGCAGCGAATGCGGCACCAGGTGCAGCGGCGATTCATGCACCGGGCAACCCTGGATTGCGTACAGCGCGCCGGCGTCGGTCAGGCTGTATTCCTCCAGACCGCGCTTGAGCAGGATCACCAGTGTCGACTTGCCGCCGGACGGCGGGCCGAGCAGCAGCAGCAGCCGGCGGCCGACTTCGGAGCCGGCGGCGGCAGCCTTGAAATAGTCAACCACGCGGCTGATCGATTCGTCGACGCCGAACAGTTCCTGGTCGAACAGCTTGCAGCGGAAATTGCCTTCTTCGTCTTCGCCGCCCATCCAGCGGATCATGTCCCACATGTACTGGTGTGAGGTGCGCGCGACGCCTTTCGGATCGACCGCCAGCACGCGTTCGATAAATTCGGAGAGCGTGCCGGACCAGTACACGGCCCGGTGATCCTTGGTGAACGCAACCAGGCTTTTCATGAAGTCCGCTTGCTGTTCAGTATGGTTCAGCTCATTGTGGATCGTCATCTCATCTACTCCCATGGAATGGTCTGATGTCACTGATGGACATCTGAAATCAGTTAACGTTTCTGTCACTCTCAATTAAGTATAGGGCGCGGCGGAAAAAGCGAATGATGAGAACGCTCAATGAATTCTGTTGCGGCCACGGCGCGGCGCACTGGCGTTCGATGGCCTGCACGCTGCGAAAATAGTAGTAGCAAGATGCGTGCGCGCGGCACGACAACGCCTTGCCAGGCGCTTCTGGATGTCTTCTGCGCAAGTGCAATCGGCTCGCAGGTTTGAAATCTTTACAAGCTCGATGCGCTGTCCGGGTGCAGTGGGTGTTGCGCAGGGGCCGCAGATCTGTCGTACGGGTTCAAAACGCATCATGAGGATTGACATTCAAACCGGTTTTCGATGGAATGAATCAGACTGTGAATAAAGGAAATCTTTAACGGTTGGAACAGAGCTTGCAATGCGTATGAACCGCTGTCTCTGATTTGACGGCGACGCATTCATCAAGTTTTCCGCGTACGATTCGATATAACAGTAGTGGTGGCGTACCTTATTACGTATGTATTGCAGTGCCGATCGTCCGGAAAAATCTGTTCCCCCGTTGCACTGCATGCACATTTCGTGTTTCAGCAATATCCGGAGTTTCATCATGACGCTGACCATTGCCCGCTCTCATCCCGTGTACAGTACGAAAGCCGTCGAGACGGCGCAGGAAAAAGCCCGCGCGCTGAAATCGCCGGAGCTCGAAGCCTTCTACGAAAACATGCTGGAACTCGGCGGCGAACGCTTCCTCACCTCGCCGTCCTCCACCGATGCGCTCGATCCGCTGTACGACGACTGCCCGAATTTCGGCGAAGTGCTGGACGACCTGACGCGCTATGTCGGCCTGTCGCTGGCCGGCGGCGCCAGCGTCAACGTGATGCCGGTGCTGCTGCTCGGCGAGCCCGGTGTCGGCAAGACGCATTTCGGCAAGCGACTGGCGGCGGTGCTCGGCACCGAATTCGAATTCATCAGCATGAACGCGTTGTCGGCCGGCTTCGTGATCACCGGCAGTTCGTCGAGCTGGAAGGGCGCCAAATGTGGCAGGGTCGCGGAGCGGCTGGTGCGCGGCCGGTTCGCGAACCCGGTGGTATTGCTCGATGAAGTCGAGAAGGCGAGCGGCTCCACCCAATCCGATCCGCTGGCGGCGCTGTACCAGTTGCTGGAACCGGAAACCTCGCGCGCCTTCCACGACGAGTTCATTGATATCGATCTTGATGCCAGCCAGGTGTTCTGGGTACTGACCGCCAACAGCCTGGATGGCATTCCACCGGCGTTGCTGTCGCGCATGGCGATTTACGAGGTGCCGGCGCCGACATCGGAGCAGGCGGCCGGCATCGCGCAGCGCGTGTACGGCGGCTTGCTGCACGAACTGAAATTGCAGAATATGGAGAGCGAACTGCCGGCCGGCGTACTCGACAAACTATCGGAAGTATCGCCGCGGGAAATGCGCAAGGCCTTGCTGGACGGCCTTGGCTATGCAGTGGCGGCCGGCCGCACCGGACTGACGCCGGACGATGTGCGTCTCAAGTCTGATCCGGGCAAGCGCCGAATCGGATTTTGAGAACGTGACTGCGGTGATCCGTCACCGCAGCATGCGAACCGCACAAGATTATTCAACAAGGGAAGCCGGCCGGTGAAAAATACCATTCTCACGTTGCTGGCGCTTCTTTCCGCCGTGTTCATGTTCGGCTGCGACAAACAGGGAAATCCGATCCAGGAGTTCGGCCTGGACAAGCTGGAGAAGGGTGTTTCATCCGAAGCCGATGTGCGCATGGTAATGGGGCAGCCGGATACGGTGCGTGATGAAGCGGACGGCACGCGTACGCTCGAATATCCGAAAGGGCCGGAAGGCGCGCGCACCTGGATGTTTGTCATCGATCAGTCGGGCAAGCTGCGCGACTACATGCAGGTCCTCACCGAAGAAAACTTCGCTCGCATTGCACCGGGCATGAGCAAGGATGAGGTGCGCCGCATGCTCGGCCGTCCGCGCACCGTCGTTCCGTTTCCACGCAAGAACGAAGAGGTGTGGGACTGGCGCTATCTGAGCGGTACCACGGTGCGCCTATTCAATGTGCACTTCGATATGACCAGCGGCAAGGTGGCCCGCACTTCCAGCCAGGACGCGGCGGATTACTGAATCGTCAGCGATTTGCACGGCGTTTCCGTTGCGCATTGGTATTGAGCCAGCGCCCTCATTTTCAACGTTGGCGAAACTGTAAGCCAATTCCGTAGTCGTATTGACTGATGTCACGCGCGCCGTTGCCCCGGAGCAGGAAAGGAAAGCGTGGCATGTGGTGACACAGGGTGACATACGACAAGCGAATTTTCCAGGAACACTTACGGAGGTAGCAATGAAGAAGACATCTTTGGCGATTTTCATATCCATGCTTTCGCTGGCGGCGGCGAGCTATGCGCAGGATGCAACCACCGGCATTCAGGAAAGCACTGATCCGGCCAAGGTTTCCGAGATTGAACAGCACGCCAGGGATTTGCAATCGCGCCAGCAATCGTCGGGTGATCAGGCCACTACCGGCACCAGCAGTTCGGAAAGCGGCATGGAAACCAAGAAGCCGCAGCACAAGCACAAGCATGCCAGGAAGCATGGAGCGAAGGCCGCGAAGCAGAAACCGGCGGATACTTCCGGCAGCAACGGCGCGGCGTCGTCGGGTTCGGGTGCTGCCGATACATCGGGTACCTCGGGCACATCCGGTTCGTCCAGCACGCCGAGTACGTCCAGCACGCCGGATTCGTCCGGTGCATCGGGCAGTTCCGGCTCGTCATCGGGCGGCAGCGCTTCCACTCCCAGCGGCAAGTAAGCAGCAAGCGCGCTTTCTCACCCGCCGTCCTCCGCCATGGGGACGGCGGCTGGCTGTGTCTTTCCTCATGTATCCGCTATCTGGTCAGTGACGGCTGCCCCCGATTGTCTGCATCCATTCGAACACGTCGGGCCACAGCGTTGCATGCGCGTTGCGCCCGACCAACGGGCCGACATGGGCGAGGCCCACGCCGGTGTCGCCCTGGTAGGCAAGCAGGCGCTGCAGCGGGCTGGCTGCCGCTTCGCAGAATGCGATCATCGATGCGGGCGGAATGATGACGCTGTTCGGGGCGTACACCGCGAGCAGCGGCACCACCAGATCGCGTGGCCCGATGCGCCGGCCCGCTATCGTCAACCGGCCCAGCATCAGGCGATCTTCGCGATATAACTCTTCGACCACCTGTTCGAACAGCCTGCCGGCCATCGGCGTTTCGTCCAGCGTCCAGCGTTCGACCAGCAGGTGACCTTCGAGCGCCTCATGGGAATCGAGACTGGCGATGATCAGATCGGCATAGCGTTCGACGCCGAAGGTGGCGGGCGACGCGGCCATGCTCGCGAGGCTCAGCAGTGAACCGGGCACCGGACTGCATAAGTCCGTCACCCGGTCGGCGCGCGGGGCGACCGCGAGCAGCGGAACGAAAGAACCGGCAGCGCCGGCGAAATGCAGTGGCGCTTCGACCAGCACCAGGCCGGTAATCCGTTGCGGCTGCAGCGCCGCATAGATTGTCGCGAACACGCCGCCAAGCGAATGGCTGAGCAGAAACAGGGGCGCCGCCGATCGCCCGGCCGCATTCTCTTCCGCCGCGATCGCGTCGATGCAGCGATCGATCAGTGCATAGCCGTATTCATCCAGCCCAAGCCGGTTTTCTTCCGCGCCAGGCGCGATCCATTCAATCAGATACACCTGCATGCCCTTGCGCAACGCATGCTGCACCACGCTGCGTTCGGGCGATATATCCCAGATGTAATGTCGCTTGATCGGCGCGGGCACGATCAACGCAACCGGGCCGTTCGGATCGTGGCCACCGTAATAGCGCAGGCGCATCGCAGGCGTCGAGAGGACGGTGCGATGAGTGCTTTCCGTCGGCCCGTAACCGAGCCGGTCCATCGTCGCGCCGCGCATCCTGCGCGCCCGGTCCATCGAATCGAACCACCAGCGGATGCCGGAGAAGGAGTGCATGCCTGTTTCCGCAAATTAAGCTGCGCCCTTGCAGCCACGTGACTGCGACATGGCGGCGCGGCGATCCTGATTGGTCCCGAAGCCGCGCAAATTGTTCAATTCCGTCGTTGCTACCGTGGCTGACCGCAGCATGATCCATCCGTTTCAGCCGCACAGCGAGGCAAAAAGCCTAATCGAAAGTAATGTTGTAGAACAGCGAAAGAGCACTGCGCGCGCCTGCTTCGCCTTCGAGCGACAGCCGGGGCGACAGGATGTAGCGCAGCTGTACCACGCTGCCGGCGCTTTCCAGTCCCTGCTGATAACTCAGGTACAGCCGTGAAGAAATCTGTTTGCCGACCGTGATGATGCGTTGCTGCAGGTTGTCGTCGCTGGTGCCGACGCTCAAGGTATCGAGCCCGAGCGCACCGGCGATGCGCGATTGCACCGCGGCCGCCGCACCGCGCGAAAGCAGCGAGCCGGCCGCGCTCTGCAAGGTGGTGGCGTCGCCCTGGCTGGCCGAAGCCAGGCCGTGGCCGAGCACCAGCCAGGACAGTTTCTCCGCGTCCGGCACCTCGGGTTCGGAAACCAGTGTGATTCGTGGCGCCAGCACATTGCCGCGCACCGACACGCCCGCTTCCACGTCCAGACCGCGCCGCATTGCGAGAATGTCGAGCGAAGGATTATCGATCGGGCCGGCGAAACGCAATACGCCTTGCTCGATTTTCAGTTCGCGGCCATAGGCGCTATAGGTGCCTTTCGCGATACTGAGTTCGCCGTAAGCCTGCGGCGCTTCGCCGACGTTGCTGGCGAGCCGCGCCTTGCCGACCAGCGTCGCGTTGAGCCCGCGCCCGGTGAGCGTGACGCCATCGCCGAGGCCGACGGTGACGTCGAGCGCCAGCTTGAGCCCGCCTGCCTTTTTCTGCTTGCGGCCGACAATCACCACGTCGTCTGACAGCGCCGGCGTGCCGGCCTGCCCGATGTCGAAAGAGCCGGAATCGACCGTGAACGCACCGTTCACTTGCGCGTGTTGCTCGCGCCACACGATCTGGCTGTCGCCGCTGAGAACCAGGCGGCGGTCGACGCGGTTCAGCAGCGTGAAGTGCTTCGCGGTCAGCGCGAGCTGCGCTTCCGTCTGCCCGCCGCCCAGCCGGATCGGGCCTGACACGGCAAGAATCCCTTGCGGACTCTGAAAGCTCAGGTTCCGCAGCAGCAACTGGTTGCCCTGGAACTCGCCCTGCAGCATGCCGCCGCGCAGATCGATGCCGATATCGGCGAGCGACAGCCGCAACCCGCTGCCATCGATGTGTCCGGTCAATTGCGGATCGCCGAAACTGCCCGCGATGGTCAGATCGGTTTGCAAGCGGCCGTCGGCGACCAGCGTCGGCGACGCCAGTGGCGCGATCCAGCCGAGCGACGGTACATCGATCCGCACATGGCCCGAGACTGGCGCGTCGGGCGCGATCGCGACGCGGCTGTTCGCATCACCGATGGGCGCCGTCGCATTCACGTCGACATGGCCGAGTTGCTGTCCGTCTAGCGCAATCTGCAGCACGGCACGGCCGCCGTCGGCGGTCGCGCTGAGGTTCAAGGTGCGCAGCCCAAGCGTAACCGGTGCACTGCCCAACACCGTCACGTCGCCGCGATCGCGTCGCAGGTTCAACTCGCCGTTCAGCGTGGCACCGATGCGCAGGTCCCAGTCGCCGCTCAGCTGCAGATCGGTTTTCACCGGCGGCACAGGCGACAGAGTGCGAAGCAGTTGTGCAATCTGCAAGCGCTCGATCCGGCCGCGGGTCGCAAGGCCGGCGGCATCACGCGCAAACTGCGCGATCGAGATGCGGCCGGCATCGGTGTCGAGCACGAAGTTGTCGAGCTTCACCTGTTGCGCCGCCAGCAGCAGCGGCGCCGGCGACTGCAGCTTCGCATTGAAGCGGCCGTTGGCGTTGAAGCCGGCAATCTCGCCTTGCCAGCGCGGTGCCCGAGGTACCTTATTGAGTGCGCCGAGGCCGCCCCGCGCATCGAGCTGCCATGACTGGCCGGTTTCCTGCAGCGTCGCCTTCAGCGCATGATGCGCGGTAGTGCCGTCGGCCGTGACGTCGAAGCGCGTGGCGCGCAACTCGCCAGCCGCGATATTTTCCGCATGCAGCGTGAGCGCCAGCGGCGCGCCCGGTCGCGGAGAAAAGCGGGCCTGCGCCGTCAGCGCGGCAACGCTGTTGGCGCCGACGCGCAAGCCGTGCGCCGCAATATTCGCCTGCGCGCTGCCCAGCATCAGCGGCTGCTTGCGATCGAGCGCGACATCGGCCTTGCCCTGCAGCGAATCGACCTGCATCCGGCCCGGCACATGCGCATTGACCGCGTTCCATTCGGCGTTGACATGCGGCTTGTCGATGCTGCCGCTGACGGTGCCGCTGGCTTTCAGTGCGCCGGTGAACGACGGGCCGAACTGGCGCAGTTGCGGCGCATCCAGGTCGAACGAAAGTTGCGAGCCGCCTTGCGCCAGCCGGCCGTCGATATTGAGCCGGTTGGCACCCGCGACCAGCAGGAATTTCGATACCTGCAAGTGATCGGCGCGCAATTGCATGGCGCCGTTACCATGCAGCGGCTGGCCGGCAAGCTGGCTGTCGCTGATATTGAAATTCAGGTCTGCCGCGAGTTGCGGCTGACGCGAACCGCGCAGCGCAAAATCGCCGTTCAGATCGAGGCTGGGCAGTTGCGGAAAATCGCCGAGATCGCGCAGCCGGAACTTGCTCAGCCTGCCTTGCGCGCTGAATGCCTGATTGCCGTTCAGCGCGATATGCGCGGACAGATTCGCGCGTCCGCTGCCAGCCCGCAACTCGGCCCGATCGAGCGTCAGCGCCGAATCGGCGAGCACGCCGTGCGCATCGAGCGTGATGTGCTGGCGTTTCAGTGGTTCGCTCAGCGCCAGCGTGAATTCCTGCCGGCCGGCCGCATTGCGGACATCGAGCTTGCCCGCCAGTTGCGTTGCGCGCATCTGCTGATCGAGGCGATGCAGATCGAGCGCCTCGGTTTGCAGCGCCAGCGTCAACGCGCCGTTCGCATAGCGGCCGCTACCCGCGATTTCGCCGGCCGGCTGCTTCCGCGAGCCGAGCAATGCATGGATCTGGTCGAAGCGGAATTCGCCCGCATCCTGCCGGAACGCCAGGTTCAGCGAGGACAACGGCAGCCGGTGCGCGTCATAGGTGCCGGCGGCCGCATTGCCTAGTTTCAGCGTGCCGGCACCCTTGTCGGAAACAGTGAGATCGACGTCGAGCGCGGTGTGCGGCAACTGCGCGCCGAACAGGGCGAGGTCGAACGCATGCGCGCTCAGTTGTGTCGCGCCAAGCGGCTGGTCGGAAAACGGACGCAGCAGCGACCGGCCTTTCAGGCGCGTCTGGTTGATCGTGAAATCGAGGCCGGCAACCAGCTCGGCGAGCGAGCCGCCAAGCGTCAGATCGCCATTGGCCGAGATCGTTTGCTGGTTGAGGACGGTGTTGCCGCGCGCCGAAAATTTGCCCTGCAATGCGTACGGGCTGGTGGCCGACAAGGTCACTTTGCCGTTCAGCATGGTCGCCAGCGAGCCGCCGGCGACGGTATTGTCGGCAGCGAAGCGGTTCAGCTGCAACCGGTAGCGAGCGCCATCGAAATCGAGCGCGAATGCCAGCGGGCCGAACTTCAGCAAGGGGATCGGGCCGCGATCGATTTCACCGCCATCGATGCGCACGCTGTCCGCCTGCAGCCTGATCGGCAGACCGATGCGGGCGGGAAGGGTAGCCGGCTGCGGCTTGCTGTCCATCCGGTTCACCACGGCCAGGCGGCCGACCTGTAGCGAAGTCAGATGCAGCGTGGAATGCAGCAGCGCCGACGGCGTCCATGCGATGCGCACGTCGCTCAGCGTGATCGTGCGGTCCGCTTGCCGCGCGACCAGCCGGTCAAGTCGCAAGGGGCTGCGCAAGTTGCCATGCACGCCATCGGCTTTCAGCGCGCCGGAGCTCAGGGAATCCAGTGCGGAAAGCGCGGTGCGCGCGCCGCTCTCGCTGGCCAGCAGCCAGACGACCGCGGCGATCGCCAGCAACAGCAGGGCGGCGGCGATCGCCAGCAGCCGGCGCGGCACCGGATTGCGCGTGGTTTCGGATGCACTCTCAGAAGCCATAGCCGACCGAAAAATGCAGGCGCATCTTGTGCACTGCGTGACCATATGCAAGATCGAGATTGACCGGGCCGATCGGGCTGCGCCAGCGCGCGCCGACGCCGGTGCCGCGCTTGAGCGTGAATCCTTTCCACGAATCGGCCGCGTTGCCCGCATCGGTAAATACTGCGGCGCCCCAGGTCGGCGTCAACTGGTACACCAGTTCCGCGCTTGCCACGACAGTGACGGTGCCGCCGACCACCGCGCCGTTCTGAATCGGCCCCAGGCTTTGGTAGCTGTAGCCGCGCACGCTCTGATCGCCGCCGGTGCGGAACAGCAGGTCGCCCGGCACGTTCAGGCGGCTGCCGCCGAATACCTGTCCGACCTCGGCGCGCAGCACCGAATGCCAGCGCCGCACCAGCGGTTGGAGCACAGTGCCGCGAACGACCACGCGCGCGATGTTGGTTTCGTTGACCAGGCCGCGCGGGCCGACGCCGAGCTCGGCCGACGCGACATAGCCGCGCCGTGGCGTGAGCGGATTGTCGAGCCGTCGCTTGGTGTAGGTGAAGCTGCCGATCACCGCTTGCCGGTTGGTCTGGAAGCTGTCGCCGATGCGCTGGCGGTCGCCCAGATACGCAATTGCCCAGGCTTTTTCATCGAGCTTGTCGGGACTGGCGATGCGGGCGCCGGTGCGAATCTTGTCGTCGATTTCGCCACTTGCGATCGTATGCTCCAGATGCGCACCGAAACTCGGCAGCCAGCCGTTGCTGATCGCCGGCAGGAACACGTCGCCGCCGAGCAAGCGGGTTTCGCGGTCGATGCGCAACTCCGATTCGAGACGCCAGTTGCGCTGCAGGAAATTGCGGTCCAGCCATTTGACCTGTGCCCGTGCGCCGGTATCGGTCGAAAAACCGCCCCCCAGCGACAGCCGCTTGCGCGGGTTCTCGTTCAGATCGACGTGCACCGGCACCCGGTCCGGATGCGCGGGATCGGCTTCGGCAGTGGCGAACGCCGAGCGGAAATAGCCAGTGTCCTGCAGGCGCGACTGCAGCTCGTTGAGTTTCTGCTGCGAATACGGATCGCCGGGATGAATCGGATTCAGCGCCTCGACCATCTCGCGCGAATAGCGCTGCAGTCCGTGGATCTGCAATTCGCCGAAGGTAAAGAAGGGGCCGGAGTCGACTTCGACCGACAGCGCCGCGCTGTTGTCTTGCGGGTTGATGCGCGCTTCGCTGTATGTGATCGTTGCGGCCGGATAGTCGTTCAGCAGCAGGCCCTTCAGCAGATCATTCTTGGCCTTGTTCCAGTCGGATTGCTTGAACACTTTGCCGGGATCGAGGCTCCAGCGGCGGCGCAAGCGTTGGATGCGCCGCGGGTCCGCATGCGGGCCGTTCGCGATCGCGCCCTTGATGCGGATATCGGCGGCATCAATGCGGGTCGGCGTGCCGGGCGACACATCATAGCGGATGATCCACGGGGCGCTGTCGCGCTGGATCTCATAGCGGATTGCTGGCGAAAAAAAACCTTCGGTCGCCAGCAGCTCGCGAATCTGCGCCGGTGCTGCGACGGCCAGTCGCTGCACTTCATCCGGCGACAGATCGGTATTCGATTCGCGGCGCTTGATGTCGAGAAATTCATTCAGCATCCCGGTTTGCGAACCGGCTCCACTGATCTCGACCTTGTAAGCCTGTTTTGCCGGTGCTTGCGTCTGTGCCCGCGCGAGCGGCGAGAACTGCAAGAGCATTGCCAGCAATGTCAGCCATGCGAAGCCGACGGATAGCGGGCGCGGTTCGGCAGGCTGCGTCAATGTGAAAAGTGCGCGCCTGTCGATCAAGCCCGGCCTCCGGCGACCGGAATGGTACGGTTATTCATTCTCTGACTTTATTGTCTGGAAATGCAGGTAATCCGGCTGACAATCTCGCGGGAAGTAAGCGCGCCGCCGCTACCTGACATTATTGGAAATATCGCAAGTTCATCGCCTTAGGATATATCAAACAGCCGGCGATAAAAATTTGCCTGTCCCGAATGTGGCGGAACCTGGGTTCGACTTATTCATTTTGCGGCGCTCCTCTGCAAAGAAGGACAGTTGAGGGACGCGATTTTTTGATGCCCCGCCAATTCCGGACATGCAAAAAACACCATTGATGAATCTTGCGGTAAGGTGGGCAAGGGGTGTTATATCCACCCTACTGTAAATGGATATTCAACGCGTATGGCATAAGCACGGCCTGCGCTGCATTACGCTGCGTTACGTGGAACCTTCGGGTTTTCTGTCAGTCAATAGACATGGATCAAATTGGTTCCTGCGCAACGCTATTGCAATGTTCCCGTGCACACCCCTATGCTGATAGAGCAAGCGTGCAACAAGAATCGGCGCGCATTTTTTTACTGCGGAGGAAGGCATCCATGAAAGGTAACGCAGCCGTATCCGAGACTTGCGGAGGGAAATTTCCGCGAGATAGTCGCACGTACCATGCTGTGCTTGCCGATGGATAATCTGCACGCCAGCGCATATAATTCATGGTCGAAATGTGTGTGCGGTGTGGGCAATAGGCATCCCCGATTTGCATCATCAGGCAGAATCATGCCGCCGCGACACATCATGAACAACCTGAACAAATTTGTCGCAGTATCGCGATTGCCTGATCGTTGAATCGCCCAACGAGACCTGAATGATCCCGAAGCGGCAACAACAGCCAAGGGACAGCATGCAACCGTTTCCCAATTCGCGACACGCCAGCTGAAAGCAATTCATGCCGTTCAATACGCATTCGCCGCAGCACGATATCGAAGACAATGTCATTGGGCACCAGTATCAGCTTCGCGTGCTGGTGGTCGAGGACAATCAGGACTTGGCAAAGCTGTTCTGTGATCTGCTGGAAGTGATGGGTTGTGCCACCGACATGGCCTTCAATGCACGGGCCGGACTGGAAAGCGCGCGCCGTACCGTGCCTGACCTGCTGTTCTGCGATCTGCGCCTTCCGGGCGAAAAAGACGGCTTCGATCTTGCCGCCGAATTACGCGCCGATCCCCGATTGACACATATCCCGCTGATCGCCGTCACCGGTTACGACGATGTCGACGAACATCAGCGTGCGCTGCAGGTCGGTTTCGAGCGCGTGTTCGAGAAGCCGGTCAAGTTCGCACAGATACTGGAAGTGCTGAACAATTGTCGCAAGCAGTAATTTCGCTGCCGTTATCCGGCGCTCTTCGAAAAACCTTCTATCCCCGAACCAGCTTTAGCCGCGTGATTTCGGATGGCGCGCCGAAACGTTTCGGCGGCCCCCAATAGCCGGTGCCCCGACTGGTATATACCCACAGTTGACGCAGCCGGTTCAGTCCCGCCGTGTACGGCTGCTGCAGCGGCACGAAAAAATTCCACGGGAAAAACTGGCCGCCGTGCGTGTGCCCCGACAACTGCAGGTCGAACCCGGCGTCGGCGGCGGCCGCCGCGGAGCGCGGCTGATGCGCCAGCAGGATCCTGACCGCTACCTGTTCCGGAGCGCCGGCCAGCGCCGCATGCGGATCGCTGCGATGTGCCGGATCGAAATGATGCGCGGTGTAATCGGTGACGCCGGCCACCAGCAGCATGCTGCCGCGATGCTGCAGCACCACGTGCTCGTTCATCAGCACCGTCAGCCCGAGGCGCCGGATTTCCGCGATCCATTCATGCGCGTTCGAATAATACTCATGGTTGCCGGTGACGAAGTAGCTGCCGTGGCGTGCCTGCAGCCGCGCCAGCGGCTTGGTGTGCGGTGCCAGGTTGCGCACGCTGCCGTCGACCAGGTCGCCGGTGACGGCAATCATGTCCGCATCGAGCCGGTTGACCCTGTCGACGATCGCTTCGAGATAGTTGTGCTTGATCGTCGGACCGATATGGATGTCGCTGATCTGGGCAATGGTAAAACCGTGCAGCGCGTCGGGCAAACCGCTGATCGGTACCTCGACATCGACCACCGATGCGGTGCGCCGCGCATTGATGAATCCGATCAGCGTGACCAGCACGCCGACCAGCGGCACCGCCGCCGCACTCCATGCGATGAATGCCGGCGAGCGCATGCCGGCCAGCATCGCCAGCAGCAGCGCCGCGTCGCGCAGCAGCGTCAGCACCAGCAGCGAAGAGAACAGGCCGAGCGCCAGCAGCCCGGCCCAGGCGAGCCGGTCCGCCAGCGGCTGGCGCCGGATCGCACGCGCCAGCAGGCCGGTCGGCACCAGCACGAGAGAAATCGCCAGCCACAGGCCGCCCAGCAGCCGGACCACGGCCGGCACCGGCAGATCGGGCAGCACGCGCCAGCCGATGTAGGCATGCAACAACGCGAGAAGGCTCAGGATGACAGTGACGGTGCGGCGTGGCGGCATGAATTTTCCGGTAAGTGCGGGAGGCAGCGTGGATGCCGCCAGTCATTTACTGTATGTGGGGCGGCAATGGCCATGTTCAATGGCAAGCCCGAAGCGCGAATCGTGAATGGCGAATCGCGCCGGACAGCGATTACCGGCGCTCCGGCGACAACACCGTTGGCAGCGCTTTCGGCAGGGTTTCCGGATAATCCTGGCTGAAATGCAGGCCGCGGCTCTCGCGCCGCGACAGCGCGCTGTCCACGATCAGCGACGCGACATCGACCAGGTTACGCAATTCCAGCAGGTCACGCGTGATGCGGAAGTTCGAGTAGTACTCGTAAATCTCTTCGCGCAGCAGCCGGATCCGGTGCTGCGCGCGCTCCAGCCGCTTGGTGGTGCGCACGATACCGACGTAGTTCCACATGAAGCGGCGCAACTCATCCCAGTTGTGCGCGATCACGACTTCTTCGTCGGCGTCGGTGACACGGCTTTCATCCCATGCGGGCAGCGAGAACGTTTTCGGTTTCGGCTGCTGTTCGATATGCTGCGCGGCGGCGCGGCCCAGCACCAGGCATTCGAGCAGCGAGTTGCTGGCGAGACGATTCGCGCCGTGCAAGCCGGTGTACGCGGTTTCGCCGACCGCGTACAGGCCCGGCAGGTCGGTGCGGCCGCACAGGTCGGTCACGATGCCGCCGCAGGTGAAATGCACTGCCGGCACCACCGGGATCGGCTGCTTGCTGATGTCGATGCCGAGTTCCAGGCAGCGTGCGTAAATCGTCGGGAAATGTTCTTTCAGGAATTCCGGCGGCTGGTGGCTGATGTCGAGGTCGACATAATCGAGGCCGCGCTTTTTCATTTCGAAGTCGATCGCGCGCGCGACCACGTCGCGCGGCGCCAGTTCGGCGCGCTCGTCGTGTCCCGGCATGAAGCGCTTGCCGGCCGCGGCGCCGGCTTCTTCCGGCAGTTTCAGCACGCCGCCTTCGCCGCGCACCGCTTCGCTGATCAGGAAGGATTTCGCATATGGGTGATACAGGCAGGTCGGATGGAACTGGATGAATTCCATGTTGGCAATGCGACAGCCGGCGCGCCATGCCATCGCGATGCCGTCGCCGGTCGCGGTGTCGGGATTGGTGGTGTACAGGTAGACCTTGCCGGCGCCGCCGGTGGCTAGCACCGTATGGTTCGCGGCCAGCGTGATCACCTTGCCGCTGTTGACGTCCTGCACATACAACCCGAGGCAATGCGGCGTGCCGGTGGCGGCATCGATCTTGTCGGACTTGATGACGTCGATCGCGTAGTGGTTTTCCAGCACGGTAATGTTCGGATGCGCGCGTGCCTTCTGTTCCAGCGTGACCTGCACTGCATGGCCGGTGGCATCGGCTGCGTGGATGATGCGGCGCTGGCTGTGGCCGCCTTCGCGCGTCAGATGATAGCCGAGTTCGGCGGTCGGATCCGGCGTGAACGGCACGCCTTGTTCGATCAGCCATTCGATCGCTTCGCGGCTGTGTTCGATGATGAAACGGGTCGCGCCTTCGTCGCACAGGCCGGCGCCGGCGACCAGGGTATCGGCGATGTGCTGATCGGCGCTATCATTCGAATCCAGCACTGCCGCGATGCCGCCTTGCGCCCAGTTGCTGGCGCCGTCCAGCAGGCTGCGTTTGGAAATCACGACCACCTTGCGGGTCTGTGCAAGATGCAGGGCGACCGAGAGTCCAGCCAGTCCGCTGCCGACGATGGCGACATCAAATTTCATATGAAAGTTATGATCCGACGGAGTTGTCATTACTTTGTGGGAGGCGACATCTTACCACTTGGCAATGGCCGCCTGCGGGCCTGTGATAACCTGACGCGCTGACCGGATGGATGAAAAAGTATGACTGCCATATTCAAAAAAGTTGCTCTCTTTATTGCGGTGTTGCTGCTCGCGCTGGTGGCCGCCTTCTTCTGGTATCGCAGTGCAAGCCAGCCGCAGATCGATGGCGTGATCAAGCTGCACGGCCCGCATGCGGCGATCGATATCGTGCGCGACGCGGAAGGCGTGCCGCATATCTATGCGAAGTCGGCCGACGACGCTTGGTTCGCCCTCGGCTTCGTGCATGCGCAGGACCGGTTGTGGCAGATGGAGTTGAACCGGCGCATTCCGGCGGGCCGGCTTGCGGAAATTCTCGGGCCCGGCGCGCTTCCTACCGACCGCTTCCTGCGCACGCTCGGCGTGCGGCGCAATGCGGAAAAGATTCTCGAGCACCTGGCGCCCGACACCCGTGCCGCGCTGGAAGCCTATGCCCGCGGCGTCAATGCCTACCTGGATAACCGCAGCGGCCCGTTGCCGCCCGAATTCCTGATCACCGGCGCGCCGTCGCCGGCGCCGTGGCAGCCGGTCGATTCGATCGGCTGGCAAACCATGATGGCCTGGGATCTCGGCTCGAACTGGACGCAGGAACTGTTACGCATGCGGCTGTCGCAGCGATTGTCGCTGGCGCAGATCAATGAATTCCTGCCGCCATATCCGGGCGACCAGTTGCCGCAGACCCAGGACTACACGAAGCTGTACCGTGACCTGAGCGGCACCACGCAGCAGCTCGCGGCGGTCGCCGCGATCGCGCCGCCTTCCTTGATCGACGGCATGGGTTCCAACAACTGGGTGGTGTCCGGCGCATTGTCGCAAACCGGCAAGCCGCTGCTGGCCAACGATCCGCACCTGGGCCTGTCGGCGCCGGCGCTGTGGTATTTCGCGCATCTGTCGGCGCCCGGACTGAACGTGATCGGCGCGACCCTGCCCGGCATCCCGACCGTGGTGCTGGGGCGTAACGACCGCATCGCATGGGGCTTCACCAATACCGCGCCGGACGTGCAGGACTTGTACATCGAACGCATCAATCCAGCCAACCGCAAGCAGTACCAGACGCCGGACGGCTGGGCATCGTTCCGCACGCGGACCGAAACCATCAAGGTCAAGGGCCAGCCCGACGTCACGCTGGAAGTCAGCGAAAGCCGCCATGGGCCGGTGATCAGCGGCGCGCTGCCGATTGTCGACCGGGCCGGGCTCGACGCGAAAAAATACGTGGTGTCGTTTGCCTGGACCGCGCTGCGGCCGGACGACCTGACGCTGCAGGCCGGCATGAAAGTCAACCGCGCGCGCAACTGGCAGGAATTCGTCGATGCGGCGAAAGACTTCAGCGCGCCGCAACAGAACATGGTGTATGCCGATGTCGACGGCAATATCGGTTTCATCGCGCCGGGACGGGTTCCGTTGCGCAAGCCGGAAAACGATCTCAAGGGACTGGCACCGGCGCCCGGCTGGGATGCGCGCTATGACTGGGCCGGCTTCATTCCGTTCGACGCATTGCCGCGCCAGTACAACCCCGCGTCGCAGCGGGTGGTCACCGCGAACCAGAAAATCGTCGGGCCGGACTATCCGTATTTCCTGACCAGCGAATGGACGCTGCCGTATCGCGCGGAGCGCATCAACCAGTTGCTCGACGCAAAGCCGAAACACAGCATGGACAGCTTCGCCGCCATCCAGAAAGATACGCTGTCGCTGGCGGCGCAGGAACTGTTGCCGCTGGTGCGCAATACGGTACCGAAATCCGACCGCGCCAAGCTCGCGCTGGATACGCTGCTCGGCTGGAATGGATCGATGGCGGCGAACCGGCCGGAGCCGCTGATCTTCAATGCGTGGATGCGCGAGGCCTCGCGCGAAATCTTTGCCGACGAGCTGGGCGATGCATTGATGAACGATTACTGGGAGCAGCGCAACGTGCACCAGCCGCTGGTCAATGTGCTGAAGAACAAGGACGGGCAGGGCAGGTGGTGCGCGAACGTGAGCAAGGGCAATGCCGGCCGTACGCAGACCTGCGCCGACCTGCTGTCCGCCTCGCTCGATGTGGCGCTGGCCGGACTGGAGCAGCGCTACGGCAGCGAGATGTCGAAATGGCGCTGGGGCGATGCGCACATCGCGCTTTCCGAGCATCGTCCGTTCGACAAGGTCGCGCCGCTGGCGAAGTTTTTCGATATCCGGATACCGAGCCCCGGCGACACCTACACCATCGACGTCGGCCGCTACAACCTGCGCGACGACAAGGACCCGTTCGTCAATCACCACGCGCCCAGCCTGCGCGCGCTGTACGATTTGTCGGACCCGGAAAACTCGCGCTTCATCCAGTCGACCGGACAGTCGGGCAACGTGTTTTCGCCGCTGTACCGGAATCTGTCGCAGCGCTGGGTGGACGTGGCCTACATCCCGATGAAAACGCGGCGCGAGGACGTCGAGAAAAACCGGCTCGGGACGCTGACGCTGACGCCGTAGCCTTCCGGCTCAGCGTACCTACGCTACGGCAAATTGCCGCGAACTGCGCAGCAGTTCGCCGGCTTCGTCGGCCGGCAGGGCCGGCGCGAAGGCGAAGCCCTGCGCCAGATAGCAGCCCATCTTTTTCAGCTTGATCATGTCGTCGCGGGTTTCCACGCCTTCGGCCACCGTGTCCAGGTTCAGCGTCTGCGCCAGCGCGAGAATCAGGCGCACGATTTCGGCATCGCCGGGATTCCTGCACAAGCCCTGCACGAAGGTCTTGTCGATCTTGAGCACGTCGATCGGCAGCTTCTGCAGATGGGCCAGCGACGAATAGCCGGTGCCGAAATCGTCGAGCGCCAGCCGCAGGCCGAGTTTTTTCAGCATGGCCAGGTTTTCGATGGTCTGCACCGGGTTCGCCATCGCCGAGGTTTCGGTCACCTCCAGTTCGATCGCGCTCGGCGCAACCCCGGTCCGCTCCAGGATCGCGGTCACATCCTGCAGGAACGAAGACTGCAGCAACTGCCGCATCGATACATTGACCGCGATCGTGCAGTCGGCCGCGTGCGGATATTCGATTTGCCACGCGCGCATCTGTCGGCAAGCCTGTTCCAGCACCCACAAGCCGATCGGCACCACCAGTCCGGAACTTTCGGCGACCGGAATGAATTCGCTCGGCGAAATCTCGCCGTATTGCAGATTGTTCCAGCGCAGCAGCAGCTCGAAGCCCTTGACCGCGCCGTTCAGTATCGACACTTTCGGCTGGTACATCAGCGTCAGTTCGTCGCGTTCCAGCGCAAAGCGCAGCGCCACGTCCATCTGCGCGCGCTTAGTGGTATTCGACAGCAGCGACGCATCAAACACCTCGGCCCGGTTGCGTCCGCGTTCCTTCGCCTGATACATCGCCGCATCCGCGTCGCGGATCAGTTCGGAAGGGTTTCTGTGCCCGGAATCGAGCTGCGTGATGCCGATGCTGGTCTGGATCTTGACCACTGCATCGTCCACCAGCAATTGCCTCGACACCGCTTGCAGCAACGCATCTGCCCTGGCCTTTGCCTGCTCCAGGCCGGCGTTCGCCAGGATCACGAATTCGTTGCCGCCGAAACGGGCGATGAAATCCTGTGCCGGCAATTCCGACCGGATGCGGCGTGTGATCTCCACCAGGCACTTGTCGCCGAAATCATGGCCGTGTGTATCGTTGACGCTCTTGAAGAAATCGAGATCGCAGAACAGCATCGCGAGCTGCTGTGATCCGGCCTGCGCCTTCGCCATCGATTCGGCGATGGTCTTGAGCAGGTGGCGCCGGTTCGGCAAACCGGTCAGCGGATCGTGCAACGCCTGATGTTCGAGCCGGATTTCATATTCCTTGCGGTCGGAAATGTCGCGTGCGATGCACAGCATGCCGACCGTTTGTCCGCCGGCGGCATGCAGCGGATACTTGTTGACCCGGTACCAGCAGCTGAGGTCGTTGTCCCACAACCCCTGCAATTGCTGATCGTCGATCGGCGCGCCGCTGGCAATGACCTGTAAGTCCTGTCGATGCAGGCGCTCGGCGATCCCGGCCGCGCCGGCTTGGGGCACGAGGATGTCGTGGAAAGTCTTGCCGCGCGCATCGTCCTCGGATTCGCAGCCGAAACGGCGCTGGAAGGTGTGATTGGTCATCGTGAAGCGGCCCTGGATGTCGGTCGCGTAAATCATCGATGGATTCAGGTCCAGCACCGCGTGCAGCAGCGCGTGCTCCTCCTGCAGTTTCAGTTCGGCATCCTTGCGCGCCGAGATATCCTCGATGCAGAACACCAGGCCGTCGATCGCGCTGTCGTGCAGCATGTTGTAGCCGCGTGTTTCCAGCCATACCCAATGGCCGTCCCTGTGTCGTGTGCGATGACGGGAAAAGATACTGCTCTTCGGCGTGTCGCGCAGATAGCGCAGCTTGCGCTGATGTTCGCGTACATCGTCGTCATGCAGCGCCGGGCGGATCCGGCTCCGTTCGATTTCTTCCGGTGTATAGCCGATGATGTCCTGCAGCGCCTGGTTGGCGAACTTGATCCGATAGGAGGAATCGGCAATCAGGAACACGTGGCGCGTCGCGCGCGCAATCGCATCGAAGCGGCGCTCATTGGTATGCGCCTGCCGCACCGCCTGCTGGTTGCTGTTCAGCGTATCGGCCAGGAGGCTTGCCGCCAGCCCGACGAACAGCGTCGCGAACATTTGCGGCAGCCAGTCCACGGGACCCATGCCAAGCGCAGTGTTGAGCACGACACCGATCAGCGCAAAGGCGCCGGTCGAGATCATTGCGCATCTGCGCCGCAGCGCCAGCGGAAACAGGCCGGCCAGGCCAATCAGCCATGGCAAAGGTAGGGATGGCATTCCATGCTGTCGCGCCAGGCTGACGACGACGAATACCGCCGCCGCCGCTTCGGCCAGCAGCAGCGCGCTTCTGCGAGGGATGATGTCGGGCCGGATATGGCGCGCCAGTGCGACGAACAGCAGCGTGACGAGCAGGGCGACCGCAACAATGCTCAAATCCGACAGCATCAGTTGCCGGATATAGCCGGCCAGCGTCACATGCAGCAGCAGCGTGACATACAGGCATGCCGAGCCGACACGAAACAGCTCGCCGCCGGTGACGACGCCGGCGGGCCGTGACGACGCTATCCTCATTCCGCGGCGATCGGCTTGACCTTGGCGGCGGCTTCCTTGGCGTGGCGGCGGGCAGTGTCGACATCGGCGGCAGCAGCCAGCGCGACGCCCATGCGGCGGCGCGCAAACGATTCCGGTTTGCCGAACAGGCGGATATCGGCACCGGGCACGCCGAGCGCATCGGCGACGCCCTCGAATGCGATGCCTTTCGCATCATGCCGGCCATAGATCACCGCCGATGCCGCGGGCGTCTTCAGCGCGGTATTGACCGGAAGACCGAGAATCGCCTTCGCATGCAATTCGAATTCGCTCTGTATCTGGCTCGCCATCGTTACCATGCCGGTATCGTGCGGGCGCGGGCTGACCTCGGAGAACCACACCATGTCGCCCTTGACGAACAGCTCGACGCCAAACACGCCGAGCCCGCCGAGATTGTCGGTCACCGCCTTCGCGACCGTGCGTGCCTTGTCCAGCGCGGTCGACGGCATCGGATGCGGCTGCCATGACTCGACGTAATCGCCGCTGACCTGCAGATGGCCGATCGGCTCGCAGAAATGCGTCGCCGTGTTGCCGTCGCGGTCCAGCGCGCGCACGGTGAGCAGCGTGATTTCGTAGTCGAAATCGACGAAGCCCTCGACGATCACGCGGCCCGCGTTTACGCGACTGCCCGCGGCTGCATAGGCCCAGGCCGCATCGACTTCGTCCGGGCCGTCGATTTTCGACTGGCCTTTGCCGGACGACGACATCACCGGCTTGATTACGCACGGAAAGCCGATTTCGCCGCAAGCCGCTTTCAGCTCGTCGAGGCTGTCCGCGAAACGGTAGGGCGATACCGGCAGCCCCAGCTCTTCGGCGGCAAGGCGCCGGATGCCTTCGCGGTTCATCGTCAGCCAGGCAGCGCGCGCCGTCGGAATCACGGTTGCCTTGCCGGCTTTTTCAAGTTCCACCAGCGCCGGCGTGGCGATCGCCTCGATCTCGGGCACGACCAGGTCGGGTTTTTCCTGCGCGATCAGCGCCGCCAGCGCCGCGCCATCGGTCATGTCGATCACATGCGCACGGTGCGCGACCTGCTGCCCGGGCGCATCCGGATAACGATCTACCGCAATGGTCTCGACGCCGAGGCGTTGCAGGGAAATGATGACTTCCTTGCCGAGTTCGCCGGAGCCGAGCAGCATGACTTTGATTGCGGAAGGAGAGAGCGGGGTGCCGAGGCGCACTGGGGTTTTCATGGTGGACTAAGGACGGGCAAGGCGCCGTGTACTGGATCTGGTTGCGTGAGTCGGAGTATGTGGGCAATGCGATGCAGGATTGCATGATTGGCAGAGCGACAATATCAAATCTTGACAGTTTTGGACAGCCCAAATCGGCTTGAATTCGTGATTTTCAGGCTTTTGCGCTTGACTTGCGCGGCGCGGAGCGGAAATGAAAAAGCCGCCGGACGGGCCGGTGGCTTCAGGGCCGGACCTGCCTGTGGCAGATCCGGAAAGATCAGGCGATCACAAATACGCCCTCAGTCTGCTGCGTAGATGTCGGTGTCCTTGGTTTCCTTGACGAACAGCGTGCCGATCACGAAGGTAATCAGCGCAATGATGATCGGATACCACAGGCCGTAGTAGATGTCGCCCTTGTAGGCAACCAGCGCGAACGCAGTGGTCGGCAGCAGGCCGCCGAACCAGCCGTTGCCGATGTGATACGGCAGCGACATCGACGTATAGCGGATGCGGGTCGGGAACATTTCGACCAGCATCGCGGCGATCGGGCCGTACACCATGGTTACGTAAATCACCAGGATCACCAGCAGCACCAGCACCATGCCCTTGTTCATCTGGGCCGGATCGGCCTTGGTCGGATAACCGTGGTCCTTGATCGCGTCGCCCAGATCCTTCTTGAACGCCTTGTCCTTGGCGGCGGCTTCTTCCTTCGACAGGCCGGTTGCGTCATAGCCCGGGATTTCCTTGTCGCCGATCTTCACCGACGCAGTGGTGCCTGCCGGCGCGGCAACGGTGGTGTAGTTCACCGATGCATTGGCCAGTACGGTGCGGGCGATATCGCAGGAAGAGGTGAATTTCTTCGTGCCGGTCGGGTTGAACAGGAACTGGCAGCGGGAAGGATCCGCCGTGACGACCACCGGCGAAGTCTGGATCGCGCTTTCCAGTGCCGGGTTCGCGTAGTGGGTCAGCGCGCTGAAGATCGGGAAGTAGGTCAGTGCGGCGAGCAGGCAGCCGCCCATGATGATCGGCTTGCGGCCGATACGGTCGGACAGCGAGCCGAACACGATGAAGAACGGCGTGCCGATCACCAGTGACGCGGCGATCAACAGGTTCGCGGTCGAGCTGTCGACCTTCAGCGTCTGCGTCAGGAAGAACAGCGCGTAGAACTGGCCGGTGTACCAGACGACGGCTTGGCCGGCGGTCAGGCCGATCAGTGCCAGGATCACGATCTTCAGGTTCTTCCATTGTGCGAAGGACTCCGTCAGCGGCGCTTTCGAGGTCTTGCCTTCCGCTTTCATCTTGGCGAATGCCGGCGACTCGTTCATTGACAGCCGGATCCAGACCGAGACCGCCAGCAGGAACACGGACAACAGGAACGGAATGCGCCAGCCCCAATCAGCGAACGCGGCTTCGCCGACGGCGGTACGCGTGCCGAGGATCACCAGCAGTGACAGGAACAGGCCGAGCGTCGCGGTGGTCTGAATCCAGGCAGTGAACGCGCCACGCTTGTTTTGCGGTGCATGCTCGGCCACATAGGTCGCCGCACCGCCGTACTCGCCGCCGAGCGCGAGACCCTGCAGGATGCGCAGCGAGATCAGGATCACCGGCGAAGCGATGCCGAGCGATGCATAGCCGGGCAGCAGGCCGACGATGAAGGTCGAGCCGCCCATGATCAGGATGGTGACCAGGAAGGTGTATTTACGGCCGATCATATCGCCGAGGCGGCCGAATACCAGCGCGCCGAACGGACGGACGATGAAGCCGGCGGCAAAAGCCAGCAATGCGAAGATGAAGCCGGTGGTCGGGTCGGTGCCAGCGAAGAACTGCTTTGCAATGATCGCGGCCAGCGAGCCATATAGATAAAAGTCGTACCATTCGAACACGGTTCCCAGCGATGAGGCGAAAATGACTTTTCGTTCCTCCGCCGTGATGCCGCGTGCAGTAGCCGTCTGTACTGTCGCCATGCTTGTCTCCTCAAGTAATTGATATGAATGTGCAAAACTTCTTGCCATATTTTCTTGCACAGGCGGAGTGTGCGACCCAAACCTTACGGCAGGCTTGCTCGGAACTTACAGAAACTTACAGCGGAAGCAGACGTTTCCGTGCGGCTTTTTCCGGCCGGAATGAGGCCCGGAAAGCGTGAAATTTTTTACGAACGACCGTGCTAAAAATATGCTATTCTGGTACCCGCTCAAATCCGTTCTTCCCTGAAGATAGACCTGAATTCAAAACAGCAGAACCGAAAATCCCTCATCCAACACAAGGAGCTTCAAATGACTGACGCCGTCATCGTATCTACTGCCCGCACCGGCCTCGCCAAATCCTGGAAAGGCGCTTTCAACATGACTCACGGCGCCACGCTGGGCGGCCATGTACTGAAGGCCGCCATCGAGCGCGCGAAGATCGATGCCGGCGAAATCGAAGACGTCATCATGGGCTGCGCCACGCCGGAAGGCGCGACCGGCAGCAACATCGCGCGCCAGATCGCGCTGCGCGCCGGCTGCCCGGTCACCACCGCCGGCATGACCATCAACCGTTTCTGCTCGTCCGGCCTGCAGACCATTGCCACTGCCGCGCAACGCATCATCGCAGGCGAGGGCGACATCTATGCGGCGGGTGGCGTCGAGTCGATTTCCTGCGTGCAGAACGAGGCGAACAAGCACATGATCGTGGAGACCTGGCTCAAGCAGAACAAGCCGGAAGTCTACTGGCCGATGCTGCAGACCGCCGAGACGGTCGCCAAGCGCTACAACATTGCCAAGGAACGCCAGGACGAGTACGGCGTGCAGAGCCAGCAGCGCGCCGCCGCCGCGCAAGCCGCCGGCAAGTTCAACGACGAGATCGTGCCGATGACCACGATCATGGGCGTTGCCGACAAGGAAAGCGGCATGCTGATCACGCGGGAAGTCACGATTTCCGCCGACGAAGGCATCCGCGCCGATACCACGCTGGAAGGCGTGTCGAAGATCCGTACCGCGATTCCGGGCGGCGTGATTTCCGCCGGCAACGCGAGCCAGTTTTCCGACGGTGCGTCGGTCGCGGTGCTCATGAACAGCAAGGTCGCTGAAGCCAAGGGCCTGCAGCCGCTCGGCATCTTCCGCGGCTTCGCGGTGGCCGGATGCGAGCCGGATGAAATGGGCATCGGCCCGGTGTTCGCGATTCCCAAGCTGCTGAAGAAAGCCGGCCTGAAAGTCGAAGACATCGGCCTGTGGGAATTGAACGAAGCGTTCGCGGTGCAGGTGCTGTATTGCGCCGACAAGCTCGGCATTCCGATGGACAAGCTGAACGTCAATGGCGGCGCGATCGCGGTCGGCCATCCTTACGGCGTCTCGGGTGCACGCCTGACCGGCCATGCGCTGATCGAGGGCAAGCGCCGCGGCGCGAAATTTGTGGTCGTCACGATGTGCATCGGCGGCGGCCAGGGTGCTGCCGGACTGTTCGAAGTCGTGTAACTCAACGTGGGCGCTTCGGCGCCCACGAGCACGTTTATCGAAGTACTACCCAGGCAGTCGCCGCATCGTCGTGTTCCCTCCCCCTGCAAGGGGAAGGAGCGACGGCGCGTTTGCCCGACCTGATTTACCAGTGCAGGCGACATCGAACCTGCACGTACGGAGACTTCCCATGCAATCGAAAATCATCTCCCGCCGCGACCTCGATTTCCTGCTCTATGAATGGCTGAACGCCGAGGATCTGACTAGCCGCGCACGCTACGCCGACCATTCGCGCGAAACCTTCAACGCTGCGATGGATACCTGCGAGCAGATCGCGGTCGACCTGTTCGCGCCGCACAACAAGAAGAACGATCAGGAAGAGCCGCACTTCGACGGCGAAAAAGTCCGCATCATTCCCGAAGTGAAAACCGCGCTGAAGGCGTTCTGCGAAGCCGGCCTGATGGCGGCCGGCCAGGACTACGACTTCGGCGGCATGCAACTGCCGTGCGTGATCGAGAAAGCCGGCTTCGCCTATTTCAAGGGCGCCAATGTCGGCACCTCGTCGTATCCGTTTCTTACCATCGGCAACGCGAATACACTGCTCAAATGCGGCACGCCGGAACAGATCGACACCTTCGTGAAACCGATGATGGAAGGCCGTTTCTTCGGCACCATGTGCCTGTCCGAACCGCAGGCCGGTTCGTCGCTGTCCGACATCGTGACGCGCGCCGAACCGCAGCCGGACGGCAGCTACCGGCTGAAGGGCAACAAGATGTGGATTTCCGCCGGCGAGCATGAGCTTTCAGAAAACATCGTGCACCTGGTGCTGGCCAAAGTGCCGGACGAGAACGGCAAGCTGATTCCCGGTGTGAAGGGTATCTCGCTGTTCATCGTGCCGAAGAAACTGGTGAACGCCGACGGCTCGCTCGGCGAACGCAACGACGTGGTGCTGGCCGGCCTGAACCACAAGATGGGTTATCGCGGCACCACCAACTGCCTGCTCAATTTCGGCGAGGGCAAGTTCAGACCGGGCGGCAAGGCCGGTGCAGTCGGCTATCTGGTCGGCGAGAAACACAAGGGCCTCGCCAACATGTTCCACATGATGAACGAGGCGCGCATTGGTGTCGGCCTCGGCGCGGTGATGCTCGGCTATACCGGTTACCTGCATGCGCTTGAATACGCGCGCGAACGGCCGCAGGGCCGGCATCCGCTGAACAAGGACCCGGCGCAGCCGCAACTGCCGATCATCCAGCACACCGACGTCAAGCGCATGCTGCTGGCGCAAAAAGCCTATGTCGAAGGCGGGCTGGCACTGAACCTGTATTGCGCGCGGCTGGTCGACGAAGAGCGCACCGCCGAATCGGACGACGCGCGCAAACATGCGACGCTGCTGCTCGACATCCTGACGCCGATCGCGAAATCCTGGCCCTCGCAATGGTGTCTCGAAGCGAACAATCTCGCGATCCAGGTGCATGGCGGCTACGGCTATACGCGTGAATACAACGTCGAGCAGTTCTATCGCGACAACCGGCTGAACCCGATCCACGAAGGCACGCATGGCATCCAGGGGCTGGATCTGCTGGGTCGCAAGGTGACGATGCAGAACGGCGCCGCGTTCAAGGCGCTCGGCGCCGAAATGCAGAAGACCATAGTCAAGGCGCTGGAAGTGCCGGAGCTGGTCGGCTATGCGAAGTCGCTCGGCGCCGTGCTGCAGCGAATCGAAAAGGTCACGCAGGCGCTGTATGCGGCCGGCGACATGAACAAGACGCTGGCAAATGCATCGATCTACCTCGAAGCATTCGGCCACACCGTGGTTGCATGGATCTGGCTGGAACAAGCCTTGCTGTCGGTCGACAAGAGCGGCCACGATGCCGATTTCTATCGCGGCAAGCTGCAGGCCTGCGCGTATTTCTTCAAATGGGAATTGCCGAAGGTGCAGCCGCAACTGGATCTGCTCGAAAGTATCGACACGACGACGCTGGAGATGCAAGATGCGTGGTTTTAATTTTTGGAGAGAACCATGCTGAAACACATCGTCATGTGGAAATTGAAAGACCATGCGGAAGGCGCCGACAAGGCGGCCAACGCGCGCAAGATGAAGGAATTGCTGGACGCCTGCGCCGGTATCGTGCCGGGCATCGTGAAATTCGAAACTGCGCTGGCGCAACCCGGACTGGAAGCGACCTACGACGTGGTGCTGTACTCGGAATTCACGTCGAAGGCCGCGCTCGACGCCTATCAGGAACATCCGCAGCATGTCGCACTGAAGCCCTTCATCGGCGCAATCCGTGAAGGACGGCAGTGCATGGATTACGAAATTTGAACGACACACAAACAACAGGAGACTAGACACTATGCGTACCATCAAGCAGCTATTCGATCTGACCGGAAAAACCGCGCTGGTCACCGGCGGTTCACGCGGGCTCGGCCTGCAGATCGCCGAAGCGCTCGGCGAGCAGGGCGCGAAACTGGTGCTGTCATCGCGCAAGCAATCGGACCTCGATGAAGCGGTTGCGCATCTGAAAGAGCGCGGCATCGAAGCCAGCGCGATTGCCGCCGACCTGTCGCAGGAATCGGCAGTCGGCCCGCTGGTCGCCGAAGCGATCAAGCGTCTCGGCCATATCGACATCCTGGTCAACAACGCCGGCGCCACCTGGGGTGCGCCGGCCGAAGATCATCCGGTCGAAGCCTGGGACAAGGTGATGAACCTGAACATCCGCAGCATCTTCCTGCTGTCGCAGGCGGTCGGCAAGCAGTCGATGATCCTGCGCAAGTACGGCCGCATCATCAACGTCGCATCGATCGCCGGCCTGTCCGGCAACGGCCCGAACTCGATGCAGACCATCGCGTACAACACTTCGAAGGGCGCGGTGGTCAACTTCACCCGCACGCTGGCCGGTGAATGGGGCAAGCACGGCATCACGGTCAACGCGCTGGCGCCGGGTTTCTTCCCTTCAAAGATGACCAAGGGCGTGCTGGAAAACTTCGGCGAGGACAACCTGGCCAAGCGCGCGCCCTTGCAGCGCATCGGCGACGACGAGGATCTGAAGGGGGCTGCGTTGCTGTTCGCATCCGACGCGGCCAAGCATATCACCGGCCAGATCCTCGCGGTCGACGGCGGCGTATCTGCGGTGCACTGATGCGGTTGAACGAAAAGTCGGAAGCGCAGCCGTTTTCAACCGAGATTCCGTTCCTGCACGACCTCGGCGTCGAGTTTTTAAGCATGGGCGACGGCGAGGCGCAGGTTGCGCTGAACCTGTCGCAGCGGCACATGAACAGCTGGCAGGTCACGCACGGCGGCGTGACGATGACGTTGCTCGACGTGGTGATGTCGATGGCCGGCCGTTCGCTCGATCCGGACGCGTGCGGCGGTGTCACGGTCGAGATGAAAACCAGTTTCATGCAGCCGGGCGGCAAGCCAGGCGGTCGCATGGTTGCGAAGGGCAAGGCGTTTCACCGCTCGACCACGATGTGCTTTTGCGAAGGCGAAGTCTGGAATGGCGACAAGCTGGTAGCGAAGGCGATGGGAACCTTCAAGTATCTGAAGCGTCTCGATGCAGGCAGGAAGATGGAACACGAGTAATTTGCGCGGCAGCCCGGACGGAACCGACAACGGCTGGCGCGGTCGCGGACTCGATGAACGAGCCCGTCAATTCAACGAAAAGAAAAGCGAGCACATCATGAGCACCTACAAGCGTATCGTTCTTGCGTCCCGTCCGAAGGGACAGGTCGTTCCCGAAAATTTCCGCCTCGAAGAAGCGCCGGTGCCGGCGATCAAGGACGGCGAAATCCTGATTCGCAATCATTACCTGTCGCTCGACCCGTACATGCGCGGTCGCATGGAGGAAAGCAAGAGCTATGCGGCACCGCAGCCGATCGGCGAGACCATGATCGGTGGCACGGTCGGTGAAATCATCGAATCGAAAAATCCGAAGTTTGCGGTCGGCGACAAGGTGCAGGCGATGCTGGGCTGGGCGGAAATGGGCGTGTCCGACGGCGCCCTGCTGCGCAAGCTCGACACTTCTCACATTCCGCTGTCGGCCTATCTCGGCCCGGTCGGCATGCCCGGCATGACCGCATGGTACGGCCTGACGCAGATCATGCAGCCGAAGGCGGGCGAAACCATCGTCGTGTCGGCGGCCAGCGGCGCGGTCGGCAGCGTGGTTGGCCAACTCGCCAAACTGCGCGGCTGCCGTGCGGTCGGCATCGCCGGCGGCAAGGAAAAATGCGATTACGTGGTCAACGAGTTGGGCTTCGATGCCTGTGTCGATTACAAGGCCGGACGGCTGGCGGAAGACCTGGCGCGGGCGACACCGGACGGCATCGATGCGGTATTCGAGAATGTCGGCGGTGAAGGCTTCGACGCCTGCCTCGCACGCATGAATCCGTTCGGCCGCATTGCGCTGTGCGGACTGATCGCCGGCTACAACGGCGAGCCGCTGGCGCTGAAGAACGTGCGTGCCTTCCTGACGATGCGCCTGACGCTGCGCGGCTTCATCGTCTCCGAGCACATGGATTTCTGGCCGCAGGGCTTGACCGAATTGGGAACGCTGGTGGCGACCGGCAAGCTGAAATACCGCGAGTCGATTGCGCAGGGGCTGGCAGCGGCGCCCGAAGCCTTCATCGGCCTGCTGAAAGGTCGCAATTTCGGCAAGCAGCTGGTGAAGCTGGTCTGACGCGCGACGTACATCGCTGGGTGACTTTCAACTGAATGGAGCTTTCGTGTCAGATATCATTTTCCACCATTACCCGAGTTCACCTTTCTCGGAAAAAATCCGGCTGATCTTCGGCTTCAAGAAGCTGGCCTGGCAGTCGGTGATCATCCCGGTGATCATGCCGAAGCCGAACCTGATGGCGCTCACCGGCGGCTACCGCCGCACGCCGGTATTGCAGATCGGCGCCGACGTCTATTGCGACACCGCGCTGATTGCCGACGTGCTGGAACGCATCGCGCCGACACCGTCGCTGTATCCATCGCAGGTCGAAGGCATGGCCAGGACGCTCGCGCAATGGGCCGATTCGACGCTGTTCTGGACCATGATCGCCTATGTGTTCCAGCCGGCCGGCATGCAGAGCATGTTCAGCCGCTTCACGCCGGAGCAGATGAAGGCGTTCGCCGCCGATCGCGCGATCCTGCGCGGCAATGCAACCCGCATGTCGGTGGGTGAGGCGAGCGGATCGCTGAAGGTGTATCTGCAACGGCTGGATAACATGCTGGCCGACGGCAAGCGCTACCTGCTCGGCGATCAGCCAAGCATCGCCGATTTTTCCGTCTACCACTGCCTGTGGTATCTGCAGGGTGCGCAGGCGGTCGCCGGCATTCTCGATGAAGTGCCGACGCTGAGGACGTGGATCGCGCGCATGGCCGAATTCGGCCATCACCAGCCGGAAAAGATGAGCGAACAGCAGGCGCTCGACGTTGCGCGCGCCGCCGCGCCGGCGGCGATGGACGAACCCTTTATCGGGATGCATGGCGTGGCGCGCGGCGACCGTGTCGCGATCATGCCGTCCGACTATGGGCTCGATCCCGTGGAAGGGACGCTGGTGCTGTCCACCGACCATGAATTCGCGGTGCGCCGCGAGGACCCGCAGGCAGGGGACGTCGTCGTGCATTTTCCGCGCATCGGATTTCAGTTGAAAAAAATCTGACCCTACACTCAACATACTGGCAGGAGACAACATGAAAGATTTTCAGAACAAGGTTGCCGTCATCACTGGCGGCGCCAGCGGCTTCGGCCGTGAATTCGCGAATATCGGTGCGCGACTCGGCATGAAACTGGTGCTGGCCGATGTACAGCAGGATGCGCTCGACAAGACCCGCGCCGAGCTGGAAGCGCAGGGTGCGCAGGTGCTGGCGATGCGCTGCGACGTGCGCAAGGCCGAGCAGGTGCAGGCGCTGGCCGATGCGACGATGGAAAAATTCGGCGCGGTGCACCTGGTATTCAACAATGCCGGCGTCGGCTCCGGCGGCCTGGTCTGGGAAAACTCGCTGGCCGACTGGGAATGGGTGCTTGGCGTGAACCTGTGGGGCGTGATCCACGGCGTGCGCACCTTCACGCCGCTGATGCTGGAAACCGCGAAGAAGGAGCCAGGCTACCAGGGGCACATCGTCAATACCGCGTCGATGGCCGGCCTGCTGAATGCGCCGAACATGGGCATCTACAACGTGTCCAAGCATGCGGTGGTGTCGCTGTCGGAAACGCTGTACCACGACCTGCAACTGGTCAATGCGCCGATCGGCGCGTCGGTGCTGTGCCCGTATTTCGTACCGACCGGCATCAGCCAGTCGCAGCGCAATCGCCCGGATGACGTGAAGGATGAGGGCAATCTGACAGCCAGCCAGCGCGCCGCGCAGGCCGTGTCGGAAAAGGCGGTTTCGTCCGGCAAGGTATCCGCCGCACAAGTTGCGGAGCGCACCTTCGACGCGATCCGCGACGGCCAGTTCTACATCTACTCGCACCCGCAGGCCCTGGGCAACGTGCAGACGCGGATGGAGGACATCATCCTGCAGCGCAACCCGACCGATCCGTTTGCCGCCGCGCCTCAGGTGCGCGAGATGCTGCAGTCGAAACTGAATGCCGGCTGAACGGTATTTATTTCCAGCGCCATAGCGAAAAACAGAAAGAGAACAATGACTGCTCCGATTCAGGAAAACCAGTTCGCATCACTGCCGAACGGCACCCGGCTGCATTACGCGAGCGCCGGCGAAAAAGGCAAGCCGCTGATGTTGTTCGTGCACGGCTTCCCGGAGTTCTGGTACGAGTGGGAAGCGCAGCTGAAGGAATTCGGTGGCGATTATTTCGCGGTGGCGCCGGACCTGCGCGGCTTCAACCTGTCCGACATGCCGACCGATCTGTCAGCCTACAAGGCGAAGCATATCGTCGACGATCTGCGCCTGCTGGCCGCGCATCTCGGCTATGAAAAATTCATCCTCGTCGCGCATGACTGGGGCGGCGCGATCGCATGGAATTTTGCGATCTCATTGCCGCAACTGCTGCACAAGCTGATCATCGTGAATGCGCCGCATCCCTACCTGTTCATGCAGGCGCTGGCAAACGATCCGGCGCAAAAGTCGGCCAGCGAATACATGAACTGGCTGCGCGCCGAAGGATCGGAAAGCGCGCTGGCGAAGGACGATTTTGCCTTGCTCGAAGGGCTGCTGAGCGGCATGGGCCAGTCGCCGACGCCGTGGTTCACGTCCGAAGTGCGGGCGCGGTATCACGCATGCTGGGCGCGCGGCCTGACCGGCGGCGTCAACTATTACCGTGCGTCGCCGCTGCATCCGCCGACCGGCGATCATCCCGGACCGCTGAAACTGCAGTTGAATCCGGCGGATTTCCGGATCAAGGTTCCGACCCGCGTGATCTGGGGCGAACGCGATGTCGCGCTGCCGAAGACACTGCTGGACGGTCTCGACACCCTGATCGACGATCTGAAGATCGAGCGCATCGCGGAGGGCTCACACTGGGTAATCCATGAACAGCCGGAACGGGTGAACCGCTTGATTCGCGGCTTTCTTGCCGAGTGATCATGGTGCAGGCGCATCGGTCATAATTGGCGTTCGACGACTTTTCCCGACTATCGTGGCACGCACAGATTTTTCCTTTTTTCATTCCCTTCGGGTTCGCTGGGCCGAAGTGGACATGCAGGGCATCGTGTTCAACGGTCATTACCTGACCTACTTCGATGTCGCGTTCACCGAGTACTGGCGCGCAACCGGCTTGCCCGACGTGCTGCAGCAGGCACGCGAAGGGCGCGAGCTGTTCGCGCGCAAGGCGACCATCGAATACCTGGCGCCGGCGCGTTTCGACGACGTGCTCGATATCGGCGTGCGCTGCGCCGGTTTCGGCCGCAGCTCGGTACGCTTCACGATCGAAATCCATCTCGGCGACCAGCATCTGATTTCCGGCGAGCTGGTGTACGTGTATGCCGACACCGCGGTGCGCAAGGGCGTGCCGCTCCCCGAAGACTGGCGGCAAAGATTGACCGGCTTCGAGAAACTGCCGCCGGCCGTCGCATGAACTACCGCCTTCAACTCGGCAGCTGGGACGATCTGAAATCCGCTGCGCAGGCAGTGCGCCACGAGGTGTTCGTGGTCGAACAGAAGGTGCCGTTGGCACTTGAGTGGGACGAGATGGATGCGCTCAGTTTGCACGCCGTGGTGCTGGACGACGAAGGTGCGGCGGTCGCCACCGGCCGCTTGCTGCCCGACGCTCATATCGGCCGCATGGCGGTGTGCAAGGCACTGCGCGGCGCAGGCATCGGCACGATGATCCTGCAGACGCTGATGCGGGAAGCCGAGCTGCGCGGCGACCATGCGGTGCTGCTGAATGCGCAGACGCATGCTGCGCCGTTTTATGCGCGCCACGGTTTCGTGCGTGAGGGCGAGGAGTTCATCGAGGCCGGCATCCCGCATATCTGCATGCGGCGCGATTTCGGCTGAGCTGTCCGCCATGTGCGGACAGCACTGTTAGCACATTGAAAATCGCAGTGCTCCCGCTTCCAGGTGTTGGTCAAAAGAATTTCAGAAACCAATAATCGCAGCATATTGAATCACCAGCTCGCCGCCGATCGGCCCTTGAACGTTTCCCCATAGTCAACGCCGTCTGCAATGCCGCGGTTCTTAAAAGCTACTTTTATAGTAGCTTTTATTCTTGAAAATCATCGCCTCGCCCACATATCGAATGTAATCGGAAAACGATCTGTTTTTCGTTTTCCGGATAGTATTTTCCCAACGTAAAGAGGCTGTAATCGGATATTTCCGGCAGATAGTGGTGCTCTGGAAAACTCAGATACTGATCCGGATATTTTTATATTGCGACCATTTTGGTATTGTATATAGCAGCTATCGTGTGTACTATTAACTGTATGTTTGTACAGTTATCGAATCAACGAATAGCAAATCCGACATGGCCGCGCCAGTAGTCCATCGGAGTGATGCAAGAGAGGGAAATGGATTCGTTTTCCCTTTCGGACGACACCGGCCTTCTCGGCATTGCACGACACCTTCCTTTTCCCGATTTTCGATGTCGGCCATGCACCTCGGACAAGCAGTGACCCGCGAGCGAATGCTCTCGTCGGACCGGCGTACCGGGCTGCCGGGGAAAAGGAAGGAATTGGCGCTTAACGTGCGCTTGCCTGGCGTCTCTTCGGCTCGCGTGCGGGGGAGGTGGATTGCAGGCGCTGACGCAGTTGCTCGAGCATCAGCTCGCGCGCTTCGTTCGGCTGGGCCCGGAATAGCGTGAGGGCGGTTTCGACGAACAAGCGCTCTTTTTCATCGACGGGCAAGTGCAGCGAATCATGTTCGCGATCCATCCAGCCATGCGGCAATTTGAGTCGGTCCTCGATCGCGCGTGCGACGTTGTTTCCGATGTTTTTCCGGTTGCATTTGATATGGCTCAGATAACGATCGGACAGCTCCAGGCGCTCGGCGAACAGCTTGAGCATGCCGCGCTGGGGAAGATGCGAATGCTGGGCGACGAAGTCATTGAACAGCTTTTGGAAATTCTTGTGTCTTATCTGCGCACTGTCGAGCGCCATGGCGCTTTCTCCCGGATGACGTACCGCTGCATCCGCGGTCGCAGCGGCAAGTGTAACCCGGGCGCGGCGTGCTGTGTTGATAATATGCAACCAAAAAGGTGGTTTTTATGTGTTCTTGCTATTTGAGAACAGATCCTGAACGGCAAGCGACGGCTTCCGCTTCGGAAGGCGGGCCGCAATCGGAGCAGGGCGGCTTCGCTCCCGGCTCTCTTGACGAAATGAAGATGAAAATCAGCTATTTGCAAGCCACGCATGCCGATGCCTGCGGCTCTCAGGAGCAACGTGAAGCATCACAGCACATCCTTGCCGAGGCGATTGCACTGACCGCCGAAATTTGCGGCCAACCTCTGTCGCCGGCAGCGGCAGAACTGTTGGCGCTCGACCTGGGCGATTTTGCCGACAGCCTGATTCTTGCGGCGCTCGCGCGTTGTCGGATGGAGCTGCACGGGCCGATGAAAGTCGCGGAAATCCTGGCACGCATCGATGATGGCCGGCCGGACGTGGACGAAGCCTGGAACATGCTGCCGAAGAACGAGCAGGCATCGGTGGTCTGGACCGATGAAATGGCCGAGTCCTGGGGCATGGCGCTGCCGCTGCTCGACGTTGGCGATATCGACGGCGCACGCGACGCTTTCCGCGAGACCTATGCGAAGGCGGTGCTGCAGGCGCGCATCAAGCGTATGCCGCCGCACTGGACGCCGTCTTTCGGCAGCGATCCGGGCGGCCGCGAATGGGCGCTGCGGGATGCGCTGCAGAAGCGCCGGCTGACATCCGCGCACGTTGAGCAACTTCTTCCGGTAGCAGCCTCCGCGAGCGTCGAGCCGATCGCCGCGCAGATGGAGTTCAAAAGCCTGCATTGAGCAACCAGCATCCGCCGTGCCGGGTTTATCACTACTTTTCAGGTAGCTTTTATTTTTGAAGGAACACCAGCGAATCAGCGAGGTACTGCATGAACGAACAAGCCGATTTCGACGACGGTGGTTTGCAGTGGTACGAGCAGATCGGCCGCCTGGAGCAGATTGAACACGAGGACAAGGAAAGGAAGGTAATCGATATGAACACATTCGAAATTCATCGCGCCACCCGGCGCCGGGCAAAACTCCGTCTCGGCATGTCCGGCCCGGCCGGCAGCGGCAAGACCTATTCGGCGCTGCTGATTGCCGGCGGCCTGGGCGGACGGATCGGCATGATCGACACCGAGCACGGTAGCGGCGACCTGTACGCCGACCTGCTGCCGGAAGGCTACGACGTGCTGCAATTGACGCCGCCGTTTACGCCGGCGCGCTACATCGAGGCGATTCACGCACTCGAACAGGCCGGCGTGTCAACCATCATCGTCGACAGTCTGACCCATGCATGGAGCGGCGAAGGCGGTTCGCTCGACCGCCAGGGCAAGATCGCCGACAAGTCCGGCAACAGCTGGCAAGCCTGGCGCCAAGTCACGCCGGAACATAACGCTCTGGTCGAGGCGCTGCTGCAAAGCCCTTGCCACGTCATTGCGACCATGCGCGCGAAAACCGAGTACGTGCAGGAAAAGGACGAGCGCACCGGCAAACAAATGGTGCGCAAGATCGGCCTGGCACCGATCATGCGCGACGGTATCGAGTACGAGTTCACCACCTTCTTCGAACTCGATGTACAGCACATGGCCTTTGTCGGCAAGGATCGGACCCGGCTGTTCGACGGGGAGATCTTCCGACCCGATATCGAAACCGGGCGGCGCCTGCTGGGCTGGCTGGAAACCGGCGAAGAGGCGCCGCCGAGCAGCCATCGAATGCCTGATGCACAGAAGGCCGAACTGATCGACGCAATCAGCAATGCCGGCTCGCTGGACGAGTTGTACAAGGCGTTTGCGGCCGCTTACCGGACGGCCAACGGGCTGGCCGATAGAGAAGCGCTGTCGGAATTGACGCGCGCGAAGGACAGGCGCAAGGCAGACCTTGAGTCTCACAGCGACGCCGACCTCGAGGTGGCAGCATGAAGCCCATGTTCGAAGCCTTCGAGCTGGCCGCACAGTATCGCCACCTGGCCGAATTGCTGGCGGAGCGGCACGACGATCCGCAGGTGATCGCGGACACGCTGGAAAGCATTTCCGCGCCGCTCGACGAGCAGCTGGAAAACCTGGCGAAGATGGTGCGCAACCTGGAAGCCGCGGATAGCGGCGTGCAGGCCACCATTGCCGGGCTGGAAGCACGTCACGGCGCACTGCAGCGCGCGGCCGAGAACGGCCGCAAGATGATCCTCGATCTGATGCGCCACACTGGCCGCGAACGCGTGACGACAGCGCTGTTCGAGCTCGCTGTTCGCAAGAACCCGCCGCAGGTGGTGGTGGACCGCCAGGAAGAATTGCCGCCCGCCTTTCTGCTGCCGCGCGACCCGGTTCCCGACAAGCGGGCCATCGCCGCTGCACTGAAAGCCGGCGTGCAGGTACCTGGTGCGCATACCGAGCAGGGTATGCGCATCGAGATTCATTGACGAAGGAGGTTGCGATGGCAACGTTGAACAAGGTCACGCTGATCGGTTATCTCGGACACGACCCCGAGATGCGTTCCACCAGCAATGGGGAAAGTGTTGCCCATCTGTCGGTGGCGACTACTGAAACCTGGAAGGACAAAGCCACCGGCGAACGCCGCCAAGCGACCGAATGGCACCGCGTGGTGCTGTACCGGAAGCTGGCCGAGATCGCCGGCCAGTACCTGAAAAAAGGTTCGCAGGTCTACCTGGAAGGCAGGCTGCAGACCCGGCGTTGGAGCGGCCGCGACGATGTCGAACGCTTCGTCACCGAGATCATTGCGGACGATATGCGAATGCTGGGTTCGCCGCCGGCGGCCGGTGAAGCCGAAGGAGCCGATGCTCGCAACCGTGCTGCACAGCATTCACAGCAGCCGGCGCGGCAGAAGTCCGTGGAGTTCGAGGACGACGCGATTCCGTTCTGATCGCCGGTATGGTCAATGCTGTCAGCGGATTGCCTGTTCGCGCAATACCGGAGCGGCGTCCACGTAAAGCTTTACGACAGTGGAGGCGCGGGTACCGTATCCCGGTGAATCGATGCATACCGCCGACAGGGCCCGTTCCCATTCCAGGCTGACTCCGGTGCGCGGCAACCGGCAGTCGGACGCGCGGGTGGTATCGGTCAGCATATCGAAATAAGCTTCTTCCGGCGCGCCCTGGCATAACAGGCTGGCGAACTGCGCCTTGGTACGCACCACTTTCGGCCAGGGCGTGTCGAGCGTCGCATTCGATAATCCGTAGACGCCGGGCGCCAGTGGCTTGCCGTTGCGCTCGTCATCTTGCGCGGCATTCGAAAACCACAGCAGTTTTTCGCGGTTACCGACCAGCAGGTTGAAGCCGTTGAATGCATGTGCATGGCCGGCAATGCTGTCGATGTATTCTTCTGGTGAAATTTCGCTGGTCAGATAATCGGCGACCAGCGCGCCGCGTGACGGTGCATCGGTACGCTTCTCGGAAGGCGCACGGATATTGGTGACCGCCGCGAAACGGCTGTCGCGCGTCACGCCCATCCAGGTTCCGCCGCCGCGCAGATCGCGTCCCGCATAGACTTGCGGATGATCGACCCACCAATCCGCCGCTGTCGCGGGACGATCATAAAATTCATCGCGATTGCCTGCGGCCACCAATGGTGCGCCCGGAATCACCTTCCATGCGAAAACGATTAAGCACATGCTGAAACGTCCAGAAAATATTCGGTGTTACGCTGGCCCTCGATCAAGGCGGCCAGTCCTGCCTGCCCAACGGCACGCTCAAGCGACATTGCGAATCCGTCAGGAATTGCTTGATAGATTTCCATCCAGGTCTGCATTCCGTCCTGCTCTTCCGGTCGGCGCTTGAGTGCGGTGACAATACCATATTCCTGTGCAAGCCATCGCTGCATCGCGCCAGCCCGCGAGTGCAGTTCGTCGGCGTGCTCGCGGCGCACCCGATAGTAGACATACAGATCCATGTGCTTTCCGTTCAATGCGCAGATGTCGGGCTCATGCCGCGGCATCCGGCAGCGAATAGGGCAGCGCGCCGAATGTCAGCAACGGGCCCGAGGCCGCGCCGAGATGCGCGGTGCCGGCGTCGAGCGCCGCGGTCTTGATTTCGACCAGGCAGTCGCTTCCGTGCTGCGGATTGCGTTCGGCATTGACGATCATGCCGCACGGTTGTTCCGGGTCGGCGCTGGAAAACACTTCGGCGCCGGCCTTCACGTCGTTGGCGTCGATGGTCGCCGCCAGCATGCGGCGTTTCAGCTTGCCCAGATACTGGCTGCGCGCGACGATTTCCTGGCCGGGGTAACAGCCTTTCTTGAAATTGACGCCGCCGATGACTTCGAAGTTGATCATCTGGGGAACGAACTGCTCCTGCGTTGCCGCCGTGATCTGCGGAATGCCGGCATGGATCTCCGCCAGCCGCCACGCCGAGGTGCCGACAGGCGCCAGGGTCTTGCTCAAGGCGGGCCATGATTTTTCGGCAATGTCGATTGACGTGATCCATTGATAACGCGGTGCGCCGAACGCATCGGTGACGCGAATCAGCGTGCCGGCCTCCGATTGCGCGATCGACCACGGCGCTTGCGGCAGCGCGGGGAACCAGGTCGCCAGCAGCGGCGCGGCCGCCTGCCCGCCGAGACCGAGGATCGCGTGCGTGTCGCTCGCATCATGCAGCTTGGCCTTGGCCCGCAGTATGAACATCTGCAAGCGTTTCTGGATGGCGGGCTGAATCTGGCGCGGCAACTGCAGCAGCACAGCATCGGCCGATTTCCAAATCAGCAGAGTCGCCAAGAGGCGGCCCTTCGGCGAGCAGTAGCCGGCAAGGCGCGCTTGCGCCGTCGTCAGGTGCTCGACGTCGTTGGTCAGCTGGTTGTGCAGGAAAGACGCGGCATCGTCGCCGGTTGCCGCGATCAGCCCGAGATCGATCAGCGGCGCGACGAAGCCATGCTGCATCTGCTGCACCGAATTTTCGCTGCCGAAGCCGGCGATTTGCCTATGCTCCGTATCAACATGTGCACCTTGGCTGGTGAGGAATTGCAACCATGTGTTCATAAAATCAGTCATACCTCTGAAGAATTTCGGGTTTAGCCAGTATCATCACGGCTCGATTATAGTTAGACCGCAAAAACGCGTTTGAACCCGGCGGAAATCGGGCCGCATCGAGCGACCTGCCAGCCGGAAGATTTTCCTTTCAAGTTATTCACGCATGGCATCGATTAAAAAATTTCTGGCCGGTATTCTCGTTATCGTCGCTCTGGCCGTGGCCGGTTTCAGTTTCTGGGCTCACCAGCCGATCACCGGACCCGACCAGCCGGCGATCGATTTCTCCGTCAAATCCGGCAGCGGAGTGCGCAGCAGCGCACAGCAGATTGCAAAATCTGGCATCCCGGTCAATCCCATGCTGTTGACGCTGCTGGCAAGGATCACCGGCAACAGCACGAGCCTGAAGGCCGGTAATTATGAACTGAAGCCGGGCGCCACGCCGCTGCAGTTGATCGAACAACTGGTGCGCGGTGAGTTCGCACAGGAATCGCTATCCATTATCGAGGGCTGGACTTTTCATCAGATGCGCCAGGCGATCGCCGCGCACCCGGCGTTGAAACACGATACCGTCGCGCTGTCGGACAAGGAACTGCTGGCGAAAGTCGCGCCGTCGTACTCCGCCCCGGAAGGCCTGTTCTTTCCCGATACCTATCTGTTTGCCAAGGGAGCGAGCGATCTGCAGATCTACCGGCAGGCACATGAACTGCTGCTGAAGCACCTGAATGACGAATGGGCGCGCCGTTCGCCGTCGGTACCATACAAGACGCCGTACGAGGCATTGATCATGGCGTCGATCATCGAGAAGGAAACCGGCCAGAAGACGGAGCGCAACCGGATCGCCGCGGTATTCGTGAACCGGCTCAAGCGCGGCATGCTGTTGCAGACCGATCCGACCGTGATCTACGGCATGGGCGATAAATTCCAGGGCAACATCCGCAAGCGCGATCTGCAGACCGACACAGCCTACAATACCTATGTCCGTATCGGCCTGCCGCCAACGCCGATTTCGTTGCCGGGGGCCGAGTCGCTGGCAGCGGCGCTGAATCCCGCCGATACTGACGCACTGTATTTCGTTTCCCGGGGCAACGGGACCAGCGTATTTTCCAGCAACCTGAACGACCATAATCGCGCCGTGAACAAATACCAGCGATAATGCCGGCTGAGAACTTAACGCGCAGCAAACATTCCTCCATGCGTCCTGGCAAATTCATTACTTTCGAAGGCATCGACGGCGCCGGCAAATCCACACACATTGCCTTTGTCGCCGACCTGCTCGCGGCCGCCGGGCACACGGTGGTGACCACGCGCGAACCGGGTGGCACGCCGCTCGGCGAAAAGCTGCGCGAACTGCTGCTGCATGAAAAGATGCATCTCGAAACCGAGGCGTTGCTGATGTTCGCATCGCGGCGCGAACATCTGGCGCAAGTGATCGAACCGGCGCTGTCGCGCGGCGACTGGATCATCTCGGACCGCTTTACCGATGCGACGTTTGCCTACCAAGGCGGCGGCCGCAAGCTGGACCGGCACAAGCTCGACGTTCTCGAACAATGGGTGCATCCGCATCTGCAACCCGATCTCACGCTGTTGTTCGACGTGCCGCTCGACGTGGCACGGGCACGGCTGGATGCAAGCCGCGCGCCGGACAAGTTCGAACAGGAAAAATCCGATTTCTTCGAGGCGACCAGGAATGAATACTTGCGTCGCGCCGCGCAATTCCCGCAGCGCTTCAGGCTGATCGATTCGACCCGAAGCATTGTCGAGGTCCATCAGGTGCTGACCGGCATCATCGCGGAACTCGGCGCCTAGATGAGCGGTTCTCTTTATCCGTGGCAGCACGCCACTTGGCAACAATTGCAGCAACTGCGGCGGCAACTGCCGCATGCGCTGCTGTTCCATGGACCGGAAGGCATCGGCAAGACCACCTTCGCGGAGCGTTTCGCGCAAGCGCTGCTGTGCCAGTCGCCGGCACCTGACGACCAGCCGTGCGGCACTTGCGATTCGTGCGGCTGGTTTGCGCAGTACAGCCATCCGGATTATCGGCGCGTGCGTCCGGAAGCGCTGGAAGAGGACGGTGCCGCGGAAACGGAAGAGGGTGATGCCGGCGAAGGCAAGAAGGGCGGCAAATCGGCGAAGGCGCCGTCGCGCGAGATCAAGATCGACCAGGTGCGCGCGCTGGCCGACTTCATGAACATCTCGACCCACCGCCAAGGCATGCGCGTGATCGTGCTATATCCTGCAGAGGCGCTGAATACCGCTGCTGCGAATGCGCTGCTGAAAACGCTGGAAGAACCGCCGCCGGATACGATGTTCTTACTGGTATCGAACAGCCTCGACCGGCTGTTGCCGACGATCCTGTCACGTTGCCGCAAGTTCGCGCTGAGCATGCCGCGTCAGGAAGAAGCGCTGGCCTGGCTTGCCGGGCAAGGCATCGATGACGCCGACGTCTGGCTGGCCGAGCAGGGCGGTGCGCCGCTGGCAGCACACGCGATGGCACAGAGCGGCGTACGCGAGACGATGGACGAGTTCCTGCAGATGCTGGCCAGACCCGGCACCGATGCTGCGTTGAAAACGGCCGAACGGTTGCAGAAAACCCCGGTGACCGACTTGGTCGCGTGGTCGCAGCGCTGGCTGTACGATGTGTTCTCGCTGAAACTTTCGGGCAGAATCCGGTATTATCCGCGGTACCGGAAAGAACTCGCGGCGTTGGCCGGCCAGGCGCGGGTCGACGCGATATTGCAAACATTGAAACGTCTGGGCGAGCGTCGGGCCGTGGCCGAGCATCCGTTGGCCGCGAAGCTCTTCATCGAAGACATGCTGCTGGATTACGCGCGGCTTTTTTCCACCTGACCGTTAGTCGCAACAAAGGATAGCCATGGCAGATACTCCTGTGACTCCTGCTCCTGCGGCCGTCGGCGCAGGAGTGGGCCGTCCGTCCGTTCTGTCGCTGCCGATCAAGGAAAAGGCGGCGCTGTATGCTGCCTATATGCCGTTTCTCGCGCACGGCGGCATCTTCGTCCCGACCAACAAGCCGTACAAGATCGGTGACGAAATCTATTTGATCCTGACGCTGATGGACGATGCGACCAAGTACCCGATCGCCGGGAAAGTCGCATGGATCACGCCGGCCGGCGCCGCCAACAACAAGGCGCAGGGCATCGGCGTGCATTTCTCGTCCGACGAAAGCGGACAGCGCGTCAAGCTGAGGATCGAGGAATTGCTCGGCGCCGCACTGCGTTCGTCGCGCGCCACACATACACTGTAATCTCGCCATTCATCCATGCCGCATCATTCGCACCGTCTTGCCCGTCTCGACGATCTCCCTGAGATCGTTGCGATTTACAACAGCACCGTCGCCTCGCGCCAGGTAACGGCGGATACCGAACCGGTCACGGTGGAATCGCGCCATACGTGGTTCGCTGAGCACCTGCCCGAACGGCGTCCGCTGTGGGTCGTGGAGCGCGACGGCCGGATCGACGGCTGGCTGTCCTTTTCGAACTTTTACGGACGCCCGGCCTATGCCGGCACGGCGGAGCTCTCGATCTACATCCACGAGGACGTGCGCGGCACCGGCCTCGGCAGCTATTTCCTGACACAGGCGATTGCCTTCGCGCCACAGATCAAGGTGCATACGCTGCTTGGCTTCATCTTCGGCCACAACGAGCCCAGCCTCCGGCTGTTCGACAAATTCGGCTTTCAGCGCTGGGCAGACATGCCGCGGGTCGCGACGCTGGACGGCATGGAGCGCGATCTGATCATCCTCGGCAAGCGCGTCGCCTAGACAGCACCGCCCGGCACGCAGCGGGCTGCGGCGGCGTAAAATGCGGGCATGTATATCGATTCCCATTGCCACATCAATTTCCCTGAGCTGGCGGCCAGGTTGCCCGAGATTTTCGGCAAGATGGCCGAAAACCAGGTGACGCATGCGCTGTGCGTGTCGGTGAACCTGCCAGAATTTCCCCAGGTACTCGCGCTCGCCGAACAATATCCGCATGTCTATGCATCGGTTGGCGTGCATCCGGATTACGAGGAAACGCCGGAACCCGATGTCGAGCAGCTGCAGCGGCTGTCGGCGCATCCGAAAATCGTCGCGATCGGCGAGACCGGGCTGGATTACTACCGCTTGCAAGGCGATCTCGAATGGCAGCGCGAGCGTTTTCGCACCCATATCCGCGCGTCCCGCGCGACCGGCAAGCCGCTCATCATTCATACCCGTTCAGCATCCGAAGATACGATACGGATCATGCGCGAGGAAGGCGCCGGCACCGAGGCCGGCGGCGCGGGCGGCGTGATGCACTGTTTCACCGAATCGCTGCAGGTGGCCGAAGCAGCAATGGCGATGGGATTCTATATTTCGTTTTCCGGCATCGTCACCTTCAAAAGCGCGAAGGAACTGCAGGCGGTGGCGCGCGTTGTTCCGCTGGAGCGCATGCTGATCGAAACCGATTCGCCGTATCTGGCGCCGGTGCCGCATCGCGGAAAAGTCAACGAGCCGGGGCTGGTGCGCCATGTGGCCGAATTTCTCGCGCACCTGAAAGGCGTGCCGCCGGAGCGGATCGCGCAGCAGACGACCGATAATTTTTTCGATTTATTCCATACCGCACGGTGACGGATCATGCGCAATCTCGAGAACCACAAGAAGCTGAACAATGCGGCGCCGCCTGGACGCAGGCGCTGTCTCGGCATGCTGTCAGCCGGCGTTGTCGTGACACTGCTGCCGTCGTTCGCGCATGCCGGCGCCTATGATGATTTTTTTCGCGCGGTCAAGACCGACGATGCCGCGGCTATCCAGTCGCTGCTGCAGCGCGGCCTTGATCCGAATCTGATCGAGCCGGATCGCGGCGACAGCGGTTTGATACTGGCGCTGCGCAACAATTCGATGAAGGTGTTCTCACTGCTGCTCAATGCGCATGGCACCGATATCGAAACCAGGGCGCGTAACGGCGATACGGCGCTGATGATCGCCTGCTACACGGCCAACAAGCCGGCAGTCGAGGCTTTGCTGGCCAAGGGGGCGCAAGTCAACAAGACCGGCTGGACGCCGCTGCATTACGCGGCGGCAAGCGGAAACAACGAGATCGTCCGGATGCTGCTCGACAAGTCGGCGTATATCGACGCCGAATCGCCGAACAAGACGACGCCGATCATGATGGCCGCGCGCAGCGGCCACATCATGACGGTCAAACTGCTGCTGGATGAAGGCGCGGATGCGACGCTGAAAAACGATCGCGGGATGACAGCGATCGATTTCGCCCGCGCACATAATCAGAAGGATATCGCCGAAGGCCTGACGTATCGGCTCAAGAAGGCGGGCAAGCTTTAGTATAGCCGCATGAAAACGCGAGAAGGCAAGCCTTGCCGCTCGCTGTCTTTCGTTGCACAGGCTACTTCAGCGGAGCAAAACGATCGGTGGCTGCGCCCTTGCGCGTCTGTGGCGCGTGCGACCGTGTATCGGTATCTCGATACGGTAACCGGACCAGCACTTCCAGGCCGCCTTCGGTCACATTCCGAAGCGTAATCGTGCCGCCATGCTGTTCAATGATGTTGCGTGCGATGGTCAGTCCCAACCCGGTCCCGCCGGTGTCACGCGAGCGCGAACTTTCGAGGCGATAGAACGGCTCGAACACCTTTTCAAGTTCGCTGTCGGGTATCCCGGCGCCGCCATCGTGGATGCGAATCAGCGCCGATCTGCCGTCTTGCATGGCAACGACCTTTGCCGTCTGTCCGTATTTGACCGCATTGTCGATCAGATTGGTCAGGCAGCGGCGTAGCGCGATTGGCCTGGCCATCAGCGAAACGCCGGTTCGTCCTTCGACGCTTACTGGCTGGCCGGCGTCGACCGCATCAGTACAGACGCTGTCGATCAGCGAATCCAGGTCCAATCGTTGCATCGGTTCGGCCGAGTCCATGCTGCGCGCCAGTTCCAGCCCTTCGCGCACCATCCCTTGCATGGCCGACAGGTCGGACACCAGCTTCTCGCGCAATTCCGCGTCGTCCACTTTCTCCAGACGCAACCGCAGCCGGGTCAACGGCGTCTGCAGATCGTGCGTGATGGCCGCGAGGATGTGTGAACGCTGCTTGATGTGATGCCGGATGCGTGACTGCATCACATTGAAGGCCGCGGCCGCCTGACGGATTTCCGTCGCGCCGCGTTCGGGCAGCGGCGGGCGTTCGATATCGTGCCCAAGTTCGGTCGCTGCCTGTGCCAGGCGCTTGAACGGGCGCATCGTCATGCGCGCAATGATCGCGGCCAGCACGCCGATGCTTAGCAGGAACAGGATGCCGTAGGTGAGGTAATCGGGCCGTGGCGCGAGTGGCGGCGGGCGCGGCGGCAAGACCGTCAGATGCAGGCGCGTGCCATCATGCAGAGTCACCAGCAAGGCTTCGCAGCCGGGCCGGGATTCCGGCTGCCTGCGCTGCGGCGGGCAGTCGCCTTCCCTGGCTGGCGCCGATTCAATGCGATGGCCCTGCGCCAGTCGCTGGTCCAGTCGAATGGCCAGCGCCGAGCGCGGCGCGCTTCCCTGTTCGTCGGGCCATGCGACGTCGGCCCGCATGCCGATGCCGGATGCTGCGGCAAGATAAGGGTCGCGCAGCGCGGCGGGCACCGTTTCCAGCGACAGGATGTACTGGGCGACGCGCTCCACCGCATGATAGTCGCGGAACTGTCCGATCATCTTCTGCCGTTCGCCGAACGCGAGGCTCATCGTGATGAGCGCGCTGACGACGACCCCGCCGATCAGGATCAGGAAGATCCGGCTGGTCATCGACTGCAGGATCGTTCTCATTCCTTGGCAACCTGCGTGGCCAGCACGTAACCTTCGTTGCGCACGGTCTTGATGATTTGCGGCGAGCGCGCGTCTTCGCCGAGTTTCTGGCGCAGACGGCTGATCTGCAGGTCGATCGAGCGATCGAACGGATCGGCATCGCGTCCCTGGGTCAGATTGAGCAACTGGTCGCGGCTGAGTACCCGGTTCGCATGATCGAGGAAGATTTTCAGTATCCGGAATTCGGCGCCCGACAGCGCCACCACCACGCCTTGCGGATTGATCAGGTGCCGGGCGGTGAAATCCATGGTCCAGCCGGCAAAGTGCATCTGTTGCGGTGCCGGTCCCTGCATGTCGGGCGGCAGCGCCTGCGTGCGCCGCAGTACGCTGCGGATGCGGGCAAACAGTTCGCGCGGTTCGAACGGCTTCGGCAGGTAATCGTCGGCACCCATCTCCAGGCCGAGAATCCGGTCCAGCGGTTCGCCGCGCGCGGTCAGCATGATGACCGGAATGCTGGAGCGCGTGCGCAGGTTGCGGCACAGCGTCAGCCCGTCATCGCCGGGCAGGTTCAGGTCGAGCACGATCAGGTCGATGCGCGCTTCGTCGAGCGCTTTCCACATCGTCTTGCCGTCGCCCGCAGTCAGCGTGCGATAGCCGTTTTTTTCCAGGTATTCAGCAAGCAGCGTGCTGATTTCGCGGTCGTCGTCGACGATCAGAATGTATGCAGGGGTTTCCATGAGCATCATTATGGCAAGTTCGGCTGTGCCGGGGCTGCAAATTTGTATCGCGCTGTTTCGAGAAGCCAACCTGATACAGCACGATACAAACCCGGTGCCGCCCGTTACCCGCCGCTACAAGGCCATGGCCGCATGACAACGGCAGGATACATTGCGGCGACATCATCGAAACCGTGCAATGCAGCACATCAATGATGAACGAATTCTGCAAAGGAAAGATGATGAAAAATTTTCGCAAACAACTGTTGATCGGTATGGTGACGCTGGCGCTCGGTGCGGGTACGGTGGCGGCGTATGCGGACGGGCCGGACTGCGGCGGCATGGGACCGGGGCACGCGTCTGCCGGCGACCATCAAAAGTTTGCCGAACGGATGAAAGAGCGTATGGCAAAACGCCAGGCAGAGCTGCACGACAAGCTCAAGCTGAACGCCTCGCAGCAGGCGGCGTGGGACGATTACGTTGCCAAAATGAGTCCGGGTGAGCGGCCGGCAAGGCCGGACCGGGCCGAGCTCGACAAACTGTCGGCGCCGGAGCGCATGGAAAAGATGCTGGCCTTGATGCAGAACGGCGAAGCGAGAATGGCCGAGCGCGTTGAAGCGACGAAAGCGTTTTACGCAGTACTGTCACCGGAGCAGAAAAAAACCTTTGACGCGGAATTCCGCCACGGGCCGGGGCGGCATGGCGGTCGGCGCTGATTCGATTTGCTGCCGGCAGTAAAAAACGGAACGCGGGGGATCGCGCTCCGTTTTTTTCATTGTTGCGTTCAGTGCAGCTTGATGCGCGGATTGCGCGCCCAGTCGATGGTTTCGGCCCAAGTCGCCAGCCAAGTATAGAACCAGCCGCTGACAGCGATCTGATGCTGCTTGTGCAGCGCCCAGTACATCCATTTTGCGATGGTGCCTTCGATAAACAGCGAGCCGCGCGCGATCGAGCCCATCAGGCTGCCGACTGTGCTGTAGTTGCCCAGCGATACCAGCGAACCATGGTCCTTGTAGGTGAACTCCAGCAGCGATTTGCCTTTCAGCATGCGGACCAGCGATTTGGCCAGCATCGATGCTTGCTGGTGCGCCGACTGTGCGCGCGGCGGCACGGTCGGTTTGCCGTCACCCTGCGGGCAGGCGGCGCAGTCGCCCAGCGCGAAAACCGACGGATCTCGTGTGGTTTGCAGTGTGCGATGCACCACCAGCTGGTTGATGCGGTTGGTTTCCAGCCCGTCGATATCCTTGATGAAATCCGGTACCTTGATGCCGGCGGCCCAGACCACGATACCGCTGGGAATAAATTTTCCGCTCGCCATTTTCACGCCGTCTTTCGACACCTCGACCACTTTTTCATTGGTATGGATTTCGATATCGAGCGTGCGCAGTTCGCGCGCAACTGCGCCGGACAGCCGCTCCGGCAGCGCCTGCAGCAGTCGAGGCGCAGCATCGACCACCACGATCTTCAAGTCCTTTTCCGGATCGAAATTCGCCAATCCGTAGCTGGAAAGAATTTTGGCCGTCATATGCAATTCCGCCGACAGTTCGACGCCGGTGGCACCGCCGCCGATGATGGTCACAGTGAAGCGGCCTTCGCCGAGACCCTTGCTCTTCGCCTGCGCCCGCAGGCAGGAATTGACCAGGCGCTTGTGGAAGCGTCCGGCAGCTTCCGGCGAATCCAGCATGATGCTGTTTTCCTGCGCGCCAGGAGTGTTGAAATCATTGGTCTGACTGCCTAGTGCGATGACCAGCGTGTCGTACCCGATGGACTGACGGGGCAGGATTTCCTCGCCTTGCTCGTCGTAGGTCGGTGCGAGATAGATTTCCTTCTGTTCCCGGTTCAGCCCCTCCATGCGCCCCAGCCGGAATGCAAAATGATTGGTGCGCGCCAATGCCAGATAGGCGATTTCATCGACATGACTATCCAGCGTGCCGGCGGCGACCTGGTGCAGCAGTGGCTTCCAGAGATGGGTGCGGGCAGCATCGACCAGCGTGATCTGCGCCTTCTTTTTCTTGCCGAGCTTGTTGCCGAGACGAACCGCGAGCTCCAGTCCGCCTGCGCCGCCGCCAACGATGGTGATACGGTGTGGCGTCGAACCTGATTGCTGACTCAAACGACTCTCCTTGCCATATGAAAAACTGCGAGCGGATACCCGATGACGCTTATCCTGCAATGCGTCAATTTTATTACATAAATGATATCGCGCCGCGCATAAACCGAGGCGAGCGAAATCCGGACGAGAAGAGTGAAGATACTGCCGCGGTCAGTCTGCACTTGGCGGCAGGCAAAGCGAAACCGACGAAGGGCGGGCTGCCCGGTTGATCCGGCGGGGCCGCGCTGTCCGTGGTTTCTTCAGAAAGATTTAATGCGACATCAATACCGGCACCGTCATTGCCTGCAGCACGGTACGCGTGACGCCGCCCATCAGGATTTCGCGGAAGCGTGAGTGACCGTAACCGCCCATGACGATCATGTCCGATCCGAGGTCGGTCGCGATCGACAGCAGCGCATTGCCGATATCGATGCCGGTTTTTTGCCGCGTCACGTTGACCTTGATGTCGTGTCGTGCGAGGTAGAGCGCGATATCGGCGCCCGGCATCTCGCCGTGAACGTCGCCCGATGCGTCCGAATTGAACACGACGACCTCGACGATATCCGCGCGCCTGAGTAGCGGAATCGCATTCGTGACCGCACGCGTCGCGCTGGTGCTGCTGTTCCACGCCACCAGTATCCGGCGTCCGACGCTATCGAATTGACCGGCATAAGGCACCACGAGTACAGGGCGGCCGGAACTCATCACCACGTATTCGGGGAAATCCGGTAGCGTGGCGGGTGCCGGTTCCTCGCGATCGGTCTGGCCGATCACGATCAGGTCGCTATAGCGTCCGAGCAGGCTGATGCCGGCACCGGCTTCGTCGTCAACCAGTTGCGATTCGTAAGACGCCACGCCGGATGCTCTGGCAGTCGCTTCGAAGTTGACCAGGCATTCCTTGGCCTGTTCGCGCAGCAGTTCGAGATGCGCTTCGAGCTGCGCGCTGAAGCCGGCGCCGTCACCCATCAGACCGGCCTGATAGACGAAGCGCGAGATGCCGGTCAGCGCGGCGCCGATCAGATGGGCCTGTTCGTCGATCGCGATTTTCGCGGCGATCTGCATGCGTTGTATCGCATGCCGGGATTTGTCTACGTGGACGAGTATGGTTTTATACGACATGGCATCACCTTTCTTGTGATTGACATCGCGCTACGATGCATCCCTGAAAAAACCCGTTCATCACCGGCGAACCGGCCTTATCAGCGTATTCTGCTCCTTCGCCGGCGTCCAGAACAACCCTGGTGCTTCAATATTAATTTGGCGCTTCTTGATTCATATCAAAATTTCGGAAAAGCGAAACTCGCGTTATCGTCAATGATGAAAAATGCGGGTTTTTTGAGTGTCCCGCGTTCTTCAGCACGAGAAAAATTCTGGCTGCGCGGAAGACATCGCCGAATCCACAAACCGTCATCCTGCTCATTGTGGAAGACTGGCCTGCTTCTGGTACAGTGCCGTCATGAGCAAAATGACCTTGGATCGTATCCTGCAGTCGCAGGGATTCGGCACCCGCAAATGGTGCCGCGAATTGATTGCTGACGGAGAAGTCGTGGTTGCGGGGGAAGCAGTGACCGATCATCGATCGGCATTTGAAACCGCCGGTTTTACTTTCACGATTTTCGACGAAGACTGGCAATACCGCGAGCATGTCTATATCGCACTGAACAAGCCGGCCAATTACGAGTGTTCGCGCAAGCCCAGCCATCATCCGGGCGTGTTGACGCTGTTGCCGGAGCAATTCACCTGGCGCGACGTGCAGCCGGTTGGCCGGCTCGATCACGACACCACCGGGCTGTTGCTGATGTCCGACGATGGCGCATTCATCCATGCGCAGTCGTCGCCGAAAAGGCATGTGCCCAAACTGTATGTCGCCACAACCCATGACCCGGTAACCGGCGACTTGCTCGACCGCCTGCTGTCGGGCGTGCAGCTGCATGACGAGCCGGCGCCGCTGGCAGCGCAATCCTGCCGCCGGCTGGACGACACGCATATCGAAATCGTGCTGGAACAGGGAAAATACCATCAGGTCAAGCGCATGCTCGCAGCGGCGGGCAACCACTGCGTCGCGTTGCGGCGTGTGGCGATCGGAAGACTCGAACTCGACGCTCTGCTGCTGGAAGAAGGCGAATGGTGTTATCTGGACGACGCGCGAATCGCGCTGCTGGCGCCGCAATGAGGTTCCTGATGTTCGTGGCGTAATGGACACGGCTTCGACGCCACCTTCAGTTGTCGGTGAATTGCACGTAATATAGAGCTCACTTTTCCAGCGCTCATGCCCGCCATGCGAGATACAGAATACAAGCGTCTTATCGATTCAGCCAAGGACCGTGCGCTGTTCGGCTTTCTGGGGCTGGTGCAGCGAGCGATCCAGGACGCGGACAAGAATATCGTGCAGCTGATGGCCGGAGCGAAGTCCAGTCTCGACCAGACTGCGCTCACGTCGCTGCGGCATTTCCTGCGCCAGGACGGCACCCTGTTCCTGCGCCATATCGACGGGCTGTTCCGGAACTATCTTGAACGCGCGATGCAGACCATGTATATCGATCTGCGGCCCGGGATGCGGCAGGTTTCCGCCGATGAGCTTTCGCTGATCGACGACGAAGTCGTCAACCACCAGATCGAAGTCGGCCGGCTGACCCAGCGCATGCGCGACGCGAACGAGGAAGTCATCGGCCGCCTGAACGTCATCGTCGCGCAATTGCACGGCGAGCGCGAGGCGCGCGAGCGGGAAAATCCGTTCCGGCCCTACCTGCTGGCACGTTCGCTGTATGAGGCATTGGGCCAAATCGCGGCCGACGAGACAACCACCCGCATGCTGTTCGAGCATCTGTCGAACGCGATGATTCAACACTTGCCGGGTTATTACACCGCGATCCAGGAAGTGTTCGATGCGTCGGGCGTGCGCAGCAAATTTGTCGCATTGCCCGGGCGCACTTCGCATCATCAGCGCTACTTTGGCGCGCCGCCTGCCGCACCGCCGCCGCAATTCGACGCTCGTATCGCACCCGGCTTGCAGCGCATGATGGAGGCGATGCTGCAGATGCCGGCGGCTACCGCTCAGGCCGGCCCGGGCGTGCGCAACAACGAGCAGCCGGCGACGGTTCAGGAATTTATCCGCAGCATTTTCAGTTCGCCCCGGCCGTCCGGCCTGCCGTCGGAGGCCGCTCGCGCCTCCGTCTCGCCGCAGGCAAACGGCAAGCCTGCATTCTCGCCGCTGGTGGCGCAGCTCGACCAGTTCCAGAAAACCGCCGCCCGCGCGCCGGTAATCGACGGCGCGACACAGGAAGCTGAAAACCGGCTGTTCACGCTGCGCGACAAGCTCGATCTCGGCGGCGGATCGGTAATTGAACGGATGACGGTCGATGTGGTGGCGATGCTGTTCGAATTCATCCTGGACGACAAGCAGATTCCGGCCGAACTGCGGCAGCATATCGGCCGCCTGCAGATTCCGCTGCTGAAAGCGGCAATGCTGGCGCCGGAGCTGCTGCGGGACGAACGGCATCCGGCACGCCAGCTGTTGAACCGGATCAGCTCGGCGGCGATGGCGACTGATCCGGTAACGCCGAGCGGTCAGCAGCTGATAACGGAAATCGATCGCATCAGCGGCGAGATCTTGAGCGGTTTCGAATCCGACATGACCGTTTTCTCGCGTGCCCTCGATGCGTTCGAGCGGTTTCTGGAGGCGCATCTACGGCACGACGATCGCGAAGCGGCCCATGGCATCGAGGCGGTCGAAACCGCGGAGAAGCTCAGCATCCTTCTGACCAATATCCGCGCCACGTTGTGCGATGTGCTGCTACCGCTGAATATCGACAAACGCCTGTCCGATTTCATCATTCAGGTCTGGCCGCACGTCGTGGTGCATGCGGCCTGGCAGGATCTGGAAAGGAAAACGCCGATCGAGCAGCCAGACAGCCTGTTCCAGCAATATCGCGCGGTACTGCCCGAGCTGATATGGAGCATTCAGGAAAAGCCGACGCCGCAAGAACGCAGCGCATTGATGCGCATACTGCCTGATCTGGTGAAGCGTTTGACGAAGGCCATGCAACTGATCCAGTTGCCGGCAGACGAGTCAAGGGAGATTCTCGATCAGCTGGTTGCAATGCACACCCAGGTGCTGCGCGGCGGCCAGAAGGGCGGCGCGCAGAAAGCGCCGGACTTCGCGCTGGACCTCGAACAATTGCGCAAGGATTTTTCGCGGTTGGTGATCAATTGGGACAGAGTGTCCTGGAGCTTGGCCGAGCTGCCGCAGCCGCGCGCCGATCTGATCGAAGAGGTATTTGCGGTGCGGGGCGTGGCCGCCGAGCTGAACCTTGGCGTCAATACGATGGCTGCCAGCCACGCGGATCGCGAGTTTCTGGAACAGACCTATCTGCTCGGAACGCGTGTCGAGTTTTGCGCGGAGGGCAGTGAAGCCAGATCGGCGCAACTGACGTGGATCAGCACCCACCGTTCGCTCTACCTGTTCCGGATCGAGCAGGGCGAGGTCCTTGCGCTTTATACCTCCGCCGCGCTGCTTGAGGCTTTGGAGCAAGGCCGGATTGTGCCGGTCGAATATGCGCCGGTATTCGAGCGAGCGGTGGAGTCGCTGCTGTTCGGCGCTGAGAAAATCGGACCCGCTAAATCAGTCCCGCTTGAAACGCCACGCGCAAGCAGCGGGCCGTCATCGCGCTGACGGCCCGTTGGCTCACTTGACGATCCGATAGCACGGATTGTATTTTTTTCCCGGCAGTTTCATGCGGTGCTGCGCGACGAACGAGGCCAGCAATGCGTCCATCGGATTCATGATATTGCCGTCGCCGTGGATCTCGAAGCGACCGTATTTTTCGATCGCGCGAATTCCCTGATCCTTCACGTTTCCCGCTACCACGCCCGAGAACGCGCGGCGCAGATTGGCCGCGAGCATATGCCGATCCTGATTCTTGTGCAGGTGCAGGTTGCGCATGTTTTCATGGGTCGGCGCAAACGGCTTCTGGAATTCATGGTCGATCTTCAACAGCCAGTTGAAGTAGTATGCGTCGCTCTTTTCCTTGCGAAATTCGCGCACCGTCTTGATTCCGGCATGCATTTCCTGCGCAACGCGCGCCGGATCGTCGATGATGATCTTGTAGCGCCGCTGTGCATCGGCGCCCAGTGTTTCGCCGATGAACTGGTCAATCTGCGTGAAATAGTCGCGCGCACTTTCCGGCCCGGTGAACAACAGCGGAAACGGCAGCGCCGCGTTGTCCGGGTGCAGAAGAATGCCGAGGATGTACAGGATTTCCTCGGCAGTGCCGGCGCCGCCGGGAAAGATCACAATGCCGTGGCCGGTGCGGACAAAGGCTTCCAGTCGCTTCTCGATATCGGGAAGAATCACCAGGTCGTTGACGATGGGGTTGGGCGACTCGGCGGCGATGATGCCCGGTTCCGACAGGCCAAGATAGCGGCCGTTGCCGATGCGCTGCTTCGCATGCGCGATCGTCGCGCCTTTCATCGGGCCTTTCATCGCACCCGGGCCGCAACCCGTGCAGATATCGAGTGCGCGCAAGCCGATTTCATAGCCGACTTGCTTCGAGTAGTCGTATTCCTCGCGCGAAATCGAATGACCGCCCCAGCACACGACCAGATTCGGATTGGTCATCGGCCGCAGCACGTTGGCATTGCGCAGGATATGGAATACCGAATCGGTGACGCCTTCAGATGAACTGAGATCGAATTTCGGATTGCCGCTGATTTCATCGCTGACATACACCACGTCGCGCAGCACCGCAAACAGGTGTTCGTGTATGCCCTTGATCATCTTGCCGTCGACGAATGCGCGGCCCGGCGCACCCTTGATATCGAGCTTGATGCCGCGTTCGCGCTGGATCACACTGATCGCGAATGACTGGTAGCGCTCCAGCAGTTCCTTGCCGTCGTCAAGGGCGTTGCCACAGTTGAGCACGGCCAGCGAGCAATTGCGAAAAATGTCGTACAGGCCGCCTTGGCTGGTGTCGAGGAGTTTGGTGACCTCTGCCTTGGAAAGAATGTCGAGCCGGCCTTCGGGAGAGATTTGTGCGTCTACTACGTCGTGTTCCATGATGTATGGATTGCTTTCATTCAAATGATGATGAGCACCCGGCGATGCGCCGGGGCGGCTTTCCTATTTTGCCGTTTTTTGGCGGCAACAGGAAGGATATTTGTCGCGCTCCCGGGTCCGGACTGGCGAACCGGAGATGCGATTGACTCTGGCAAACATTTGGTCAAGAAGCTTGCGTGACTGCTCAAGGAAAATCTTTCCATCTGTGCGCCCTGATGCAGCTGAAAAACATACGAGATCGTGACATAAAATTAATTCGAACCGATCGCATGATGCCAGTCTAATCACTTACCTTCAGCAACCAGTTGGAGCATTTCTTTTCCCCAGGAGGAAGCATGAAGATCTTGCATTCAGCACTTCTCGTTTCGCTGCTGAGCGTCGCCGGCGTCAGCTTTGCGCAAAGCGATACGACACAAAAATCCACTACTGATCAATCTTCGGCCACAAGCGGCGGCGCATCTGGCAGCTCCGGCATGACAGGCTATGGCGGCAGCGGCGCCACGACACCGTTGACCGGCAGCAGCACTACCTCGGGCGGTTCGGGCGCGGCCGGCAGTTACGGCTCCGGCAGTGCCACCGGCACGACGGGGCCAACCGGCAGCAGCGCCGGCGATACTGCCAGCGGCAGCAGCGACGTTACCGGCACCACCGGCAGCGGCAGTTCGGGAATGTCGGGCATGACTGGCACCGAGTCATCATCGGGCAGTATTGGCACATCCGGCGATAGCGGCAGCAGTTCCAGCACGTCGTCGCCCGATTCGAACAGGGCGACCGGCACATCGAGCGATACCGGAACCAGCGGCACTTCCGGTACAGCGCCATCCGGCACCTATAACGCGCCAAGCGACAGCGGAACAACGAGCAGCACCTCTGGAACAAGTGGAACCGGAACGGCCTCGGACTCGACATCCGGCACCAGCAGCATGACAACGCCGGGAAGCAGCGGCAGTTCCGGAACCGGCTCCGGAAGCACCACGGGTTCCGACATGGGAACGGGTTCGAACGGAACCGGCGGCACCATGAGTCCAACCTCCCCGACAAGTCCGAGCGGTACATCGTCCGGCACCTACCCGGGTTCCAGCGGTTCGGGTTCCACCACCCGCTAAACGGTCCCCGCACTGGCCCAGGCAAGCCTGCCATGCAAAATGGCAGGCTTGCTTGTGTGCTCTTCTCGCTCTTCTCCACGCTCGATAGCCTGTTGCAATAAAACAGACTTCCGATTGAGCGCCATCATCAGCGGCTTTCTCTTTATGGTGTGAAATGCGTGGATAGTCTGCGCGCCTTGCAGCCAGCCTCGATGCCCGCTTGTAACAAGCGCGCAAACGCGGTGACAGTCATTTGGAGAAGTGGAATGGATACTCTGAGTTGCGTGGTGGGACATTGGCGCGCCGAGGTCCGCATACAAGAAGTGGAAGCGGGCAAACTGATGGCCGTGATCCGTGTAACGGACGGGACTGGCAGCATGGCGGGTTATTCCCGGCACACCGCGGTCTTCGATCATCTGGATGGACAGGATCGACGACTGGAAACGGAAGCCGTGGTGCAACGGATCCTGCATGCGCGCTACGGTATTTGAACATCGCAGCAACTGATTGAGCGAAAGAAACAAAAAGAAGAGCGCGCGGGCCTTGCGCCGCGATGCTGCTTCTCTACAGGCAACATAAGTCGAGGCAATAAGGTGAACGCGGAACTATTGATCCCATTCACGATCTGTTATTAACACTAAAACTACAATGCGGTAATGCCTGTCTGCATGGACGCCGCCTCGTCAGATATTGCGCCAGCCCCTCGGCATCCACGGATGTTCTCATCGGATTCATTGTCGCTTTTTTCGCCTTCGCCACGAAGTGCGGATCAGCCTGACCGCGCACGGCGTCTTGCCGCCATTGTCCTTGCCCCTGCCTCATGGTCAGCACTGACCTACTAGACTGGAAGGAATCATGCCTCTTCGCCTGCTTCGTCTCTCATTGCGTTTCGTACTGCCGCTGGGACTCGTGCTCGGCCTGTTCGCTTATGCGGTGGTGCCGCTGGTCGATGACCTGACGCTGCGCTGGTTCGTCAGGGATCTGGATACGCGTTCGCAGTCGCTCGCCAACGCGTTGCAGGAGCCGCTGGCGGAATACATCCCGATCCATGCGGAAAAGAAAGTGACCCAGCTGTTCGATCGCGCAATGCAGGATGAGCGGCTGCACGCGATCGCGTTTTGTGACCCGGCGGGCAACTTGCTGTACAAGACGTCGACCTATCCCAAATCTCTCGGTTGCCGCACGGTCATGGGCAAGGACGGCCGGCGCCAGTCACTGATCAATTTTCCGCAAGGACCGTTGCACGTATCAGAGAGCGCGGTCGAGCAGGACGGCCAGTATCTCGGCAAGCTGATCCTGGTGCACGACATGAGTTTCATCGCGCATCGCAGCGCCGATACCAAGCGCTACATCATCATCCTGTTCACGCTGCTGGCGATCGTGATTTCGCTGATCACCGTGTTGGTCGCGCACCTCAGTTGGCGCGGCTGGATCAGCGCGATGAAGGGCATTCTGCGCGGCGAGATCGGATCGCAGCCGCAGCAGCAATCGACGCCGCCGGAGATCCGGCCGCTCGAAGGCGACCTGCGGACGCTGTTGTATGAATTCAATGTCGAACGCCGCCGTGGCGACGACGCCACCCATTTGTGGACGCCTGAAAAACTGCGCGCGTTGCTGCATGAAGAACTGGCCGGCGACGAAGTGCTGGTGGTGTCCAATCGCGAGCCTTACCTGCATGTGCGTACCGGCAAGGGAATCGAAGTGCAGCGCCCGGCGAGTGGGCTGGTGACGGCGGTGGAACCGGTGATGCGCGCCTGTTCCGGCACCTGGATCGCACATGGCAGCGGCTCGGCTGACCGCGAAACCGTGGATCGCAATGACCGTGTTCCTGTGCCGCCGGAGAATCCGGCGTATACGCTGCGCCGGGTCTGGCTAAGCAAGGAGGAAGAGCAGGGCTATTACTACGGCTTTGCGAATGAAGGCCTGTGGCCGCTGTGCCATATCGCGCATGTGCGGCCGGTGTTCCGGTCGAGCGATTGGGAGCAGTACGAAGCAGTCAACCAGCGCTTCGCCGATGCGGTGATGAAAGAGGCACGTACTGATGATCCGGTGGTACTGGTGCAGGATTATCATTTCGCGCTGCTGCCGCGCATGGTGCGCGATGCATTGCCGAAAGCGACCATCATTACGTTCTGGCATATTCCATGGCCAAATCCGGAGTCGTTCGGTATCTGTCCGTGGCGTGAAGAAATTCTCGAAGGTCTGCTCGGCAGCACCATCCTTGGTTTTCATACGCCGTTCCATTGCAAGAATTTCCTTGAAACAGTCGACCGCTACCTGGAGACGCGCATCGAGCACGAAGCGTCGACGATTTCCTATGGCGGCGAGCTGACGCAGGTCGAGAATTATCCGATCTCGATCGCCTGGCCCGACGAAAATCGCGTGTTGCCGAGCGTTGCCGAATGCCGCGCCTCGATACGCGCGGAAAATGGCTTGCCGCCCGATCATTTGCTGGCGATCGGCGTCGACCGGCTCGACTATACGAAGGGCATCGTCGAACGATTCCAGGCAGTGGAAAGGATGCTGGAACTGCATCCGGCGCTGATCGGAAAATTCACGGTAGTCCAGATCGCGGCGCCGAGCCGTTCATCGCTCGACGAATACCAGAATTTCGAGGCGCGTGTGCGGGCACTGGTGCAGCGTGTCAACAAGCGTTTCGGCAGCCCCGGCTACCAGCCTATCGTGCTGAAGGCGGAACACCATGGCGCCGAACAGGTGAACCGTTATTACCGTGCGGCCGATACCTGTCTGGTCACCAGCCTGCATGACGGCATGAACCTGGTTGCAAAGGAATTCATCGCCGCACGCGACGACGAACGTGGCGTACTGGTGTTGAGCCAGTTCACCGGTGCCGCAAGGGAACTCCACGAGGCGCTAATAGTCAACCCGTATCACATCGAGCAGAGCGCCGAAGCGATTTATCGTTCGGTGACGATGCCCGAGATCGAACAACGGGAACGGATGCGCAGCATGCGCTCGCTGGTCAAGGACTTCAACATCTATCGCTGGGCCGGCCGCATGCTGCTGGATGCCGCACGCCTGCGCCAGAGAGAACGTATCATGACAAAAATCCGCTCGCACAGCCGCAAATCGCTGCGTCGGGTGGTATGAACATGAAGCCGCTGTTTTCCGATGCGGGCCGGCGCAGGCTCGATGCGATCGTGCAGCAACGGCTCTTGTGCGCGTTCGACTTCGACGGTACGCTGGCACCGATCGTGATGCGCCCGGAGCACGCACGTCTGCCAAGCGATATCATGTTGCATCTGATCGCGCTGGCCGCGCATGCGCCGATTGCCATCATCACCGGACGTTCGGTCGACGATATCCGCGAACGCCTCGGCTTTGCACCTGACTTCATCGTCGGCAACCATGGCATTGAAGGCGTGCCTGGCTGGGAGGAGCATGCTCGACGCCACCAGGCCGTCAGCGCATTATGGATGACCCAGCTTTCCGGCGCGCTGCATGGCAGCGTCCACCATGCGGGCATCGAAGTCGAAGACAAGCGTTACTCGCTGTCGGTGCATTACCGGATGACGCCCGACCCGGAACGTTCGGCGATCGTGTTGCGCGAGCTGTTCGAGCGGATGCAGCCGGCGCCGCGCATCGTCGCCGGAAAATACGTGTTCAACCTGGTGCCGCAGGATGCGGCCGACAAGGGCAGCGCGCTGGAGCGGTTGATGGCGATCAGTGGCGCGCGTAGTGCGATCTATGTCGGTGATGATGTGACCGACGAAGACGTGTTCCGCCTCAGGCGCGGCGTTCTGCTGTCGGTACGGATCGAACGCGCGACGCACAGCGCCGCGGAGTTTTTTCTGGAGCGGCCGGACGATATCCTCGCGCTGCTGCAGGAGCTGACGGCGCGGTTGCGCGTGCGGAATGCCGGCAACTGGATGCGGGGCGAAGCCAGCGGCGTCGGATGAACGATGCTCCGTCTTGCGAGACGACCAATCAACAGAATGGATAATGCATGAAGACACTAGACCTCGGGCTCATCGGAAATTCTCGCACCAGTGCGCTTGTCGACCGAAACGCCTCGATTGTCTGGTGGTGCTATCCGTACTTCGACGGCGATCCGATCTGCTGCTCGCTGCTGCAATCGGATCAGCAGAAGACCAGCTTCGGCTCGATCGACGTGCAGCTCGACGGATGCACGCAGACCGAGCAAAGCTACCAGCGCAACTCGGCGATTCTCGTCACCCGTTTCAAGGACGATGACGGCAACGGCATCGAAGTGATCGATTTCGCACCGCGTTTCTATCTGCACGGTCGCATGTTCGCGCCGTCGATGCTGGCACGGATCGTGCGCCGCACCTCGGGTCGGCCACGCATCTCGCTGCGGGTGCGGCCGGCGGTCGACTACGGCAGCGAGCAGGCCGAGACCCGTTGCGGCGCGCACCACATCTCGTATATCGGCATGTCGCAATCGATGCGGCTGACCACCGATGCGCCGGTATCGGCGGTGCTCGACGAGCGCCCGTTCTTCCTGCACGAAAGCGTGACGCTGCTGATGGGGCCGGATGAAACCGTCGACGGCTCGCCGCATGACGTGGGCCGCTCGTTCTATGAAAAGACGCAGGCCTACTGGCATCGCTGGGTGCGCAACCTGGCGATACCGTTCGAATGGCAGGAAGTCGTGATCCGCGCCGCGATCACGCTCAAGATGAATGCGTTCGACGATACCGGCGCGATCGTCGCCGCGGTCACCACGTCGATACCCGAAGCGCCCGGCAGCGGGCGCAACTGGGACTATCGTTATTGCTGGCTGCGCGACGCCTACTTCGTAGTGAATGCGCTCAACAGCCTCGGCGCGACCGGCACCATGGAGCACTATCTCGACTACATCCTGAACATCATCGCCGACACGCGCGACACACCGCTGCAACCGGTATACGGCATCCGCCGTGAGACCGCGCTCGACGAACGCGTGGCGCCCGGTTTGGCAGGCTATCGCGGCATGGGGCCGGTGCGCATCGGCAATCTCGCATATCACCAGGTGCAGAACGACGTATTCGGCGAAGCGGTGCTGGCCAGCACCCAGGCGTTTTTTGACACCCGCCTGGAACGGCCGGCCGGCCATCACATGTTCCAGGACCTGGAACGGCTGGGTGAACAGGCGATCGCGAACTATAACGTGCCGGACGCCGGCCTGTGGGAGCTGCGGGGGTCGAAGCGCGTGCACACCTTTTCCAGCATCATGTGCTGGGCCGCCTGCCATCGTCTGGCCTGCATCGCGCGCCATCTCGGCCTTACGGCGCGCGAGCAATACTGGTCGCGTCATGCCGCCACGATTCACGAGAAAATCTGCGACGCCGCATGGAATGTGGAAATCGGCAGTTTCGTGTCGACCTTCGGCGGCGATCGGCTCGATGCCAGCCTGCTCCTGATGGCCGAGTTCCAGTTCCTGGAACCGGACGATCCGCGTTTCGTCGCCACCGTCGATGCGATCGAAAAGCATTTGCGGCGCGGCGACTTCCTGCTGCGCTACGACGAGGAAGACGATTTCGGCCGGCCGGAGACCGCGTTCCTGGTTTGCACGCTATGGTGGATCCTCGCGCTGGCGCAGATGGGCCGCAAGGAACGGGCGCGCGAACTCTTTGAAAACGTGCTCGCGAAATGCAATCACCTCGGACTGTTGGCGGAAGATGTGGTAGCCGACAGCGGCGAACTATGGGGCAATTTCCCGCAAACCTACAGCATGGTCGGCCTGATCCAGTGCGCTGCGCGGCTCAGCATGGCCTGGGACAAGGCGTATTGAGGCGGCCATGACCAACGACATCACCATCGGTGCGCTCGATATCGGCGGCACAAAAATTGCGGCAACGGTCGCCGGCCCGAACGGACCGCTTGCAAGGCTGACGCAGCCGACACTGAAGACCGGGTCCGTGCGTGCGTTGCCGGAGCAATCGATCGCGCTGCTCGAATCCGCCTGCGCACAGGCGGGCGTTTCGCCGGAACGGTTGAAAGCCGTCGGCGTCGCTTCCGCAGGACCGTTCGAGCGCGTCGACGACATGGTCGGCCTCGCCACCCCGAATATTTGCGGCTACGGCAAGAACGATCCCGACCTGCCCAACGACTGGAAGGTGGTGCCGCTGGAGCAGGTGCTGCGCGAGCGTTTCGATCATGTCATCGTCGACAACGATTGCGTTGCCGCTTTGGTGGCGGAACGCACTTTCGGCGCCGTGCAGGACGAACGCGATTGCGTGTATGTGACGTGGAGCACCGGCATCGGTTTCGGCTTCTGCGTCGACGGACATGTCCTGCGCGGCAAGAACGGCAACGCCGGCCATGCCGGGCACATGCTGATGAGCGAGCGGCAGGATGCGTTGTGCGGCTGCGGCAACCGGGGCGACCTGGAAGGGCTGATCTCCGGACGCAATCTCGGCAGTCGCCTCAATACTTCGGCAATCGACCTGTTCGGGGCTGCGCGCGACGGACATCCGCAGGCACGCGAAGCGGCGGAGCAGGCGGCGCGATGGTTCGGGCGCGGGTTGTACAACGTCGCGGCGGCGCTCGACACGCGCATGTTCGTAATCGGCGGAAGCGTATGGATGCATCACGGCGCATGGCTGATCCCGATCGTCATGCAGGAAATCGAAAGCCGGTTGCCGGCGTTGACACGCGGCGTATCCGTCGTTTCCACTGCACTGGGCGGGCTGGTCGCCGATGTGGGTGCACTCAGCCTGGTTATACCCGAACCCTGGATTTCTCAATGGCGCAATACCCAGCCGTGGCGCAACCTGAGCCGCCCCGGCTGAACCGATAATCGTGCATCAAGGGAGGGCTGAAGCATCGATGGCACATCGGTTGGTCCGGCGGCCAGAGGCAAATGCCTGATGCAACAGAGGAATATCAAAAGCGAAACAATAATTAATTTCCGTGTTGCAACTTATCCACAAGCGCTTCTTCTCGGTGAATGCGCGATGGGATGTCCTGTAAGATCTAGGTAATCTCGTTGATGTCGTTCGACATTTGGGATTAGGGCAAACCCGGAGAAATCCGGCGGCGCAAAACTATAGGGGCTTCTCAAACCAACGAAAGCCAGCCAGCTGCCGGTTCTGAACCGCATTCAGAACAGGCTATTTAACTCTGCCAGGAATGGCGATCAAATGGACTGTAATCATGAAAACATTCTCTCCCTCCTCGTATCACAAGCTCCGCACGCTGCGTTTGGCAGCGGTGTCGGCATTCGTCATTGGCGCAACGACTGTCGGCGTCGAAGCCTATGCCGGCACGGCTACCAGCAACCTGAGTGTCGGCGCCACCGTTGCGGCAAACTGCACGATCACGACTACCGCCGTTACGTTCGGTAGCTACGATCCCGTATCAGCCAATGCCGCAGCGGATCTGGATGCTGCGGGTGCCGTTAACGTCAACTGCACGAGCGGTTCGGCCGCTACCATCACGCTGGGACAGGGCAGCAATGCCGACACGGGTTCGACCGACGCGGCTCCGGTACGTCGCATGAAAGATGCCGGTACGGATTATCTGACCTATCAGCTTTATAGCGACAGCGGACGTTCTGCTGTTTGGGAAAATGTCACTGGCGTCAGCCATACCGGAACCGGAGCGGCTGTTGCGGTTTCTGTCTATGGTCGCGTCACCTCCGCTCAGAATGTCCCTGCCGGCACCTACGCCGATACCGTCGTCGCAACCGTCACGTTCTGATGTTCATGCGCGCATTGCGCCAGGCCGGTTATGGCCTGGCGTTTTTCGTTGCCGGCACAGTTGGCGCAAGTGCCGGCTCCTTTGCAGTCAGTCCGGTACGGGCGACGCTTTCATCCGCTGCACCGATTGCTTCGCTCGTCGTGCGCAACGATGACAGCGCGCCGGTCGTGGTGCAGCTGGAGTTGGCAGCATGGTCGCAGCAGGACGGCAAGGATACATTCAGTCCTACCCGGGAAATACTCGCGACGCCGCCGATTTTCACCGTGCCCGCCCATGCTTCTCAGGTAGTGAGGGTAGGGCTGCGCCGCGCGCCGGACCCACAGTCCGAGCTTGATTACCGCCTGTTCCTGCAGGAAGTACCGGCGCCACCGAAGCCAGGATTCCAGGGCTTGAGAATGGCATTGCGCATCAGCATGCCGATATTTGTCGCGCCTGCGGTCGCGGCAGCCCCGGCATTGCATTGGCAGGCGATTCGGGCGCCTGAAGGAAAGATCCGGATTCGGTTGACGAATACCGGCAATACACATGTTCAAGTTGCCAATTTCAGACTGACCTTGCCGGAGGACGCCGATTCCAACCTACAGCAGGTCGCGACCTACGTACTACCCGGCCAAAGTCACGACTGGCTGGTCGCGGGAACCGCGATGCCTGGTGCGACAGTGCGGTTGTCTGCCCAAACGGATGCGGGGGACGTTCAAGCCGACGTGGTAATGGAATAGGGCGCAGGCGGTCCGGCCTTGTCTTCCATGACAAGAAGGGATGGTTTTCAATGAGGCTCTTCGTACTCCTGATTCAAACGGGCGAATGAGATTGAACAAGGATTCCGGTCTCGGGGCGCTCCCCGGTTGCCGGGCCACTCTGCGTCCTGCAAGAAAAGTCGCCGTTGGCGCTGCGCTGTTGCTCGTCATGCTGCACGGCGCAGCGCTCGCCGCTTCCCATGTCCTGTCAACAAGCCTGATGCTGTTGCGCGATCACACCCGGATTATCTTTGAATCGGATGGTGAGCTCCGCTTCACCTTGTTTTCCCTGCAGAACCCGGAACGAGCCCTGCTTGACCTGAGCGGTGTCGGCGTGGATACCGCGCTGGAAGGTGAAATCGATGCCGACCATCCGTACATCAAAGCCGTTCATGTCACTTCGACCAACGCGAAGCATACCCGCATCGAATTGGATTTCAAGATGGAAGTCGACCCGCGCGCCATCGCTCTGAAACCGTCTGAAGGGCATGGATATCGCGTCGTGTTTGATATCTATCCGAGGCGATCGGAGAGAGCAGCACCGTTGCCCTCGAATACAGAAAATGCGTCGCGTCCGTTACCCGTCACCGCGGCAGCAACGCTTGTGCCGGATGCCATCAAGCCTGCTTCCACCGACGTCGAAGAGGTATGGCTGGCAGTAGGTATCAATCGCCAGGCCGCGACGGAAACCGTGCTGCTGCTGCGCCGCGCTGACGGTCATTTGCTGGCGCGCCGGGAAGACCTGGAGCACTGGCGCTTTACGCTGCCTGACGCCGCGCCGGTATTGCATGACGGTGAAACCTACTATCCGCTGGACGCGATGCGGGGGCTTTCGTATCAGGTGGATGAGGCTCGCCAGACGCTGCTTGTTGATGCCGCGCCAGGACTATTCGGCTTGACCGAAATCAAAGGCTCGCCGGCCGGTTTTACCGTCCCTACGCCGGCTTCTCCCGGCGGCTTTATCAACTATGACCTTCATGTCGACCATACGCAGACCGAAAACAGGGTGAGTGGGCTGTTTCAGGCTGTGGCATTTGGCGGTTTCGGCGCGGTCAGCAGCGATTTCGTGGGGCACAATCTGAACAGTGCAGAGCCGTTCGTCCGCCTGGAGTCGACCTGGACGCGCGATCAGCCGGCCAGGCTCGCGAGCATGCGAGTCGGAGACGCGATCAGCCGGGCCGGAGCCTGGGGCGGCTCGGTACGTTTCGGCGGCGTGCAATGGGCAAGCAATTTCGCTACGCAGCCGGCGTTCAACACCGTTCCGCTGCCTGGGCTGGCAGGCGAAGCAGTATTGCCATCCACGGTGGATCTTTACGTTAACAATGCATTGCGCATGCGCGACCAGGTGCCGGCCGGCCCCTTCAGCATTCAGAATCTGCCAGTCGTAACCGGGCAGGGAGAGGCGCGGCTTGTTGTGCGCGACATGCTGGGCCGCGAGCAGATCATCACCCAGCCCTTTTATGTCAGTCCGAGCCTGTTGCAGCGGGGCCTGCATGATTATTCATACGAATTGGGGTTCGTTCGCGAGAATTTCGGCATTGACAGTAACGATTACGGGCACTTCATGGCGGCAGCCACGCATCGCCTCGGACTGAGCGACCGGCTTACCGGCGAGGCCCACGGCGAACTGCTGCGCTCCCGGCAGACCCTGGGACTCAGCGGCACCTATCTCTGGCCGGCGGCAGGCATATTCACCGCTTCCATTGCCGGCAGCCGCAGCGAGCGGGGAAATGGCGGACTGCTCTCGATTGGCTTTGAACGACAGAGCCGTTCATTCAGTTTCGGCGCGAACAGCACGCTCGCGGATAAAAATTTCACGCAACTGGGATTGCAGCCGGGCCAGCTCGCACCCAGGCAAATCAGCCGCGCCTTTGCCAGCCTCTCGGCTGGGCGCTATGGTTCGATGGGCTTGTCGTATACGCATCAGGATCGTCGTGATCTGAATGAACTCAAAATGGTCAACCTCAGTTACAGCACGTCTGTCGGCAGGCTGGGTTTCATTAATTTCTCCCTGGCCCATTTTCTGGGGGATGATTCGAAAACCGTGATTGGCCTGAGTTTTACCAGTTCATTCGACAACCGCACCAGCGGCACTGCCAGTGCGACGACGCAGGCCGGCAATTCGCAAGCGGTGTTCCAGTTGCAGCGCAATCTGCTCGCTGGCGACAGCGTCGGTTATCACGTCACTGCCGGGGCCGGAAATCTTGCCCCGGCCGAAGCCGGCATCAGTGCCCAAAATGGCATTGGCACGTTCACCCTCGCCGCAGCCCAGTCGAACGGCCAGACCGCCGTTCAGGGCAATGCAAGCGGCGGCATCGGGATCCTGGGCGGCAACGCCTTTTTCAGCAGGCGCATTACCGACAGTTTCGCTATGGTACAGATGCCTGGTTATGCCGGTGTTCGCGTTTATGCGGATAATCAGATCGTGGCACGCACCGATGCGAACGGTAACGCCCTGATCCCGAGACTGCGTGCTTACCAAAAAAATGCCATCCGTATCGAACAGGCAGACCTGCCGCTGGATATTCAGATCGACACGGAGCAACTGGTCGCCGTGCCTTACTTCCGCAGCGGCCTGGTGCTGCCGCTCCAGGTCAGGCGATCGCGCGGAGCGCTGCTTACGGTCATCATGGAAAATGGCGAACCGCTGCCGGCGGGGGCAATCGCGCGTATCCTCGGCAAAAAAGAAGAATTCCCGGTCGGCCAACGTGGGCAGCTCTATCTGAGCGGACTGGCAGCCAGCAATTCGGTACGGCTGACCTGGCGCGGGCACAGCTGCGACCTCGCCGTCTCGTTCCCGGATACGAATGATCCGTTGCCCGAACTTGGAACATACACATGCACTGGAGTGAATCAATGACAGCATTTTTCAGATGGCCCCTTGGCGGGAAGCGCCGCTGGATTGCCATGCTGCTGACGGCGGTGGCGCAGCAAGTGGGGGCGGCTCAATGCAGCATCAGTGTCCAGGGCATTAACTTCGGCAGCTATGATGTATTCGGCAGCCAGAGCGTGGACAGTACCGGCAATGTCAGCGTCACTTGCGATACAAGCACAACGTATTCCATTTCCCTCAGCCCGGGCAGCGGAAGCTACGCATCCCGCGCAATGACCAACGGCTTGTATCAGCTTAACTACAACCTCTACACCGACGCTACGCGGAGTGTTATCTGGGGCGATGGCGCCGGCGGCACGGGTACCGTAGGCGGCACCTGGACGGCTGATGTCAATCATACGGTGTACGGAAGCATTCCTGCGGGCCAGAACGCCTACGTTGGGAGTTACAGCGACAGCATCACGGTAACGCTGACGTTTTAGTAGAGAAGGCTATCTTGCGTCAGGTTTCTTCGATGGAACCTTTGCGCAGGCGTCACATCTCAGGAAGAGCGGCGCGGCAAGCTGTCATGTGTTTGCCTTGATGCATCGCGTCCCCGGCCATGATTACTTTCGCAGTCTCCATTCAATGATGACCAACCCGGCTCTGGCGGCCCTGCCGCCGGAATGGCAATCCTGGATCAAGCACAACCTGGCCCGCGCTTGCGAACCGGGCGGCATGGTGGACATCATGGTCCGCGACGGAAAATTTGATGTGCATCTGGCAAGGGCCGCGATAGAAGAAGCGGGCGGCGTCGGCTTGCCGCCTTCGCCGGTTGCGAAGACGCTGCCGGGAATCGATGCTGCCAATACCATCCATACTCCTGACCGCATGGTTAATGTTCTGCTGACGCTGCAGTCGCCGCGCATTGTCGTGCTCGGCAATCTACTGAGCGATGAGGAGTGCGATGCGATGATCGCGTACGCGGAACAAAGGCTGCAGCGTTCGCCGGTGATCGCCGATGGCGATGGCAAGACCAAGTTGCACGCGCATCGCACCAGCCACGGGGCGATGCTGCAGCGGGGCGAGAGCGAATTGATCGCACGCATCGAGGCGCGGCTGGCCGTGTTGACGCATTGGCCGGCGAAGTACGGCGAAGGGTTGCAGCTGTTACGTTATGACAGCGGCAATGAATACCGTCCGCATTACGACTGGTTCAACCCCGCGCTGCCGGGGCTGCGCAAGCATCTTGAGCGCGGCGGTCAGCGACTCGCCACCATCATCATGTATTTGAGTGACGTCGAGCAGGGTGGTGCGACCTCATTTCCGAATGTCGGATTGCAGGTGCAGCCGAAAAAAGGTGGCGCAGTATTTTTTGCAAATACCAACGCGTATGGAACGCCAGACCCGCAAACGCTGCATGCGGGCGAGCCGGTGATGAAGGGCGTGAAGTTCATCGCGACCAAGTGGCTGCGTGAACGTCCGTATGTCTGAACGGCTGTTGTCAATCCTGTGTTCGATTTTTCTTCGCCAGTTCCGCCATCCCGGTCAATAGTTCGATCGGCAACGGGAACACGATAGTACTGGTCTTGTCGCCGGCGATATTGCTCAACGTCTGCATGTAGCGCAATTGCATCGCGCCGTTTTGCTGCGCAAGTACCTGCGCGGCCTGCATCAGTTTTTCGGACGCCTGCAGTTCGCCTTCCGCGTGAATCACTTTGGCGCGCCGTTCGCGCTCCGCTTCCGCCTGCCGCGCGATCGCGCGTATCATTGATTCATCCAGGTCCACATGCTTGATTTCCACGTTCGATACCTTGATGCCCCAGGCATCGGTCTGCGCATCGAGCACCTGCTGGATGTCGAGGTTCAGCCGTTCACGCTCGGCCAGCATGTCGTCCAGCTCGTGCTTGCCGAGCACCGAGCGTAGCGTGGTCTGTGCGAGCTGGCTGGTGGCCTCGAAGAAATTCGCCACCTGGATGATGGCCTTGTCCGGTTCCACCACGCGGAAGTAGACCACCGCGTTCACCTTCACCGACACGTTGTCACGCGAGATCACGTCCTGCGTCGGCACGTCGAGCACGATGGTGCGCAGGTCCACCTTCACCATCTGCTGGATTACCGGGATCAGGATCACCAGGCCGGGTCCCTTGACCGCCCAGAAGCGACCGAGCTGGAAAACCACGCCGCGTTCGTATTCGCGCAGGATGCGAAACGTTGAAACCAGCAGCGCGAACAGCACGACTAGTATGCCGATGAGTCCGTATGTCATGATGATTCTCCAATGATTATGCCGGTGCCACTTCCAGCACCAGGCCGTTGCGGGCCAGCACGCGCACTTTTTCGCCCTGCCGTAGCGGCGTCCGGCACACGACCTGCCAGGTTTCGCCATCGACATGCGCCCAGCTTTGTGTCGCTGTGATTTTCACGACGACGCCAACCGCACCAATCAGCCGGCCTTCGCCGCTGACGACAACGCGCCGGCGCGCCCGCAATGCCATGCTGATCGCACCACCGATCAGCAATGCGCTCAGTATGGCGACCGCGACGGTGAAGCCGATCGGAATGCCGAAGCCCGGCTGTTCGGTGTCAATCAGGATCACTGCGCCCACCACGAAGGCCGCGACGCCGCCGATACCGAGCACGCCAAAGCTGGGCACAAAGGCTTCCGCCGCCATGAAGCCGACGCCGAGCAGGATCAGCGCCAGCCCGGCGTAGTTTACCGGCAGCAATTGCAGCGCATACAGGCCGAGCAGCAGGCAGATCCCGCCGATCACGCCGGGCACGCCGGTGCCGGGATGGAAGAATTCGAGGATCAGTCCCCAGATGCCGATCGTCATCAGCAGCAGTGCGACGCTGGGATCGGTAATGACGGAAAGCAGGCGTACCCGCCAGTCCGGATCGTAATGCACGATCTGCGCGTCGCCGGTATTCAGCGTGACGGTTTTTCCATTGACCGCGAGTTGCTTGCCATTGAGCTGGCGCAGCAAGTCGGGCAGATCGCGCGCGACATAGTCGACGACACCGAGTTTCAGTGCCTCGTCTGCGGGCAGGCTGACCGCGTGGCGCACCGCCTGGTCCGCCCAGTCTGCGTTACGTCCGCGCAAATGAGCCAGGCTGCGGATATACGCGGCCGCATCATTGACCTGCTTTTCCGTCATTGATGACAGCGGTTTCGTGCCATTCTTGTCCGGCCCTGCCGGCGTGTCGTCCGAATTCGGGGCGCCGAGCCGCACCGGCGTTGCCGCGCCCAGGTTGGTGCCGGGCGCCATTGCCGCGATATGGCTGGCATAAAGGATATAGGTGCCGGCGCTGGCGGCGCGCGCGCCGCCCGGGCTGACGTAGGTTGCGATCGGCACCGACGATTGCAGGATCGCCTTGATGATGCGTCGCATCGACAGATCCAGTCCGCCCGGCGTATCGAGGCCGAGCACCACCAGTCCGGCCTTTTCCTGCTGCGCATGTGCCAGTCCGCGATTGATGTAATCGGCACTTGCCGGGCCGATTGCGCCGTCCACCGCGAGCACTATTACGCGTGTCGGTGCCGCTGCTGCCCATGCCTGCAGGAGTGCCAGAGCAAGCGCGAGGGAGAAACGGAGAATCGAATGTGCGATTATCGCCTCCTGCGGTGAGGCCGTCGCTCGCGCCAGCAGCACGAAAGCGCCTTGCCGGAAAGGCAAGGAGGCATGCGGATATTTTCCGGCGTCACGCAAAAGTGAGGTTGATCGATATCAGACGCTGCCGCTGCCGACACGGCTTTACCCGGCCTGACTGCGAACGGGCGTTTTCGCCGCTTTCCGTTCCACCATTTTCAGCAGCGCATACAGCGTTTCCAGTGTCGGAATTGCCACGTTTTCACGGCGTCCGGCGCGCACCGCATTGCCGAGGATGACTTCGCTTTCCAGCGCGCGGCCGTTTTCGAAATCCAGCGCCATGCTGGTCTTGTACGGCGGCGCCTTGCGCGTGCCTTCGATGAATTGCGCAGGGAGCGCCGCAGAGAGCGGGTGACCGGTGGCGGCGGCGATCGCGCAGACCTCCTGCATGGCGCGCTCGATGAACGATGCGCCGCCCGGCGCGCCGAGCATGTCGTCGGTGTCGAGCACGCCGCCCAGCACGGACGCTGGATTGAATACTGCGTTCCACAGGCATTTCTGCCAGCGTGCAGTGATCACATCCTCGGTCAGCATGCATTTGACGCCGCCACCTTCCAGTAGCGCGGCGAATTGCCGCGAGCGCTCCGACAAGCCGCCCGGAAAATCGCCGAAGCTCAAGTCGCCGAACGCGTAATGCTGCACCTTGCCCGGTGCGATACGGCTGACCTGCACGAAGGCGAGCGCGCTGATCAGCGGATTGCGTGGAAACGCGTCGGCGATCTCCTGTTCGATCTCGATGCCGTTTTCAATCAGCACGATCGCGGTATCCGGTCCGACCGCATCGCGTATCAGTGCTACCCGGTCGGTACCTTCCACCACTTTCACGCACAGCACCACAAAATCGGGCGCGCCGCCACGATAGTCGGCGATCGAGCGCAGCGTCTGCACGGGGTGGAACACCCGGTCGCCAAGACGCTGGCTGCGGATTTCATAGCCGTGCTGCTGCACCGTTTCATATTCGGAGCGGCAAACCACCGATACCTCCGCGCCGCCAGCCTGCAGCGCTGCGCCATAAAAACTGCCGATGGCGCCGGCGCCGACGATGAGGACGCGGTGTCGCGCAGGTTGAGGGATAGTCACGATCGCATTACTCCAGTTGGTTGAGAGTGGCGCCTGCCAGCGGGCAGGCGCCTACCCACCGATTTTAAGAGGAACCGCGATACCCCGTGCGCCGCACTATCCGGTGCATTGAAAACTGTTCAAGACGAGTTCGCAACAGATCAAAAAATATTTCGCATACGCTTGAGATTAGGAAACGTTGTTGCACCTGGACAAGTTATGATTGCTCCTGTGGAACAACCTTTTCGAACTGCAACCGTATGCTCAAAAAAACTTTAATTGCCCTGCTGCTCAGTTGCTCCGCGTCGGCATTCGCCTTGCCGTTCAGCTCACAGCACGCGCTCGTGTTCGAGGAAGAGTCCGGCAAGATCCTGCTGGAAAAGAATGCAGATACGATGGTGCCCATTGCGTCGCTCACCAAACTGATGACCGCGATGGTCGTGCTGGACGCGAAGCTGGACATGGACGAATTGATCAGCATCGACGACAGCGATGTCGACCGCCTGAAGAACAGCTCGTCGCGCGTGCCGGTCGGCGCGACACTACCGCGCAAGACGGTGCTGGAATTAGCCTTGATGTCGTCCGACAACCGGGCCGCTGCCGCGCTGGCGCGCACCTATCCGGGTGGGAATCCTGCTTTCCTCGCCGCAGTGCGGCAAAAGATGGATGCGCTGGACATGCATCACACCGCGATCGGGGAGCCGACCGGTCTGTCGCCGGATAACCGCTCGACTGCGGCGGACCTGCTGAAGATGGCGACGGCCGCCTCGCATTACCCGGAGATTGCGCAGATCACGACCACCACTGACGACACGATCGACATGAACGGCCGTTCCGTGGAGTATCGCAATACCAATCGCCTGGTGGGCCGCGAGGGCTGGGATGTGCTGCTGTCCAAGACCGGCTTCACCCGCGAAGCCGGGCGCTGCCTCATCATGCGCGTGGAAGCCGCGGGCAAGCACGTGATCATGGTATTGCTGAATGCGGAAGGGGGCGCGGCCCGCATGCTCGATGCGCAAAACATCCAGCGCTACTTGACGGGCCAGGCGCCATTGTTCGCCGCGAAAACATCGTCGCGCAGGGTCAGGGCGACCCGCAGGGTGCATCGCGGCAGCAAGGGCGGCATCGTGCTGGTCAAATCGCGCGGCAACGCCAAGGCGCACAAGAAACAACCCACTGTCTGATGTAACGTTGGCGCCGGTTGCATTCCGGCGCCGGCATCGACAATCTCCCTGCTTGTTCCTGTATTGATCACGTCGCTGTTGGCTGACGCGCATCTTCTGTATCTCGGTTAAAATAAAACGATCGTTCGATTATGAAAATCGAACCGATTCCCCCGATACCGAGAGGATGGCTACACGATGCGCAACTACGACGTCTCCGCCGCCGGTTTTTCCGTGCAGCGGCTCGATGCCCTGACCGCCAGGCTGCAGGCCGACATTGATGCGAAACTGATTCCCGGTGCGGTGATGCTGATCGCCCGCAACGGCAGCATCGCCTATGAAAAAGCGCTCGGCGTGCAGGAACCGGACAGCGGCATACCAATGGCGCTCGACAGTATCTTCCGTATCTATTCGATGACCAAGCCGATCGTGTCGGTGGCGGCGATGATGCTGGTGGAAGAGGGCAGGATGTTACTGAGCGATCCGATCTCGACTTGGCTGCCGGAGCTGCGCCGGCTGAAAGTCGGGGTGGAAGTCGCGGGACTGGAAGGCAAAACCCGGCTGGAACTGTTCGACACCGAGCGGCCGATCACAGTGCAGGACCTGCTGCGCCATACGTCGGGATTCACCTACGGCATCTTTGGCGATTCGCTGGTGAAGGCGGAGTATCGCCGATTGGGAATCGGCGGCCAGAAGTTGAACAACGATGAATTCATTACCGCGCTGGCACAGGCGCCGCTCGCCTATCAGCCGGGAACGGTGTGGGAATACAGTCATTCGACCGACGTGCTCGGCGTGCTGCTGGAACGCATTTCGGGTGTGCCGCTCGATTATTTCCTCGCGGAGCGCATCCTGAAGCCGCTGAAAATGCATGAAACCGGATTCTGGGTCGAACCGCAAAACCAGCATCGGGTGGCACAGCCGTTTGCGATCGATCCGGTCACCAATGCGGCGGTGAAGCTGAACCAGGTCAGCCGGCGCCCCAATTTCCTGTCGGGCGGCGGCGGCATGGTATCGACCGTGCACGACTATCTGCGTTTCGCGCAGATGCTGCTGAACCGCGGCGAGCTCGACGGCGTGCGCATCCTGTCGCGCAAGACGCTGCAGTACATGGCGAGCGACCACCTGGTTACATTGCCGCAGGCGAAATCCGGCTTGAGCTATCTGCCCGGACCGGGTTACGGCTTCGGCCTCGGATTCGGCGTGCGCACCGACGCCGGTGCGGCGGTCATGCCGGGCAGCGTCGGCGACTTTACCTGGAGCGGACTGGCCGGCACCTATTTCTGGATCGATCCGGCGGAAGACATGCTCGCGATCTTCCTGATGCAGGCGCCCGAGCAGCGCAACCATTATCGGCAGTTGTATCGTGCACTGGTATATGCGGCGATGGAGTAGCTTATTTAAGGCTTTCCACCAGAAAATCGATGAACGCGCGCACCTTCGCCGGCAAATTCCTGCGGCTCGGATATACAACGAACAGATCGGCTGGCGCCGTTTTGTAGTCCTTCAGAACCACCTGCAGCCGCCCGCTCTCCAGGTATTTCGCAAGGTCCCATTCCGACCGGATCAGGATGCCGTGCCCGTCGAGAGCCCAGTTCAGCACCACGTCGCCGTCGTTGCTGGACAGCGTGCCGTTCACTTTGACCGTTTCGCTCTTGCGCCCCTTGAACAGCCGCCACACGCCGTACGCGTCATCGTTTTGCCGATGCAGGATGCAGCGATGCTGCGCCAGGTCATGTGGCGTATGCGGCTCGCCAAACTTTTTCAAATAGGTCGGCGATGCGCACAACAGACGCCGGTTCGACATGATCTTGCGCGCCGACAGCCGCGTATCCGGCAGCTCGCCGAAACGAATGCCGAGATCGAAGGCTTCCTCGACCAGATTGATGGGCCGGTCGGTCAACTGCAATTGCACGTCGATCTCTGGATAGCGCTGCGCGAAAGCGGAAATGATCGGCGCGATCGTGGTGCGGCCGAAGCCGAGCGTTGCGTTGATACGCAGCAGTCCCTTCGGCGCCGCGCGGCTGCTCGATACCTGTTCTTCCATCTCGCGAATGTCGGCCAGGATGCCGGCCGCGTACGAAAAATACAGCTCGCCTTCGCTGGTCAGGCTGACCTTGCGCGTGGTGCGGTTGACCAGTCGCACACCGAGGCGCTGTTCCATTTGCGCCAGACGCTTGGTGACTGCGGGTGGCGTGATGTTCAACTCAAGCGCGGTGGCCGAGAGACTGGCCTTTTTTGCCAGCAGTACAAAGAACGCGAGTTCGGAGGTGGTGTCGGTTTTCACTTCAGGTGAATAATCGTGTGAATGACGGTGAATTATAGGCCGCCGTTCCTTCCGTATGCTATCGGTCATGCAACGAGCTTTCCGCTCACGCGCCAGACAAAAGGATTCCGCCATGAAGATAGTTGAAATCCGGGAAAAAACCATTCCCATCAGTTCGCCGATCCGCAACGCCTACATCGACTTCAGCAAGATGACGCTGAGCCTGGTCGCCGTGATCACCGATGTGATCCGCGACGGCAAGCCGGTGGTCGGCTACGGCTTCAATTCCAATGGCCGCTACGGGCAGGGCAGCCTGATGCGCGAGCGCTTCATCCCACGCATCCTGGCGGCCAAGCCGGAATCGCTGGTCAACGATGAAGGCAGCAACCTCGATCCGCACAAGATCTGGAATTGCATGTTCTCCAACGAAAAGCCGGGCGGCCACGGCGAGCGCTCGGTCGCGATCGGCACCATCGACATGGCAGTGTGGGATGTCGTCGCAAAAATCGAAAACAAGCCCTTGTTCCAGTTGCTGGCCGACCGTTACGGCAATGGCCGCGCCAACAAGGAGATTTTCGTGTACGCGGCCGGCGGTTATTACTATCCCGGACAGGATCTGAACAAACTGAAGGACGAGATGCGCAGCTACATCGACCGCGGCTATACGGTGGTCAAGAAAAAGATCGGCGGCGCGTCGCTCGACGAAGACCTGCGCCGCATCGACGCGATCATGGACGTGCTGCAGGACGGCCAGAAGCTGTGCGTCGACGCCAACGGCCGCTTCGACATGGACACCGCGATCGCGTATGCAAAGGCCTTGTCGCAATACGACTTGTTCTGGTACGAAGAGCCGGGCGACCCGCTCGATTTCGAACTGCAGGCGGTACTGCGCAATTACTACGACAAACCGATGGCGACTGGCGAAGACCTGTTCTCGATGCAGGATGCGCGCAACCTGATCCGCTACGGCGGCATGCGCCCGGATCGCGACTGGCTGCAGTTCGACTGCGCGCTCAGCTACGGTCTGGTCGAATACCTGCGCACGCTTGACATGCTGCGCCAGCACGGCTGGTCGCCGAGCCGCTGCATTCCGCATGGCGGGCACCAGATGTCGCTCAATATCGCAGCCGGCCTCGGCCTCGGCGGCAATGAATCGTATCCGGACCTGTTCCAGCCGTTCGGCGGATTCCCTGATGGCGTCGAAGTGAAGAACGGCCATATCACGATGCCTGAGCTGGTTGGCATCGGATTTGAAGGCAAGGCAAACCTGTACAGCGAGATGCGCGCGCTGAGTAACTGATGTGATCCGGCGCCGGAAAACGAACGCCGGCGCCGGTTTTCTGGTCAAATGGCGTTGCCAAGACTTTGGGCGCCACCGCATGCCGACCTTCATCACACACCGCAATACCAGGATCGTCACTTTGGGGCAGGATGAAACCATCCTGCAGCAATGCCAGGCCGGGGATATCGCCATCGTGCGCGATGCCAGCGGCTGGTGGACCGACTTCGTCGGCGAGAACGGTGAGGTGGATCGCTATGACGCACCGTTCGACAGCTACAACAAGGCGCTGTGGGCCGCCAAGGCCGCGGCTGAATTCGCCGGAGAGTGAATCGACATGCGCTCGCCGGTTTGCGGCACGCCACGCCAGTTTCTCGTGCCTTGATTTTAATCAAGGCTGCAGAGTCGTTGCAAATCAACAGCTTGCAACCTCTCACTCGTACTTATCCACAACATTAACCACAGCAACTGTGCGCAACTTTCCGGGACGAAGAATATCCCCAGGCGCGCACGATGATCTGTGAAAACAAATGCTCTGAACCGCGCAACGAGACGATCAAATCCGCATCATGTGGCATCGCTGACAGAGCGCAATGATGCGAAATATACCGATGGATACGATGGCACGATGGTAACGGCGCGGAGAAGCACATGGCATTCGAGCAGAACTGGCGCACTGAATACTACCGGGGCATGGATGTCCATGTTTCAGCCTTGCCCCGCAACGCCAGACATACCTTATGGGATTACACAGTACGCGTGACTCAGCCAGGCGAGGATGCCGGTAGCGAAAGCGAGCTGACCGCGCAATCCGGTGACGACGCCGACTTCAGTTCGGAAGAAGCCGCCGTCGAGGCGGCGTTTTTGAAGGGGTACTCGATGGTTGACGGTTTGCTGGACTGAAGCCGACGCTCGTCGAAAGATACCCGCGAATTAGAATGCGATAACGCCAGGCGCAACCAACAAAAGACCAATTGCAGTGAATGCGAGCAGTAATACTCAAGGGAGGTGTAGCGCTCCAAGAGATAGATTTCCTGCGGGATTAGAGGTGTCGCCATGATTATTTCTTTTCAAGCCAGGAAATCAATATTCGTAGATCAAAAACCCCATCAGAATTGATTGGAATCCCATTGCCAGATAGTGGACCCATAGTCGGAGTCAAATGTGGGCATCAATTCACCTTCCTTGAAATGGCGCCGGGAATCGGGTTTTGCGGGAGTAAACCAGTAGCCGGTTTGTGGACAGAGTTGGCCGCCTTCGACACGCAGACGCGTGGTAGCGACAAGTGAAGGTACAGCGCGCAGATTGCTCGTATCGGAGAAGCGCTCAACCAGGGTCCAGAGCGTAGGGCGGTAGCCTTTTTGTCGGCCGACGGCGGGATCTAATACAACGGAGGCCTCGTTGGCTTCGCCCAAGAAAGGGTCGTCTGACTTGATCAAGAGGGTAGGGAAGCCATGATCGACGTCGGGAAGGTAAACGCCGGTTTGCGGAACCTGGTCACCACTCTTTACAGTGACTTGCCTGTTCAATCGATAGACGGGCCAAGTGGAGGGGGGATCGAGAGGTAACTTGACCACTTTTTCGTAGTCGGTCGTCAAATTTCCGGGCGACCAGGTGCCATCAGAAGTTATATCAACCGGCCAAGCCAAGTCACCGGCCTTGTGCAGCAATTCATAGTATTTTGCTTCCGCGCCCGGCTCGACCTCATCCATCCAACTCGCCGGATAATCCATTGTTTGTCCGCGTATGCCGCCGGTAACCCCGCATGATCGACCGAGCGATTCATAGTCTCCATGCGATCGCTTGATATAGCCCTCGTTCAGAAGCCGCATCGTATATCTGAAATTCGGCAGCACCCGCTCTCCCCAGACGATATCCGGCTGCTCCGACAAGTGGCGGGCGCGGTATCGGGGCGGCAGTTGATGCATGAAGCGGTCAAGCATGGTTTCCGCGTGGTTGAGCATCGCTTCCCAGGCATCACGCATCTGGCCATACCATTCCAGTGAAGAGAAGCGTTCGAGTAGATAAATTTCCTGCGGTATCAGAGGTGTCGCCATGATTATTTTTTTTCAAACCAGTTGTTAGTGAGAACGGGCACGCCGGTCATATCGACCGTTTCACCAAAGCTGTTGTAGCCCCAGTTCGTAGGTTGCCGCTTGCCCAGGAATTCTTTCATTAGATCGGTTGGATCAAGCACGATTTGAATCGCGCCACCTTCGAGCTTGTAAATTTTATTGGACTCGTGCTTTTGCGTCCCCACCACGCCTTCCCAGACATTCAGCCCCTTGCCCGGTGGCACAGTGTAGGTAACGAACTCACCATTGCTGTTCCAACTTGCCCAAACCGCGAATTTCCTGCGCCAGTCATCCTTGCTCTTCAACTTGTCGAACTCGGCCTTGCGCATCCAGCAGGTGCTGTTATCGCCGCTGCCGGGATCGACCACCCGATAGAGCGTCTCGCCGGGCGGAATGGTGACAGGTTTGGCGGCACCTTCTTCAAACGTCTTGTAAGCCTTTGCCAACGGATGCCGTTCGCCCGGCTTTACCTGCGGATCGAGATCCGGCCAGTTGGTCTTGACTGGTACATTTTTTTCGGGCTCATGCGCCACCTTCCTCGTCTTGTCCACCCACCCCGGCCTCTCCTTTTCGAACGCCGCGAGCTCCACCTCTGCCTTTGGCCGGGTAAAGGTATGCGCATTCGTCACCTTGACGTAAGCACGGTAGTGGTTGTCGCCCTCCACATCCAAACGCCGGGCAATCCTGTCGAGCCAGTCCTGCAGCGGCTTCAACACCGTGCCGAGCATTTTATCGGCCTTCTTGCGCACGCCGTCAATCATCGTCAGCAGTTCGGCCACTTGCGCTCCGAGTTTGCCGCCGCCCCATTCGCGCACCATATCAAGCAAGCCCTTCAGTGCATCGATGATCTTGTCGAACGCGGTAAGCAGTTTCTGTACGGTGACTTGGGCGCGCAGTTTGCGCATCTGTTCTGCCAGATGTCGGTACGGATTGTCCCAATGCAGCGTGGCGAGCGTCTTGCGGACGGCGGGACGTTCCAGAAAGCTGTTGAGCTTGGCGATGCCGTGCTCGATGTATTTTTCTGCTGCCTTGGCAAGCTCCTTTTCGGACAACTTTTTTCCCGCTTTTACTGTCGCCGTTCCGCCTTTCAACGCCGCCTTGCGCGCATAGCCGAACAGGATCTTGCCGCAGCCCTTGACCAATGAGCCAAGCGTCGGAAACAGGCCGACCAGCGTGAGCGCCAGTGCCAGCCAGTTGCCGGTGTTGTCGGACTCGTGATGGATGCGCTTGCAGCAGGCCACCACGTCGCGCACGTCGCAGATCTGGTCGACGAACGGGATCATCGAGATCACCGTGCCGGTGATGGTTTGCGCGGTCGATGCTTCGTCGTTGAAGTCGCCCTGGATCACACCCCAGATCCATTCCGCGGCGGCGTTCAGGTCTTTGCCGAGACTGTCAACCCAGCGCGCCGGCGCGGCGCCGAACCACGCCAGCGCGTTTTGAAATTCATCTTGCATGTAACACTCGTCGTTCTTGTTTTATTGTGATGCGCCGGCAAACAAGCGCTTTGCCCCGACCACCATGTTTTGCAGGGAATCCCAGGGGGCATCCGGTTTCGGTGTGCGCGCTTCGTATTCCACGCTGGCGGCCGATTGCGGCACGTTGTCATGGCGCGCATGTCCTGCCGCGTCCAGTTTTCCGTTCAGGACCGGCCCATTGTCGAACTTGATCTTGTAGCCGACGTCGGCCATTGGGGCGCCATCCGCATCGTGGTATGCCACTGCTATCCAGTTGCGAATTTCAGAAGCGGAATCCGGCAGCACGGACAACGTTGCAGCCACACTTCCGGCCCCCATGAAGCTGTGTCCAGATCCCTTGATCGACACGCTTGCCGGGCAATGAATATCGATATTGCCGCCAGCCAGACGCACATAGCCGCCGCCAGACGCGAGCAGCACTTCCTGCTTCGCCTGCACCCGAATGCTGCCGTTCGACGACGTCAGCGTCATCGCCTGGTCCGCAATCAGATCCATCGGGCCGGTATGCGCGCGCAGCGATACCGGCTCCTTTGCCGCGATCACCTTCGCGCCGCCGGCATGGGTAAACAACGACGTGCTCTTTGCACTGACCACCGTCGCCGCCTGGCCCGCCGTCATCCGCAGTGCGGAGGCTGTCGTCAGCGTCATGTCCTGGCCGGCGAACAGCACGCTGGATGCCGGTGTCGCCGTTGCCACGCCGGCTGCGCTGTCGAACAGCGCCACCGGCTGCTCGAACCTCGGCGCCTGCTGGCTATCGGCACTGTCCTTTCCGTCGATCGTCTTGCGCAAGGCCTGCACACCGCCCGGCGTCGCCAATGCGGTCGCCTGATGCTGTACTGCCGCATCCGACAAGGCGTCGGCGAGCCGGCCGGCCGCTTGCAATTTGCCCTGCGCTTCCTGCGTATCGAGCTGGGTCGATACCGCATCGCTGCGCTGCGCGGTCGAGATGAACATGCCGCGCGCCGCGCGCAGCATGTTCCATGCATCGCTCGCCAACTCGAAGCCGAGGCCGCGATACGCGCCGCGCAGATTGCCGTCTTGCCGGATCAGGTAGCCGATATGCAATTGGCTGGCCGCATAACTCGATGCGACGCGCTGCCGCAATTGCCCCGGCGTATCGTCGATGGTCCACTGGTTGAAGCCATCGGCCGCGTATTCCTTCGACTGAAGGCCGGCCAGGGCGCCTGGATGGTTGTCGGCGCCATGGAATGGCGGCTGGTCGGCGCCGTTGTACAACTGCCCGGTCAAGACCGGCCGGTCAACGTCGGCGGCGACGAAATTCACGCACATCTCGCGGCCGATGCGCGGTACGAAAGCCGCACCCCAGTTGGCGCCGGCCGCCGGTTCGGCCACCCGCACCCAGGTGCCGGCCGTCTCGTTGCCGGGTGCATTCGAGGTGGCCGGATGCGGCAGCTGGCCGGCCGCAGCCCGCGTCCCGCGCTGCCACGGAAACTGGATCTTGACGCGATGATCGCGTTCGGTCGTGATTTCCTCGCCGTCGACGCCGGTGATCAATGCCACCTGCGCGCCGGGCGCGATCGTTTCCGCTGTCCATAGAGCAGGGCGGATCGGCGTGGCGCGCGGCACGCACAGAAACTGGTTGCGATAGGTGCCGCGTTCGATATCGGCATGTCCGGCCAGTGGGGATTCTGCCGGCTGCAGGTTATTGGCGCCGCGATGATGGATCGACAGCACCGCATAGTCGCCGTTGGCATCGGCATGATCGGTCAGCGCAAACCAGGTGCCGACGGCCAGGCGGCGCACCGAACTCTCGGCCTGGCTGGCCTCGTGTTCGAGCGCGAGCGACTCGGCGCGGGCGCGTGCGATGCGCGCGCTTTCGGCGGCATCGGTGTAACGGTAGGCGCCGCTGCCGTCGTAGTGCTCCAGCACCGGTGCATTGGCCGGCGCGTCGGAAACGGTGTTCTCGGAGGCGGGGGCGCCGAGTGTCTTGTAATCCCAGCTGGCTAGCGCGACGGCGTTGGTCCGTACCTGCCGGCCGCGCGTCAACAGCGTCACCGTGTCGTCGCGTTCGGTGACAGCAGCGCGTTGGAAGCGGATCGACGGCTGAGCGCAGGGCGCCAGCGCGGCATTGTCGTCAAAAATCACCAGGCGGTGGCGAGCACGCATGGCATCGGCTTTCGTGTCCGCGTCCTCATGCTCGAAAAAGAAATTCAAGCCTTCCTCGGCCAGCAGGCGGCGCATGAAATCGTAATCGGATTCGCGATACTGCATCGTCGCCGAACGGCGGGGCAGGACGGTTTGCAGGTCGAAGCGCCAGTTGGCAGCCGGATAGTCGCGGAAAATCTCTTCCAGGATCTCCGGCACGCTCTTGTCCTGAAACACGTAACTGTCGCGACGCAGCGTCAGCTCACGCAGCCACGGTGCCAGCGTGAGCCGGTAGGACGTCAGCGCGCCATCGCTGCCGAGCAGGCGGCAGGTGGTGACGATGCCGTGAAAGGCGCGCGTCGAACCGTCGGCCAGCCGCAGTCGCAGGCTTGCTTCCTCGCCTGCCAGCGCCTTGAGTTCGTAAGCGGCGGAGGTGGCAACGCAATCCACATCGAAGCGAAACAGGCTGGACATCGCTTCGTGGCCGGTGAATTGAGTGACGACCAGCGCGCCCGGTTCGAGCGCGGTCTCGAGCGACAGCAGGCGCTCATGCTGCGACAGGCTGCGCCGGAACGCTTGCCGGCCGATGCCGGCCAGATCGTCGGGCAATACTGCGGAGGCGTCCGGAAAGGAACGGGAATCGCTTTGCATCTTCTGCGAGATTTTCTGAAAAGGAGGACGGGCGATATCAGGGCAGGCTGATCGTGATGTGCGCGACCTGGGGTGCCAGCTTGATGACATCGAAATAAGCGCCTAGTGCGCTATTGGTGTGACTGGCCAGAAACCAGCTCAGACCGCCGTAGATCGCGATGCCGACAAACGCCAGTGCGGAACCGATGGCCCACATCGGAATGTCGGCTTTCAGCAAATGCTTGATGCTGTCGGGGGATTTCCAGTGTGGCGCGAATGGCGCGCGCTTGCCCTTCAAGTGCGCGATTTCCTTGTCCAGGGAGGCGATCAGGTAGTTCAGCTTTTCCTGGCCATCGAGCATGTATTTTCCCTGAAAGCCGGTCAGCAGGCACATGTAAAACGCTTCCAGCGCCTGGACGCTGGCGTGGCCGCGTTGCCGAACCTGCTCCAGTTCGCTGAAGAAGTGTTCGCCGGCGAGCTGGTCGCCGAACAGGATCAACTGCAACGGTGCGCGTTCCCATGCCGCGCGGATCGGCATGTCGGATGCGAGGATGGTTTCATCGACCGCTGCGCAGAACGCGTATTTGGCCGCGTAAATATCGTCTACCGGTGCATTCATGCGGCGCGCATTGCGCTCGAAAGCATCGAGCATGCGCCGTACCTGGGCAGCAAACTGTTCCGCGTCCGCAGGCACATAGCGATTCTTCAGTAGCAGCAACAGATAAAAACCGTCATGCATCAGGTCCGCCAGTGTTCGCGAACTGGGAGGAAGATCCTGGCGTGTTGGCGGGCCGTCGGTGTAGAGCGAAGGCGCTTGCGAGATGGTGTTCTGGAGCAGGGCGTCGGTCGTCATGGTGTCACCGCATACAGTTCGAGTTTGAGGTTCTTGAAGCCGGCAGGCGCGTAAATCATGATGGCGCTGGAGGCGATCATGCGTTCGTAGAGCGGGCCGTGCGGTTCAATCGAGAAGTAATAGCATCCGGGGCGTACCGGTATCGATGCGGGCACCTGCGGCGCAGCCATCACGCGCACGCCCGGCATCGCCGATGAAACCATTTTGCTGACGTCATCCGGCGCGCCGACCTTGATGCGCTGCGGGACCGCTTCCACCAACTCCGCGGGTGGCATGTCGGCCGTCACCGACAGGTAATAGGCAGCGTTGCTGGTGACTTTTTCCGAATCGAGGCGGCCCAGGTGGAAAGCGGGTTTGACTTCGTTCAGTGCGATCGAGAAATAGCGCGTCGAAATCACCGTTTCGATCAGCTCGCGGATGATCTGATCGAGCTTGCCGAATGCCGGACCGGGATTCGCATGGTTGTAGATCGGCAGGTCCGACAGGCTGTAGGCTTTGGAGAAGGTGAGCAGCTGGCCGGCCAGGCCGAGCAGTTCATGAAACAGGCGTTCCGGATGCAGCGCGGGATGGTGGAACAGGTGCTGCAGCGACGCGTATGCGGCGTTCACGGTATGCAGCAGCCAGAATGATGCGATGTCGCCGGACCGGAATTCGACGATGTTTTGCGACGGCTCACGATGATGTCCGTACAGCGCCTGCGCCTTCGCCTGCAGGATTTCCATCAGGCGTCGCACCATCAGGTAGATCGACGCCGACGAGCGGATCGTCAATACAGGCGGGACAAAGCTGGCGTCCAGCTCGTATCCGCCGGAACTGGTGGCGCGGATGCGCGCAACCGGTATCGACACGTATTGCTCGCGATTGTCGCGTTCCGACAGGATGCGCAGCGATTTTTTGAGAACCGACAGTTCGGATTCGATCGCGTTGGTATAGAGATCGGGAGCCGGCTCGTCATGTTGGTAGTAGCGATATATCTGGCCGGATGGTTCACGCGCGGACGAGAAGTTCGGCCCGAAGTCCTGCAGGTACGGAAGGGCGATATAAAACGTGAGGCCGGCGCCGACGTTTTCGATCGATGCGATGTTGACCGGTTCGGGAAGTGCATCGTTTTCGGGCGCGTTGATGATCTCGCCGTCCGGCATGATCGCAGCGAGCGTCGTAATGCGCATTACGCCGGCCGTGAGTGCATCGGTATCGAGTTTCAGATTGCGAACGCCCCACAGATACGGATGGACGGCACGGCCGAATTCGGTCAGGCGGGTCTCGTGGTACAGGTCTTGTCGCTGAAAGTGTTGCGGACGAAGGAACAGGCCTTCGCCCCAAAGGATTTTTGCGGAACGGTTCATTGGTCGAGGAGCATGGATTGGGCGGATGATCGGTTCATTTGCAGCTGATTGAAGGCTTCGGCGGAATTCCGTTCGGTGTCGTTTCATATGGGAGTGTCGTGGCGGCGCTCATTGCACAGGCATTAACGGCTACGGCGATGGGCGGCGAGTCTGCCTTGGCAAGCGAGAACGCGAAGCGCCAGCGTTGCGGATCGGGTGCACGCAACAAGGCGACGACGCCAAGGTAGCGAGTGTCACTCGGCATCTTTTCCTGCAAATCCAGGATTTGTCCCGGCGCCAGTACGAGCTCTTTTGCGTCGACAAGGTCGGTTCCGAGCGAGGCTTTTTCCTTATCGGCTGCGCCGAATTCCGAGTACGGCATGGATAGAAAGCCAGTCTGATCGCGCAGCTTGTATAGCCGGACCACCGTGGAAAGTCCCTGGCCGTCGTCGCCGGCATTCAGATCCCTGGTGCCTGCAATGTGCAACTCGACCGTCTTCGACGACGCTGCATCGCCGTTCCCCGGCATCTTGAGACCGATCGCGCTCAATGCCAGCTCTGCAACTTTCCCGGTTGTTACGGCGGCGGTGCTGCACCCGCCCAGCATCAGGCATCCGCCCAAAACAGTCGCAAATATGCCGTCGGTCTTGCTTCGCTTATCCGTACCAGATCGGAAGCGTGGCAGTACCGTCCACCAGCACTGCGCGGCGATCCAAAAAGCGGGCATGAGTTTCATCAAAAGTTTGTTGTGCATCAAAAAACAATTGTTTTTTAATCAATGTTTCAGTTAGTATAGCTCACTAGTTGTTTAATTGCTAATTAGTAAATTATTAATTTTAAAGGCGCAACCTGCCGAATCGCGCTGTACGGTTTTCAGGTGTATGGGATCAATCAGACCTTCTGAAGCTGGCCGGGCAGCATGCATGGCATTCGCCAATGACCCGACTTCCGGGGCGGCAGAGGGCGGGAAGCCATTGCCGGGCGAAGTATTTTTATTTTCATCTGATAGGACATCACATGCGACTTGCAAAGACTTTCCGGGACCGATATCCACTTTCGCGCTGCGGCGGACACCTGGGCATATTGTGTTTCTGCCTCTCGCTGATAGCCGGGTGCGCTACGTCTTATAACGCCGAACGCGACGCCGAGCAGGTTAAGAATGCGGTCGATACGCTTTACAGGGGCGCCGATGCCGAGCTCGCGCGAGGCGACCGGGAGAAGGCCGTCTCCCTGTTAAATGAGGCGGCCAGCAAAGATCCGGCAAATGTGGACCCGTGGCTGAAAATTGCGGATATCCGGTTCGCGGCCAGCGACTATCCGGCATCCATCCTCGCGGCAAACGAAGCCTTGCGGCGCGATCCGGTAAATCAGAAGGCAAAAAGCATTCTGGTGGTTGCTGGCTTGCGGATCGCTGCCAGTGCCGTCAACGGGCTGAAGGAGAGCGGTGCGATTGCCGTCAGCGAGCGCGTGCAGGCACAAAATCTGACCAACAACTTGCGCGACATCCTGGGCGAAAAGGTGTTGGTTCCCCCTGCCGCGGCAGCCGAAGAAAAACCAGTCGCCCGTCGGATGCGCAAAAGCGCGCGTTCGCATCACACGACTGCTGTGAATGCGCCGGCAAAAACGTCAAGCGCCAGCGCTGAAAGTTCCGATCCTTTCAAATCACTGAAATAGCGGAAGCCGGCTCGCCGGATTCCGATCTTCTCCCACCAAGGAAAACCTCATGTCCAAAAAAGAAAGCGTGCAGAAAAAGCTGCAGCGTGTACGTCCTCCCCGGGTTCAGCTTACCTACGATGTCGAAATCGGAGATGCAATCGAACAGAAGGAAATCCCGTTCGTCGTCGGCGTGATAGCGGATTTTTCGGGCGCTTCGGAAAACCCGCTGCCCAAGCTCAAGGACCGCAAATTCGTCAATGTCGATACCGACAATTTCGACGACGTGATGAAGGGCGTGGAACCGCGCGCCGTGTACCGGGTGAAAAATACCTTGAGCGAAAAAGGCGGTGAATTCGCTGTCGATCTGAAGTTCAAATCGATCGAGGATTTCCGACCGGAGTCCATCGTCCAGCAGGTTGATCCGTTAAGGAGGCTGCTGGAAGCGCGCACCAAATTATCGGATCTGCGGAACAAGCTTGCCGGCAACGACAAGCTGGAAGACATCCTCGGCGAAGTGCTGACGAATACGGAAAGCCTGCAGCGGATTGGCCAGGAAACAAAGCTCAAGGAGGAATGACATGACAGCCCAGGCAGAAGCATTGAATGTCGTACAGGAAGAGCAGCCGGTAGCCGGCTTGCTCGATCAGGTGGTCAATGAAAGCAGGATCGCGCGCTCGGATACAGAGCGTGTGCGGGCCAGAGACCTGATCGGCGAATTGGTGTCCCAGGTGCTGGACGGTACCGTGGTTGTCTCGAACAACCTCTCCGCCACGCTCGACGCGCGGGTGGCCGAACTGGATGCACTGATTTCCGAGCAGTTGAGCCAGATTCTTCATGCGCCCGAATTCCAGAAAATGGAAAGCACATGGCGTGGGTTGCATTACCTGTGCAAGCATACGTCGACCGGCGAAATGCTGAAGATCAAAATGTTGAACGCTTCCAAGAAGGATCTGGTACGTGACTTCAATAATGCGATCGACTTCGATCAGAGCGCGCTGTTCAAGAAGGTGTACGAAGAAGAATTCGGCACGTTCGGCGGCGCGCCATTTGGCACCTTGATCGGCGACTATGAAATCACGCGGCAGCCCGAAGACATGTATTTCGTCGAGCAGATGTCGCATGTCGCCGCAGCCTCGCATGCGCCGTTCATCTCCGCCGCTTCGCCCGAACTCCTCGGTCTCGAATCGTTCGCCGACCTGGGCAAGCCGCGCGACATGGCAAAAGTCTTCGATACGCTCGAATATGCGAAATGGAAATCCTTGCGCGAATCCGAAGACTCCCGTTATGTCGGGTTGACCGCGCCCCGTTTTCTGGGACGCATGCCTTACCACCCGAAGGAAGGCACTGTCGTCGAGGGATTCAATTTTATCGAGGATGTCGATGGAACGGATCACAGCAAGTACCTGTGGGTGAATACCGCTTATGCATTCGCGGCGCGGCTTACCAATGCGTTCGACCACTTCGGCTGGTGCGCGGCAATCCGGGGTGTGGAAGGCGGCGGTTTGGTCGAGGATTTGCCGACGCATACGTTCAAGACGGACGACGGCGAAATCGCATTGAAATGTCCAACCGAAATTGCCATTACCGACCGGCGTGAAAAGGAGTTGAGCGATCTCGGTTTCATTCCGCTGGTGCATTGCAAGAACACCGATTACGCAGCGTTTTTCGGCGCGCAGTCCACGCAACGCGCGAAAAAATACAACACCGATGCCGCAAATGCCAACGCAGTCCTGTCGACACAGCTTCAGTACATTTTTGCGTCCTGCAGGATTGCCCATTATCTGAAGTCGATGATGCGCGACAAGATCGGCAGCTTTGCCGCCGCGTCGAACGTCGAGCACTTTCTCAATAACTGGCTCGCCCAGTATGTGGTGATGGATGACTCCGCAACGCAGGAAGTCAAGGCGCAATATCCGCTGCGCGAGGCATCGGTGCAGGTCTCCGAAGTGCCGGGCCGACCCGGTGTGTACCGGGCGGTTACCTTCTTGCGGCCGCATTTCCAGTTGGACGAACTCAGCGTTTCCTTGCGCCTGGTCGCCGAGTTGCCGCAGTCGGCGAAATCGTAGTGGCTGAAACCAAATTGAATCGCAGGTTTGGCTGGCCGTGGCATCGGGCGACTGGAAAAACCCGCTGGTCGCCAGTTTTGTAGTGTGCAGTAGAAGTTGTAAAACCACGTTGGCACGTGCGCGTGTCTATTTTTAAGGAGCTATAAAGCATGAAAGACATTTACCTGAAGTTTGATGGCGGCGATACCAAGATCGAAGGCGAGTCACGCGACGAAGCACATCCGAAATGGCTTGAGGCGTTGTCCTGGAGTCACCTGATTCGCCAGCCGAAATCGGCGACGGCAAGTACTTCGGGCGGACACACAGCGGAGCGCTGCGAGCACGGTGACATGATCTTCACCAAGGACATCGATTCCACCAGCCCGTCGTTCTGGCTGGCCTGCAGTCAGGGCGACACCTACAGCAAGGTCACCATCGACTTCATGCGGGCAAACGGCAAGGAAAAGGTCAAGTACCTGGAAATCGTTCTGAACCACGTGATCATTTCGTCGGTTGAGCCGACTGTGAGCGGCGAAGGCCTGCCGATTGAAAACATTGGCCTGAAGTACGCATCAGTGAAATGGACGTACACCGTGCAAGGTATTGATGGCAAGAAGGGCGGCAGCAATCCGCAAATGTGGAGTCTGGCGAAAAACAAGGCAACCGAAGCGATCTGATTGCCTCTTTGAGGATCAAGCAATTGCGGCGGATTGTACGCCGCAATTGTTTTCTACTGCCGGCATTTTTTCGGGGCCGATATCCGGCCCGGCATGAAGAGCGAGGGCAGTAATCAAGTGCGGACAGGCGAAAGCGTGGCAATCGTTGAAACGCCGATCCAATTCCGCTGCAGCAATTGCATTTCACACTCATCCCGATGTCGACCATTTCATCACACAAAGCCAGGTACCAGCCGACCCTGTTCGAGCGACTGGCCGATCAGTCCCCGCGCGAGCAGAGCGAGAAACACCCGCTGCGGCTGATCACGGCCGATGAACTCAAGGAGTCCGTTGCACGGGATCTGGAATCGCTGCTGAATTGCCGTTGTGCGTCCGGCGACGATTTTCTGGATGGTTATCCTGAAGCACAGCAGTCGATCTGCAGCTATGGCATGAACGACTTCGTCGGCCTGAGTCTGGCGAACCCCGCGGACAGAAATCATATCTGCCGCTCCCTTGAGCGCACGATCGCGATACATGAACGCCGCCTCAAGCAGGTGCATGTATCTCTCGCGCTTGAAAACGGCGCCGTGAATCGCCTGAAGTTTTCGATTAACGCGCTGCTCATCGTTCATCCGTCCACGGAGCCGGTATTTTTCGACGCTCTGCTCCAGCCGTCCACCCTGCAATACTCGGTAATGAACGCCAGGCGCGTTGCGGCCGCATAGGAATTCATGGAAACGCTTCTGCCTTATTACGAACGCGAACTGACCTTTTTGCGCAGGCTGTCGCACGATTTCGCCAGGCAATATCCGAAAGTCGCGGGGCGCCTGCTGCTTTCCGGAGAGGCATGCGAAGACCCGCATATCGAGCGCCTGATTGAATCATTCGCGTTTTTGACGTCGCGTATTCATAAAAAACTGGACGATGACTATCCGGAAATTACCGATTCGCTGCTGCAAGTTGTCTATCCTCAGTATCTGCGGCCATTCCCGGCTGTTTCGGTGGCGCAGTTCGATTGCGGTCCGGCTGCGGCGCAACTGACAAAGGCTGCGCGAATTCCGAAAGGGACCATGCTCGACACGCGAGCGGTGCGCGGTTTGCCATGCCGCTTCAGAACGGCGTACGACATCGACATGCTGCCCTTGCGCATTGCGCGGGCTTCCTGTGACAACGTGTTCGATACCAGCGGCTTGCGCGGGAGTGCACTTCGCTCTTCGATTGCCGCATTGAGAATCGATATCGAGGCATTGTCCGATACGGTTTCGCTTGAATGCTTCGATCTCGGCAGATTGCGGTTTTTTTTGAATGGGGAAGCCGCAGTGGTGTCCCTGATTCGCGAAGCCCTGTTCAGCAATGCGCTGGGGGTGTGGATTACATTGCCGTCCACCAGCGAGAAGTTCGAACTGCCGGTGGACGCGATTCGGCCGGTTGGCTTCGGCGCCGACGAAGGTTTGCTGGAACAGGATGCGCGGACGCATCGCGCCTACCAGCTTCTGCTCGAATATTTCGTGTTCCCCGAAAAATTCAATTTTTTCGACCTTGACCTGAGCGCGCTTAACGGGAAACTGCCGCCGCAAACGCGCACGATCGAAATACGCATCGGTTTGAAAGGTTCGCCCGACCAGTCCAACGGCAACCTTCTGGATCGCATCGGCAAAGACAACTTCGTCCTTGGTTGCACGCCGGTCGTCAATCTTTTCCGGCAAATGCCGGAACCGATTCGCGTCACGCATACGGCAACCAGCTATCCGGTCATCGTCGACAGCAGGCGCCCGCAAGCCTATGAAATTTATGAAATCAAGCGCGTAGCACAAGTCCGGAAAACCTTCGATGGCGAGACGGTTGACGAATTCAAGCCGTTCTATTCGATTCGCCATGGAGAGGCGCATGACGGCCCGGTGCGCTATTGGCATGCCAGTCATGCCGGAGAGGAGGAGGGCGCCGGCAATTACACGATGGAGATATCGCTGGTCGACTCGACCTTCGATCCGCAGCGTGCCGAGACAAGCGTCTTGAGTCTTGATTTGACCTGTACCAACCGCGACTTGCCATCGCAACTGCCATTCGGGCTGCTCGAAGGCGATCTGTTCATGGAAGGTGGTTCCATTGTCAAGACCATCAGGATGTTGCGCAAGCCTACCCGGAGCTACCGCTTCCCTCGAGGACGGGGCGCGCAATGGCGCCTGATCTCCCATCTGTCGCTGAATCATCTCTCGCTTTCGGGACAGGGCGTCGACGCAATCAAGGAAATACTCACACTCTACGACATCGCGCGGTCGGACGTGAACAGCAAGCAGATCAGCGGCATTGTCGCGATCGAACAGCGCACCGTGACTGCAAGGATTTCGGGGAACCCGTTTCCGACATTTGCACGCGGCCTGGAGATCCGGATAACGGTCGAGGAAACGCATTACGCGGGAATCGGCCTGTTCATGTTCGCACAGATCCTGGATAACTTTTTCGGGCTGTACGTGCATACCAACAGCTTCACCCAGCTGGTGATCGTATCAAAACAATCTGGACAGGAATTGATTAAATGCCCGGCGAGAAACGGCGAATCGATCCTGGCGTAATTCATCGCCTGCGCGATGAACCGTACCGCTTCGAATTTTTCCAGGCGGTCCGGCTGCTGCTTGGATGGCATCGGAAAGAATCCGTCGAGCGCGACCGGGATGTGCTTGGGCACATGATCCGGTTTCGCAGTTCGGTATCGCTCGCGTTTCCACCGAGTGAAATCGAAGCACTGGCATTCGACGCACCGCATGAACAGAAGCAGGATGCCGGCGCCGGCAGTCACCCGGTGGCAGTGACCCTGACGCCGTCATTCATCGGATTGACCGGCCCGCTCGGCGTGATGCCGCGGCATTACACACAGCAGGTCGCGGAGCGGGAAATTTATCATCGCGATACGGCAACACGCGCCTTTCTTGACATATTCTCGACGCGCGCGATTGCGGTGTTCTATCAGACCTGGTTGAAGTGCCGTCTGCATCTGCAGTATGAATCCGATCGTGAGAACCGTTTTCTGCCGATGATACTGAGCCTCGCCGGCCTGGGACTCTCAGGTACGACAGAAAGACTGCAAAACGATTCCGCGTATATCGCGGACGAGTCGCTGGCCTACTACGCAAGCGCGCTGCGGGAACGGCCGCAATCGGTACAGTGGTTTTCTCGCATCGTCGCCGATTATTTCCGGATACCGTGCCGCCTCGAACAATTCGTCGGACAGTGGTTTCAGTTGCCGGAACGGGAACGGACGCGCCTTGGAAGCGCGAATTGCGCGCTGGGGCAAACCACCTTGTGCGGTTCTCGCGTGTGGGATCGCCAGACAAAAGTGCGACTGATCCTGGGGCCGATGCGAAAAGCGCAATTTGACGAATTTCTCCCCGGCGGCAGCGGCGCCGCCGGCCTGAAGCATTTCTTTCGCCTGATGGTGGGTACGACCTTCGATTGCGAAGTACGGCTCTTGCTCGACAAACGCGACCTCGTTCCAGCGGTTCTGGGATCTCTGTCCGATACGCGGCTGGGATGGAAGAGCTGGATCGGGGCAGGAAGCAAAACGGCGGATTCGATCGATGTCGCTTATCTGATCGAAGCTGCGGCCCAGTGAATTTATCCGCAAGACTTTCAATTTTTCATTTACCACTGATGTCATGACAGCCAATTTAAAAGTGCTTATAGGGAAACTGAATCCCTCCTGTAAAAAGGCGGCGGAGCAGGCAATCAATTACTGCGTCGCCCGCGGTCATTACGAGGTCGACCTGGAGCATGTTTTCCTCGCGTTGCTCGATGATGTGCAGAGTGATTTTTTCCTGCTTTGCAGGCGTTATGAAATCAATCCGCACGTGCTCGAAAAAGATTTGCAGGCCGAAATAGCGACGTTCAAGTCGGGCAATGCACGCACGCCGGTCTTTTCCAACCATTTACCGAAACTGTTCGAACATGCATGGCTGCTGGCGTCGCTCGACGGCGAGCTGACGCGCATCCGCAGCGGCCACTTGTTGCTGGCACTATTGACCGAGCCGGATCTGTCGCAGCTTGCCTATCGGGGCTCAAAGCAGTTCGTGAAGTTTCCTGCGGACGAACTGAAGCACAAACTGGTCGACATCACCTCGAATTTTCCCGAGGCTCGCGAGGTGCCCGTTGCACCCGGTGCATCGCAAGCCCGATGGGACGATACTCCGGCAGCGCCGAATGCCAGGACTCCGGCGCTTGACCAATTTACCAACAACCTGACGCAGCGCGCGCGCGAGGGATCGATCGATCCGGTGATCGGCCGGGACGCCGAAATCCGGCAGGTGATCGACATCCTGACGCGGCGGCGCCAGAACAATCCCATTCTTACCGGCGAAGCCGGCGTCGGCAAGACCGCCGTAGCAGAGGGATTGGCGCAACGCATCGCGCTGGGCGATGTGCCCGCGACGCTGGCCGGCGTGGAGTTGCATGTGCTGGATCTCGGCCTGTTGCAGGCTGGCGCAAGCGTCAAGGGCGAATTTGAAAATCGCCTGCGTAATGTGATCGACGAGGTGAAGCGCAGCCCGCATCCGATCATCCTGTTCATCGACGAGGCGCATACGATGATCGGCGCCGGCGGGCAGGCTGGTCAAAACGATGCCGCGAACCTGTTGAAACCGGCACTGGCGCGCGGCGAATTGCGAACGATCGCTGCCACGACCTGGAGCGAATACAAGAAATATTTCGAGAAGGATGCGGCACTGGCGCGCCGTTTCCAAGTGGTGAAGGTGGACGAGCCGTCGGAAGCGATCGCCTGTGCAATGTTGCGCGCGATGGCTGGCAGGATGGAGAGCCATTTCAACGTGCGTGTGATGGAACAGGCTATCACCGACGCGGTCCGGCTGTCGGCGCGCTATATCAGCGGACGCCAGTTGCCCGACAAGGCAATCAGCGTGCTCGACACGGCATGTGCACGCGTGGCCCTGGGGCAGTCGGCGATACCGGCTGCGATCGAGGACGCGCGCCGGATGGATGCAGCGCTGACCGAGGAAATTTCGGCGCTGGAGCGCGAGCTGTCGACTGGCGCGACCCATGCGGAGCGCCTGGGCGAGTTGCGTGCGCGGCGCGATATGAACCGGGAATCGTTGAAGGTCAACGAGACGCGTTGGGAGCAGGAAAAGGCGCTGGTCGGGAAAATACAGCAATTGCGTGCCGAGCTCGAAAGCGGCGCCGCAGAGGCAAATGACGATTCCCGGCAACACCCGGTCGGCGGTGCGAAACGCGGACGCGCCGTTGCCGCATCGCCGAGGCTGGCAGAACTGATGTCCTTGCAGAAGGAGCTTGCCGACCTGCAGGGCGAGCAGCCACTGGTGCCGGTATGCGTCGACGGCCAGACGGTGGGCGAAATCGTTTCCGCGTGGACCGGCATTCCGCTGGGGCGCATGGTCAAGAATGAAATCAAGACGGTGCTCAAGCTGAAGCCGTTGCTGGAAGAGCGCGTGATCGGCCAGTCGCACGCCCTGGAGCAGATCGCGCAGCGCGTGCGTACCGCCCGTGCCAACATCGAAGATCCGAACAAGCCGAAGGGCGTATTTCTGTTTGTCGGTCCGTCCGGCGTCGGCAAGACGGAAACCGCTTTGGCCCTTGCAGAGACTCTGTACGGCGGCGAGCGCAACCTGATCACCATCAACATGTCCGAATATCAGGAAGCGCACACCGTATCCGGGCTGAAGGGATCGCCGCCCGGTTATGTCGGTTACGGCGAAGGCGGAGTGCTGACGGAGGCAGTGCGCCGGAAGCCGTACAGCGTGGTCTTGCTCGACGAAATCGAGAAAGCCCATCCTGACGTGCTGGAGCTGTTTTTTCAGGTATTCGACAAGGGCGTCATGGACGATGCCGAAGGCCGCGAGATCGATTTCCGGAATACGGTGATCATTCTGACGTCGAATATCGCGACCCAGGCGATCATGCAGCTTTGCCTGAACAAAACCGCTGAAGAATTGCCGGATGCGGAATCCCTGAGCGAAGCCATTCGTCCGCAACTGTACAAAGCATTCAAGCCGGCATTCCTCGGCCGCATGAAGGTCATTCCCTATTACCCGCTGCCGGACCCGGTGCTGACCAATATCATCCGGCTGAAGCTCGACCGTATCAAAACGCGTATCGAGCTGAACCACAAGGCGCGCTTTTCCTATGCCGACGAGGTGGTCGAGGAAGTTCTCGCACGCTGCACCGAAGTCGACTCCGGCGCGCGCAACGTCGATCACATCCTGAATGGCACGATGCTCCCCGAGATCGCGGAGACCGTATTGGCGAGAATGGCGGAAGGCAAGCCGGTCAAGTCCGTCAAGATAGCGATAGGGGCGGGCAGCAGATTCAGTTACAGGATTAGTTAGGAATTCGGGAGGCGTGATGGATGCAAGAGTGAATGGTTTGCTGGCACCGATATCGGAAGCAGATCCATGCGGAGAGGATTTATCGTTCTCGCCGGAATTCGACCGGATAACGGAAGCGCGCCGTGAGGACGATGCGACCGTCGATTACGGCGAGTGGCAGGCGGCGCTGAAGCAGGCCGACTGGCCCACGGTCATCGCCTGCTGTACCGATTTGCTGCAGACGCGAAGCAAGGATTTGCGTCTGGCTGCATGGCTGGCGGAAGCGGAGGTGAAGACTACCGGATTGCCGGGCCTGTGCAATGGTGTCGAGACGATGTGCCGGTTGATCGAGCGCTTCGGCCCGGAAGTGCATCCGCGTGGCGACGACGGCGATCATGAGCGACGCATCGGAACGCTCTCCTGGTTTGTCACGCGAATGGCGCAGCTGGTACGCCAGATTCCTATTACGCAGTCGAAGGCAGGCCGCTATTGCCTGAACGATCATGAGTCGGCGGTGCTGCTGCAAACCCAGGTTCAGCGCAATGCGGAGTCCGGCGCTGCCCAGGAAGACAGAATCACTGTAGAGAAATTCGCCACTGCCGTCGCAAAGACGGACAAGGCGCTTTATCTTCGATGGATTGCCGAAGCGGAGCAGTGCCGATCGGCGCTGGCCGGCCTGCGGAAGGCATCCGATGACCTGTTCGGTATCGAGGGGCCGTCGCTGTCTCCGCTGGAGGGCGGCATCGAAGCGCTCTCTTTACGCCTGAACATGATTGCGAAGGATCTTGGCATTGCTTCCGGCGCAACTGCAGCCGGTGCACAGGCTGCTGATTCCGCCGTGCCGGACGGCTTCGGCACGGGCACAGCGATTGTTCCGGCCGGGCCGATCAAGTCACGCGCGCAAGCCCTTGAACTGCTGCGCCATGTCGCGCTTTTCTTTCGCACTACCGAGCCACACAGCCCGGTCGCCTATCTTGCCGACAAGGCAGCATATTGGGGCGATATGCCGCTGCATGCATGGCTGCGCAGTGTGGTGAAGGACAACGGCACGCTTGCGCATATCGAAGAGCTGCTGGGCGTGAAAACGGAGACGGGGCACGGCGACGATTGATTGAAGTTGCTGGCTTGAGTCAGACGAAACGCGGCGCCTTCAAGGCGAGGCGCCGCGAACCCAGTAAAACGGCGTACCGGTCAGGGTAGCCGGGCGTCCGATAATGCGGAATTATGCGGACTTACTGGCCGACGCGAAATTCGATACGCCGGTTGCGGCGTCGGCCTTCTTCCGTGGCATTGGACATGATCGGTTGGTCGGCGCCCATGCCGCTGGTTCCGATCAATTCAGGCGCCATCCCCCCGGCAACGAGATAGGTTTTAACCGACTCGGCACGGGCATGCGACAAGGCCAGATTCCTTGACGGATCGCCGATATTGTCGGTATGCCCGATAACCTCGATCCGCTTGGGCTTTACCGATTTGAGTGCTGTCGTCATGTCGAGCAGGACGGATTTTCCGACCTCGGTCAACATGGCGCTTCCGGCTTCGAATTCCACTACCCGATTGGCAAGCACCTGATCAAGCACGGCCTGGCCCGAGGCCGACACCCGCAAACCATTGCGAATGGTATATCCGGCATTCAGCACACCGGCAAACTCACCGGCGATCGCCTGACGTGTCGCCTCGTTCTTGACTTCGCCGCGCAGTGAGACAGTCGAACCTTCCACAACCAGTTGGCCTCGGCTGATCGACTTGAGGTCTTTCGAGATTACTCGCGGTATATAGGTAGACCAATTGGGCGGGGTAGTGACACCCCCGACCGCAAGCTGATCGACCACCTGGGCTGCGCCGTAGACTTCGCGAAGGTTTGCCAGGAGAGCGGCCTTGGTTGCCTCATCCGGCACGGCGCCGGAGATGACAACCTGGTCCGGCGACGATGCCATGCGGGCATCGGTTTGCTGCGCCAGCGCCGGCAGCGCAGCCAGCAGGAAGAGGGGAAGGAGAAGCGGGGGAAACGTCGGTCGAATCATGGAATGGTCGTCCAGTCTTGTTAGGATCAAAGTGTCGGAGAACTAGCCCGTGAAGCTCTGGCGGAATGTCTGCACCATTTGCTGCAACGAGAGTTCACCGTGTTCCAGATAGCTGGACAGCTTGTACATGGCAGCGTCCTGCGCTGCATATTCGTCCACCCATGCCGCCTGATCCACTTCGATCAGGTAATCGAGTGCGGCCTGCTTTTCAAACAGCGCATGAAATGCGCACGGCGCCGCGCCATTGAACGTTACGATGAGTCTCGGCATTTCATGGTGAGTGCCCGAAAATATGGCAAGTTCGAATTCTGCCCGCACCAGGAAAACGCCGATCAGATCGAGCCACAAGGCTTTGACCAGCGCGCTTTCCGCCGGATCGTGCGGCAAGGGAATAACCAGCCCTTTTTGCGGCGCTTGCGCATAGTTGACCAGTATCGGTTGCAGCAGATAGCCGATCGCCAGAATCATCTGCCTTACGGTTGCATGTTCGGCATCGACGGCCAGTGTGCTGGTCAGGCCGGCCAGCGTTGTCCTGTTCAGGAAGCGTTGGTAGTCGTCGGCAATTTTTTCCAATGCCGGCTCGGTAGCCAGCGCTATCCCATCGAGTGTCATCAGGGTATCGGCCGCATCATGCGCTTTTGCCGCATGCTGCACCAGCGCGCGCTGATAGTTCGCATGACGTTCGAGGACAAGGGGGCTGGCTGCGAGAAAAGCCAGCGCATCTTCGACCTCGAACAGCGTTGCTGCGATAAAAGGAAAGCGGCGATTCGATGCGTCTGCGCTGGCGATCAGCGTACCGTATATTGCATGTCTTTTGCGTGGCGCCAGGAACAGGAAGTCCAGCGGCGTTGTATCGTCGTAGCCGCTTTTCCAGCCTGGCGTCGCACTCAGCATTTCCATGCCTTTCGCCACCCAATTGTCGATCAGCGCGATGACTTGCGTGCCCGACGCGCTCTTGACGAAATCGCCGCGAGACGGAATTTTCCCGAAGTAAAGCGAGCTGGTGTTGGCGGGTTGTATTGTTGAACTTGCGCGCATGGCGTGATGTGTCGTTATTTGTCAGATTGCGGCGCCGGCCACGGTGGAGGGAAGATTCAGGCCCCGCAGATCATTGCCCGCTCCCTCGCCGGCACTGCCGCTGGTTGCACGGGCATCGCTGATCAGTCTGAAATTGACGCTTACCTGGGTGCCGCCGTTGTTCCAGGTCATCGTGAACATGCCGTTGTCATGCTTTTTGCGTTGCGCCGAATTGATCAGTTTTTCCAGCCCGAACTGACCCGGGAAATTCACGATCTCCAACGTCCGGCCATCCGCCGTGATTGCGGTAATTTTTGCGCCCGGCTGCCCCTTCTGCGAAGGCCACACGAAGGTCGACCAATCCTGCCGGCCATTGCGATAACGCATTGTCTGTCCATCGATTTCGATGGTGTACTCCACCAGCCCCGGTGTCGGCATCGGTTCCATCTGGAAGTTCGTCTGCGGCTGACCGGAGCTGGCGCCAGACGACGCGGCACCGCCTGGCGCAGCAACGAAACGCGCGAGATTGTCGGCAAATGCAGGATTCAGGTGCACGCCCATATCGGCCCAGGTGCGCGTCGACAAGGTATCGCCGCGTCTGACCACCAGAGGGCCAAGGCTGGTTTGCACGAATTTCGCAATCGATCCGTCCGGTCCGAAAACCTGCGCTATCTCTCCCGGTGTCGCTTCGACGCGTGCGTTGGCGGCAAAAGGGTATTTCGTCGCAAGCGATCTTTTGAACGGTTCAAAAACCTCCGCCGACCATGTGCGATTCACCTCTTGTTCGGTAGGCGCGACGATGACATCGAATGCCTGCATCAAGGGCCGTACCAGGAAGGGCCGGATTGTCGCGCGTTCGGCATCCGGCATGCCGGTCAGCATGCTTTCATCGACGTACTTCAGTGCATCGGCCAGCTCGGAATTGCTGCCTTCGAGCGTGGCCTGCATCAGTTGACGGCTGGCCGGGCCGACATCACCGGAATTCTTGATCTGGTTGAAGCGGGTTCGCACCTTGGACAGTTGGGCGAGGTAGCCATTGATCAGTGGCGCGTCCTTGTTTTCGCCGCGCGCGACCGCAAGGTTGGCGATTGCCGCGAATTGCCTGCCTATCGTACCCAGTTGGCGCTCGCCGGACTTGCTGTCGTAGACGGGAAGGTTGACGTTGAGTTGAGTCGGGGCCTGGCGCAGGATAACCTGGCGGAACCAGTCGACCATTCCCCGGCGCGCATTCTGCAGGCCTTGCCCGGCAAGCGTTGGATTGTCCCATGAGGTCTCTTTGTACAATCGCTGTATCAGGCTGTTCATGGGTGATGAACGGGGATCGCCAAGACGATTCATGTTTGCCACGGCCTGTCCGAAATTCTGGAAATCGGCAATGCCGATACCCTGCATGAATTTCTTCCATTCGCTCGCGTATTCAGCCTTGTACAAGCGGGTCAATTCCTTCTGAATCTGTTCCGGGCTGCCCTCCAGCGACAGATCGTTGCGCACGGAAGTCTTCAGTACCCAGTCTTCGCTCTGGAATTCTTTTGTGCTGGCATCCTTGATCGCATCTTCGATGAAATTTTCCCAGGCGGCGCGGCTGAATGCGCCCGGGATGGCATGGCTGCCGACGATGATTTCCTTGTTTTCGTCGCCGACAATCGAGGCCACGGTAATGCTTGGAAAGCGCGTCGATGCACGCATCTTGATTTCGCTGTAGACCCGCTCCCGTGCCGGCGTGCCCTTGATTGCGACGCGCAAGGTTTCCCGGGTCTGGTCGACCAGTGCGAGTTTGTTTTCAATCAGCGGAATATCGGGTTCCTTCGCCTGCGACAAATAAAAGCTGATCAGCTTTTCGGCGTTGCGGATGATTTCTTCGGACGATGCATTGCCACGATTGGTTTCCAGCCAGCCGCGCCAGAAGCGCGTGAGCTGATCACCGAGATGACCGGTGTCGAAGCGCTCGCGGTTTGCCAGCATCAGGTAGGTTTTCAGTGCGTTATAAGCCTCATCAGGATCCGCAGCGGAGAGGTCCTTGTAGTGCGTTGCAGAGGTCTTGAGCGTATTGCCGGCGCTCTCTGTCGCCGCGACGGTGACAACGCCGTCCGTTTGCGGTGCGCGCGCGGCAGCGGCGATCTTGCCGGCGTTCCCGTTGACCTCGGTCAGGAAGGTTTCCAGGTTGGCAGCGACAGGATCAAGCATTATCTGGCGCAACCCCTTGAAATATTCGGAGCGGAGCTTGCTTTCCGCCCGTTCCCCCTGATACAGCCCGAATCCCAGGCCGAACGGTTTGTCGGCGCGATAGCGCTGCAGTTGTTCGAGGCGATCCTGCAATATCCCGAGCGCCTGCAATCGCGTCGCCAGGTCGAAGCTGGTCTTTTGGACCTTGACGGCCTGTTCGAGATCGGCCCTCACGTGTTCGATGTATTGTTGATTGGTGGTGAACGACCAGCTCCATCCGGCCAGTACCAGTCCCAGCGCCAGCGCCGCACCATAAAAGCTTGCCTGGCGCAGCAGGATTTTGTTGCGGCTCGCATACTGGCGCACTAGGCTGCGGTCAGCGAATATCACCGAGGAGAACAGGTTCTTGAGAAAAAAGCCAGTGTTCGAACTGATGCTGGCGGTCATTTTGCGCCCGGTGGACAGACCGTATTGCTGCACGATGCGCTGTCCGGTCGCATGGGTCGCGACGCCTTCCTGTACTGCGCTGGTGAAATAGAATCCGCGGAAGATTGGTTTGAACTGGAATGGATTTTCTTCGAACAGGGTGGCGATGAAGGTCCGCAAATGCTGCTTCACGCCGCTGAATTCCATTGGGAACGTAAGGATTCCCGGGCTCATCCTTTGCCCGCGGTTGAGCGACATGCGCGTCGTGCCGAGTTCCTTGATGCCGTCCGCGAGAGTGTCGAAATGCTGGTCGAACAGATTCGCCGCATTCGACTTTCCATCCGCGTCATAGGGCAGCGTGGCACCCCATACCCGGCTGCGTTCGTCGGCATCCGAGTCTTCGAAGAAGTCGACAAAACCGGCGATCAGATCCACCTTGGTGAACATCACATAGACGGGCGCGAACAGTTCCAGGCGTTCGGTCAGCTCCTGTACGCGCTGGCGCAACTGCTTGGCGAGATCGATCGTGAAATCCGGCCGGTTGCCGGTCAGTTCCGCGATGCTGGCGACGATCACGATGCCGTTGATGGGCGCCTTGGGCCGATGCTTTTTCAACAGATCGAGAAAGCCGAACCATTCGCTCCGGTCTTCTTCATGCACCGCGTAGCGTCCGGCGGTATCGAGCAGAATCCCTTCGGTGGTGAAGAACCAGTCGCAATTGCGGGTTCCGCCGACACCCTGAAGCGCCTGGCCATTGTTGTCCGAAAACGGGAAGTTCAATCCCGAATTGAGGACTGCCGTGCTCTTGCCTGCCGCCGGATTGCCGATCACGATATACCACGGCATTTCGTACAGTGCGGCGCTGCCCGTTCTCTGGCCCAGTTTTGACGTCTTGATTTTTTGTATCGCATCGAGCAGCCGCTTGCGCAGGATGTCGACGTCCTGTTTCCTGTCGGCGGGTGCTGCCTTGAGTGCGCTCTCTGCCTGATTCTGGAACATCTGTTCCATTGCGCTGGAAGCGTGCCGCGACCGCCGCCATTTGATGATCCAGTAAGCGCACCATACGGTGAATGCGATTGCCATTGCAAGATAGAGCCACGACGGCGCGATATGCAAGGTCGAACCGATCAGGTAAATGGCGGCAAGCGCGAACAGCAGGCCGATTGCCGATGTTGCGCGCGCATCCTTGAAAAAGTCGAAAATCCGGTTCATGGAAAACAATCCGTTCAATCCGTTAAGCAGCTTGTAAATGTTCAGGGAGGGCCTGGGCATCGGCCAGGTCCGGGGGAATCAGCACCGCCGCCGCGCGGTCGGTCGCATGGCTGACATTGAAGAGCAGGACAGGGTGTCCGGCCGCCGCGACCTGAAGCGCGGCGATGGACATGACGCCCGCCATCGACGCGGCGCCGAGATGGCCGCATGCTTCGTTCACGGCCAGCCGGTTCTGGATGGCGTCGAGCCGGGGGGTCTGCTCGATCATTGCGCCGATGCATTCCAGAGTGCGGCCGTTTCGGTGATCCGCGTCGCACACCACGGTGCCGATCGCGTCGCCGCCAATGCGGGAAGCATCGAGTGCGCTCGCGATCTGCTCCGCCAGGCAGGCGCTCGACGGCTTTCCCGGCGTGTCCGCCGATGTGTCGCGTCGAGTACGGGACATGGGCATCAAATGGCAGATCGGTGCCGTCATCGCATGGTCGAACGCGGATTCTCGTATGCATAAAATGCCGAACGCGGCCTCGCCCATCATCAAGCCGTTCGGCTGCCTGCTGCCGAACAGGCGACCGCTTGTTTGCCAGTCTTCGGTTACGACCGGGCACAAGCTTGAATCGCAAGCGAGCAGCAGCAGTGCCAGACCATCCGACTCCGAAGTGGTCTGGCTGAATTGATTCGCCAGTGCCAGACAGGTTGCGTCGTCGTGCGCAGGGACAAGTTCGATACGCATGTCCTGCATGCGTGCTTTCAGCGGCGCCAGGCGATCGTTGAGGTAGGCGTGCGCAAAGGCGTGCTCGTGCGCTTGGAGCAACGCCGAAACGACCAGTTTTACATGCAGCACGAACGGCTTGGCAGCCTGGTGCGGCAGCCCGGACGATCCGCGCAATGTCGCACTCTGCGACGCGGTCCTTTGCTGCTGGTCGTCGATGGCGCGCAAGGGCCAGTCATCCAGCACCTGATCCAGCATTGATCCGAGCAGGGCCAGCGCGCGCAGGCAGGCGGCGCTATAGCTGTCGATGTCTTTGGGAGGGCTCTCCTGTTCCTCGTCGATGTGGCGGCTCAGGGCTGCTTCGATCGACGAGGTGTCGAGTTCGGGGATCCTGCCGGAAAGCAATGGAAAACCTTGTTCGTCGGTGAGGAGCGGGTCAGGCAGTGGACGTGTTCTGCGCTCGGCGAGCACATCGACGACTTCGTCAGCGACAGGGGCAAGGCTGGTGACTGTCCAGGTCGCGAGAATGGGCAGCGCCGCACCCGGAGGTGGCAATTCTGCTTCCGGCCGGTCGTTCGTTGAAGGCACTGCGGCTGGCGTGCGCCGGTTTTTTCTTCGCTTGTAGACATGGACGCAAAGCAGAAGCGTGCCGATCACTGCCAGAGGCAACGCAACCAGATACAACAGCAGATCGGCAGTCTGGACCACGCTCTGCGTTGCACGCCACCAGGCGATGACCAGCATCCAAATTATGGTCATCAATGCAATCGACAGCAGTATCCATGGCGCAAGTGCACGGAAACGGCTGGTCGAAGTAGGTGTATCGGGCATCGGGGAACAGTCGCGGGGAGAGAATGCAAATGGTCAGGACGAACGACGGGGGCCGGAGAGCAAGCCGGTCAGATCCATATGAATAAAAATGTTCGCTATTCGCTACCGGTCGGAAACTGGCTGGAAATCAGCGTCGCGCCGCAGGCAGTGACGTCGCCATGACGCGCAGCAGGACTGCCGTCGATGATCACGGTCGGGTCGCCGCTGGCGATGGTGGTAGTCCCGCCATGTCCTTTGCGAGGGCAGGTGACCGGGTCGCCGACCCGCGCAATGCGCTTTCCACCGGTATCCGAAGTGGCGCTGCCGCCGACTACCGTTCCGCCGTGACTGGTGGAATCACCGACAACTATGAAGGAGCGTGTCATATCCAAGCGATGTGTTGTAAATAGATTAATAATGATAACTTAAAAAAGTATCTAAATGACAATAATCGCTAATTCTTCATGGATATTCCTGCTCTGTGCAACTCGACATGTCCGAAATCCATCATTTTCCAGCGCCCGCCCCAGACCAGACCGGCCGATTCGGCGTATTGGCCAAACAGTCGATAGCCTTCCATGGCCCAGGGATCCTTTTCCGAGATCACGATTTTCCCGTTTCTATAGAACGCGCTGTCCGCTGCCAGGCCGTACTGATGGTAGCTTTGATAGGCACCGGCGCGTGTCACATGCGTACCATAACTGGCCAGCAGGGCCTGGCGCTCCGGGCTTCGGTATCCTTCGATCAGCGCCATTTGGTAGCCTTGCATGGCCATCATCCGATAGACCGTCAGCAGGCGCTGGCGGAAATCCGCGTCCAGCAGTCGCCATTCCCGGTCTGCATCAGCAAGACGGGTTCCCTCGGCCGCGACCTCCGGCGTGGCAAATGCCTCCGGAGGCAGGGGCGGCGGCGGCACCAGGCGCTCACCTTGCAGCAGTGCGACAACGACCGGGTCCATCTGCCTGGCAGGGTCCCCATAGCCATCCAGTAACGCATGGGATGCGGAGATCAGTGCAAAAAGCATTGGCAGCAACAGCAACGCCGCACCGATCAATGCGGCTTTTTTATGATGGTGGATGTATTGCGTTGTGGCGATGCTGGCGGAGACGAATTTTGCGCCTAACAGTGCGCTGCCACGGAGTGGGCCCGATAGCGCGGCAACGCTTAGCGCAGCGAATCCGGACGACATCGATTTGAGCCGTTGCTGAAGCTGTTGCCGGCGTTCGGCGCGAATGACAAACCAGGCGCCGATGCCGACGGCAAGGGCATAAAGGAGAAACAGGCAGGGAAGGAGGGAAATCTCGGGCATGGAGCGGGATGAATTGCATAGCTATAATAAAGAAGCCATTTTGTTAGTATATATGCAATTATTGTTATTTTTGCCACTCGGCTAGCCGGATCGTTCAGACCGGGCAGCTTTTACGCGGAATAAACCCATCATGACCATGAACAAGAGCGCTCGGCCTTCCTTGTATAGCGGCACGTCTTCCGACAATACGGCGGAAGTCTTCCACATCCTCGGCGTACTGGAGCCGCCGCCGCGGTCCGGCCGTCTGATCAAGCGTGCTGCATTGGTTTTGCTGGTTATTTTTGTCAGTGCCGGCGCATTTGTGGCTGTCAATAATTTTCCTGAGCTGCGTTCGCGCGCCATGGCCGTGGTCGACTCGACCTTTTCCCGGGACGAAGCGCCTAGACAGACCGTTGCTGCACCCGCGATGCCTGTATTGGCCGCTGCGAAGCCGCAAGATGAGCAAGCCAGTGTGGCGAAAATCGTTTCCGACGACCCTGCCGACCAACAGGCGCCGGGCAGCCTCGACCTGACTGCCCAAGCCAACATCGGACTGCCAGTGCCGTCCCCGCTGCCGGAACTTGCGGCAAAGTCGATCATGGATGCCGGAAGTCTGTCTCCGCCTGCTGCCGTTAGCGCATCTCCGGACAAGCAGCCTGCGGCTGCGCAAAACGCTGCAGAAGCACAGGCAAACAAGCCGGTGGCGCCGAAAAAGGCACGAACTGTTCAGGCTGCACGGCAAGCGACGTCCAAGCCGCATCACGCCGCAGCGCGACGCAAGGACGATCGTGACGTCGACCTGATCGCCGCGTTATTGACACGCGTATCGGCTGCCGATACGACCGAAAAATCCGCCAAAAGCGCAGGCGCCCCGAAAGGCCGAAATGCCCCGGCCAGTCAGAAGAATTCTTCTGCTGCCGGCAGCAGTGAGAAGCCGAACCGGGATCTCGTGCTGAATCAGGCGCATGAGTCGCTGAGCACCTTGGTACGTCGCTGTCGGACACTGGGCCTGGTAGAAGGCGAGTTGTGCCGGCTTCGTATCTGTTCCGGCAGCTGGGGCAAGGACCCCGCCTGTCCAGCAAGCGGCCTGCCGCCGGAGAATTGAGCTTGGTGCGGATTGCAGTTGAGCGCGCGCGGGTTGAGGCCGGATTCGGTTTTGGCGATCGCATACAGCAGTTGCGGATTGACGCCGTAGCGCTGCGCGGCCTCGTTCCAGCACGCCATCGCAGGCGCTGCGATGACGAGAGCGAGCAGGGCAATACCGTATCGAAAACGAGCGGAAAGCCCCGGCACGCTGCGGAGCGGCTCGCGCGACATGCCAGACGGCGTGAGCGCCGTGCTGCGGTACAGGTAATTCAAGATATCCAATGCCATCCGATGTTCTTGCTGTTGCAAACGCTTGCCTATTGTAAACAGATCGCCGCCCGCCGTTGCACGCTGTGGCATGGCGCTGCGGGCTCGAGAATGGCGGTGGAAGAAGAGAAGGGCGAATCGGCGGTGGCGCAGCCGGGAGAACTATCGGCACCGGAATAAAAAAAGCGCTGCATCAACGCAGCGCTTTTTGCGACGAGCGGTCGGGACGTCGTGTTATCGAGCGGCCAGACGGGTTTGTCCTGCCTGGACTGTCGGGAACTGGCCGTCATACTCTTCGCCGCCTACTACATAGGCGCCGCCTTCCTGCGCATGGCGCAGTTCGGCTACGACTTGTGCACGGGACTTTGCGGGTACGAAGCCGGCAACCGGAGAGAGGGTTTCTTCACCACCGACGACATAATTGCCGGCGCTTTGCGCCTGTTGCAATTCAGCGGCCACTTCGGCACGCGTCCTGGTGCCTTGGAAACCGCCGAAATCAACATACGGATAGGTCTGGCCTGCAAAGGCGGAGCCGGCAGCGGCAAACACGGCAACAGCAGCAATCAAATTTTTCGCGTTCATTTTCTTTTCCTCGTAATGATCAAGTGGATGACTTCGGGCTCGGCGGTGACGCACTGCATGTGCCGTCGGGTCCTGCCTCGGTGATGCGCACTTCGTTGTGTGTTCATCGATGAGGCTCATCTTAGTCATTGCGCTCAAGGGAATAAACGGCGTAAAAGGAAATGCATAATTGCTGAATCGAGAACAATTCTGTTGTGCTGCCAGCAATCCATTACCAGTCGCTCTGTAATTGCTGGCATTGCCTGGCGCGCCTGCATGCATGGCGGTTGGTGTTGTTGTGTGACATAACATGTGCGCTTGTTGCGGTAGTCATGACAAGCGCGTACAGGATATGCTCGCGGCATCACGAAAAGACGCAACAATTCATGGCGGGAGATCGGCGCTTCGCGCCGGCCATTCCGATAACAAAGGGAGACATGGATGCCTGGTTCCATACTGGATAGCTGGCTTGCCCGCTGGTCGGCATGGCTATCGCCCAGGCTGCCCGCCGGCGAACTGCCGATGCATTCGATCGACACACCGGCAGGAACCATCAGAGTGTTTGATTCCGGGTCTTCAAAGCCCTGCGTGGTATTTGTGCCTGATGGACCCAATATAGTCGAGCACTATGCCGGATTGATAGATGCGCTCTCACAAAGCCTGCGCGTGGTGTGCTTCGACATGCCCGGATTCGGGCATTCGCTACCCCGGAGTTCGTATGACCATACGCTGGACCAGGGCGCGAACGCAGTCCTTGCCGTGCTCGACCGGCTCGGCATCCGGAGCGCGACGCTTGCGTTCAGTTGCGCAAACGGCTTCTACGCATTGCGTGCCGCATGTATTGCGCCGGACCGGGCATCCAGTCTTTTTCTTGCGCAGACACCCTCTCTGCATGCGATGCATGCATGGGTGGCGCGGGTCATACCATGGCCGCTGAAAGTGCCCGCCGTTGGCCAGATCGCGACATGGGTCTTTCGTCAGAAAATGGCGCACGACTGGTACGATGCCGCGCTGCCGAAGGCAAGGGATCGAGCGCCGTTTCGCGAACCCGCGCGCCGATCGCTTGCGTCTGGCGGATGCTTTTGTCTGGCAGGAGTGGTGCAGGGGCTGCTCAAGGAACGGCCTGAATCGCTGGCCGGTGTCACGGTTCCATGCACGGTGATCTGGGGCGGCCAGGACAAGTCGCATCGGTATACCCCTGCGGATGCCTTGCTTGAATGCGTGCCGCACGCGCGTATCGTGCGATTCGACGACGCCGGGCATTTCCCGGATCTGGAGCAATCCACTCGCTATGCCGGTCTTTTGCTCGAGCATTTCGCCTCCTTGAATGGTGCGCCGGCGATCCGGGACATCTCGTTGGAATCCGTGCCCTTTGAGCCTTCATCCGAAAAACAATGATGCGACGAATAACTTTCCTTGTCCTGATCGGCCTCGGTTTTTTCCTGCTTGCCGCGATTGTGCTCGTTGCGGACGGGCTCGACGATCAAGCAGGCACTGCCGACATGATCGTGGTTCCCGGAAACACGGTGGCTGCCGACGGAACGCCGAGTCCCAGGCTGCGAGCGCGGCTCGATGCTGCGTTCAAGCTGTTCAAGGAGGGACGTGCAACCTTGATTTTCGTCAGTGGCGGTACCGGCAAGGAAGGGTTCGACGAAGCGATGTCGATGTCCGACTATCTGGTAAAAAAAGGCGTTCCACCCGCCGCGATCATCAAGGACAGCTTTGGCATCGACACATCGGCAACGGCCCGGAACGCCGCCTCCTATCTGCGTACGCATCACCTCAAGTCGGCGCTCGTCGCGACGCAATACTTCCATGTGCCGCGTACCCGGCTGGCGTTGGAGCGCAACGGCATTTTGGTGACCGGCAGCATGCACGCAGCCTATTTCGAAATGCGCGATCTCTATTCCATTCCCCGCGAAGCCGTCGCTTATGCGGTGTACTTCGCAAGGCAGTAACAAGCGTCCGGTCGTCGCCCTCGGTACGACTATCCGCCAATGCGGGCGTATGCTTGCGTATTGCCGTGATCGCGTTTGTGTTCGCGGCGCTTGAATTTACAGGAGACATATTCATGGCCATTGGCTGGCTCACGGTATTGCAAAACGTTCCATGGACCGAGGTCATCAACAACGCACCGAAAGTTGCCGACGGCGCCAGGAAGCTGTGGAACGCAGTTGGCAAGAGAACACCCGCGACCGATACTTCGGATCAGACGGCGCAGCCGGGCGTTTCGCCGGAAGCCGAACGTATCGCCACCCTGGAGGCGCGGGCCGTCGAGCTGGAGGCTGCGGTAGCGGACTTGCACGGACAAATGCTCGCGTCTTCCGAGCTCATCAAGGCGCTTGCCGACCAGAATGCACAGCTCATCCGGCATATCGAAACGAACCGGGTACGCTTGCTGTGGTTGAGCGCGGCGACTGCGTTCGCGGCCATCGCCGCGCTGGCCGGATTGTTTCTGGCGTATTCGCAACACGGTGCCTGAACAGCCTTTGCCCGGATCCCTCACATTCAAGTACCCGGGTCGCGGCCGCCTTCCCGCAACGCCATATCCAGCACTTGCGCCAGATGCAACGGCGCTCGTCCGGTCGTTTGCACGATCTGCTCATGACAACTGAAGCCGTCGGCAATGATCAGCGCGTCGTCGGCTGCCTGTCGCACTTCGGGTAGTAGCACCCGTTCGCCGCAGGTCATCGATACGTCGTACTTCTCCTTAGTGAAGCCGAACGAGCCGGCCATGCCACAGCAGCCGGAGTCGAGTACGCGGAAATCGAGCTGCAGTTTCTTCATCACCGATTCTTCCGCATCCATCTTCAGCACCGACTTGTGATGGCAGTGGCCATGCACGATCGCCTGCCGCTGCAACGCGGGGAACGGAAAGCCGCCGTCGAGCTTGTCCAGGTATTCGCTGAGCAGGAAGACCTGCTCGTGCAGGCGCTTGGCCTGTTCGTCATAGGGGAACAGGTTCGGCAGTTCGTCGCGGAATACCGAGACGCAGGCCGGTTCCAGGCCGACGATGGGCGTGCCGGCGCGGATCTCGTCGCCGAGCACGTCCATCACGTTGCGTAGGTAGGCTTGTGCGCGGTCGAGCATGCCGAATTCGTATAGCGGCCGGCCGCAGCAGACATGGCCGCGCGGCAGTACCACCTGGCAGCCGGCATGTTCGAGCACCTCGACTGCGGCTTTCGCAACGTCCGGGTGGTAGTAGTTGTTGAAGGTGTCCGGCCACAGGATCACGCGCTTGCCGCCGGTACGCGTGTTGCGGCGCTGGGCGAACCAGTCGCTGAAGGTCTGATGCGCAAACTGTGGAATGCGGCGTTGCGGCGCGATGTCGAGCAGTTTTTTCGCGATGCCGGCGAAGGGTTCGTGCTGGCCGAAATAGTTGACGATGCGCGGCATATGCGACGCCATTTTCGCCCAACGGTCGATCAGGCCGAACGCATACGCGTTGAGCGGGCGCATTCGGCCATCGTAGTAATGTGCCATGAATTCGGCCTTGTAGGTGGCCATGTCGACATTGACCGGGCACTCGCCTTTGCAGCCCTTGCACGACAGGCACAGGTCGAGCGCTTCGTGCACCGATTCGTCCTTCCAGCCACCGCGGATCACTTCGCCGCGCACCATCTCGAACAGCAGGTGGGTACGGCCGCGCGTCGAGTGCATTTCTTCGCGCGTTGCCATGTAGCTCGGGCACATCGTGCCTTCCTTCTTGCGGCATTCGCCGACGCCGACGCAGCGCAGCAGCGTGCGCGAGAAGCTGCCGCTGTCGCTCAGGTAATGGAAGGTGACCGGCACCGACGGCGGATTGTAGCCGGTGCCGAGGCGCAGGTTTTCATCGGCGCGGTAAGCGCCGACGATCTTGCCCGGATTCATTTTCCAGTGCGGGTCCCAGATGCCCTTGAACTCGCGGAAGGCTTGCATCAGTTCTTCGCCGAACATGATCGGCAGCAGCTCGGCCTTCGACTGGCCGTCGCCGTGCTCGCCGGAGATCGAGCCGCCGAGGCTGACCACCAGTTGCGCGGCTTCATGCAGGAATGCGCGGAACTTGACGATGCCTTCCGCCGTCTCCAGATCGAAGTCGATTCGCGTGTGCACGCAGCCCTGGCCGAAGTGGCCGTACAGGTCGCAGGCGTAGCTGTATTTCTCGAACAGCGCGCGTAGCTTGCGCAGGTATTCGCCGAGTTTTTCCGGCGCCACCGACGAGTCTTCCCAGCCTTCCCAGGTGATCGGCTGGTCGGGCACGTGCGCGGTCGCGCCGAGGCCGGATTCACGCACCTTCCACAACATCTGCTCGACCGGCGGATCGTCATACAGCTTCATCGACGGCGGGTTGTCGACCTTTTCCAGCGCTTCCATCAGTTCATGCGCGTGGCCGTCCGATTCCTGCTTGTCCTTGCCGCCGAACTCGACCAGCAGCCAGCCGCCGCCGGGCGGCAGCAATGTCAGATTTTGCGGATGCAGATGCACTTTCTTCATGTCGGAGATCAGCCGGTCGTCCATGCCTTCCAGCGCGATCGGCTTGTGCTTCATTACCTCCGGCACATGGTCGCCGGCCTCGTACACGTCCTTGTAGCCGAGCACCAGCAGCGAGCGCGCGGGCGGGTTGTCGAGCAGGCGCACACGCGCTTCCAGAATCACCACGCAGGTGCCTTCGGAACCGACCAGCGCCTGCGCGACGTTGAAGCCGTTTTCCGGCAGCAGCGCGGGCAGGTCGTAGCCGGACACGCGGCGCGGAATGTCGGGAAAGCGGCTGCGGATCTGGTCCGCGTAACGGTCGCGCAGCTTGCGCAGGTGGTGGTAAATGTCGCCGCGCCGGTCGTTGCCGCCAATGATGCGCTCCAGCTCGGCTTCGCTGGTGGCGCCGACCGTCATGCGGGTACCGTCGTAGGTGAGGATATCGAGCTCGATCACGTTCTGCGACGTTTCGCCGCCCATCACCGAATGCGCGCCGCAGGAATTATTGCCAATCATGCCGCCCAGCGTGTTGTGGTTGTGCGTGGATGGATCGGGCGCGAAAGTCAGGCCGTGTTTTTCGGCGGCGTGCCGCAGGTCGTCGAGTACGCAGCCGGGCTGCACGCGGGCGGTCTTGCCGGCAGTATCGATTTCCAGCACCTGATGCAGGTACTTGGAAAAATCCATTACCACCGCGACGTTGCAGCATTGTCCGCACAGGCTGGTGCCGCCGCCGCGTGATAGCACCGGCGCGCCGTACTGGTAGCACAGGCGCACCGTCTGGATCACATCATCGATCGATTTCGGAATCACCACGCCGATCGGCACTTGCCGGTAGTTCGACGCGTCGGCTGCATACAGTGCGCGGCTGCCGGCGTCGAAGCGCACTTCACCGGTGATCGTCTTTCTGAGTGCCGTTTCCAGTTGCTGCATGTCACCGAAATTGGCGGCGAGCGGCGGTGCGGATGATCTGCTGTCGACTAGATTCTGTAGCATTGCGCGTCCTTCTCTTTGAAATCGATGCCGAGACCGGGCCGGCTCATGTCGGGCGCGAGCTTGCCGTTGTCAGGGGTTGGTGCGCCGTCGAACAGCATCTGTTCGATGCGTGCGTGGTCATGAAAATATTCGAGGTGGACCGCCGGCCGCGCCGCGCAGCACAGCGGCGTGTGCAGCGTCGGCGCGCAGTGGCTCGACAGCGGCACGTTGAATGCCTCGCATAGTGCGGCGGCGCCGAGAAAACCGGTGATGCCGCCGCAGCGGGTGGCGTCGGCCTGCAGCACGTCGACCGCCTGCGCATCCAGCATGCGGCGGAAATAGGGCAGGTCGTAGCCGTATTCGCCGGCCGAGATCGCCATGCCGGGTGGGCCGCGGTCGCGCATCAGATGCAGGCCGGCCAGATCGTCCGACGATACCGGCTCCTCGAACCAGGTCACGCCGAGTTCGGCGAAGCGCTGCGCGAACTGCAGCGCCTGCTTGCGCGTGTACGCGCCGTTGGCGTCGACGAACAGTTCGGGGATGTTGCCGATCGCGTCGCGCGCCGCATGCACGCGCTGCAGATCGGATTCCGGCTCGCGGCCGATCTTCATCTTTACGTAATGCATGCCGCTTTGCGTCCAGTCGTGCAGTTGCTGGCGCAGGCGGTCGATCGAATAGCTGGTGAAACCGCCGCTGCCGTAGACCGGAATCGCGGGCCTTGCCTGGCCAAGCAGCGCGGCCAGCGGCTGGCCGAGCAGTTTCGCCTTCAGGTCCCACAACGCGTTGTCGACGGCGGCGATTGCCATCGAACAGATGCCGGGACGGCCGAGATTGCGGATCGCAACAGCCATTTCCTGCCAGCGCGCGTTGATCGCCAGCGCGTTCTTGCCGACCATCAGCGGCGCAAGCTTGTCGGCGATCAGTTTCGCGGTTGCGCTGTCGGCGTAGCTGTAGCCGATGCCGGTTTTGCCGCCGGCGTCGATATGCACCAGCACCAGCGTGGTGGAGTCCCAGGCGATGGTGCCGTCGGATTCGGGGGCATCGGTGGGAATGGTGTAGGCCGATGGGGTGATGCGGTCGATGCGGATGGTGGAGGGCATGGTGGGGATTTGCAAATTTGACTGGAATGGTTTGGCGGTAGTTGACGCTTGCGCCGAATCAGGCTCTCTACCCCACCCTAGCCCTCCCCCTGCAAGGGGGAGGGGACAGGTTTGTGGGTAGAGGGAATGCTCCTGTTTTGAGGGAGGCCGCCTGTCTTGCATCCTCGTGGCAGGCCGTTCAACCTTCTTTCCCGCCCGGGAACCAGCTGTCCCACATCTGTTTCGCCGATGCCTTGATGATGCCGATCGAGTCCGGATCGCCATGCATCAGCGCCGACATGTAGGCCTTGGTTTCCTTTGCCGAAATATGCGGCGGCAGCGGCGGCACGTCGGGATCGGCGATCACTTCCAGCACGGTCGGCACCTTGGCCGACAGCGCGCGATCCCAGGCGGGGCCGATCTCGTCGGGACGGTCAATCCGGATGCCGTTCAGGCCGAGCAGATCGGCGTACGCGGCATACGGGAAATTCGGCAGCGTTTGCGAGGCCACGAATTTCGGGTCGCCTTCCATCACGCGCTGTTCCCAGGTCACCTGGTTCAGGTCGCTGTTGTTGAGCACCATGATGGTCAGGCGCGGATCGCGCCATTCGTGCCAGGCGCGCGAAATCGTGATCAGGCCGTTGACGCCGTTCATCTGCATCGCACCGTCGCCGACCATTGCGATCACATGCCGGTCCGGCTTCGCGAACTTGGCGGCGATCGCATACGGCACGCCGGGGCCCATGGTCGCGAGCCCGCCGGACAGCGAGGCCATCATGCCGCGCCGCATCTTCAGGTCGCGCGCGTACCAGTTTGCGGACGAGCCGGAATCGCAGGTCAGGATGCAGCCGTCGGGCAGGCGCGGCGACAGTTCCCAGAACACGCGTTGCGGATTGATCGGATTGGCCTCGGCCATCGCGCGCGCTTCCAGCACCTTCCACCAACGTGCGACGTTCTTTTCGATATCGTCGCGCCAGCCGCGCTCGTGCTTCTGTTTCAGCAGCGGAATCAGCTGTCGCAGGCTGGCCTTGCTGTCGCCGATCAGGCCGACTTCCATCGGGTAGCGCAGGTTCAGCATGCGGCCGTCGATGTCGATCTGCACGCCGCGCGCCTGGCCTTCCTTCGGCAGGAATTCGGAATACGGAAACGATGAGCCGACCATCAGCAGCGTGTCGCATTCGGTCATCATGTCCCAGCTCGGCTTGGTGCCGAGCAGGCCGATCGAACCGGTGACGAACGGCAGGTCGTCCGGCACCGCGGCCTTGCCGAGCAGCGCCTTGGCGACGCCGGCATTCAGCAGGTTGGCGACTTCGATGATCTCGTCGGTCGCATGCAGCGCGCCGGCGCCGACCAGCATCGCGACCTTGTTGCCGGCGTTGAGCACATCGGCGGCAGCGGAGAGGCTCAGCTGGCCGGGGACGCTCGGGCGGCCGGTGTAGCCGATGCCGCTGTGGATGGTGCCGTGCTCGCGCGGCGGCGTTTCGACCGCGTCCATTTCCTGCACGTCATTCGGCAGGATGATGCAGGTCACCGTGCGCTGGTCGCGCGCGATCCGCAGCGCGCGGTCCACCAGGTGGCGCATCTGGTCCGGCACCATCGCGGTATGCACGAACTCGTGCGCAACATCCTTGAACAGCGACATCAGGTCCACTTCCTGCTGGAAGTCACCACCCATCGCCGAGCGCTTTTGCTGGCCGACGATCGCGACCACTGGCTGGTGATCCATCTTCGCGTCGTACAAGCCATTCAGCAGATGGATCGCGCCGGGGCCGGAGGTTGCGAGACAGACACCGACCTCGCCGGTGAACTTGGCATGCGCGCAGGCCATGAATGCCGCCAGTTCCTCGTGCCGGGTCTGCACGAATTCGATCCCGCCGTCCTTCTGCCGACCGAGCGCGCCCATGATGCCGTTGATGCCGTCGCCCGGGTAACCGTAGATGCGGTGCACGCCCCACGCGGTCAACCGCTGCAACAGGAAATCGCTGACCGTCGTCGCCATATGCACCTCCATCGGAATGGTTGATAAAAAAAGAAGGGCAGCAAGGGGTATGCCAAACCAGGGAGGAAGCGCGGAAAAGAAGCGCGCATCGAATGCGCATGACCCGTGCCGCGAGCGGATCGTCGAAACAGATGAACCGGAAAAAATTACAGGTGGACGGTAATAACTTCATGCGCTGCGCCGTCGCGTGCCGCCAGGCGATGTTTCGTGGCAGGTGTGATTTTTGCGTGGCAGTCTTGGCCGCTTTCCGGATGGCAGGCGCAGGCTTCACAATCGGTTTCACAATCGACCTGGGAGCAGACACATGTTGCACAGTGCAAAGAAAGTGAAGGGTTACGCGGTCGTTGCCACCGACGGCAAGGTGGGAACGGTGGACGATCTTTATTTCGACGACAGCCGCTGGACGATGCGCTACCTGGTGGTCGATACCGGCGGCTGGCTGAGCGGCAGACGCGTGCTGATTCCACCGGCTTCGCTCGCCGCCGGCGGCTGGAATGGCAAGGACAAGACGTTGCAACTGACGTTGACGCAGCAGCAGATTCGCGACAGCCCCGGCATTGAAAATACCAAGCCTGTTTCCCGTCAGAACGAAGCCGAGATTCATCAGTATTACGGCTATCCGGAATACTGGAGCGGGCCTTACCTGTGGGGCTACGAGATGTTTCCCGGCGTGATCGATCCGACGCTGCAGGAGAGTGCGCCGCAACGCGAAGCGCAGCAACAGGCGACGCACGAGGGCGACGATCTGCACCTGCGCAGCTGCCGCGAAGTGATCGGCTACGACATACGGACCACCGACGATCACATCGGCCATGTTGCCGATTTCCTGTTCGATGAGCAGGACTGGTCGATTCAGCTGATGGTGGTCGATACGCGCAACTGGTGGCCCGGCAAGCATGTGCTGGTGTCGCCCCAGCGCATCGACGGCGTTGACTGGGAGAGCGGCGCGGTGCAGGTGCGGGTCAGCCGCGCCGAGCTGGAAAGCGGGCCGGAATACGATTCGATGCAACCGCCGCAGCCGGTACCGCCGGAGCGGCTGCAGCAAATATACCGCCAGGTCGGGCAGCCACCCGACTGGCCTTGAATCCTGGTCGTTTCAGAATGCATTTCCAACTCGGGACGCTAGTGATGACGCGGGCAGCCGATGCAGCCTGTGGTCTGGGCGCCGGTAAAGCTGGTGCGTTCGAGTTCCGCGCCGCTCAGGTCAGCACGGCGCAGATCGGCGTTGGTGAAATTGGCGCCGCGCAGATCGGCACCGCGCAGCGATGTGTCGCGCAGATCGGCGGAACGGAAGTCCGTCTTTTCGAGTAGCGCGCCGTCGAGCCGCGCGCGGCGTAGTTCGGCGAGGAAAAAATTTGCGCCGCGTGCCTGCACCCCGCGCAAGTCGGCGGCATCGAGATAGGCGTTTTGCAGGTTGGCGTTGACGAGGCTGGCACCGGAAAACCGGGCTGCGATCAGGTTCGCGCTCCGAAGTTCCGCTCCCTCGAATACCGCGCCGCGCAGATCGGCGCTGCGTAGCGTCGCGAGACGCAGGTTCGCGCCTTTGAAGCTGGCGTTGCGCAGGTCCGCATCAGTCAGGTTGGTTCTGCTGAATTGCGCATGCGACAGATCGGTTCCGCGCATGTCGACGCCTTCGAGATTCATGTCCGCGCAGAGCGTGCCGGGGCGCAATATGCAGTCGCCGATTTGCCTGTCCACTGGCTTGTTTTCCAGATTGTCCGCTGGATTCTCTATCGCATTGGCCGGCGATTCGGCGGGCGATTTTTCAATCTGCGCGGATACGAACACCGGCAGTGCCGATAGTGCGAGTACAAGCGCGAGCGTCCATGGGCGGCAGAAGGAAACGGTTATCGTCATTGGGAAATATGCCTTAAGGTAGACAGAGGCGCTGCAAGCGATATGCCAGTGCCGCCAGTGGCATCCTCACCTGTTGTGGGCATCGCTTTTGCTCCGGCTGACGAAGACTGGTCCGCGTGGCACAGACGGCGGGCTTCACATGCTCCTCAACAACCTGCGAACACCATGACTCCTGTCCAGACCATGATTGAAAAGTGTCTTTCCGCCGTGCTCGCGCTGTCCTTCGCGCTCTGCGCCTGTGCCGCATCCGCACAGCCGGCGCGGCAGCAACCCGCACCTGCCGCGGCGGTGCCGACCGTGCTGCCTGATTTCGTGACCCTGGTCAAGCAACAGGGGCCGGCGGTAGTCAATATCAGCAGCACGCGCACTGTGACGCAGGACCAGAATGATCAGCTTCAGCCAGGCGATCCGTTCTCCGAATTTTTCCGGCGCTTCATGCCGCCGCCGAATGATGGCCAGTTCGAGGAGCAGAGCCTCGGTTCGGGTTTCATCATCGACCCCGCCGGCTATATCCTGACCAACGGCCATGTGGTGGCCGATGCGGACGAAGTGACAGTCAAGCTGACCACCAAGCGCGAATACAAGGCGAAGGTGATCGGCACCGATCCATACACCGACGTGGCGCTGCTGAAGATCAATGCCACTGGTCTGCCGGTGGTGCGGCTGGGCGATCCGTCGCGGCTTGAAGTGGGCGAGTGGGTAGCGGCGATCGGCGCGCCGTTCGGCTTCGAAAACAGCGTGACCGCCGGCATCGTCAGCGCCAAGGGCCGTTCGCTGCCGGATGAAAGCTATGTGCCGTTCATTCAGACCGACGTCGCGGTCAACCCCGGCAATTCGGGCGGGCCGCTGTTCAGCATGCACGGCGACGTGGTCGGCATCAACTCGCTGATCTATAGCCGCACCGGTGGCTTCATGGGGCTGTCGTTCGCGATCCCGATTGACATCGCGCTGGATGTCGCGAAGCAGTTGCGCGCCAACGGCAAGGTGACGCGCGGACGCATCGGCGTGCAGGCGCAGGAACTGACGGTCGAACTGGCAGCGTCGTTCGGCCTGAAAGAGCCGCGTGGCGCGCTGGTGGCGATGGTCGAGAAAGGCGGCCCGGCGGCGAAGGCCGGCATACAGCCGGGCGATGTGATTCTTGGCGTCAACGGTCACCCGGTCGAGGACTCGGCGGACCTCGCGCGCTATATTGCCAGCAGCAAGCCCGGCACCACGGCCACCGTCGATGTATGGCGCAAGGGTGGGCACGTGCCGGTGAAGGTGACGCTGGGCGAACTGGCGGCAAAGCCTTCCGCCACCGGTGAATCGGAACAGAACGCGCCCGACGCTGCGGGCCTGGTGCTGGGCGAGCTGACGCCGGAACAGCGCAAACAGCTTGATATTCCGTCCGGCGTGCTGGTGCGCGGTGCGACCGGCGCGGCGCAGCGCGCCGGCGTGCAGCCGGGCGACATCATCGTCAGCATCAATCGGCAGCCGGTGAATAGCATCGCCGAGCTGGAAGCGAAGCTGGCCGAGCATCCGGGCAAGACCGTGGCCTTGCTGCTTAAGCGGGAAGACGCGACGCTGTTCCTGCCGCTCAAACTGCCGGCAAAGGGCGAGCAGAAATCGGGATAGGTAATTCCCCGGATCGCTGGAACGGCAATGGCAAGATCATGCAAGCCCGGCGCCGGCCGCGAATGCGGGAAAGCGGCCGGCCTGCCTTCGGACAGTTCCTCCATCAGTACATTCGCGAACCGGGACAAACGCGGTGGCTGCGGCTGTCCGGCCTGCATACCAAGCGGCAAAATGAAGAAACCGCAACTTTCCCGATTGACGCCGGTCTGATCTTCATCGCATTCTCCACACTGTTCGACCGACCGCCATGAGCCAGCCAGACACCTCTTATCCGCCGATCGGCGATTACGCGCTGATCAGCGACTGCCATTGCTCCGCGTTGATCTCGCGCCACGGTTCGGTCGACTGGTGCTGCATGCCGCGCGTCGATTCGGATAGCTGCTTTGGTCGCCTGCTCGACTGGAACGACGGCGGCTATTGCCTCATTGCGCCGGAAGAAGACGGCAGCGCGATGGCGCGCCGCTATCTGCAGGGAACGATGGTGCTGGAAACGCACTTCAAGACGGCGCGGGGCGAAGTCCGGCTGTACGACTTCTTCGTGATGGATGCAGCAGCGCCGGAACAGGCGCACTACAACCTGGTGCGGCTGGTCGAAGGCGTGGCGGGCGAAGTCAGCATGTGCATCGAAGTCCGGCCGCGCTTCGATTATGGCGAGATCCTGCCCGCCATGCGCTGCCACGAGAACAATACCTACAGCGCGATCGGCAGCAACAAGGGATTGATCCTGCACGCCGACTGCCCGCTCGACGTGATCGATAACCACGATCTGCAGGGCTGCGTCACGATCCGCGCCGGCGAACGGATGCGGTTGATCGTGCATTTCGAACCACCCGAGCTGATCGAGAAAGCGCTGAAGCACCGCATTCTCGACGACGTGGACGCCGACGGCGGCTTGCAGCGCACCTGCGCCTGCTGGCAGGAATGGTCGGGCCGCATGCGCTGGCCGTACCAGTTCGACGAGCAGAGCATGCGATCGGCGATCGTGCTCAAGTCGCTGACTTATCGGCGTACCGGCGCCATCGTCGCCGCGCCCACCACCTCGCTGCCGGAATGGATAGGCGGTACGCGTAACTGGGACTACCGTTTCAGCTGGGTACGCGATTCGGTGTTCACGCTGCACGCGCTGTACCAGCTTGGCTGCTTCGACGAAGCGGACGGTTTCCTGCGCTTCATCCAGCGCAGTTGCGCGGGCAGCGCCAGCCAGCTGCAGATCATGTACGGCGTCGACGGCAAGCGCCGCCTGACCGAAATCGAGATCGGCTGGCTCGAAGGCTACCGCGGCTCGCAGCCGGTGCGCATCGGTAATTACGCGGCCAAGCAGAACCAGCTCGACGTATATGGCGAAGTGATGGAACTGGCGTGGGAGTGGCGCGTCGGCGGCCGTGAGATCGACGCGCATTACTGGGATTTCCTGGTCGACGTGGTGGAGACCGTAAGCACCGAATGGCCGAAGCAGGATTACGGCATCTGGGAATTTCGCGGCGGCCCGTTTCATTACGTGCACTCGAAGGCGATGTGCTGGTCGGCGATGAATTACGGCGTGATGCTGGCCGAACGCGACGCGCGCGACGCGCCGGTCGAACGCTGGAGGCAGATCCGCGATGCGATTCGCGATGCGATCGACAACGAAGGCTACGATGCGAAACGTGGCGTGTTCGTGCAGGCGTTTGACAATGAATACCTGGATTCGGCGCTACTGCTGTTGCCGCGTATCGGCTTCGTGCGTTACGACGACCCGCGCATGATTCGCACTACCGATGCGATCCGGCACGCGCTGGACCGCAAGGGCCTGCTGGCGCGCTACAACTCACCGGACGGCCTGCCGGGAAACGAAGGTGTGTTCCTGCCATGCACCTTCTGGCTTGTCAGTTGTCTCGCGCTGCAAGGGCGGGTTGATCTCGCGTGGCAGTACTACCATCGTGCGTGCGATTGCGCCAATGATGTCGGCCTGTTGCCGGAGGAGTTTTCGGTCGAAAAAAATGAAATGCTCGGCAATTTTCCGCAGGGGCTGACGCATGTGTCGCAGATCATGGCGCGGCTGGCGCTGGAACGCGCGATGCACGACGCGGACAGGTGATTTGCATTACGTCGAAAGGAGGTGACATCGCTGGTAAGCAGAAAATTGACGACCCTCGACGTTTTCCTGGTCTACCTCGATTCTGAAGAACGACGATACGCCAACTGCCTTTGCAGCCTGCTCGGATTGGTATCGATGATTTCCAATATGCGTAACAGAAGTGCCGAACCGATGACAATCGTCGACCACGGATCCTGCTGATGATCGAGGGCGCTACACCGAGCATGCAGGCGAGAGCACGATCGTATTTCAGGCCACATTGCTCTCAGCATTGGTGAAACTCAAGAACCGCGGCTTTGTCGTCCAGTATCAATCATGCGTGGGTGTCTGCCTCCACCAGTTTCTCGCTCGCGGTCGCCAATTTCGACTTTTCTTTATTCACTTTGGGAGCGAGGCCCGCGTAATGCGCCCCCGATGGCTTGTACCAGTCCGACCCCATGTAAATCTTTCGATAGCGCAAATAGCCGCCGCCTATCTCTGCCGGCTCCCGTCCTTTCGATTCCGGCGTCAGCCCTTCGCGGTCATCGCCACTGTTCTTGTGGCTTCGCTTGTAGGCGAGGTATTTCTCCAGTTTTTCCCTGTTCGTGCCGGTTATCGCATACGGATTCTGTTTTCCGGCATGGCGCGGGTCCGCTTCCCAATCGCGGGCCTTTTCGTCTTGTATCGATAACATTTCCATTTCGTGCTGCAGATCCGGTACATCCTTCCCCAGCGGCTTGAACCAGGCGCGCGAATCGTGCACGAACCGATCGAAAAGATCCGTGATGTCTGTCCGCGGCGCCGGCTGATCCCAGTACGCGTCAATCGCGCTCCACTCGGGAATACTGGGTAGTTGGTCGAATTCCTGATGCAAATGATTTTTCCGCCATGCTTCGAAATAGCCGATTTCATCCCGGAATTCTGCATCCGCTTTCAGAATGTCCTCTCGGTCCAATGCATCACAATCAGCATAGCCAGGCAACAGCGTCATCTTTCCCAGCATTTTCTTGCGCCATTGGATGTACAGCCTGTGCTGGTGCTCCATCAACTCGTGCAACGATCCAGTGACAGGTTTTCCAGGCTGTACGCCGCACGCCTGAAGATACGTATTGAAGGCTTCGATCACGCCGGGATCTATCTTGAATGCGCGCTTGACGGAATCCGGTGCTTCTTCAAGTTTCAGCGGCACGCCGGCGAGCCGTGCTGCTTTATACATCACCGCTAGCGTAATTCGCGAAATCAGGTCCGCTCCTTCGGGATCGCTGCCTTTGCCCTGTTCCCGCGGCTTATAGCCGCCGCCGATGTCGGAATGCACACCGGGGAAAACGACCTCCTTGCAGTTCGGCGGAAGTCTGCCTTTGTAGAGCACGGAATCGAGCGGAAACGAACGCCGGATCTCATGGCCGGAAACGAGGTGCAGACACTGCGCCGGTTCAAGCGGAATCCGCAGCGATTGCTCGGCATCGGCCCATGCCTGATGCCCGTCGGCGATGATGAACGAAGCCGCAAACCCTACCGAAGCGACGCTGTCGAACAGGCCCATGAAGTCGATTGTCAATGGAATGGTGCCGAGGCTCATTCCGGCGGTGCCGCTGATTCTGGCATCGAGCCGACACAACCAGATGAACCAGTTGGCGAATGCGCGTGCCTCGGCTGCGCCGCGAGAAAATCCGAACAATGACGCATAAATATTGATCACCGTTCCCTTGTCGCGGCTCTTGCCTGGTCCAGCCGGAAGATATGCGCCGAGCTTCGCATGCAATTGTTGCAGTGCATCGGTAAAAGCCGCTTCCAGCTTTTCCATCGGACTTGGCGGTTGATATACGCCGTCGACAGGCGGATTGAAATCAACGACCGTCGCGCCGAACCCCGGCAATTCCAGCCTGTTGAAGCGTCGCTTGAATTCATCCTTGTCGATCAGCGGCGCGTCAGTGTAGTACTTGTGGACGTTGTTGATTGCCTGAACCAGCGCCCAGATGATCCGGTTCTGTCCCTTGTAGCAAAAGCCCAGTCCTTTCGGGCGGTCATCGTCCCAATTGAAGCCCGCACCTGTATCGGCTACATCGTCAAAGGGCGTGCCGACACCTGGCACATAGGTGCGGAAGAAGCTGTTGTGATATTTGGTTTTGAAGTCCGGCCAGGCTTCGCTGCCGTTGTCGTCCTTGGTGCCGGGGAAGGCACCATACAAACGCGCGACGTTGCTGTGTGTGTGGTGGGACGCGTCGCGTTTCAGGTTGTTGTTGGTGCCGTCGAAGAAGAAGCCGAAGAAGAGGTTGACGTCGCAGGACGGCGGAAATTGGTTGTCTTGGCACTCCCGATCATGGATAAATTCTTTTAATATTGGAATCTCTTTTTTCTCATCAAAGAACATTTCTCTACGAGCAGGATCTGCCGCGCCGGGCGAGTACAAATTTGCGAGTAACGCCGTCATGGTTTAGTGCCTTCCATTCGGTTAACTTCTTCCTCTGAATATTTAATGCCGCGCTTAAGGCGCGCGAGTTCTTCAGGTGATAAGCCTGTAGTATCTCCAGAGAGGGCTTTTTTCATTGCAGCTAAATCCGTCTTTTCTCTCTGCAGCTTCTCTTCCCACCGCTTCAACCGATATTCTCGCGAAGGCACCGGATACCCCTTGATTTTCCCCGGCCACTCCGGCCGGCTCGGGCCGAAATCCGATACCACCGCTTCAGCGCTTTCGTCCGGATGCACAATCAGCCAGATATCCCCGGCCTTGCCATTCGGGTAGGGCGGCACGCCAACCTCCACTCTGCGATAGGTTTTCTCAGGGTAGAACTGATAGACGATTACTACCCTGATGTCAGGACTCCACTTCGCGGGAACCGAGAAGCAGCAAATGTCACCGCCGCCGCCATACGGATTGAGCGCGTCGCCGCCGCCTCCGCCTTCGGGATGGCCGGGATGTTCGACGGCGATATAGGCGACTTCGCGCGCCGAGTAATTGAGCGCATGGACCGCGCCGCCGGACTGTTCTTCTTTCTTTTCCGGGGGCGTCGCACATGCGGTGAGCAGCGCAGCCAGCGCGGCAATCTCAAGCATGCGGAAAAAATGGTGGAGTGGCTTTTTTTTCATAATGCTCATCGATAAATGCCTGCTTGTTTTCATCATTGATATTGCTTTTTATTGAGAGAAGATCGCCATGTCCACGCATGCAAAAGAGTGAGTGGAATTGGAGGGTTTTTGAAAAAACGTGTGCATGTCCATCGACTCACGCCTCGGGAATTCAATGCTCCAGTAACTCTGCCGATGAGTACGCACTATGCCAACGCGTCCGGCAACAACTCTTCACGCAGCGATGCAATGGATTGCGCCTTGCTTGGTGCCGCCAGCCAGGTCGCAATGCGCGGATGATTTTCCAACCCTGAATGCGTCAGCCCCATCTCGCATAGTTCGACCCGTGCCGGCACGGACTCGATTTGCGCATGATCGGCGCAGGACAGCCAGTAGCGCGCCAGTGCATGCGCACGTGCTGGTGCGTAGCGGTCGACAAGACTTGCGCTGCTGGCCTGCAATTGATACAGCACATGGTCCGCTTCAGCCGCAGCGATCAAGGAAGCGCATTGACGTTCATCCAATGTCACAGCGTCCGATGGCGGCTTTGCCGAGCCCGGTAACGACAGGGCTTCCCACTTTGCCTCCCGCGTCACATATTGCCAGTACAGTGCCGGCCCGCAGAATTGCTCCGACTGCTGGGGCGTAAGTATCTTCACGAGCTCGGGAAGAATTCGCGTATCGGCGAACGATAAGGCGAGGGGATGTCCGGCCGCATCCACGATGCACCATGGCGCCAACCTATTGGCAAGTTGCGACAGCGATTCCGGCGTCACGATCAGACTCAGGGCCGACCAGCCATCCGTCTTCTGCAACAGCGCATCCCATGCGCGCTGTTGCGCCGGCTCGTATTCGGCCAGCAGCGGCGATAGACCGAGGGTCTCTTCATCGGCATTCGGTGTGCCGGAAAACAGCGCGCGATATGCGAGGTGCCCTGCGCGCTTGAGCAACGGATAACATGACTCGTTGAGCACGCCTTCGATCAATGCGTATGTGCGGGCCTGCGGGAACTGCTGCTGCAAGTATTCCATTTGCCGATACAAGTCAGCTTGCCAGTCTTGTGGATAGCGGTTGATGTTCATGATGAATTTCCCCGGTGAAGCCGTCAGTCGCCGACGACGGAAAATGGCGAGCCTGAGCCTGCGGCATTGCGTTTGCAACGCTTGCAGATCGATTTGGGGAAGCGCGGCAGTCCATAAGAATGGCTAGCCGGTCCCGCAAAGCGCTTGCTTGCCGCCTTGATCGAGATCGTGCCCGGGCACGCGAACGTGATGTTGCCGCCTTCGATCGTCAGGCTCGCGCCGCCCTCGGTGCAAATCTCGATGCGCTTGGCCGCCGCGAAATCAACATGGCTGTTGGCGCTGATCAGCCGCACCAGGTCATGCGCGGCGAACGTCATCGCATCGCTGTGCGCCTGCAATTGCACATCGCCCTGTCCCGCGTAGAGCTTGATCCCGCTACCGTCATCATCAGCCCCGACCGCACCGGCCAGCAGCCCGATTGCCTGCCCGCTATGAATCGATAACGCCTCGCCGACCGCGATATGCGTATCCCGGCCGCTGCCGAGATGCGCGGCTTCGCCGGCCGCCACATGCACGCCATCGCTCGCGGCCACGCCGATGCCGGCTTGCGCCGTCACCACCACC